>JAVJSU010000085.1:0-240253 GCA_040219275.1 Aggregatilineales bacterium | reverse complement strand
GTGGTCGCAACGACCCCGCACACGCGGATCCGGCAAGTCACCAAAGCACTGTTCTATACTCGCACCGAATTCTGTTGACATGAGGCTTTCCTTTTTCGCCCCATTGTCTCTCTTTTCCTATTTTGATGCGATTACCCTGTGATTTTCCGCCAATAGAATGACAATCGAACTGAATTACGTTAACATAAATAGGGGAAGTTTAAAGATTTCTAAAATATGATTTTAAGGTCATCTTGTACGATGATTCTTCTTATATAATCAACACTTTAAGGGGACGTTGAGTTGAAAAGATACTTCTTACTCATCACCATGATCTTATTTGCTGTGCCAACGTTCTTCGCGTTTTTGCAGGGCGAAACCGAAACGCCAACACCGCGTATTGAAATCACCGGCATTGATACCTCTCAACCGCCACTTGTTCGCATCACCGCGAATGTCTATGATGAAATTGGTCAACCTATTACCGACCTCGGCGCGGATGCGTTCAATTTTGGTGGAGAACTCGCCGCAACTGCCGAACTCGTCAGCGTGGAAAATATCACCAATGACGATTTACCCATCGGCATTGTGCTGGCGATTGATGTCAGCAATAGTATGTCCGGCAGTCCGATTACACAGGCACAAGCCGCCGCCCGCTTATTTATTCAGAATATCGGCGAAAACGATCCGGTTGCCATCGTCGCCTTTAGCAATCGCGCCCGTCTGGTGCAGGATTTCACGACAGATCGTGATGCGCTCCTGAGTGCGATTGATAATATTCCGTTCGGTGGACAGACCGCCCTCTATGATGGTTCATTGGCGGCGGTGTTGCAGGCGGTCAATTCCCCTGTGCCACGTCGCGCCATGATCTTACTCAGCGACGGCGCAGAATCTGATGGGCTGGGCGGCATATTGAGCGCCTCGCCGCGTGGAGATGCTATCCGCACAGCGCGGGTGCAGGGTGTACCGGTCTATACGATTGGTCAGGGCTTTGGTGTGGATCGTACTTATTTACTGGAACTCGCCAGTCAGACCAACGCCCGCAATTACGAATCGCCATCGCCCGATCAGCTTAGCGAAATTTATGCCGAGATTGCACGCATTTTACGCAGTCAATACATTCTGACCTATAGCATTGATCTGCCATTAGACGGCGCGACTTACGGCTTTACATTGAGCGCCACGACGGATTCCGGTGAAACGAACATCATCGAATCAACACTACGTGCGCCTGTTCCGGTGCCGGTGATTGATTTCGGCGATGTGCCTGTTGATCCGATTAGCGAACCCACGACCTTTACCGTTGAAATTCTGGCGGATGATGCCATCACCGAAGTATTGGTAAATGGCGAAGCAGTTACGCTCAATGACGATAACACGTTTAGCTTTGATGTTGATCCGGTGTCAATCGCCCCCGGTGAGCAGTCAACGTCTATCACGGTGACGGATTCGACGGGAGACACGGTAAGCAATGCCCTGACCTACACCATCGCGGCGTTACCGTCTATTGTGACGTTGACGGATGACCTGACGGGCATGACCATCACCGAACCCACTGATTTGACCTTAGACATCACCGGACAGACCGCGCCATTGGTCGTTTCTGTGACGGTGGGCGACGATATAATAATCTTAGAGGAAGCTCCCTATACCTTCACGGTTGATCCCGCCCTTTTGCAACCGGGCGAACAGACGATTACGGTTGAGGTGGTCAACGAAGGCGGTGTGACCTCAACGACGGACTTCACGGTGAATATCGGTGCGTTACCGCCGACGATTACACTTGAGGGTATCGCTGATGGTGAAGCCTACGAAGGCAGTTTTGCACCCGGCGAAAGTATCACTTTAGATGTAACGGCGGATAGCCAGACGGATATTTCCAGTGTGGCGTTCACAGTCGATGGCAACGATGCTGGAACACTCACCGAAGCTCCATTCAGCTTAACGCTTGATCTGCTTGATCTTGGCACAGGCTCGCACACGGTAGATGTTACCGTGACCAACGCGGGTGGTGCATCCTCGACGGAAAGCGTGACGTTCTCGGTCAATGTGATCCCGACACCGACACCAACCTTCACGCCGACCAGCACGCCAAGTAATACACCCACCGCGACCAGCACACCCACGCCAACCGTTGATGTTCAGGCGACGGCTGATGCACGGGCAACCAGTGACACACTTGCTGTCCAGATGACCTCTACATCAGAAGCAGTCGCAACCCTCGACGCAGAAGCGACAGGCAATGCACAGGCAACAGCCGATGCCAACGCCACACTGACGCAGGAAGCGATAGACGCGCAAGCGACAGTAGACGCAGTTTCCACAAGCGACGCACAGGCAACGGCTGATTCCAATGCGACGTTGACGCAAGAAGCACTTGAGGCGCAAGCAACCGTGACGCAAGAAGCAATGGACGCACAGGCGACGCTAGATACGGAAGCGACGGAAATTTCACAGGCAACTGCTGATGCACAGGCAACGGTGGATGCACAGGTGACAACCGAGGCGGGCAGTACACAGGATGCACAGGCAACCGTAGATGCACAGGCAACCAGCGACGCGCAAGCGACACAGGACACAGGCTTGGTCAGAAACGCCCAGATGACGCAGAACGCGCAAGATCGCATGGATAATCTGGCGACACTGGATGCACAGGCAACCATTGACGCGTTGGCGACGATTGAAGCGTTGGCGACGATTGAAGCGGAAGCCAGCGAAGAAGCACAATCAACGATGGACGCACAGGCAACCAACGACGCAGAAGCCAGCGAAGAAGCACAATCAACGATTGACGCTCAGGCGACACGCGATGCTGAACCAACTGAAGATGCAGATGCAACCGAAGTCGCACAGCTTTCTGTTCAACAGTCAACCGAAGACGCGCAAGCTACGGTAGATGCACAGGCGACAGTGGATGCTGAGCCAACCGATGAGCCGACGGACGAACCAACTGACGACGCACCTGTTGCAACGGATACCGCCGAAGCTACTGATGAAGCCACCCCGACATCGGAAGTTGCTGAGGAAGAAACCGCTGAATCAATTACCGCGACTCCGGTAGAGATTACCGAGTTCGAGGCGCAGGACGCACCCGCCGATTCCAGTGACTCCTTACCGCTGATTGCGATTGTGATGTGTGGGCTGGGCTTATTGATCCTTGTTGTGATCTACTTCGTGCTCCGTAACCGACGTGCAGAAGCATAACGCAGTGTTGCACCACTAAACGCATATGAGACTCACCATTCTCGCATCACACTGACTTCTAAAGTGTGGTGCGAGAATTTTTTATGAAGTGAAGCACACAACATATTACTTGAACGGATGATTCGATCACATTTGCGCGATTTTTTCGTTTTTGGCAGACAGTGTGGCGGTTTTTTCAATACGTTTAGCGCGAGTTTCGGATGTCTTTGCCAGCTTTATCCATCGCAAGACATTGCGCTTATAGGAAGGCGCAGACGCATCGAAGTTCTCATATGCAGGTGGCTGTGATTTCAATGCTTCAATTAGATCATCAGGCATGATGAGCGCATCCACATCATCCATAAAGTTCCATAACCCACTCTGTTTTGCCTCTTCTATACCCCTTAAGCCACTTGCGTGCATCCGCCCTGCTTTCTCTAATTTCGCAACCCGATCTTTGTAGGTTTTCGCCCAGTGTTGTGCCTGACGAGGCGCGATCAGTTGCATAGTGCGGTCATCATCGAGCTTGCGTCTAATACCATCAATCCAGCCAAAGCATAGAATTTCATCAAGTATTTGCGAGGTAGAAATGTATTTATCACCCATATGTTTCTTATATGTGACCAGCCAGATACTCGCTTCCTGTGTATGATTGGCTTCCAACCATCCTCTCAATTCAGCGACTGATTTCACCTCGACCCTGTCGAAGTTTTCGGTCTTTGTCATAACAAGTCACTACCCTTCGCTCACCATTCCAATAAAAAAAACATCAGAGTCTAACAATATAGAAAACTTATGAAAAATTGAACATAATAGTTCATTAGAGAACTAAACGCTTGAGGCATCACGATGTTTGTGATTGTGCAGGAAATCAAAATACAGTGGACGAAAGCCTCTCGTGGCGGCGAGGGTGCATCGCGGAGGAACACGGTGCCGGATGCACTCACATTGGCGAAATTACCGCAGACCTTGCCTCCACTACCGCTTGTCCATCAGCGCACCGTTTATGCAGAGGCGGCGGATTTTCAGCCATCAGTGACACAGACAGAAATCCACGACTTGATGCTGAATCGACATGTGTTTATCGGCTGTGTACGGATCATCTCACAAACCGCACAGTTACAACTCACCTATCAGCCGGGGATCTCCTGCGCGGGTGCGCCAAAACGGACGTTTACGCGCAAAGAGTTCGTTTTAAAGCCGGATACATGGGCGCGGATTGGCTATAACGGGCGCTTTGGTTGGGCAAGTGGTTGGTCATATCACAAAACGGTCTTCAATATCGCTTATATAAGTGCAACGGGTGGCGACATTTTTGCCAATGAACCCGCACACACTTTTTCTGATTTCGCCGATTTATGGTGAACTTCCCCTCAAATCAAGAAATTGACTCGATTTCTGCAACCTTATTTTGAATTCCCCGTATAGATATATATAAACCAAAACAAGAATAACAAAAACGAGGATACAAACATGAGCAATAACAATCAATTCAACGACACAATGGGAGACATCAACAACCGTTTACAGGATGTGATCGAAAAAGGCAATCAACGCCGTGTGCTTATCCGCAAGGAAAATGGCGACACGCTGGTGAACGTCACATTGACCACCGCCGTTGTCGGGGTCGGTGTGGGGCTGATCTTCCTGAGCCAACTGGTTATTCCGCTGGCAGTCATTGCCATTGCCGCAGGCGTTTATACCCGCGCAAAAATCGAATTGGTGCGCGAAGTTGGTGACGACTCACAGGTCGTGACCGTCGAGAAAGCCAAGAACGCTGACGATAGCAATGTCGATGCCGCGTAACGCATAAACTTGTAAGACCCCTCAAATCCCGCCAAACGTGCGGGATTTTTTGATTCCGTTACGAACTTCCAAACGTGATACCAACCATACACAGATCGACCCTCGTGTTACACTACACAAACTATGAATTCGCTCAACTGAAAGCTCATCGGGAAAGCTCAAAGTGAACGAAGCAGTTAAAGACAAACTTCAACAATACGATGATATTATGCGCGACGTGATTAAACGCGCCCTCAGCAAAATCGATAAGCCCAATCGTGACTTGATCGCGTGTTTGCATTCAGATAGCCTGACTCTGCGCCATACCGCCGCGCAAATTTTAGGCGAACAGGCAGATCATCGTGCGATTAGTCATTTGCTCCGCGCCTTAGATGACGATAGCGGCGAAGTGCGACGGGCGGCGGCGTGGGCGCTCGGTCAAATTGGAGATCGGCGTGCCATCCCCGGATTGATCCGCGCATTACGCGACACGGATAATCGTCAAAGTTGGGTGGTGACGGCGGAATTCCTCGAACCGGGTTTTGATGCCGATGGGCGCTTTGAGGAAGAAAAGCGGGTGTGCGATATCGCCGCCGAAGCACTCGCCAAAATCGGCACACCCTTTGCATTACGGGCGGTTGTCGCGTGGCGCAACGGTTATGAGCTTGATTGATCTACTGATAATCAATCGCGTAGTGCATAAACACCACCCCGTTATTGTAGATTTTTGTATCCAGCAAAGACAATCCAAATTCCGCGCCACTGCTACCAAATAGCGGAATACCCGATCCAAACACCACCGGATTAACCTTTAAAATCAGCGTATCCACCAATTGATGCGTGAGTAAATAACCCGCCAATTCGCCCCCGCCACACAAATAGATCATCCCACCGGATTGCGTTTTGAGTTGCCGGACGAAATCAGCAGGGTCTTCGCGGATCACTTGTAGCTGTTTATGTTGATAGTGCGCCATGCTTTGCGAAAAAACATATTGCATCATGTGGGCGTAGGTCGGCGATGGCTCACCGGGTTTGATGCCCCACTGATAACCCGCTTCATAGGTGTTTTTGCCCATGAGCACCGTGTCATACTCGCGCAGACTGTGCAAATAATCCGCGACGTGCTGACCTTCCATTGGCATCCCCTGCACTGATCCATCGGCGCGGGCAATATAATGATCGACAGAGGTCGCCACATAATAGACCAATTTGCGGGCTGTATTTTCCGTAGACATATTGCGCTCCTTCTTGCATTGATTACACTCATCACAGTGTAAAAAAGGCGAACGTCCACGTATTGGAAAAAATTTAACCCCTGCAAAGTCGAGGGCGAATTATTCGAAAAATGGCAGATTGCTATTGTGGTCAGGACTCTGTGGCGCGTACATCGTGGGGGTGATTCCAGCGAAGTGCTGAAAGTCGTTGATAAAGTGGGCTTGATCGAAATAACCACACCTGAGCGCGACATCCGTCCAACTGTGATGGCGTTGTTGTGCGATTAGCGAAAGCGCGTGTTGAAAACGTTGCACACGGCAGAATAACTTGGGCGTGATGCCGATTTCCTCACGAAAAACCTGTATAAAACGGGTTGGACTGAGCGCGATCTCATCAACGATTTGCGCGATAGTGATGTTATGGGGCTGTTTGCTGAAAGCGTTCAGGGCATAATCCACCGCACGATGGCGCACGCTTGCTCGTTTTAAGCGGTTGGTCAGCGCGGTTTCCAGCAGGCGAAAGCGGTGTACCGTTGAGGGCGCTTCTAACAGTTGGCAGTAAAGATCATGCGCGTCATAGCCCCACAAAACATCCAACGACAGGTGTTGATTATGCAGAGCGTTCGCCGACGCGCCGAAAAATGCCCGTGCGCCACCCGCCTTGAACCATACCGACAGAATCGACGCAGGGCGGTTTGTGTCAATCACGAAATAATCCGAGCGTGCGCCTGCCACGATGGGTCCATAAATGGGATGCGGCACATAACCGTCTTCAGGATACGAAAAAACTAGCGGCTCATCAGCGAGATTGATGGTCATTTCCATCAAGCCGTGTGGCAAGATGCGCTCTTTTTTGTGCGGAGGATGATAGCCCGCCCAATACCAGAACATATGCACATAGTCGGCTAGTGGAGCCTTCGGGATGTAGGTTTGTAACATCGTGTGCTACCTGACCCAACTTGTTAATCGAGTTGCTTCAAAATCTGCGTATACGCATCGTTGATCCGGCGCATCATATCGTTGGCTTCGTCTGAGCGGTTAGTATCTGGATGATAGCGCCGTGCCAGCAGACGATAGGCTTTCTTGACCGTTTCTTTATCGTCGTCATAGGTCACACCGAGCAACACATAATTGTCATCCAATTCAATCCGTTCATCCGGTGACATGCGGGTGCGATAATTGTGCTGTGGATCACCATTCATATCCGCGACGCGCCAACTCCCCGTAAAATCCGGCAACTCGGTGGTGACGGTATGGGTGCGTAAGCCAGCCGCGTGAATCGTCGTGCCGTGTTCGATATAGCGTTTGCCGCTGATTCCCCTGAAGAACACCGGAAACATAAACACCTCGCCCTCGAACACATCGTAGCCGTAGATATTGCCTCCGTTGAGCGTGAACAGGGCTTCCATCCAATCTTCCGGACGATACTCTGTAGCGTGATTCGGGAGCATCATGCGCGTCCATAACATAAACAGCGTGTAATAGCCGCGTTCGGCGTTGTAGTTCAGTGTCTGACGGATTTCATACACGGGCAGGTCGCTTTCAATCAGGTGAACGCTCACCAATTCCCCGCCCGGCGTTTTGAATAGCACAATATCGCCACCGTCCTCGACGAGTTCATACAGCATTCCCGCTTTCCATAACGCATCCATAAGATACGCCGCCGCTTTATAGGTTGTGATTCGAATATAGCCCATGAATACACTCTTAAGTAAATTAGCCTACGCCAATCATACCAGACTGCATCACACGGATGAAATTTTTCTCTCCCTACACAAATAAAAAGACCCAAGCGTTATGCTTGAGCCTCATCGTGATTTGCTGAAATGATGGCGCTTATGTGCCGTTGGATGCGGTCTCTTGTTGCTGTACCAGATACGCCATGTAATCGTCTGCTTCTTCACGCGTGTTGAAGACCTGCATCTTCTCATACCGCATGATTTTAGTGATCGTATTGACGATAATCCGTAATCCGGTGGAGAGACCGACAAACAACATCTGCCCGCTGTGGGGATGGGTGAGTCCAGGTCCGGATTTCGCCGTTAGCCAGTTCGGTGGAATGCGTTTCACAGCAGACATATCCACAATAGAATGTACCGTGTGTTCGACAGAATCACGGAAGTTTTTTTCTTCTTTATAAGCCGCGTAGAGATCGGCAATGTTTACGGGATCACTAATCGTATAGATAATGAATTTTTGACTCTCGTCAAACTGAATCTCAACAGGCACAATTAACCTTTCAAATTTGTGTAATGTTACTTGTAGTATAACCGGGTTTATTGAGATAAAGTGTTAAGGAGTCGAGTATTTTGTTCAATAACTTAAGCTTACGTAATCCTTCTAGCTGGACGATGTTCATTTTTGGCGTATTGGCGTTTTTTCTCGGCTTGGTGGGCATTATTCAGCCGGAAATTACCCTACAGTTGACCGGCATTGATCCGATTGAGCAGGCACAACGCGCCACCGGAGATGCAACAACGGCGTTCGTCATTGCCTCGTCAATGGCATCCTTCAATATGGGCGTATATTACATGCTGGCGGCGCTCAGCAATTGGCAGGCATTTTATCGCTGGACGGTGCCATTTCGGATGGTGACCTTTTGCGTATTTATGCTGGCTGTCGCACGGGAGATCGCGCCATCAGGGTTTGTCGGTGTGGCGCTCTGGGAATTGATCGGCGCATTATTGACCGGCGCGGCGCTGTGGTATGAATCGCGGCGGAATATTGAATAAAACGCGGAATAAAAAAAGCTCAAGAGATGATGTCCTGAGCTTTTTTTGTGCGGAGCGGGTGGGATTCGAACCCACGAGGGCGTTAACCCAACTCGCGTTCCAGGCGAGCGCACTAGTCCACTATGCGACCACTCCAGAATATTTTTGCTGAAACGGCGATGCCTTTTGCGACACCGTTTACAGCGCACGATATTATAACAAAGTTCTCCTGATTTGGAATAGTGTGTATTCTGCGGGCAAAATTTCTTCCCAGAGACACAACTCGTTTTTAGCGGGCGACTTTGCGCCATAATCGTTGGCTTAAGTACATCCATTGATGGCGTGATGTCCACACAAGCGCGATTATCAAGCCGATGCTCTGCCGTGAATCAGGGTTGGTGATGCCCGGACCGCTTTCGGTGAGCGGAATGGGGACGAACACGAACACGAATACCAGAAGCGTCAATACGGCAATCACCTTACGGCGAAAGTCCAGCGGCGTAATGTCATCTAGCGGAGTGGCATGAACCCGACCCAACAAAACGAGCAACACCAGCATCACGATCAGCGCGTTATTGGTCAGCAACACCAGCCCACCGAGAATGACAATCGCCGGATAATATAGCAGACGCGCCCGCCGACCAATCAGCGAATACAGCACATGCCCGCCGTCCAATTGACCGAGCGGGATCAGGTTAATTCCGGTGACGAATAAGCCCGTCCAGCCTGCCCATGCCAGTTGATTGACATAAACATCTACGCGCCCATCCGGTAAAAAGCGCCCGAAGGTGATGATCTTGGCGAGTGCATACGTGAGCGAATTGCCCTCTGTGAATCCATTGACAGCAATCGGTCCGACGGTTGAGGTTGCCAGACCAATCAACAGAATCGGGATGGCGAATACCAGCCCTGCCAATGGACCCGCCGCGCCAATATCCAGCAAAATTTTACGATTTCGCATCGGCTCACGCAGGCGGATTGCCGCGCCGAAAGTGCCGAATAAGCTTAGCGGAAACGGGATGAAATACGGTAAGCTCGTTGCTGTCCGATGAAAGCGTGAGGCGAAATAATGCCCCAATTCGTGTGCGCCCAGAATCAAGGCGATGCTGAGGGCATACGGCAGACCGCGCCACATTTCTAACAAAAGATTTTCTTCAATACGATTTGCCAGAAAAGGATTCGTTGCGCGGATCTCACCCACAGCCATAATTGTCCCGACATAGAGCAAGCTCAATAGCGTCAGGACGAACATAATAAGCGCCAGCCAACCACCGCCTTCTACCGGCTTTCCGCGTCCAGAGACCACGTAAATCACATCGTCGTCGGCATCGCGCCGGAAAAGTGGCAACAGATCAGCGTCCATCATCTCAGCGTTTAAATGTTCGTAGGCGATTTCAGATTCAAGCGTTAAACGTCCCCTAAATTCTGCTACCAATTGGCTTTCCGGGTTCATCACCAGCAAATCAGCACGCATGAGTAGTGGGTGATCCGGTGCGGGAAAGTTGGTTGTGTGGACGGTCATCACACTCTGGATGAGTTCTTGTAACGCGAAATAATCCGCTTCATCAAGTAGCGCGTCTTCTGTGTGATCGGGTTCGTCAAATTGTGAAGATGGTCGCCCGCTTCGGCGCTCATCATCGAGCAATGCGCCGGGTTCATTTAGCATGACCGGACTCTTTCTTGAGATTAGTGGTCGATCTTTAGTTGATAATTATCGGTGTAGTGTCTTACGATTAGATTGCCTACTTGTAACGCACTTTGATTAAGGCAAGGTGATAATTTGCCATGCGTCACCGTTTGGCAAAAGCTGTAAGATGGTGCCATTGGCGCTGGTGATATACAGGTTTTCATCCGCCGTTTGCACCAACCCGTCAATGGCGATTTCTTCCGCCGCCGCCAGACCAAGCCGATTTCGCACCGTATCGTTGCCGCGCCACAAAAATCCGAGACGGGCAATCGGCTGGAGGAACGGGAAATTCACATCACTTTCAGGATGAATGGCGGGATCGTAGCGATTCTGGAAAACCGCCCATCGGGGCGTGAGTTCATCATTAAACAGCACGTAAACATTATTGGTATCTGCGATGTAAAGCATCCGTCCACGTTCAAACGCCTGCTCAATGATAAACGTTTCCGTTGCCTCGTTATCAGGGCATTCGGTGGGCGCTGGCTCAAAATACCACGCCACCGGACATTCCAGCGGAATCGACAGGGTTTGCTGGGTTTCTACCGTGCCATTGCTCACCACAAGCAGAAAATCCACCTGCCCTCGATCACTGGAACGGGTTGTTACACTTACGTCTCTAGGGCTTCCACTTAACGGCGCATTCCAAAGACGGGTGCGCTCTCCCTGCCGGTTGAGTTGATAAATAATCGCATTCGTCCCTCCGCGTGATGACCAGAATAAGCCGATTGTGCCACCCGGTGGTACCGCAACCTCATCACTGGTGAAATATTCGATGCGCGGTGCGTTCGGGTTAAGCGTCGGTGTGATGGCGTTAGGGTCGGGCGTTCTCGTCGGTCCGAACAGCGGCGTTGGGGATGGTCCATCCACTATGCGGACGGGGACGTTCGACGGGGTGGCTGTAGGGAGCGCCTCCCTGTCTACGGTAGGGGACGCGGTAATTGTGAAGGTCGGGGTAATCGTCGGGCGGGCGGTGGGGATGACCTGCACGCTGTTCGCTACGCAGGCGCTCATCCATAGCCCCATGACGACGATAAGGCTCAGGGTTAGGAATTTGCCCCTTCTCCGCCGATTTTGGTGGATTGAGGAGATAATCATAGGTATATACACTGAGAAATTGCCCACACGCCAGCACCATTATCCATACTACGCCGACCAGATAAATTTCTGATCCGCCCCATAATATCATATTTGCAACTTCGATTATGATAAAAACTAGCGAAAGTGCAAGCAGAAAAAGGGTTATCAGGGGCCAACGCGCCCCGACGGACATCATTTTCGTGCCAATTGCGACCACGCTGATAAACAATATTACCGCGAAAATAAGGCTACTCAGCCGCCAGACGATTTGCTCAATGCCGATGTAATACAGTGGGATGGGCATGATGGCGGTAAAAAAGCCCATCAAACTCAATTGCCAGCACAGATCAAATCCGGCGGTGTCTGCCAGCTTGTGATGATGTCGCTCATAAAGAGGCTTGAGGAAAATCCCGACGATGAAAAGCACGAATCCGAGCACTGCGATGAAGAAGAAAATGTCCAGGTTGGGCATGGGGTCACCTATGTCATTGCTTCGCCTCCAGATAGTCACAGTGTAAACCGAATTCTAACTTTGCCAGCCCCTCATAAATGGGGGTAGTTAGCGATTGGTACTTTTTTAGTGGTAAGGAGCGACTCAGTTCACAATAATTAGCCCACCGTTGACTGAAAAGTTTCGTTAACCTTGCTCGCCTACATAAATTTCGATGCGCTCTTTATTTTTGCCTATATTCTTGCGATGGAGCGTCACTGTGCCGATCTCTCCGGTTGTTTTGAGGTGTGTGCCACCACAGGCGACCCGTGCAAACCCATCAATCTCCCAGTAGCGACGTTCATTTTCAACATCCTCAAAGGCGCTGACTATCCGATGATTCGCGTCGATCAGAGCGTTGGCTTTTTCGGTGAGGAGCGGGAATGCGTCGGCGATGTTTTCTTTCCACTTAAAGTCAATACGGGCTTTGTCCTGTGCGATGTGCGCGCCGATTTTGGTGATCCCTGTCAGATTTTGAGTGGCGAATTCTAGCACGATCTCCGCCGCGAAGTGCAACCGCATCAGTTGATAGCGCCGTTCCCAATCAATCGTCATTTTCACCGCATCGCCTACTTTGAGTCCAAAGCCATCAATCAGCGAATAGACGATTTCCGTGCCGTCTTTATGGGCATCCAATACTTCATGCCCGCTAATCGTGCCGTGATCGCGCTCCTGCCCTCCGGCGAAGGCATAGAAAATGGTCTCGGCGACAGTGACCTCGTTATCATTCATCGCCGTGATATGCGTGTCGATTTCGGTCAGATAGGGGTCTTCCCAGAAGAGTTTTCGTGTCATGATTTAGCCTCTTAACATTTTAATTTGATCGTAATTCAGCCTGTCAGAAAATTATCTGTGCTGAAATGCTGATCGCTGAGATGCTTTGTATACGTGTTTTAGATATGATTGCATGTGCCTAATCTGTGATGACAAAAATTAGGGTCTAACTTTCTACTTCAAAACAACATATTGCGACGTTCCTGCAATGCCTGTATCACCTGACGATCTGCTTTGCCGAAGCTGTATTTCGCCAATTCGTCTTCCGTCACCCACGCAAAATCGCGCACGCCGAGCTTTTGTGGCGCACCACTGACGTAACGGCAGTCAAAAGCATGGAGCGTAATCTTGAAATGGGTGAAGGCATGTTTCACCGAGATGAACAACCCGCCCACTTCAACCTCAATCGCCAATTCTTCGCGCAGTTCACGTTGCAAGCACTCCGGCAGAGTTTCGCCTTTTTCTTGCTTACCGCCCGGAAATTCCCACAACCCACCCAGCAAACCCTCCATCGGGCGTTGCGCGATGAGTAAGCGCCCGTTTTCGTCGCGGATCAGTCCGGCGGATACGTCAAAATGCGGCGTGGGTGCTTTCTTCTTCTTGACGGGACGTTCTGCCTGTGTCCCGTTGGCATATGCCAGACAATACGCGCAAATCGGGCAGGTTTCACACAGCGGATTGCGCGGCTTGCACACCGTTCGCCCCAGTTCCATCAAGGCTTGATTGTAGTCACCCGCACGCGTTTGTGGTAGCCATGTTTCTGCGAGTTGCCATAAACGGGCTTGTGCGGCGGATGTGGTTACATCATCACTGAAATCCTTCAAGCGGGAGAATACACGAATCACATTGCCATCCAATAACGGCGCGACTAACCCGAATGCAATACTGGCAATCGCGCCCGCCGTATAGCGCCCGATGCCCGCCAGTGTCATCAAGCCCTCAACGCTATCCGGGAACTTGCCATCATATTCGGTGCTGACCGTGATAGCGGTTTTGTGTAAGTTCCGTGCACGGCTATAATACCCTAAGCCTTCCCACACTTTGAGCACATCGTCGATAGGCGCGTTCGCCAGCGCATGGACATCGGGATATTGATCGAGAAAACGCATATAATAAGGTATGACGGTTTCTACCTGCGTTTGCTGGAGCATGATTTCCGATAACCACACGCGATAAGGGTCTGTTTGGAATTTACGCCACGGCAACAGCGCGGCGTTGGCATCATACCAGTCCAGTAGTTCATCGCTAAATGGCGCGGGGCTGGCGGGATTAAAAGCATCTGGCATTGGATTGATCCTGATAAACGTCAGTTCTGGATTACGATAACACCCATACAATCGTAGCTGTTTGTTTTTTACAAAAGTCTGGTCTTAAATTTACAGCTAGATACCTATTTTACACGACACGAGCTAACTCAGGGATATAAGCATGGAAAATAACACCCTACCTGCGCTAAACCAATGCTTCGATATGACTTTTGCCAATAAACATACTGCCCGTGCCGTGCGCGTCCCGAAGGAAAATAATGCCGCTCAGGTGCTGAAAACACTCGGATTTACAGAACCGAAACCGTGTCTGTTCGTCAGTGGTGGCGCATCCTACATGAGCGCGGAAGATCGTAAGCGCATCGAGGAAATTTTGAACGGGGTTGCGGGCTTTATCGAAGAAATCGGCGGTGTGATTATCGATGGTGGCACCGAAGCCGGTGTGATGCAGATGGTAGGTGAGGCACGGGCGCAGGGTAAATTTAACTTTCCGTTGGTAGGCGTTTCACCATTGGGTAAAGTGTCGTATCCGGGATATAAAAATCCACACGAAGAAGCCTTTTTGGAAGACAATCACTCGCATTTTGTGCTGGTAGATGGCGATGCGTGGGGCGACGAATCGCAGACGATTGTCAACCTGACCTATGACATCTGCAATAAACGCCAACTGCCCTCTGCCGGAATTCTCATCAACGGCGGGATCATCGCCATGCACGAAATTTACCTCGCCTCCACCACAGAACTTCAATTGCCGATTCTGGTACTAGAAGGCAGTGGGCGCACCGCCGATGAAATTTCTACCGCCTTCCGTACAGGCAATACCAATCGCGGGATTTTGCGGGCGATTCTGGCTGGCGGCGATATTCAAATTATCGCGGCAGATGAAGGCATGGATGTCGTGCGGAAAAAACTTGCCGAACGCTTCAAAATGTGATTAATTGAACAGAGCATGTGATTGGTTGTTAGTTATTGGTTGTTAGTTATTACGGATTAGAGTATGTTTGTGAAGAAATTAATTACAGACCTTTGGTGTGTTCGCCGGAGGATAAATTCATCCAGCTACTTAGATCAAAGTTGACTCAAGGCGGGTTAGAGTGGACTTATGCTCTTCAAGAAAATAAACATATGATTTGTAGGGGCAACCTGTTAGGTTGCCCACCGACTTTCGCTATATGTTTAAGTCTCTAATCGGCTTGAGACGGTAGCGAAAAACGGTTCTTCAATATATTAAATTGGGGACAAGAATGTTGTCCTTACGATATGGACATAGGACTGTGATTCTTCATACCCAATACCCGAAAATACACCTTCACCAATTCCGGGGGATAAGATCGTGCGCCGATATATAGTTGTCATCGTATTCATTACCATCATGGGATTCACCACATCCGCATTTCTGCTTGCACAGGATGATCCCGCTGTATCGCCTACACCAACAGGCATGAGCGACGAACAAATCCGTCAATCGCTGGATGAGATGCGAAATATCGCCACCGAGGTTGCCCGTTCCGTCACGGATTCGTCCAATGCCGCCCGTCTTGCAGAAATTTCTGCGGAGAACGCGTCTAATTCGGTGGGTGATGCACAGGAAGCCATCAATCTCGCGTCGAATATGTTCGGATTGTTTGAAGCCATGTCCGGCGCGATTGGTCTGGTGGTGCCATTTCTGGCGATTGCCGCTGGTTTGCTCGGTTTCCGCCGTCTGGAATCTGCCCAGAACGAATTGAAAGAAGCCCGCGAACGCTTCGAGCGTGATATGGCATCCCGTGAGAAAGAATTTGATCTGTTACGCGTGCAACTCAGTGACAGTGTGCAACAACAGAGGGAGAGCGCGGCGAATGCGTCCCTCGCGTTATCGCTTCTGCCATTGGGTGAGCGTCAATATCGTGCTCAGGATTATCAGGGTGCGCTGGATACCTATTATCGTGCGCTCGCACTCGACCCCAACAACCCCATCATCCACTATCGCATCGGCTATGTGAATACGCAGAGCGGCGAGTTGGACAAAGCCAAAGTACAGATGGAAGAATCACTACGACTTGACCCGAAACTTGCGCCTTCCCGTGCCGCGCTGGGTTATATCTACCGTCGTATGGGCGATAAGCTCAACCAGGGCACAGAGCGCGACATCATTTATAATCTGGCGGAGCAGAACTTCCTGCAAGCTCTCAAAGATTCGCCCCGTTTGATGGACGAAGATGGCGAGGCATGGTGGGGTGCGCTTGGCGGGTTGTATCGTCGACGCGGGCAGATCGATCAGGCGATTTATGCCTATGAGCAAGGCACATCCGTTACGCCGCAATCGTCCTATCCGTTCAGTAATCTCGCCTTGCTCTATGCCCAGACACATAACCGCCAACGCATGATCGAGACCTATACCCGTGTGGAACGGCTGGCATTCGGTGAAGTGCAGAGTGATGCCACCAATTATTGGGCATATGCTGATCTTATCACCTCGCGCATGGCAATTGGCAAAGTCAAAGAGGCGTGGGATATTCTGGACACCGCTTTAGAAACGGCTCCAGCGGAGTCGCCTTATACGCTGGAAAGTCTTATGGAAACGCTCACCCGCTTGAAGGGCGCGCTGAACAAAGCTGAGGCGGCTGAAATTGATAAGGTGATCACCTATATCGAAAACTTCATCGCCAAACGTGCCGCTCGCCGCGCTGAACTCGAACAACTCGCTGAATCAGCAAATAAACCCGCCGAAGAAACGCCTCCGGCAGAAACCGGGACAGAGACGAAATCAGACGAGAGCGCAACGTAAACCGTAAACCACGCAAAATCATGCTGAACAGGGGATCGCCGAATAAAATGCGCTCCCCTTTTTGATTTTCCCTGCGTACAATCCTTCAATTATGCACAAAAACGGGTAATTTGAATAATTGATGCCAAAAATGCTTGACAAGTCAGGTTGTACCGTGATATGCTGTATTTAATTACCCAATTATTCGGGTAATTTGAATAAGTAGGAAATTATGGTAAAACTGACACCAATCAATTCATCGTTATAGGTAAGGAGTATCGCGTGTCAGATCAAGAATTCATCCTAGCACCGCCCACTGTGCGGGTCAATTTTTCGCTAGCGCCAGTGCGTAATCACTTCAATAGTTTAAGCCTGTTGAATCAAACGGATGACCTGCTCGGTTTTGGCGGATGGGTTGAACAAACCTACGAGGATATGAGCGCCGAACGCCGCGAGCAAAATGTGCTGGTGCTCTATGTTCTCCATGATTGGGATACCAAGTCGGGCGATACCGATTTTTACGACTATATCAATCGTGTTCGCGGTGGTGACCCGATGGCGGCACGTGATGCACTCGTGAACCACTATCTGCAAAAAGTTGCGGAACAGGATGCACAATTCGATGTAACTCCTGAAGCTGTGATGCAAGATGTCAACCTCTTCGTCGATCTTATTGAAAAGGCGATAGGGAAGCATTACGAAGAAAAGGGCAAAGTGCTTGATCTTGATATGTATGCACGGGCGTTCCCGTTATTGCAACAGCCGGAAAAGGCGCTTGAAACCACGATAGAACATCTCACCTTTATGTGGGAGACCTATCTCAAGGATGATTGGGAACGCAACTTACCCATGTTAACCGAATCGATGATGGCTTTCCGTCAGTTGGATTATCGCGGTCAGACAGCGACTGAAACGGTGCGATTGGTCACCGGACGCGATCTTGCGGGCTATTGGGATGCGATGGACAACGCCAATAACATCACGTTTATCCCGTCGGCGCATATCGGTCCGTATGTGACGTTTCATGGCGCGGAAGGCAATGATCCGACGAATTATCTGGTATTCGGGGCGCGTGTGCCGGAAGGTGTGACCAAATCACCCGCGCTGAGCCGTTCAGAAGTGCTGGTACGGTTGAGCGCCCTTTCGGACGATACCCGCCTCAAAATTTTAGAACTCATGACCCAGCACGAAGAAGTCTGTGCACAGGACATCATCGTCTGGTTAAACCTGAGCCAATCGAGCGCGTCGCGGCATTTACGCCAATTGACCGCTACCGGCTATTTAACCGAGCGTCGCCGTGAGGTCGCAAAATGCTACACGCTAAATCGTGATCGCATTGATGACACGTTGTTCGCGCTCAAACACTTTTTGAAGATGTAAACGCGACAGAAACAAAACAGACGAGTCAGCCATCTGCATCATCTTAACGCCGATGGCTGACCGCCACCCTAAGCCTAAACCGACCCTATCGAAAGGGAATCTCATGTACTCGCTTCAATTGCCTCTGTCTTAAATCCATCTGCTGGATGAGCGTGCGCGGACAAAATAACGCACACCTCACCGCACCTTCTGAGTCAAACAATTCAATGCCTGTTGGGGTACATCATTCGTGATGTTGCCGATGGTTCAGATCACCCAAAAAACGACTAATTTCTCATGGAGCATTCTCATGAACGAATTTGATATGCAAGTACACAGCACGACCCGTCAGCAACAACTGACGCAAGAAAGCCAACAATGGCGCTTGTCTCGATTAGCAAAATCGGAACAGTTACGCGATACACCGCTAATCACCGAAACCACCGCTCACATGCCTCCATTGGCACGGTTCGGTGAATTGTTGATCGCATGGGGGGAAGGCTTAAAAGCCCGTTATGGTGACGCGCTCGATACTCTGCCCGCGCCCACCACAGGCACACAGCCAAAATCCGTGTAGCGCGAATACGGGGCGGGATGGATGTAAAACCGTCCCGCCTCTAGTACAACCATGAAACTACACGCCCGATGAACCCTCTATAACATCTAAAACGTGATTAACAATTTGATATTGCAGAGGATAAAATGTCAATTCATAGTGAGCCAACGATTTGAGGTCAGTGCGAAGCGCAAGTTGCCCGTTTAAATCGTCTAATGCAGAGACCTTCTCGGCTGTCTGCCATTGGATACAAAGTATAACCGGAGAGCGGTGCAAGATACTCATAATAGCATCTGCTGGCAACTCTTCACGGATAATGGCAAGCACAACAGCCGGTTGCTGAAGTTCAATAAGGTCAGCACATGTCTCCGGTATCAGGAGCTCCGTTGTAACACTGATATTTTTGTATTCAAGCAGATTTTTAAGATGTATCTGTGTGCCATGATACGTGCCTTCAGTATACAAAATAAGCACATGGGGTTTATTGACGCTGATTATAGATAAAGGGCGTTTTTCGAGGTCTAACCACTCCTGAACAATTTCTGCTAACCTAGTATGATTCACAGGATAGTCCAGGGTCGTGAATGACCGTAAATCTTTGTGGGTGTTCAGATTCTCTATGAATGTTTGTAATTGAGTGGTAAATCCATAAGAGAAAAGCATTACGGCGTAATTCTTCAACAGCGCGATGTATTCGGGTTGACTCAACGTTCCAAGCACTAATACACAATCGGGTTGGTGCTGTGCGACGATGTCTATATAGCGTTCAGGGTCGAATGCTTCAACTGTAACCTGAAATCCTTGTCTCCCAAGAATGACGCTGAATAAGATTCTAGTCCCGATGTCTTCATTGGCATTCAGAATAAGAACGTGCGTCATCCCGAATCACTCCCGTTGGAGCAGATACAACGTCCCTCTCAGGCTCAACCAGATCAACACAAGCGGGACGGCAATCGGCAGGATGATGTCCACGAGGATTTGCAGTGGCAGGCTCAATTCCAGCAGACGCGGCAGGTTAATCAGCAAAAAGTAGAAGAAGACAATCACACCCGTAGCGATAATCGCCGGAGTGCGGACGCGTGTGGCTGTGCCAATGACCGTGCCGAGCATCGCCACCATGAACATCTCTAACGGCAGGCGGACGATAGAAACGATCAACGTCGCCACGATCATCAATTGCGAGGTAACCGGATATTCGTCCGGCGGGAAGCTGAGAATTTGCACCAGCACCAGCAACGGTGTACCGAGGTAAAGCGCCATCGAGAGCACATTGTCGAGCGGTTCCATCCGTCGCCAGAAGCTCGCCGCCACTTTGCTGAGGACGATCTCCCGTAATGAAATCGGCGTGACGCGGAGCAGAGTCAGCGTATCGTTGCTGAATTCTTTGGTAATCACCGTGACGGAATCATTGATGACGTTGATTATCAATTGTGCATACATATAAAAAGCGACAGGCAACAACATAAACGATGCCAGCGTGAGCATCAAAATCGGCGTGAGTAATGCCGGAAAATAAATGGTCGATAGGATTACCGCCACCTGAATCGTCAACAACCGGGCGATTGTATCAAGCTCCGGTGTGAACACCCGCCAAAAGACCCCCAACTGTCGCCTGATAATCGGATTTGAGCGCCGTGCCCATGACGGCAAATTATCGTCGAGAATCGTCGGTTTGGAAAACAATGTGTCGCGGTTATGCGTTGTGATCGCCATGCGCGGAACTGACCCTTATCTAATGCGTTATCCATTTATTATAAGGGAAGAATTTAAACACATCAAACAGTTTAAATTAATTTAAAGCAGTTTTGAGCGTGCTTAATGTGTCATTAAACCCGTACGCGTGTCGTAGATTTTTCGATTGGGAGTTTATCTTCAGTAATGTTTTTATGGCAGTTGGAGCATTTCCAGAGGGAAACTTTTGTGGGAAGTCCTTTTGCGGCGGCGATTCTTGGGTGCCAATGTTGTTCACCGCTGAAGGTAAAGACGCTTTGCTTGTCGCAGTTCGGGCAGGTACAAATGCGGGTGGCATATTTTGGTTGTGTGGCGCTGTAAGATTGCAATAGTTGATCTTCAAAACGCATATGATAGACCTTATGACTTGTATACAGCTACGAACGACTATACTTTAACAAAATGTGCCAGAGATAAACATAGCCTTTACATAACCTTTACGCATTTTAGCACTATTATTTACGATTTTAGGGTAAAGGTATTGCTCAATCCTACATGAAAAATTTTACATCAGGGAAAGATTGACGGCCTCCCATCAGCACCATCCGAAAAATGAGAAAATCCACATCCATTAAGAGTTGACCTCTAAAGGCAAATCTTCTTAATGGAAATGCAGGTAATTCCCCGTCAGGTATCGCCAACTATAAGCATGAATTGCGATCAGATTTCGGTTATGTCCGTCTTTGAAAAAGCTGTTTACAACTTCAGTAGGATGTTTTGCGTAAAGAAGAATATGGCTTTTCCAGAATTTTAGATTGTCGAATGACGAATGCTTATATTGGAAAAGCTAGAGCAATCCCATCACAACCCTCTAAACGAGGGGTAAATTTTTTTGGGATTGCCTAAATCGCACAGCAAAACTTTTAATGAGGGAGTGAACATCATGAGTGAATTAAGCGACCACGATAAATCTGAACGTAATCAACTGCCGGCGATGTTGCTCATCGGACTCGGCGCATTCTTCTTACTCAGCAGTATCTTTAATTTTAGCATCATGGGTGCATTGTGGCCCCTGTTTGTCGTGTTGCCCGGTCTGCCATTTTTGTATTTTGCGCTCACTGGCAGTAAACGCAACGCGGGGTTGATCTTCCCCGGTTTAATGATTAGCGGGACGGGCATGATTCTGCTCTATCAGAACGCCTTCAATCACTGGGAATCGTGGGCGTATATCTGGACGCTTTATCCGGTATTCATCGGCATGGGCTTGACCTTCCTCGGACGGCGCACAGGTAGTCATGGCGAACTGGATGCCGGACGCATGATGGTGCGTGGTGGTTTATTCGCTTTCGCCGCGTTCGCCTTCCTGTTTGAATTTGTGATCTTCGGCGGCGGATTCGGACTTTTCGGCGGGCTGTTGCTCCCCATAGCTTTGATAATCGCCGGTGCGCTGATGTGGAAGCGCGGAGGCAATCATCACTATCGCTCTGAGAAAGCCAAAAATGTCACCTATGGCGAGAAATCCAAGCGCAAAAATCGTGAAAATGGGCATCATAACGGCTATACACCTGCAATCATCAACGAAGAATTACAACGTCGTATTGACGAAGCACTCGCCGAAGACACACGCGGCAATCCGCCGATAGTCTAATGCAATGTGAAGTGTAAGGCGTAAGCAGGTTGCGCCGATGCCAAAACAGACAGGTCAGTTCATGACAGTGAGGACGCATCATTCACACAGATGCGCCCTCATTTTTGCATCATTCGGATAGGCAGAAAATGCAGATTAACGGGGCTGATGTGATAAAATGAACATCAGAGAAAACAGAACAACTAATCGGGAGATGCCTCTCATGTCATTAGACATCGGCGAGCAAGTCGGGCAATATAAGATCGTGGCGCAAATTGGCGCAGGTGGCATGGCAAGCGTCTATCAAGCCTATCATGCCCGTTTGGATCGTCATGTGGCGATCAAAGTGATGCACCCGAACATGCTCAACGACCCCGGTTTTCATGCCCGTTTTGAGCGTGAAGCGCGGATCGTCGCCCGTTTAGAACACCCCAATATCGTGTCTGTCTATGACTTTGAAGAATATAAAAATCAACCCTATCTGGTGATGCGCTTTGTGGAGGGGCAAACGCTCAAAGACAAATTGCGCGACGGGATGCTGTCTCCTTCAGAAACACTCACGCTGATGACCCATCTCGCCGATGCCCTCACTTATGCCCATAAGCGCGGTGTGCTCCATCGAGACTTAAAACCATCCAATATCATTATTGATGCCGACGGCACACCTTATTTGACCGATTTTGGTCTGGCGCGGATTGCTGGCGCGGGTGAATCCACCATGAGCGCTGATGTCATGCTCGGTACGCCACAATATATTTCGCCGGAGCAGGCAAAAGGCGGGACGGATATTGATGCCCGCACCGATGTCTATTCGTTCGGCATCATGCTATACGAATTGCTGACGGGCAGTGTGCCATATCGCGGTGACACACCCTATAGCATCGTCCATGACCACATCTATACGCCCTTGCCCCCACCACGCGCCATCAATCCTGAGATGCCCGAAGCGGCGGAGCAGGTGCTCATCAAAGCACTCGCCAAGCAACCGAAAGATCGCTACGATACGCCCACAGAACTCATGAATGACCTCAGACGCGCCTATGCAGGTGAGCAGATAGCGCCGGAAACGGTTACGAGGGAGACCGCGCCCATCGCTACAAGTCTTATCGCGTCGCCGATGAGCACCTCTGAACGGGAAGACACCGCACATGCTGATCCCATCAGTGAGAAAGAATATAAACGACGCAAGGTGGAAATCCGTGCCGCGCTGGACTCCTCACAGATCAACCGCCGTGAATATCGCCATCAACGGCGCGTCCTAAAATCGACCTATCGTAAGGGGATGAAGGACGCGAAAAAAGCGGAGCAGGCACTAGAAGAAGCCAACCTCACGCCGGAACAACGTCTGCGTCGAAGGGTGGAGGAGCGCATCGAAAAACGTCGTGAAGCCTTTGGCAGTATCTTTGGCAATTTCGTTGCCTTTGTCTTTATCGGTGTTTTTATATTTGATTTAGAGGGTTGGATCACAATGGTGACCAGCGGCGGTGGTTTAGTACCACAGGGATTCGGTCAGTGGATTCCGTTGATCTGGGCAATCGGCTTGTTGTCACAGATCATCAGCTACTACTATGAGCATGGACCGGGCGCACAACGCCGTGCCGAGACGATTCAACGGGAGTATGAGCGCGAATACAGCCGTTTATATGGGGATCATGCGGGTTTAGCGGAGTCCTCTGCGTTTAAAGTAAAAAATGATGACCTCTTTATTCAAGATGAGTCCAATACAGAAACCTCACCCACCGGACGCATCCGCCTAACCGGAGATGGAGAGTTCACAGATAGCTATATCGCCGAACTACGCGACGACGATCAGCAACAGGCGCAGAGTAAATAAATACGTATGAGAGAGATAGTGAAGATACGAGGATGGTTATATGTCATTCGACCCGAAACTTGAAGCAAAAATCCGCAAACAAGTAGAGCAGAAGCTCGCAAAACGTACCGAATTGATCCAGCACATTATTGCCTATGTGGCGATTAATCCCATCCTGTGGTCAATTTACCTTTTCACAAATAATGGGGTGATTGACGGCACTCCCTGGGCTTTATGGATAACAGGATTCTGGGGGATGGGGCTGGTCGCTCATTTTTTCGACTACTATAGCAATCATGGTGGCGGACGCGAACGGCATAAGCGCCTTGTGGATCGTGAAACAGAACGTGAAATGGAACGGGAACGCCAACGGCTCAATAATTTACGTAAACTAAAAAATGATGATGTTTACTACGATGATGATCCCTACCTGAACGACGATGACGAGCACAATCGGCTTGAGTCCCGTTGATTTCTTCGTATGCGCGTGTACGATTTGCTAAAATACGGGATTGTCTTAGCCAATCGTCAGTAAAGTACGGGTCATCAGTTGCTTGAAAAACGCCGTAAAGCCTTCTTTGAACGATTAACGCGCATCAGCCAAACTGCACTGGAAGACCCGATGCGGTTGTTGCGCCTGTCCCTGCTCAGTCTGGTGCTTCTGGTGGCGTTCGGCACGGTGGTGTATATGCTGTTGGAACGCATGAATTTCGTTGATGCCCTCTACATGACGATCATCACCATCACCACAGTCGGCTTCGGTGAAGTCGCGCCACTATCGCCCGCCGGACGCATGTTTACCGCCATTCTGATTATGCTCGGTGTGGGTGCGGCGACCAGCGCCATCAGTAATGCCGTGAGCATCGCGCTGGGTCCACGCTTATGGCACAGCATCCGTAAACGCAATATGGAGCGTCTCCTTATGGACATCAAAGATCATTATATCGTCTGTGGTTATGGGCGTATGGGACGGCAGGTGATCGGCGATCTGCAAAATCGTAATGAGCCGTTCGTGCTCATCGATATGCGTCCCGAAATTGAAACCCTATGTTTAGAGCAAGGCATTCCCTGCGTAATCGGTGATGCCACCCGTGACGAAACCCTGCACGAAGCCGGCGTTGAACGGGCGCGGGGATTGGTCGCCGCGCTGGATACAGACCCCGACAATGTCATGACGGTGCTGACCGCCCGCGAACTTAACCCCAAATTATTTATCGTCGCCCGCGTCAGTCAGAGCGAATCCGAGAGCAAGTTGCGCCGTGCAGGGGCGAATCGGGTGGTCAGTCCATATCAAATTGGTGGGCATCGCATTGCGCTGGCGTTGTTGCGCCCCGCCGTGAATGATTTTATGGATAGCATCTTCCATTTTGAGCGCGGTCTGGATGTCGATATTGGTCAGCTCTATGTACGCGATGATAGCGACCTCGCGGGTAAGACCGTCGCCACCTCCGGCTTACGCGCCCATCATAACGTTAATATTCTGGCGATCCAGAAGCCCAACAAAGAAATCATCATCACGCCGGATATTCACAATGTATTGACGGCGGGTGTGACGCTTATCATCATCGGTCCGCCGGAGAATATTTACACGCTTGAACGCGCCTACCCGCGCAATGGGTGAACCCATCATGTGATACTATAGCGCCAATTCATAAGCAAAAATTCCATACGACACGCCCCTGTTGGTCGCCCTTTCTGGCAAACCATCGTCCAGAATGACCATGCCCTAACTGATTAAATTAAAAAAGTCCCCATCCGACGTTGGACAGGGACTGAATCTATTATTAGTGACGTTAAATTTTAACCCGCCGCGTCGTCGTCGGATTCACTCGTGCCGCTCGGCGATGCGCCACCATAAGGCGGGCATCCGTTGGGGATGACGAGTTGCGTGCCGGGGCGGATGTTGCGCGTGTTGGTGATGTTGTTGCCCTCGATGATGCAGGCATTGCTCACGTTGTATTCCTGCGCGATTCCGTCAATCGTCTGGCGCGGTTGCAGTACGACCACGGCGATTCCATCTGCACCGCCACCCTGTCCGCCACCTTCACCCCCAAGCGGATCAATAATCGCGGGGAATTGTCCATACGGTACGCGGTCTTCTTCAAACGGGATGACCAACTGCTGACCGGGCAAAATCACCGAATTTTCCAGCAGGTTAATTTGCTGAAGTTGAATCACTGAGACGTTGTATTCCTGCGCGATGGTATCGAGCGTGTCTCGCGGTTGGATGACGTAAATGTCGCCATCCACACCACCACCCTGACCGCCACCTTCCGCGCCGAGAGGATCACCAAGCGGTGGGAACTGTCCGTAGGGCGTGCGGTTTTCTTCGCTGGCGACAATCAATTGCTGACCGGGCATTAGCACCGAACTATCCATAAAGCCGTTGTCATTTCGCAATTGCACGACAGAAATATCAAATTCCTGTGCGATAGTATCGAAGGTATCACGCGGTTGCACGACATAAATATCACCATCCACACCGCCACCCTGACCGCCACCTTCCGCGCCAATGGGAGCGATGGTGGGCGGGAATTGTCCATAGGGCGTGCGGTTGTCTTCTTCGGCGATAACCAGTTGCAAGCCGGGCAAAATCACCGAACTGTCTTCAAGGTTGTTATCACGGCGCAGTTGCACCACAGAAATATCGAAGGCTTGCGCGATGGTATCGAGTGTATCACGCGGTTGCACGACATAGATTTCACCGTCCACACCACCACCGCCTTGCCCGCCACCAACATCACCCAGAGGCGACGGCGGGGTGATACCATAGCGCACCGCATCATCGGGGATGCTCAGAACATCGCCGGGGAAGATGCGACTGTTGCCTTCAAGATCATTGGCGCGACGCAACGACACGACAGAGACATCCAACGCCTGCCCGATAGTATCGAGCGTATCGCGTGCCTGAACCACATAGGTTGTGCCGGCATTCGGGCTTTGCGTACCTGTCGAAGACGAAGACTCTGAGGAAGCCGTCGTTGCGGTGGTGCCTGTGGGTGCAGAAGTCCGCGGGAAGCGCACTTCAAGGTCGCCATCATAAGCGGGGCAATCGAGGTCAATCAGTAATTCGTCGCCCGGTTGAATAATATCCGAGTCAGAACTGGTAAGCTCGTTGACTGCGCGCAAACATTCCAGCCGGACATCGAAGCGTGCCGCTAATTCATCCAGCCTATCGCCGGACTCAATGATATAGGTGTAATCACTGACGAGTGGCAGATCAGGTAAATCAGCCGCCTCGTCTTCTGTACTGTCATCCTGTGCCATGACGAAGCCTGCCGCCATCAACAGCACAAGCATAATTGATAAGAGCCGTACCCAGAATCGCATGAGTTTCTCCCCGGTAGTTTCTTAAGGTAAAGTGTTTATCTTGATTTTGACTAAACTAAGGTAAGCATACCACAAATCATGCATTTCGTGCCTAGAGAGGTAGTACTAGAATTGAGAGTGCGAAGTTCGGAGTTTGAAGGAAATCACGAAACGGCAACGATCTACCACGCCACGCCTAACTTACATCCTCCTCAAAAAAGTTAAAATGATAGCCGAAACGCCCTGTCCTCTGGTATGATAAGCGCATTAGTGGTTCTATAAATAGTGAAAGTACATCTTATGAAAATCGCTCTCGCATCCGATCATGCGGGCTATCCCTTAAAAGATCATCTGGTGAAATTTCTACGCGAACAGGGTCACGACATTCTTGATCTTGGCGTGAACACCGACGCAGTCTCGTCTGATTATCCTGACGCGGCAATCGCCGTCGCAGAAGCCGTCCTTGCGGGCGATGCCGAGCGAGGCATTCTTTCCTGCGGGAGCGGAGTTGGTGTGAGCATCGCCGCCAACAAATACGACGGAATCTATGCCGCTATTTGCCACGATACCTACAGCGCCCACCAAGGCGTGGAGCACGATAATATGAACGTGCTGGTCGTCGGCGCACGGGTCGTCGGGAGCAATGTCGCAGAAGAACTGGTCACGGCGTTCGTCGGCGCGGAATTCAGCGGGATTGATCGCCATGTGCGCCGTTTTAACAAGGTGAAAGCCATCGAACAGGCACACATGGAAGATGCCGATTAGCCGTTAGCTTCCGTGTTAATGATGTGATGAATACAAATAGCCATGCCTGGCACAATAACGCAGTTTAACTTTTTAATACGGTGTAAAAGCAATCCCCCCTCTAAATCTCCCCCCGCTTCGCAAGGGGAGACTTTCAAATCTTCCCTCTTTCTGGTGGGGGTTGGGGAGGAGGATTTATTTTGCCGTCTTTTCTAAAATCTAATTTCTCTCATCTGTAAACTGATAACTGTTCACTGAAAACTGATAACTAGCCCATGAATTTTCTCGCTCCACTTGCCTTTATCGGCGGATTACTCGCCATCCCCATCATCCTGATGTATATGTTGCGCCTGCGTCGGCGGGAGGTAATGGTCTCCAGCAATTTCCTGTGGCAACAGGTGATGCAAGACCGCGAAGCCAACACGCCCTGGCAACGTCTGCGGCGTAATTTGTTGCTGTTTCTGCAATTGCTGATTCTGGCCTTGCTGGTGTTCACTCTGGCGCGTCCCTATATTAACGTGCCTGCGATCAGTTCCGGCAAGACAATCCTACTGTTGGATGCCTCCGCCAGTATGAACGCGACGGACATCGACGGCGGTTCGCGCTTTGATGAAGCTAAACGGCAAGCCCTCGATGTGGTCGAGACCCTACCCTCCGGCACAAACATGACCGTGATTCGCGTCAGTGATGTGGCGGAAGTGCTGGTGGGTGACACCGGAGATCGCGCCCGATTGCGGAGCGCCATCAGCAATGCACAACCCGGCATCGCACAGGCAGATTGGGACGCGGCGCTGAATCTTGCCGTTGCCGGACGACCCGCCGGAGAAGAATTTACAGTGGTCATCATCGGCGATGGTGGGCTGGGCGAAACGATTGGCTTACCCGGCATCGAGGGCGAATTGCGCTATATTCCCGTCGGTGTGTCCGATGAGAATGTCGCCATTACCGCCTTAGCCACCCGCTCATTACCGGGGCAACCGCCGCAACTTTTCGGTCAACTCACCAATTATGGCGCTGAGGACGCGGAAGTCGTCTTTAGTTTGCGCGTGGATGGTGACCTCGTCTTTTCCGAGCGTTACGCCGTGCCAGCAAATGCCAGCCTGCCGATTGTTTCCACACAGGCGCTGGATGAAAATTTTGAGACTATCGAAGCGGGACTCACTATGTCCGTGAACAGCGTTGCAGAAGATTTTCTGGTGGCGGATAACGTAGCGTATACTGTCTCCACGCAGGTGGATGAGCGCAGTGTGTTGCTGATGACCGATGGCAACCTCTTTTTGGAGCAAGTGCTTCGCAGTTTGCCGGGGATTCGTACCGTGCGCGGCAATATCGAGATGGGCTTGCCATCTTTAGCCTATGATCTCTACATTTTCGACGGCTATCTACCCGCAGAATTGCCTGCCGGAGATATTCTGTTTATCAACCCGCCAGCCAGCACAGAATTATTCACGCTCGGCGGCTATTCCAGCGCGACCACCAACCCCAACATCGACAGCAGTGATCCGCGTGTGGCATTTGTAGATTTTGGACCCGTCAGCATTTTACGGGTGCGACAGGTCACCGGCACCGCATGGGCAGACCCGCTCATCTCGGTGGACGGTGGCGCGTTGTTGCTCGCCGGAGAAATCGACGGACGACAAGCCGCGCTCATGCCCTTTGATCTGCGCGAATCCAATTTGCCGTTAGACATCGCTTTCCCTGTGTTGATGACCAACCTGACGGAATGGTTCACCCCGCGAGATTCGCTGACAGGCGTGAACAGCATCAGCACCGGAGAAACCCTCGTGATTCGCCCGCCGTTTGATGCCGAACAGGTGCGCGTGACTCTGCCGGATGGTGACGAACGCACGCTTGAACTTGAGCGCGAAATTCTGGTCTTCGCGGAGACTCAACAATCCGGCATTTATCAGATCGAAGCCCTCCGCGATGGTGACACGATTCAACGGCAGGCATTTGTCGTCAATCTGTTCAGCACGCTGGAAAGTGAGATCGAACCCGTCCCCGATGGCGCGTTGCAAGTCGGTAGTGTGACCGTGCCTGTCGTCGAGGAAGAGGCGCTCGGTCAGCGCGAGTTGTGGCCCCTCGTCATCATACTGGCGCTACTGATGCTGATGATCGAATGGTACGCCTATCATCGCCGTCTGCGCGTCCCAACGGTGATGAGTCCCCTCCGCCCAAGACGGGTGTAGTGTTCAAAGTTTTGCACAGTTTCTACAGCATATCACCCTCAAATTTTTCTTAAACATCTTATAAAGAGACTGCGTTTATACTATAGATAATTATGTCTTTAGGAAAATGGAGTCTCTTGTTGTCGCAACGATTTCAAATAATTACTCAATCCCAACTCAGCGTATTTTTGGTGGGGTTTGGTAAATGGTTTCTCATTGGACTGGGTATCATTGGGTTGATGAAATTTTCCGAAATCACAATGCCCCCGCCTGATCGTATCGAAGACGCTTTTACCATCAGATTACCAGAAGATGCCCGTCAATTCGGGTGGCATAGCGAGAATGGTTGGACTCTCGCACGCTTCACCATTGACATTGAAGGTCTTGAATCGATGCGTCAATCTGCCCGTTCAGATACCTATGGGTGCTTCAGCGAGATATTCATGGCGAATTATATGCCAGAGTTTTCTCGCAATGATGCTGTTATCTGGTGGCATCCTGATGAAGTAAAAAACTTTGAAAGTATAAGTTGTAGTGGATATGACATGAACGGTGCTTATTTAATTTACGACATTTTGATAGATTATGACGTGAGTGGAGAAGCCACCGTTTATATTGAGGAAAATTCAGTTGATTGAAACTCAAACCGGACAAGATAGCATGGGTAACATGAAAATTAATTCGCAAGAACATTATGGGAAATTAATCAGCGATCATCCGTATAATCTATCCGCGGACAGAAACAAAATTTTAGTACCCCTCTTTTCTGCATCATTCGGAATTTTGTTAGCCTTTTTTGCTCAGGCTGATGCAGCTTATTCGATAATGTTGATTACTATGAGCATATTGTTCGCCCTGATCTTTACCGGACGTGCATTACCTCATGGAGTAATCTATCTGTGGAAAGCACCATCCATTCAACTCTATGAAAATGGCTTGCTCTATCGAGATCGACGGACTGAAAAATTTATGGACTGGGAAATGATTGACGATGTGCGCGAGATACCTTTGCCACTATCCAGCCCTATCCCGGAAATCAGCCTTCGGTATAAAAGGAAGCAACTTGTACGACTGACGAACCGCTATAAGAACGCTCTGGACTTACAAAAAAGTATAATCAATGCGCTTATTCAACATCGAGCCTATCAGAAAATTCTTGATGACGGCGGTACAATACAATCCGGTAAACTAACCTTAACCTGTGAAGGTATCCTCGCCAAGAAGAAAGAAATCCGCTGGGAGCAAGTGCATTTTGCACAATGTACCAATCACTTTCAAACACTGACGATCAATTATGATGCACGCAAATCGGTGAAGCTCAATATGCGAACCGCTCCAAACGTGCCTGTCATTTTCGCTTTTATGGCAGAGAAGATTGCGGCTAATTTTGGTAATCCTGCGGAGATTACAGCGTAAAAATGAACATGAATACAATGCACGTTGAAGCCCATTTGATTCACTATCGTATTGTGATTGAGTTATTGGTTGGTGTTGTAGGATTAGCATTTTCGGGATGGTCTATTTTCGGTGATATGCAGAATACTATCGCATGGGATGTGGACATTACTACGGGATGGGTCCTCGCCCTCGCAGGCACGCTCATTATCCCCGCAGTCTCCCTGTGGTTAATTTATAAAAATGGAAAGCGCTTATGGGAAAATTTGAAATTAACCGTGTCACAAACTGGCTTAGAAGTTCGTAAACGCACAGGAAATGCACAATGGACATGGAACGACATCCAAACATTGCGCTATGGCTGGCGTTCTTCATGGTATTGGTGGGGATTGACTTTAGAACTTAAAGTTGTCTTCAATGAGGGAAATTCGATTATGATTGACAATCGCTTTCATAATGCTGAATCAGTGATGCACTTAATAAGTCGTTTTCGGTCTTAACCCCGCATCACCACGAACCTTGAATCGCCGACAGGCACATAGAGCAGACCGTCGATGAGGGTCAATCGATGTTCAGCATAGAGATACGGCGTTTCGGGGTCGGGCAGGTCGATGGTCTGGACGGATTGTGGCGCGTCCGGCGTGGAGATGTCCAATTCCAGCAGATGATGGTCACACTCAAACGGAGAACTTGCAGGCGCACACGGCGACCCTTGAATCACAAAAGCGCGATCATCGACGACAATCACATCCATCAGCATCACATTTTCAGTATATGTCCCAATCGAACGGGGCGCGGCGGGATCGCTCATGTCTAAAATATGAAGGCTGTCCATCGTCAGTACATAGAGCGTGTTGGCGTTCGCAAAATCAACGGTTAGCGCATGACGAAGCGTGGGATATGCGCCCACCTCGACGACATTTTCCGGCGTGGAAATATCTGCAATTACCAGCCCGCCGCCACCGAGCACATCCCCTGAACGCCATGTAATGTAGGCGAGATTATCCTGCACGGTCACGCTCGTCGCGGCTTGCGGTGTGGCAAATGTGCTGAGGAGTGCTCCCGTCGCCGGGTCATAAATCTCCACGCCACCATCACACTGAATCAACCGTCCTGTGCCGGTGCATTCTTCGGCGTAAAGTGCAAAGCGTAAGTTTTCTGTCCGCTCACCCGTTTCGATCAATGCCTGTGGTGCGGGGTCGCCTGCATTCAAGGGCAAATCGCCGGAAACATCGCTGATAAGTCCGTCCGTGACGGTCAATTCACCGACAAAAGGCGAGTCGTCAGTATCATTGTCCAGCACATTACACGCCACACAAAACAGCATTAAAGTCAGCACGAGTAGTCGTCGCATTATTTTCCTCCATGTTTATCCACACTCTATAGGACACACACATCCGGCGAAAGGTTGCGAATTAGCAAATGAGAGAAACGGATTGTGTATTCGTGTCTTTGTACTTTTGCGTTATCCTTCTTCACGGTAATTTTCGATGAATCACCGTAAAATTGAGTACACGTAAAATCGAACGCAGGTCTGCATAAAAGACCATTTATGACCGATCAGAAGACAACATCGGCACGTCCAACAGGGTTATCTGTCAAAGCACCGCGCTGGTTGATGGCGCTGGTGATTTTTGCGTTGGGCGGGATCGTGCTGGTCTTCCCCGCATCGAGCAACTGGCTCTTCGTCGGGACGATCACTGTTGCAGTCGGAATCGCGCTAGTCACTTATCATCGTGAGCTTCGCCGTGAGGGGTGGCGCTGGTTACGTGTTGCCCATCCACGCCTATTTTTGCTGATTGCCGTCGTGCTGATGGTGATGAGCGCCATCTACTTTTTGCCGGATCGTACCGCCCTGAAGCCACTTACACCCGCAGTCGGACGGGCGTTGATCGCATTTTCTGCCGGTGGCGGATTTCTGCTATTTTCGCTGTGGTTGCGTGCTCAAGATGCGGAAAAATCGCCTGCTGATGCCCCATCTTTAGCGCCCGATTTAGCATCTGCCCCATCGCCGCTGACCGTTCCGCGCTGGGCATACCGTCCGCTGGTGGTGACGTGTGGTGTGGGCTTATTGCTCTTCGCGGCAGAGACCAGCGCAAACGGGTTAAAAGTCCCGTGGCTGGAGCATGTTCACTATAATGTGCAGATCGTCGCGTTGCTGGCTGGAATCGCGCTGACGGCATGGGGCATGGGCTACACTCCGCGCACAGACGACGAGACGAATAATGAGTCCGGTCAGCATATTCGCATTCGTCGCTGGGAAGGCGTGTTGATCGTCGGCATCGCCGTGTTTGCGCTGTTCTTGCGCTGGTGGGAACTCGATTCGCGTTTACTCAATCTGGTCGATGAACTTAACTTCATCTCTCACGTCCGCCATTTCTGGGCATTTCCCGATAATCCCGTCCTCCGCCCGATGACCGATATTGTGCCGTTCACGAAAGTTTTTTCTTTCGGCGAGAGCATCACCGTTGCCATTTTTGGGCGCAACTTTGAGGGTGTGCGGGCGTTTAGCGGGTTGATCGGCACAGCGAACGTGATCGCGCTGTGGTGGTTGGCGCGTCAAATTGTGGATCGTCGGGTCGCGCTGATTGCCGCCTTACTCTTAGCGACCTTCCCGCCACACATGCACTTTAGTCGTCTCGCGCTGAATAACATTGCTGATCCGCTTTTCGGCACTTTGGCATTTGGCTGTATTCTGCGGGCATTACGCACCCAAAGACGCATGGATTTTGCGCTGGCGGGCATGTGCCTCGGCTGTATCCCCTATTTTTACGAAGGCGGGCGCTTGTTATTCCCGATTATCTTCGTGCTGTGGGGCGTTTGGGTGATCTGGGTGGTGTGGCGACAACGCATCACGCCTTTGCGACGGCAAAATTTAATCGTGCTGATCGTCACGGCGGTGTGTGTCGCCTTTCCGGTCTATTACAACATCGCCTCATGGACGGGCAACCTGACCGGACGCATGGCGTTTAGCGGGTTAGATGCCGGCTATTGGGAGACGCTCATCGTCGGTGATACGGCGGATGCCCTGCGCGGCTATGCGGATAATCTTGGGCGTTCCTTCCTGTTTTACGTCAATCGCCCTGAACTTTTCATCCATTACGGTGGCTCATATGGCTTAATTCTGCCCGTGATCGTGCCGACCTTTTTACTGGGGCTGATGTATAGCTTGTGGGGAACGGTGAAGCGCAATTATGGGCTGGCGCTGGTGTTGTTCTGGTTTGTGCTGGCGGGATTGGGCAATAGTGCGCTGGTTGATCCGGGCGTATCGACGCGCCATGTGGTGACTTTTCCGGCGGTGGCGTTGCTCATGGCAATCGGGCTGGTCTGGACGGTGGATTTACTCATCGGCAGACTCAGCCAACTCCAAATTGACCCGCGCATCGACGTTCGCGCCCGCATCACGCCCCCAAGTCCCCGCGCTAACATGATCGTTTTCGGTATCGTGATTCTGCTGGTTGCGGTGGTTGCTATCCGGCAGGTGGATTATTATTTCAACAGCCATTTACCCCAACTGGAATACGATTTCCGCGAACTCGCGCCGTACCGTGATGTCAACGATATGATGTTGCGCGCCGTTGATCTGCCCGCAGGCACACAGCTGAATCTGCTGACCGACGTGGTCTATAGTGGGCGTGATGCGGCGGATCTGCTGAGTTATCTGGTGGATGGTATGACCGTCACCACCATCATGACCTATGACATCCCGAACGACTTCTTCATGCTGATGGATTACACCCGCCCGCAAGCATTTTTTATCGCACCGGATGACACCGAAACGCTCGACCTGATCCGCACATTTTTCGGCACACTGCCCGCGCCACAATACACGACGAATCCGGTTGTGACGCGCAACAATTCGCTGGCGCTGTATTTCTTCCCGCCCACGGTCTATAACCAGCCCGTGAATCCTGCGACGATCACCGATACGCCCGCCCGTCACACCACGAGTCTGCTTCAATTGGGCGGGGTGTTGCTCGGTGCGGTGCTGTTTGTGGGGACTATCGGGCTAGTACAGGGACTATTCCCCGCCACGTTCGCACCGTTCAAGAAGCGAGCGATGCAATTGCTGGCGCTCTTCAGGACAGAAGCGCAACAGGTGCCGTTTATACCGCAACCCACCGCGTTTGCCATCGGGGTTGTTGTGCTGGTGGCGGTCACACTGCTCAACTCGTCCGCAGAACCCGCGCTGAAGATGCCCATCTGGATGCAATTTGGCGGATTGCTGGTCGGGGTGGCGCTGGTCGTGCGCGGATTTTTACCCGCCCGTGCCATCCCCCCTGTGCCTGCTGACCCTGAACCCATGCGATTCACGCGCCGCTTTGAATTGATACGCGTGCGGCTACGGCAGATTACCAATCCTAAAACAAACGCGTTGATTCAGCGTCCGGCTAGCCTATTCAACGGGATTCTGTTGCTGGTCGTTGTCACATTAGCGAATCGCATTGACCGCCCTGAAGTGTGTTTACCGATCTGGTTGCAACTCGGATTTTTTGCGGGTGGCATGATCCTGATTGTGCGCGGGGTGAGCAGAGGCGCGAAAACCGAATCGTCGGCTGATGTCCTGCCGCAATCGCCTGTGCCAACGGTCACGCCCGCAAATTTATTCTCGAACCTCCGCACCATTCCACTGAAACAGGTGCTCATTCAACACTGGGAAAGCCTGACGCTCACGGCGATTCTGCTTGTCGCTCTGCTGGTGCGCGTCGCTAATCTGGAATATGGCGTGCACTGGTTCGTGGACGAAATGCACAGCGTCAGCGCGGTCAACAATCTGCGCGAGATGCCCTACACAGCGATCTTCAAACCCTTCGGCGACATCACCGCCTTTACATGGCTCTACCCGCTATTGCAAAGCATCGGCGTGAGTGTGTACGGCGCATCGTTGACCGGATTGCGCGTGGTGAGTGTGCTGGCTGGCACGGCGACGGTCTGGGCGCTGTGGTGGCTGGCGCGGGGCTTGTTTGATCGGCGCGTGGCGTTACTTTCTGCGCTGGTACTGGCGACCTTCCCGCCACACATTCACTTTAGCAGAATCGGGATCAACAACATTGCAGATCCGCTCTTCGGAACGCTGGCGCTGGCATTTCTGGCGCACGCCTTTTTGCCGTCTAAAAATACCACAACGCGCCTGAGCTTCGCGCTGGCGGGTGTGGCGCTGGGCATGACGCAATATTTTTATGAGGGCGGGCGCTTGCTCTATCCGCTGATGGTGTTGGCGTGGATCGTCGTCTGGATCATCTTTCAACGTCTGCGGGTGGATTGGCGTGGCTTGTTCATCACCGGAATCACTTTTTGCCTGACCACCGCGCCGGTTTATATGACGTGGCAGGCAGGGAAAATTTCCAGCGCACCGCGTCTTGCCGCCAACGTAAACCCTGATAATTTCTGGTATTTGATCGGAGATGGCAACATTGGCGGCGCGGTCAGTGAATTTGTGCGGGCATTGGGCGAACCGCTCAGAATGCTATTCGGCGGGCGCGATCAAAGCTGGTTTTACGGCGGCGATTTCGGCTTGATCTTGCCGTTCATGATGCCATTTTTTGTGATTGGCTGTGTGTGGGCAATCCGCCGTTTTTATGATCCGCGCCGTGCTTTGCTTCTGTTGTGGCTGGTCGGCGTGGTGCTTGGCATGACGCTACTTGAACTTCAGCGCGAATCGCCCCGTTATGTGGTCGTCTTTCCGGCGATGGCGCTGTTGATCGCGCTCGGCATAGATCGCATTTATGGCTGGCTGGTGAAGATCAGCGCAAAGCCAATTTTGACGCGAACATTTAGCGCCGTTTTGCTTCTACTCTGTCTATCACAGCCAATCTATTATTTCGGGATGCACCTGCCACGCTACAACACACAAAATCGTGAGGCGGCGATCTTCGACGATTTGCTGTTCCGGCTGGTGACCTTACCCGCGGGTACGAACGTATATATCATCAGTGACGGGTCGCTCTGGGTGCCGGACATCACGACCATGTTATATTTCCATCAACGCGGTACTGCCTACACCATCCGCGTGATGACTCCCGATGAAGTGGATTCACGCTTTCTGGAGGATTTACCCGCACGCGGACAATTTGCGTTTTTCATCCATTCAACTGATTCACAGGTGGAAGCACAAATCAGTCAGCGCTTTGATCTTTCACACCTTTTTTACAGTCCCTACGATAGATTACCCGAAGATCAGCAATTTCTGCTGTATTTTGTGAGCGAATAAACATTATCCTTTTTTTACGATCATTTAAGTTACAATATGAGTGTTGTTAAAATTTATGTGTGATTACTATGCTCATTCTTGCGTTTTTGCTATTCTTGGCGCTCATAGGTGTGACAATTGGCGCACGGGCGCGGATCATTGCCCTACGCACATTGATACAAACCTACACCACCCTCCACGATTCTAACCCGATGGCGGCAAGTTTGTGGCGCTATTCGGAGAATCACTTTGAACTCATGGGATATAACAGCGCCGCCCGTGAACTTTATAGCAATTGGCTCAGAACGGCACTCGGCAAACCGATCCATGAAGCGCTGGAAGATTACCCTGAGCTTGTTCAGGCTTTTAGAGATTGCGTACAGGATCGTGTAACGGTGAAACGTAATCTACATATTACCACCACCAGATCAACTATTAACCAACTCAAGCTGACTGTTTCACCGATGTCCACAAACCTCATCGTCATGTACATGGTTGATGAGTCCGTCTCTTATGAACAACCGGAAGACATCTTATTGGAGCGTAATCTGCTTCATCAGATGATGAACGCACTCGGTCAGGGGTTGAGCATCACCGATCAATTGCACACCTTCGTCTATGTCAATCCGACTTTTGCGACGATGCTCGGTTATGAGCCGGAAGACCTCATCGGATTAAATAAAGAAGCCTTTGCCCATCCTGACGATATTCGCATCATTCATAATGCCCGTTTAGAAAGGGAACGGGGCGAAACCACTGCCAACGAAATTCGCCTTCAGCATAAAAATGGGCATTATGTGCCGTGCCTCATCACCGGCACCCCCCGCGTGCAGAATGGGGGCATTATCGGCGAGTTTATCGCCATCACGGACTTAACCGAACTCACGCTCGCCCATGAAGCCCTCTACGATAGCGAATTACGCAATCAAGCCTTGCTCGGTGCGATCCCGGATATGATGTTCTTGCAGGATAGGCAGGGCGTTTTTCTGGATTATCAGGTGACGGATGAACGTATCATTCAAGATTTACCCAAGCCTTTTCTACGTCGTCGTATGGATGAGGTTTTCCCGCCTGATCTTTTACAGCACATCGCCCCCGCATTTAAGACCGCAATCAGTACAGGTGATATGACAGAGGTTGAATATGCCTATCAACCCCGGAACGAAGACATTCATTATTTTGAAAGTCGGCTCGTTCCTTATGGCGACAATCGTGTCCTGACTCTTACCCGTGACATAACGGATCGCAAACAGGCGGAAGAAGCGGTGCGCCAGAGTGAGGAACGCTATCGTAATTTGGTAGAGAGCCTGCCGGACATCATCTATGTGCATGTGGATGAAAAACTTGTGTATATTAATCCGGCAGGTTTACGCGGGTTAGGTGCAGAACATCCCGAACAACTTCTGGGTATCAATATATGGGATATCCTCGCGCCGGCATATCATGAAATTGTCGAAAACCGCCTATTTAAAATTGCCAATACGGGCGCAGCATCGCCCATGATCGAAGAACAATTTTTAGGTTTGGATGGACGTGTGGTTGATGTTGAGGTGATGGGCATACCATTTACCTTTGAGGGGCAAGCCTCTGTGCTGGTCATCGCACGCGACATCGCCGAACGCAAACGCGCTGAAGATGCCCTTAAACAAAGTGAAGCACGCTTCCGCTCGATCTTCGAGGGCGCGGATGTTGGGATTGTCGTCACAGATTTCGATGGGTCGCCAATCTCCTTTAATCCTGCTTATATGCGGATCTTTGGTTATAGCGAGGAGGAGTTACGAGGACGAAAAATTCGTGATATGTCGCACCCGGATGATGTAAACATCAATAAGCCCCATATTCAAAAACTGATTAGTGGCGAAGTAGATCGCTATAAGATCGAGAAACGCTATATTCATAAAGATGGGCATATCATCTGGGCAAGTTTGAATTTCTCTCGCTTTCCGGTTAGTGATAATGAGAATGATGTTCAAATCGCCGTTTTCATTGAAGACATCACCGCCCGCAAACAAGCAGTCGATGCGGTTTATCAGCTTAATTTAGAGCTTGAAAATCGCGTGGCGGAGCGCACCGCTGATCTCACCCGCGCCAATCAACGCCTGCAAGAGCTAGACCGGATGAAGACCAAGTTCATCTCCGATATTTCGCACGAATTACGCACCCCCATCAGCGTGATTAACACCCGCATCTATTTGATGGAGCGCGGTGGTGCAGAAAAATACGAGCACTATCTGCCCGGCTTAAAAGAACATACCAACCGCCTGATTACATTTCTTGAATCCATCATGGAAGTTGCCCGTTCAGAGATGTACGAAGCCCCGCCCATTTTCCAGATTGTCAATTTACATACGATCCTCGAAGAAACGGCTTCTGCCCTCTCACCCGGCGCAGAATTGAGCGGTGTGACCCTCAATTATCATAATAGCATCGGCGATTTACTCATTAGCGGTGAGTTTAATCAACTCTCGCAGGTTGTTACCAATCTCATCAACAACGCGCTCAAATATACTGAAAAAGGTGAAATTCACATCACAACTTTCTGTGACGAACAAAATCAAGAAGTCGGCTTCATCATCAAAGATTCCGGCATTGGCATCCGTGAAGACGACCTGCCCCATCTCTTCAAACGCTTTTATCGCGGGAAGAACGCCGCCCAATCCACCATCCCCGGCACAGGCTTGGGCTTGTCTATCGTCAAAGATATTTTGACGCTCCACAAAGGCACAATTGAGGTAGACAGCCAACTGAATAGCGGTACGACCTTTACGATTACCTTACCCCGCGCCGACGTTGAGTCTCACAACGCGTAAACTATCCTATAATGAAATGACAAACTCATTAGCAAAAGGGATAGGTAAGGCGTTATGGCACACAAAACGAACTTACGCGTTGGAGATCGTCAGGTAAGGATTCGCTCTATTCCAGCGTTACGGGGCGAATTTATCCGCTGGATGGATCCCGGCGAACAGATCGACGCGGACTCCCGCACCGAAGCGGACGGTTACGTGTGGTGGCAACATGCAGAAGGCTGGAGCGCAGAAAAATCCATCGACGGCGCGGAGATGTATTTATTTCCAGTTGCCGTAACCCCATCAGAATCATCTACGACAAGCGCACCTGAACCCTCAGCAACCGTGAAATTCAGCGTGCAAATTCAGGTACGGGTCAGGTCAGCGCCTGCCTTGAGCGGTGAGCATATTCGCTGGATCGACCCCGGCTCACAGGTGGTCGTCGCGGCGGATTCTCGCATTGAAGCAGACGGTTATGTGTGGTGGCGGCACGAAGCGGGTTGGAGCGCGGAAAAATCTACCAATGGCAACCTGACCTTCATGACGAAGATTGTCGCGCCAGTCGTCACACCAACCAAACCCGCCAGCACCACCGTCAATCAAACCATTAAAGATGCCGCACAGGAAAACGCCGTCGACTCAACCACAACATCCACACCGCAAAAACCAACGACCACCACCACGCCGGATAAAACGGCTGGCATGGCAGAAGGGTTGAGCAAAAAAGCCTTCACCATCATCAACAAAGTGCGGGTTCGCTCCGCCGCCACGTTGAGCGGGGAGCATGTCGGATGGCTTGATCCGGGAATTACGCTGGAAGTCGATACGGATTCACGCATTGAAACAGACGGGTATATCTGGTGGCGGCATAGCAGTGGGTGGAGCGCGGAACGCAACCTCGAAAACACGCTCACCTTCCTCGCAGAACCCGGTTCCGGCGCGTTGATTGATGTGGCGGTAGGCTCCGGCGCACTCGCCAACATCAACGGACCATTCCCGTCTTATATCGACGGCGTGGACATCAATACCTTCCCCAAACTCAACACCCTGTTTGCACGCAGTCCGTTTGATCTCAACCGCGTCGCCTTCTGGCAATATTACGGCAACAATCGCTTCTCACAAAAAATTTGGAGTCAGGGCAAACGCTGGTATCAATTTTCACAGTCATTGCACGCCGGCTTAGATTATGGTGTAGGGTCGAACACGGGTGCGGTGCAGGTTGTGGCTGGCGTTGATGGCGGGTCGTTCGTCCAGCACATCACCAATTTTTATGCGCCCAATGGCTTGTTCGTCAAAGTGGGGGATTACACCATCATCTACGGGCATGTGGATAAACCGCGTCACTTTAACCCCGGTGATCCCATCAACGCGGATACGGTCATCGGTGAAATCACGTTCGGCGGGTGGGACTCGACCAATCATCTGCATCTTGAGGTACGCTACAAAAATACCTACGCCGTCAATCCGATTCTGCTGATGTCCGAGGAGATGCGCCGGAGCATCATGGCGCGCTGGAAACCTTACGAACAATATTTTTATAGCGACAACACATGGTCAAAGTGGCTCACCCCGCTAGACCAACCGCTGATCCGACTCAGTGGGAGCGTCATCGGACCGAACGCCCGCTAATGTCGCACATTTACGGTGGCATATCTTCTGATTAGGTATGCCATCGTAAGATAAGATTTCTCCGCGTTATGCTTTTTTCTTGTTCTTTACGAGACACCACATGACCGCACTTAGCCCTGATCCACAAATTGAAATTCAAGTGGCATGGAGCCAACAAACGGTGGTAAATCGCTATGACCCAGCATCTGCCGCACCGATTGCGCTTCTCCGAGATGATACCAGTAATGATAAATGTTCCTCAGCAGAAGGTTGCCGATTGTCTCGCTGAATTGTCGCCCCTGCCATAAGGGTTTGGTCAGCAGGGACTCCTCAGTGATCGCATCCAGATACACGTCCGCTGTCTGTGTGACGGTGTGCCAGCCATCCCAGACCATCTGCAACGGTGGGTTAGCGCGGGGCGTTCCCCACAAATACCCTGCCATCTCCGGCGCGATGTCGTCCCGTCCCTGTGCCATCTGCACCCACATATAACGTTCATGCGAGGTCAAATGTGCGATCATCCAGCTAATCGTGTTCATCGGCGCGATCTCGGTGGTTGCGTCCTCCGCGGAGACATCCGCCAGACCTTCCAGCCATTTGCTCCGCACAAAACGCAATTGAGTTACCAGAAATGTGGGCATTCGTTGTTTCCTTCGTTTGGGATTATCTGACAGCGCAACATCCATCATGCCATTACACTCCACGACAATCAAATACGGCGTGATGAATTTAGCAATAAAAGATAATAAGTGTTATACTATCATAGTAATTTCAGGCGTGTTTCAGCCGGAATCAGCTGTATCGTCCGATATAAATATCCCTGAAAGGAGTGCAATTTTGAAAGTCTTTGAAGCAATGATAGATATTGATGCCCCAAGAGCCACTGTATGGCAACATCTGACCGATTTCAGCAGTTATCCACAGTGGAATCCATTTATTGTTCGGGCGGAAGGCGAACTCAAACAGGGGAACGTAATCCGTTTTCGTGCGTCCGCAATGCCAATCACCATCTCTGCGCTCATTGCCAGCCTCATACCGGAAGAAGAGTTTATCTGGGAGGCACGTTTTCCCTTGCCGGGCATGAATCCGCGTTATATTCGTCAATTGCAAAGCCTTGATGACGGACGCACCCGCTTTATCAATCGAGAAGAGTTCACCGGTTTTCTAGTGCCACTGATGACTCCCATTCTGAATAGTCAGGCTGGCATTTATCAAAAAACCTGCGAAGCCCTCAAAGCGCGTGTAGAAACAGCCGTGACCGCATAAACCACGCTACATGATTTTTTCGTAAGCGATGAGAGGCGTGCCGTCATCCTCCACGAATTCACGCACATTCACATAACCGAACTTCTCGTAGAAATGCTGATTGCGGATCGCCCATTTTGGCGTATCCAGCGTCCATTTTTTGGCGCTAGCATAGGTTTTCTCTAAGAAATTCATCGCCTGTGTGCCAATCCCTCGATCATGATGGGCGGGATCAATGAAAATCAGATCAAGGTGATAGACATCATCTTTATGAATATAAAGCACGATTCCGCCAATAATCTCGCCGGAATCCACAATTTTGTAGCACTCTGCCTCGGTGATTTTCTCCCGCATCACCTCCACCGACTGATAGCCCGGCGGTCCACTGATCTCCACCTGTGGATACAGCACCGAATCATGATGAAACGCGGCAATTTGTAGCGCGACCAATTTTTCTGCGTCTGCTAGCGTGGCACGTTCAACGGAAATGGTCATTTATGCTCACTTTATTTGAATAGTCTCGGAAAGTTTTAAACAATAATTTCACCACAGCGCCACAGAGAATGAGAGAAAAATCCTCTGCGTTTTGTCTTTCATCTTTGATCTAACATCCTCTTTCTCTCTGCTCAGATTTGAGTCCTTTTGGCGGAGCATTTGGCTCACTTCATCGCCCAAACCTGTGCTACCATCAGGAATACAACCGATCATATACACAACGAAACATGAAAGATAACGTTGGCACTGTGGCACTGACTGCCATGAAAACGCCATCCCAAATAAGGTGTTTCTTCCCTCAAAATATCCGAAAATGCCAGAAGTTGGCAGAAAAAATAATATCCCGTTACTGCCAATAAAATTCCATCAGCGTGACCTATTGTGTATCAAGCTCCACCAGCGTTTGCCCGCGCTCGACAACATCACCCACAGCGACATGTACGGCTTTCACCTGTCCATCCGTCGGCGCAGTGACTCGAATTTCCATCTTCATCGCTTCCAGCACGACCAGCGTTTGTCCGGCAGTCACAGAATCACCACTAGCCACTTCCACCGCCGTCACCTGTCCGGGCATCTGTGCGGTGAGTTCGCCACTGCCCGCGCTTGCGCCCCGTCGTCGGGAGGTACGTGTATCCGGTACGGTCAAATCGTAACTCGCGCCATCCACATGCACAAAGCGCGCCTCGTCCTGCGCGGTGACGTGCGCCGTGACCTGCCCGCCGGAGTCCGTAAGCGCGATCCACCATGCGCCGTTTTCCAGCGTGTGCGCGCTAAAGGTGTACGTATTCTCGCCAATCGTCGCTGTGTAGCGTCCATCGGGCAATGCGTCCAGTTGAACGGCGTACTCTGTATCATGGTAGGTGTACGTAAAATTCATAAGTTAAGGTTGCCTTCACTAGAGCCGAAACTGATCGCTTTTTGCCCATGGGCTAAACACATCGCCATCGGAGTCGCCTGCCGGACGTTCGCGCTTCGTCTGTATATGCAAGTCGTTCAGGGCGAGGGCGATGAGCGCCATGTGCGGGATTTCCGGTGTATCAGGGAGCAACGCTTGCAAATGATTGTCCACAAAGCCAGTATGCACCGCACCCTCCACAAATTCGGCGGTGTTCAACAAAGCCAGCAGAAAGTCGATATTGGTCGTCGTACCGAGAATGACCGTTTCGCACAGGGCGTTTCGCATCCGCCGGATCGCATCGGCGCGGGTGGGCGCATGAACGATGATTTTGGCGATCATCGGGTCGTAATGGATGGTCACCTCGTCGCCACTTGTTAAGCCACTATCGACGCGGATGCCCGGTCCTTGCGGTGGGATAAAGGTCTGCACCTGTCCGATTGCGGGCAAAAATTGATTGTGCGGGTCTTCTGCATATACCCGACACTCGATGGCGTGTCCACGTTGGCTGATTTGCGCCTGCGTAAACGGGAGCGCGTCGCCAGTTGCAACCCGAAATTGCAACGCGACCAGATCAACGCCTGTGACCATTTCCGTGACGGGATGCTCCACCTGTAGGCGGGTGTTCATCTCAAGAAAATAAAAGTCACCGTCGGGCGTGGCGATGAATTCCACCGTTCCCGCGTTGACATAGCCCACCGCGCTCGCCGCTTTGACTGCCGCCTCACAGATGGCGTTGCGCGTCTCGTCGTCCAGAATCGGCGAGGGCGATTCTTCGATGATTTTTTGATGGCGACGTTGCGTGCTACATTCGCGCTCAAACAGATGCAGAACGTTCCCGTGTGCATCCGCGATGATCTGGACTTCGATGTGGCGGGCTTCCGCGATGTACTTTTCCAGAAATAAGCGCGGATCCCCGAAGGCGTTCGTCGCTTCTCTACGGGCGGAATCCAGCGCGTCCGGTAATGCGCCCGCTTCCTGCACAATGCGGATGCCCTTACCGCCGCCCCCGCCCGCCGCTTTGACCATCAACGGGTAGCCGATGCTTTCCGCCGCGCTGATGAACGCCGCGTTATCGGCATCTTCTGCCTGAAAGCCTGGAACAAGCGGAACGCCTGCTGTTTGCATCAGGCTACGCGCTTCGGTTTTTACGCCCATGCGCGTGATCGTATCCGGTGAGGGACCAACCCACACCAGCCCTGCATCCATGACCGCCTGCGCGAACGCGGACGACTCGGACAGGAAGCCATAACCGGGATGCACACAATCACATCCGGCGGTGCGGGCAACGTCGATTAGTTTGGGGATGTTCAGGTAACTTTCCGTCGGGCTGGATGCACCAATCGGGTAGGCGACATCTGCCATTTGCACAAATTGGGCATTCGCGTCCGCTTCGGAATAGACCGCTACCGCACGGATACCCAATTCGCGGCAGGCACGGATGATCCGCACGGCAATCTCGCCACGATTAGCAATCAAACAGGTCTTTAACGTCATTTTCGTTCCCGTAAAAAATATAAAAAAGCGTAACACAAAGGCTCGAAGACACGAAGACACAGAGCGATTTTTCTCCGCGTTCTCTTGCCTCTGTGGTGTGAAATATTGACCGAATCTATTCAATCACCAGCATCATCACCGAACGCCCCGCCAGCGTGAACAGATCATCCAGCGCGACGGGTTCGCCTTCATGATAGCCGTTGGCTTCGTCCATCACCCACACGGAAACGGTCTCACCATCAATGCCCGTCAGGTCAAGCGAAATGTCACGGTCATCATCGGTGAGGTTGGTCATGATGAGCGTGATCGCCGCATCTTCACGGCGAGCGGCGTAGATGTTCACGAAGTCTTCGCTGGAGTCTACTTCTAACAGGGTATCGCCAAATTGTTGATAAAATTGATAGACGAAATAGCTCGGACGTAAATCAGACCTACCCATCAAGCCCATCCCGCCGCGATTCGCCGCACTCTGGAAATCATGATAGACGACAGCATACGGTTCCTGATAAATCAGCTTACCGAGCACATCCGCCCACCACACGCCCGCATAATGAGAATCGCTCGTGGCTTCTCCGCTGATAGCGTTATTCCAGTGCGAGTTGATCTCTGTGATAGATACCGGCAGATCGCGTCCGGTGGTGTCCTGCACGATGGTGCGTAATTCGTCCAGCAATGTGGTGAATTCCAGCGAACTCTGGCGTAATTGCTCCACATTCGCGGCGACTTCGTTGGGTGGCGGGAAGGGATAGCGATGCACGGAGACAATATCAACCAGATCACCGTTCGCTTCCAAAAATGATTCCAACCATAAGTTTCCCTGTGCGTCTCTTGGGCGAGAGGCTGAGTCCAGATGCCATTGCGAAAGTTCCGGTCCGGTCAGCAAAATATCAGGATCAACCGCCAGCATCGCCTCGGCAATCGCGCGCCATTCCTGATTAAAGCGTTCGGTATCGTAGTCTGCGAAGAGGTCGGGTTCATTGCCGATGCCCCACACTTGTATGCCCCAGCCGCGTTCAATATTCACATCACGCACCAGTTCAGCGGCATCTTCCGGCGTGCCACCTTCCATTCGCACGTTGATGGTAATGTCCGCGCCGATCAAATCTGTGGCGAACCGCAAAAAATCCAGATCATTGGCGCGAATATTGTGGGTATCGCCCCAGCGCCCGCCCGGAAAGCGTAACAATCGAATGCCAGAGGCGGTGGCTTCTTCAAACATGGACGCAGGCACGGTTTGCAGAGGACCGAAGTTCGCGCCGTAGACATTCGGGCTGACTGTGCCGACTTCACTGGTCGCGTCCACCGTCATATAGACGATGTCGTTATCCTGTGCGGAAATCGGCGCAATTGCCAGCAATAAAATCGTGATGAGTGCGGTAATGGTGATCCCAAAAAAGGCTCTTTTTGTCATAACTTTGTCCCTTTAATATGAATTTCAGTCAATAAGTCAACGCATATTATACGGAGGTACAAAGAAATGAGAAACACAATTTCTTTGTACCTTCGCCATGTTTACTATTTTTGAGGTGTGATGAACGTAGGCTTACTTACTCTTTGATGACTTTTAGCCAGCAATAGCCATAACCGGGCAATTCGATGCGCGGCGAGGTAACCTGATCGACCTTTATCATGTCGATAAAGCGCATCTCTTCCGGCAATTCGATATTGAGCGAGACATCCGCCAGATTATGCAGGGCGAGGATGCTGGTTTCTTCGTCTTCGCGCCAATATGCCAGCGCATGACGGGGCAGATCGTCCAACCATTGCACCTTGTTCTGACTGCGTGCCAGTGTGGGATGCGCCTTACGCACAGCAAGCATCTGCCGGATAGTTTGCAACAATGAGCCGGGTGTGGTGCGTTGCATGTCTACATTGACCGACGTATACCCGAAATCAGGTCCGGTGACGGGCGGTGAGTAGAGCTTTTCCATCGGCGAATTAGAGAACCCCCCGTTAGCGCTGTTGTTCCATTGCATCGGGGTACGCACGCCATTGCGATCCGGCAATTCGATGTTGTCGCCCATGCCGATCTCATCACCGTAATAGAGCACAGGTGCGCCGGGCAAGGTCAGCAAAATTGAATGCAGGAGTTCGATCCGGCGGCGGTCATTATCCACCAGCGAAGCCAGCCGACGGCGGATGCCGAGGTTCAGGCGTTGGCGGGGTTCTGAGGCGTAAAAATCCCACATGAAATAGCGTTCTTCTTCTGTGACCATTTCCAGCGTGAGTTCATCATGATTACGCAGGAAGGTCGCCCATTGGCATCCGTCAGGAATATCCGGTGTACGGGCGACAATATCGACGATGGATTGCCGATCACGCCGCGCCAATGCCATAAACAGGCGGGGCATCAACGGAAAGTTAAAGCACATCTGGAATTCGTCCGGCTTGTCAGTATCGCCAAAATAGGGGATCAAATCCTGTGGCCACTGGTTGGCTTCTGCCAGCAATAAGCGTCCGGGATATTCCTCGTCAATCAACGCCCGCATCTTTTTGATGAAGACATGCGTTTCGTCCAGATTTTCGCAATTGGTGTCTTCGCGTTCATACAGGTACGGAATGGCATCCACCCGAAAGCCGTCCAGCCCCATATCCAGCCAGAAGCGCATGGCGGTGAGCATCTCTTCATGGACTTTAGGATTATCATAATTTAAATCGGGCTGGCTACTGTAAAAGCGATGCCAATAATATTCACCGCTCATTTCGTCATATGCCCAATTGGACGATTCGGTATCGAGGAAGATAATCCGCGCATCCTGATATTTTTCCGGTGTCGGACTCCACACATAATAATCACGTAGGGGAGACTCTTTACTACTACGGGCTTCTTTAAACCACGGATGCTCGTCGGAGGTATGATTCATGACCAGATCAATCACAACCCGCATCCCGCGACGATGAATTTCATCCACCGTCATTTTGAAGTCTTCCATCAAGCCGTAGATAGGATCAACGCTAAAATAGCTGGCAATGTCATAGCCATCATCGCGCATTGGAGACGGAAAAATCGGCGGTAGCCAGATGCAATCTACGCCCAGCCATTGCAAATAATCCAGATGTTGGCGTAAGCCTGCAAGATCGCCATAGCCGTCGCTGTTGCTATCATAAAAGGCACGCAAATAGAGTTCATAAAAGACCGCGTTTTCATACCATGTCATCGTGCCCACACTCCTTTAGACCATTGTTCATAATTTGTAGGTAGCTACCGAAAAGCAAAAAATAACACAAAGACACGAAGGCGCAAAGAAATTTTATATTATCTCCGTGTCTCTGCAATGAAATTACTTCAAGAACTTTTTGAGACCTGTACTAACAACGAACACCCAACCCTATTGTAAACGCCCGATGCCGGATTATCGACCTAAATTCATAGCTTTTTCCGAGCATATTAATGAAAAAGGAGCGACCATAAAAGATCGCCCCTGTGTTATTGCTACCCGATTGCGGAACATCAGTCCACAAAAGATGACTTGCAATAGATTACCCGCCCTTGACCGACCCTGCCAGCAAACCACGCACAAAGTAACGTTGTAAGCTGAAGAACACGATTAACGGGACGAGGATAGAAATAAAGGCACTACTTGTCAGTACCTGCCAGTTATCCCCGCGTGAGCCGAGCAACTCGCCCATCTTCACCGTCATCACGCTCTGATCTTCAGTACGGTTCAAGAACACCAGCGCAATCAGCAGATCGTTCCAGACCCACAGGAATTGGAAGATCGCAAATGATGCCAGCGCCGGAATGGACAAGGGCAATACCAGCCGGACGAAAATATCGAAATGGGACGCGCCATCAATCTTGGCGGATTCGATAATTTCACGCGGCAAACCACCGATGTAATTGCGTAGCAGGTATATGGCAAGGGGCAAACCGAACCCTGTATGTGCGAGCCATATACCCGGATAGGATTTGGCATCTATACCGAATGTCGACCCCACTGTGTTATAGAGGCGCAAAAGCGGGATCAATGACATCTGTAGCGGTACGACCAGCAACCCCACCACGATGACGAATAACAATTGCCGTCCGGGGAATTCCATCCACGAGAAAGCGTAAGAGGCAAAAGCGGCAATCGCAATCGGGATGATCGTCGATGGCACCGCCACCACGAAGGTATTGATAAACGATTGGTCAAAGTTATTGGCGCTGAGCACCTCATCATAGTTATTCAATGAGAAGCTCGGTGGCACACTGACCGTAGCGAAGAATCGCACCCCTCGCTCTAGCTCAAACGGCTCCGGCGAGACCCACTCATACGTGCCGTCAGAGTTGAGCGTAAACGTGGTGCCATCTTCTAACGCCACTACTTCATCGGCGCTGTAATCGGATAAGCCGACCTGCTCGCCCGGTTCATATTCAACCGTGCCAGATGCGGGTAAGAAGCCACCGCCGTAAGTGCTGATGCGCTGTGAGCCGGATTCCTCTTCAAAGACTGTGCCACTGATGACATACATGCCGTCATCATTCTGCACTTGATCGCCCGCCGCACCAGTACGTCCCTGAAGATTGCGTTCTGCGGTTTGCAGTGCCGTCCACCAGCCGGTGACCAGCAATTGATCTTTTTCACGTAAGGAACTGATGAGCAAGCCAACGGTGGGCAATGTCCAGACCAGTACCATGAAGATAAGCGCCCCACGAGCGATAATCCCGCCGGGGGTAAGACTATTAAGTGCGCGTGTATTCATCGATAAGCCTCCTCTTGGCGGAAGCGACGGATATTCCAGACGAGGACAGGTATCACCGCGACCATAATAACCACCGCGACAGCACTACTACGTCCGAAATCACCACCACCGCGGAACATGAGATCATACATTAAGTTCGCCAGTACCTGCGTATCCCACTGTCCATTAGTCATCACCTGTACCACATCGAAGACTTTTAGGACGGTAATGATAATCGTGGTAATGACCACTAGAATGGTCGTCATGATTTGCGGGAGCATGATGTTGAAGAAAATGCGAACTTCACTCGCACCATCAATGCGGGCGGCTTCTAATGTTTCTTCCGGCACACCGCGTAACGCCGCGCCTAGAATCACCATTGCAAAGCCGGTTTGAATCCAGATTAAAATCATCATCAAAAAGAAATTGTTCCAGAAACTCACCGTGATCCAGTCAGTGGGTGAGCCTCCTAAGCTCACGATGATGGAGTTGAGAATACCGATCTGCTGGGGGATGTCGTTGCCAGCACTGGCTAAGTTTGCATCATAGACGAACTTCCAGATGACACTCGCGCCGACGAAGGAAATTGCCATCGGCATAAAGATGAGCGATTTAGCAAATGGTCCCCAGCGGATGCGATCCGCAAGCACAGCGACCAGCAAGCCCAGCCCGGTGCTGAAGAACGGTACAATCAACAACCATAAAATATTATTACTGATGGATTGTCTGAAACCGGGGTTCTCTATTGCCCATTGGTAATTACTTAGCCCGACAAATTCTTTACCATTGTCATCAAAGAAACTCAGGAAAATGGTTTGTATCGCCGGATAAACCAAATAAATACCGAGGATGATCACAGCCGGACCCACAAACAACCATGGGCGAATGCGCTCACGTTGTTTTTCACGGCTTTCGATAGGGATGCCGTTTGCATCAACACGATCTGGCATCAAACGGTCTAACAGGAAGTTGGTTCCAAAGAAATATAAGATGAGTGCCCCAACACCCAAAACGATGGCGGCTAGAGCGGCTACTATGCGTTCCATAAAAAATCTCCTAAAAACTTTAGAAGGTGGTGTCTGTTTAGTAAGAAGTCGTTAGTTACGTGTTTTTAGTGATCGGTAAAAGCCCGTTACATTATTTCATAACAGCCATCCATACCTACAAAAACTGTTTCAGTTAACAACTAGAATGAAGTTCATTACGACTAAATATGTGCCATAATCTGTGGATAAGAATCGGGGTGACAGTATGTGTGTCACCCCAGATTTTATTATGTAATGGGTACTAACAGCCCTTGTTAGTCAAGTGCATCCCATTCAGCCTGAATTTCGTCTGCGACTGTCTGAGCATCTGCACCACCCACGAAGTCGACCATGCCTGTCCAGAATGCACCGGCACCAATGTTACCGGGCATCAGGTCAGAAGCGTCAAAGCGGAAGGTTGTCGCATCCAGAAGAATTTGACCTTGCTGACGCAGTGTGTCATTAGCGTACATATCGGTGTTCACGCTGGTGAGCGGGGTCAGGAAGCCACTTTGCGCCATCCAGACTTCATGAACAACCGGCAGTTCCAGGAACTGTTCGAACGCGGCAGTAATTTCACTATCTACTGAACGTGACCACAGTGTACCCGCACCCAATACCGGACGACCGAGGTCAAGTTCTTCAAAGGCGGGGAAGTAGAAGAAATCTGCATCCAGACCTAATTCTGTACCCTCAGGGAAGAAGGAGCTGATGAAACTCGCCTGACGGTGCATATAGCAAGCCGGCGGAATTTCAAACATACCCAGCGGGGCTTCGCGGAAGTCGGTTGAGCCTACAGAGGCGGAACCACCGTTTACCCATGCGTCATTCTTGGCAAACATACCGAAGGTTTCAATGGCGGCGACGATACGTTCGTCGTTGAAGGGGATTTCGTTGGTCACCCAGCCATCATAGACTTCCGGTGGTTGGGTACGCAGAACAATGTCTTCTACCCAGTCGGTGGCGGGCCAACCGGTGGCATCACCACTACCGAGACCGATACACCAGGGCGTACCACCATCGGCGACAATTTGTTCGCTAAGGGCAAGCAGTTCTTCCATGGTTTCAGGAACTTCGTAACCGGCATCAGCGAAATTATCCGGGATGTACCAGACGATACTCTTCAGATCGATCTTGTAGGGGAAAGCATAGAAGGCTGATTCGCCATCTTCGCCAACAGCAGTACCGAGATCAACCCAGGACGGACCGGCGGCATAATTTTCTGCCATCCAATCAGCCGCATCTTGTCCCCACGGAACGAGGCAACCATCTTCTGCCATATTTGCCATCAAACCCGGTTGCGGGAAGACGATAATATCCAGCGGACTACCTGCCTGGCAGTCAATCACGATTTGTTGTTCCATACTGTTGGAACCAGCGTGGTTTACAGTTGCACCAGTTGCCCATTCAAAATAGTCGAGGACGCTGGAGACGAGGACATCATCTTGATCCGTCCACGGGCTGAGGATAGATAATTCTTGACCGCTAAAATCGTAGGTATCGGCAAATTCTTGTAAGGCTTCCCATTGGAAGTCCCCTTCGCCAACTGGGAAGAGTAGATCATCCTGCGCTGAAACTGAAATGACGCTGATGCCCGCGAGCATAGCGAAAACCAGAACCAGCAATAAACTTAAAATCTTCTTCATTTATCTTGCTCCTGTACTTCGTAAATTTTCTAAGTTCGTAACGATGTAAATCCGCTACAAATCATCTGTCGTACATTTGTAACATGAACAGATAGTCAACTATTGTAACAACCATCCAGCATCCATGCCAACGTAATCCTTAACTAAGTATTAGAATAAACGGGTGTTTTTAGCGTTTTAATCGTGTGTAGAAGGGTCAAATTTCAAGAAATCCAGCGGAGAATTATTAAGAACTAGGCAACCTGCCCAATCACCCGCATACTCTTAGCGGAGATATGAACGGGCAATTTTACGATAATTACTAACTGGGCATTCTGCACAAATTAATGTGACTTCACCGATTTTGATAGAGAAATTGGCCCACAGTTTCATCTTTCTATCATGTTAAAGTTCGCTTTTTCTGAAAAAAACGACTTATCTAGCCTTTAGCGACGACGGCGAAAGACAAATACGGAAGGCATCAGCCACCTGCCTTCCGCAAAAATTTTCCTGTGCGCACTTTTAGAGCGCGTATAAATCAGTGAATTTATCTGTCAGATATTTCAAGTAGGGTGCGGTGGTCAGTTCGCGTCCGGTCACCCGTTGGAGCAATTCCGTACCGTTATAAGCGCGTCCATGCTGATAGATGTTTTCTGTCAGCCAATTCAGCAGAGGGGCATAATCGCCATTATTGAGTGCCGTTTGGATAGACGCATCCTGCGCGTGGGCGGCTTCCATAAATTGCGACGACATCACATTGCCCACCGTATAGCCGGGGAACGAGCCGAATCCCCCGCCCGACCAATGTACATCCTGCAACACACCCAAGCCATCATGCGGCGGGGTTACGCCCAGATATTCTTCCATTTTAGTGTTCCATACGTCCGGTAAATCATCGAGGCTGATGCTTCGGTCTAACATGCCCATTTCGATTTCTACACGGAGCATGATGTGCAGGTTATAGGTCACTTCGTCGGCTTCCACGCGGATCAAACTGGGCTTGACGCGATTCACCGAACGGTAGAAGAGGTCAACATCTGCATTGCCGAGTTGTTCGGGGAAATAGGTCTGGAGTTCCGCAAAGTTGACTTCCCAGAATTCCCGACTGCGCCCGACATTGTTTTCCCATAAGCGCGATGACATTTCATGCACACCGTAGCTCGTCCCGCCGACGGCGTATTGACCGAGAAAATCGGTAGTGAGTGCGGTGCGCGTCAATGAGGGATCGACGTTTTGCTCATAGAGAGCGTGTCCGGTTTCGTGGAGTGTACCGAAGAGCGCCATCGGCATGTATTTTTCGTTATAGCGTGTGGTGATACGCACATCCTGCCGCGTGAACGAAATCTCGAAGGGATGCGGGGCGATGTCGAAGCGTCCACGGTTCATGTCATAGCCGAAGCGTTTTGCCATTTCCAGCGAGAAGGCGCGTTGTTGCTCAATCGGATAGGGTGTTTCCCACAGGTCTTTGGACAGTGGTTTGTCGTTGGCGACGATCTTATTCAACAGCGGAATCAAGCCGGATTTCAGATCATCGAACAACACCTTGAGCTTGGCGGCGGTCATGCTCGGCTCGTATTCAAACACGAGCGCATCAAAGGGATGATCTTCATAACCGACTGCCTCGGCAATTTCCCGTTTGAGGTCAAGCATTTTTTGCAGATAGGGCTTGAAGGCGGCGTAATCGGCGTTCTTTTTGGCTTCCGCCCACACATGCTCTGAAGTCGGTTCTAATGTGGCGACTTTGCCGAGTAAGTCTGACGGAATGCGATTGACAATTTCATAATATTCACGCGTCTGGCGCACGGCACGCACGCGATAGGAATCCGCGTCTTCGCTGGCGATTTCACTTTCCGCAGAGTCTAATAATCGGGCGGTTTTGTCACTGGTGAAATGATCTTTCGCCATGCGGGAGAGAGTCGATAATTGCTGACCGCGTGTTTCAGAGCCACCGGAAGGCATCTGAGTCCGCATGTCCCATTTCATCAGGTTGAGGATATTTAGCAGATCGTTGTATTCCGCAATGTGTTGATTCAAGTCATCATAAGCAGTCATAGGTGGTTTCGCTTTCGCAATAGTGAACTAATCCAACGGGATAATAACGAAATATCAAGCAACTGTTTAAGTCCACAGCATCTTTTTTGGGTCTATAGATCGTATAAATCGGTGAATTTGTCGTTCAGATAGGTCAAATAAGGCGCGGTGGTCAGGTCGCGTCCGGTCACGCGTTGGAGCAATTCCGTGCTACTGTATGCGCGTCCGTGACGATAGATATTGTCCGTCAGCCACTCACGCAGGGGGGCATAATCCCCATTGTTGAGCGCGGTCTGGATGTTCGGGTCTTGTGCGTGGGCGGCTTCCATAAATTGCCCTGAGAGCACATTGCCGACGGTGTAGCCGGGAAACGAGCCGAATCCCCCGCCCGACCAATGCACATCCTGCAACACGCCCACCCCATCATCTGGCGGAGTCACACCGAGATACTCCTGCATTTTGGCGTTCCAAACGTCCGGCAAATCATCGAGGTTAATTCTACCATCAAGCATCCCCAATTCGATCTCCACACGGAGCATGATGTGCAGGTTATAGGTCACTTCGTCCGCATCCACATGGATCAAGCTCGGCTTCACACGATTCACGGCGCGGTAAAACAAATCGACATCCACGCCGTTGAGTTGTTCGGGAAAATAGGTCTGGAGTTCGGCGAAATTGACCTCCCAGAATGCCCGACTATGCCCGATGACGTTTTCCCACAGGCGCGAGGAAAATTCATGCACGCCATAGCTTGTCCCGCCGACGGCATATTGACCGAGAAAATCGGTGGTGAGTGCTGTGCGTGTGAGCGATGGATCAACAGCTTGCTCATAGAGGGCGTGTCCGGCTTCGTGGAGCGTGCCGAAGAGCGCCATCGGCATAAAATGGTCATCATAACGGGTGGCGATGCGAACATCGTTGCGCGTGAACGAAATCTCAAAGGGATGCGGGGCGATGTCTAAGCGTCCGCGAGTCAGGTCATAGCCGATGCGCTTCGCCATTGCCAGCGAGAAGGCGCGTTGTTGCTCCACCGGATAGCGCATTGACCATAAATCTTTGGGCAGGGACTTGTCGTTGTCCATGATTTTATTCAGCAATGGCAGGAGTCCACTTTTGAGATCATCAAACAACGCCTTGAGTTTGGCGGCAGTCATGCTCGGCTCAAATTCAAACACCAGCGCATCAAAGGGGTGGTCTTCATAGCCAATGTAGTCGGCAATTTCACGTTTGAGGTCGAGCATTTGCTGGAGATAAGGTTTAAAGGTGGCGTAATCGGCGTTCTTTTTGGCGTGCTCCCACACATGCTCCGATGTCGGTTGAAGTGTGGCGACTTTGCCCAGTAACTCAGACGGGATGCGATTGACGATTTCATAATACTCACGGGTCTGTCGAACGATCCGCACCCGATAGGAGTCCGCGTCTTCGCTGGCAATTTCACTTTCCGCAGAATCCAGCAAACGGGCGGTTTTGTCGCTGGTGAAATGGTCTTTTGCCATGCGCGAGAGAGTCGCCAATTGTTGACCGCGTGTTGCCGACCCACCGGAGGGCATACACGTCCGCATGTCCCATTTCAACAGGTTGATGATGTTCAGCAGGTCGTTATATTCAGCGATGTGTTGATTCAGGTCATCGTAGGCGGTCATGAGTGGGCGCTTTCAAATTAAGATGCCAGATGATGACGATCATAACGAAAACTCAAGCAACTGTTTAATACCACGTTGGCGTTAGATCATCCCGAAATCGGCACGAAGATATAATAGGGGCGCACGGGTAAGCCAGTCCGTGACCACAACGCGCCGTCAAATTCTTCGGGCAGAATTTCACCCACGCCGACGTAAAACTCCTGCAAATTGGCGAAATAATAATCCACCAGAATGAAATCATCACGCGAGCCATCGAAGATGATTGCCGAAAAACGTTGCTCGGCGATGGCTTGCTGAATATTTTCCGCCAGCGCATCGCGGATTTGCGTATCTGTGCCGCGCATGACATCTTCAAGCGCCATGCGATGGGCGAAAATGGCATCTTTGCCAGCGCGATAGCTGATGTAGCCATGATGCACCATCCACACATCACCGTCGATATTGCGAATCGTCTCTACAACATGCTCACCTGCGGCACGATCTGCAGAGGTCGGCATGTGATCGGCGGGCGTATAAATCAGCAAGGCGAATTGCACCAGACAGAGCGCATATATCATGACGAGGCGCGACGGATGACGGGTAATGAACGTCAACTTTGCGAGACGATCCACGCCCAAGCCAAACGTAATGGCAATCATGGCGAACGCCGGAATCAGCACGTTGATATAGCCGCCTTCGTGCAGACGCGAGAGCCACGCACTGCCGATCATCGCCCCTGCCAGCAAACCATAAAAGAGAAAGTTACGCCATGAGTCGCGCCAGATGGTCAGGAGATAGATCAGCCCCACCCCGCCCGCGACGATGACCGGCGCGAGATCAAGTCGCCAGAAATCCACCAGCATCGCCCACACCCACGGATGCTGACCGGGTAGATCAAAGGCGTAATAGGTGTACCAGCCGTTAGAGGCGGAATCGAGCGCCAGCGTGAACGCGAGGGTCAGCCCACCGAAGATCGCCACGAATGCCAGACCATAGCGCCAATTGGTGAGCGCGTAATAGACGGCGATGGCAATGGCGATGGCTAAGGCAGTCTGTTTAGTCAATCCCGCCAGCGTGAACAAAACGGCACTCATCACCACCCCACGCCATGAGTCAACGACTTTCGCCACGTACATCCCGCCGAGCACCAGCGCCAGCATGAGAGTGTCGTTGCGTGCCAGATCAAACCATGCACCGCCGAGCACAAATGTCGCCGAAAACAGCCCCACGCTCACTATCGCCGCGAACGTGTTGCGCGTTTCATGCCGGACGAGTGCCCCGATCAGTGCAAAGGAAACTAGCGAGGCAAACAATGAGACGAGGCGCAACTGGAACAACCCGACTCCAGTCACCGTAGAGACGGCGGCGGAGACGTAAAAATAGAAAGGCGTGTAAATATAGGGCGTAAAATCGACATCCGGCGCGACATAAAGTGGCTCGCCCGCCATGATGCGCCGGACATGATCGACCATGCCGCCTTCCATCCACTGAATATCATAAGGAAAGGTTAGGCGACTCATGGCGATGACCACATAGACCACGATGAAGCCGAACGCCACAATCATTAAGGCGAGATGTAAAAGGCGCAGGGGCGTGTTATGTGTTACCGTGCCGATGGGATTAGCCTTTCGAGAACAAGTGTCGAGCAATGAGCAATGAGCAATGAATAAAAAGCTAAGATTAGCAACAAATTGTGTGGATGTCTGTAGGGATTTGAGATGTACCTAGCCACGCTCAATTTCGGCGGTTTCAGGTGAAATTCGTAGACTGTCTAATTTTTGCGTCAGATAGCCCTTAATTTGCTCAAGCTCTAAAATCTTGCGGGAAATCTCGCCGACTTTATCCTCAAGATAACTGATTGTCGCATCGGTAGTGAGTTCCCCTGCATCCCACGTTAGTAGAAGTTCACGCACTTCGGTGATGGTATACCCTGCCGATTGCCCCTGTTTTATCATCTCGATGCGTTCGACGGCTTCCTCATGATAATACCGATAGCGATTGTCTCCCCTGTGGAAAAACCGTTCATCAATGAGTCCCTCACGCTCATAGAAGCGAATCGTGTGGATGGGTAAATTTGTGCGTTGCGCTAACTCGCTGATTAACATGAGTAGACCCTTAAAACCACTTGACTATAAAGTATGGTTCATAGTTTATCCTGATGCCAACAAACAGTCAAAGGGAAATCGAAATGTCACAAGCAAAGCAAAAAGTCATTCTCATCACGGGGAGCAACTCCGGCATTGGTCATGCAACCGCAAAAAAGGCGGTTGAGGCGGGACATATTGTTTATGGAGGGGCGCGCCGTCAGGATACCTTTCCAGCCATCAAGACCCTGGGCGCACATCCGCTGTGCATTGATGTTACTGACGAAGCAAGCATGATTGAAGCAGTCCGCTACGTCGAGGCACAACACGGCGCGGTGGATGTGCTCGTCAACAATGCGGGCTTTGGTCAGATGGGCGCGATTGAAGACATCACGAATGAGCAATGGTTGAGGCAATATGAAACCAACGTGTTTGGATTGGTGCGGATGACACAACTCGTCTTACCTAAGATGCGTCAACAAAAAAGCGGAAACATCATCAATATCAGTTCAGCCGGAGGTGAATTTACATTTCCGCTGGCAGGGGCATATCATTCCACAAAATATGCCGTCGAATCTATCAGCGATGCCTTACGCTTAGAGGTGAAGCAATTTGGCATTAAAGTGGTACTTATTCAACCGGGTCCGGTCTTAACCCCGTTGGCGCATTCCTCCGCACAGAGCTTGACTGTCACGCCAGATAATCCGTATAGCGACATGATGCAAGCGTTTCATAAAATGTCTCAACAAACGACAGGCTATATCATGCCTGAGCGTGTGGCATCGGTCATTGTCAAAGTCATGGGCGCGTCCAACCCCCGCCCCCGGTATAAGGTTGGCATGATGGGACACATGATGCCGCTGTTTCGCACGGTATTTTCTGCATGGTTGTGGGATCGCTTCGTCGGGTCATTTTATCGCTAATTGGTACGCAATATATAGGCGTGGATGGACATACTCAAAAAGGCAATCTCGATTTGCGTCGGAGATTGCCTTTTGTGTGATGATATATGGAACAGTGTTGGATTTAGCCCTTCACACCCGTCGAGGCGATACTTTCGATGAACGCCCGCTGGAGTGAGAGATACAGCACCAACACCGGAAGCGTGATGGTTGAGAGATACGCCATGATCTCCCCCCATGCTACGTTAAGCTGGAAGAAGTATTGAATGCCGACCATCACCGGACGGTAGGTTTCCGATTGCACCACCATCAGTGGCCATAGGAACTGATTCCACATGGCGAGGAAGCTGAGGATGGCGACTGTGGCAAACACCGGACCGGAAATCGGCACAATCACACGGACATAAATCTGGAACGAATTTGCGCCGTCGATGCGTGCCGCTTCCACAACTTCCATCGGTAAATCTTTAAAGAATTGATAGAACAGGAAAATCTGGAAAGAACTCGCCACGAACGGCAAAATCTGAACGTGGTAACTATCCAGCCAGCCAGTTGTGATGCCTGACGAACTAATCCACGGTAAGGAATTGACGATCAGCAACAGCGGGACGGCGATGGTCTCAAACGGGATGATAAACGTTGCGACGATCACCGCGAGGACGATATTCTTATACTTCCAGCGCAAAATCGCAAACGAGTATGCCGCCATCGAATTGACGAACAGACCGAGTATGACCGTCGTTGCCGTCACAAACACCGAATTGAAGATAAAGCGCGCCATCGGCACACGCTCAAAGGCGGCTTGATAATTGTTGACCGAAATATCGCCCACTGGCAAAAATGCCCGTATAGAAGAGGTATCCCGCAGGAGTTGTAAATCCGGCTTGAGGGACGACACCACCATGAATACAATCGGGAACATGAACACGAATGCCAGAAAAACCAGCAAGGAATAATTGGCGACTCGCATATAGTTGAAAGGTTTGGGTTGTTGTTGCATAGTCATCGTTGCCATGATTTACGTACTCCTATCCCGTGTCAAGAAGGTTTGGATGAGCGAGACGGACAGCACCATCAGGAAGAAGATCACCGAGATTGCCGATCCACCTGCGATATCTTGACGCTCAAAACCACGAATGACCGACTGGAAAACAACAGACTGCGTGGAATCCAGCGGACCGCCACGCGTCATGACCTGCACCTGTGTATAGAGGCTAAAGCCCTGCATCGTGATGATGACCAGCACGAAAATCGCGGTGTTTCGCAGACCGGGCCACGTCACAAAGCGGAACTTCTGCCAGCTATTTGCGCCAGAAACCGATGCGGCTTCATAGAGGGTGGTGGGGATGTTTTGTAAGCCCGCCAGCCAGATCACCATATGGAAGCCCACCCCTTGCCACACGGACATCACGATAAGCGCGGGTAAGGCTGTGTTTGAATTGCCGAGCCAATCCACCGGCTGGAACGTGCCGAGCGACAGGGCATTCAGCACCGTGTTCAGCAAGCCGTTCTGCCCGTCATAGATGAAACGCCACAACATCGCCACAATCACCATCGAGACGACCACCGGCATAAAGTAAATCGTGCGGAAAATGTTGATCCCCCGGATAGGTTGATTGATTATCACCGCCAATATCAGCGCCAATCCACCCTGTAATGGCGCAACGACAACGACAAATAAGATTGTATTGATGAGCGCCCGCATAAATACTGGATCACTCGCCAGTAAAATCACGCGGGTATCTCCTTGCTTCCACGAGGTTAGCTCCCGCAGTCCGTCTAATTGCGGATAATCTGGATTGCCACGCGTAAAGTCACGCAGGGCGGGATATTCAATTTCGCCGTCTTCATCAATCACGTATTCGCCCGTTGCTTCGTCTACGACTGGATCAAGCGTGAAGGTACGGATGTTGAGCAACTGGTTAAAATTTCGTAAGCCAACCCATTCCGCTGGATTTGGTGAAATGAGTCGCTGATTGGTTAAAGAAATGCCGAATGCAAAAATAAACGGAACAATGACGAAGGCAAGAATACCAAGCAAGGCAGGTGCCGCCATCAACCAGCCGACGATTGCTTCATTACGCCGGTTAGATCCCGTATTAAGTAAGGTAAAAGAACGGTCTTTCGGTATCGCTGTACTTTGTAAGTTGGTTTCAGCCATTAAGTGGATACTCCTGATACGTGCGGAGTGGGAGAGTGGGTGGATGCGCCATACAGTGAAGACGCACCCACCGACGAGGATCGCGGATGTTGTTCCGCAATAAGTTATTTATTCAAAGCCAAAGCCACCATTATTTTCGATGTCACGGTCAATTTCATCAACAGCCGCATCCAATTGTTCCTGAACATCAGCACCATTCGCAATATTCATCGCCAAATCCTGGAATACGAGCGCCATCACGACGTAACCGGGTGTTGGTGGGCGAAGCAGAGCTTGTTGGTTACTCAGTTCGAAGAAGACCTCAAGTGGTCCACCTTCGGAGTAATTTTCGGTCATTGCCGCCGCGCTTGCTGTCGGAGGCAGTAAACCAATGGCATCGGAGAAAGCGGCGAAGTACTCATCTTGAATAGCGAATTCGATGAACGCGTTCGCACCTTCAGGATTTTCACTGTCTGCGGAGACTGCCCATTGCCATGAAGCCCCACCGATATAATTACCATTGCCGAAGTCCGGTGCAGGTAGGAAGAGCAGATCATCGCCCCATGCCGCCAGAGCATCAACTGCCGCCCAGTTACCATTCCATTGCAACGCGTAGTTACCATCAATGAAACCGGTCTGACGGTCACCAACATCCTGTGATGTGCCGGGGGCTAAACCACGTTCAAACAGGCTTTGCCACCATTCACCCCACGCAACGGCTTCTTCACCGTTGAGTACGCCTTCTGCGCTCAGGTAGGTATCACGATCAATCAGATCGCCACCGAAGCTCTTCATCAGGGGAAGGAACGCATAGGGATACCATTCACCTTGATCGTTCATACCGAGGTCTAACGCATAGTCGAATTCGCCCGTCGCTTGCAGGGTTTCTAGTGCGGAGTCAAATTCTTCCAATGACCACGGTTCTTCTAAGGTCGGGATACGAATATCGTTGGCTTCTAAAACGGAACGACGAGCATACATTGCAATCGCCGCTTCCCACAGACCGACGGAGTAGACTTCACCGTCCCAGATACCAACTGCACCGGGAAGGAATCCATCAAGTGTGCCTTCCGGTAGTTCAATAGGTTGCAGATAGCCAGACCATGCCCAATTCGGCATCACCGGACCATCAACGTCGATGATGTCCGGCAGGTCACCGGCAAGTGCGGCGGCGACGACAGATTCATTGTAGGATTGTTGTGGGAAATCTTGCAATTCGACCACATAATCGCTCTGTGAGGCGTTGAAATCATCAATGATCTGACGAACAATTGAACTTTCAACTTCATTACCGGCACCGTGATACCACAGTTCTAAAACTGCCGCATCCTGAGCGATAACCGAGCCGCCAAAAATAAATATCGCGACGAGCATAATGAGCGAAAACCAGCGTTTATTATTCATTCTCTTGTCCTCTTAAATAACGTGTTTGACTTTTAATTGAAAGAAAAATCCGATAGGTCGTTTTGTACGTGCGTAACGTTTTATCGATAGCAACCTCCTATTGTTTTTTTGCCGAACGGCATGTGTCCCATCTGTTGAAACTCACTGGCGAAAATTACCGCCAGATTGATGGCATTTCATAAATATCAAGACGATTCACCAGCGCGCCTGTGCCCTGTAGCCGTATCCCGTCATCTTCAAAGCGAGTCGGGTAAATTCTGCTGGTGATGCTGGTGCGTCCATTGGCGATAATTTCTAACAATGAGCCGTCTAAAATGATGCGAAGGTGTAAATTTTCACCCGCATCCAACTCATGCGGTGCGGTGTGGGAATGGCGTTCGTCGTCCTCGCTTAAGGATGAATAGGCGCGATTCACGCTGAGTTCGCCGGTGAGGGCGCTAAATTGAATGTCGGTTCGTTGGCTGTTATCCGGTGAGCAGGCAACCGACAGCATCAGTTCCCCCTCGTCCTGCAAGGTTGCATCCAGTGCAATATCCAGCGCCAATCCATGCGCGCTAATGGGCATTTCAGCCTCAGAAGTTGTGTCTAAGTTGAGGTTGTCATACTGATGATGTGCACCACGAATGGTCTCAATTTCTGGCACAGGGCGCATGATGAGGCGGCTGTGTTCATCTAAGGACAGTTCTCGCGGGATCGATTGTGCGCCCGCCCAGCCTGCATTCGTATGGGCTTGTTTGCTCCGCCCTTCGCGCAACCAACCCCATAATATGCGCCGTCCACTGTCATCCTGCATGGTCAGCGGGGCATACAGATAGGCATGGTCAAGCAAACCTTCAACTTCCGGCGTGAAGCGATGATTTTCATACGTGCCGACGAAGTATTGAACGCGCACGGTATCTTTACCGTCGTGCATGGAGACGATCAATACCCATTTATCGCCCAGCGGGAAAAAGTTCGGACATTCCCAGATCAAGCCGTTTTTGGTGCGGTCACCGACCAGAAGCGGGTTCAAGTAGTCCCAACTAAGCAGGTCATCGGAGCGATACAAAAACGCCGTCCCGCCCACATCTTTAATGCCAGAGCCGACCAGCATGTACCAGTGTTCGCCATCGCGCCACACAAACGGATCACGGAAATCTGCCGTCTGGTTTGCCTCCGGCGGAACTTCACCGACCACCGGATTGTTCGCGTATTTTTCCCACTTCAGCAAATCGTCTGAACCGAACGCGACACACTGCACCTGATGTTCAAATCTTTCGCCACGCACACCGGTATAGATAATCACGGGCTGACCGTCATTATTGACCGCACAGCCGGAAAAAATGCCGTCCTCATCAACACTGCCGGGGGTGGGTGCAAGCGCGATGGGTAATTGCTCCCAATGCACAAGATCGCGGCTCACCGCATGACCCCAATGCATATTGGCATGGAAGGCACCGTCTGGATTGTATTGGTAGAAAAGATGATATGCGCCGTTCCACTGAATGAGTCCGTTAGGATCATTCATCCAATTGGATGGCGGGAGATAATGAAAGCGAGGACGGGCGGGATCAGCGTCAAATTTTTTGTTTGTTGCGCCCGTGATATGGGTCGTCATTTAATAAATTCCTAAATCAAGATGTGTCTAATTTATAAGCATTATTTTTATGGTAACGTTACCACATGGTATCGTTACCATAACATGTTCCAGATTTTTTTGCAACAAATTCGTAGGTGTTGTCCAATTCTGGTCGTTTTTCGCCTATAATAGGCACGCTCTCTGCATGATTTGCTTTTTCTTCGAGTCATGTACTTTTAACTGTAAACGAAATCGGACTGTATGTATGAGCAATAACCTGACCATCAAAGACATCGCAAAACGCGCCGGCGTAGGCACGACCACCGTTTCACGCGTACTCAATGACCATCCCTATGTGAGCGAGGAAAAACGCCAGAAAGTGCTTGAGGCGATAGATGAGCTTGATTATCGGAGAAACTTTAGCGCCAGATGGTTGCGCGGTACGGAAACCGGACTTATCGGCTTTCTGACAGATGAAGTCGCCACCACCCCCTACGCGGTGGACATCATTCGCGGGGTACAGGAAGCCGCCTTTGAAAATGAAAAGGTTGTGATGATTTTGAATACCGGACGCGACATGGAAGCATCCGAGGCGGTGGTCGAATTTCTGCTGGAACGGCATGTGGAGGGTATTATTTACGCGGCGATGTTTCATCGAGAGGTCAAGCTCCCGCAGAATATTTATCAGGTGCCGACGGTGCTGGCGAATTGTTTTCTCGCAGATCGTTCGTTGCCATCTGCCGTGCCGGATGAAGTAATCGGCGGGTATCGCGCAACAAAAAATCTATTAGAAGCGGGGCATCGTCGCATCGCCTTCTTAAATGTGTGTCCGCCCGCGATTCCGGCGGCGGAGGGGCGGTTAATCGGGTATAAACAGGCACTAGCGGAATTTGACGTGCTGTTTGATAAGTCAATCATCGGTGTCGCTATTGAGGACGCAAAGGCAAATTACGTCACAACCACGCGCTTTTTGGAACATCCCAACCCGCCAACCGCCTTCTTTTTCGGCAATGATCGCACGGCAATGACAGGCTATTCAGCGATTATGGCGAAGGGCTTGCGTATCCCCGAAGATATCAGTGTGGTGGGCTTTGATAACCAGATAGATATTGTCTCTAACCTGATTCCCCGCCTGACCACAGTACAATTGCCACATTATGAGATGGGACAATGGGCGTTTAACCAACTCTTACTCCACGACGATGAAGATGATATTATGCCGCCGCAGGAATTGATTGATTGTCCCTTAATTGAGCACGAGTCCGTCGCAGAAAAGACTGAGTACCTAGCCACCTAGCCAGGGTAAATACTCACCCCCTGACGCATATACTACGGGAAGATTATTCGGTATAGTAATAATAGAAGACGACTTTGCGTGTTCTTTTTACGTTTCATGGTTACATTTTCCGAAAATCGAGTGATCTCGTAGAAGAAGCGGGCTATGCAGGATGAAATTCGGGTACTGCTCATTGACGATCAGCAACAACAATTTTACCTTGTTGAGGGCTACCTCAAGCAATCGAAAACCGTTGCCTTTGCCTTAGATTGGGTATCAACGTTTGAAGATGCCATCGTTCAAATTCAGCAAAACCCCTATGACATATGCCTGCTCGATTACGAATTGGGCGGTGATTACAACGGCATTGATATTTTACGGGCGTTCCGTGAGCGAGATATTGCGGTGCCGGTCATTGTCCTGACGAGCTACAGCAGTCATGATATTGACATCGCCGTGATGACCGAAGGCGCGGTGGATTTTATCGACAAGACGATGGTCAACGCACATCTACTTGACCGTGCCATCCGCTACAATGTGCAACAATTCCGCCACACAGAGGTCCTCAAACAGAGTGAAATCCGCTTTAGGGCGATGGTTGAAAAAGGCTCCGATCTCATCATTCAATTGGATGGCAACGGCACCATCATCTATAACAGCCCGTCCATCACGCGCATTCTGGGCTATCCAGAAGAAGCTATGCTCCAACATCCGCTGAGCGATTATGTTCATGATGAGGATTTACCCACCCTTGCGCAGATGCTCAATCAGTTGACCACCGTCCCACAAGACCCGCCCGTTGCTAGCTATAGAATCCGGTCTTATACAGGTGAATGGCGCTGGTTTGAAAGTGTCGCCACCAACCTATTACGCGTAAACGGGGTGGGCGCGATCATCATTAATGCACGTGACATCACAGAAAGTCGGCGTTTATTCCGGCAGGAGCAGGAACAACGTGCCATCGCAGAAGCCCTGCTGGATATTTCTAATGTCCTGAACAGTACACTCAATTTTGACGATGTGCTCTTTCGTATTCTGGAAAATCTGGATCAGGTGGTGCCACACCTCAGCGCTAATTTGATGCTGATAGACAGCAACGGGCAAACTTATGCGGCGAGCTACCGTGGCTACGATCATTATCCGGCGACCTTTTCCCCGGACGATTTTATTTTCGATGCCTACCGTACGCCGACCCTCAAGCAGATGATCGATACCTGCGAACCCTTGATTGTCTATAACACGCTGAATTATCCGAACTGGGATACGAGAAATACAAATATCCTCATCCGTTCGTATATCGGCATTCCGATCATCGAAGAGGGGCAGGTCATCGGCTTCATCAATCTGGATAGTGATGTGCCGGATCACTTCACGGAAAAACACGCGGAAAATCTGCAACTGTTCGCCAACCAAGCGGTGATCGCCATCCGCAACGCACGGGCTTTTGAGCAAGGACAAGAACTCGCCGCCATCGAAGAACGTCAGCGTTTAGCGCGGGAATTACACGATGCCGTCAGCCAGACCTTATTCTCCGCCAGCGTGATCGCCGATTCACTGACCCGTCTGGTGGATGATCCGTCACAAAAGCTCCACATGGGGCTGGAAAAATTGACCGAACTCAACCGGAGCGCACTGGCGGAAATGCGTGCTCTGCTGGTGGAATTACGCCCACAGGCGATTGTCAGTATGCCCCTGCCGGAATTGCTTAGAAATCTGGCGAACGGGATGCGCGGGCGGACAAGCATCGCGGTAGAACTGGATGTGATCGGTAATCCCATTACACTGGAGCCGGAAATTCACCTGCAATTTTATCGGCTGGCGCAGGAAATCCTGACCAACGCCCATAAGCATTCCAAAGCGCAAAGTATCCAGATGGAATTGCGCTATCTGGGCAACTCGATTGATCTGGCGATTGCCGATGATGGCGTGGGCTTCGACTTTGATGAAACGCTCCCGCCCGGACATCATGGTATCAACATCATGCAGGAACGGGCGTTAAAAATTGGCGCATCCATCAGCATTGAAAGCGCCCCCGGTGAGGGCACGTATATTCATATTAAATGGCCCGCAGAACTAGCTAAAGCCGACTTAATTAAAGGATATTCGACATGAGCGACAAAAAAATTCGCGTTTTATTGGTGGACGATCATGCAGTGGTGCGGCAGGGCTTTAAATTTTTCCTCGATGTGATTGATGATCTGGAATTGGTTGGTGAGGCCTCTAATGGTGAGGAAGCTGTTGCGGTTGCCGCAGAAGTGAAGCCGGATGTGATCTTGATGGATGTGGTCATGCCTAAATTAAACGGCATCGAAGCTACCAGAGCCATCCTCGCGCATAACCCGAACGTGAAGATCATCGCCCTGACGAGCTTTACCGATAATGAAAATTTGGTGCAGGAGGCGCTTTCTGCTGGTGCGTCCGGTTATTTCTTCAAGGATGTGAACGTCAATGAATTGGCGAACGCCGTCTATACTGTAGTAGAGGGCAATGTCGCTATGGCATCTGATGCAACGCGCTTGCTGGTCAAGGCATCGAACACCCCGCGTCCGGTAGAAATTCACCTCACCGAACGCGAAAAAGAGGTGCTTGGCTTGATGATCGCCGGACGCAATAATCGTGAAATCGCCGATGAGCTGATTATCAGCCGTGCCACCGTGAAATTTCATGTCAGTAGCATCCTCAGCAAACTGAGCGTTACTACCCGCACAGAGGCGGCGGCAATTGCGGTACAACGCCATCTCGTGTAAATCACGTTTGCTAGAACAATTCCCAAAAACGTGAAAAATATGGCTATTTCGTTGACACCCCATTTTAACCGTTATATTATGAAATATGTCGGCATTGGGCACGGTTTATTCACTCAATAAATCTCTACTCAACCATTCACAACTTATCACTGCTCACTTTTTCAACAATATTACTGTCCATTTTCGCGCAGATGTTGAAAATAAACTCCGATAGTCTTTATCCGTAAATACAAATTTCCGGTTACAATAATATTATTGTGATTCCATAAGTTCGAATGGTGGGGTATAAGAACGCATATGATCCGAAAAATACACCTTATAGTGCTTACCGTACTCATTTTATTTGTATTTAGCATCATCACGTCCGCGCAAAATGAATTTGCCGCAACCCTCGAAGTCATTTCACCCGGCGTAGAAGTACAGCGGGTGAATACGAGCAACCCGATTCCTGTTTCCGTAGAAGCCATCGTCGGCGTGGGCGACATCATCCGCACCGATGCCAGCGGAGAAGCGCGTATCACGTTTTTCGCAGATGGCACGGATGTTTTGCTAGAGCCGGATACCGAATATTCGATTGTCGAGTTTGAAGGCGACGACGATGATTTTCGCCTGAATGTCTCGGTGCTGGCGGGGCAGGCAACCCACCGCTTGAATCGTGTTCTGGGCACGAATTCCGCGTATGATGTGACCACCCCCGGCATGACGTTGGCGGCGCGTGGCACGGTCTTTACCATCCGCGTGGAAGACAGCGGACGCTCCGCGATGCTCACAGAAGAAGGCACAGTCATGGCAGAGACTCCCGATGGTGATGCCGCCGTAGAGCCAAATTTCGGCGTGCGGTCAGAAGTGGACGCACCGTTGAGCGATGTGGTCTACGCGACCAATTTCGACGAATTGGATGCGGCGCTGGATGGTTGTAGCGCCAGCCTGACCACACCGGATGATGTCAGCTTAAACGTGCGCCTCGGTCCGGCTGTCGATCAATTGCGAATCGGCACTATTGCCGCGCCGGAGATCAACACGCTTGTGGGTATTTCCGAAAGTGGCAACTGGTATCGGATTGATTATCGTGGCGGTTTTGCGTGGGTTTTATCGACCAGCGTGCAAATCGGTGACTCCTGCGCGGGATTGCGTGTTTTCCCCGATACACAGGTCGAAAACATTGATCGCTTTGAATCGCTCGGCGATCCCGTCGATCTGGAAAGTCTGCCGGAAGCTACAGCCGAACCCGACAACGGTTAGGCATGACAACATCAGTGATGCAAAAACTAAAATCAAGCTGGAACGCTCCCCGCCTGCGCTATAGTCTGTTTGCAGGCGGGATCATCGCGCTCATACTCCTGTTGATCTGGTACGGCAATTTATTTACGCCAACCCGTTTACGCATTGATGATGTGTTTTATGCCCCTGCCGAAACGTCTGACCGTATCGTCATTGTCGCCATTGATGACGACAGCCTGACCCGTTATGGACGCACCCCTGTGGAATGGTCACGCGCCGTTTATGCGGATCTGATTGCTGTATTGGGCGCAGGTAATGCACGCGTGATCGCCTTTGATCTGCTGTTTAGCACGACTCAGCCCGAAGACGAGGTATTTGCGGAGGCACTCGCCAATTTACGCCAGAGTGACGCACGCACGCGCATCGTCTTAGCGGATGCAGGCATTAACTTTAACCCCAATGTGGTCGCTACCGATGATTCGCATGTCCTGACCTATAGTGATCGCCTACCCCTCAGCCCGATACTTGTCGATAATGCGGATTATCTGGGTTTCGCCAACGCCCTGACGGATTCCGATGGCGTGATTCGCAAGCAACCCTCATTGATTCAAGTGAACGACGCGCAAGGGGTGTCCTTTAGCATCGCCACCTATCTCGCCTATTTACGCATCCCTGCCTCTGCCACCTCACAGATCATCAGCGCGGAAGGCGACACGTTGAACGTCACACCGGAGCGACAACTGACTGTCGATGACTATGGCATGTGGCGACAATATTATTTCGGGTCGTCTTCTATCGGCGAAGATCAGACCTTCACAACGGTCTCGCTATCCGATGTCATAGACGGCAATGTCGATCTAGCACTTTTCGATGACAAAATTGTGCTGGTGGGCTTAAGCAACAACGTCGGTGAACTGGATAAATATCGGGTGCCGTCCTCCGCCAGTTTGATGTCCGGCATCGAGATACAAGCCAACGCGATTGAGAGCTTGCTACAGGCACGCTTCGTCGAGCCTATCGCCCCCTTCGCGCAGGCTAGCATCATCGTTTTGCTGGCGGTTGGTGCGAGCTTAATCTATGCCCGTCCGCGCTGGTATTTTAAGATTGTGCTGGCGGCGGGACTTATCTTCGCGTGGTTTATCCTAACTTCGTTAATCTACAGCATCAGCACGGTGAGTATCTCCCTCTTCGATACCATGCTGGCGCTTGGCATCCCGCTGATTATCTCGGTGGGTATCGACATCACGCTGGAAACCGTGCAACGTCAGCAGAAAGAATTCCTGCTCAGTAGTTTACAGCGCATCGCAGAGCAACATCTTCAATTGCCACAGGCGGCGCAATACATCCTCGAAGATGTAGGCAATATCGTCCCGAAAGCGACGGCGACCCTGCTGGTGAGTGGCGATAATGGTGCCTATCATTATTTTCATCATCATGCACAGGATGGCAAAAAGTCCGACTCTAAAATCAGGACGCAGGAAGTCCCCGTCTTGATACAGCAAGCAACCGGACAAAAAATAATCCGCGAAACTGGCAGAACACTGATTCCGCTGGCATGGCAGAACAAACAACAGGGTCTGCTGGTCATCGAACATCCCAAACAAACCCGCTTAGATCATGCGGATGAGCAACTTTTAAGTGAATTAACGCGGCAACTCGCGCCAAATCTTGAAAATATGCGCCTGTATGAGCAGACTCAACGACAGAAATCCTTGCTTGATGCCGTGTTCGCGGAATCACCCGCAGGCATTGCCATTGTTGATGTCGAGGGTCAGGTGGTACAGAGCAATCACTACTTAACCCTTTTGCTGGACGCGAAAGCAGATACGATTGTCGGCAGATCATTGCCCGATCTCATCGCCAAAAAAGCGGATGATGACGGCTTTGGTCGGCAATTATTGGATGGCATCCGCTCACGTCAGAATTTTGATCTGCTGGAAGTCAAGCTGGGGCAAACTTCCGCCCGCATTGATGTCGCCCCACTGCAACATTATGCGCTGTGGGTGGTGGTCGTCGGGGATGTGACCTCGCTGGTGGAACTCAATAAGCTGAAAACACAAATGCTCAGGATCGCCTCGCACGATCTTAAGAATCCGCTGGCACGCATCATCGGCTTCGCCACGCTGGTGGAGATGGATCAAAACCTCACGCCGGAACAAGCGCGTTATGTTAAATTTATCCGTTCTGGTGGTGACGAAATGCTCCACATCATTGACGATAACCTTAATCTGGATCGTCTGCGCTCCGGTAAAATTTTCCTTGAAGATGTTGACTTTAATCGGCTGGTAAGCGAAGTCTGCGCCAGCCATCAGCCGGATACCATCCAGAAACAACAGGAATTGGTGCTAGAGTTGCCCTCAGAACCGGTGCATGTGACCGTAGATCGGTCTTATATTTCTCAGGCGGTCACGAATCTGGTCGGCAATGCCATCAAATACACGCCGGACAATGGCAAAATCATGGTGCGCTTGATTGTCGAACCCAAACAGACACGCTTTGAAGTTGAGGATACGGGCTATGGTATTCCAGCGGAATCGCAGGAGAAATTATTTACTGAATTTTACCGTGCGAAATCACGCGAAACCGCCCATATCCCCGGCACAGGCTTAGGCTTAAGTCTGGTAAAATCCGCGATTGAAGCGCACGGCGGTAAAATCGACTTCAAAAGTGTCGCAGGAGAAGGCAGTACGTTCTATTTTACGTTGCCGAAGGGCGCGACTAGTAAATAGATTTCGAAAAAATTTTAGGGAATATTCAGTACAAACACGCAGAGAATGTGAGAAAATTCCTTTGCATTATGCTTTTACAGTATCTACCCAATGAGTGATCTGGTGAACGATTTGAAATTACCTAAACTGTATTGCATCCTGCTCATAATGGCGGGGATGCTGATGAACACCGTGAATGCGCTAAATACGCAAGGGGAAAATCTCTCTGCGGTGATGACTGTGGTTGCTGATGGTGTGACCGTGCAACGCGTCGGCACGGATATGGAATTTGCATTGCGCGTCGGCGCGGTGATGCCACTCGGCGCGGGTGACATTGTGCATACGGGCGACAACGGGCGCGTGATTATCGCCTTTACGGACGAAAGTCGCCTGTTTATCTTCCCGCAAAGCACTTATGAATTGCGCGACTTTTCTCAGTCTGACTCCGGTGAGCGTTATGTGGATAGTTTCGTAGACGGGATCGCCATTCAGCAATTCGGCGACGATGTGAGCGCGTGGAATTATCGGCTGGAAACTGATGCCCTCACCGTTACCCGACCATCCGAGTTATTCGCGGTGTGGGCGGTAGCGGGTCGCTTTGAAGCGGCAATCAGCGCGGAGGGTGAACTCACAATTCAAGCCTCCCCGGAGGGCGATCCGATCAGTATGTCTTCAGCACAGGGAGTCGCGGTGACGTATAGCGAAACTCCGTTCACACTCGTCCCGCCCTACCATGCCGCGCAATTGCTCTCGCTGGCAATTGACTGTCAGGGGATCATCGCCACCAATGGCTCAGAAGGTTTACGCCTCAGAATCGGTCCCGCGCTGGATTATCTGGTGGTGCGCGTGTTGCAGGACGATGAGCAGGTGTTGGTAGCGGGGCAAACCGCCAATGAACTGTGGCTGAGTATCCCCTATCAAACGGGCTTTGGCTGGTTGTTCGCTGATCTGGTGGAGACAGATCCAAGTTGCGAAATGTTACCGGTATATCCTGATCTTGTGGGGAATGTGAACGAGCAAATCATGGATGTCACCGAGGCGGAATTGGATTTTCTCATCCCATTTTATGGTGAACCGGCGGACAATCGCATTTTTTACCGTTGATAGGGCGCGTGTGGGGCATGAATGATCGGGTCAAAGAGAGGAAATCGAACGCTTCTCACTAAAAACTAATCACTAGAAACTAATGACTCAATTGATGCGTTGTTTGAGGTCATCAGCGAAGCTCATCAGATCAATCGGTTTGGCGTAGTAATTGGTAAAGCCCGCTTCCATCGCTTTACGGGCGACATCTCTGGAATGATAAGCTGTGACGGCAAAGCAAGGCAATTTTGCCCAATATTGTGCCGGTTTATCATCAAGTTGTGCGCGAATCTCCTGAAGCAATTCCCACCCGCTCATGCCGGGCAACGTCAGGTCAATAATCACCGCAGAATAAACATGCTCTTTCAGCAATTCCAGCGCGTGATTGCCGTCTACCGCAACATCAACGATAAAATCGTTATGTTCGAGCAATCTACGGGTGATTTCCTGCCCGTTTATGTCATCCTCGACGACCAGCAAACGTTTCGTCAATTTTCCGTGTTCCAACCAGACCACCTTAAACATCAGCGTTTATCAAACCTCGAAGCGAATTGGGGCAATCGTGAAAGCACCGCGAGCAGTTCGCCAAGAAACGTTGATGGATGAAAGGGTTTTAGCACATAGGCTTCTGCCCCCAAATTCTTCGCCATCTCTTGATTACCAGCCATTGCATGTGCCGACAGAACGATAATCGGGATGGTTTGCGTTTCCGCATCATCCTTAAGCGCCTTTATCATCTCCCACCCATCCATAACCGGCATGGAGATATCGGTGATGATAAAATCCGGCTTATCGTGCCGCGCACTTTGCAATCCCTCTTCGCCATTAATTTTACTAAAGATTACAGCTCCGTAAAAGTGCATTAATGTTTCTAAAATATCGAGGCTGTTTGCGTCATTATCAACCAGTAAAACCCGCCAGCCTGCAAGTTGTTTCTCCGTTTTCTGCATCATGTCTGTTTATGTCCCTGTGGTCATATCATCAACGGGCAGAAGAGGCAATTTGACGATAAAGGTACTGCCTTTACTCAGTTCACTTTCCACCGACACACTACCCGCCATTCTGTTCGCCAATTTACGGACAATCGCCAGCCCAAGCCCGGTACCGCCACCGATTGCCGGTTGATCTTGCCCGCGTACCTGACGGAATTCGTCGAAGATGTATTGTTGCGCGTCCGGTGGAATGCCGATTCCCGTATCATTAACGCGGATCATCCAATTTTGCCCACCGTTGACGGCAACTTCGAGCGTGATGCTCCCCTGTTCGGTAAATTTGACAGCGTTCGAGAGCAGGTTAAGCGCAATCTGGGATAGTCGGTCTTTATCCGCGTAAATCTTTTGTGGCAATTCCGGCTGAATGGATAGCTTCAGGTCTAAGCCTTTATTGTCGGCAAGCACAGACACCTGCTCACCCCATGCCGCGACCATTTCGCGCACGTCGGTTGGCTCTTCCACAATATCAATCCTGCCCGCCTCAACCTTTGCCAGATCAAGGATATTGTTGATGAGCAGGAGCAAGTAATTGCCACTTTCATCAATGCGCTTGACAGCATGGGCAACTTTATCGTCGATCTCGCCCATCACGCCCATTTCCAGCAAGCCCGTGTAGCCTAAAATGGAATTCAATGGCGTACGCAGTTCGTGCGACATGGTCGCCAGAAATTCACTTTTTAAGCGTGCCGCTTCATCTGCTTTGATGCGTGCTTCCTGTAGTTCGCGGTTGGTGTCTTTCAATTGGGTGATGTCGCGCAAAACCACTGTCCGTCCGGTGATTTGCCCGCTCCGGTCTTTCAAGGGTGACAGTCGAATCTGGTAAATGCGCGTTACGCCATCGGTCTGGGCGGTAAATTCCTCATCAACGCTTTCCAAATCTTGATACCGGCTAAGCAGGTCGGATTGTCCCGCAAACACCTCTTGCGAGGATTTACCGATCAATTGTGAGGATGGCAGGCGCAATAACTTCGCGGCGGATTGGTTGACATCCACGATGCGATTTTTACTATCGAACACCAGCACGGCATCCACCATACTGTTGAAAATTTCATGATGTGCGACGGGCGCAATATCCATCAACCGGAAACGATAGAGACTATATGCTGTTGTCAATCCAGTGACTAAAAATCCAAGTGGTGTCAGGTCGATGAAATCAGGGAAAGGACTTAAACCAGAGAGGAATAACACATTTGCAATCCAGGGCGCAAGCAGACCCGTCACCAGTAAAGTGATTTGACCGCGATAAAGTTGTGGCGAGCGCACAAACGCCTGCACTAAAAATCCAGCCGCAACCAGTAGCAGTAAATAAGAGTAAACGGCGTGTACCCAGAATAACGAGGCGTGTTCATAATCGGCGCTTACCGCGCCACTTTCGAGCGTAACATCCAGCCAGAAGGCGTGATGTAGTGAGTTTGTCGAGACGAGAACGACGACCAGAATGGGTTCTATCGCCAGCAGGATATACGTACGGCGCGTCAGCCATGAATCGCGTCCGGTGTAATCAAGCACGAAGATCAACGCCATCGCCGGAACGGTGACGATGCCGATGTAGGCGATGGAGGCAAATAATACTTTGGTTTCCACAGTTATTCCGCTGAGTTCGAGGCTGTTGGCAGTCGACCAGAATGAAAGCGCAAGCATGAGAATGACAAATGGAACAACCCCGCGACCTGGACGGCGTGACCAGATCAGGATAGCAAGAAGCGCCGCGATCACTGCGGCAATCAGTGGAATTAACGCATACGGGCTATATGCAAAGTTCATAATACATTCACATTCTGACTATCTGGCGTAATCTCTTTCAAAGCATTTTCTTTGATCGGTCTATATACCAATCGAGTTGTCTCATAGATTACTTCGCTGAATAAGGCGGTGTTGGATGTATGGCTTCGATTTCAAGTTGGCTTCGTTGTGCATCCATCCTTGTGGATAGTACGCTGGCAACCTGAACCTCATACGTCTATCTTACGAAAAATCGTCCTTAAGTACATCATGCAGGTGGTCAGACTTTGGTTAACCACGTTAATGTATAGGTGGCTAGCCATGTGGTTAGGATGACGAATTTTTGTCGTGATTAGTCGGGAAATCCGCCAGATGTTAGCGCGTTTCTAACGTGATGCTGTGAACCTGCCAACACATTTCTAATTCTGCGTGGGCTAAGATACAGTTTATGATTTTCAAACTGGATGCACGCATTTATGCCCACCCCTCGCGTACTGGTCATCGCTGATACCTTACTCGCCCGTGTGGGGCTTGCCGCTCTGCTGGATACACAGGCGGAAGTGGATGTCGTCGGGCAGGTCGCCGGGGATGCTACCCTGCTGGATGATCTTGATATTTATCGTCCCGATGTGGTGGTCTTTGATCTCGGCTACGAACCGGCGAGTTTGCTTTCTCGCTTAACCGCGCTGGTAGATGCCGGAATGCCTCTTGTCGTGCTTATGTCCGACGAGACAACCCTGCCGTCTATTTTGCCCGCGCTGGGTGATGCCAACGCATACGGCTTGCTCCTGCGCGATTCTGATGCGGATTTGTTGGCGGGTGCGCTGGTCGCTGTCAGTGGTGGATTGGTCACGCTTGATCCTGCGCTGGCAACCTCGTTGATTATTACGGGCGGGTCGCCGTTGGAATCTCCGGCGGAAACGCTAACTCCGCGTGAAAGTGAGGTGTTGCAATTGCTCTCACAGGGGTTGACAAACAAAGCCATCGCGCTGGACTTAGGTATCAGCCCGAACACGGTGAAGTTTCACATCAACGCTATCCTGACGAAGCTCGATGCACAGAGCCGTACGGAAGCGGTTGTCCGTGCCACCCGCCTCGGCTGGATCATCCTGTGAGCGCGACAATGCCGTAAGATTCCGCAAGGTGAGCGTGTCTAAAAGGTAAGCATACACGCCAAAAAAGTTGATTACCCGCACCGATTTGAGAGCATTTTACTAACGAGTCATTCCCCCGCAAAACGAAATTTTTCGTAAAAAAGTGCCGTAACACTTAGGAATTTTTTATTCTGGTGGCATAATTTATCATAAGTCACTCAGACTCGTATGCTACACTACGGGTTATCGTGAAGAAATGTACAAAGTTGAGTCGTATGGTCGCAAATCAGAACGGGCAATTAGCAGGCATGGATCATGGCGAGGTGATCGTCAACATCCAACATCTGAACAAAACCTTTGAAGAAGGTGGCAAGCAACGCCGTGTGCTGGATGATGTCGCCCTGCAAATTCATACGGGCGAATTTTTTGTGATGCTCGGCAAAAGCGGGAGCGGTAAAAGCACCCTGCTGAATCTGATAAGCGGGATTGATACTGCGGACGACACCAACGCGCAAATTTTCATCGGCGATACAGACATCACTCGCCTCAACGAACGTCAATTGACCCTGTTTCGCCGCGATCACATCGGCATCGTCTTCCAATTTTTCAACCTCATCCCCACATTGACGGTGCTGGAAAATATCACCCTCCCGCTGGAATTACGCGGTGATCGAAAACGGGATGTCGAAAGTCGTGCGCGTGGCTTGTTAGAACGGGTGGGGCTAGGCAACCGTGCGGACGCATTTCCCGATAAACTCAGTGGCGGGGAGCAACAACGCGTGGCAATTGCGCGGGCGCTTATCCATGAGCCGGAATTGGTGCTGGCGGATGAGCCGACGGGCAATCTCGACGAAGACACGGGCGACGGTGTGCTAGAATTACTGCTGGAACTGACGCGCAACGCTGGCAAAACGCTGGTGATGGCGACTCATAATCCCGAAATTGTACCACTGGCAGATCGTGTGTGCCGGATTCACGAAGGCAAACTCATCATTGAACACACCGAAAACGCCGAAATTGATGGGCAATTTGAGAAAATAGGGACTCCGAAGGTTGCGGAAGCCTAAAGAATTGCTATCATTAATTTAGAAGTGAAATAAATCGCAAATTTTAGGATAGTATTTCACTCAACCACCGTGTACGTTGATACACACATCTACCGCGATTGCTAACGAACCTTTACAATATATTAAGAATCATCAATGCTTTACCACAACAAATGATGGTATCTTAAAATAAATTAGCATGTGATAGTTTGTGGTTTATCAACACAATATTTATTTTCTAGTTTGGTAAGGAGTATCCGGTAACATCAAAAACAGTCTTAGTTAAATACAGCCCATCCGTTAAAAACGGGGTCATCGCAGACTGTAAAACACATGCCGGAAACTATTAGGTTATTTTTAGTCGTTAGTTTAGAGTAGTTCTTTAAAATCTGGTTTACGACACCCTTCATCCGCAGTTTTCACTTTTGCGCCTGTCCTGTGCCTGTAATCCGAAATTACTTAAAACTAGCCATCCTGTATATCGGTCAAGTCGAAAGGGATGGGTTATGGGCGACCCTGACCCGAAAGTGATTAAACAACTGTTGTTCGAATTGAAGGACGTGAATAAAGACCGTCGTCGCACTGCGGTGATGAAGCTGGGCATGGTCGGAGGCGATCAGGCTGTACGCGCCCTCATGATGGCAGTACAGAATGATTACGAAGACCTGATTGTGCGTGGACGCGCCGCCCTCATGCTGGGCAAATTAGGCGATCCGCGTGCGGTTGATCCCCTCATTCGGGCTTTGGATGCACCTGGCTTTCAAACGCCGGTTTATGCCGCGCAAGCATTGGGCGAAATCGGTGATCTGCGTGCCATTGAACCATTGGTGATGATGGCGGCAAACGGTAAGGACAAGACACGTCAGGCGGCATTAGAAGCCTTGCGTCGTCTCGGTCATAGCGAAGACGAAATAAATCAGGACAGCGAATTAGCGCCTGAACCCGGTCTTTAAATCGTACTCTGGCAAGGTGTCAGGGTGTCACGTTACCGCAGATTCATTCATAGTACACCTTCTCGCCTCTTCGGGGAGAATTCGTAACGCGTTTATACGACGGACAGGTTGATTTTGACCTGTCCGTTTTGATTCTAATAGACAGTTGTCAGTGAACAGTTGTCAGTTATCAGGAGCGCACCCTTTAAGTTTTTTCTCTTGGCGGTCTTTGCGTCATGGCGGTTCATGACTTGTGTGCACAGTTTTTGGTTGACTTTCTGCTGAAACGAAACTCTTAACTCCCTTCTCATGAACCACACAGACATCATCAAGTCGCTCGTGCTAAAATTCACGAATATCTGTCATCTAACATCGATCACTCAAAAATGACTATACTTTTTCGCCTTGCGGGGCGCTATATCAGCAGACGATTTTTACAGAGCATCTTATTCGTATTGGGCGTGGCGCTCGGCGTGGCGGTTGTCATCGCCATCGACGTGGCGAACGGATCGGCGAGCCGTGCCTTTGCCCTCAGCGCGGATAGTGTGACCGGCAGTGCGACGCATCAAATTGTCGGCGGTCCGTCGGGATTGCCTACCTCGCTCTTTCGACAGGTGCGCTCGGAGTTGGGCATTCGTGCGAGTGCGCCGGTGGTCGAGGAATTCGTGCGCGGGGTGGAACTCGGCGATCAACCTTTGCGTTTATTGGGCGTTGATCCCTTCACGGAAACGCCTTTTCGCAGTTATTTGAACAACATCACCGTCGATAGCGACAACACCGATGCAGAAACCTTCGACGCGCTGAACGCCTTCATCAGCGAGCAAAACGTGATTCTGATGAGCGCGACGATGGCGGGACGCTTTGACCTGAATCCCGGCGACAGCGTGACCTTGCGGGCAGGGACGCGCCGTGTGGAGGTGCGAATCATCGGCTTATTGCAATCCAACGACAGCGTGAGCGAGCAGGCGCTGGACGACCTCTTATTGACGGACATCGCCACCGCGCAGGAAATCGTCGGGTCGCCAGAAACCATCACGCGTATTGATCTGATTTTGCCGCCGGAAAATGCCGACGCGATCATGGACGCGATCAGCCAAATTTTGCCACAGGGCGCACGGGTCGGCGCGGTCAGCGATGGCTCGAACACATTGGAGCAAATGACCGAAGCCTTTGAACTCAATTTGCAGGCGCTGAGTTTGCTGGCACTGGTGGTCGGGGTATTTTTGATTTACAACACGGTGACTTTTAGCGTCATTCAGCGCCGTCCGGTGATCGGCATTTTGCGGGCAGTCGGCGCGACAAGACGGCAAATCTTTCTGTTAATCGTCGGTGAGGCGTTGATTCTGGGCATCATCGGCACGATTCTCGGCTTGGGGCTGGGTGTGATCTTCGGGCGTGGCGCGGTGAGTCTGGTGGCGCGCACCATCAGCGACCTCTATTTTACGGTCAACGTTCAGCGGGTGTCCGTAGAAACCATCACCCTGCTCAAAGGCGCGGGAATCGGCATTGTGGCGAGTGTTGGCGCGGCGCTTTTGCCGTCGTATGATGCTACCCGCACGCCACCCGCCGGGACGATGCGCCGGAGCGATCAGGAAAATACAGCCCGTCAGCTTGTGCCACTGATTACGATTGTGGCGATCAGCATGAACATCATCGGCATTCTGCTCCTGCAAATCCCGACAAATAACCTGCTTGTCAGCTTTACCGCGCTGTTTGCGATTGTCGTCGGTGGCGCATTTTTGACCCCGCTGGCACTCATCGGCGCGATGCGGATTGCCACGCCCATCACAGATCGCATTTTCGGCGTGTTGGGGCGCATGGCTCCGCGGGCGGTGGTGCGCTCACTCAGCCGGACATCGGTTGCCGTCGCCGCGCTGACCGTTGCCGTAAGCGTGATCGTCGGCGTGAGTGTGATGATTTCCAGCTTTCGTAACACCGTCGGCGATTGGCTAGATACCACGCTTGGCGCAGACATTTTTGTCTCTCCGCCCTTGCTGACCTCTAACCGCGCCACCGTCGATGTTGACCCCGACGTGAGCGATCTTGTGCTGAATGTCGAGGGGGTTTCTGCCGTATCGACTTCGCGTTCTACCAGCGTGCTTGCGCCGGATTATCCCGATATGCTCCCCGTGAATCTGGTCGCGGTGGATTACGACATCTCCACAGATCGCCAATTTGTGTGGAATGACGCGCCGGACGGAGACTATAAGACGGCGCTGGAAAATGGCGCGGTCATCGTCACCGAACCGTTCGCTTTCCGGCGAGACATCACCCGCGAAAACAACACGATCACGCTAGTCACCGACGAAGGCGAACGCACGTTTGACATCGTCGGCGTGTATTATGATTACGCCACCGATCAAGGCACGGTGCTGATGCTTCGCACGGTCTACGATCAATTTTACGACGATCCGTATATCTCATCTGTCGGCGCATTTTTAGAGCCGGACGCGGACATCAACAGCGTTATGGATACCCTGCGCGTGGATGTACTGGCGGAATACGATTTAGATGTGCAGGCGAACCGTGAATTGCGTGCGAGCGTGTTTGAAGTATTCGATAACACGTTTGCTATCACCGTCGCCTTGCGTCTGCTGGCAACTGTCGTGGCGTTCATCGGCATCCTGAGCGCGTTATTAGCCCTGCAACTGGAAAACACGCGCCAATATGGGGTGATGCGCGCCAATGGCATGACTCCGCGCCAATTGTGGAATTTTACGCTCATCCAGACGGGACTCATGGGCATCGTAGCGGGATTTCTCGCGTTGCCGATTGGTCTGGCACTGGCATTGGTGCTGATCTATGTGATTAACGTGCGGAGCTTCGGCTGGACGATGCAATTTTACCCCGTCCCGCAGGAATTCATTGAGGCGTTCGGCGTGGCAGTCGTGGCGGCGTTGCTAGCCGGGATTTATCCGGCGTGGCGCTTAACCCGTCTGGTCATCTCCCGCGCTATTCGCAGTGAGTGAGGTAGATGAGGGTGACTCAAGAATCACCCTCACGTCAGATTCAATTTATGGTGTGGGTGTGTCACTAGGCAGAAGTTCAAGCTCCACTTGTGCCGCTTCGACGACTTCTGCGATGACTTCAAACGGGACACCCCCGCGTGAATGTTCGTCGCTGATCGATTCAGGATCAGAGTCGCCGTAACGGATGCGAATGGCAGGCGTGCCGGTAATCTCTAAATCCGCGGCGAGTTGACGATCAACATCCACCTGATCGGCTTCTAGTGTGCATTGCAGTAACTCAATCTCGTCGACTTCTACGAGTGTGGCGATGTCACCCGTGTAGGTTTCGTCCAATCCACTCGTGCTGGCGATGGCTATGGTTTCGCTGTAGGCGGTAAAGAACGTCCCCTCGCTGAGTATATCCGCACATTCAAGCACAGTCGCGACGAAAAGCGATTCGTTGCGCGTGGGTAGATAGCGGAATTCCAGCCGTGCCATGCCCGTCAGCACCAATTCTTCGATGATTTGCTCTAACGTCGGGTGATATGCCTGACAGTGTGGACAGAGTGCATCTCCAAAAAAGACAATCGTGATCGGCGCATCGGGGTCGCCTGCGATGAATCCACCGTCCTCTAACCGCTCGGCAACGAGTTCCGTTTCATCGTCATTGTCGTCCGTATCTTCGTCGCCGTCATCATCCACACCAAGCGCAACGGCGGTTTGCGTCAGCATCGCGTTGACCACCGATAGAGTCGGTTCGCCGTAAGCACCTGTCATGCGTGCCTCCACGGTGAGCCATTTTTCTGTGGGATCAATCTGTAAAAAGGTGATGCTCTCGTTCGTCAGTCCCGTGTAGATGCCGATACTCAACAACACGACCAGCATCATTCCGATGGCGATTATTCGCTTCATGCTTGCTCCTTGATTAGGGAAATTTTATGTTTTACATCACGCTGATTAATAACTCACGCCTGCTTCAATCAACACCTCAAGCATGCCGAAATTCGCGTCTTCAAGCCATTGATTCACATACAATTGATAGGTGCCTGTTTCGGGAATCACATAGCCGAAAATGGCAGAGTTATAATCTCCGTTGTCCAGATCACGGTCATCATTGGCATATAGCGGCGTGTCGTCATCACTCACAAGGACGATCATCGGGTCAATCCCGCCATCTTCCGAATTCACGGTGATGTCGATGATGTCCCCCTCACGCGCATCAAACCACACGCGATAATAATTGTCCGGTTCCATGTAAAGCGTCTGTGTGAAGCCATAACGCAGGTATGTGTCTTCCAGATACTCCCGCGTCATGATGATATGCTGGTAATAATCGGCGGCGGAAAGTGTCATCTCGCCGATCAGTTCGTATTGCCAACCGCGATTGTTATACGTGCTGGAATTGTCAGGATCAAGCTCAATCACGCGGGTGTAATCGTCAATTGCCGCTTGATGATCCTCGATTTCGCTATACACACCCGCACGGCTGTAATGGGCGTTGGGGTCGTCGGGATCAAGCTCGATGGCGCGGGTGTAATCGTTAATCGCGTTTTGATATTCACCCAGCATATAGAGCGAAAACGCACGATCACTATAGCCTACTGGTTCAGTTGCGTCGATTTCGATGGCGCGGGTGTAATCCGCAATCGCCGCCTCATGTTGATCGTTTACGGCAAAATAAAAGCCGCGTAAATACCACGCATCATAGCTAGAAGGATCTGTCTTGATGTTACACGACAGATCGTGAATGACCTGTTCCATATCGCCCGCATCAACCGCTTCTGTCGCCAATTCAACATAATCAAGCGAGACATCACAATCTGTCGGGTTGCTATCATAGCGGGTATCGTCGCCGTCATCATCCTGCGCGTGGAGCGGTGCGCCAATCATCAAGATCAGCAAAAGGGTTAACCCCATGAAAATTCGTCCTGAGCGTTGCATCTTAGTGTCCTTTGCAATCATCACATAGACTTATTTTAGCAGGGTTTGCGTGTAGAAAAATTGACCTTAACCCGACGATTGCTCTGCGTCTGTTTCGTTTTGCGCCTGTACAAGCCGTTGCAAGGCGGGCAGTTGTTGTTGCATAAACGGGGTATAGTCACCTGTCAGGGCGTAATACCGCTCATAATCACGTAGCGCGAGGGTCGGCTCATTGAGCAGAACATAGGCAAAACCGCGTGCGGCGAAAATGCGCGTTTGTTGCGGGTCTAAGCCAGTCGCCACGTTAAAATCGAGGATTGCCTGCTCCGTATTGTCATTTTGCAGGTAGTAGAGACCGCGCTGAAAATATGAATTCGCATCACCCATGATGATCGCGGGCGCTTCGGACTCGGATTGTGCGCCGAGGGGGGTGTCTTCAGCAGGCGTATTCATGTTCTCCATGAGTTGCACCATAAACGGCTGGAGCGTTCCTGTCAGGCGTTCATAACTCTGGAAGTCAATCAGCGCGAAATCCGGTGCGCCGAATTGCACATAGGTCAGTCCGCGTGCGCCATAATAGTCGGCGTTGTTCGGCTCAAGCGCAATGGCACGGTTAAAGTCAAGGATCGCGTTTTCATATGCCCCCTGCTGAACATATTGTAAGCCCCGTGCGTAGTGCGCCTCAGCGGTATCGGCGATACCTGCCTGTGCGTCTACGGCTTCCTGCATAAAGGGTGGCGTGGTAATAAAGAAACGGTTGATCTGCGTTTGCATAAACGGCGCAAGTGAGCCGGTGAGGTCTTCATAGCGTTGATAATCGGTGACCGCGGCGACGAGTTCCCCGGAGAGCATATGCGCCAATCCACGCCCGCCGAAAAGGATGGCGTTCGCCGGATCGCGTTCAATGGCACAGGTATAAAGCGCGATTGCATCCGCGAAGTTGTTCTGCATGGCGGCTTCGCGTGCGCTGATGGCGTAATCAACGGAGGTATCACACGTCAGGGAATCATCGGGAGTCTGGTCATCTTGCGCCATGAGCATCATCGTGCCACCGCTGATGACCAAGAGCGTGATGATGAGGATGTTTAGTTGACGAACCACAGTCAATCTCCGATATGTTGCGAAAACATTATATGATGATTGTACAGTGGTTTAGGCGCTTACGCACATGGAGGTTTATTGCGGAAATTGCGGAAAGGAGTTTAGTCAAATTGTTCATATAGCGTAAGATTGTTAATGTAAATTGATGAAAATATCAGCCTTTAATGCGCTTTTGTATGGTATAAAGTATTATGATCTAAAAAACATTGGGTACTAAAAACAATGCGTCGATGGTTCGCCCAACCTCAACTTGCTGATGAATACGAGACGTTCGCCGCGCGCGTTCTGCATTATTCTTTACTTGTGCTGATGTTTATCGCGCTTCTATTCATCCCCTTCGCCTCGTCACTTGTGCAGTTGGTCTTTTTTCCGGCATTACTTGTTGTATTGGGCTATTGTTATTATTTGCTCCATAGCGGTCACATACGCATTGCCAGTCTTGGATTTGTAAGTGGATTATGGCTGATCGTGACGGTAGCGGCATTCAGCATTAATGGCATACTCAATGCGTCGTTAACCAGTTATGCCATTGTCATCACCTTCTCAGCCTTGTTTTTCTCGTCACGTACCGTCATCATTTTTACCGGCTTAAGCGTGCTTTCTGCGGTGATCTTAACCGTGGGTGATAGTGCGGGTTTTCTACCATTGAGCACAACACCGCTTTATATAGCGGATCGTTTCTTCCAACTCACCGCTTTATTTACCATCACCGGTATCTTGCTCTCCGCCGCATCCCGTGTGATCCGATCAAACATCGGGCGCATTCGCAAACATGAAGAAACCCTCCTACAGCGGAATCGGGAATTAGAGGCGGAAATTGCGGAACGCCGTCGGATAGAGGTGGATTTACGCATAAGTGAAGAGAAATATCGCCTACTGTTTCAAAATACCTCTGTCATGGCGGCGGTTTATGGGCAAGATGGTGAGATTATCTTACTCAACAACGCGGCGGCAGAGATATTCGGTGGCACGGTTGAAACACTGATCGGGCGTAATATGCGCGATGTACTAGACCTCGAAGATGCTGAAAGTGCTATCAAAAATCAACTTGACGTGATGCAAACGGGTAAACCAAACATTTCTGAAAGTCAGATTACTTTACCCAATGGGCGCGAGGTTTCTTATCTGCGTCAGGTCATCCCCCTGCCCGATCCTGCGAACAATAAAGCCTCTCAGGTATTGGTCTTAACCACAGACCAAACGGAGAAGCATCGCGCACAGCAACAGGAGCGCGAATTGGCGCTAGCGCGAGAAAAAAACGACTTCATGGTCGAATTTTTTAGCACCCTGTCGCACGATCTCAAAACCCCGTTGACCGTTATGAAAACCAGTATTTATTTGCTCAAGCGTGTAGACAGTGCGGAGAAACGCCAGCAAAAGATTGACCAGATTGACATGCAAATCACGCTGTTGGAAAAATATATTCAGGACATGCTTACCATCTCACAGCTAGATCACCTGCCTGTGCTAGACAATAGTGATATTGATGTGAATGCACTCATCAGCAAGGTTGCTCTGTCGCTTCAGTCACAGATCGAAAGCCGGCAAATCAACTTTGAATTTCAACCAGACGTGAATTTAGACTGTGTGCGGGGCGATGAAGAACAGCTTCAGCGCCTATTCATGAATCTAATTGAGAATGCCATCAATTACACGCCAAACGGAGGGCGCGTTTGGGTCAATACAAAGATGGTAGAGAAGACAATTGAGGTGGACATAAAAGATAGTGGCATTGGTATAGAAGCTGATGCCATCCCCCATATTTTTGATCGCTTCTATCGCACCAGCAAAGCACAGGGCTTTCACGACAATGGCACGGGTTTAGGATTAGCAATTGTTAAAAGCATTGTCGATATGCACAAGGCGACGATTGATGTGAAAAGTCAATTGGATGAAGGCACGACCTTTACGATACAATTTCCTGCAACGATCACCCCTGAATCAATACAGCAACAACCCTAACGCGAATCCTGCCTCAAGTAGCCTTCCAGTACACGGATGCACAACGAACCGAGCACCGTCATCATCAGGTAAATCACCGCAACGGTCAGATACGTTTCCAGATAGCGGAACGATGAACCGGACGACACACGCGCAATCTGCGTCACATCACGGATGCCGAGGATGGCGACCAGTGACGAGTCTTTGAGCATGGCGACAAAATCATTGCCCAGTGGGGGCAGAACGCGCCGGACTGCCTGCGGTAACACGATGAAGCGCATCGTCTGTGCATACGTCATGCCAACGGACTTCGCCGCTTCAATTTGCCCTTTTTCCACCGATTGAATACCCGCACGGAAAATTTCCGACAGAAACGATCCATACGCCAAAGCCAGTGCGATGATCGCCGTTTCCACACCGCTCCCTCGCCAATTTAGCCCTAAATCGTAGGTTTCGTTGAGGTAATTTCGCACTTCGGGGATGACGATAAACGCCGAGACCAGCAGGACGATCAAAATGGGCAGTCCACGAAGCACTTCCACCAGAAGCGTCGAGATATTGTAGATCGCCAGATGCAAGAAGCTGAGTAGGGCGCTAATCATGCTCGGAATGCTTTTGAAGATGTCGCCTGTCGGTGGCTTGGGCGGACTAGATCGGATCATGCCGATGACCAGACCGATCACCAACGCGCCACCATACGCCGTAAAGCTCACACGCAATGTCAGCGCCACACCCGCCCGCAATTGGCGGTAAATATTCGAATAAAGCGCATCATTGGAGATGTTGACCGTCACGAAAATGCCAATCAGCACCAGCACCAGCGCCCACCACGGGATTGTGTAGACAAGCGCCAGCACACGATCACGGCTGTTAATCGGCGCGGGACGGGCAGTCTCGGCAATCAGCAGGGTTTTGCGTGGATCAGGCTTTTCTTCAACAGTGGTGGCTGTCGCGCTGGAGGATGACGATGCGGGCATAAAGACGAAAAATAGAGAAATCGCCAGACAAAGCCAGAATCCAAAGCCTACGCCAGACAGCAAATTCCTATTGAAGATGTCCAGCAGGATATTTGTGGGGGTGATCGTAAAATTATCGAGTAAGTTTTGATTGATCTGTAAGCCGAAAACGCGGAAATAAGCATCTTTACCGTTATAGAGAAAAAACAGCACATAGTAAATAACGCCTAGCAAGCCGCCCACCCGCATGGCGATCTGTGTGTAACGGCGCACCCGATCATCGCTGATGCCCCACGCCGAGGTAATCATGCCGATGACGGCGGCGATGGGGACGAGCACCGTCAGATTGATGCTGGTGATCGGTGACATGATCTGTACACCAGCCACAGACCGATCAAGGGTGATGCCCGGCACGAAAAACCATGTCAGGAAGAAAAACCCGAACAGCATGATTACGCCGAACAGAAACGCGAGTAAATCAAAGATGGTGTAAGAACTGTTATCAGACATAGGCGGCTAAGAAAACCGGGATGTACTTCGATATTTCAGCACATCCCGATTCGTTTTCTCCGTTGCGTAGCGATTAATGGCTTCGATTAAGCGGCTTATTCTAAGCGGCTCACTCGCAGAGTCTTACGCTAAGCGTCTTACTCTAAGAACCAGCGATTGGTGATTTCCAGTAGCGTGCCATCAGCTTCAAGGCTATCGAGTGCGGCATTGAACGCGGAAACCAATTCTGAATCTGTCGGGAAGATGAAGCCGAGTGCTTCTGTGCCTGTTAGCGTGCCTTCGACGAGGGTCACGGCATCAGGATTTGCACCAACATACCCCTGTCCGGCGACGTTATCCATGATGGCGGCATCCACATCACCTGCGATCAGGGCTTGCACGGCTACCGGGAAGGTGTCGTAGGAAACGATACGCGGGCTTTCTTCGCCGAACAATTCGGTGGCGGTAAAGAAGTTGGTCGTTCCGGGCTGTACACCGACGGTCAAATCTTCATTCTCAACGAAAGCATCAATGCTATCGAAGCGATCTTCACCGGTACGGACGAGCAGAACCTGTTCCAGCGTCATGTAGCCCTGTGAGAAATCAACGACTTCTTCACGTTCTTCAGTGATGGTAATGCCGTCTGCCGCCATATCGAATTCGCCATTGCTGACGGCGAGGATCATGCCATCCCATGCGGTTTCGATGTATTCAGGCACACAATTCAGGCGAGCGCAGATTTCGTTGATGACATCGTAATCCCAGCCGACTGCGTTACCGTCTTCGTCAACGCTGTTGAACGGCGGGTAAGCATTTTCTACGGCGACGGTGACGGCTTGCCCACCGAGATCAGGAAGCATCGATTCCATATCTGCGTCCATGTCTTCCATTTCATCCATATCGCCCATCGGGACGGTGAGGGTCATCAGTACGTCAATGATCGTACCGCCCATCATTTCTTCTTCGCCGTCTTCCTGTGCTTCTTCTGCCATGTCGTCACCGGTGTCTAAGAACCAGCGATTGGTGATTTCCAGCAGAGTGCCATCGGCTTCAAGGCTATCAAGTCCGGCATTAAATGCGGCAACCAATTCGGATTCTGACGGGAAGATAAAGCCGAGTGCTTCTGTGCCTGTCAGTGTCCCTTCGACGAGGGTCACGGCATCAGGATTTGCACCGACATATCCCTGTCCGGCGACATTATCCATGATGGCGGCATCCACATCACCTGCGATCAGGGCTTGCACGGCAACCGGGAATGTATCGTAGGAGACGATTCGCGGGCTTTCTTCGCCGAAGAGTTCGGTGGCGGTGAAGAAGTTAGTTGTACCGGGCTGTACGCCGACGGTCAAATCTTCATTCTCAACGAAAGCATCAATGCTATCGAAGCGATCTTCATCGGTGCGGACGAGCAAGACCTGTTCCAGCGTCATGTAACCCTGTGAGAAATCGACGACTTCTTCACGTTCTTCGGTGATGGTAATGCCGTCTGCCGCCATATCGAATTCACCATTGCTGACGGCGAGGATCATGCCATCCCACGCGGTTTCGATATATTCCGGCACACAATTCAAACGGGCGCAGATTTCGTTGATGACATCGTAATCCCAGCCGACTGCGTTACCGTCTTCGTCCACGCTATTGAACGGCGGGTAAGCATTTTCTACGGCGACGGTGACTGTACGACCTTCGAGATCAGGCAATTCTGCATCGTCCTGTGCCAGAATTGCAGTGAACGGCAAGACCACCGCTAACATCAATATCAAAAACATAGATAATTTGCGATTCATATTTACGCTCTCCTTTGTAGAATAAACACTGATTATAGTGATAACTCGCGTTTATCGTATCGTTAAGAAACACAAAAACACTTGTGTATTCTACACACGATGCCCTAGAGAAATCAAAAATTGCGTGATTCAGGTTGGATATTCGTAAAGGGCTGGTTTGGGTACGGTTACAATACGATTTTATGCTGAAAGATCGAGGATAACGTAGACACGGACAAACATCCATTTTTAGCCTGTGCGAACCTGCGTTCTAGGTTTATAGTGAACTGTAAAAAGACATAAACTAACAAAAAAGGACACGTATGGCGACTGATCCGTTTCTCGGCACATGGGAGCTTGTCCCGTCAAAATCAGACTATCAATTTGGGGATCCGCCCACCCGCGGCACCTATATCATAGAAATTTACGGCAACGGTTATTTAATGACGATGGCATGGACAACCGTCCACGGGCGCGATCTTGAGATGAGTTATGAGGGAACTCCCGATGGCATCCAATATCCGCTAGAAAATAGTATCGTCGCCGATGGCATGTCCATGACCCGCGTAGATGAATACACGCTTGATTCTGCTACGTTCAAAAATATTGACCAGATCGCCCATGCACGGCGCAAACTCTCCGCAGATAAAAACACCATGACCGTCACACAATCCGGCAAAACACCTGACGGAGACGACTTCGCCAATGTCGCGGTGTATGTGCGTAAAGTTTAAAAGTGCCTTCCATATCCCCATTTTAGCGACGATATATCCCAAGTTTATCCCAAGTTTGGGATATATTGGGATTCTTTGCCGTTTTCCAACGTCATGATTTTTACTCCAGATCAACCAATTCGCCATCGTCGGTGAGTTTGTTGACGCGCAATTCGGCTTCGTCCAGCACCTTCTGGCAATGATCGCTCAGTCTGCGCCCACGCTCGAATAATTCGACGGCTTCTTCCAAGGGCAAATTGCCGGATTCCAGCTTGGTCACGATTTCTTCAAGTTCTTCGTAGGCTTCCTCAAAAGAGAGTTGGCTGATCATATCCATCGTCTTCACCCCTAATCCATGCTTTGACTTTGCCATCTTTAAATTGAATATCCACATTCGAGCCGCGCTTAGCGTCCCGTTCTGAAGTGACACGATTGCCATCCTCATCAGTGATGAGGGCATACCCGCGTGCCAGAATTGCGCGTGGATTAGCGGCTTCTAATGCGGCGATTTTCGCACTCAGGCGTTCCTGTAGGAGCGTGACCTGATTTTTCTGTTGTCGGAGCAAACGGGCGTTGTAATCATCCACGCGCTGGCGACTGATGCGGATCGTATTACCCGGCGAAATATAGGTCATTTTGCCTTGCACGCGTTCCAGCTTTGTCCGGCGCGACAAAATGGCATCATACGTTAGCCCGTCCAGCATTTCTGTCGTGCGCCCCAATCGTTCCAGGATATCGCGCTTGTCCGGCGTGATGAGTTCCGCCGCCGCCGAGGGAGTCGGTGCGCGTTGATCGGAGACAAAATCGACAATCGTAAAATCGGTTTCATGCCCCACACCCGTGACCACCGGAATATGACTCGCCGCGACTGCCCGCGCCACCCGTTCATCGTTGAACGCCCACAAATCCTCGATACTCCCGCCCCCCCGCACCATGATAATCACGTCGACATCGGTGAACATATTCAGGCGGTCAAGGGCGGAGATAATCTGTGGTGGCGCTTCCGCACCTTGCACCATTGTCGGGCTGAGGATGACCTGTGCCAGCGGATACCGCCGCCGGAGCACGTTGAGCACATCCTGAAATGCCGCCGCAGTCGCCGATGTGACCACACCAATTTTGACCGGCACAGCGGGAAATTCACGTTTGCGCTCGGAGTCAAACAGCCCTTCCATTTCCAGCTTAACTTTGAGGCGCTCAAATTGGGCGTATAAATCCCCTGCACCCACCGGACGGGCGAGATCCGCATACATCTGATATTCGCCACGCGGGGCATAAACGCTGACTTTTCCGTGAACTTCCAGCGCATCACCATCTTTGGGGTTAGTGGTCTGGCGGGCGGCGGCAGAGCGCCACATCACACATTTGATAGAAGCATCTGCGTCTTTGAGGGTAAAATACCAGTGACCGGAGGAGGCGCGAGTCATGTTAGAGACCTCGCCGGTGATCCACACATCTTGCAGGGTGGAATCATAATCAAACAGATCGCTGATGTAGGTTGTTAGCTCTGCAACGGTCTTAACGATTTCGCTCATAAACTTCTCGTTGGTTATTTGCTAGCTTGATTATACAATTAGGTCACTGACTGACAAAACATTCGACTGACAATATGTTTTGACTACCAAAACCATTATCACTCTGGAAGGTTAAGAATGGCTTATCTCAACACACAAGAACGTGAAGACCTGCTCCAAGAACTCATCAAGCTCAATTATATGCAAGCCAAACGCAAGATCCGCAATATGGATCAAAAGTCGCGTTTGGGCGTGTTTCGTAACGTACAGGGTGTGAATCGCTGGGTGACGCGCTATGAATTGCCGTCATTAGGCACAAAAGTGACCCTAATCGAAACCTATGCCTTAACAGGGGAGGCAAGCGTGAAGGAATCCGACTTCGAATTAACCGAGGTGATCGTGGAACCAACAGCAGAAAACAGAACATAGATCATGTAGAAGTTCTGCGTAACGTCAGTAGGAAAAGCGCAACGATCCACTTAGAATGAGGGTTGTTAAGTAAGAAGTCGCCATACGCTGGCACTTCTGAAAACTGTCTACTGATAATTAATTTTAAAAATCGTTGAAAGGATTGACGATGCTTCGTACATTACCGAAAACCCGTGATTTTACGGAATTACAACGGGTGGCGATGATCGCCGTATTCACCGTATTGATGATTATTTTCACACAGATCAAGATTCAAACCGTACCCGTTCCCTTTACGATGCAACCTTTTGCCGTATTGCTGGCGGGGCTGGTGCTCGGCGGGCGTGATGGTGCGTTAGCGATGGCAACCTATGTCGGGTTGATCGCGCTCGGCTTTCCGGTGGATTCCAATAATATTGGCGCGGCGGCGTTGGCTGGTCCCACGGCAGGCTACATTTTTGGATTTGTATTAGCGGCTGGCGTGGTTGGTTTTCTCACCGAACGCGGTGCGGAACGCTTCTGGCTTCGTTTTGCGGCAGGTTTAGTCGGCATCGCGGTGATCTATGTGTTTGGTACCGCGTTCCTCAAGTTTCATCTTGGCGTTGATTGGAGCAAGGCATGGGAATTGGGTGTTCGTCCCTTCCTCGGTCTGGACATCCTCAAAGCGTTGATCGCGGCGGGTCTGGCGGAAGGCACACGGCGCTTTTTGCTCCAAACGCTTTTGCCCACCGATAAGATGAACAACGGCTAAGTTATTCACATCACCAAAATTGAATACACAGAGAGGCGACGGTTTCGTAAAGGCTCTGTCGCCTCTTTTTTGTTTAATTTATTGCCATTGCATCACTTATTTTAGAATTTTTGTGCTAAACTAAATCCTTCTTTAACCCACTGAAAGGACGTATCCGTGAACAGCATTATCGAAAATGATTTTCCCGGCGAACACGATCTACGCGATCAACTGATGGGCATGATCTCTGATGCAGATTTAGCTTACAAGCTCCCCGGCAACAATCCGACACTCGGCGAATTGTGTGAGGAAATGGGGCAAAGCCAGCAGATATATACGCAGTCCTTCAAAACATTCCAGCAGGATTGGGTTTATCGTGGGTCTAAACCGGACGCGACGAATAGCGTTGCGAGCCTCCAAACATGGTTCAAACAACTGGATGCAGAAATGCTCGAAGCATTGAGCGGTCTGTCTGAAGAAGATGTGCAGAACAAACACATAGATCGAGGCGATGGGTTCACACCGTCCCTTTCCGTGCAATATCAGATATATCACGAAGCATTGCTGATCTTTTATGCCAAAGCAATTGTTTATCTGAAAGCGATGGAGAAACAGATCACCGCTCAGTGGAAAAGCTGGATCGGCTAGTCTTCACCCTGCGCGCCATCAGCAATACAAATGCCAACCAAATCGTGACCTGCTACGAACTTGATACGCTTTTGATACGCTTTTTCAGTATCTTAAGCCTGTCTGCATGTTTATTTGACACTTAAAGGAGAACGTAAATCCATGAAAAAAGCAGTGCTTGCATTAGTTATCGGCGTGTTGTTGCTGGCGATGCCTGTATTGGCACAATCCACCTCTAGCATCGCTTATGGGGACACGGTCAGCGGAACGGTTAATGATGCCGCTCAGGTCGAATTATGGGAATTTGAAGGCAGTGCGGGGGATGTCGTCACGATTACGATGATCGCTGATGCCAGCAGTAGCCTTGATACCCGCGTCTTTTTATATACCGTCGCCGGACGTGACGCGGGACAACCCGCCATCGCCGAAAATGATGACTCCGGTGATGACACCATTGGCAATTTTAATTCGCAGATCGCCGATTTTGAATTGCCGGAAAGCACAACCTATGTCATCGAGGCGACCCGCTTTAGTGGCGATGGGGATTATGAATTGACCCTCAGCGCGGGTGAAAACGAAGTTTCGGAGACTCAATTTATTGAGTACGGTGCAGAAGTGACTGGCACACTCAGTGACGACTCGCCGTCGCAGATATTTGAATTTTTGGGCGATGCAGGCGACGTAGTAACCATCACCATGATCGCCGATGCCAGCAGTTCATTGGACACCCGTTTGTTTCTGTATGATGAAGATGGCTATCTGGACAGCGGTGTGGCAATTGCCGAAAATGACGACTCCGGTGATTCAGATATCGGTGTCTTGAATTCACGCATCGCCGATTTTGAGCTTCCCGATGACGGCTTCTATTATATTGAGGCGACTAGCTTTGGCGATGCAGGCGATTACACACTCACTTTAGCCTCTGATGCGATGAGTGCGGGCGTAGAAGTCCGCCAATGGGCAAGTTTTGCGACAGGCACCAGCCAATATGGAACCGATAGCTGGAGCTTTATGCAAGCCACCGGCGAGCCGAATACCGCCGAATGTGGTGATTACACGACGGCATGGGCATCTTCTTCTTCAACGGGATCAGATACACTGGCGCTAGAATTTGATACGCCGGTACGCGCCTCCGAGGTCAACATTTACCAGACCTATAATCCGGGGTCGATCATCCGCGTGGAACTGAGCAACACCACCAGCGGCGAGATCGTTGAAATCCCCAATAGTGCTGATCCGTTAGGGAATACACCCTGCCCCGGCGTGTTTACATTAGCCGTGCCGGAACTTGATCTGCTGGCAGATGGCGTGCTGATCTATTTTGATCAGACCATCGGCGGTGGCTGGAACGAAATCGACGCGGTTGAACTCGTCGGCATTGACCCGAACGCACCAGTTGATGATGATAAAGGCGCAACAACAGGCGACGCACAGACCGTTGCGCTGGATGACGGCGCGAGTTCGGTCACGGTGAGCGTCCCTGCGAGTTGGGCAATCGACTATGATGGCACATTCACGCTGTTGGCTTCAGCAGAATCTGCAATGGTGGTCTTCACATCCTCAGAAATTGTCCCTGCCCCCGCCGGAGAAGCCATTCTTGCGGTCATTTCACCGGAGAGTCTCTCACAGATTGCTGGTGAAGTTGCCGAACAAACCACCGCCGCCTATCTAGAAGCGGCAATGGGCGCGTTAAATTTTACGGGCGAAATTCTGACATATGAAGCGCTGGCAGTCCCTGCATCAGTTGCGTTGCTGGAGGAATCCACAGATGTCCCACCTAACGCAGTGCTATTTATGCTGGAAATTGAAGAAGGCTTCGTCTGGGTGGTCGGCGTGACAGGTGGTGATCCGTCAGATTTTGAGCCGGAACTCATCGAAATCATGAATAGCCTTGCCGGGGTCGCGCCGTCATTTGCCGCAGACTCAGGCAATAGCGACGTGGTCGCCGGGGCAATTGACTTCGGCGCACTGAGCACCACCTCTTTTGTCTTCGCCAATGGCGCTATGCTGGAAATTGATGCGCCGTCCGACTTTTTCACGCAGGGCGATGACGAAGGCTACTATTACATTGCTAACTCAGAATCTGTGCTAGATACACTGGTCTCCGGTAATTCTGAAGTATTACCTGAGGGTGCGCTAGGAGTGACGGTTATTGCTCCCGGAACGTTTGACGGTCTGCTGGAACTTGCTGATGGTGCAACTGCACGACAAGCATTGGAAGCATTCGTGACGGCTATCGGGTCTACGGGAGCGGTGGAAGATTATCTATTCATCAATGACAACGCAGTCTATAGCGAGATGGCAGGGGAGCTTGCACCACCGAACGCCTATGTGATTGTCACCGACAACGAAGACGGTATCTTCTTCTTCGCCATACAGATCGGTCCTGATATGACGTTCGCTAGCGTGGAAGATACCATCATCGAAATAATCAACTCCCTGAGCTACACGCCGTAGGGCTAAACCACATCAATAACACAAGAGCGACAGGCGAAATTCGTCTGTCGTTTTTTGTTACCACCCGTAATGAGTTTTGAACTTGTAGCGCGGTTTTAATTGTGCTTAAAATCGCTCCATGCTACAGTTCTTATGCAGATTGATGCGTTTTTGAGAATTTTGAGCGTATTTTCTGTGATTTACTCAAATTTTTATGGAGAATTTTCCCGCATGAAACGACTTTTACTGATATTTTTGGCAGGTGTGTTATTGCTGGCGATGCCGGTGCTGGCACAATCAACTTCAACGATTGCTTATGGAGATAGTGTCACCGGTACGATTAGTGATGCAGTCACGTCCGAAGTATGGGAGTTTGAAGGCACTGCCGGAGATGTTGTAACCATCACCATGATCGCCGATGAAACCGGCACGCTGGATACACGTTTGTATCTTTATGACACAGATGCCTACTTAACCGATGATATAGCCATCGCAGAAAATGATGATTCCGGTGATACAACAATCGGCACACTCAACTCTCGTATTGAAAATTTCGCATTGCCTGTAGATGGGCTTTACTATATCGAAGCCTCACGGTTTAGCGGTGAAGGTGATTACACGCTGACGCTGGAACTCAGCACAGATGAACCGGCTGACAGGGTATTGAACGGCACAGATATTCCGTTCACGTTACCGGAAGGCTGGGTGCTGGATAACGATTCGAATGGGTTATTTACCTATATCGCCAGCAATAACGAAACCTTACAACTTGTGCTGGGTGCGGACGATGTGTTGATGCCTGAAGGACAGATCGGCATGAGCTTTATCGCACCGGATGCCCTCAGCCAATTTGAACTCGCGCCGGATGCACCCGCACAAGAGGTTATTGAGGCGCTCATCGGCGTATTTGAATCTGATAGTGCCGCAGAAAGTTACGATATATTGGATAACCCCGCCGCGATCAGCTTCCTTGAAGGCGATAGCGCGCCCGAACAAGCCCTCATTATTGCCGTAGAATTGTCAGTTGGCACAATTGTTGCGGCTGTGCAACATGATGGTGATTTTGAAGCCGCCGAACCGCAGGTGATTGAGGTGTTAAATTCGCTCGGCGTGGTCGAAGACGAAGATGACGCAGAAATCGTCCAGGATGCCATTGTCGAAATTGGTGACCTGAATGCCGATCCCTTCACCTATGAAGACGGCGCGGTGCTGACTATCGCCTCACCGGAAAACTTCCTGATTGATCCTAACGAACAGGGTTATTTCTACATCGCTAATGATGAGGACATGTTGGATGCGATCAGATCAGGCAGTACAGATGTCATGGCATCCGGCGCATTCGGCATTTCCATCACCCTGCCCGGAACGTTTGCCGAGCCACTCGGACTTGCGGAAGACACGCCCGCGCTGGAAGCCCTGATCTTTTTCGCAGAAGCAGTCGGGTCTACAGCCGACGTTGAAGAATACGTTCTGGTGGATGATACCGCCGCCTATACCGAATTGGTGGATAGCTTCGCGCCGCCGAACACGCACGTCATCGCCACCGATAACGAAGATGGCGTGGTCTTCATCGTCGTGCAATTGGGACCGGATGTGAGCTTTGCGAGTGTCGAAGGCACGGTCATCGACATTATCAACTCCATCGCCTTCACCCCCGCAGGCGAGTAGGGAAAATACGATTTAGGGCGATTTGCTGTAGGGGATACCTGTCAGGTCGCCCTCAAGTTGTAAATCGCCTGCAACTTCATCAATGCAAAAGCGGTAGGTTCGATGAAAAGTCAGCCTGCCGCTTTTTATTTTTGGCGTGAATTTACCCGGTATTTACTTTTCAGGCACACAACGGATTGTAAAATAAAAGGGTTGTCGTAATGGTAATCCGACTGAGAAATTGAAAATCCGATGTTCAGAAAAAAAGAACCGCTCGAAACTATTACCCTCACCTTTAATCCACCGCCGGATGGCACGTATCCGCCGCGCATTTTATCGCCGGGATGGACGACATGGCTCAACGAAGATGAAGTGTCGTTGCAACATGGCGCATTGATTCGCCGCAGAAACACCACCTTCACCCTCTATCAGCACAAGTGCAAAAAAGACATTCTGGTTAATGGTCATGCTATGGTGGAATTACACATCCTCAAAGATGGCGACCATATTCGCATCGGAAATTGGGTGGCAATCTATCAGCATGATCCTGTTGCGGATTACAAGAAAGCGATCCCACCTGATGAGCAAACCATCAAAACGGAGTTATCTAGCGTACTCAAAAAATGGGTCATTGCTGATTCGCTTGGATTGTCATTTGATGGTGGAAAGAATATGGCAAAGTGGGGTGATATCGTTTCTATTGAAGTGACGATTGAGTGGCGTTGGAGAGTGAATTACAACTTTACGGTAATTATAGGAAACTTGAAGCGAACAAAACTGCCTACAAGGTTAAAAGATGTCCGTCCCAAAAATTTCGGTCTTTTACTGGAGATTCTGATCTATAACGCGCCATTCGCATTGAGTATTGATTTAGGTAAAGTGGCTCCTCATGCGCGAGAAGTGTTTGATGCGTTCACCCTTGTCGCTGTGCAAAAGATTTTCCAGCCGATTAGCAATAATCAAAAAGAGCTTTTTGCAAAAGTTAGCTCCATACTTGGACTGTCGAATGGTAATGGCTGGATCAAAATACTACTCGCGGGTCTATTCCTGTTTCCCTTATTTTTAGCCGGTGCCACTTCTATTATTCATAATTTTACATTATCCCAGTTTATACACGGTTATATCCGTATATTTCTGGTGATATGTGTATGGTTTTTGATACTCGTGACATTTACATTATTACCTTATTTGGCGGGCTATATATCTCGAAAAATAAAACAATTCTTACAGAGGACATAAGCCTTCTATGCCCTCTGCAATCTAGTGACTCTTCGCCATTCGACAAAAACTGCCCTTCCATCAGTGCAACCCACCCGTGCCTTCGGAGGTGACTTCAGGTGGTGTGTCTTCAGCCTGTTTTGCCGCCAGCCATTTTTCTGCATGTGCCAGCGCATTATCCAGCGCGGCGAAAATAACCTCGTTGGCGAAAAACAGATTCTCCTCGCCCAAAAAGGGGATCATATTCGCCCGTTTAAGTTGCCCCATGATCTCGTCATTCAACCCCAAAATGATGAGCAGACCGTCATGGGCTTTGAGCGTGGCGTGGAGCTTTTGCAGAAAACGCACGCCGGTATTGCCGAGATAGGTGTTATCCCGCAGGCGCAAAATGATGACCGGATGGCGCGTTTCTGGCTTGATGTGGGGCATGAGCAGATCAAGTTGACGCATCGCCGCGAAAAATAAATGCCCTGAAACTGACAGCACGACGACTTCGTTATCCGGTAAATATTCCGGCACGGGGACTTCACGGAAGCGGTTATTGTCCGTTGGTACGAAGCGCACCATTTTGATCTTGGAGGCGGAGGTATACACATAGATGGCGGATGAGACGATCACGCCCAGATAGATGCTGTATTCCAACGGCAATAACAGCGTGGCAATCAATGTGACCAGCATCGACACGCGGGACATAAAGCTGATGCGCCATAACGCCTTCAATTGATCCACACGGATGAGGCTGAACGCCGCCACCACCAGATGCCCTGCCAGCGCCGCCAGTGTCACTTGCTCAATCGCGGAACCGAACACCAGCAATACCCCGCCGACCATAATTCCGGCGAATAAATTGGCGAAGCGGGTGCGTGCTCCGGCGGAAATATTGACGGCAGTACGCGAGAGCGATCCGCCTGCGGGCAAACTCTGAAAGAACGATCCGATGATGTTGCCCAAACCCGACCCGATAAAGTCGCGGTTAATATCCGGCGTGGAGCCATCCGGCTGGGAGATATTCTCGCTGAGTCCCGCGCCCTGCACCGATGCGAGTAACGACATCGCAAATGCCGCCGTCAGCAGGGACGGTGCATAACTCAAATCGGGCAGAGAAAAGGGCGGGAAACCTGCTGGAATTTCTGAAATATCCTTGACCAGCGCAACATGATCCCAACCGAGTGCTTTGACCATGACTGTGGTGACGATAATGGCGATTAACGTGGCGATACTGCGAAAACGCCTGGTATGATGCAAACTGTAAATCATGACGACGGCGATCACGCCAATCACGGTGCTTTCCGGGTCGCTCTGCGGAAGATGAACCAGCCAATCCAAGAAGCGTTGGATGGCATTACCGCTCGCACCCTCCTCAAAACCCGTCAGATGATCGACCTGCCCGATGATGATGAGCAACCCCGCGCCGGTGATGAAGCCGGTCATGACGGCATTGGAGACGAAGCGCGTTAAACTGCCGAGGCGCAACACACCAAACAACAACTGAAACCCGCCGACCAATAACGTGAGCGTAATCATGCGTTGAATCGGGTCGCCATCATCAAATTGACCGAGCGTGCTGAAAACCACCAGCACCAGCGCGTTCGTCGGTCCGATGGTCATAAAGACCGAGCTTGTCGTCAATGCGCCAACAATCGTGCTGATAAACGCGGCGTATAAGCCGTAAATCGGGCTGACTCCGGCGATAATGGCGAATCCCATCGCCTGCGGTGCGCCCGCCACTGCGCCGGTAATCCCCGCGACAAAATCAGCGAGGAAACTTTTCTTGACGTATTGTTGTAGATTCATTAAGTGACCTTTGACAAACGGCGCAGAGAAAAATTCTTAACATCTTCACGCGTGCTACAATAAGATTCATTCTGAAAGCGTTTTGCGAACTTCAAACTTCAGACTTCAAACTCCTAACTAATCATAACGCGCTCTAGCATAATTGCACGTCGCTTTTAGCATCCGTTCAGCACGGGTTGCAAAATTGACATATAATCATAACATCTGCATCCCACATAGAGGTTGAAGCCATGTCAGGCGAAAGCAGTCAGACGCATGAGAAGCCACAGACTCAAAGGCAAACTCATGTACATGGTGTACCGGATCAGCAAACCACGCCGGACGGTACTTCGTTAGAATCGCTGGGTAATGCACAGGCACTCCAATTCCTCGGACAACACGCCACAGGTGCAGGCGCATTGCAACGCCGCGCAGTCCAACAACTCGCGCCCATACTGGGTAATCAACAAACCTTACAACGGGTTTTCCCCGATGAAGCCGTTGCCGATGGCGCAATCGGCGAGCAAGAAGGCGGCGTGCCAATTGGCGAGGAAGCGATTCCGGCTGAGATGCACGACTTTCTGGCGCGCGGGATGTTGCCGAGCGATAAAGGTGAAGACCTCGTCCCAAGTTCGGGCGGTGGGCTAGGCGGCTTCAACGCCAAGTTTGATCCGGCGAGCCGTGCGCTGATCGTCACCGTAAATGTCGGTGTGACGTTCGTTAACGGGTTACAGATTGATTCATCTACAGGCAAAGTTGACCCCGATGGCACGGGTTTAGACCTGTCTGATCCAGATGAATTAGACAGTTTTAATGAATTAGCGGCACATGCCATTAATCTTGATGGCAACACAGCGCTGTCCACCGCCGATAAGCAATCCATAGTGGATAGTCAATGGCGCTGGGCGGGGGAAGAAAACACATGGATGAGCGGGTATCGTAGCAGTGTGGAGCAAGCGTGGAGCGGGCAACATTTCTTCGTCAATAAGGAGTGGGGCGAGCTAAAATCCAATGTACGCGTGGTCGTCAATGTGCATTCAGGGACGGGGAAGCTCGACCATTGTAACGCCAAGATCGTCAAAACACCGCCACCTCCGCTGGATATTGGCGCGTATGTACAGCGCGGTTCGGCGACCGACCCCAACGATCAAGAATTGATTATGTCTAGCTCCTCGGTAGGTCCACGTCCAGATAATTTGCTCAAGCAGAAATTATTTTTCGCCAATAACTCCGCCTCGCTGGATAAGGCAAGCTCACAACCGGGCGGCGCAGGTACCGATGGGCGAACCTTCCTTCAACAATATATCAACACCTATAAATCTGCCGCGGGCAATGACGGTCAACCGATTCAAATTATCGGGCGTGCCAGTTCAACCGGTGCGGCGGCACATAATCAGACGCTTTCCGAGCAACGGGCGGCGGCGGTGGAGAATTTCCTCGTCAGTGGTGGCATCAGCGCGACCAATGCCCAACGCACAACCGATAGCGGTGAAGGGGAGACCGGTTCCGGCAGTGAAGCAGAATTTCGGCGGGTGGATTTGACCGTCGGCGATGGAGAGGCGCAGAATGTCGGCGCGCATGAGTTCGGGCATATGCTTGGCTTAGATGACGAATATTCTACCCTGCCAGAAAATCCTGCTGATCGAAGCAAAGAAGGCTTGATTAGCGGAACAGGTAATCCAGTCGGTACGGCGGTGAGCCATAACGACCTTGATAACAACAGCGGTCAGGACATCGGTATTGATGGCGCGGTATCCGAAAATAACGACAACATCATGTCACTGGGTAACACAGTCGCGCCGCAACATTATTCAGTGTTCCACTTCGCGCTGGAAAAAGTGACGACGAAGGATTGGGAATACGGCGGTCCGGGAGACGCGCCCACTGTCGTCCCCGGCACAGCCGTTCCCGGTGGCGTGATTACTTAACAGATGGAGAAATCGCATGTCTGAGTTAATCGTGAGTTATTTAATCCGGCGGCATCAAGGTACAGCGCATGGATTTCGCGTCTATGCCGATGGTCAGGTGGAGTCCTATCAATCGTCGCGCTATGTGAAAGCGGCGGACGGGAGCATCACGACAGAATCACTCACACCGGATTGGTACCCGCTGACATCACTGGACGGCTCACAGGTGCAACACGCGAAACGGCTTGTCATCGAAAGTGGCGCACCGCAAATGCCCACTGATTTGAATGAGAGCAGACAACCCGATACCAGCAAGAGGTCATCTGCGGAATGGCAGATTGGCACGCAGGACGGCATCAAAACCATTATCGTGCCGGAATGGGTGCCAGATTCCCCACATGGGAAGGCATTGGTTGAGCTTGAAAGCCAAATTAACGAGATCATCCACGCCGCAACCTGAGTTTTGGCGTAGCTCATCGCTATAATCACAACGTCGGCATATGTCCGGCGTTTTTTATTGGTAACTGTGGAGAATGATGACGTGATGCGTTTTGTGGGCGTGGATGGGTGCCGTTATGGGTGGTTCGCCGTTGCAATTGATGAGCACGGAACGCTCAATTATGCGGTGTTCGCCGATATTCAATCGCTGTGGGAACGTCATGCCGATGCACAGATCATCCTGATTGATATGCCCATCGGTCTGGCGGAAACCGGACGGAGGCGCTGTGAAACCGAGGCGCGACGGGTGCTCGGTGCGCGCCGCAGTAGCATCTTCTCTGTGCCAACCCGCGCCGCCCTCTATGCCGAGACTTACGAGCAAGCCAGCACGATCAATCAGCAGATCACCGGCTTAAAACTTTCCAAACAAACGTGGAACATCATCCCGAAAATCCGCGAATTGGATGAGCTTTTACGCAGTAACGCCCACGCCCGCCTAAAAATGGCGGAGGTTCACCCCGAAGTGCTTTTCTGGGGATTGGCTGGCGCACCGATGGTCGAGTCGAAAAAGACGACCGCCGGATATGCAGAGCGCGTGCGGATTTTACAGGACATCGTGCCGGATGCTAAAGCGATGATCGACTCCGCAATGCAGGATTACCGCCGTGCGGATGTCGCCCGTGATGATATTGTCGATGCGCTGGTGATCGCCGTGACTGCCCGCATCGGTGATTTGAAGTCCTTCCCACCAAACCCTGACCGCGACGAATACGGCTTACCCATGCAGATTCTTTATGCACATCATCCCCAAAAATTCGGAACAAAAGTGGATTCTGGTCTATAATTCACTCTATGAAACTATTTCGAGTGCAAAAGTTTTGGGTGTGGGTGTGTTTGTTGGCGCTACTGGTCATCGTGCCGGATGTGCGACATAGCCACGCGCAGGAGACCGATACCCTGCTGAGTGAAATCGGCGGGGTGCAGGTCGACGATAAGCCCCTGGATGCCGTCGCCATCAGCCCGGATGGTCGGCTTGGGGCATCCGGCGGGCGCGATAATTTGATTCGCGTCTGGGATATGGCGGAAAATGACTCCCTGCCTGCCGCGACCCTCTTACTCGAAGCCCACGAAGCCCGCATCACCGACCTCGCCTTTAGCCCTGACGGTACGCTACTCGCCTCCACCAGCGCAGACCTGACCTTACGCGTGTGGGATGTTTCCAGCGGTGCATTGCTGTATACAATTGATGATTTTACCGATGCCGTGATGAGCGTAACGTTCAGCGCGGACGGGCGTTTATTGGCGGCGGGCGGACGCGATACCTCCATCTGGCTGGGCGATCCGCTGACGGGCGAAACGCTTCTGATTGTCGATAATGTCGATCAGCCGGTGTGGGCGCTGGCATTTTCGCCAGACTCAACCGTACTCGCAAGCGCCAGCGAAGATGGGTCGATCTGGCTGTGGGGCATGGGCGATGATCCGTCTTTGCGCCAACTCACCGGACACATCGGACCGGTGATGAGCCTGACCTTTAGCGACGACGGCGAAACGCTCATTTCCGGCGGGATGGATGGGCAAATTCGCGTTTGGTCGCTGGCTAGTGATGACGAACCACCCGTGTTGCACGGGCATATCGCGCCGGTTACGAGGGTAGATTTTACTGAAGATGGTCGCTTAGTGTCTGTAGGCTTGGATGGCACGGTACGCCTGTGGGATGTGGACGCAGGCGAGCAGATCGAATTCGTCACGCGCAATAATTTACCGCTCACGTCGATGGCGATTTATGGCTCAACAGTAGCAATCGTCGGCACAGAGGGCATGTTGACGCTCTGGAATGTCGCCGAACCGCCCGCGCCTGTCGTCGTGCAAAATCCGCCTCCACGACAGGTCGCACAGGTCAACGATGCGCCGCGAGAAGACGCTGTACAGGTCAATAACGCCCCACCGCAAGACGATCCGCCGGAAACATCAACGACACAAACTCAGACCAATCAATCGCCATTACCGGATAATGGCACGTATATTTCGATTCCCGTCGCCGGAATCACCTCAGCCATCACCAGTTTTCCTCTGGATGGCACAAGCTGGGCAATCGACCCGTGGGAATCCAACGTCGGTTATTTGCAGGGGACGGCGTGGCTCAACGAAAACGGCAATACTGTGCTCGGCGGGCATTCGCAATATCCGAATGGCAACGCGGGGATTTTCCGCAATCTCTATGATGTTAGCGTGGGCGATGTGATCGTCGTGCGTGAAGACGGGGCAGATCGTCAATATGTGGTGGTGGAAATTCGCACGGTTTATTACACCGACTTAACCGTGTTGTATCCCACCACGCACAGCCGCCTGACGCTCATCACCTGCGATGTGCCGTCCTTTGATGCGGTCTCGAATGTCTATTATGATCGCCTCGTCGTCATCGCGGATCGCGTCGGTTAATCCACAATATCTTCCGCATTGCCGCGCAGGATTTTACGCAGGATGATCGTACAGCGATGAACGTCCATGCCTGCGTTTTCATAGAGCGCGACGGCGTTGGTTTTGCTGGCGGCATCCACACCTAAACCGACCCGCGTAAAGCCTTTTTGCTGAAAGCCATAGAAGGATTGCTTGAGCAGTGCCATGCCTAACCCGCGCTTACGCCATGGACGGCGCACACCGAGCAAATCCACCGACCCCATATCCGGTATCGTCGGGCTGACCGAGCACATGCTGAATCCGGCGATTTCTTCTTGCTCAACATCCCACAAAATAAACCACAAATTCGGGTCAAAATTGGGTGCGGTAAAACGATGCACCCATTCGTCATAGGGGCGGTCTTCCGAATGTCCCCAATGGTCACGGAAGGATTCTTGCTGGGCGGCATGGGCGGCGCGTCCGTGAATTTCTGGATCAAATGGGCGCAGTTCTAAGCCGTCGGGGAATTGTGGCGCAGGAACGGTGTCATCCAACGTGATCCGCATTTCATAAAAGCGGCGAGTCTCCGTAAAACCGACATCTTCAAAAATTGCGATGTCTTCAGTTTTATTATCAGTTGCGCCTGTAATGACATAAATCGGTTTATCTTCTGGCACGTTTGCCAGCCCGCGTTGATGCACCATATCTAAGCACAGATCAAGCATCTTCGGCTTAATTTCACGGGCGGGATAATCAGGGTGTAAGATGGCATTCGCCTGTGATTGTCCGGTGCGCGGGTTGACGATGGCGAGCGTCACACCGATGGTTTCACCTTTAGCATTGAGGAACACCTTAAAATCTTCTTCCGCCGAGATAAAAGGCGCTTTTAACAAATGCTGGAGCATGTCTTCGGTAAGACGATCTTCGTCGCCGTCACGCTCTGCCTGCAAGTTAGCAATACTGGCAATATCCGCAATATCAGACTCTTTAAATTCCCGATAGGTAAACTCAACCATGTCATTTTCTCCTGTGTAGTCGATTCAAAATGAATACGCAAGAGTTGGACATCTGGTTGCAACGCACGCGTCAGTAGGTTACTTCCGTTTTGCCTTTTCAGACTCATCGGGGTCTAGCTCAGAGACAAAGCTCTCGGTAAATTCACCGTCTGCGTTCAGGCGCACGCGCGGAGATTCCGCATCCGGCGCGGGCGCAAACACCGATTCACTCAAAGACGCATCATTGGCGGGTATCGCGTCCGTTTTGCGTTTGGAGATACTGCTCACGCGTGAAAATTCCATGTCACGTTGAATTTCGCGGTCAATTGCCCGTTCGCGTGCGTTCTGCCCCACCGCTGAACCAACCGCGACAACGATGCCATGAATCAGTACGGAGATCAGCGCGAAAATAAATACCAGCACGGGCAGAGGGAATTGCCATAAATTGGGCGGTATATCGAGCGTCGCGACACCAGCACCTAACCTCAATACTTCAGAAATGGTTTCCCAGCCAATCGCCACCGCCAGCGAAATGGCAATCGCCCCGAAGAAATGCTGGATAAAACCGAGACGTTGCTTATAGCCATGATAAATCGCGCGTTTCTGGCGCGTATAGGTCTTCTGGTTGACCGTATCCATCCAATCATCGCCGTAGCGCCGGATCATCACGGATTGTAATTCACGCCGCCGGGCATCATAGCGCCTGCCGGTGTTGTAAAAGACGTTCAGCGCATGAGATAGCAAGCCCGATCCCCATAACAATAGGATAATCGGACCGAGTTTTATATTCGCAAAAGGTGCAAAGATCGGTGCGATATCAGCCCCCGCGTCGATGGCGAACTGTGGCGATGCAAAATAGGTGGATAATTCTTGCTGAATATCCGCCCGCCCGCCAAACAAAACTAGCATCACGATCACAAAGACAAGGGTATGCACAATCAGCCCGAAGCGTCGTTGCATCCGCGTATTTACACGGCGACGCACCATGTCTTCATCCATGCTCCAATCGCGCTCAATGGCTCCGGCGAGGCGCACCATTTTGCCCTTGCGATGATCGAAGCCCGTTCTAACATCAATTTCAGGGGCATCATCATGTCGCCCGATTTTGATGCTAATGCCCGTGTCGTCCGTCTGAACTTTTACGCCCTGCCTGATCTTGCCTATCGTGTTATTGCTTTCAAATTCGTGCCGTAAATCGTCGATCACTTCTTTAGCGCGATCGCCCATTTCCTGCACAAATTGCTGAACACGGCTCTGCGTAGAATCACTCACAGGACGCGGGCTACCGGAAGGCGCGGGGATGCTTGGGATGCTCACATATTTACCACCCCGCGGGGTACGTTCAGAAATTTGCTCGCTACGGGATTCGGCGATACTGGCGCGTTCTTCGTCTAATGCGCGCAGACCGGAATTTTGAATCGCGTCACGGAAGGCGTTCATCATCGCATTGGGCGTGGCGTAACGTTCCGCAGGCTCCTTTGACAATGCCTTGAGCAAGACCGCATCCACCCCCGGCGGGACTTCTGGATTTAATTCCGATGGCGCGGGCGGGGCGGCGTAGATGTGTTTATGGATGATGGCATAGGTCGTATCGCCGACAAATGGCACCCGTCCGGTCACCAACTCGTACAAAATAATCGCGAGGGAATATTCATCGGCGCGCCCGTCAATATCTGCTGTGCCCTGCGCCTGTTCCGGTGAAATATAATGGGGCGTGCCGAGCATCATATCCGCGCTGAGGGTGGATTCGCCCTGTTGGGTGATGCGCGCCAATCCGAAATCGGTAAGGTAAGGTTCGCCGCGTTCATCAATGATGATGTTGGATGGTTTCACGTCGCGGTGCAAAATGCCCATCTCGTGCGCGTAAGTGAGCGCATCGGCGATTTTAGGCATCACCAGCATAATATCTTCCAAGGAGAGGGCTTCATCGCGGGAAACATCCTTCAACGTTTGCCCTTCAATGAACTTCATCACGAGATAGGGCTGGTCGTTGTGTTCGTCATAATCATACACAGGGACGATGTTGGGGTGCTCCAAACGGGCGACGATGCGGGCTTCGCGCTCAAAACGGGTGAGGAAAGAGGCATCCTGCATGAACGATTGGTGCATCACCTTGACGGCGACATGACGATCAAGGCGGGCATGATAGGCTTTATAGACCGTCGCCATGCCGCCTGCGCCGGTTTGCTCCACCACTTCATATTGCCCTATGCGCTCCGTATTTGATGTCGCCATGCCCATCTTCCCCTAAAATGATTTGTGTGCCTGTGATGCGCTGTGCCGATGATTTTATTCGCGTCTGATCGCCGACATTGATGATGATGCCCGTGCCAGACAAACAGAACACAATGTGATTAATCCGGTCTACTTTACTATACGTGATTATAAGTCAAAAAGTTATATGATCGTGTAAATAGTTTTCAGTAAACAGTTCACAGTTGTCAGTAAAAGGGATGACGAATTTCTTCAATTATGGCATACGAAGGCGCTATTTCAGTAAATTTAAACCAGAGAACGCTCTGTGTTTCTTTGCGTCCTCTACATCTCTGCGTTACGCTTTTTCAATGCCGTTACAGAACTCTATTTCGACAACTGATAACTGTGAACTGACAACTGATAACTGTTTACAAGGACAAAATAATGACACACGAAACAATTTTTACGATGGATACGTCAAGCATCAAATTCGGCGCGGGGGCAACGCGGGAAGTCGGCGATGATCTGAAAAAATTCGGCGTGACGCGGGTGATGGTCGTCACGGATAAAAGCATGGTAGAGACTCATGCCGTGCAGACCGCGCTCGAAGCGTTGAAATCGGCTGGTATTGACGCGGTGCTGTATGCCGATGTGCGCGTCGAACCGACGGACGACTCGTTTAGAGATGCGATTGCCTTCGCACAGGACGGCAACTTCGATGGCTATCTGCCCGTCGGGGGTGGATCGAGCATTGATACAGCGAAGGTCGCCAATCTCTACGCGACATATCCGGCGGATTTGCTGGCTTATGTCAACAAGCCCATCGGGGAGGGGCGGGCTGTGCCGGGTGCGGTCAAGCCGTTGATCGCCGTGCCAACCACCGCCGGAACAGGAAGCGAAACCACCGGAGTCGCCATCTTCGACCTACTCTCCCAGCATGTGAAAACGGGCATTTCGCATCGCTATTTGCGTCCGGTGATGGGCGTGCTTGACCCTGATAACACGCGTAGTCTGCCACCGATGGTCGCCGCGTGTTCCGGTCTGGACATTCTGTGTCACGCGATTGAGTCGCTGACGGCGGTGCATTATACCGAACGCGTCGCGCCGGAATCCGCCAGCGCCAGACCGCCGTATCAGGGGTCAAATCCGGTCAGTGATATGTGGTCGTCGAAAGCCATCGAGATGACCGCCCAGCATATCATCGACGCAGTGCGCGACCCCGACAATGACGAAGCGCGGGGGCAGATGTTGCTGGCTTCGGCGTATGCGGGGATCGGATTTGGCAACGCGGGCGTGCATCTGCCTCATGCCATGTCGTATCCGGTTTCCGGCATGGTGCGTGAGTTTATCCCGCAGGATTATCCGCAAGATGCGCCCATCGTCCCGCACGGCATGTCGGTCATTTTGAACGCGCCCGCCGCCTTCCGCTTCACCGCAAAAGCCAACCCCGAACGGCATTTATGGGCGGCGCAACTGATGGGCGCAGACATCGACGGTGTGAGCAACGACGACGCGGGCGAGGTGCTGGCGAATGCGATCATCAGCGTGATGAAGCAAACCGGCATCCCGAACGGATTGAGCGCGGTCAGCTTTAGCGAGGCTGATCTCGATGCGCTGGTCGCGGGAACGCTCAAGCAAGAACGGCTGACCAAACTCGCGCCCCTGCACGCCACGCCAGACGACTACCGCGCCATGTTCACCGATGCCATGCGCTATTGGTAGCGCTGTTGCCGTGTGTGGCGGTGGCGCAGAGTTTTTTTTCCGCCATAAGTTGGCATTTTGGGGCGTTTTGAGCGGAAAAGGCGCGTTTTTGGTTGGCGGTTTGCATGGCGGTGACTGACACACTGCCAACGTTGCTGGCAGGATTTGGCGGTTTCCTCTGTTATGTCGATGTGTTTCAAGTTCCTGTATGTGACTCCAATGTGTGATCGGGTGTGTTCATGATCGTAGCACGGATCGTCGCGTTGGGGTGAGCCAAATGCTCCGCCAAATGGACTCAATTTGAAGAAGCAATGAGGGATGAGCAATAAGCAATGAGTAAAAACATTAAAGCGTCATGCAGGGGCGGAAGAGAAACTCTACTTTTAGTGCGCTTCGTGTCCAATCCTTATCGCCTATATAATGGGAATAGATAAATTCTTTCGGAGGCGGTGTCAATTAACGTCGCAAATCAGCGAGCAAGAACAAGTCCCAAAATGGACGCGACTTTCGCGTTGATCGTATGAAAATTACTATCTAATACTGTGAATGATTAAACGCCAACGTCCTTCATCTATCACTGTTTCAGCATTATTCCCATCAGCAGCAACCATATTCCCATCATAATATATCCTGATTGCAGTATTCCATGTTGTCTGACGGAAATTATTTGTTGTGTGAATAATCGTCCGACCTTCTTTACTCCAATATGAATAGCGTTTCCATAATTCAGGGCGCGTAGCACTATCGTGTGTTGGGTTTACAATGACATCATAATCCCAATTCCACTCAAGTTCATTTGGAAGAGAAAATTGACCATCTCTATGTACTGTCATGACATTATTCTCGCCACATAACATAGTTTTGATTTTTCGATCACGGATTTTAATTGTTCTTTGATCCGAATCAAACTCGTTTAGAAATAATTGTTTTTCTTCTATCGGATCATTACTAAAAGCCATCTGTTGATTCATCTTATTGCTGATTTCACCATCTGGGTAAAACCAATAGGTACCATCAACCTCTCCTAATAAAGTAAGACCATATTTTTGTGCTAGAGATTGCAGTAAAGAAAGTCCTTTATTAACTATTTCTTCGATAGGATTAGGGAAAAAATCAGGTTGTTTCCCCAAAGAATGACCGGGTAAGATCAACAAATCGCAACTGTTTTTTTGTGCCTGTTGTGTCGCACCTTCAAGCATCTGAAAATAGTATTCCATTCTTTGGGGTGGCTCTGCACAATGTGGTTCATCACAACGTCGGGAGAATATTGCAACTTTTAGTTTTTTCATATGCATTGATCTTCTTTCTCTTAAAAAAATTCAGTGAGAATATATATTTTATCATCATACTACAGAGTAAATCATTAAATTGTTGATAGTTCATACCTACTCCCCAACCGTAAACACGCTTTCAAGGTAAAAGCCATCACCAGCGATCTCGCCGTTTTCGGTGATGTCGGCGCGTCCTGACTCGTCGTAGAAGCCGATGCGGATGCGATAGTCTCCGGCGCTGATGCCATCGGGCAGGCGAAGGGTGCGCGTATCCACCACATATTCGCCCGCGTCCCAGAAGCGCGTCGAATAATAGCCACGATCCCACATTCCTACGGGCGCATCCCAGCCAGTCAACACCACATCCTCGCCCTGTTCGGGGTCAATCAGGTGGACGAATGTTGTGAAATCCCGCGTGGTCGTCCCCGTGACCTGCCACACCAATTGCAAGGTCATGTCATTGGTCGCGCTGAGTGTCCTATCGCTGACCGTGTAGCCGACGAATCGCGCAAAATCCCCCGCGACAATGTCACTTTCTGGCTCAATGGCGACATCGGGACGGTTGAAGCGATCTTCTAAGTGCAGATCGTAGACTTGATAGAAGAAGGTCGTATCCTGAAAAGCATCCAGCAAAGTCGCCAGCCGATCCCGCCGCAAGCCCGCCAACAATTGATTCTGAAACGGTGCGATACTGCCATCGCCCGTATAAATGGTGATTCCGTCCGCGCCGTCGATGAACAAATCGGCATTGGCGACGGAGTCATAGGTGCGTACCGCTTCCGCCACGCGAATATCCAGCGTCGGGAAGAAAAATGGTAGGCGTTGCACACCGGGCGCAACGATTATGGGCGGGTCATCGTGCGTAGCGATGTACTGCTCAATCAGGCGCACTGTTCGCGTAATCGCCGCCCCTTCCTGCGAGGCGATGTCGTCCGTCTGAGTCAGCCAATCCCAGCCGGTGCTTTCGTCGTAAATAGCAATCGCCGTTCCGGGTAGCGCGATGGCGAAAATCACCAGCAGATAGACTCCGCGCACAGGGAACTTCCAGCCGGAAACGCGCTCGACGGTCAGCCAATTGCCGAGAATGAGCGCAGTCGGCAGAGTCAAAATTGGCACGATGGCGAAGGCGAGGCGATAATGGTAGCTGTAGGAATAAAACCACGTCACAAAATAGGGCAAGGCGATCAGTCCCGCCCACATCAGCATAGACGCATATTTCCAGCCGGTTGCGTTCAGTGTCTCGCGTCCGTAGCGCCATAATTCGATGCCGAGTACGATCCAGCCCGCGCTGAATGCCAGCCATTCCCACCAGATCATACGGTGCGGATTGAGGATGCTCGGCGCGACTCCGAGCGCGATCAGCAAAATCGCCAATGCGACAAACGGGATACGCGGGCGTGATTTCAGCGGCGCGAGATATAGAAAGCCGACCAGCACCGTCAGCGCCAGCAATATCCAGCCAAATTCCACGCCACTGCGTTCGGCACGGGTCAGCCACACACCCGGCGGGAAGACGATGGGATCAAGGCCGATCAGCCAATTGCGTGCATACCACAGCGCCCCCAACGGAATGCAGGCGATTCCGGTGAGGATGGCGACTTCGATGCGCGGGGTGAGGAGGGTGTTTGTCCCCTCACCCCCCAGCCCCCTCTCCCACAAGGGGCGAGGGGGAGTCTCTGCCCCTTTAGAATTATGATCTTTGTAGGGGCGACCTGTCAGGTCGCCCTTTTTTTGTTCATTATGATTGCCCACATATTTACGAAGAGTCACCAAAATTTCGACAATCACCACCAGCGCCACGCCCCAGATGAACGCGCCGGCGGTGGGTTTCGTCCACATCGCCACGCCGAAGAACAGCCCCGCAATCAACGCATAACGTCGGCGATAAAATGGTTGATCGACATAAGTCGTCCATGCCATCAGGAAAAATGCCGCCGTGCCTGTGAAAGCGAACGCCAGCGTGATCTCTAAATCGCCGATGCGCGTCCAGTAGCCGAAATGCGGATAGAGCGCCCACAATGCCGCCGTGATGATGCCGATTCTGCGGGTGAACAGGCGCGAACCGAGCACATACGCCGCGAAAATGCTCCCGACTTGCAGGAAAGGCAAAACTGCCCGCGCGGTATGGTCGTTGATTCCGCCCGCCATGATCTGTGTGTAGGCGTATTGCAGGGGTAAAAATTGCGGATAGTAGCCGATGTCCGCTGGAATGTAGCCGATGAGCGTGTAAATTTTACCCTGATAGGCGTAGACCCACATCGGATCCCACGAGCCGAAACGCAGATACGAGGTCAGTATCCAGCGGGCGAGTGTCGCAATCACGATCAGCGCGATCAGGAGTTTTTCGTCGGTGAAGAAGGGTGTTCTTTCGCGTGGGGACTCGTCCACCGTCACGCGCCATTTTTGCCAGACGAGCAACCCGCCGATGATCGCTAGAATCAGCGTGCCGAGCAGGATGTTTGGCGGAGTCAGCAACGCCTGCCCGCCGATGTGGGCGTTGATGTTGGTCTGCATCGGGTTGAGCGTCGCGCCCGCGTTGGGGTCATCGTTCATGCCGAGTGTGCCGAGCACGAACATCCACGCCGTTAAGATCGCCGCACCGAATGCCAGCGCACAACAGGCGACCATGCCCGTATCTCGCCAATCACGGCGCGGGAGGATGACCAGTGTCCACGGCAGACCGAGTCCGAAAATCATCCAGAGAAGGGGCGGGAAGGCGCTGAGGGTTGCGTTTAACCAATCGGGCAAAATCGTTCATCCAGCTACGTTATCAAAGACGCGTAAGTATATCGTGAAAATCGCGCATGATGAACGGCAAGACTGATAAACGAATTTAGAGGCACTGTTTGTAAACTCCCTTTACATCCCTAAAACAATACCGTACGCTTCAAATTGCCTACGAATCAATTAACTGGAACGAACTTCATGCGCCGAAATTTTGCCGAACATCGCCTCGAATGGGGACTCATCGCGCTGGTGATGCTGGTCGCGCTAGTGATGCGCTTCCGCTATTTGCTGGAGATCGAGCACAACGTCGACCATGCTTATACCATCTGGCAGGCGATGACCACGCTTGATCGCGGCGAATTTCCGCTGGCGGGACAGGGAACGTCAGTTTTGTTCGCCAACCCTCCGCTGACGGGCTACCTGTTCATTCCGGTTGTCGCGCTCACCCGTTCGCCGTTGGGCGTGTATGTGTTCGTGATTGCGCTCAATACGCTGGCGGTGTGGTTCACGTATCGGGCGGGACGGGATCTGCTGGATTGGCGCGTGGGGATCATCGCGGCGTGGTTGGTGGCGGTCAATCCGTGGATCATCGAATACAGCCGGACTTCGTGGGTGCAATGCTTATTGCCGTTCTTCGTTACGCTGGTCTTCTGGCTGACCGTTCCCGTGCTCAAACGCACCTCAACACGACCCGTCCGGAGGACTGCTCTGGCGTTGATTGCCTCCGCACTGCTCGCCCACACCTATTTGCTCGCCTATTTCATCGTCGCGCCGCTAGTCGTGCTCGGCGTGATCTATCGCAAGCGGATTCCGGCGCGGGGCGTGGTCATCGGTGGGAGCGTGTTTGCAATGCTGGCGATCCTCTACGGAATCGGTCTGGTGCAACAGCGCGATACTGTGCAAGCCCGCATGAACGATTTCTCCACCGGAGAGTCCCGCGTGACGTTGGATGCGTGGGAGGCATCGGTGCGTCTGGTGAGCGGGAATGAGTATGAATTGGCGCGTGGGCTGGATGCACCTGTGCGGGATTGGGCGACCCGTCACGACCTGAGCGAACCCGCGCATTATGCTATCCTGCTAGCCCTCCTCATCGGGATGGGGCTGGCGATTTTAGCCCTGAATTCTGCCCTCACCCCCGCACGTATTTCGCCATCCCTTCTCCCACAGTGGGGAGAGGGGACTACATCCGAAAGCACTTCCGCGCTGATTTTGCTCATCTGGTTGATGTTACCGATTATCGCCATGAGCTACACGAGTAATCCGGTGCACTCGTTTTATCAGTTGATGGGCATTCCAGCCGGATCCATTCTGGCGGCGTGGGGCATGAGTGTGATCTTTCGCCCGCAAACCCGCATCGGCGCAGGGGTGCTGATCGCGCTATTGCTCCCATTTGGCGCGTTGATGAGCGTCAATAGTGCCCGTTATTATCAGGAGACGAACGCCATCCCTACCGCGCATGACCTAACCGCTTTGCCCGTTGATGTCGGATTGCAAATCGGCGAGCAGATCAACGCCTATTTGCCGGAAAACGGAGTCGCTTATGCCGATACTAATGGGTGGATCATCAATAGCTTCGCCGGAAAATTGTTTCCTGTTTCGACGGATACCCGCGCCCCTCAGTTCAACTATATTCCCCGAACGGGCGCGGTGTACGTGGATGTTCTCCCGTTGGATGTGGACGAAAGCGACCCGTTTGCGCCTTTGCCTGCCGGACGTTCCGCGACGACATGGCTTGATTTAGCGGATGGGCGGGTGTTGATCGCGCAGATCATGCCTGCAAGTGACTATCCGCTTTCCGGCACAGTAACCGAGATTCCGAGCCAGCAGGGGATTACGCTGGTGGATTGGGCGCTGATCGAACTTGACGACGGGGAGGTCGCGCTGGATACGGTCTGGCGGGTGGATTTTGTGGCGGACGAGGTGCCGGAGCGTCTGTTTGCGCCATTTGTGCATGTGTTCAACGAGGCGGGCGAGCGCACCCTCATCGTGGACGGTCAGCCCGTGCCGGGTCCGTTGTGGGAGGTGGGGGATGTGCATGTGCATCGTTTCCGGTTTAGTCCACCGGAGCGCCCGTATAGCCTGCTGATAGGACAGTTTGACGGCGGCAACAATGCGAATGTGATATTCTTCCCACCGGATACCGAGCCGACTGTCGCATTCCCGCTGGTGAGTCCGGCGGAATAGTTGACGGATGATTGGCAGATTTGTGCCACTGTGCCTGAACCGCGTTATCATCCGGCGATTTATCAGAGCGCGTGATTAGTCACGCCAGCTGTTTTCAACCGCTGGCTAACAAGGAGGAGAAAGCGCACTGAATGCGCTGAAAAGTAACTTGCCTTACACACAATAAAGTGAGACAATGTTTTTACTACAAATGTTCGACTACTGAGATGTAAAATGCCTGAAGATACCCAAAACAACAAAGCAGAAAATCAGCTTAAATATCCGTCTCCTAAAGTGCTCTTAATTGATCTTGACGAAGAAGTTTCACAACACTTAAAACAAAAGGGATTCAACATCTCGGAAGGTAGTTTCGGAAAACCATATAAAGTTGCGGCTCGCAGTAAGTCTAATATTGCAAAATATCATCTTTTTACTAATGGAAGAATGCCTGACCATTATGCTGAGTCTCAGATAGTTATTATCAACTTGGAAATGCCTGAACTTTTACCTGAGCCATTAGGTGATGAAAGAGTAACACCTGATGGAGATCCGGTATTGGTAAACGCGCCATTCGGGTATGTTGATCCTAGACCAGATTTTATGTGGCTAATAAATGAAGATTTTCAGCGTATCTACAATCACAACGGCATTTTTATCATATTTGCAGGTCCCAAAATATCAACTGAACCATTGAATTTAGATATTGATGGTTATTATCCCCATTGGATAAATACTTGGTGTTTTCTACCCATGTTGAGTACAGAAAGTCTTAATATAAACGCAAGGCAAGGACAGGAAATAATTCCAAGCGTAGAAGAAGCAAGTGATTACGGATATTTATTACAAAAATATGTTCGAACATATGATTTTACTATAGAGTTATCGAGTTATCTAAAGGCGAAATGGAATACCATTGCTTCAAATAAATATAATGATTTCATCGCTGGTGCTATCGTACCTGATAAGCCTACAGATGGATGGATTTTTATTTTCCCTAACCTGCCAAACAAAGAAATGTTCTTAGACGAATTCCTCTCTATTTACTTGCCAAATCTTTCTCCCAACCTGTTTCCATATGACGAAAATACAACTTGGGCACAACAAGAAGAATATGAAATTCCTGAAGTGCTTTCATTGAAACAACAAAGTGAGCGTATTACAGAAGAAGCCGCCAAACAAATCAATGAAATAAATGATCAAATTGAAAAAATCCGATCAGAAAATCAATATCTAAATGATATTGTGTCAGAAACAAGCAACGCTCTTGAACTAGCCATTAAGAAAGGGCTTGAGGTTCTTGGGTTTAGAGAGGTAGTTCACTTAGATAGTGAAAGCGACAACGGAAAACGTGAAGATTTGCAAATCCGTGATCGCTCTCCATTACTTTTAATTGAAATAAAAGGACTTACGGGTACGGTGAAAGAGCACCAAGCTATGCAAGTCCAAAAATATATTGCACCACGTATGCAAGCCGAGGGGCATTTAGATGTAAGAGGATTGGCGATAATTAATCATTATAGAGGACTTCCCCCTTTAGAACGCGAACCTCAGCCATTTACGGATGTAGTTCAAACTAATGCAAAAGATTTTAGCTTTGGTCTCATGACTTCCTTTACCCTATATAAACTCATACGAAATTTCCTAAGGCTAAATTGGACACACGAGAACATAGCAGATTTGTTTTATCAAAATGGCTTTATAGAATCGATTCCCATGCACTACGAATATCTTGGTTTAATTGAGGGGATTTATGAATCGTCGGGTGCATTTACAGTTAAGGTTGAAAATGGTGGAATAGAATTGGGGGATAGAATCGCATTTGATCTGCCGTTAGATTATTTGGAGCAAACTGTTGATTCCCTTCAAATTAACCGAAGTCCTGTAGAAATTGTAAATGTAGGTGAATTAGCAGGTATTGAAACAGCCTTTACAAAAGAGCAACTTCGCAAAGGAACGCGTGTATTTCGCGTAAAACAATAAAAACGGTTTTTCTTTGTTGACGTACGGGTTAGGAGTTGGATTGCTTGAGCAGGTAGTCGCGCCCGTCTTCGATGGTTTTGACGAAGGTGGGACCTTCCCATCCGCGGGCTTTATCGGCGGATTTGACCACGATTTCCAGAAAGCGCCCGGATTGGTTGACCATGACGGTGTGGCGGAAATTCGGCGGTTGTTTGCCGGCAACGGTTAAATGATAAATCGCGTTGCCTTTGGGTAGATTGTCGTTGAAGCACATCATGAAATCTATCGTTTTGTCAGATTCCGCTAGCTCCGCGAAAGACGTGCGAATAGCGGCATCAAATTCCGCCCATGTCCATGTGTCTTCACAGCGGACGATATAAATGTAATCTACGATGTCATCCCAACCTGCCGTTACTGCCATACTGTGCATCCTCAATTATTTAACGTCTATAAATAGTTTAGGTCAATTTAACAAATCTACAAGTTGAAACCTAAAGTTAAGTAAAAAATGAGGAGAAACCGGAGCTTCTCCTCATCTCATTTCGTCTTATCTTGACGCTATTTGTTCTACTACGGGTCTTATCTTATTGCGTCAGTGTGATCGTAAAACGGGCGTTATTTTCGCTGGTTGTGATGGACGAGGTGGCGACGATCTGCAACAACGATTCCAGCATCTCGATGTCGGATTCTGTTGCCATGCCGGATTCGGTCAGGAAGTCGATCAATGGCGCGATCACCGGCGGAACGTTAATCAGCCAGACACTGGTCGGGTCTTCAAGGAACAGACCTGATTCGTACTCGTAGGTGCCGATGTCGGTCAGGTTAGCGCCCTGTGGATCAAGCGCGTAGCCTACTGTTGCCGGACGACCAAAGACGATCATACCATCGCCGGAAGCCAGTTGCATATCCAGCAGAGCGACAATCTCGCGGAATTCCTCCGGCACGACGAGACCCAGCTCGTTGGCGGGGAGGGTGAGCACGCCGTCTTCAAAGGTGGCGTTGGCGAAGATGTCGGTGACGATGCCTGCCATTGATTCCACATAAGCGGCGCTGGCATCTGCGTCATCGGTCATGAAGAGCACGCCGGGGGACGGGACAGGAACGGTTAAGCCCTGTACGTCCTGCGGGTCGATGCTGACATAGAGCGCGTTTGTGCCGTTCAGCAAATCAAGCGTTTCGTCCAGATTTAAGCCGGTTGTGCCTTCGTACATCTGGCGGATAAAGACGGAAAGCGAATTGAAATTGATGATGTCCAGCGCGGGCGGTAAATCACCCATTTCGCTCATGGTCATGTCGTTTTCGGTCATCATCTGGTCAAGCATTTCCAGCGCGACGAAGAATTGATTGACCATATCACCCGCGCCAGAATTGACCGCCGCCAGAATGGTATCGGCGGGGATGTGTTCCAGAATAGACAGATCCACCGGAGATTGGGTATATTCTGTCTCGTTTCCGGCGATGGCGTAATCCATGACGAGTGAGCGCCCTTCAAGCAGGGTCAAGCCCATTGCCTGCTGACCAGCCATTCCCGCCATGTCTTCGATACTGCCCATGCCCATCGATTCTATCGTGCCAGGGCTTTGTCCAGACATCATCTCGAAGAAGGGGGCGATTTCTGTAATCAGCAACTCACCGTCGATATAGACGAGGGCGTTATAATCGTCTTCGGGTAATGCGCCGATAACATCCGTAAATTCGGAGGTTTGGGTAAGGTTGACGAGATCATCGCCGGGCATGACGACAGTCTCTAAGGCAGTTGCTAAACCGACGAACATCACGCCGTCTGCTAGCAAAACAGCGCTGTTGTTGTTATTCCGCATATCATAGAAGAGACCATCTTCTGTTTCGACAGGTACGCCCCAGCCAACCAGTGTGCCGTAGTCATTTGCCCATGCTTCGGCGGCGGCATTATCACTCACGCTCAGGGCAAAAACGATAGACTGCGTGGGATCCATATTCATATCTAATCCGGTAAGCATGACCGCCACGCTATCACCTAGCCACGGGCGAATATCGGTTGCAAAATCAGTCGGGGCGCTAGCCGGGACGACTGTGGGCAGTCCTCTTAGTGCCAGATCAATTAAATCAGTCACGCTGGAATCGCCCATCGGTTGCCCGACTGCGGCGGAAAGGCGGGCGGCGAGACCGTCTAAGGTTTCGATGTAGCCTGCATCGGTGCGGATGACCGCGAACACGGGCGACCCTTCCGGCGCGTATTCCGCCAGTGAGGTGAGTTCATCCACCGGCGTGGCGCTGACGATGCCCACAGTGGACATCAGCGCGAGGGTTAAAATCGTTATGATAACGCTTAACTTTCTCAACGTGTGTTCCTTTCTATTGTTGGTTTACAGTCATTTGACCAGTGAAAAATCCCCTCCCCCCAACCCCCTCCCCGCTTCGCAATGAGGGGGAGGATTGTAATCGCCCGTAAGCAGTGGGAGATTTAGAGGGGGATTGTTTTAACACCGTATTTAGAAATTAAACTGCTGTGTTACGCCCATATATAGACGACTCACTTATCCGCCGCTGGATTCTTCGGTGGCTTCGGCTTCAACTTCTGTTGGAGTCATGGTCGGTTGAAGCGGTGCAACGGTCGGCAGAATTTCCGCTTCCGTTTCCATTTCCACGGCGATGGGTTCGTAATCCGCATCCTCGACGGTAAGTGTGAGGCGGGTGATTGTGCCGGATTCGGTCATGGCGGACGAGATGGTTGCGCTTTCCAGAATGCCGAGGAAATCCGCGATCTGTTGCAATTCACGTCCGGACGCGCCGAGTGTTTGCAGGGCGGGCAGTGCGTCAATCATGGATGGCACGCCGATGTAATAGACGGAAACTGCATTCGCGAGGAACGCGTTTTCTGCCGCATATTGGAAGGTTGCGTCATCGGCGATGCTGTTGGTCGGGTTGAGCGCCGCTTCTACCGCCGGACGCGACCCGATGACGAAGATGTTCTCATCCGAGCCGACGAGAATGTCGAGTTCGGGGGCATCCTCTGCGAGTTCGCGCAAATCTGACGGGAAGAGACCGCGAATGGCGTTCGGCAAAACGAGTGCTTCGCCGTCGCCGATAGTTTCCATGCTATTGGTCACGCGGTAGGCTGTGGCGGAGTCACCGAGTTGGGCGACGACGCTTGCCGCCGCGTCTGCATCTGAGGCTTCAAAGACCAAGCCGACATTGAAGGATAAACCGAGATCAGACTCTACCGGAATCAGGCTGAGATAAGAGGCATAATCACCTGTCATCCAAGCCAGCACATCATCTTCTAGGTTGAGTCCGGTTAATCCGGCAAAGGTGGTGGTGAAGGGCAATTGCAATAAGCCACCAAAGTTAATGGCGCTCAGGTCAAGCGGAATGTCATCACCGGATTGTTCTGCCATCGCATCAAGCTGATTTTGCAGAAGTGGACCGTAAGAATCTAACAGATCGAAAATGGCGAGGAAATCCGGTCCGAAGCCATTGTCGTGAATCAGTAATTGGGCATCTGCCGGAATGTATTGGGCGAAATCCGCGCTGACGGGGACTTGCGCCACATAACCGGGGGCTTCCATCATGGCGGTCAGTCCGGCTTCGGTCTGGACGTTCACGGCATCAATGGCGAGGGTACGCCCTTCAATGACGGTGAAGCCGAGTGCGAGTGCGCCGACAGTTTCCACGTTCATCCCGCCACCAAATAGACCGGTCATGTCCATGCCTTGCATCGCCATTTGTTCTTCCGCCATCTCCATGATCGGTGCGACGATTGCCTGTGCATCAATATAGAGGAAGATGTTATAGCCATCCGCGGGGAAGGCGCTCAGGGCTTTGTTGAAGTTCTGGCTATCCTGTAAGGTCGCATTTTCCGCAGTGTAAGCGGCTTCGACGATATTCGCCGGGCTGAGAAGCACCACATCATCCGCGACAACGACAAAGGCTTCAAAATCAACCAGTAAATCATATTCTTCGCCGTTGGTCACCTGCATATTGGGGCTACGGGACATGAGGATTTCCACTGCGGCGGCGCGATCTTGAATTTCCAGAGCGATCATGAAGGGAACGTCGGTCACATCACTGACTTCACCCGCCATGCCCATCTCGACCAGTGAGTCGACATCGAACACGCCGATGGCGGCGCTCCCACCAATGATTTGATCCAGACCGCCACTATAGGGTTGTCCAAGGAATAGGGAGGAGCCTAAATCCAGCAAATCAGCGACAGACACGCCTTCAATTTCGCCCACTGTATCCGCAGGCAGGCGATTGGCGACTGCGCCGAGTAAGCCATCGAGCGTTTCAATATAGCCCGCATCGGTACGAATGACCGCAAAGGCGGCGGTATCTTCAGGAAAATACTGCGAAAGCCCTGTTAATTCATCAACGGGTGTGGCGCTGGCAATACCACCAAATGAGAACAGAGCCAACATTAGTAACAAAAGCAAGATTATGCGTTTGTACATGCTTCACCTTTCTCTTCTATACTCAACTTATATTTATAAAGTGCAAATTACGACTGTAAACTACACCTTTATACTATACGTCAACTTTGTGATTTCTGTCGCAAAAGGAACGTAAATTCGGGTAAACATTAGCGAACTTTTTACCTGTTATTAACCTTTCTGTAGCATTGGGGCGGGTGACTGTGCTTATGTGGGGGTAAATGTGGGCGGTGGTGGGAAGGTTCCATAATGAAGAAAATTAGGTTCTATTGATATTTCATCTTCTCGTTCGCTTTGTAGTGAATCGGACGACAAGAAGGCAGTCCCATTTTTTGATTGATTATGTAAAATCTTATGGATAATTGAATAAATATGCTTTTTAGGATTTTTGCCAGAAAATAAACTTATCGAGGACTCGTCATGCGTATCGCGGATATGAATTGGAAGCAGGTCGAAGATTACCTGAAAACAGATGATCGTTGCGTGCTCCCGCTGGGCAGTACCGAGCAACACGCTTATCTCAGCCTGAGCGTGGATAACATTCTGGCGGAACGCATGGCGCTGGAATCCGCCGAACCGCTCGGTATTCCGGTGTTTCCGGTGGTGAATTACGGTATCACCTATTATTTCCGCGCCTATCCGGGGAGTATCACTCTGCGAACGGAAACTTATTTACGGATGGTGCGCGATCTTCTGGATAGCATCGCGGAGAGTGGCTTTAAGCGCATTTTGATCGTCAACGGGCATGGTGGCAACAGCGTCGCGGCGACACTGGCGGGCGAATGGATGGCGGATAATCCAACGGTCAAAGTCAAATTTCATAATTGGTGGAGCGCCCCGCAGACGATGGCGCAGGTGCAGAAAATCGACCCGCAAGCCTCCCATGCCAGCTGGATGGAAAATTTCCCGTGGACACGCCTGCCCGGTGTTCCGATGCCGGACGCGCAGAAACCGATGATCGACTTTGACGCGATGCGCTTATTGCCACCGAAAGCCTTGCGTAAATATCTGGGGGATGGCAACTTCGGCGGCTATTATCAGCGCAGTGACGAAGAAATGCAATCCATCTGGGATGTCGCATTGCTGGAAACCCGCGCACTGCTGACGGGTAAATGGGGTCTGGATTAAATGAAGTCTGGAATGACCATACTTATCTGGGGTGCGGGGGCGATTGGCGGCACGATTGGCGCGTATTTAGTGCGTGCGGGGCATGAGGTCGTGTTTGTGGATGTCGTCGCCGAACACGTCCACGCGATGAACACGTCCACGCGATGAACACGTCCGGCTTACGCATCAGCGGTCCGGTGGATGAATTTACCGTGCCTGTGACCGCCCATATGCCGGACACATTGACGGGACAATTCGACACGATTCTGCTGTGCGTCAAATCACAACATACGATCAGCGCAATGCAACAACTTGCCCACCACCTTACGCCGGATGGTTATGTGGTCTCTGTGCAGAACGGACTGAATGAACTGGACATCAGTAAAATCGTCGGCGCGGAGCGGACTATCGGGGCGTTCGTCAACTTCGGAGCGGATTATGTCGAAGCGGGGCATATCCATCGTGGCAATCGGGCGACTGTGGTCATCGGTGAACTCAACGGCATACAGAGCACACGGATTGAGACTCTGCATCGTATCCTGCAAGATTTCGACGACAACGCGCAAATCACGGAGAATATTTTCGGCTTTCTGTGGGGGAAGGTCGCCTATGGGGCGCAACTTTTCGCCACCGCCTTGACCAATGATTCGATTGCCGACGCGCTGGCAAATCCAAAATTTTCGGCTGTGTATATCGGGCTGGCGCGGGAAGCTCTGACCGTTGCCCGCACACAGCAGATCGTCGCGCTCGGCTTCGATGGCTTCGATCCGTCCGGTTTTGCGCCGGATGCTGACCCCGCCGCAAGTAAAAAATCACTAGCGGAAATGGTCACGTTTAATCGTGCGTCTGCCAAAACACATAGCGGCGTATGGCGTGATCTTGCCGTGCGTAAACGGCGCACCGAGGTCGATTTCTTTCAGCCCGTGCTGGATGTCGCCCGCGAAAATGGCGTTGCTGTGCTACTCATTACCCGTCTGGTACAGTTGATCCACGACATCGAAAACGGTGACCGTGAGCAATCCGACGCGAATCTTGAGGTGTTGCTGGGTGTGATGGCTGAATAAAATTTGGAAAACACGGCTTTTGCAGAGCTAATCATTCCGTTACCACATCTAATGTATATGTTAAGTCCGCCTCCACAACCAATGGCGTGATGTGAATTTCCTGCACATTCCGCGCCCCACCGAGCACCACCGGCACGCTCAATATGCGATAGCCCACCAACCGCCCCGCCGAATCATACACACAGGCGATCATCTGAACATTGTGCGCGTCCTGTCGCGTCGGGTTAAATAGCGTCGCCGAGATGACGTACTTATCATCCCGCCATTCACTATCGACATTTTCAAGCCGAATAAGTGGTCTCGTGTTTGATGGCTTGCGTTCTGTTGCCGAGATTGTGAGGTTCAGGCTCGCAAGTTGCCGGAGGTCAACGCCTGCGCTTTCGGTTAACAGCAGGTGATAGGGGGCGTGTTGCTGTGGCGGGAGGCTGTGTTGCAAAATGGCGACTTGTTGTGACAGCAGGAAGTTTCCAGCCGGGTCATAAAATGTCGTATCAAGGATCATATTCTGGAGTGTCATCGTCGAGTTATTCTTGATCTCGCCGAGGCACAGCACATCGCTTATATTGACCGTATAGCAAGTGGGGGCAAGTGGTAAAATTGGGGCAAACTCCGGCTGTACTTCCGGTGTTGTCGATGTTTCAGAATGTGGTGTGGTGGTAATGAGTGGAATACCGGGCGTGCTTGTTGGTGTTAATGTCATGGGAGGTCGCGTGATGATGGGGATGAAGGGTGTTTGGGTGGGAGCAGGTGAAGGTAAGACAGTGCGATTTGGTAAACATCCGACAATGAGTACGCTGATACACATGCCGAATACCAGTGGTCGCCAGCCCCAGTATCCCATTACGACCTTATCACGAAAATTAACCCTTCAGATCAGGCATCAAGCGCATTATAAACCGTAAGTAACCTGCTTGTCATAAAGATTGGACGATAATGATGTCAAATTTACAGTCACTCGAAGAACAAATCGGACTCCTCCTAACCGAATCCGGTAAAACAGTTGGCACGGCGGAATCCTGTACGGGCGGGTTGATCGCCAGCCGATTGACGGACATCGCCGGAAGTTCGCGTTATGTGCTTGGCGGAGTGGTCGTTTATTCCAACGCGATGAAGCAACAATTACTCGGCGTGCAGGAAGCCACCTTGATTCAATTCGGCGCGGTCAGTGAGCAGACCGCCGCGGAGATGGCAGTCGGCGCACGCAAGTTGCTCGGTGTCGATTATGCGCTGAGTGTGACAGGAATCGCCGGACCCGGTGGCGGTACAGATGATAAACCTGTCGGCTTGACTTATATCGGCATTGCGGGCGCGGATGGCTTGCTAGAGGTGCGCCGTTTTGTGTGGGATCAAGACCGCATCGGTAACAAATCTCTCAGCGTCGATGCGGCATTGCATTTATTGCTGGAACAGTTGTGATGAGAAGAATAAAAAAATTTAACTAGACCTTCTCTGTCGCCGACTAGCCTCCAGTAATTCATCAATCTTTTGTTCTTGACGATTACGTTTACGTCTATTATTCGCTCGACTAATTACTCTCCAAGTGGAGATGAACCCCTCTTCTTCTAATTTCCTGACTATCCACCATGAGAGCACTTCGGCGAATATAATTAGGAAAGGTAGACTACCCGGATTACACAACATTGCAAACACGACCTGTTCCAATTGATGTAGCGTTGTTTTGGCCAGAACAACTTGTAGACATAACAGCAACGGGGTAATCTCAGATATGGGCTTCTCAATTTTAGAAGTTGTTGTGGAAGATTACTACTTTACTGAGATTGCCAATTTCAACGAGATGTTATTTTGGAAAAGGTATTGAACATGAGTATGAATTTATTTAACCTCAGCGGACGTAGTGCAATCGTAACAGGCGGCAATGGGGATATTGGTCGGGCAATTGCACAGGGGCTTTACGATTGTGGCGCGGATGTCTTGATTGTTGGTCGCTCTGAAACCACCCAATCGGTTGCTGACGAACTTGGGTCGGACGACAGACCTGTACATGGACTGCGGATTGATCTTGCGGATCGTGAGGCTCTACGGCAGGGTTTTGCTGACGCGGTTGCGAAACTAGGCAAACTGGACATTCTGATCAACTGTCACGGTATCGGCAGTGCAATGGATTCTGTTGATTTTGACATTGAAGATTGGGATAAAACACTGGAGGTTAATCTAACGTCTGTATTTTTGCTGTGCCAGTTAGCCGGTAAACATATGCTAGAGCGCGGGAGAGGTAAGATCATCAACATTGCCTCAATGACCAGCTACACCGGTGGATTGCGTATTCCTGCATACACCGCTAGCAAAGGTGGGATTTCACAATTAACGATGGCACTCGCTAATGAGTGGTCAGCCAAAGGCGTTAACGTGAATGCGATTGCACCGGGGTATATCAAGACCAACCTGAATCCGCATGTGTGGGGTGATCCGGTGCGTCACGATCAGATTCTTGGACGGCTACCATCGGGGCGCTGGGGCAATACCGATGACCTCAAAGGAGCGGCGATATTTCTCGCCTCAGCCGCATCGGATTACGTTCATGGTGTGACCCTGCCAGTGGACGGCGGTTTCCTGTCATGGTGACTCCACCCTCAGGTATCGACAGTTTCACGTATCACCGATACTTCGGTGAAGTCGGACCCTATGAGCAACCGATAACAGAGCAGTGGATAACCCAACCGCAAGCATGAATCCTTCATAAGTAGTGCATATGCCGGAACGCACAACCGCACTTCAACTTATAACAACGGCTCACCCATAAAACCATCCAACGGCAGACCGAGCAAGCGCGCACACGTCGGGGCGATTTGTACCGCGTCGGCAAAGTCAATCGTGCCGGTATTTACATCCGGTCCATAGAACACAGCGAAGCGATCATCACCGGGCAGACCGGGGCGCAGTCCATGATTGCTTTTCAGGAGCGGTGCGCCCGTCGGCGTGGTGATGCCTGCGCTGGCTTCCTCAAAATCCATGCCGTCCGGCGCGACGAACGCGGTGAGTGGTTCACGTTGATCTTCCGGCACAAAATCCACAGGCATTTGCTCACAACCATAATCACCCAGCACGCGAGTCACATGGGCAAGTTCGGCGGGGTCTCTCGGCGCGACCAGCAACACACTGCCTTCGCTCTGCACGCGGACATCCGGCAGAATTACATTGGTATAAATCGCCGTTTCGATGGGACTGTGTCCATGATCGCTCATGATGGCGATGTTCCACTCATCGGCGACTCCGCCCGCCCGCAAACGCGCCATCAACACGCCAATCAGCGCGTCCGCCTCCGCGAATGAGAAATGCGAATAGGGGCTGTTGTAGCCGGTGTAATGCTGTAGCGTGTCGGTCATCATGGTTTCTGTCATGATTAAATCGGGTGCGTCCGGTGCGCTGGCGCAGATGCCCGCCCAATTGACGGCGTGATGATCGTTGATGAAGCCATACATCATCTGCGTTGCCGATGAGTCATCATGGGGCGCTGACCAATCCTGTGGATAACCCGCAGACTCGCACCATGAATTGAACAGGTCTCCCGCATTTTGATGGGCGTGGACGCGTTGCCATGACGCATCCGATGGCACAGGCTCAACATCACGGGCGCGTTGCACATATTCGCCTACCCACCACGGCGGTTTGAAGATCGTCGCATCTTCGGGGCGCACCATGCCAAAGCCAATCGTTGCGGATTTGCGTCCGGCGCTGGTCATACGTGCGGGCAGAGTCGGCACGCGAATATCGTCTGGATTGGCATAACGGAAGCGACTCTCCGCCGCATCCCAGATCATATTGGCGTAAACACCGCTCACATCCGCCGTCACACCCGTCAGGATTCCCGTGCGCCCCGGTAAAGACGTGCCGAGTCGTTCCGAATGCAAATTCTCAATCACCAATCCGTTCTGTGCGAGGAGGGAGAGGTTCGGCAACCGCCCGCGTTGGGTTTTAAAGGTATCGGCACTAACGCCGTCAATCATCACCAGAATGAGCTTGTTCGGCATGGGTTTCACTTTCGATTATGCGGAATGTGTCCGGTTTATACCACGCGAATGTGAAATCATATTTAACGGATCGTCAACGATTTTAAGCTGTTCAGTTACGCGGAAAAAATTTGCGTGACACTACCGCATGGGGGTGTTCAGACGAACATGCGGGGAGATAAACCACCTTCTGAAATTCGCCATCCTTTTAATCCGTCATCAGCAGAGCATCGCTGAACACATCCGGCAGAGGTTCGGCGAGGTCGGGGATCGGGATAATCAGCGGGCAATCCATGTGCGGGTGGCGCGTGATCGTCACCGAAATGTGGAAGGCATTCTGGATGATCTCCGGCGTGAAGACTGCATCCGGTGTGCCATTCGCCAGTACAGCGCCCTCGTTAATGACCACCACCTGATCGGCATATTGCGACGCGAGGTTCAGATCATGCAGAATCGCCAGCACACCCACGCCTTGATCGGCGAAGCGTTTGGCGATTTTGAGCGTGCTATGCTGATGGGCAATATCGAGGTTGTTGGTCGGCTCGTCAATCAGCAGATAACGCGGCAGACCGTTTTCCAGTGGCTCCCAGATTTGCGCCAGCACCCGTGCCAATTGCACCCGTTGTTTCTCTCCGCCGGAAAGCGTGGTATAGGCGCGTTGTTCCAGATGCGAGACCTGCGCGGCGGCGAGGGCTTCACGGGCAATGGCGTAGTCGTGGGGTTGTTCGATGCCCCGAATATGCGGCGAACGTCCCATGAGCACGATTTCTAGTGCGGTAAAGGGCGCGTTGAGCGATGAACTCTGCGGCAAGACAGCCCGCATCCGTGCCAGAGATTTAACGTCCCATTGCCTCAGCGGTTGCCCGTTGAGCGTCACCGTGCCGTGCTCCGGTTGGATGTCGCCGCTCATGACGTTGATAAACGTGGATTTACCCGCGCCATTCGCGCCGACAATGGCGACGAATTGACCCGGTTCGATACACAGCGACACATCCTGCACGATAGTTTTGCCACGGATGCTCACAGTAACAGATTGCGCTTCGATGCTCATAATCGTTCTTCGTCAAAATTTTCACAAACTTGTACAATCATAGCACAAAATCTGCTAAATCATGCAAAAATTCTGCAAAAATCTCATAAAATGTGTAGATTTAGCTAGAAGCTGGCGGTGAGGGTCAGGTAGACGTAGAAGAAGACCGTGACCATCAGGAGCGCGTCCACACGATCCAGCACGCCACCGTGTCCGGGGATGATGTTCAAGCCTGCCACATGCGAGTCCTTAACTTTGAAGAAGCGTTTGAGCGCGGATTCAAACAGATCGCCCGCAATGGCGATAAACGGCGCAATGGCGATCATGATGAAGGTCGTAAGGTTGAGCTTATCACCGTAAGCGAGGAAGAGCATCGCGGGGATGATTCCGCCGATAACGCCGATGACTGCGCCTTCGATGGTTTTGTTGGGCGACAATTTGGGGGAAAGTTTGTGCTTGCCGAACGCCCGCCCGCCAAAATAGGCGAAGGTATCCGTTCCCCATGTGGCGGCAAATAGCACCATCAACCACAGAAAACCATCATCCTCGCCGCGCAACGCCACCAGACAGCCCACCGGAATCCCAACATAAGTCACCCCTGCAAGCGTGGTAATCACCTGCCAGATAGATTGGCGTAAATCGTTGGGATGACGGACGATTTCGACGATCAGCGTGACGACACTGCCGAGCACATAAATCAATGGGACGAGTAACGGTTCCTGCACGTAGAACGCCAATGAAATCAGTACAATCATGGGGATGCCCGTCAGCGCACTCCCCTGACTCCAACGCCCACTCGCCAGCAGGTAAAATTCGATCCCGCCGACGACGGCTAGAACCAATAACAGCGCCAGCCAGACCACCCCGCCAATCCTCGCGCCGAGCAACACAATGGGGATGAGCGTCATGGCGGAGAGTAGGCGCACGGTGGAATTGGAAAGCGCGGGTTGTTTCACTGGGTCGTCCATAATTAAGAATTGTCTATTAAAAATTTAAGCATCTCTTGATGATACACGCGCAGGCACGGTTGCGCTATGCAGATTTCATTTTGCCTTACGCGAAAGGGGTGATTTTCACAGCGTAACACAAAGCCCCAAAGACACGAAGGCGCAAAGAAATAATGCAATGATTGGCGATCTTGCGAAGTGATATAACCAAAAACGGATGATCCCGAAGGCGGTCAGGATTTTGTTTGAAGAAGCGCCGGACTAAATGGCGGCGTAGTGCATGGCGGTGCTATAGGCGACGCTCTGAGATGTCCATGCGCCAAACGAAGGCGTGAGGTTACGCATGGCAAAGGCTTGCGCTTCACTAACTGTCGTGACCATCTTCACACGGTCAAGCTGGTAAATTTTATCAAGCGCACGGCTATTTTGTGAGGAGATGTTTTGTCCGGTGATGAATACCAAGCCGATAATATCGGGGTTTATCAACAATAATTCGCCCAGCAATTTGGGGATGGTCGAGCAGATTCGGTCTACTTGCTCAATGTCCACCATACCGACAATCGGCGCGGTGCTGGCTTTCATATGGGTTTTGAAGGCGTTTGCCCACATGCGCCCATCGACGTTATCCCAATACCCCACCGGCTTTGCATAAAAAACACGATCCGTGAAATTCATCGTATGGATGGGCATGTTTACAGGACTTTCCGACAAAATATGCTGGACATTAACTTATTATAGCATGATATTTTCGGATTTTAGCATCACACTCTAGCACTTTTAATGCGCGAGAGGGCGTAATCCCATGCGTCTTCCAACGTTGGGAATATATAGGTGTGTCCGTCCTGACTCATGCTCCCGATGACGCGGGCAGTTTGCGCCGTGATTGCATCGCGTGCCGCAACCGCAGAAAAGCTGAAATTGGGTAACGTGGAGGCGCGGACGAAAATTTTGCGGGCATCTGTGGAGATGTAATTGACTTCTAGCGCGTCAATCACTGCCGCAATCGGACCGGAGTGTTTGGAGGCACAATGGAGGATTTGCTCTGCAAAACGCTTCGCATCTTGCTTCTCAATGCGTCCCTGTTCACGGACAAAAAGGATACCATCATTGAAGTACATTTCTGTAATGGGCATTGTCGCATCCATTCTACTCACAATCTTTCGATTACTACTAATGTTACTATAAATCGTTATGAATTGCTAGAATTTGCGTTTACGTTCAGTGTAAATTTTCCCGTAAAATAGACCTGTATGCGCAGTTATAAAATCCGGCGCAATAACACAGGACGGCTTAGCGGTGATTGCAGTTCAATTTGCGTGTACAGCGCGTGTGGAGAGTCGTCCGGATCACTGAATGTTACGGTGCGTTCGGGGTTATCCGCATCGTACAGTTGAAATTTGTTGATCGGGATCAGGCGCGTAGTCCCCATCGGGCTTTCCCAGATGATTTTGCCTTCGTCGTCGATTTTGATGGTCACGGTTGCGCCCTGTGTCTCGAATGCACCGATGATGCGCCGCAGATTATCACCGACCAGCATATAGAGACGATGCTTGACGGCTGGCAATGCGAACATTTCACGGGCAACCGTCGTCACGAGTTTGATCGTGTCGATGGTATTTTCGACATTCGCCAGCACAATGATGGTCAGGTCATCCTCAACAAAATGCACATATTGCGCGCTAAAGCCGGGGATGCCGCCGCTATGACTCATCACCGTGCGCCCCTCGTAAGTGACGTTGCCCCATCCGTAGCCATATCCCGTTTCTTCGCCATTTTCCAGCACGGCGCTCGTCCCCATGTGCGTTAGTGTATCGAGTGGGACAATCTCACCTGCCCATAACTTCTGTGACCAGCGCAGAAGGTCATTGACGGTGGTGATTAACGCGCCCGCCGCAAATGCCCGGCTGATATGCAAATAATTTGCGGGCAGAAGCGTTTCGTCCTCGTAACGATAACCATTTGCCATGCGCGGAATCACGCTATCGTCTTTGGGATGTAGGGTGTTGTGCATGGCGCAGGGAGTCAGAATCCGTTCGCGCAGGAAATCCGCATAGCCCATACCCGTCACGCGTTCGATTATCATGCCGAGCAAATGATAGCCTGAATTGTTGTAGTTATAGGCTGTCCCCGGTTTGAATTCGAACGGCACGGCGGCGATTTCGGTCAGCATTTCTTGTGTCGTAGCTGAAAACAAGCATTTATGTGTGAAGAAATCCGGCGCGTTGGTGTAGCTGGCGATGCCGGAGGTGTGGGTGAGCAGATGATGCACGGTAACGATGTGTCCTGCGCTGTGGAATTCCGGCAGATAGTCGGTGATGGGTGCGTCTAGCGCAATTTGCCCATCCGCGACGAGCATCATGGTGAGCAACGCCGTGAAGGGTTTGGTCACCGAGCCGACGCGAAAGGCAGTGTCTGTGTCAATCGGGATGTGCCATTCGACATTCGCCAGCCCATAGCCCGCCGAATGAATGGTTTCGCCAGCGTGCATCACGCCGATCCCTGCGCCGGGGGCATCTTCGTTTAACAGTTGCCGGAGTTGTGCATCAAGTGTGCTGTGTATCAACGTTTCCACCCATCGTATATGAATAACGATCATTCGATGGGTGGAATTCTACCGTGTTTTTTTTAAAGATGAGCGAAATTCATCACTCCTCGGTCAGGTTATTTTCTGCAAGTTCCTGCACCTGTGCCTGCTCATCAGCACTTGCGTCATATTCCGCGTCGGCGATAAGGCTATAGGGAACGATCAACACGGCGAGGAAGATCAGGAAATTCACCGAGGCGAACGCCATCCGCAAGGGCAATCGTTTATGAATATCGACGGGCGCGGGGTAGAGTTTGCCGGGTCCTTCCAGCAAGAAGACGATCAGCGAGGCGTGGATGATCGTATGCCCGACGATTTCCAATCTGCCGAAGATCAGCGTGGTCAGGAAGAAAACGAGCGTAATCGTCAACGCCAGCGGACGTTCCAGCAAGCCGATAATCAGCAAATAACCGAGCGCCAATTCCACAAATGCCGCGCCAACAAGGAAAAAGGCAGGGTCGAAACCGAGCGTGAGTTCTGGATTTTGTTCCAGCACATACAAGCCCCATTGCGGATAGATAATTTTTTCCAGCCCAACCCAGAACAGCGAAAATCCAACCGCGAAATAAAGCGCGGGGATGCGTAAGGCTTTGATGCGAATATTCTCAGTTTCGGCGAGCAATAAAAATATACCCACACCGACGAACAGGAAATAATCCAGCATATAAAATCCGCCGAATTCCACCACGCCTGCCGCAAACAAAAAGAGCGTGCCTGCGCCTGCTAGTGGTGTGGTGCGCGGGAGGAGTAGAAGCAAGACGACGACAAATTGCGCCCAACCGAGCCATGATTCCGTCAGATTTAATTGCGGTACGAGCAACGTTTCTGCCTGCCACGAGAGCAAGAGCGTCATGCCCAGCCCGATTCGCATCACCACCGTGCTATATTCTCGCCGTGCGATGAACCATCCCACGATGTTTTTATACCATGCCGTGTCGCGGATTTGCCGTTCGAGAAAAACTGCGAACGCCAGCGCGAAGAAGGTCAGCGCGGTCATCGCCAGAAAGGTCGGCGTGATCGCATCCTGTAATGAGATCGGCGCGTCAGAAACGCTCGGATCAGTGAACCATTTGACGTGCGCTTGAACCGCTATAGGCATCAGCAACGATGCAAGCACCATCCCGAAAATGAGCACCCGTTTTTTTGTATAAACCATCCCACACTCCTACTTTGTACTTTTTTTCACATATTAGCACCGATATATGATACCGGAATTAATGATGGCTGTCATGTTCAAAGTTATCACTCAATTTTATGATATATGACACTTGCCGAAAAGCGTATTTATTGGTCATTCGCACCACAAAACGGGCAAACCACCTATCGGTTAATGTGCAAACAAGCATGGTTGGTGATGCGGCAAATTCATCGTTTGCTCATATTAGGCTATAGACCTTACCGCACGGGCAGAATGTATGCTTAGTTTATCTGACGGAGATAAAAATGAAATCAAACGAAAGGTCATGACAATGTCAAGCATTACGTCCACGAATCCAAACCCGAAATCCTCAACGTACTATCTGTTATTTATCGGGCTTGGTGTTGCGTTGTGGTTCATTTTTCTGGTGGCGATCCGCGTGATCGGCACAAGCGTATTCACGACGGGAAATCCATTATTGCTCGGTTTGTTCGTCTTGACCGCGCCAATCGTCATGGGGTTACTGCCTCTGTTAGCCACAGCGACCAAGATACCATTGAATGAAATGCTCGTTCCGGCAGTGATTATGAGCGCATCAGCAATGTTTTGTGACGGTTTAGCGGTTGGCTTTACAGAGTTGTACGGTTCCACGGACAATCAAATCGCGGCGGCGGCGGCGTTTTTGCTATGGGGTGTGTCGCTCACGCTGATTTGGGCGCTATGGTTGTCAACGCGGGGTAAAACAGTCGGTTGAGGGCTAAATAGTCAGGGTAAAATAGGGTGATGTGGTGTAAGCAGAAATTGAGAGATCGTCTATGTCTAGCTTAATTTTTACAATCGGTGAAGTCGCGCAGTTGGCGGGTGTCACTCCGAAAACGCTCCGCCATTATCATCAGATTGGCTTATTGCCAGAGCCAGCGCGGGATGTGAACAATTATCGGGTGTATAGCATTGACCAGTTGGAGAAGGTTCAACTCATCCTGCGCCTCAAGGACATCGGCTTATCGCTCAAGCAAATTAAGAGTATTTTTGAGGCGAATGACCCCGATACGCTGATGCGGACGGTGCTCCATCAACACGAACGCCGCATCACCAACGAAATCAGCGAATTACAAAATCGGCTGGAAAATTTGCAACAGTATCTCAATACCGACGCGACTCTCCTCAGCGATTTTCAGCAGGGATCGCCGGACTACTCCGCGATGACGATTGTGACGGACACGGTGAAGCGAAAATCTAGCGGGTTGTCTGATCTACTATATGAGCTTGAAAATGATGTTTTGACGAAGATTGACGCGTATCCATGGACGGCAGAATATGAAGTGTTCTGGCATCAAGTTGGCACGCATCTCGTCACCAATCTAGCGAAACAAGAGAGCCTGCTTATTTTCTGGATGGAGCGGTATCTGGCGCTAAAAAACATGGAGAGCGATGATTTGCAGACGCAAGCGTGGTTACAGCAACTCGATCACAGTCAGGAACGCCCGTTGCTTTCTCAGGCATTTAGCCCGCCCGCCATGTCTATATTGCCGGAGCGCGACCAATATCAAATCCAGAAAATGCTGTTTTCGATGCTGTATGAAGAAGGGTCTACTCCACAAAAAGAATTCCTGAAGGTGCTATTACGGCTCTGATTTTATGTGGCGGATTTCGGTTTCTGGTTGGTGTTCTTCGCGACGAACTGATAATCCGTCCGTTCCTATGATTGCCACACCACCAGCGCCAAACCAATTGTCTTAATGTATGTTATAATCGGCGTAATTAAGTGAAGGCATGATGCCACAGGTGGATACATAGTCGGGTAAGCCGTTATGGAAACGATCATTCTGGCGATGCAAAATCCAAATCCGAACGTGACGATCCGTCCGGTAAGGCTAGGCGATGTACAGGAGCTACATCAAGTCTGCTGGTCAAATCGTCCGCAAGCGCTGACCTATCAACTGATCGCCCGCGCACAACAGTATGCGATTCAAGGGCGCGGCTTGGGGGTGGTCGTGGTTGCTAAAGATCACGCCTTGATCGGTTACGGTCAATTGACGGTGTGGCCCCGTTGTGGCGAAATCAGCGATTTAATGATCCGTGAAGATCAGCGCAGTCAGGGTCTTGGTACAACCATCATTCAATATCTGGTGCGCGCCTCGCGTGAAATGCACCTGACCTGTGTGGAAATTGGCGCGGCGCTGAGTAATCCACGAGCGCTGACACTATATCGTCGGCTGGGCTTCATTGATAATCACACCGTCCATGTTGACCTCGGCACAGGTGCGGAGCCAATCCGGTATTTACGGCTGGAATTGTGAGATATACACTGATTGCAAATTATATAATAAAAACCATTTCTTTCAGAAACTCCTGTAAAAAAAGACCGTTTCAGCGTCTCAGCAGTTCAGCCAAAACACGTCGTAATCCGCTAAAAGAATGTTTTTACTGAGAAACTGACTCGCTGAATTGCTGACTAGCAATCAAGGTATTGCTATTTCCAATGGGTAAAAAGAAAACTAAAGCACGCAAAAAAGAAGTCTATGGTCAACTGTTGGATTTACGGCAATCCATCGCCGAAGATGTCGACGAGATTGACGACGATTTTACAGCGGGTCAAAGTGGCAACACCATGATGAAAAAATTCCGCTTTCAGCTTCTGCATGAATGGCTGATTGCTGAAGTCGCGCCCTGTCGTGCCGTCGATATTGGCGGCGGCAAAGGCTTATTGACCTACCTGTTGAACAAAAGCGGCTGGGATGTCACTGTCGTTGATCCTGCCTATCAGGAATTGCCGACAAAATACAAAGACTTTCAGAGCAAGAAGCGCGTGATTATTGCCGCAGATGAAAAAGTCCCTAGAGTGAGTCGCAATTTTGAACCCGCGATGGCATCTGAGGTTGATTTGTTGATTGGACTCCATGCGCATGGGTGCAATGTTCAGGTCATTGATGCCTGTACAAAATACAACACCGGATTTGTGCTCTTGCCGTGTTGCGTCATCGAGGAGCCATTTTATCCGAGGCGTGGCGCGACATGGGTCGGGTCGTTGACCGATTACGCGCTCCGTGAAGGGTTTGATGTCAGACCGTTTCAGTTGGGCTTTCGCGGGCAAAACATCGGCATTTATGCGCCGCCGAAGTCATGAGTTTTCAAAGCACCCTCTTCTCCAACAGTAGCGTAGTGTAATCGTCAGCCCTAGCGTCGTGTAGTCGTCAGGCGAGATGCCCGTATTCCACTGTATAATCAGGCGTATGATGGAAGTCATAATGAAATTGCTTAATTTCCGCTTGAGTTACGACTGTTAAAGGCTAATACGGATGCGAAAACATGGGTGGCATATTTTTATTCTCGGATTGTTTCTCGTCCCCTTTGTTATTCAAGCACAAACAGATGAGACTCCCTTTCCCGATCCTTGAACTTTCCCCAAGTAGTGGAGTAAAAAGTTGTCCATTACAATTAATGACAAAGGGGAAGTGAAATGAAATCAAAACGGGTATATGACTAAGCATTCAAACGAGAGACCCTGCGGTTATTGGAGACGAGTGGTAAACCGGTCGCGGAGCTAGAACGCGATCTGGGGATCACGCAGGGATTGCTGAATAAGTGGAAACGGCGTTACCAGATCAATCCGAGAACGGAGCAGGTGGAACCTAGTCCGGAACGTCAGTTGGAAGCGGTATCTCTTTGGATTGAGCTAGCGGTTCGTTTTAGTGGAGAACCTGTGCGATTATGGTGAAGTTTGATCTAACAATTGCACAGATTGCGTTAGAAAAGCCTTGAAATAAGGGGCGTTCGTGGGGATGGTGGCTAAAAGCGAATAATCTACAGGCATAACTGACGAAGAAATGTCTGTAGGTTAGTTTGTCATGTAGGGCGCGACCTGACAGGTCGCGCCCTACATCGCTATCACTTTTTACTCATCACTTTCAACCTATCGACTATCCAACACCGAGCATTTTCTTGCCGTCGATGAAGGTCATTTTGACGTGTTCCAGCGCGTCGAGATCATCCAGCGGATTGCCCGCCATGACGATGACATCACCCGCTTTGCCTGCTTCCAGCGTACCGAGTTTTGCGTCAAGTTTGCTGAGTCGGGCGGCGACGATGGTGGCAGAACGAAGCGCATCGTAATTGTCCCGCTTCACGCCAAGTTTTACCATAAATTTGAGTTCCGGCGCAACCACATCATGCCCGACCACCGGACTGCCCGCGTCTGTCCCGAAGGCAATCGGCACACCCGCTTTCGCCGCATTGATTAGCCCTTCGTAACGGGCGGAACTGGCGACGGCTTTCTGGCGTTCCTCAATTTTCCATTCCGGAATCATGTATTGACGGGCAAGCTCCGCCTGTGATTGCATCACCAATGGCGCGAAGGTCGTCACAATCGGAATTTTCTTATCGAGCAGAAGTTGAATTGTCTCGTCGGTCATGGAACCGCCATGCTCGATGACATCCACGCCGAATTGTGCCATGCGGTAAATGCAATCGTTATAGGTGGCGTGGGCGGTGATGGGTAAGCGGTTGCGATGTGACTCGTCAATCACGGCTTCAAGTTCCGCGTCGGTGAATTCAAGCGTGTCGTGGCATCCCATGATTTTGATGAGGTCTGCGCCCGCCCGCACTTGCTCGCGGACTGCCCGCCGCATCTCATCCGCGCCGCTGGCTTCCCGACAGCACCAATAGGTATGTCCGCCCGTCTGGATGATGGATTCGCCCGTAATTAGCAAGCGTGGACCGGGGAAAATGCCCTGCTCGACGGCTTGCTTGGTGTAGATATTCGCCGTGTTCATGCCTAAATCGCGCACCAACGTAATGCCTGCCCGCAAACTTTTGAGCATGTTGGCGGCGGCTTTATAGGCGCTGATTTCCGGCGCGTCGTCCATTGATTGACGGGCGAGATCGTGGATTCCGTCCCATGCGAGATGGGCGTGCGAATTTATCATGCCGGGCATAATCGTCATGCCTGTGCAGTCGATGATTTCCGCGTTTGTGTCGCCGAGATCGCTTGCTTTGCCGACGGCTGTGATCTTGCCGTTTTCGATTTCGACGTAGCCGTTTTCGATGATTTCGTCATCCACACAGGTCAGCACGCGCCCGCCATTGAGGATGCGATGCGGTGAGGGGAGATCGAAGAGTGGTTTGATGATTTTTTGATAACGCCATGCGGGTGGTTCTGGCATGGGATTGTCCTCCGGTTGGATAATTTTTACGTGTAATTAGAAAAAAATTGAGACACAAAGGACACAGAGAAACAACGAGAAAAATTTCTTTGCGCTTTTGCATTTAATCCCCTCCCTAAATCCCTCCCCGCTTCGCAAGGAGGGACTTGTTCCACTTCTCACTGAAGGGGCTAGGAGATGGGGATTTTTAAATTTTTGCAAGACAACGTTCAATTGAGACAGATTAGAGCGTAATCCAGCGACGTTCCGCCCAGGATTGCTTGATGGCATCCATCGCCAATTGGGTTTTGTGTCCGTCGGCGAAGGTTGCGCCCGCGTTGAGCTTGCGCCCTTCACGGATCGCGCCAGTGAGTTCTTGCATCAGCGCGACGAATGACACATTCCAGATGCCTTTGTTGACTCCGGGCAAGGTGGCGTTCGGGTCGGCGACGCTCATGTCCTGATACTCCTCACCGACGCGGGCGACCAGTAACTTTTCGTCATCGTTGGAGAGTAAAATCGTGCCTTCACTGCCGAAAATCTGCACATGATTGCCCATGTTGTGACGCGCCACACCGCTCAAGAACACGGAGACAATCGCCCCGCTTTGCATTTCAAGCGTAAAACTGAGTTGATCGTCGGCGGTGGCTGTCCATGCCTCGCCGGTATTTTTATCGACGCGATCCGGCACCATCGTGGCGACCTGTCCGGTGAGCGCCCCAATATCGCCGAGCCACCAGCGCAACAAGTCCAGTTGATGCGATCCGTTCGCGCCGAGTCTGCCGCCGCCCATTTCCGCGAGTGACCACCAATCTCCGGCGGGACGGCTGGCAGGATCGCCCCACGTCGGGCTGATATTGACCACGCTGGCATGGCGCACCGTGCCGATTGTGCCGTCGTCGATGATCTGTTTGAGCTTCCGGCGGGTGGGATTAAAGCGTAATTCATGCCCGATGATATGTACCCGTCCGAGAGATTCGGCTTTTTCCAGCATGGCGAGGGATTCGCCCGCGTGCATCGCCATCGGCTTTTCGCAGAGCACATGCGCTCCGGCATCCAGCGCGGCGAGGGTCATTGGCGCATGGTAAATGGTCGGCGTGGCGATACATACCAGATCAAGTGCGTGCGCGGCGTACATTTTTTCCCAGTCATCATAGACGTTGGGGATGTTGAATTTTTCGGCGACGGTTTGGGCGCTTTCCATGCGGGCGCTGGCAATCGCCACCACCTCCACATCGTCGATGAGGTTGAGCGCGGGCAAATAGGCATCTCTGGCAAAGCTCGCGCCGATTACGGCTGTTTTAATGGTCATGGGTTTCTCCCATTTGGATGATTTATTGATGTTAACTTATTAAAAAAATTAAACCATAGAGACACAAAGATCACAGAGAAAAGATGAGAATGGTTTAGGGTAATTATTCACCTACCCGAAAGAGTCACCTTTTGATGTTTGATAAAATATAGACAATCGGCAGTGGGCGAACTAGCAGTTCGCCCACCAACCCATTAAATATTCAAACGCCAAACTCCCTACTCCACCCTACAGCAACCCCAAATCACGGATGGCATCGCCGATAGCTTGCAGACTACTCAGTTCAGCTTCGGAATAATTACGCGAGATCATCACGCCACTCGCGCCACCTTCGTAGCCAGCGTGGACGGCTTCTTTCATCTCTTGCGGGGTGGTGGCTTTGCTCTCGCCCGGATGCCCCACGCCTGCGCCGATTCCCGGATACACTTTGCGTCCGGTGGCTTTCACCAATTTTTCCGTCCATTGTTTGACATATTCCGGTTTAAAGCCCGCCATGTTCGCTTCTTCACGCGGGGCGATAAATTCTTCTAAGCCGAGCACGTTGGCAAGCGCGTTATAGGCTCCGTCCGGCGTGGCATCCGCCAGCACGCCTTTTTGCCAAGATTGCGCGAAGCCTTCAAAGCGTGCGCCTGCGGGCGTGTGATAGAGCACCGGCTTGAACCAATCCGCATATTCCGCATATTCGGCTTGATCGTATTGAGCGCGGAGGTACGGGTTATAGGTGTTGATGACCTGCCAGATGCCCAGACCAATTTCTTTCTTGGGATCGTAGAACTTCACCTGACCGGAAATTTCATGATAGAACTCTTGATGTGCGTCCAGCCACATTTTTTCCCACATGAGCACTTCGGGATAGTGGAGCAATTGGCGCAGGATCATCACGAAAACGGGTTCGTCGTAACGCTCTCCGTTGCGGATGGCTTTCAGCATCGTATCGACTTTGCGATAGCCGGTGATGGCGCGTTCCACGTCGATGCCACGGGCGCGGGCTTCTGCTTTAAAGTATTCGTCAAAGCCAGTGGAGCTATCCGCACGAAAAATATCCATGAGCGGACTCTGGCGTTCGATTCCCCACAGCAATCCGGTCAGATCATGATTGCTGAACCAGTCATCCAGCACGGAGCGCCACCACGTTTTGTAATGTGGATTGAGCAACGACGGGCGGGTGGCGACTTTGCCCCAATGATCGCGATCTAAAAAGTGGACAAATCCCGGTTGCCAGATGGATCGGATCGCCGAGCTTGCCGTCTCGCAATAATAGGTATAGACCTTCATGCCACGCTTGGTCGCCGCCGGAATCACATCTGCCAGCGTGTCGAATCCTTTATAAAGGGGATCGGGCGCGTCGAATTTTTTGTGGAAGGTCGCCTGATAATAGTCGGGGTTGGTCTTATAGAACGCGCCACCCTGTAGATTATCGAGTTCCTGCACGCCATGATCGGGGAAACCGTATGCCGCCCGTCCTGCGTTGCCGATGCTCCATGAAAGCGCGGAGATGAGCAGGGCATTCACGCCTGCTGTTTCCTGCAAAATGTCGAGCACTTGCTCAACGCCTTCATCAATAAAGCTGATCGCGCCGATTTGAATGCCTACAAATGTTTTGTCAGTCATAATGCCTCTTTGTGGGAGAAATAAATTGTTAATTTTTGGCTTTTGACGTGAAAAAATCCCCTCCCCCCAGCCCCTCCCCGCTTCGCAAGGGGAGACTTACAATGCTCCCCCTCATTGCGAAGCGGGGGGAGATTTAGAGGGGGGATTTAAACACTGCAAGTAAAAATAAAACTGCCTAAATGATACGACTATCAATCACCACCACGTAAGCGCGGGTCAAGGAAATCACGGAGCCAGTCGCCTAAAATGTTGAGCGAAAGCACGGTAAACATGATCGCCAGACCGGGATAAAATGCCAGCCACCATTTGCCTGCGAGAAGCGTATCACGGCTTTGTGCCAGCATCGCGCCCCATGTGGGGACATCCGGCGGCACACCCAGACCGAGAAACGACAACGCGGCTTCTGCGAGAATCACGCTGGCGACGTTAAACGACGCGATGACGATCAACGGTGCGAGAATGTTCGGCAAAATTTCCTTGAGCATGATGCGCCAATGCCCCATGCCCATGCTACGGGCGGCTTCCACATATTCCTGCCCGCGTTGCGCGATGGTCTCGCCACGGGCGATACGGGCATACGTGACCCATTGCCCGATGCCGAGTACAAGAATCAGGTTCAACACACCCTGACCGAGCACCACCAATATCATAATGGCTAGCAAAATAAAGGGAAACGCCAGTTGAATATCCGCCAGCCGCATGATGATGTCATCGACATAGCCGCCGGTATAGCCACCGACCAAACCGGCGAGTGTGCCGATAATTCCACCGATAAACACCGCAACAAAGCCAACCGAAACGGAAATGCGCGCGCCGTAAATCAAGCGCGAGAGCAAGTCACGTCCAAGTCCATCTGTACCGAGCAAAAAGTCGACATCTCCGGTTTCTTCGTTCGCTGTAAACGGGGCGGTCAGGCGGGCGCGTAAATTCTGGCGATTGGGGTCTTTCGGCGCGACTTCTGGACCGAAAAGTGCCATACTGACCATCACAATCAGGATAATGAGTGCGAGAACGGGCCAGCGCGCACGGATCAAACTTTTGCGGGCGCGTCTTAGCGAAGAGGTCGTCGGTGCCAACTCAGAATTAGAGAGCGAAAGGACATCCTGTTGTGCTGTATGCGTAGTCATGGGATATTCACCTGATTTTCCATCATCATGAAGGATGCCTCTCCTAATTCAATCGAATTCGTGGATCGAGTCGGACATAAAGCAAATCTACGAAAAGGTTTAGTGAGACAAACATAAACGAAAACATAATCACCGATGCTTGAACAACCGGAATATTGCGCTGATTGATGGCATCAAATACGAGCCGTCCCACACCGGGCCAGGAGAAGATCGTCTCCGCGACGACCACACCGCTTAATAAGAAGCCGAATTCCAGACCGAGCATGGTAATCACCGGAATCAGGGCATTGCGGAAGGCATGGCTGATAATGACTTTCGGTTCGCGCAGACCTTTTGAGCGTGCCGTGCGGATGTAATCCTGTGAGAGCACCTCTAACATAGCAGAGCGCACCAGACGGGCATTACGTGAGAGGGAGAACACGCCAACGGTGATGGCAGGCAAAAGCAAATGGCGCATGGCATCCGGAAAGTTGGTAAATGCGCGCTGAAAATCGCCATCCAGAAGCGGGTCTAAAAAGGGCACATGCCCTGAAATCGGCAACCAGCGCAAATTTAGCCCGACAAAAATAATCAGCATCAAGCCGAGCCAGAAGCTAGGGATGGATTGTCCTAACATGGCGACGAGCATCATACTGCCATCAAAAGCGGTGCCACGCCGCATCGCGGACAAAATACCGATGGGTATAGCGAAAGCTGTCGCCACAATCATCGCCATGATCGTCAATTCGAGGGTGGCGGGCAGGCGTTCTAACACCATGTCTAGCGCGGGGCGTTGTGCACGCAAAGATACGCCAAAATCGCCCTGTATGACACGCCCGACATAGGTCAGATATTGTTCCGGTAGAGGGCGATCAAATCCGAGTGCCCGCCGTGTGTTTTCGATCTCCTGTTCCGTTGCGCGTTCACTGACATATAGATACGTCGGATCACCGGCAAGGTGTAGCGTGACAAATGAAAGCAACGTCACACCGATAAGAACGATAATGGTCTGTAGCAAGCGACGTACTAAATATGCACCCATGATTTGCCTTCGGTCTTAGATGTTTATCGGGGTGAGGGGTGCATATCCGTAGATAAACACCCCTCGAAATATGTTACAGGTTGAATTTATTCAAAGAAGTTTGCCGCCCAGACGAAGACCTTCTCATCACGGCGGGCATTCCAATCCACACGGTTGGAAACACCATAGAAATCCGGTTGGAAGTACAGCAGTAACCAGGGCGGGTCATTGTAGAAGACTTCCAGCATTTGGTTGACAATTTCCTGGGTTTCTTCTGCGGTCAATGCCGGGTTAAACAGCCCTTCACGCAGAGAGAACCATTCCGGGTTGCTCCATTCGGTGTAGTTGGTTGCGCCGGTGGGTGAGGACAGATCCGCCATATCATACTGGGCGTTCCATGTGCCACCACCGGTACCGACGAAGTACAAAGGACCGACCTGATGTTGACGGAGAGCCGGGACAAATTCTGCGGTCCAGTCCATGATCTGGACATTGGTCTGAACACCGACATCGGAGAGATACTGACCGATAGCCTGAACGACGTTGACATCATTCAAGTAACGACCCGCACCCGCCATCAAGGTGATTTCAAAGCGCACGCCGTCATCACCACGCGGATAACCGGCGGCATCGAGCAGGGCTTCTGCTTGTTCTGGATCATAAGGATACGGTTCGAGGTTCGGGTTGTCGTTGGGCGGGTTCACCATGCTGGAGGCACGGGTGCATTCTGTACCGAGCAGGGTTTCGCAGATGGTCGGTACGTCAACGGCATATTGCATGGCAACACGCACATCGGTGTTCTGAATTTCTTCCCAGCCGGGTTCACCTTCAAAGAAACTGGTGAAATTGAAACCGACATACATACGCCGTGTACCGGCGACTGCCTGAACTTCTGCCACGCCGGAGCTATTAATGGCTTCAATTTGATCGGGCACAACGTTGGCGATGATGTCCACATTACCGGCGATCAATTCTGCGGTACGGGTGCTGGCTTCCGGGATGACGCGCCAGACGATGGTTTCAAAATTGTTGGGACGTAGGGTAAATTCCGGTACGCGTTCGATGGTGACGTGTGAATCTGGCACCCATTCCACGAAGCGATAAGGACCAGAGCCAATAGGCATGGCGGCGGCTTCTTCGAGTGTCATGGACGAGTAGGAATCCATGCACTGAATGTTCACTTCCGCAAGCAGACCGAGATTGATGGATTGGAATTGTTCAACGAACAGAGTCACTTCCAATTCGCTAATGGCTTCCGCATTGATGAATCCTGTTGAGTCAAAGACGAAGCCGGGCGTGTTGCCGGTGAAGGCGTTTTCAGGATCAGCGGCACGGTTGAAGGTATAGGCGACATCTTCTGCCGTCAGTGCTTCACCATCATGGCAGGTCAAGCCTTCGTTGAGGGTAAAGGTGATTTCTGTACCGGTTTCATCCAGACTATAAGATGTTGCCAGATAAGGTTCCAGTGTACCTTCTTCGCTGATTTCATAGAGTGTGGCGAACAGGTGGGAGAAGATATTGGCTTCTGCACGGGAACTGACCTGTGCGGGTTCCCAACCGGCAACATCCACACTCTGGGCGATTACCAGTGTGTTTTCATCGGGACCGGGTGCCTGTCCGTTGACTACAAGGGGTAGCATCGCCATAACCAGAACGGCTACGGTGAATAATTTACCCATACGCGGGAAAAGTTTAATCATAATGTGCTCCTTATAAGATATTGGGTAATACGGGCGAGAGATGAAAAAATACGTTTTTGTGCCGTGATACACCTCCTTAACGTGCTCTTAACGGTTTACGATGCCTTCCCCGCTTACAATTGATTGGGGAAGGACAGTGAAGTTGCTTCGGGTCACAGCGGAAAGGTATGCAAGCGTTTATTGAGAGACAACTTGCAACACTTCGTCTATCGTGACCCCTCGTCCTTCTCGGCTAGACCGTATGCTGGCTTCTAACATCGCCAGGGATGTTAAGTGGTCGCGTCCGCTACAGTACAGCGGTTTATCGTCGACCACAGTATCCACAAATGCTTCAAATAATCCGATGGTTTCGGATACCCAGATTTCATGTTCAGGTAGGGTGACGGGTTGCAGTGTGTCGTCTGCATGGGCGGCATAATTGAGCTTGCCGAATTGCTCCTGCTGGACGATCACCCCGCCGCTACATTCCGTGCGCCATTCAAAGTTTGGCACATGCCAGTTGCTCTGCCATGTTCCCTGATAATTGACCACCATGCCCCCGTCAAAGGTGATGATGGCGGCGACGTTGGCATCACTTTCATACATGCTCCACGCGGGATTCCATGTCTGTGATTGGATGAGGATTGGCTCCTGCCCGTACACATAGCGCAGTAGATCATAATGGTGGATGGTCTGTTCCCAGAGCATCGGTTGATCCATCGTCAGCGGGTATTTGTTTAAATCCGGGCGGTTGCCATCCCGATACCGCTCATAGGTAAAGCGGGCAAAGGCTGGCTGACCAATCGTGCCTTCGGCGATCAACTTGCGCGTTTCGATGGTCACGGGCAAATAGCGAAAATTCAGCCCGATCATCATCGGCACATCGGCGGATTCTGCAATGTTGACCAGATAAGCGGCTTCTACCACATCCAGCGCCAACGGTTTTTCGATCAGCATGGGGATGCCCCGTTCTGTAGCCGCCCGCACCTGACCTTCACGCCCCATCGGTGGGTTCGCCAATACCAGCGCGTCCACATCGTCACCGAGCGCGGATAGGGCTTCTTCAGCGGTGGCAAACGCCGGATAATCGCCGAAGCGTGCTTTCGCCCGTTCGATCATGGCGGGATTCGGGTCAGCATAGGCGATGATTTCCGCCCGTGTTGAGCGGGTAATCACATCTGCCCAGTACGTCCCGCGTACCCCTAAACCTGCTAATACAACCCGCATCATCAGCGCACCACCCCTAGATTTAATTGCTCACGTTGCCATGCGATGATCTGCGCCAAACCGTCGCTGATCGATGTCCACCCATCGAAGCCGGTATCGTTTTGTAAACGCTCATGGCTCAGATATCCCTGTCGCGCTAAGATCTGTCTTACGTCATCGGAAATCACCAGTGATGTTTCCGGCAACAATGCTTGAATTTCTTCCGCGAGTTGGCGGGTGGTTAGTGTCTGTTCGGATGCCACGTTATACAGCGCGTAATTGAGCGCGGGTGCGTCTATCAAACTGACAACTGCCTGCCCAATATCGGTGGTGGATGTCCAATCACGCAGTTCGTCGGGATTGAGAATCGTCATCTTGCCAGCCGTTAATGCGCTATGAATCAATTTGTTGATTAACCCCACGCGTGGTCGGCTTTCGCGGCTGATTTCGCCCGTGCCGTAAACATTACTGAGTCTTATGGTAATCACATCGCGCCCATATTCCCTACGTAATGTTTGTACCAGAGATTCAGTCGCGCTTTTAGCAATTGCGTACAAACCATCGGGTGTGGGTGGTTGGTCTTCGCTGACTTTTCCGGTAGTGGACGCATACACCGCGCTCGAACTAATACACACTGTCCGGCGGACGCTGTTTGCCTGCGCCCATTCGAGTATTTTTAACGTCGGGTCAAAATTCGCCCGCAAATGATCTTCCGGTGATAATCCCGCTTCCTGAGCCGAGGCAGTCAATGCCGCGCCATGCACCACCGCGTCGACAGTCATCGGCGGTAAATCCGTAATGGACTCCGTCAATATCTCAACGCGTCCCGCCCATTGTGTGCGCCAATAGGCGAGCAAATCGGCATCAAAGACACGATCCAGCGCGACCACATCGAAGCCTGCACGGAGCAAAGCCTCGATGATGTGACGGCAGACAAATCCGCCACCGCCCGTGACTAAAACCCGTTTTTCAGAAGGTGTTTGTGACATCTTTTGGTTCATTACTGAGAGTCGATTCTCTGCTGATCTTCATTCCAATGACCGACGACTAAATCTCCGGCGGAAGCCACATGCGATTGAATCAATTCGGTAGCGCGGATCACATCGCAGTCGCGGATTGCCTCAATAATGGGCAAATGGTTGTAGGCGATCTGCTTGATGTCGCTATTTCGCATATTGCGTAATGCCATCACCTGCCGCACGCGCAACGCCACGCTGTTCCATGTGGATTGCAATAAACTGTGTTCACTCATGCCGATGAGTTCATCATGAAAGACACGATCAATCTCACTGACCTGTTTTAGGTCATCTGCATCCGCGGCGGCGAGCATATCCTGATAGACCGCTTCCAGACGTTCCAGATTTTCCGGCTTATCCAGCATAATCAGGCGTTGAATGGCGAACACTTCCAGCACACTTCGCAAACTGTATAGCTCCTCGATGTCAATTTTGCTCAATACACGGACAGATGTGCCGTGATACGGGATCGTTTCTACCAGTCCCTCGTTGTTCAACGTTTGGATCGCTTCTCGCAAGGGTGCACGACTCACACCAAGCTGCGCCGCCAAATCGGTTTCTACGAGCGGTTGCCCCGGTTTAAATTCGCCGGAGAGGATGGCATCCCGTAAAACATCCAGAATGCGCTCCCGCAGAGACTTGCTTTTGAGTTGATGCAATGAATTAAGTGAGTCCGCCATAAGTTTGAGTTTCTTGACAAGCAATTGGGCTAAACATATAATCTTGGGCATCTGGTCGATTGTCGACAATCGACTGATGACTTGATGGGGATTATAAGTAGTCGTCGCACACCTGTCAAGAAAATGGTGTTTTTCTCACAAATTTATGCGCGAGATTTTTCAGGATAATCACAACGACCAGCGTAGTTCATCCTTAACCACTGCCTATTTAACAACAGTGATGGATAAGCAAACTATTCTGAGCAACGGTCATTTTGTGGTAATAAGGACGTAGATGTCGGAAGCTCTTGGCTCTTAGCTCTTAGCAAAAAGCGGTGTTTTTTCAAACTAAAAGCCAAAAGCTAACGGCTAAAAGCTATTTTCACGACTGTTCAACTTAATCAGAATTCAGATCAATTACGGGGGAAGTGCACATGGCAAGACCCGCAACCAACGAGACTCAACTGGTACAAATCGCCGTGACGGGCAACATCAGCCAGCCGTCCATGCGCTATCCGGGGTATACGCCCGATAATAGCGGTATGGCACGCATCTTACCGGGGATGTCCGGCGTGGTGTATAACGCCCGCGTCGGTGATCCTGCATTTGGCTGGGCGGCGGATCACCTCGAACCGGGGGTGTCCATCGCCAACCCCAGCCAGCCAGAAGAATTCGCCCTGCATTATTTAACGTGCATTGGCAATCGTGCCATCGTCACGGGTGGATTAGCGAAAGGCGCGGAAGGCATCGTCACCGGAGAGCACGCCCGAATGCTGGTGGATTTTGAGCCGGAAGCCAACGAATTGCTGTGCGTCGGCGATCCGATTCAGATTATCGCCGAAGGACGCGGTTTAGCCTTTACCGATTATCCGCAGATCGAACTCAAAAAATGTAGCCCGAAGCTCATCAACGCCATGCCCATCGAAGTCGTTGACTCCGAGAAAATTCGTGTTCGCGTGACGATGGAATTGCCGCCGCGCATTATGGGATCTGGCGCGGAATTGCACTCCGAGTATGTCGATCAGGATTTGATGTCCGGTGATGTGGCGCTGATGGCGGAGCTTGGAATCGACCAGATGCGATTGGGCGATATTGTCGTCATTCCCGACGCGGATCATCGCTGGGGGCGCGGTTATCGCAAAGGCGCAGTGACGATTGCCCTGTGTATTCACGGCGACAGCATCATGAATGGGCATGGACCCGGCATTTTGACTCTGCTGAGTTGCCCTGAACCGAGCATCGAATGGGTGATTGACCCGGATGCCAATATTGCTAATTACTTGAACATCGGAAAGTAGAGCCACTTATGAGCGTAAGAACCAATGCCGATAAACTGGTGATCGTCTCCGCGATGGGGCAAATCGCCTCGCCGGGCTTTCCGGGTTTGCCTGCTGAACCATACAAGCTGTCGTCCGAGGGTAAACCGTTCCTCCTGCCCGCGTTCGGTGGCATCGTTTACAACGTCTCCGTCGGGGACTCCGCGTTTGGCTGGTTGGCGGATTGCATCCATCCGGGTGTGAGCATCAAGCTCAATGATGATACCGGCAATCGCGGACTCAATATTCTCTCCTGTGTGGGCAATGTCGCTGTCGTCATGACGGGTGATGGCAAAACCACACGCGGGGTCGTCACGGGGAAATCGGGGCGCTTTTCAGAGCATGTGATTATCCATTTTGAGAAGAGCGCCCGCGAGAAAATGGCGATTAACGACAAAATCATCGTCCGCACCAAAGGCGTGGGCATGGAACTCGTCGATCATCCTGATATTAAACTCAAGAGTTGCTCACCGGAATTGCTCGATAGTCTGGAAGTGACCACCAATGACGATGGCAAGCTCAACGTGCCGGTTGTGGGGGTTGTCCCGCCGCATTTACTGGGTGCGGGCGCGGGCTTGACCAGTGAAGGTGGGTCGCTCCACATTCAAACCGCAGATAAAGAGGCACTCAAAGAAGCCGGATTAGATGGCTTGCGGCTCGGTGATGTGGTCGCGCTTTCCGATTACGACAGCAGTTGGAATCATGGCTATCGTCGTGGCTCCATCGGCATCGGCGTGGTGGGTCAGGGCGATAGTCCACGTCACGGCTACGGTCCGGGCATCACGGTGATGATGACCTCCACCCAGAACGGCATCGCGCCGATGGTCACGGCAGGGGTGAATTTGAAGGCGCTGTTCGGGCTGAGTGATTGAGAGAAGTGCTGAGTGTATACGATAACAGAATCGCCATTCCCTAACCTCTTTCCGACAACGTAGGGAAGGGGAAGTTCCGATGATCTATAGTCTGCCTTTTTTTGCGGATGACCACGTTGAGTCATCCCTATACAAGCATGATTTTTTTTGTAGGGAGGCGCACATGGGCGCCTCCGCCGATAAATTTGACGCGAAATTGGCATTTGTGCATTACGTCAATTAGTAACTCAAGAAACGAATGGGCGACCTAACAGGTCGCCCCTACGAAAGCCTAATTAACAACTGATAACTGTCTACTGATAACTGATAACTGATTACTAACAACTAAAAAACTACCGGAGTAAACCCTATGGATGGTCGATACATTAAACACATGGCATTCGCGGTGAAAGATGCCAACGCCGCCTTAAAAACCTATCAGGATTTGCTGGGCGTGGGGCATGATGCCGAAGTGCAGGATTACCTCAAATCGCGCAATCGCGTCGCGCTGTTCAACGTGGGCGATGTGGAATATCAACTGTGCCAATCGTTAGATGAAGGCGGGCGCTTCGACACATGGATCAAAGAGCGCGGGTATGAAGGCTTGCACCACATTTGCTACGCCGTGCCGAATATTGACGAAGCCCTCGCAGAAGCACAGGCGAAAGGCGCGACCCTCAAAGAATGTAGCGCGTGCAAGGTCAAAGGCAGTCATGTGCATCCTGAAGGCTGGGTCGCCTTTTTGGAGCAAGAAGCCGGTGGCATCGAACTGGAAATGATGCAGGTTTACACGCCGGAAGAACTCGAAGAATACAAAGCGGTTAAGGGGATTTAAACGCATGGGAATCACGCTTATTCGTGTTCCGGTAGACACGCTGGAACAATTCACCCTGAATGCTTTTCTGGCAATGGGTGTGCCACAGGACGAAGCCGAGATGTGTACACGCGGCTTGATGGAAAGTGAATTGCGCTGTCTGCCCGGTCAGGGTCAGGGGGTGCGCCGTTTGCCGACCTATCATCAGCGCATCAGCAACGGTTGGATTATCCCCGGCGCAGAGTACGAAATCGTCAAAGAATCGCCTGCGCTGGCATTGATTGATGCCCATAATGGACTCGGTTCACCTTCCGCGCAACGTGCCATGAAAATCGCCATCGAGAAAGCCAAAATTAGTGGCGTGGGAACGGTCATTGTTCGCAACAGCACGCACTACGGCTCATCGGCGGTTCCGGCGCGTTTAGCTGTCGAAGCGGATTGCATCGGCATCGCCATGACCAACGCCGGACCGGAAATGGCTCCGTGGGGCGCGGCGACAGGTGTGGTCGGCACCAATCCCTGGGGCATCGTCGCACCTACTGGCGGAGACTTCCCGATTGCGCTCGATATTGCCCTGACGACTGCCGGAAAAGGCATGATGCTGTGGTATGAGCGCGAAGGCAAGAAAATGCCACTCGATTGGGCGCTCACACCCGAAGGCTACGAAACCGACGATCCTGCCTCCGCCATGAAAGGCGCGTTGCTCGGCATCGGTCAGCACAAGGGCTATGGACTGGCGATGATGACTGATGTGATTACGGGCGTGATCGCGGGCGGTGGCTACGGATTAGCACCCTATTCCAACCCTGCCAAACAGGATGTCTCGCATACGTTTATCGCGCTCGACATCGCATGGTTCATGCCGGTTGATGAATTCAAAGCGCGGATGGATGATTTCGTGGCGCAGATTAAAGCCGCAAAATTGCGCCCTGATTTTGATGAGATTCTCGTCCCCGGCGAAATTGATTATCGCCGTGAGACGGATTATCGCGCCAATGGTGCGCGGTTGGATGCCGTGATTTTCGATCAGTTGGCGGAACTTGCCGCAACGCTGGGCATGGACTTTCCGTTGGAGCGTGAGGTGGTGGAGGCATGAACATGACTATACCCGAAGCACTCAGCCGACCTTTATCCAGCCGACTCGCGGATTTGCCGGAAGTCGTCGAGCGTGACGACAATCCCGATATCCCGCAGGCGGTCATTGATTCAGCGGTGAAAGCCCTCGCAGATGGCAAAACACATTACACAGATCGCCCCGGCATTTTGCCCCTGCGCCAATGGGTGTCGGATAATCTGGCGCGTCGGCATAACGTCGATGTGCCGCCGGATGGTATTACGATCACCTGTGGGCGCACGGAAGCGCGTTTTGTGGCGATTAAATTTCTGGCGACACCCGGTAGCGTGATTTACTGCCCCGGCGACCCGACGGGAATCCTCGGCGCGGCACAGCTGGCAGGCGCGACCCTCACGGACGAGCCGGACGACGCAGACGCGATTAAACTCGCCTATCTCACGCCACACGATGGCAAAGCCAAAATGGAACAGGCGCTTGAACTCATCGGCATGAATAATGGCTATTTGATCTGGGATATGGTCTACGGGCGGGAGGATTTTCACCCCGCGCAACATGCCGAACTCGCTGGCAAAGTGGTGACGCTTGGCGCGTTATCGTATCGCCTCCCCGGTTGGCGCATCGGATGGCTGGCTGGCTCTGATAAAGCGGGTAAGCTCCGCGCCTATAAACAAAGCCTGACCATCTGCGCGACGAGCATCTCGCAATGGGCGGCGCTTGGATTGGTGGAATCGTTATGATGCAAAAACTCATCGAAAACCCGAACATTCCCGAAGAAATCAGTAAGATCGCCTCTGACGGCACGGCATTACGCTACGCCCTGATGGAAATGTCCGCGCAATTTGACGGCGTGATCGCGCTGGGACGCGGCGATCCTGATTTAGCGACTCCGGCGCATATCATCGAAGCGACACAACAGGCGATCCGTGATGGCGACATGGGCATTTCTCCGGTGGCAGGTTTGCCGGAATTGCGCGAGGGAATCGCCAAAAAATTGCGCGAGGAAAACAACATCCCCGCACAGCCGGAAAATGTGCTGGTGACGACAGGCGGTCAAGAAGCCGTCTATCTGATTATGCAAACGCTATTGGATGCGGGCGATCAGGTGCTCGTGCCTGACCCGCGCTATACGTCTTACGATGAAGCGATTGCCAGCGCGGGCGGCGACATGGTGATGATCCCCACCGATCATGAAGATGCCTTCAACCTTCAGCCGGAAGCAGTTGAAGCGGCGATCACCCCGAAAACCAAAGCCCTGCTGATCGTCACGCCGAGCAACCCGACAGGCGGAATCGTCACGGAAACCCGCTTGCACCAGATTGCCGAGATTGCCATTAAGCACAATTTGATCGTCATATCTGACGAGATTTACGAAAAGTTCGTCTATGACGACTGGCAACATTTCAGCATCGCGTCTGTTCCCGGCATGGCGGAGCGCACCATCACGCTAAACGGGTTCTCCAAGACGTATGCCATGACCGGCTTGCGCGTGGGCTTTGTGTGTGCGCCGAAAAATGTGATCGACGCGATGGCGAAGGTCAAAGCCGTTACCACCGGACCCGCCGCGACAGTCTCGCAGATTGCCGCCCTTGCCGCGCTGAATGGACCAACTGCACCACTGGAAGAATTTAAGCGCATCTACAGCGAACGTCGGCGTGTGATGATGGATGGATTGGACGCGATGGGGCTGAATTATAGCGATCCACGCGGGGCATTTTTCCTGTGGACGGAAAGCTCACCGACGGGCATCCACGCGACGGAACTCTCCTATTTACTGCTCAAAGAGGGGCGGGTGTTGATCTTCCCCGGCACTGGATTTGGCGAAAATTGGGGCGGGTATTTACGCATTAGCATTCTGCAATCCACCGATCTCATCAAAGAGGCGATGGGTCGGATGGAAGAAGTCGTCAGCAAATATAGTATTCAGCGATGAGCAAAGCGTTGTGTAGGGTGCGACCTGTTAGGTCGCCCTGAGCAATGAGTAATGAGTGCAAAGAGTATTCGGAGTTACACCGCCAATGGCTGAAACCCATTGGCTAGAAAATGATGTAAAACCCTGCTAAAGCAGGCTGATTTGAGCGAACTCTAAGTGAAAATAGCCCACTTTAGTGGGGTTTTAACGATGAACTAGCGATGAGGTTTCAGCTCATCGCGGAAAAGTTTGAAAACAAGAGAGTTCATGCGTAACGTCACTTAAAAGTTAAACTGCATTGTTCTGTCCGTGACAAACAGCACTCAAGATTACGAAGTGACCATGTGGTAACGGTTACTGAACGCATTGCTCATCGCTTTGAACTTACTACTTCCTTGAAAGGAACGATAAATACATGCCAGAACTTACAGTAGGCACTGCCACCGCACAACCCGGCACACGGGCGCGGGGCGTGATCCCGATTACACAACATGGCGGCGGGCGGGCGCTAGAAATCCCCGTAATTGTGATTAACGGCGCGGAAGACGGTCCGTGCGTTTGGGTGGATGCGGTCATTCACGGTGATGAGCCGGAAGGCACGCTCTGTTGCCACATGATTGATGCCGAGCTTGACCCGACGAACATGCGCGGGAGCGTAGTGCTCATTCCGGTGCTGAACGTCCCCGCTTATGAAGCCGGTCAACGTGGCAATCCGCTGGATACCTTCAGCTATGACCTGAATCGGATTTATCCGGGGCGGGCAGAAGGTTATTTGACCGAACGCCTCGCCCACATCCATAGCGGTTGGATGCGCGATGTTGCGACGTTTGAAATCAGCATTCATTCCGGTGGCGGACACAGCTATTTATCGGAGACCATTTTCACGACCACCCAGCCGGAAGCTATCGAATTGGCGAAAGCGATGGGTAAAGATTGGTCGCTGATCCTCAAAAATATCCGTCCGAGCGGAAGCCCGCCCGCCGTGATGTTCGAGGCTGGCAAATTCGGGCTGACCGTCGAACTCGGTGGACGACCTGCTACATCTCCGTCAGAATTTCATCGCTGTGGGCGCACTTTAGCCGATGGCATCCTCAACTTACTGCGTTATTACAAGATCATTGACGGTGAAGCCAATAGCGCAGAAACCCATTACACCGGATTTCAACATGCTCTGCTGGCACCGATTAGCGGGATGTTCGTCGCCGAGCCGACGCTGGAATTCCAGAAACGCATGAAAAAGGGCGACAAAATCGCCGACATCGTGGACGTGTATGGCGATGTGCTGGCGGAATTGGTCGCGCCTGCTGACGGCATGATCTTCGGCTTGCGGGCATTACCCAACGTGCAAACAGGCGATTGGTGCTGTTTCTATGCAGAGATCGAAGGTGAACTCTAGTGTCGTCGGCAACCCTACCTCCGGTTGAATTGCTACAGGCGCTGATTCGCATCCCGTCGCCTAATCCACCGGGCGATACAGTGGCGATTGCTGACTTTATCGCCGATGTGATGCGTGAGATCGGCTGTGAGGTGAAGATGCCCGCGCCGGACGAAAAACCGGAAGCCGTAAATGTGGTAGCCACGCTCGGTTCAGGTGAACCGGTGATTATGCTCCACGCGCACATTGATACCGTGCCGATTGCCGAAACTGAAGCCTCCAAATGGAGCGTTGACCCTTATGGCGCGGTCATCAAAGATGGCAAGCTCTACGGCAAAGGCAGTATCGACGACAAAGCACCGCTTGCGAGTATGATGGCGACGATGATCCACGTTTCGCAAAATATCGACGCTTTACACGGCACGCTGGTGTTGGTCGCCGCCGCAGAGGAAGAAGTCGGCGGGCAACTCGGCACGCGCTGGATGTCACAAAATGGGCATCTGCCGGAATGTGATTTTATCGTCGTCGGCGAGCAGACACATAACAAAGTCGCCCTCGCGCATAAAGGGGTGATGCGGGCGACGGTGACCGCACGCGGGAAGTCCGTCCACGCGACCAATCCGAATCGCGGGGTGAATGCGATCACGGCGATGGCGAAAGCTGTGCTCGCGCTGGACGCATATCACCACAAATTGAGCGAACGCGTGCATCCCATCGTCGGTGTGCCGACCTGTAATGTGGGCGTGATTCAAGGCGGGAGCACAGCCAACGCCGTGCCGGATTTGTGCATCGTCAAATTAGATCGGCGCATGATCCCGCGAGAGGACCCGCAGGTTGTACAGGATGAACTTACCGCCGTGATTGCGTCTGTCGATGCTGGACAGGCAGAACTGAGCATCGGCGAGTTTTTGTTTTCTAGCTGGTTCGATTCGACTGCAAATTCCGCTCTCGCGCAGACCTTCATGGATTGTGTTCGGGCTGAACTGAACGACGACCCCGGTCCGGTGGGCTATTTGCCGGGGAGCGATGCCAAACATTTACTCAACCTCATGCGCGGCGAAATGATTATTTTCGGTCCGGGCAGTTATGAAGTTGCCCATGCTTTTGATGAGCATGTGACATTGGATGATTTTAACGCTACGACGGCTATTCTATTGGATTTTGTGAATCAGACCCTGATAAATGCAACAGAAAGATAAATGACGGTGAGATATGAAACCATTATCGCTAACGGTGACGTGGTCACAGAAAACGGCATCCGACCCGTTGATGTAGCGATCAACGGCGGGAAGATCGTCGCCTTGCTCACACGCGGGCAATATGACACAGCAGACGCGGACGACATCATTGATGCCGGCGGGCAGTTGGTGTTACCGGGTGCGATTGACATTCATTTTCATTGTCGCGCCCCCGCCTATCCTCAACGCGGGGACTTCGCCACAGAAACCCGTGCCGCCGCCGCCGGAGGGGTGACGACCATCTTCGAGATGCCCATTTCCAAGCCGTGTTGCGCGACGGGTGATATTTTCAGGATGCGTAAGGCACTCGGCGAGGCAGATGCCTATGTCAACTTTGGCTTATACGCCGCGCCCGGTCTGCTGGATAAAGGCGAGATCGACGACATGGTGGCTGAGGGGGCAATCGGCTTCAAAATTTTCATGACCTCCGCCCCCGCCGGACGCGATGATGAATTTGAGGGCTTGTGCATCCCCGATGTGCAGGACTTGTATCAGGCGCTCAAACTTGTGGCGGAAACTGGCTTGGTCTGCGCCGTTCATGCGGAAAATAATCAACTGCTGGAATGGCACACCGCCCAATTGATCGCCGCCAATCGTAATGATGTGCCTGCTCATGGCGAATCACGCCCGCCCCATGTAGAAGCCCTTGCCATCGCCACGTTATTGACGCTCAATGAGAGCATCGGCGCGGATTTACACATCGCCCACCTGAGCGCAAAAGAACCGCTGGAAGTGTTCCGGCGTTTCAAAGCCACCGGATCAACTGCATCGGCGGAAACCTGCCCGCACTATTTATTTTTCACCGAAGATGATCTGGAGCGCGTCGGTCCGTATGCCAAGATCAACCCGCCCCTGCGAAAATCTGCCGATCAGGTGGCGCTGTGGGAAGGGCTGGCGGATGGCTCGTTGATGGCAGTGACGACAGATCATTCGCCGTTCACCGTCGAGGAGAAAGAACGTGCCCGCACGGATATCTGGCGCACGCCACCCGGCGCACCCGGCGTAGAGGAGCTTGTGCTCGGCATGATGAACGCGGCGCTCAACGGCAAAATGAGCATCGAGAAAGCCGTGCAACTCATCAGTACCAACGGCGCGAAACGCTTCGGCATTTATCCCAATAAAGGGGTGATTGCTCCGAATGCAGACGCGGACATCGTGCTCTACGACCCGAACACCGCCACAACCATCCACAAAGATATGCTGTTTAGTCAGGCGCGGGATTGCGACAAGCTCTATGAAGGCATGACGTTTAAGGGCAAAGTCGTCCGCACGATGGTCAACGGCAACACGGTTTTCGTGAATGGTGATGTGGTTGGTGTGCGCGGCGGCGGCAAATTCGTCCGCCCGAATAAGGACAATGTGTATCGGGGATTTTAGAGATTAGCAATGAGCAATGAGTGAAAAGCGAGAACGCACTTTTGTGGTGATGAGATTCACAAACGATGGAGATTATATGTAGGAGCGACCTGTCAGGTCGCCCTACGGTGACTTTGGGATTTTGACTATAGAGAAAATCCCCCCTCTAAATCTCCCCCCGCTTCGCAAGGGGAGACTTGCAAACCTCCCCATTATTACGAAGTGGGGAATGGGAAAATGGCGTGACTTATAATGAAACTTTCAAAGCATTCCTTGCACAAAACACGGTGTGAGTAAAAAGATGAACTGTACGGCTCGAACGGCTAACTTTCTAGTAAATGACTTGGATGCGTAACATGACTTACGAAATTGATTTTGGCGAATACTTTTTATACGACACACTGACCGAACATCTGCACGGCATGGCAACGGCGTTCCCGCAATTGGCGGCGCTGGCATCCATTGGCAAAAGCTGGCAGAAGCGCGATGTGTGGGCGATGACGATTACCAACAGTGCCACCGGAGCGCATGACACCAAACCGGCATTTTATATCGACGGGCACATCCACGCGGAAGAAGTCGCCACGTCGCACACAGCGATGTATACCATCTGGTATCTGCTGACGCATTACGGGCACGATGAGCAGGTCACATGGCTACTGGATAACACGACCTTTTACATCATCCCGCGCATGAACCCCGACGGCGCAGAAATCAGCCTGACGACGGCGCATCACTGGTGCGGGAACGGGCGCTATCTGCCGGGCGAAGAACAGACTCGCGGGTTGTGTCAGGAAGACATCAATGGCGACGGTTTGATCGTGCAAATGCGTATCGAAGACCCTGCCGGAGAATGGCGCGTTTCTGAGAAAGACCCGCGTTTGATGGTCCTACGCAAACCGGGCGAGGTTGGGTCGGGTCCCTATTATCGCATGTATCGTGAAGGTAAAATTCGCGGCGAGTGGGACGGGGTAACCATTGACATGGAAAAACCGCGTGATGGCAACATGAACCGCAACTTCCCAACGGGCTGGCGGGCAGAACCACGGCAATATGGCGCGGGTGAGCATCCCCTATCCGAGCCGGAAGCCCAGGCAGTCGCCCGTTTTATCCTTGACCATCCCAACATTTCGGGGATGCAATGCTATCACACACACGGCGGGTTGCATCTGCGCCCGTCATTGGTGGAGCCGGATAGCACCCTGCCGCGTTTTGACCTCGCGCTGTATAAAACCATCGGCGCGATGGGGACGGAACTGACGGGGTATCCGGTCATTTCGGTCTACGAGGAATTCACCAACGATCCCGATAAACCGCGTGTTGGCTCGCTCATGCAATGGTCGTATGACGAAATGGGGATCATCACGTTTTCCACCGAATTGTGGAATCCAGAATTAGCGGCGGGAATCGCAAATCCGGCGAAGTATCAGATTCGCGGGCGTTCTACCGATGATGAAATTCTCCTGCTGAATTATAACGACGAGCATCTTGGCGGTAAGGGCTTTGTGGAGTGGACTGAGTTCGATCATCCGCAGTTGGGCAAGCTGGAAATCGGTGGCTGGACGCATATGTACACTTTCCGCAACCCGCCGCCTGTCTCTTATGCCACTAGCGAGAAGGCGAAAAATTTCATCTTCGAGACCATCCACACCAATTGCTTGTTCACACTCATGCACGCGAGTTGCACACCACTCGTCCGCATCCATGAGCTAGAAGCCGAGTCACTTGGCGCGAGTCTCTATAAAATTTCCGCGCTGGTCGCCAATGAAGGCTATCTGCCGACGCACATGACCGAACGCGCCCTCGCTCATGAGAGCGCCGCTCCGGTAGATGTGGCGCTCATCGGGGAGGGTGTGGAAGTGCTGATGGGTGACGGGACGCAACACATCGGACATCTCGCCGGACGTGACCAGCGTAACGCCACATGGTCACCGTGGTTACGCGATTGGGATCAGACCAAACGCAAGGTCGAATGGCTGGTACGCGCCCCGCAAGGCACGACGCTGACGATCCACGCCAGCGCCCAACGTGCCGGAAGCCATAGCCGTGAGGTGACGCTCTCATGATGCCACTCGGCGAAGCCTTTTATCGCGGGCGGGTGAGCGCCATTCAGGAAAAATTAGGCGCAACTGGCGATTTTGACGGCGTGCTCATGCTGGATGTCTATAACGTAATTTACGCGTCCGGCTTCGTGCATATCCCGTCTGAGCGCCCGATTGGATTTTACATCCCGAAAAGTGGCGATCCGGTGCTGTTCGTACCTCTATTGGAAAAAGAGAACGCCTCCGCAACGTGGGTCGGCGACATCCGCACCTATTTTGAATATCCGGGCGAGGTCAACGCGATTGACTTTATGCTCAAGGAATGTGGCGCGGCGAAAATCGGCGTGGATACCGTCTCGCTGGATAACATCAGAGCGTATGACGCGGGTGAAATCAAGCTGACAAAAATGGTCGAGCATATGCGCTGGATTAAAATGCCGGAAGAACTCGACGTGATCGAAAAAGCCGCCCGCTATGCTGATTTTTGCCTTGAGCAGGTGCGCGATCATGCGATGGCGATTATCAAAGACGGTGGCACGGAACTTGACATCCTCAAGCAATGCTTAGATGCCACCAACGCGAAGGTTAAAGCCGAAGTTGGCGAATTGTTCAAATTGCGCGGGAGTTCGGTTGTCGGCACGGTGCATAGTGGTCCGCGCGCCGCCCTGCCACATGGCTCCCCTATCACCCGTCCGCCACAAATGGGCGAAACACTCATCGCGGGGATTGGCGTTAATGTCGGGGGCTATCATGCGGAAAGTGGCGCGACGTTTATCCTCGGTGAACCTATCGGCGATCAGATGCACTGCCTGCAAAGTGCCGTTAATTGTGACCGCGCCGGAGTCGATGCGTTGCGCGTCGGTGCGACCTGCGCGGAGGTCAACGAAGCGGCGCTAAATGTACTGAAAAACGCGGGACTCGGTGATGCCATTCGCCATCGCATCGGGCATGGGATGGGCTTGCAGGGGCATGAAAGTCCGTGGCTTGCGCCGGGGGATATGACTCCGATTGAGCGGAACATGGTCTTTTCTAACGAACCGGGAATTTACCGCCCTGGCAAAGACGGCTACCGCACCATCAACACGATGATCGTCACCGACGGCGCGGCGCGTGTACCGAGTCGCTTTCTGGCGGAAAATCCACCGGAGAAACGCATTTTGACGGGGTGAATGAAAAAGAATCACCACGAAGACACAAAGCGCACAAAGAAGTTTAAAATCAGTAAATCGTAGGACGCGACTTGTTAGTTTATTCACATCCGGTTAAGCATTTGTTTTCCCCTCACCCCCCAGCCCCCTCTTCCACAAGGGTCGAGGGGGAGTTAAAACGCGTTGGCAAGTCCTTCTCCCTTTATGGGAGAGGGATTTAGGGTGAGGGTGTTGAGGCGATTGAATCTTAAGCAGATGTGCACGACCTGACAGGTCGCCCTTACACAAACATGATGGACTCTTACGTATCAGAAAGCAAACCATAACCCATGAATCTCGAAAAACATCTCTCCAACCGTGCCAAACGTGTGATGGCGACACTCGGCACACAGACATCCGTGCCCATTCCCGGCTCAATCAACCTCGGCAGTGGCACACCGGACTTTCTCCCGCCGTCGTCGGTATTCGATGCGATGCACGACGCGATTAACAACGGGCAGATTCAATACACAAGCTGGCTGGGCATCCCTGAACTAAGACAGGCGATTGCCGAGAAGCTCAAGACAGAAAACAACCTCGACTACGATCCGGCGAGTGAGATTCTGGTGACATCGGGGGCACAGGAAGCCCTGATGACCACGCTCATGACTCTGCTTGATCCAGGCGATAACGCGCTCACACCGTCGCCGCATTATGACGAATACTCGCGGGATGCGATGGTGCTCGGTGGGTCGCTCATCCCCGTTGCTACCACACCGGAGAGCAATTTTACGATTAACGTCGCTGACCTTGAAGCGGCGATCACCCCGCAGACGAAGGCGCTTGTCATCGTCACGCCCAACAATCCCACCGGAACCGTTTTGCCGGAAGCCATCCTCAAAGACATCGCAACGCTGGCGCAAGAACGTGATTTGATCGTCATTTCGGATGAGATTTACGAATACTACGTGTTTGATGACAACAAGCACATCAGCATGGGCAGTTTGCCGGGGATGCGCGAGCGCACCATCACCATCAACAGCTTCTCGAAGAGCTTCGGTATGACGGGCTTGCGTCTGGGCTATGTCGCCGCACCTGCGGAACTGATGCCCGCGATGTTGCCTTTCCACCATGCCATGATGATCTGCGCCAATTCCGTAACGCAATATGGTGGGTTAGCCGCGCTGACGCAACCGCGTGATTGGTTCAAGCAGGATATTTTGCCGGAATATGACCGTCGCCGTCATCAGTGGATGGCTTTATTGGACGACATCGGTCTGCCCTATAGCAAACCACAGGGCGCGTATTATGTGTTTATCGACATCCGCCCGACAGGACTGACCAGCGCGGAATTCGTCAAGAAGGCGCGTGAAGAAGCCCGTCTCGTCTTCCAACCGGGGACAATTGGCGGGGGCGCGGGCGAAGGCTTTATTCGCGGCGCACTGACCAAAGGCGGGCAGGATTTTGAAATCGGGCTAGCGCGTTTCCGTGAATTCGTGGGAGGCTTGTTAGCAAAATGAGCGATTTACAGGGCAAAGTAGCGGTTGTCACCGGCGCGGCGCAGGGTTTGGGGTATGCCGTCGCCAAAGCCTATATCGAAAATGGGATGCGCGTCGCCATCATGGATGTGAAAGAAGATGAATTGGTCGCCGTCGCCAAAGAATTCGGCAAAAACGCGCTGGCAATTGCGGCGGATTTGTCCAACGCAGAATCAACACTGGACGCGATCCATCAGGTGTTGACCCGACTCGGCACACCGCGCATACTCGTGCATAATGCCGCCATTCTGATTAACCGTCCCCTGCTGGAACTGACGCTCGAATCGTGGCATCGGGAGATCAACGTGGGCATTCAAGCGGCGTTCCTGATGACTCAAGCGGTCTGGCAGGCGATGACCGAAGCGGGCGGCGGGAGCATCGTCTATGTGTCGTCGCGGTCTGGCATTCAGGGTTTTATGGATGAAAGCCCCTATTGCACGGCGAAACATGGCTTAGAAGGTTTCATGAAGTGCATGGCGATGGAAGGCGAGATGCGTAACATCGCGGTCAACACCGTCACTCCGGGGATGTATATGCACACGCCCATGTCCGAGCGTAATTATTCCGACGAACTCAAGCAAAAATGGGTTGATCCGTATATGTTGACTCCAGCATTCGTCAAATTGGCGAGTCAGGATGCAAGCGGAATCAGCGGGCAACGGCTGAACGCGTGGGAATTGTCCGGGCATACTGGTACACCGGATTAATCTACGGTAAATAAATCGTGGTGAGCACTATCTCAACCTTAAAAACACGGCGTGTTGACATTTGAGGAACAATATCAAATCGTTTCTTTCTGCCGCGCCGACCCTACAGCCTGCTCATGGGGCAATTCGACGGTGGCAACCTCGCCAACGGGATCTTCTTCCCATCGGACGACGACCCCACCGTCGTCTTCTCGCTCGGCACATTCGGCGAGGAGTGATGCTAATTAACTCTCTTCGCTTGGAACGCCCCATACGCGAATGGTGTCATCAGAATGACGCGTCACGAGAAAATATCCATCAGATGAAAAGGCAACTTGTAAAACAGGTGAACTTACTGTGGGCAACGAGGTTAATGTAGTACCATCGTCACTATTGATTAGATTCATGCCATCAATAGTCAACACTGCCAGCAGGTTAGAAGCGTCGTTCTCTCCAAAGAGCATCTGTACTACAACCGGAGACGTAATTTCATACTCAAGACTGGGATTGTCGGATAGACTATATCCGTAGATAACAGAATATAGACACCTCGAATTTATTAAGCAATCGGAAATCTGGAAAACTAGAAATGTATCCTCTTGGCTAAAAACGAAATCGTCCGCCATATCGTTCGGCTCTACTTCACGCAGGAATTCTCCTTGCCTTGTTTCAGTATCCCATAGATAAATATCAACCAGTTCCGACCTTCCTACAAATTGCGAATTGTCAGAATTAAATGCACCGCAAGAGGTGGAAGGTACGGCATTCTCTAATTGAATACAGCTAATGCCTTGCGATTCAACGGGTGTTACTGTTGCAGGAATGTCGCTTAAAACGGGGTGTTGAAAATGAAATGTGGCTATCTCGCTTAGGCTTTCATCCGTTAGTGCAAACAGATTTACTTGCTTACCATCATGTGCAATCAAAAACTGATTATCTGGAGAAACGTGAAAATAGAAGAATGTGCCTGCGTCATGTGTACGCGTAACCACACCAGACTCGGTATTAATAAAGCGCAACTCATGCTGTCCGGCATAACTAACTTCAACTTCGATCAATTCATCAGATGAATATGGAACAAGTCTAGGGTAAGAAGACGCATCGATATCTATTGTGCGTTCTTCGTGTGTCGCTAGATCACGAATAGTTATCCATTGCGTGCCGTCACCATAACCAATATACGCAACTCTTTCGCCCTCAAGCATAATCGGTGACCGTCCAATAATGCTTAACTCATCATGCGGTGAAAGAAATGCGTCGCCAACCCCATCCATTGGCAGGGGGCTATCCATACGCCAAATTTGGAACGTGCTAACATACTCGCAGTATTGCGGTAAATAGCATAGGGATTGCGTCAATAAATAACTGCCATCGAGGGAAAAATTTGCATATCCATAGGAATAACCATCACCAACGATGCGCCCAACGACCTCCCCGCTTGCAAGGTTAATCACCTCGAATAAGGGACTGCTGTCTAAGCCTGTATTTCCATAATTTACAGCCTTCGTCAACACGAGATAATCTCCGTTAGGGCTATACATAATTTGCGTTGCCCCATCATAAAGCTCTACGATGGTACGCGTATCTACGTCCCAGATTTGCGTGCTACTCTCAGACGCACCTGCCAGCCTCGTGCCATTGGGCGACCACGTAATATCGTTAACGCCTGTATCTTGGGCAAGAAGATCAGGACTCTCAACATTGTCTTTGTTGAATAGCCAGATGCCCAACGAACCGGGAATTGCAAACAATGTACCGTCCGGCGACCAACTCCCCTGACTCGTAAAATCCCCATCGCCAAAACGATCTACTTCTATGATGCTATCAGCGTTCTCCACACTTAATAGGTCAAAGTCGGAGGTAGCATCATCCGCTTGTGACGGAATCATCGGAATGATTATTAAAATCAGAATGAGAAATGTTCGTTGCATGATTCAACTCTTAATTATACGGGTGCATATTGTTTATTAGTGTAATCCTCTTTTCATGAGCGATGGTAAAGCGTCGTATAATCACTGTTTATCATGACCCGCCCCACCTGATCGCCACACATCAATTTTGATGAGTCTGAGGCACAAAATGATGACCATACATGACAGACTGTTAACAAGTATGAGCATTATCTGGTAAAATCAGCAGTTCATTACGCTAATGCTAATCTGAAAAATCGTAACACACAGCATCCGATTGTGTTTTAACCAATACGATGTGCAATTCAGATTTACGTTTGAAATTCATGACTGGATCATGACTTATCATGGTTCAGCAAAACATTTAGTATCCAAGTTTGAGGTAAGCTCATGGTTCGTAGACTGCACGAGACCCCGATTGCAATTGTAGGGATGGCGGCGGTAATGCCGGATGCCACTAATATCCGCGAGTTCTGGGACAACATTGTTCAGAAGGCGGATTGCATCCACGATGTACCTGAATCGCGCTGGAAGATCGACGATTATTATGATCCCGATCCCACCGCGCCGGATAAAACCTATTGTAAGCGTGGCGGCTTTTTGCCTGAAATCGACTTTGATCCGATGGAATTTGGTCTACCGCCGAATATCCTCGAAGTGACCGATGTATCGCAAATGATCTCGCTGGTTGTGGCGCGTGATGCCATGATCGACGCGGGTTATGGGGATACCACAGCCGAAGTGCGTGATCGTACCGGCGTGGTGCTGGGTGTGGGTGGTGGTCAGAAATTGATTACCCCGCTGACTGCCCGTTTGCAGTATCCGGTGTGGCGTGATGTGCTGACGAACTCCGGTGTGAGCGCCGACGACACGGAAATGCTGATCGGCAAAATGAAGAAAGCCTATATCCACTGGGAAGAAAACAGCTTCCCCGGTATGCTGGGCAACGTCATCGCCGGACGTATCGCCAACCGTCTTGACTTAGGCGGGATGAATTGTGTGGTGGATGCCGCCTGTGCCAGTTCGATGGGCGCGATGAAGCTCGCGGTGAGTGACCTCATCGAAGGGCGTAGCGACATGATGATTACGGGCGGTGTGGACACCGATAACTCGATCTTCATGTATATGTGCTTTAGCAAGACTCCGGCGTTTACCAGAGGCGAAGTGCCGCGTCCGTTCGATGAACAATCCGACGGCATGATGGTCGGTGAGGGCATCGGCATGATGGTCATGAAGCGCCTTGAAGATGCGGAACGTGACGGAGATCGTATTTATGCGGTGATTCGTGGCATCGGCACGTCTAGCGATGGACGCTATAAGAGCATTTACGCCCCGCGTGGTGAGGGTCAGGAACGTGCGCTTGACCGTGCTTACGAAGATGCAGGTCTTGACCCCTTAGACATTCAACTCATCGAAGCGCATGGTACAGGGACAGCCGCCGGAGATATGGCGGAAACCACGACCATCGTGCGCTTCTTTAATAAGCACACCGGATTGCGTGAGAAAAAAGTCGCCATCGGTAGTGTGAAATCACAGATCGGGCATACCAAAGCCGCCGCCGGAATCGCGGGTGTGCTGAAAGTTGCGCTGGCGTTGCATCATAAGGTGTTGCCGCCGACGCTGAACGTCGATACACCGAACCCGAAATTGGGGATTAACGACTCGCCATTGTACGTCAATTCAGAGACACGCCCGTGGATTACCGATGGTGCGCCGCGCCGTGCAGGTGTGAGTTCCTTCGGCTTCGGCGGGACGAACTTCCACTTTGTGATGGAAGAATACACCAAAGAACAGACGAAACCGTATCGCCTGCATAAAGCCGCGAGTAGCGTGGTGATTGAGGGCGCGACGCATGATGCCCTCGCCCGTAAGGTGCAGGAGATCATCACCAATTTAGAAGGCGAAGACCCTGGTAAGCAATTCCTGAACCTCGTCCGTACCTCGCGCAATGCGACCATTCCGGCGCATAATGCGCGACTCGGTTTTGTGGCGAATGATTCTGCGGAAGCGCTTGAATTGCTTAAAGCGGCATTGAACATGCTCCAGAAGCAACCGGACGCGGAAGAATGGAAACATCCGAAGGGTGTGTTCTTCCGGCTGAACGCCATGCACCTTAAGGGTAAAGTGGTAGCGTTGTTCTCCGGTCAGGGTTCACAATATATTGATATGGGACGCGAACTATCGTTGAACTTCCCCGCCATGCGTGAGAGTTATCAGCAGATTGACGGGCTTTTCAGCGCGAGTGGCTTAACGACTGTATCTGATGTGGTCTATCCCGCGCCCGTGTTTACTAAAGAAGAACGCGAAGCACAGGCGGAAATGCTCCAGCGTACCGATTATGTGCAACCGGCAGTCGGGGCGTTCAGCGCGGGTCTGTTCAAGACTTTGCAGGATGCCGGATTCCAGCCAGATTTCACCGCCGGACACAGTTTCGGCGAATTGACTGCACTCTGGGCGGCAGGCGCGCTGACCGATGACGCGTATTATGCGCTCGTCAAGGCGCGTGGCTTGGCGATGGCTCCGCCGGATGATCCCAATTTTGATGCGGGAACGATGATCGCCGTCACCGGAGATGTGACCAATCTGAAGAATGACATCGCCGGATTGCAGGGTGTACACATGGCGAATATCAACTCGCCGAAGCAGATCATCCTCGCCGGACGCGAACATGATTTGAACCATGCCAAGACCGTGTTGACGCAAAAAGGCTATAACGTGGTGCAGGTCGCGGTTAGCGCCGCCTTCCACACACCGATGGTCAGTCATGCACAGAAGCCCTTCGCGGATGTGATTGCCGGAACGACCTTCAGCGCACCACGCGTTCCGGTGTATTCCAACGCCAGCGCCCAACCGTATGCGAATGATCCTTCTGCCATAAAGCAGACGCTTTCCGATCATATTCTTAACCCGGTGCACTTCCAGCAAGAAGTCGAAAATCTGTATAACGCCGGTGGGCAGGTGTTCATCGAATTTGGTCCGCGCAGTGTGTTGACCAATCTCGTGAAGGACATCCTCGCTGATAAACCGCATACCGCCATCGCGCTGAACGGCAGTCGTCAGAAAGACAGTGACCGTCAATTCCGTGAAGCGGCGGTGCAATTGCGCGTGATGGGACTCGCACTCAGCGATATTGACCCGTATGACATTGACTCCGCACAGGTAGAAGCTATGCCCGAACCACGCCGTAAAGGGATGAACGTCAAGATTCACGGTGGCATGTATATCACCGACAAGACCAAACAAGCCTATCAGGATGCGCTCCACAACGGGCAGATGGTTTCCGGTGGCGGTGCCGTGCGCGAAGTCATCAAGGAAGTGATTAAAGAAGTTCCGGTTGAGGTGATTAAGGAAGTTGTGCGCGAAGTTCCGGCACAACAAGCCGCTCCGGTAGCATCGACACCTTCACCTGCTCCGGCGACTGATATGGGCGCGACGCTGGCGGAATTTGGTCAGCAACAGGCGGATGTTCTGCGTGCACATGAGCAATATCTCGCCAATCAAGCCGATTACATCAAGGTGTTTACGCAACTCGCCGCGCAACAGCAAAACGCGCTGGCAAGTGGCACCCTGAGCGCCGATCAAATCGCCAGCCTAGCGCAAAGCATGGCGGCATTCCACGAACATCAAGCGGAAACCCTGCGTGTGCATGAGGGTTATCTGCATAGTCAATCACAATACGCGCAAACGTTGTTCCAGCAGATGCGCGGTCAGAGTGTGACAATCAACGGGAATGGTCAGGCGGCAACGCTACCCGCTCCGGTTGCGCCTGCCGCGCCGAAAGCACAAGCTATTCAAGCAATTGCGCCGAAAGTCGAGCCTGTCCCGCCGCCCGCCCACGTCGCACAATCTGCGCCTGCTCCGGTAGTTGCGCCTGCAAAAGTTAGCGGCATCAACATTGAAGCGTTGCAGACCGCCATGCTGGACATTGTCAGCGACAAGACGGGCTATCCGGTAGAGATGCTCGAACTGGAAATGGACATCGAAGCTGATCTCGGCATTGATAGCATCAAGCGCGTGGAAATTTTGGGCGCAATGCGTGACCAATTCCCCGAATTGCCACAACTCAAGCCGGAAGAACTGGCAGAATTGCGGACACTCGGCGAGATCGTCGATTATATGCACAACAACGCGGGTGGATCATCACCGACTCCGCAAGCGACATCTGTCGCACCTTTGCCCGCACCGACAAGCACACAGCAATCTGCGCCTGCTCCGGTAGCGGTTGCTACGTCTGCACCTGCTCAAGTGGTTGCGCCCGTAGCGACACCTGCTCCGGCGACAACAGGCGGTGTTTCCGTCGCCGCGCTGGAAAACGCGATGCTGGACATTGTCAGCGACAAGACGGGCTATCCGGTGGAGATGCTCGAACTGGACATGGACATCGAGGCTGACCTCGGCATTGATAGCATCAAACGCGTGGAAATTCTGGGCGCGATGCGTGACCAATTCCCGGAATTACCGCAACTCAAGCCGGAAGAATTGGCGGAATTACGCACGCTCGGCGAAATCGTCGATTACATGCACAGCAACGCGGGCGGAAGTTCAGCGCCTGCACCTGTCGCATCAACGCCTGCTCCTGCTCCGGTAGCAACGCCTGCTCCGGTAGCAACACCTGCTCCTGTTGCTCAATCTACACCCGCAAGCACAGGTGGCATCAACATCGAAGCGTTGCAGACCGCGATGCTGGACATTGTCAGCGACAAGACGGGCTATCCGGTGGAGATGCTCGAACTTGACATGGACATCGAAGCTGATCTCGGCATTGATAGCATCAAACGCGTGGAAATCCTCGGCGCGATGCGGGATCAATTCCCCGAATTGCCACAACTCAAGCCGGAAGAATTGGCGGAATTACGCACGCTCGGCGAGATCGTCGATTACATGCACAACAACGCTGGCGGAAGTTCAGCGCCTGCACCTGTCGCCCAATCTGCACCGATAGCGACACCTGAACCCGTGTATGAAAAACCCGCCGTGCAGATGACACCCTCACCCGAAGGTGAACCGATTGCCTCGGCATCTATGGCAATTCCGGCGGAGTCTGCGCCTGCAAGTGTAGGCGGAGTCAGCATGGAAGCGTTGCAGACCGCGATGCTGGACATTGTCAGCGATAAAACGGGCTATCCGGTGGAAATGCTCGAACTAGATATGGACATCGAAGCTGATCTCGGCATTGATAGCATCAAGCGCGTGGAAATTCTGGGCGCGATGCGTGACCAATTCCCCGAATTGCCACAACTCAAGCCGGAAGAACTGGCAGAATTGCGGACGCTCGGCGAGATCGTCGATTATATGCACAACAACGCGGGCGGATCATCACCGACCCCGCCCACCTCGCCCGCTCCGACAAGTGCGCCTGCTCCGGTAGCAAAACCTGCGCCCGTTGCACAATCTGCTCCGGTAGCGACACCCGTAGAAACGCCTGCTCCGGCTTCATCCGGCGGAGTCAGTCTGGAAGCACTCGAAACGGCGATGCTGGAAATCGTCAGCGATAAAACGGGCTATCCGGTGGAAATGCTCGAAGTCGACATGGACATCGAGGCTGATCTCGGCATTGATAGCATTAAGCGCGTGGAAATCCTCGGCGCGATGCGTGACCAATTCCCCGAATTGCCACAACTCAAGCCGGAAGAACTGGCAGAATTGCGGACGCTCGGCGAAATCGTCGAGTATATGAACACCCATCAACCCGCCGCCAACGGTGCAACCGCTGGTGCGTCCAACGGGCATACTAACGGGACGAACGCGACAAATGGAACAAACGGTGGCACAGCGAAAGTTCTGCCGACAATGACGCATGATATTCCGCGTCACGCCGCCCATTTGAAATATCTGCCCAAGCCAGATTGGATCGAAGCCAGCTTGCCGGAAGGCTATATCGCGCTGGTGACGGATGACGGCACCGCGTTGACCACAGAAGTCACACAAAATCTGACCTCCCGCGGTTGGAAAGTCGTCGTGTTGTCCTTCCCGCAGGATGTTGTCCCCGCGCAAAGTGCGTTAGCGAACGGCGTGAATCGCGTTGTGTTGCCGGATACCACCGAGGCACAATTGCAATCTACGCTGGAAAGCATCAGCGCACAATATGGCGCAATCGGAGCGTTCATCCATCTTAATCCACAGGCGAAAACGCTGACCGGAAGCGCACCGAATGGCAATGTGTTCATCGAGCAGGAAAAGACGATTTTGAAGCACATCTTCCTGCTGGCGAAACACCTCAAAAAGTCGCTGAACGCCTCAGCAGATGCCGGATTTGGCGCATTTATGACCGTTGCCCGTCTGGATGGCGCGTTCAGCACCACCGAACGCAACGGCTCCGGCGCGATTTCTGGCGGATTGTTCGGGCTGACCAAATCGGTCAATCTGGAATGGGTGAATGTCTTCTGCCGTGCGCTTGATTTGACCTCTGCCTTATCGGACTCGATGGCGGCGGAAAAAGTCACGGCGGAATTATTCGACCCGAATCGCTTACTGGTGGAAGTGGGCTACACCAATGATGGGCGCGTGACGCTCGTCGCGGAAGATTTCGCCTTATCCTAAGCCAGTTACGCGGTACAATAGCACACAAAATATCCTGAGGGGCGAGAAGTTCTCGCCCTTCGCCATGCACCAACGGAGACGAAAAGTTTCATGAGTAAAATTACAAACGCATCGGTCTTTGTCGTCAGTGGCGGCGCAAAGGGCATTACCGCCCGTTGTGTAGAAAAATTAGCGGCGCATTACGGCTGTACCTTTATTTTGCTGGGACGGTCTACCTTTGAAACCGACCCCGCGTGGGCTGTGGGTGTGGAGGATGAAGCCGCGCTCAAAAAAGCCGCGATGGGCGCGTTACAGGCACAGGGCGAAAAACCGACCCCGCCCGCCGTCAATAAAATGGCGAATGGCGTGCTGTCTCAGCGGGAGATCGCCGGAACACTGGCGGAAATTCAGCGCGTGGGTGGCACCGCCGAGTATCTCAGCGTGGACATCACCGACGAAAATTCGGTCAAGACCGCGATCAACGAGGTACAGGGGCGCGTCGGCAAAATCACGGGGATTATTCACGGCGCGGGTGTGCTGGCGGATAAGCTCATTGAAAATAAGACACAAAAAGATTTTGAGTCGGTTTATTCTGCGAAGGTGCAGGGCTTAGAAAACCTGCTGAACGCCATCCCCGCAGAGCAATTACAAGCACTCGTTTTATTTTCGTCCGTTGCGGGCTTTTATGGCAACGTCGGGCAGGCAGATTATGCCATCGCCAATGAAATTCTGAATAAATCCGCGCACATGATTAAGCAACAATCGCCGCATATCCGCGTGGTATCCATCAACTGGGGACCGTGGGACGCGGGCATGGTCACGCCGGAGCTTAAAGCCTATTTCGCCGAGCATAACGTGAAGGTGATTCCGGTGGATGTGGGCGCACATATGCTCATCGAAGAATTGGAATCGGTACGTGATGACGCGGTGCAGGTGGTCGTCGGCAGTGGGATTAAGATTCCGCCACCGAGCGAACCGGATAGCACTTTACGCGTGCATCGTTTGCATCGTAAGCTGGAACTTAAAGCCAGCCCATTTTTGCAGGATCATGTGGTGGATGGCAAAGCCGTTTTGCCGATGGTGTGTGGCATGTCGTGGATGTGCAACACCGCCGAGGGCTTGTATCCGGGCTACAAGGCGTTCAGCTTCAATGATTATCGCGTGCTGAAGGGCATTATCTTCGACGAAGAACTGGCGGACGAATACATCATGGAACTCAAGGAGATTCGCAAATCTTCTGACGAAATTGTGCTGGAAGCGATGGTCAGTAGCCAGCCGAGAAATGCCAAGATGCCGCGTTTTCATTATAAGGCGCAACTGTTGCTGATCCCGCACATCCCGGAAATGCCGATTTATCCGCGCATGGATTTGACGGTGCGTGAAGACATCGACGGCGAACAATTTTATGCGGATTACACGCTGTTCCATCACTTTAGCTTTAAGGGTGTAAAGCGCGTGATGAACATCAGCAAGGACAAAGTGACCCTGCGGTGTGAATTGCCGATGGTCAAGCCGTATTATCAGGGGCAATTTCCGGTACAGTCCTTCAATTACTACATGACGGACATCGGCTTTCAGAGCATGGGCATTTACGCCAAATATCATTATGGCGCAGGCAGTTTGCCGCTCAAAGCAGGTGGAGGGGAGCACTTCGCCGATGTGCCGTGGGGCGCGGAATTTTTCGTCTCGCTGGAGATTCATCAAGCGTCAGAAACGGGCTTGGTGACGACGCTATACATCCATGATGAACAGGGCAGAATTTACATGACGGTGATGCAAGGTGAAATCACGATCAGTACGCGCTTGAATGATCTGTTCACGCGCAACACCCTGCCTGAGAAGTTGGGATAGGGAAGAGCGGGTTAGCAGGTCAGCATTTCAGCTAATCAGCGGTCAGCAAAACGTAATGGAACGCGTGTTGATGTTTGAAAATTTAGATAGAGAACCTGCATTGGGCGAACTGGCAGTTCGCCCCTACAAAAGACTCTCATTTTTCGTAGCCGGGCGACTTTAGCCTCTGGCGATGGACAACTGACAACTAAAAACTAACAACTAAAGACTGTAAACTGACGACTACGCTATGACTAAATTCGCCATTATTGGAATTGGATGTTTGTTCCCCGGCGCGGATGGCATTACGCAATTCTGGGATAACCTCCACGCCGGACGACAGACCATTAGCCCCGCCACCACCGAGCAACTCGGTGTGGAAGCGGCTGTATTTTTTGATTCTCAGCGCAAGAAGCCGGATACCTCCTATTTTTTGAATGGCGGGTATATCCATGATTTTCAGTTTGACGCGTCCGGTTATGCGCTTCCGGCAGAGTATTTGCAAACGTTGGGCGATCCGTTTAAGTGGTCGTTGCATGTGGCACGCATGGCGCTGGCGGATGCCAATGTGCTGAATAGCCACGCGATGCTAGCCCGCACAGGAGTGATTCTCGGTAGTCTGTCCTTCCCGACGCAAGCCTCGTTGCAGGTGTACAACGGCGTGTATCGTGAGGTGATGGGGACGGCAATCGGCGATTTGTTAGACGAAGACGTTGCCCTCCCCGCCTATCCCGACGCGCACCCTGTTGATCTGGATAATGCGCTATCGTCGGGCTTTACATCGGCGGTAGTGGCTCATGCGCTTGGCTTAGGCGGTGGATTTACCGCGCTGGATGCGGCGTGTGCGTCGTCATTGTATGCTGTCGGTCTGGCGTGTAAATATCTATCAGCGGGCAAAGCGGATATGATGCTGGCGGGTGCGGTGAGCGCGGCAGATCCGTTATTCGTCAATTTAGGGTTCGCGCATCTGGGTGGCTATCCTGAAAAAGGCAATGCCAGCCGACCCTTAGATAGCACCTCGGATGGTCTGGTTGCCGGAGAAGGCGCGGGCATGTTTGCGCTTAAACGGCTGGATGATGCCGTGCGCGATAAGGATAAAATTTACGCGGTGGTCAGCGGCATTGGCATGAGCAACGATGGACGCGGTAAGCACATCCTCACGCCCAACCCGAAAGGACAGGTTCGGGCGATGCAACGGGCGTATGACGATGCAGAGATGAACCCCAGCAATGTGCAATATATTGAATGCCACGCCAGCGGAACGACGGTTGGCGATAAAACCGAACTTAACTCGATGGAGATTTTCTTCAGCGAGCGCACACCGTTTTCCGGCGCACTTTATGGTGGGCAATTGCCACGCATCGGCAGTGTGAAGAGTAATGTCGGGCATTTGCTGACCGCGGCGGGCATGGCGAGCATGATTAAAGTCGTGCTGGGCATGGCGCATCATGAAATTCCCGCCACGTTAAACGTGCAAAAACCCTTAGAATCCCCGAATGGCTTATTTTCCGGCGTACAGATCGCCGCCGCGCCCATCGCATGGACGGACGAGCATCGCCGTGCCGGGGTGAATGCCTTCGGTTTTGGTGGCGTAAGCGCCCATCTGATTTTAGAAGCCAGTGAAAGATATGATATGCAACCCGTAACCCCTCAACCCAACCCGCCGGTTAAAATGGCGATCATCGGCATGGATGCCCATTTCGGTCCGTTAGACAGCTTAGAAGCCTTCTCACGCGCAATTTACGACGGTGACACAGCATTCATTGACCTGCCCGCATCACGCTGGCAAGGTGTGGATCAATTGCCGGAGGTGCTTGGTCGCTTCGGGCTGGAAAATGGTGCGCCTAAGGGGGCGTATATTGGCGCGTTTGATCTCGATTTTATGCAATATCGCATCCCGCCCAATCGTGATGATGAACCTATCCCGCAACAATTGCTCCTGTTGAAAGTGGCAGATCGGGCGATTCGGGATGCAGATGTGGCGGAAGGCGCGAATGTCGCGGTGATTGTGGCGCTCGGCACGGAACTCTCCCTGCATAAAGTGCGCGGGCGGGCGGACTTAAACTGGCAGATCAAAAGTGCGCTGGAAGACTCCGGCTTGGGGCTGAATGCCGCGCAAACCACTGAACTCGAACGCATCAGCAAAGACGCGATTCTCTCCGCGCAACAGGTGAATCATTACACGAGTTACATCGGCAATATCACCGCTAACCGTGTGTCTTCACTCTGGGATTTTAACGGCGCGTCCTTTACCGTTTCCGCAGAGGAAAACAGCACGTTTAAGGCGCTGGAACTGGCGCAATTGATGCTTTCTGATGGGGAAGCGGATGCCGTGGTCGTCGGCGCGGTAGATTTAGCCGGAGGCATGGAAAGCGTGATTATGCGGAACACGCGTGCACCGATTGGCACGGTGCAGACCGCCGGAATCGAAGCCAGCGCAAACGGTTGGCTGGTCGGTGAAGGCGCGGGCGCGGTTGTGCTGACGCGGGCAGATACCGCCGACGAAGATCATGTGTACGCCACGATTGACGCGGTGAGCATCAAAAATGATCTGGCAAGTGCTATTCAGGACGCGCATCACACCGCCGGAATAACGCCTGCGGATGTCGGCTATGTCGAACTTTACGCCAGCGGAATCAGCGAAGAAGACCGCGCCGAGATCGAAGCCCTGACGAGTGCCTATCGTGGCAACGATGCACCGATCAGCGCGATGGGCAGTGTGAAAGCCAACATCGGACACACCTACCACGCGTCCGGCATGGCGAGTCTGATTAAAACCGCGCTGGCATTGTCTCAGCGATTTATCCCGTCCGTGCCCAATTGGAGCGCACCGGAATTGCCGGACGCATGGGCGAACACACCGTTCTGGGTGGCGACGAAATCCCGCGCATGGTTTGGCGAGGGGCGCAAAGCGGCGATCAACGGACTTTCCACTGATGGTTCTGCGGCGCATGTGGTTCTTTCCGGCGTGAAAGATGCGGCAGTCGATAATGGTTATCTGCGCCACGGCAACATTTACCTGTTCCCACTGGCTGGAAACGGTCAGATTGATTTGGTGACGCGTCTGGAAGCCTTCGCCGCACTCGCCAACACGTCCGACGATTTAGGGCATCTGGCGGACACGGTGTTCGCCGAATATACCCAAAATAGCGCCGCGCCGTATACATTGGCGCTGGTCGCCCGCAACATCGACGAATTGCGTAAGGAGATTATGCGGGCGCGGGAGGGTGTGCCATCGACGTTCGCACAGGGTGGCGACTGGGGAACGCCTGCGGGCAGTAGCTTCAGCGCGACTCCGGTGGGCGAAAGTGGCAAGGTCGCTTTCGTGTATCCGGGCGCGTTTAACAGTTATCCCAAGCTCGGTTATGATGTGCTTCAACTCTTCCCGCAAACGTATGATGCGCTCAAAGCCGTCAAATCTGATGTCGGGGAAGCCGTCGCGGAGCATATGCTCTATCCGCGCACGCTAGAGAAACCGGGTCCCAAAATCACACGTCAGATGAAAGACGCGCTGAATGCCGATGCGGTCTCTATGATCGAATCCGGCTTGAGCTTCGCGCTGATTTATACGCGCATCATGCGAGATGTATTTGATATTCAACCAGGCGAGGCATTCGGCTATAGTCTGGGCGAAGGCAGTATGATGTGGGCGATGGATGTGTGGCGTGAGGGCGATCTGGGCAGTCAGGGCTTGCACAGTACTGATCTGTTTAAAGACCGCCTGACCGGACCGATGAACGCCGTCCGTGAAGCGTGGGGCATCCCTGACGATGTGCCGGACGCGGATGTGTGGACAGCCTATTTTATCGCCGCGCCTGCGGATCGCGTGAAAGCCGCCGTCGATTTGGAGCGCAAGGTGTATGTGACGCACATCAACACGCCTAACGAAGTGATGATCGCCGGAGAACCTGCCGCCTGTGCGCGGGTGGTGGAAAGCGTCGGCGGGGACAGTATGCGTGCGCCGTTTAGCGTGGTCATCCACAACGAAGCCATGATGAGCGAATTCGGCGAGTATTATCGCCTGCACAATTTACCCGTCACTCCGGTTGATGATAGCGTGGTGTTCTACTCGGCGGCGGATTACACGCCGATTCGCATTGAGCAGACCGTCATCGCCAACAGCATCGCCCGCATGGCATGTAAGCAGATCGACTTCCCGCGCCTTGTGGAAGAAACCTACGCCGATGGTGCGCGGGTATTCATCGAACTCGGTCCGCGCAGTACGTGTGCGCGCTGGGTGGATGAATCGCTCGGTGATCGACCACATCTCGCTGTGAGCATTGATAATCTCGGCACGGATGATCGCGTTTCTGTGATTAAAATGCTGGCGCAATTGGTAGCGCATCGCGTCCCGTTGAATTTAGCGCCCCTCTATAACGCCCCCGTCATCGAAACGAACGGACGTAAATTGGTTCGCACGGTGCGGCTCGGCGGGCAAGATTTATATAGCGCCATCGTCAATGACGAGAATCGCGCCAAATTCGATGATATTCAGCGCAATGTTGCGTCTAAACAGACTGTTTCAAGTGTAGTAGAGGAAACCGATATGCCTTCATATTTAGCGCGTCCAGCATCCACCGAACCGGTTAAAGACCCGATCAGCGCGGCACACATTACCTTTTTGCAATCACGGCAGGAAGGGTTACGCCAATTGGGTGAAATGGTCGGAATGCAAATCGCCAGTGGAGTCCCCGCGTCTCAAGCGCCTGCTCATGTCGCCACCGTGCAAGCGCCCGTCGTGCAGGAAAAGCCATTGCCGCCGATCCCTGCACCCAATCCCAACACCGCGCCGTCGATTTTGCAGGGGATTACGCCACAATATGATTTCCACGCGATTGATACGTTTGCGTTGCGTCGAATCGCCGATTGCTTCGGGGAGCGGTATGCCATTTACGACAATGTGCGTGCGCCGCGCATCCCGAATGGTGACTTATTGCTCGTCACCCGCGCCGTGACCATCGAGGGTGAACGGTTTGTCTCCAAGCCGGGAACGCAGATTCACGCTGAATATGATGTGCCTGCGGATGAGTGGTTCTACCGTGATAACGCCTATCCGGTGATGCCGTATTCGGTCTATATGGAAATCGCGCTTCAGCCGAGCGGTTTTCTGTCTGCATATCATGGACCGACGCTGGATTTCCCTGATATTGATTTTTACTTCCGTAATCTTGACGGTCACGGCACGCTTTATAGCGACAAAGATATGCGCGGGCGGACGATCACCAACTATGTGACCATGCTCGGCAACACGGTCATGCAGGGCATTATCATCCAGAAATATAGCTTCGTGATGTACGACGAGGGCGAAAAATTCTACGAGGGCGAAGCGACCTTCGGCTACTTCACCAAAGAATCGCTCGCCAGCCAAGCGGGTTTGGATGCAGGTAAGACCGTTCCGCGCTGGATTGATACGGTTGACCTCACCGAATCACAGATGATCCGCGTTGATCCGAAAGATGAACTCGGCGAGGGCTATTTGCGCCTGAGTCACGGGCAACTTGAATTTACGAGCGAGATTATCCTCGTGCCGGGCGGGGGCAAATATGGCGAGGGTTATGCTTACGCCAACACGGTGATTGATCCGGCGACGTGGTTCTTCTTCTGCCATTTCCATGAAGACCCCGTGATGCCCGGTAGCATCGGCGTGGAGACAATTTTGCAGGCGATGCAAGCCTATGCCATAGAAACGGGACTTGCGGAGGGCTTTAACGCCCCGCGTTTCTCTCAGGTGGATGGTGCGCTGGCGGGTAACGCCGGGCATAAAGTGTCGTGGAAGTATCGCGGGCAGATTCTTTCGACCAGCGAAAAATCGCACGTTGAAGCCAACATTAAGCGCGTCGAGAAGAGCGACGGCAAAGTCGTAATTTATGCGGATGCGAGTCTGTGGCGCGATGCCCTGCGTATTTACGAAATCAACGATCTCGCGCTGGCGATTGTCGAGGCGTAGGGGCGGGTGTTCTGATAGATATGCTAAAATTAACGTCAGGATGTACCGATTTGATGTGATCTAGTAACAGCGCGACCTGGCAGGTCGCCCCTACGGACGTACGTCGTGACGATGAACCGGGTGCGAACCCGATAACTATAAACAAGCGGAGAGGTCAACCGCATGACTCTGCATGAAAAATTGTATACAGCTGATGATCTATGGGTGCTTTCAGGGCTACCCCGCTTTGAAGGACATCAACTTGAATTACGTGGAGGTGTCTTAGTGATGCACCCTGTAGGGCGTGAACATGGTACAACAACACTTCTTCTTGGTTCACGCGTGCTCGCTTTTGTGCATATGAATCATCTGGGCGAAGTCATGACCGAAGTTGGGCATTATGTAGACAAGCATACCGTCTATTCACCGGATATTGCCTTTACAAGCACGGCGCGTTTGCCGGAAAAATCGGTGAAAGGCTATATGAACCTCATGCCTGATCTGGCGGTAGAGGTCAAATCGCCGAGCAACACGTTTGAAGAATTGACCGAAAAAGCCAAATACTACCTCAAGCATGGCTCGAAAATGGTGTGGATTGTCTATCCTGCCACGCAAACGATAGAAGTGTTCACGCCGTCAGATGATGCTGAAAATCCGCACGTTGAAACGGTTGGACGTGATGCAGTTTTACAGGGTGGCGATGTTCTGCCGGGCTTTACCCTGCCGATTAATGAAATTTTCCCATAACGATGGGGATTGGAAATAGCGATGACAAACATGATGACAGCATCCGGTATTCGCATTAGTGGCGCACCCACCGGACAAACATGGACAGGCACGCCCGATGAAGTTGCCTATGATGAAGCGGGCATCAAAGCCAATTTGCTCAATCTGGGCAAGGCGGCGCTGGTCGTAACGGATGGCACACGCATCGGCGTGGCGAGCGGCGGGCAAATTCACGCGTCGAATGTTGCAGGCGGTTTACAGGTACTCGCCGCTGTGCCACCGATTGATCCCGCGCAATTGGGCGATTCGACGTTCCGTGAAGCGTATGGCGTGAAATACAATTATGCGACAGGCGCGATGGCGAACAGCATCGCCTCCGAAGAGCTTGTGATTGCGATGGGCAAGGCGAACATGCTGGCATCGTATGGCGCGGCGGGAAATGTTCCGGCGCGTTTGCAAGCGGCGTTGGAGAAGGTTCAGGGCGCGTTGCCGGACGGTCCGTATGCCTTCAACCTGATTCATAGCCCAAGTGAAGAAAAAATGGAGCGCGATGCAGTCGCCTCCTTCTTGAAATATGGCGTAAAAGTGGTGGAAGCCTCCGCCTTTCTGGATTTAACGCCGCAGGTGGTCTGGTATCGTGCCGCCGGACTCAGCCGTAACGCGGATGGCTCGGTGAATATTGGCAATCGCATCATCGCCAAAATTTCCCGTCGTGAAGTGGCTACCCATTTTATGAATCCCGCACCGGAACGCATTCTCAATCCGCTGGTGCAACAGGGGTTGATTAGCGCAGAGCAAGCACAGATGGCTTTAAGCGTTCCCGTCGCCGATGACATCACCTGTGAGGCGGATAGCGGTGGACACACGGATAATCGCCCGCTGGTGGCGCTGTTGCCGTCGATTCTGGCGTTGCGTGATGATATTCAAGCCGAGCAGAATTATGCTGTTCCGGTGCGTGTGGGCGCGGCAGGGGGCATCGGCACACCGTCGGCGGCATTGGCGGCGTTTATGATGGGCGCGTCGTATGTCGTCACGGGGTCGATCAACCAATCCGCGATGGAAGCAGGCTCGTCCATCCACACCAAGAAGGCACTCTCCGAGGCGGATATGGCGGATGTCATGATGGCTCCGGCGGCGGATATGTTCGAGATGGGTGTAAACGTGCAGGTGCTCAAACGTGGCACGATGTTCCCGATGCGGGCGCAAAAACTCTACGAATATTATGCCGAGCACAACAGCATTGATGATATTCCGGCGAAAGAGCGCGAACGGCTGGAAAAATCGGTCTTCCGCCAACCGCTAGAAGACATCTGGGCGGGGACGGTCAAGTTCTTTGAAGAACGCGACCCTGAACAACTCGAACGGGCGAAGGACAACCCCAAGCGTAAAATGGCGCTGATCTTCCGCTGGTATCTCGGTCTGTCGTCGCGCTGGTCGAACATCGGCGAGCAAGGGCGCGAAATGGATTATCAAATCTGGTGCGGTCCGGCGATGGGTGCATTTAACGCGTGGGTTAAGGGGACGTATCTGGAAAGTTACGAGAATCGCCATGTTGCCGATCTCGCGGAGCATATTATGGTGGGAGCGGCGTTCCTCTATCGGATGCAGGCGCTCAAGATGCAGGGTGCAGATTTTGCCCCGCGCTTCACGCAATATGTGCCGGAAAAGGCGCTGGTGTAGCAACCTGTACAACCTATTTGTGGTCGTGCAATGAACCTAAACTCGGCGAGAGACCTACCGTAGCGGAACGTAGCAGGTAGACGATGCGTCGCCCAAAATTAGCGATGGCGAGACTGCCCAGAATCATGGTTGTCGCCAGCAAGACCCGCGCATCAAGCACTTCGTCGAGGAAGATCGCGCCGAGCATCAAGCTGACCAGCGGAATCATATACGCCATCATCGAAGCACGCGTTACGCCGAGTTCGCGGATGACATAAAATACGAGGCTGAAGGCGATAAACGAATGCACCACCACAAGGACAATAACGGACAGGATCGTTTCACTTTTTAGCGCGGTGGTGTCGGAAATCGGCGTTCCGGTGGCGATATTGAACACCCATAAGCCAACGGTCATCAACATTGCCATAAACGTCGATCCGGCGGAAATCAACAGCGGGTTGCTCGTCTCGCCTTGCATCGCTTTACGGCTATAGACAGCGGCGGATGCAAAGCAAAAGGCGGAGAAAATCACGGCGAGTTGCCCGGTCAGGTTGCTCGTCAGCACATCATCGCCGGAGAAATTGCGACTCGCCAGCACGACAACGCCCAAAAATCCAATCGCCAGACCGACAATTTTGTAACGGGTCATGCGCTCATCCGAAAAGAGAAAGTGTGCCATGACAACCGTAAACAGTGGATTTGTGGCGATGAGCACCCCTGTCAGACCACTCGCCACGCCTTGCGTCTGCGCCCATGCGACCAGCAAAAACGGCACCGTATTATTGAGCAATCCGACCATCGTCAGATCACGCAATCCATGCCAATCCGAGGGGAAGCGCCCGCCTGTGGCATAGAGCGCGATCAGCAGTAAAATCGACCCGAAGAGGAAGCGGATACTCGTCAGTTCGAGTGGTGTGAGTTGCTCCACCGCGACACTGATGAACATGAAGCCACTGCCATAAATAAGAAATAGCGCAAAGAAGGCGATCCATTTGAGCATAAGAATCCAGGGTGAAGATAGATTTTAGATAGAAGAGGTTAGATTATAGATGAGCGTCGCGGGAATGGCTATGTGCTGATGGTGAAATTACCCATCAAACGTCACTTTGCGGTAGATGTTGCTCAAAGTGAGCGTGCAGTCAATTGACAGGAGTTGAACGCGATCTTCGGCGTTAGCATATTCTTTGAGTAGCCAGCCCTCACCGACTCGCAGTGCATGATGCTCGACATTCATTTCGCTCTGCGCGACGAGGACATAATCTCTTAAGCTGGCGATTTTGCGATAATTCGTGAACTTACGCCCGCGATCATAATCTTCTTTTGACGGTGAGAGGACTTCGATCACGACGGTTGGATTCAGCAAAATGTCGCGGGTATCGTCTGCATAGTCGGTTTCTCCACACACGACGACAATATCAGGACAAAAATATACCTTTTCATCTGCCTTTACGCGCATATCGCTCTGAAAGACGGCACAATCGCGGTCAAGTAATTGTCCGTAAAGTAGAAAATTCAATGCTGACGTGATCTGATTATGCCGCTCGGACTCACCCGCCATCGCCCATACATCACCGCCAACAAACTCATGACGTGTGTCAGCGCCACGTTCATAGGCGAGATATTGTTCCACATCCATTTTTGTGATTACACACCACTAAAAACATCACTGACTTTCATTTCAAAACCCGGAAGCACATCACCACCGGAAATGGTGTCGTTCTCAAGCAAAATTTTCAGGTCTTTGCCGACTTGATAGACTTCGATGATCCGCTTTTCAGGGAACACCAGCCACACCATGAATACACCATTTTCCAGATAATAGGCGGCTTTTTCGCGTAATTTTATGTAGGTATCCGTAGGTGATTTGATTTCAACGGCGATGGTGGGCATCTGTGGGACAGCACCCTTGCGTGTCACAGGCAAAGCGGCTTCTTTTAGAGTATAGGCAACATCCGGCAGACGTGCATTAGTCTCGTCATCCGGTGAACGGTGACGTGGTTCGGTAGCGACACGATCTCCCCGCGAATTACCATAGAGTTTGAACCCGAAAATAATATTCGAGGCGATTACACCATGTTCTTCAGTCGTCACTTTTTCTACGATCTCCCCATTAATGAGTTCAAAGCGGCGCTCTGAATATTCTGGTAAAGCGATAAACGCCTCAAAATCGTCGATTGTTCGCTTATGCTGAATGACCATCCATCAGTCCTTATGTCTATTCATTGTCTAGTATAGCATGATGTGCCAACCATAGGACGCAAAAATGCCAGACGAGTGACCATCTGGCAAGGTGTATGTAACGACTGCAAGAAATGCGCTTATTGATTGCTGTATTCTTTACCGGGGCGCAGTTCTTTTTCGTAGGTCAGGTAGACTTTTTCGATGGACATGCCCGCACGTTCATACAGTGCGACAGCGTTAGTGATGCTGGAACCATCCACACCAAGATCAACCTTGCGCTTGCCCCGTTCCCAGAAGGTCACGAAGGTCTGACGTAGGAGTGCCATTGCGATTCCACGTCGACGATATTCACGGATGACACCTAATTGATGCACATGCCCGCGATCTTCACCTTCGTGGGATTGTGCACGACAGAGCGAAATGCCGACAATATCATCACCATCCAGCGCCAATAACCACGCTGCCGGATCATAATGCGGATCATTTGTCCAGAAATGTTGCCAGCGTTCAAAGGAAACGTCAAAGGGTTCGTCCACAAAGCCTCGATGATCCTGAAACGAGCCACGCACAGCCGCAAAAATGGCTTGCATATCGGCGTTATAGTCTTTTTGATTGACGATACGGATACCTTCAAGCATTGTGGGAGGTTCGGGGGCTTCGTCCATTTCCATGAGCATGGTGTAACCACTTCGCTCGGAGGTCATGCCCATGTCTTCCAGAAAACGACAGGCATCGGTTTTCTTGTCGAGCACGCCCGTCATCAAGGTGATCGCCGCATCTTCCGGCACACGGTCAAACACATCATACGAGCGTTTCTCTACCCATTCAAATAGATGCGTGCCGATCCCGCGTCCTTCATAATCCGGGTGGATACGTCCCCATATCCACGGGCGCACCGGCATGGCGCGGTAATCGAAGATTTCGATATAGCCGACCATCTGACCTTCAGCGGTGAAAACGGCAAGCGTGCTGGTTTCCATGTTAAATTGCGGGTTTTCCCACTCTGCTTTTGTTTCTTCAAGATCATGGAGGTCAGCATGAAAAAAGGGACGATCCGCCGCATTGAACAGGTCAGTTGCCGTTTGCAAATCTTCCATCTGCGCCGGACGGATGGTGAAGGTCGCGTCTAGCGCGGCATTTTCGGATTTAAGTACCATGAGAGTTCCTCGTTTTTTTAAATTATGACTCCACTTTATCCGATTTTTTAAAGTCTGTAAAGGTTCAAAGCGGTTCATTTATGGTTTTCATGGCGCAAGATAGATTTATTTATAGGTGAAAACGGGAACGTGCAAACCAAGTTCCCACATCTCCATTAGGGCGTAAAAAGTTTCCACTGCCCCTCGGAGACAACCTCAACTGCTCCGTCTACCACTTTGATGGCGGTCTCGTCGTCCATCGCGTAGGTCGTCATCGGCATCGTAGTAGCCCATCGTTCTGCGTGCGCCATGGTATTGTACGGCAACATCTCGTGATCGAGGTGCGGAAAGATCGCAAAATCGACCAGACCGAGCGTTTCATCCTCACCTGTGGGCGGTGTCCAGTTCACAAAATACTGTCCAATTCGCGGAGTCATCACCATGCTTCCGGCGCTCAGTCCCACGTAGACTGCACGCAACGACGGCAAGAGGTCTGCGAATCCAGATTGCCGCATCCAGTAATGCAGATACAACGGGTCACCCCCATTCACCAGCAGAACGTCAGCCTCCTGAACCACAGTCATCCAGGACTCATTTTTGAGACTGGGCAATGCGGTGAGTTCCAGCACGCCTACGGACTTCCAACCCAATTCGATCATCGGGCAATTGGGTTCTTGCCCACTGATGAACCGCCATGCAGAGCCAGGTCCGTTGGAGAGCGCATAGGCGGCGGTGGGGATGCACAGAGCGTTGCACCCGGCAATCGGTTTGTCCAGTAGGTCGACCAGCGCATTGTGGATACTGACATTTTTGATACCAGCAGAAGTGAGCAAAAATTTCATGGGTCATCCCTTGGCGATTTTACGAGAGTTGAAAGACTTCTCTAGCTAATCTTGTTAGATAATGTAGCAATTTAGATTGGTAACATTCTATCGTAAAGTGTTTTATAGAACAAGTATTCTATATTTCACAAGATAATCCTTGTGGGTAGCACGGCGATATTCAAACCAGATTCAAACGGGCGTGTATAGAACATCTATTCTTATCTGCGGTATAATCATGCCATCACACAATTTTGTGGAGCATCTTTCCATGTTAAACCAACAAGCAAACAGCAACCATACTATCGCGTGGAGCATCGACGAGATTATCGAGACAGCGGTAAATATTCTTGAGCGTGATTCAGCGCAGACCACACGCGCCATCGTCCCCGCACTCGTCAACCTGTCGGCGTTACGCGAACAGATTAAAAATGAATTGCGGCAGAATTTCAGCATGAGATCGACAATGCCCGCTCCGCTTTACGTCAGGAATTTTATCAGGCGCTTGATGCACTCAAAGCTGAGGGCGAGATCAGCATACCCGCGCCACTCAGAATGCCGTCCGGCTGGTAAGATTCTTAATATCCAACAAAATTTTATAGTAAATCGGTGCTGAAACGCTGACCTGCTGACGTGCTATTATCCCCCTAAGCGCGTTAAGAATGGTTTAAGTGCAGAATACAACTTCGTGACTTCTGTTACGAAGGCGGGTTATACAATATGGAATTCTGCACGTAAAAATCAAAGGACATTGTAGCTATGCGGGTTGCGTTATTTACCGAGACGTTCCTGCCAAAGGTCGATGGCATTGTCACCGTTGTTTGTTTATTGCTTGATCACCTTGCCGAGCGCGGGGTGGAATCTGTCATCGTTGCGCCGAAATTGGGCGATGTGCAACAATATGCCGATACCCGCGTGATCGGCGTGAGCGGGGTTACCCTGCCCATTTATCCAGAACTCAAAATAGGTCCGCCGACTCTGTCGACCTATAACGAACTCAAAGCCTTTAAGCCGGATGTGGCGCATTTCATCCATCCGGTGATGATCGGCATTCCGGGATTGTTGATGTCCAAGCGTATGGGCATCCCGACCCTCGCCTCGTTTCATCTTGATCTGGCACGCATGGCGACCCATTATCACCTGAGCTTGCTCGAACCTGTCGTTAATAAATTGACCTCCGTCGTATTTAACGCGGCGGATTATTCACTCGCGCCATCAAAACAGGTGCAACGTGAGATGATCGACATCGGCGTGAAGAACGTCGGTTTGTGGAAGCGTGGTGTGGATGCGGTCAAGTTCAACCCCGGTTTCTACAACGAAGATATGCGCTATGAACTGAGCGATGGCGATACCGGCGCACCATTGTTGCTGTTCGTCGGACGTTTAGGTACTGAAAAGCAAATCGACAAGATTCGCCCCGTGCTGGATGCCATTCCAGAAGCACGTCTGGCGATCATTGGTGATGGTCCGGCACGTGACTCTCTGAAAGAAACCTTCGCCGGAACACGCACCAAATTCATGGGCTACATGACCGGTGAACGCCTGTCACAAGCCTATGCAAGCGCGGATGTGTTCGTTTTCCCGTCTGCGCTGGAAACGTTCGGATTGGTCGTCGTGGAAGCGATGGCGGCGGGCTTACCTGTCGTGGCTTCTCGCGTGGGGGGCATCCCCGATGTGGTCGATATTGGGCGCACCGGCTATACCTTCGACGTAGGCGATGTGGACGGCATGATTGAAGGTGTGCGTAACGTCATCACCAGCCGCGAACGCATCAATCAGATGGGCAGTGATGCGCGGGCTTTCGCGGCAACCCAAACATGGGATCATATGATGGACGAGGTGATCGACCATTATGACCGCCTCATCGAAACCAACAAGCAAAAAGCACTCGAAACAGCGTAAGTTTAGCTGTTGAGCTTGCCGATAAAATATAAAGAGCGACGTTAGTGATAGGTCGCTCTTTTTTTGATTCTCGTCATTAGACCGCTTTTATAGCGTTCCGGTACGTGCTTACCCCGCGGATTCTGTCGCTTCCGGCGTGAGTTCTGGCGTGATTTCTGGCACGATTTCAGGGATGTCTGTCGCTTCGGGTTCGGTTTGCTCCGAATGCACCATATTGAGCACCACCAGATCGAGCGTGTAATCACCACCGACGACGGCTTCAATTTCCAGTTCGAGTGCGGCGACGCGTGCCGATGTGATTGGCTCACCGGAGCGCACCGTTGCCAGAATGCGCGTGGGATTGGTGTCGTTAAAGATGTCAAATTCCACCATTTCCGCCTGCAATAAATCCGAGCGGAGCAAATTCTCGATGGTCGAGGCTTCGTTCGCCTGGCGGGTGAGTTGGAACAGCGCGAAGGCAATCGGCAGGGCAAATGTCAACACCAAAATTAGCGAAACCACTGAACGCCGTTGTGTGTGTTCGTCAATATTGCGCGGACTCATGCCCAACCAGACGAAGACCACCGCGCCCGCAAGCATGATACTGATGATATTGGTGGAGAATAGTAAAGCCGCACCGAGCGCAAGTCGCGTTTCACCCAGCGCGATGCCCAGCCCGACGGTACAGAGCGGGGGCATCAAGGCGGCGGCGATGGCAACCCCGGCAAGTGCGGCGGGGATGTCTTTTCGGGCGGTGGCATATGCGCCGACAACACCGGAAGCCAGCGCGACTGCCGCATCCAGCAGGGTCGGGCTACCGCGAGAGGTCATCTCCATTGTGAGGACGGTCTGCGGGAGGAAGCGCCCGATCACCGCCGCGACGACCAAAGACAGCCCGATGCCGACAAATAGCGTAATCACTGAGCGCCGCGCCAGCACCGGATTGCCGACGGTCATGCTGACAGAAAAGGCGATCAACGGCGACATGAACGGGGCGACCAGCATCGCACCAATAATCACCGCCGCGCTATTGAGCAATAAGCCCAGTGAAGCCAACGTCGCGGACACCATAATCAACATGACATAATCGATATTGACCGTCGAATTTCCCCGCGCCAGCCGGATGATCTCCTGCTGTTCGACCTGTGTGAGCGCCGGACGAATCCAACTGAGCACGCGTCGGCGCAGACGTTCCGGCAACGCATCTGATCCAGCAGAGCGCATAATCAGGATGACCGGACCTTCTGCGTTGTTCAAAATTTCCTGAGACAAATCACCAAAAATGAGGCGCTCAAATTGATTGCGCTGGGTGAAGCCGACGATGATTAAATCCTCTTTGGTGGTGCGTGTGAGGATGGCTTGCGCGGGATTGCTGGCGTTTAGAACTGTCCGCTTGACGGTGCGATGCCCCGGACAGCCGTCTAAGGTGCGTTCGATGTGGGCGAGTCCTTCATATTGAGAGCGATAGCGCGCCTGCACATACATGGCTTCGATGCGGGAATTAAATTCTTGCGCCAGCCGGATGCCGGTGCGTGCCGCCGCCTCCGCCTGAATGCTTTCATCAATCGGTACAACAATGCGATCATAGCCTGATATTGCGCCGTTGGTGCGATAAATCAACACATCACAGGGCGCGGTCTGGATCACATTTTCCACCACTGTTCCCAACACCACCTGCCCGCGTGAATGTTGCCGGATGCCGAGAATAATCAAATCAGCCGCCTTATCCCGCGCACTATCCAGAATGCCACGGGCGATACTCGGTGCGGAGACGGTTTCCAGCGTGATGTGATTGCCCTCTTCTTCTAGCTGGTCGATGATCGGCTGTAATTTCTCAATCGCTCCGGCTTCATTTTCCATCGTACCCGTAGAGACGATCAGCGCGATGACCTTGCCATCTTCGGGGTGCGCCATCGCTACCGCCAGATGCAACAAATCGGACGCGGTTTCAGGGTTGGCAATTGGCACTAGCGCCACGCGTGCAAAATCAGGGATGGTCTCAGAATTAACGGGCTTTTCAGGTTTAGTTGGCTCGGTTTTTGGTTTTTCAGTCTCAGCCTGTTTAGCTTTCGCCTCTTCCGCTGGTTGTTGCTGTTGCTTTTCGTCACTTGTTGTCGGATCAGGTGTGCTCATATGCCCTCTTGTGTTTGACGCACGATTCATCCCATAATAGCGTATTTTTCGCCGTCAGTCGCGTTTAGTATAGAGAAATTTGCGGTAAAGGATGTGCGCTCTACTAAAAACTGAGCACTGAAAACGGCAAACTCACAGATTGATGTCTGGCGAAATCGGCTACAAATAGGCACAATAGAGGGGTATAGAAACGCTTTGTGATAATCAAAGGGAAGTGTTATGTCAGAAGCTAGCGTTACCCAATCACGCCCGGACATGGATATTCTTGCCGATATTCATCATGTAGAACGCGGTTATCCGCCTTTAGTAAATGATCGCCATCAGGTGAATTTTGAGGTCAACGATGGTGTGGTGACGGTCAGTGGCTATACCAAAGCAACCCCGACCTATAACTACACGCTTGGTCGCGTCGCAGATATTGATGGCGTTAAAGAAGTCATCGCGCACAATTTCTTCAACGATGAAACCATCCGCCTTGATGTGGGACGGACGATCCCCGTCGGTGTGGTGCTGAGTGTTGAATATGGCACGGTGATTCTGGCGGGCAAATTGCCGGACGGCACCACGATTGAAGAGGTGGTACGCGAGGTCGGTTTAGTCGAAGGTGTGCGGCGCGTCATCACTGAATTTCGTTAATATTGAGTTTACAGTCATCAGTTTTCAGTAAAGAGCGTCTTTATCAGCGAGTGGGTCGGGATAAAATATCTCTGTGGATGATTGATAAAAAGCAAATACTAGAGTAGGGGCACAACATGTCAAACCGCCCCTACAAAGTAAGTTATGGACATAAATATTCAAACGTCAAAAGTTGCCTATTTCCACGAACATCTCGTCACAGAAGGAACTGATCGCACGACACCTTTCTACTGAAAACTATCTACTATTAAGGACATCATTTTTATGAATGCACCAGAAATTAACGTCTCACCGCGCATCTTGATGGGACCCGGACCGAGCATGGCGGATCCGCGTGTGTTGAAGGCGATGGCGACCCCGCTCGTGGGGCATCTTGACCCTGAATTTTTGCAATTGATGGACGATACGCAAAAGTTGCTCCGCTATGTGTTCGAGACAGAAAATCAACTGACCATCCCTATTTCCGGCACAGGCTCGGCGGCGATGGAAGCGGCGATTTGCAACGTCGTCGAACCGGGCGACAAAATGCTGATCTGCTGTAATGGCTATTTCGGACTTCGGATGGAAGATATGGCGAGCCGTTATGGTGCGGAAGTGACGATGATTAAGCGTCCGTGGGGCGAAGTGTTTGATCCGTCAGAAGTTGAGGCGGCGCTACAGGCGAACCCCGCGCAGATCGTCGGCATCGTCCATGCGGAAACCTCCACCGGCGCACGCCAACCGCTGGAAGAAATCGCGCAGATCGTCCACAATCACGGCGCATTGCTGATCGTCGATGCGGTGACATCACTCGGCGGGTTGCCCGTGCAAGTCGATAAAATCGGCATTGATGTCTGCTATAGTGGCGGTCAAAAATGCCTGAGCGTTCCCCCTGGCGCGAGTCCGTTGACGTTGAATCAACGCGCTGTGGATAAGCTGGTGAATCGTAAAACCAGAGTGCCGAACTGGTATCTGGATTTGACGACCATCCAGAAATATTGGGGTGGCGAACGCACCTATCATCATACCGCGCCGATCTCGTCGATTTACGCGCTGTATGAAGGTCTGCGGTTGATTGCGCTGGAAGGCTTAGAAGCCCGCTGGCAACGGCATCAGGAAAATGCGGAATTTCTGTGGGAGCAACTGGCAACGGTTGGGTTTGAGCCATTGGTCGAAAAGCGTTATCGTCTGCCGTCATTAACCACTGTGATCGTACCCGAAGGCATTGACGAGGCGAACGTGCGGAAGCAATTGCTCGAAAAGTTCAATATCGAAGTCGGCGGCGGGCTGGGCGAACTAAAGGGCAAGGTATGGCGCGTCGGCTTGATGGGCTATACCTCACGCAAGGAAAATGTGCGGGCGCTCACCTCTGCGTTGGCGATGATTTTGGGATAAATTAACTTAAAAGGACGCAAGCGACGGTGAGTCTTTGCGTCCTTTTTAATTTTAACTCAATGTATCTGATCGGTTTGAACCTCAGCGTCCAAATAGATTGAGATTTAGGTTTAGCCCATCACCGTCGCCGTCAAGATCAAGGTTCAGATTCAAATTTAAACCCTCATCACCACCAACATCCAGACCGACATCAGCACCAATACCGCCTACATTGACCCCAACATCGACCCCGATACCACTATTGCCGACGTTAACGCCGGTTTGCACCATGCCGCCTGTCACGTTGTTTACCGTGCCAACAGTCGTGTTCACAACAGATGGTACAGTGTTGATCGTAGAAGTCACCACCCCATTGATCGTGCTAACATTGCCATCTGGCACATCGTTACTAACCAATTCTGTGATAGGTTGAAGTTGAATTTGATAATGAAGCAGATTTTCAGGGATCGCCTCGCTCAGTCCGTAACGCGCAATGGTTGCATCATCCATCCGTTGCACCACAGAAACCGACTCCGGTATGCCGATATGGTTGGAATCAAGGTCAATGGTAACGGCATGTCCGGCGGGAACGGTTGTCCCTACGACGTAGCCTGTGCCGCTTAAAGTCGCCACTTGCATCTGCGTGGGACTGACGAAACTCAGCGCGATGGTTGAGCCGATGCTGATGTCCACGCCGTTCACTTGCAGATCAACGCGGATGTTGTTCGGTCCCTGAATAAAAAGCGTGCCTGAGGCTTCTGCACAGGTGGATTGACCGATTCCTGCATTGAAATAAAAGGATTGCATCGGTGAAATTTGCGTTGGGCTGGGATGTGGAAGTTGGTTAAGCCCGGAATTTTCGGAGACCAGATCCCGACTGATCCACACGACATCGCCAGCGGGTTGTGGGATGCGAATCCATGTCTGATCTTCGCTGATCATATCTGCGGAGAGGCGCGTTCCAGCTTCAACAGAGCCGACAATATTTCCTGTAATGGACGGTTGATCGCGTAAATTTGTAGGGAGTTCCACCTCTACTGTGACCAGAGACCCGGTTGAGATGTGTTGATCGGGCGTAATTTGATTTTCGAGTGAGGCATCGCCAACCAGCATCATCACCACGTTTTGACCCGGAACTGTACCCGGCAGATTTGCCTGTGCGCTCAAAAGGGCAATCCCCCAGCGTCCCAGAGATTCATTTAGCGGTGCGGTGCGAATAGTATTCAGCGATGTAAGTTCGATGCGGTCTGCGGGTGCGTCAAAACGGCTGACGCTCACGCCCTGATATAAGGTGCTTTCTACGTCATTATGCCCGTAACAGGCGACATTCCGCCCCAAATTCTCGCATAAATCACCGACCTCGATGATCGCTTGCTCCACAAACGCGGGGCAAACTTCCTCATTTTGGGCTTGTGTAGGCTGTATGGCAAGACCAATCCCCACGAAGATCATGATGAAAGTACCAATGAGTAAAAGACGCATGGTGAAAAACTTTCTACTTAATGATTGCGCGACGACTGTTTTAATACGCACCGTCTACCTTCTAGGATACAGGAATTCTATACTAAACTAATAACATCCTTCTGAAATTAGTGTAAAAAATTTGAGAAACGCACCTCAATTAATTGCAACAGAATAAATAAAAATTCACTTATAACAAAAAGTTTATGTAGTCTTTATTAATCGCCCGCCTTGACTTTCAATTCGCAACAAAAAAGCGCGAGGATGTATCTCCCCGCGCTGTAAAAGCTCTGCTTAGTGGAATTTAGCGATTAGCAACCATTGCCGTTTCCATTGCCGTTGCCATTGCCATTTCCGCAATTTCCGTTTCCGTTGTTGCCGTTTCCGTTGCCGTTGCCGTTTCCGTTGTTGCCGTTGTTGCCGTTGCCGTTGGCATTGCCATTACCGCCACCATTATTACCGGGGTTGTTACAGCTATTGCCGGGGCAGTTTGTATTGTTGCCGTTACCGTTGCCGGGGTTGTTACAGCTATTGCCGGGACAGTTTGTATTGTTGCCGTTACCATTGCCGGGGTTGTTACAGCTATTGCCGGGGCAGTTTGTGTTGCTATTACCACCACCGTTGCCAGCGTTGTTCCCATTATCGACGGTAGAGCCATTGCCACCGTTTCCGGCGTTGTTGCCATTATCGACGGTAGAGCCATTGCCACCGTTTCCGGCATTGTTGCCATTGCCACCAGCATTATTGCCGTTCCCGACTGTGGACGTACTGCCACCGTTTCCAGCATTGTTGCCATTGCCACCGGAGTTGTTCTCGCAATTACAGTCTGCGCCGTTTGAATTGTTCACATCTGTGATGATGACCGGAAGTTGTGCTTCAACATGATAATGAAGTAGGCTGTCAGGAATTTCAGCGGTGATGTCGTACCGTTCGAGGTCGGTCTCTATCATCGGTTGCGGGGCACGCCACGTATTTTGCGCCACATTACCGCTTTCATCTACCTGTGCGGTGACGGTGTAACCTGCGGGTACGGCAACACCTTCTACATAGGCTGTTCCGCTGAGGGTGGCAACCTGCATTTCCCGTGCATCGTTGAAACTGAGGGCGATGGTTGAACCAATTGAAATTTCCGCGCCGTTCACTTCCAGATCAACAACAATGTTATTCGGTCCTTGAATGAAGACCGTACCGGAGGCTTGCGAACAGCCAGTTTGTCCCAGTCCTGCCGTGAAATAAAAGGCTTGCATCGGGGACATACGCGTGGGTTCAGGGCGCGATAGTGTGTCGATTTCCGCTGAATTGGCGATGACTTCACGGCTCACCCAGGCAATTGACCCATCATCTTTTGCAACCCGCAACCACGCACCATCCGCGCTGACCATATCGACATGCAGGGTAGTACCACTGGCTACACTATCAATCACCCGACCATTCAAAGATGGCAGGTGACGCAAATTTGCATTATAAGTCGCTGAAACGGCGATTATTTCGCCCGTAAAAGTCAGTTCGGATGGCGCTACCAAATTTTCAATCTGTGCATCGCCGACGAGCATCATGACGACGCTTTGACCGGGGGCGGTATTTGGTAAGTTCGCCTGTGTATTCAGCAGGGCGATCCCCCATTCTTGCGTGTCTGCATTGAGGGGTGCGGTGCGGATTGTCTGTAATGATGCCAGCGCGATGCGGTCTGCCGGAGCATCAAATTCTGTTAAGCTGACGTTATCATAGAATGAAGCAGTGACAGCATCATAGCCGTAGCAGGCGACATTCCGCCCCATATTGCTACAGGTATCCCCTACCTGCGCCATTGCCTGATCGACAAACGCAGGGCAAGAGTCACCTGTTTGTGCTTCTGTGGAATTTGAGTTCAGCGCAAAACCGATACCCAATGTGAGAAAAAAGAGTAGTAAAGCGAGGTGACGCATTGTTATTATCCTTAACAACCTGTAACTCATATAACGATACGGTTGAGATTATTTACATTTTATACCTATATTATACTTTATTACATACGACTTGTATCCTAGCCTTAATCCAATATTTACTAAATTCAAACAACACTTCGCCTATGGTAAGAATTCTATAACCGATAATTCATAATTGACTAACGAAATACTTTAATTGCAGTTTAATGACTGTCATTTTGCGGCAAAATACCTTGACGATTGGAAGCTCTTGGCTCTTAGCTTTTGGCAAAAGCATTGTTTTTTCAAACTAAAAGCTAACGGCTAAAAGCTATTTTTCACAAATGTTCACCTTAAAAAAATGCAGGTTAATAAATCGTGGGGCGCAATCGTCCATCCACCCTGGTTGTATGAATGCTTTCACTGAGAAACTAACTAGCTAAAGATCGTTTGCTTATCCAGAACTGACGGTATTAAGTTATGGGCGCACGCAATATAACAAGCAGATGATATGAAATCAGATCACTAACTCCCGCGACTGCTACGCCCGCGACTGCCACGACCACTCCCTCGTCCGCCTCCACCCGGATTTATAGCAGGTGCGACTTCACACCGACTGCGCCAACTGTTCGCAAGTGCCCATGCAGGCGGCGGATTGTTGCAGGAATAATCATCACGCCATACTTCACCTGTGTCGGCGTTGATCTGAATCGTATCCCCAATCGGCATAATAATTATCGGCGTGATGTGGATAATTGACGACTCAACATCCCTGTTAGCTACGATAATTTCCATCGTGCCATTAATGCGGAGTACATCGCCGGGTTGGATGATCCTCAAAATCGGGTCATCCGGGTCAACTTCAATTTCAAAATCGTAGATAATCAGGATGTTCCCGATAACCTCCTGAACTGCGCCTTCAATAATTAACGTGATCGGCATGGGTGTGGTTGTTCCGGTAACAGTTTCTGTGATGGGTTGAAGATCAATCTGATAATTAAGCAATGTCTCAGGGATTGCCTCGCTCAGTCTGTAACGTCTGATGAGGGTGTCGTCCATCCGTTGCGCTGTAGAAACAGACCCCGGTATGCCAATATTGTCGGAATCAACCTCAACAGTAACCGCATAACCGGCAGGCACCGTCGTTCCCGCCACGTAACCTGTACCACTTAAAGTCACGACCTGCATCTGCGTAGGCGTAATAAAATTCAGCGCGATGGTTGACCCGATGCTAATGTCTACGCCGTTCACCTGTAGATCAACGCGGATATTGTTAGGACCCTGAATGAACAATGTGCCGGAGGCTTCTGTACAGCTAGATTGACCGATGCCAGTATTAAAATAAAAGGATTGCATGGGTGAAATTTGTGTCGGGTTCGAATACGGCAGTAGATCAATCTCCGGCGCATCGACGATGGCATCACGACTAATCCACAAAATATCCCCACCCGGTTGTGGGATGCGAACCCATGCCTGATCTTCGCTAAGCATATCTGCTGATAAACGTGATCCTGCCTCTAAAGAGCCAACAATAGTTCCATTGGCGGACGGTTGAGCGCGCAAATTCGTGGCGACTTCTACCTGCACAGTGATAAGGGCATCCAGCGAGACTTGTTGATCCGGCGTAATCTGATTTTCAATAGAGGCATCACCAACAAGCATCATCACGACGCTTTGACCGGGAGCGGTATTTGGCAAATTCGCACGAGTATTCAATAGTGCGATCTCCCATTCCTCCCTGGCTTCGTTGAGTGGAGCGGTGCGAATCGTATTCAGGGACGCTAATTCAATGCGATCAGCGGGCGCGTCAAATCGGCTGATGCTCACGCCTTGATTTAAGATGCTTTCCACAGCATAGTTCCCGTAACAGGCGACATTGAGACCCATATTGCTACAGGTATCCCCTACCTGTGCCATTGCTTGGTCGACAAATGCAGGGCAAGTGTCATCCGTTTGGGCGGTTGTAGTGTTTGAGTTCAGTGCAAAACCGACACCTATAACAAGAAGTAGTAACATTAGACTAAGGTGGCGCATTGCTATCTTCCTTAAAAAAACATAATTGATATTACATTGTGGTTGACCAGATTTTAGGTCATGTACCGATATGTTACTGTATGTGGAACTGTTTGAAGATAAGCCACAGGGGAATATTTACCAATTTCATGCAACACTTCGCGCAAGGTCAGAACCCACTCACGCGATTCTCATAATTATTTAATGAGGGGCAAATCTTTAGACTTTTACCACTCGAAGTTAGAGTCTTTGCGTTCTGCTTCTTTTTGATGCCGTGACCGTGATGACCGTGCATGAGCGATGGAATCGGTGTCTTCCGGTCTGACAGCGACGAGGCGCGTCACATGATCGGATTCTTCGTGGCAGAGAATATTCCACCCCTTAAAGCCATCAAGCAATTCATGCTCTTGAAGCAAGAATTTCGTGTTAAATTCCGGCACAAGGGTGAGGTAATGGAGGTTATAGGTTTCGTAGATGATACGCCCGCCCGGTTTGACGGAATCGCGGATGGCAGGCAGGGAATCGCGCTTTAAATAGCGGAAGACGCACACTTGATCGTAGTAGTAGGATTCAAGCTCTAATTCGTCGAGATCAATTTGTAACAGGTTGACATTCCGTAGATTGCGAATGGTCATTTCTACCCGCGCACGATAAAGCGCCACACGGCTAATATCCATCACATCCGTCACGTAGCCTTGCTCCGCCAGCCATAAGCCATTCTGCCCGACTCCGGCGGCGAGATCAAGCGCATGGCGTTCTTCTGCCTGTGGCACGGCGGGCGTATATTCCAGCAAAATGGGGTCTGGCGCGGGATACGGCTTACGGGCAACTTTACGGTAAATGGTATCCCAGCGTACACGATCCTGTGTGGACATTATTTACCTCCATACACAGGCAAAAAGTCCAATGCGTTCGGTACTGCTTCCATCGCTTCGGTATCACCGGGGAAGAGATGCCCGTGCGGGTTGCGCTGGCGATGCCGATGGCGCTGAAATGCGTCTCGTAGGGTGACATATTCAGGCTTATTCCAATTTTCTGGCAGGGTGAGGCAATCCACAAACTGACTCACCTGTTGTCCGCCCGTGCTCTGCCAATTGATCCTTTTATTGAGCACTTCCCGCGCCTGATTCTCGTCCGTATCACTCAGTTGACGATTGACCTTTTTCATGAGCTTAACGAACATGCGGTCAATGTGTTTGGGATTCAGAGTTTGTGCGGCGGATTGCAAATCATCCGGCAACACGCCCATCGGGAAAGTATCACCGGAGATATTCGTTGCTTCGCCCTGTATTTGCATGGCGTTTGTCAGATCATCCACAGTAAAGCCGACTTTGAGATACGGTTGCAAGGCGTTAAGTTCCGCTTCCTGACCGTCTTTATAGACAGTCACGTGCATGGCGCTCTCATCAAAACTGAGCGATAGGCACAGTTGATCCTTGCTCATCGATTCCATAATCGCGGGTAGCAGTTGATTTTCCGGTGAAATGAGTACACGCACCCACCCCGATGAGGCAGGCGCAACAAATAGTTTGACTGAATCCGCATATGCCGCGCCGGGAATCAAACCGAAGGGATCATATAATATGTACCCCTGTTCAATTAGACTATCGCGCAGACTCTCTGCGATTGTTTCTCCATGAAGAGACTTCTCACCCTTTCCGGAAGGGTCTTCCATATTGGAAGCGTCTTCCTTACGGAAGGGCAAATACAGGTTGTGCCAGATTACCGTCATTTTTATCCTGTTGTAAACCTAGCTTTGGTTCAGAATAACATACCACACTACCGGAATCTATGAAACCAATTTCACGACCAAGATGACGGTCAGATTCTGTGTCGCCAGAGGTAAACAACAATTCACATCCGCGTTCAGCGGCAGTATTGAGCGTAGCGTCATACAGGGCGCGAATTAACGCAGGGGTGCGAACTTCTTTCATGATAGCTAATGTGGTCAGGTGGGCGGTGGTGTTGTGCACCGTGACGCGTGCCGCACCCACCGGAAGATCACCCCGATAGAGCAATAAGTCAATCTGATCGCCGGAGACGATTTGCGCCATCTCATGCCCGATCTTAATGGGTTCAATATTGCCGGTCAACACATCATAATAAGCGTTGCGCCACACATACCACCACATGCCGATGCCGTCTTGATCGGACACGGCACGCACAGATACGCCCGTGCTTTTGCCGGAAGCGGTGTTTTTCGTTGCATCAAACTCGCGCAGATCATAGACCATGATGGGCGTTTCAAATTCCACAACGAGACCCAATTGCATCAGGCTCTTGGAAAAAATCGGCGGGAATAAGCCTTCCACGTAGGTCACGCGGGCGACTCGATTCAATTTCCGCAGGTGTTCCAGCCCTTTTTGGATTTCCGGCGCGGGGATCCATGCCGTGTTTTTGCGTGGTGTGACGTAATTTAAGGTTGCCAATTCACTCGTAGGGTGGCTCACCACTTCGACAAGTCCGTGGGCTTCTTGCTGTGCGCCGACCTTTAAATGTGCGGTGGCGATATGATCCTGTACCAATCGCAACACGCGTCGCGTTTCCTTAATATCGGCTCTGCTTTGTCTTTCCGCCGCTTCCTGAGCAGTTTCCTCTGAGGCGTTTTCGTCAGGCATCTCTTGCGGATCTAATTTAGGCGTAGGGTCTTCCATGTAAATCTCCAAATGACTACATAACAACAATCATACTTTCTAGCGTAGCAGAGAATGAGCCATGTGTCCGTTTTAAAAAGGTTTGTATCGGGGTAGAGTTCTTTAAATAAGTGTTATGTTCAACGAATTTTACGTTTATCGGAAACTTTGTGGAACAAAATTGAGATTAGAAACGTTCAATCAGTAGGTTCGATAGTCAAATTAAGGAAAACAAGCAAGATGAGTACACTATTTATCGCTCTCATTGGAGCGTTCGGGTTATTGATGGGAACTTTTCAACAGGGGGATTTAATCCGCTATCCGGTTGAGGTTGAGGCTATTGAGATCGTTGCGGTTGAAAACGGGCAGGTGTCCATACAGGTCACAGGCACAGAAACACTCAGTTGTGACATGCCCATGCAAATCGTCCAGACCTATGATGACAGCACCAACACGCTGACCGTCGAAATTTACGAAGAAGCGACAGCGGCGGTGGCGTGTCCGCGCATGATTGTGCGTTATGATGAGATCCTCCCGCTGGAGATTCCGGCGGATGTGACTGAACTGATCGTTGATGTCAACGGCTTGGTAATCAGCATTAACCTTGACGAATACGAAGCGATTTCGCCCGCGTTGCCTGAAAACGGCTTTGCCTATCCGCGAATTGACGATGTGAGCATCGCAACGGTGGACGGTCAACTCGAATTAACCGTGAGTGGCGTGGAATTTTTCAACTGTGGCTTTGACTTGATCGAAACGCAGGATGTTTCGCAGATTGATTGGTTGCGGGTAGAACTTTATCGTGAAATCCCGCCGAATGTGCGCTGTGCGGGCGAGGAACAACCCTTCACGTTGACCATTCCGGTTGATCCGGCGTTCAACCCTGATCCATCCATCCCGACGCTTGTCGCCGTGACCTATGTGGTGGAAGTCAATGATTTTATCGCCGAGTTGGTGTTTACCGCAGATGATTCTGGCGAGTTTACGCCGGAATTGATCCCGACCACCCGCGAATTATTCCCGATTGAAAATGTCCGTGTGACGGTCAATGAGGACAAGACGCTCACGGTCAATATCATCGCACAAGCGCCTGATGGCTGTGAAATTCCGTTTGTAACCCGCCAAGTACAGGGGGATGTGCTGGCAATTCAGGTTTATCGTCCTGCACTAACGGAAGTCCGCGCCTGCCCGCTGATCTTGATTACACACGACATCGACTTTACGGTGGAATTGCCGGACGGCATGGACGCGGGAACGTATGAAGTGATCGTCAATGATGTACGTTCGGAATTTACGATTGGAGATGGCATTATGGATAACGCGCCTGCGCCGGGGCAAATTCTGGCGGTAGTAGAAACTGTGGATGTCGCCATTCTGGAATCGTTCCCGCCGCAACTGACTATCACGGTCACGGGCTATCATCCTGATGGCTGTGATTACCCTGTACAGGTGGAAACAACCATCGACGGCGACACCATCACCGTGCGGATTTTCCGTGAAGTTCCGGCGGATGTGATGTGTCCCATGAACATCGTGCCGTTTGAGGAAACCTATAATCTCGGGGCAGTCGATCCCAACACGTATACCCTGCACGTCAATGACTACACAACGGAAGTGCGTGTAGACTGAGATTAAGAGTGTAACGAACAACCATAACCGAACATTTTCCGTAGGGGCGACCTGTCAGGTCGCCCGCACAAATTCGATAAGCAAAAACACCTTTTGAACCGATCATTTATTAAGGAGCAAACGAACATGAAGAAACACGCCTTATTTATCATCCTTGCCATGTTATGCACCGGACTCGTCGTGATGGCGCAGGACGACACACCCATCAACATCGCGCCGGAGCCGATCAGTGATAGTGTCGCCGTGACGGTTTATAATCAAGGTTCATCGCTGATTCAAGACCGCAGAACGCTCAACCTCGAACCCGGTTTGAATCAGGTGGATTTCGTCAACGTCGCCTCTAGTATTGATTCCACATCGGTCAATTTTAGCTCCATCACCGATCCCTCCGGCACGTATGTATTGGAGCAAAATTACGTCTATGATCTGGTCAATCGTGAAGCCCTCCTGCAACGCTATCTCGATGAGCGCATCGTCGTCACGACCTTATTAGACGGCGCGGTCTACGAAGGGCGCTTGTTGAGTGGACGCGGTGGTGAGGTCATCATTCAGACCGACGATGGCGGCGTAGTCGCCCTCAGCCTCGGCAGTGTGCGTGATTTACGCTTTCCGCAATTGCCGGACGGCTTAATCACCCGCCCGACCTTGCGCTGGTTGGTGAATAGCTCAGAATCCGGCGCGCAGGAAGTCGAATTGACCTACCTTACCGGAGGCATCAGTTGGACGGCGGATTACAATGTGCTCCTCAATACCGACAACACCGGGCTTGATCTCAACGGCTGGGTGACACTGACCAATACCAGCGGCGCAAGCTACACCGATGCCCAACTAAAACTGGTCGCCGGAGATGTTAACCGCATTATGCCAGAAGAAGCAGTCATGCGCTTTGAATCCCAGGCAATGGATATGGTTGCTCCAAGTGCCGCGCCTGCCGTTGAACAGCGCGAATTCTTCGAGTATCAGCTTTACGAAGTGGCGCGTCCGGTGACGATCAGCGACAACGAAACCAAGCAGGTCGAATTTGTGACCGGCGCGAACATCACCGCCACAACCTACTATGTCTATAACGCCACTGCCGGATATTTCAATTATGGCAGTCCCATCGCTGACCAATATTATGGGCAGACGGGCATCACCGATGTGCAGAATTATCTGGAATTTAGCACAGACGAGGAAAGCGGTCTCGGCGCAGATTTACCCGCCGGACGGGTGCGCGTCTATCAGGAAGATACCGACGGCGCGGCATTGCTGATCGGTGAGAATCGCATTGACCACACACCGGAAGGCGAAATGGTCAGCCTGTATCTGGGCAACGCCTTTGATCTGGTGGGCGAGCGCACCCAGACGAACTTCCAACTGGTGAGCCGGAATGTGTTGCAGGAAACTTATGAAATCCGCCTGCGGAATCGTAAAGATGATGACACGGTAGAAATCCGCGTGCCGGAAAATCTCTTCCGCTGGTCAAACTGGGAAATTCTGAACACCACCCACGAATTCACACAGGTTAATTCCAACACGATTGAATTCCGCGTGGATGTCCCACCTGGCGAAGAAATTGTCATCACCTACACCGTGCAATACGCCTTCCCGAACAACTAGGGCGAATTCTAGCAACAAAAAAACGGGGCGAATCACGATGATTCGCCCCGTTTGATTTAACGATATTATGAAGGCTATCCTTCGCTCTCAGGGGTTTCTTCAGGTGAAATCTCTTCTGAGGAGTCTTCCATAGAGTCGGTGGATGTTGATGACGTGGTCGCACCGACGGGTTCCAGCCAATAGGTCGCGCCCGTGCCTTCTGTCACCCATCCGGTCATGCCGTCAAATGTGACTTCCCACCAATAATAAGGACCGGAGCAAACGGGACCGCTGACCACGCTAAAGACCGCGTTATTGGCACGATACATGATCGCCAACGCCGTGTTACTGCCAATATCTGCGCGCAAGGTACTGAATACCTGTGCAACGCCGCCCTGTCCACCAACTGTCAAACGGGGTTCAGGTGCGCCGGGGCAACCGGTGACGGGTGCGGGTGTCGCCACAACAGCCGTCGCAACAATCGGTGAGGCGGGTGTGGCTGTAGGGGCGGATGTCGTAGCTGTCGCGGTAGCAACAGGTGTGGTCGCTCCAACGGGTTCAACCCAATATGTTGATCCTAAACCTTCTGTGACCCAACCTGTGATGCCGTTAAAGTCTACTTCCCACCAATAATGTGGACCCGCACAGACCGGTCCATCGGTAACGGTAAATTGGTCATTGTTCGCACGATACATCACACGTAACACAATCGAACTATTAACATCAGCGCGTAAACTGCTGAATGCCTGGGCAACTTGTGCCGTTTCAGAAACAGTTAAGCGTGGCGGCGGCGCACCGGGACACTCCGACACCGTTGTATCGGTTTGCGCGATAACCATCGACAGCGAGAATACCCCCAACAGTGCAATAAACACACTTACTGCAAGTAATTTTTTCATAACCAACCATCCCCATATTATGCGTCAAGATAATGTTAATTATATTCACAATCCATGATATTACGAATTTGCAATGCGAACAACAGAATCAAGTTTCAGAGGTGTTAAAAAAATAGCGTCGCGTAAAAAATACCCTTAAAATACGCGTACAGATAAGTTTTCACACAAACATTTTGTTTAGAATGCTTTAAATAGATGTATCATCAATGTAGCTTGATTGTTAGTCAGCAGTTCAGCGAGTCAGCGTCTCAGTAAAAGCAATGGTTATGCTCATAATGCCCTGTTTTAAGCTGAAATGCTGATGGCTGAGACGCTAAGGACTTTTCTAAAAGAACAGCCTTTTATGATATAACTAGCAATCAGTGTCAATATAGAATCAGTGATGTAACCAAAGCCTACTCTTTAGAGGAATGACGACTATATGATTTCTACAAAACGTTTATTGCCCTTATTGTTGCTACTTATTGTCTTTACCATCAGCGGGAGGCAATTCTCTTCACAGGTGAGCGCCGCCCCCACGATTGAATTTGATCTGGATATTTCTGGTCCGGGAATCGCATGGTCAGAATCGGAATTGATGTGGCGCTACGAACGCATCATGCGCCGTGATGCCCAACCGGAGCTATACATGCAGGGCGATACGAACGCGACTGCACAATGGACGGTGATGGTCTATGTTGCCGCAGATAATGACCTCGAACGGTTCGCGCTCGGCGATTTGAACGAAATGGAATTCGTCGGCAGTACAGATGATGTCAATATCATCGCGCAGGTAGACCGTTCCGATAAATACACCACCGATGATGGCAATTGGTCAGAGACACGCCGCTATCGGCTGGAATTTGACCCCTCGCTCGGACGCATCAATTCGCCCGTGCTGGACATCATCGGCGAGAGCAATACCGGCGACCCGCAAACATTGGTGGATTTCGCTGAATGGACAATCGAGAATTTTCCCGCGCAAAATTATGCCCTCATCGTCTGGAATCATGGCGGGTCATGGTATGGCGCGGCGACGGATGATTCTGCGGGTGGCGATGAACTGACTCTGCCGGAAATTGATAGCGCGCTGGCGCAGATTGCCCCGCTCACACCGGATAACAAGCTCGATTTTATCGGCTTTGATGCCTGCTTGATGGGCGCGATGGAAATTTATCAGACTCTCTCACCCTATGGACGTTATGCGATTGCCAGCCCGGAACTCGTCCCCGGTTTCGGATGGAATTATCTGGACTTCTTGCTGGAACTCACGCTTCAGCCGTCGATGGATGGCGAGGCATTGGGGCGCAACGTGGTCGATACGTTCATGACCTTCTATTCGGACATTCAGACCAATTATGAGGTTTTCAGCCTCGGCGTGGTGGATTTGCAATCAACGGCGACGGTCAATGATGCGCTGGCGACCTTCTTTGAATTGGTCGATCAAGACCCGCAGACCGCGCTCAATATCATAGCCTCCGCCCGCAATGAAGCCTTCGTCCATGGTGGCTTTGATGATCCGCAATACACGGACATCTGGGCGGCGGTTGATCTGTTGCAATTTATGGATCTGGTGCGCTCGTCGGTGGATTATCCGGCATTGGCGCGTGCGGCGAATCAGGTGGTTGTGGCGATGGGGCAATTGGTCACCTATTATCGCGGCAACGGTATCTTTGCAGATACAGGCGCGGTGTCGATCTACTTCCCGCGGGCGATACGCTTCTATGAAGAAGAGGGACGCAACACACTTTATCAGGAAAAAACCGCCAACGGCATGGAAGCATGGCGTTCGTTCTTAGAAACCTTTTACAACACGGCGATTGCCTCCGGCTTACAGCGCCCCACTGCGGAATTACTGGGGGCGACTTCCAATGAAGATAGCGTGCTGTTTGATCTGGGTTTGGCGGGGTCGGGCTTAAATAAAGCCGCCTTCTACGTCACCCTGACGGCATCCGATGGTCAGCCCATTCTGGTCGATTTTGATCGGCTTGGCGTGACCAATCGGCAACAGGTGCGCTGGGTGCCACAAATCTCCGTCATCAGCGACGGCGAAACAGAAACGCCCATTTTGCTGGTGATTAACCGTAGCAATCCACAACAGGCGATCATCAACGGGCGCTTTATTCCGTTAAGCGGTACGCCTGTGGATGCACAGATCGTCGTTGATCTGGAATTTCATCCGCAAGACATCGCCTTCCGCACACCCATCGGCGGGACAATTTCCAGCCTGTGGGGAATCCGGCAAACATCAGCCGGACGGATGCCATTTGAAATTGCGTTTGATGAAGGCGATCAATTTATCCCGTCATGGCTGACCTTCGATGATGAAGGGGATTTCATCGCCCGTGACGCAACCGATGCGCTGTTCTTCACGGGTTCGATCATGAATCTGCAATACTTTATCCGTACCGCGCCCCCCGGCTCTTATCGGATCGGTTTTCTGATCGAAAATGACGGCGGAACAACGGCAACCGATGTGGAAGTTGAGGTTGAAGACTCCGGCGGAATCGGCAATAACCTGCCACCTGTTACCTTGCCGGTGAATATTCCGGTGGTGCAATTCAGCGATGGCGACGGCGATCAAATCCCCGATACGATTGATAACTGTCCGACAGTTGCCAATCCATTCCAGCGCGACACCGATCTGGACGGCATAGGCAATGCCTGTGATGAGGTCAATAATTTGCTGGATAGCGATGGTGACGGCGTTGCGGATTATCTGGATAATTGTATTCAGGTGTCCAACCCCTTACAGCGTGATGCCAACATGGACGGGATCGGCAATGCCTGTCAGGATAACGTTGCCCTGTCTACCCAATGCGTCACCAATATCAACGGGACTGATTTCTGCTATGAGCTTGAGAACGATCAGGATTATGACGGCATCGCCGATTCGGTTGATAATTGCCCGGTCAATTACAACCCTGCCCAACTGGATTCTGACGATGATGGCGACGGCGACGCGTGCGATCTGTTAGAGGATTTCGACGGTGATGGCATTGACGATGCGATAGATAACTGTCCATTTACCGCCAACCCGCGCCAACTTGATGACGACGGCGACGGAATCGGCAATCTGTGTGATTTCGGAAGTATTATGGATGCGGATAGTGACGGCATACAGGATAGCGTCGATAACTGCCCATTCACCTATAATCCGCGTCAGTTAGATGATGACGGGGACGGCATTGGCAATCTGTGTGATACCGCTGACCGCGATAATGATGGCATCAACGACAGTGTAGACAATTGCCCCGCTACACCGAACGCCGGACAAGCCAACACGTATGGCACGTCTGCGGGTGATGCCTGTGAAGACAGTGACAACGACGGCTTTCTGGATAGCGTGGATGCGTGTCCGACAACTGCGGCAACACAAAATTCACAGGATGGTTGTCCGGTAACGAATGACGCGGATGGCGATGGCGTTCTGGATAGCGTGGACAATTGCCCGAATAACGCGAACCCCAATCAATCGAACAGTTACGGTGGTAGTCCGGCAGGGGATGCTTGCGACGATCAGGACAGTGATGGTTATTTCGACGCAGTGGATAGTTGTCCGTTTACGTTCGGCGGGTCAGGGTCGCTCAATGGGTGTCCGCCCGTTCCAGATGCAGATAATGACGGCGTGCAAGATGCGCTCGATAATTGCCCCACCATCGCGAATCCGGGTCAGGCAGATTTCAACATGAACGGCACGGGCGATGCCTGTGAAGATTCCGATGGCGACGGTTGGGCGGATTCAACCGAAATTTCCGCCGGGACTAGCCCAACATTACAGGATACGGATATGGATGGGTTTAATGATCCTGTTGATGCTTGCCCGACTGTCATGGGTGATATTTATTCGTCAGATGGTTGCCCCTCACCGGATACCGATGGCGATGGTATTGTCGACGCAAATGACAACTGTCCCACCGTAGCGAACGCAGGTCAGGCAAATGGCTATGGTGGCGCGGCGGGCGATGCCTGTGAAGACACCGACGGCGACGGTTATCGGGATGATGCAGATGGATGTCCGGTGAATGCCGGTGGCGCGCCCAATGGTTGCCCTGATGCGGACGGTGATGGCGCGTACGATTTTGCGGACAATTGCCCCACAGCGTTTAATCCCAGTCAGGCGAATAATTATGGCACGGCGGCGGGCGATGCCTGTGAAGACACCGACGGCGACGGCTTCCTTGATGGCGGCGACAGCGATCCAGACAATTGCCCGATCATTGCCGGTCCAAACGCGGGTTGTCCATAAAGCCGGGTAAATGAGGGTCAGCACGAGGTAGGGCGCAATAATGCTCTTTGACTAAATACGGCGGAAAATAATCCCCTCCCCGCTCCTGCAACTGAGGGGGAACAAAGTCTCGCCTTGCGAAGCGGGGGGAGATTTAGAGGGGGGATCTAAACACCGCATTTAATGATTAAACGGCATTATTTCGCCCCCCCAAAGCTATAGATCATTCTTTGCGGGATGCTCTTTTTATGCCTCAATTACGGTGAAGATTCCGGATTCAGTTCAACCTCAACGAGGCGTGGCTGGAAAAACAGCGCGAATTGACGATCCTGCGGTAGTGGTGGGTAATTACTAAAAATAGGTCCCAGAATGTAAGGAAATTGCGCTCTGATTCGGTTGAGGGTGTCTTCATCTTCAATATCCACGAAGAAGGCATGATGAAAATTGACGGGCATCATCTGTAAATAAGAATCGGTCAAATTGTCGGGTGTCATGGTAGTCATCTCCATATTATCCACCAGAAAGCCGAGCAATTGATCTGCGTCAAATTCGGACATCACCGGATCGCCAATCACATGCACAATCGTTCCAGCGGGTAATTCTGCCGCACGGAACAGGACATCATGGCTATCCAGCACGCGCTCATATTCGCCACGAAATTGGACGTTGAATTTGGGCAGATGTTCCTCGAAATAATAATAGACCTGCCCGACAACCAGCCCGCTGACGATCACCGCCATCAGCCGATTGCGGGCGCGTGGATGCCCATTGACCGCGATTTCTGCGAAGACCTTCACACCCAGCGCAACCGTTAATGCCAGTGCGGGCAATTCCACCACATAGCGGGCGGAAATCCGGCTTTCCTGCAAAAAGGTGTTGCCAAACCACGTCATGAGTATCCACAGCAGAATCAACAAACTGCCGCGATGATTTGACATGAAGATCAGCGACCACGCCCCGATGAAGAAGAATGGCAGGACGAACCACAGCAAAAAGGCGCGTGTGCCGATGTAATACAACGCGGATTCCGGTATGGCGACGTGAATCAGGTAGGCTTCCATCATACGGTTTTCAAAATGTTCCGCGATGTCGCCGAGCGTCTCGAATTCCTGCGAGGTGCGCTCACTGATTCCCGCGGTTTCCAGACGGGTAACAACAGGCTTATCCAGACCGATCAGCGCATAATATACGGGCGCGCTGATGAGCACAGCCGTCACCATCATGGTCAGTATCGCCCCCGCCAATCTGGGATAATCCACCGAGTCTACCGCCCACTGTGCGCGATGTAACAGCGCCGGATGATGCCTGAACCGTCCCCACAACAGGCGTATCGTCGTCGCACCATAGACAGACAAGCCCATCGCACCTATCCACACGATAATCAGCGCGGGATAGAGCAAGCGCCCGCCTTCGTAGAAATATTGCGTCAATCCAAGCGCCACGCCCGCCCATACAAAATTGGGGCGCATTCGTCGATGCGGTTTGATTCCGCGCAAAATGAACAACATCGCCAGCATCCCGAAGATCGGGTCAGCGATATTATTCAGCGCCAGCCGACTAAAATGGATGTGCAACGGAAAGGCGGCAAGCAACACGGAAGCCAGTAACGCCAGCGGCACATCGAACATTTCCCGCGCCAGCAGATAGAGCACGAACACGGTCACCACGCCTAGCACCACGCTCAACATCCGCAAGCCGACCAGATTGCGCCCGAAAATCTCCACAAAATGCCACTGCATATACGGGAACAGATACGGGAATGCCGCCACCGAGCTAAACGGGCGGAGCAGTTCAATATCATTGACGCGATAAAAGTGAATCACCGGATTGGCGAAGTGAATTTCATCCACGAATAGCCGCACCGCATACCCGACATTCCACGCCCGCACCGCCGTCGCCAGCGCCAGAATCAACGTGACCGCCAGCACCTCGCGCCAGTTGATGTCGGCGACAGTCTGTTTGACTGCTTGCCTGCTGAACAGTGGGACGGGTAATTGCGCGGCGATCCAACTTTTGCGCGTGGTTTGATAGCCCGCAATCCCCCAGCCAACGAGGAACGTGCCAGCAACCCAATAGGCAAATTGGATGTGATGCGACAGGTGGAGCAAATAGGCAGGTTTGACGATATTGCCGCTCGCATCCGCCAGCATCGCCAGCATGATGACTCCGGCGAAGAGGGGAATCCAGCGAATGCCGGTGCGCGTTTCGGTGATGATGGCGGGACTCGGTTGGGTACGGGTGGTAAACACGGGGCGATTGTGAATCAGCAGGGCAATCCCTAGCGAGATGCCACCCGCAGAAACACACGCCATCGCCGCATCAAGCCGTTGCTGTAAACCGACAGCATAATAAAGCGATGCCATCAGCAACAGAATCAATGCCTGCCCGGTAAATGCCCGCAAAAACCATGCGCGCTCTCGTTTTCTCAGCGTCCAGCGCCCGTTAAACATGGTGTCAACGTGACTTTTCGGTAAATTCGTCGCCTAAGGAAAAATGATTGTGATGATTGTCTTGCGTGTTGTGCTGTGTAGAGGTCGCGCACGGGCTACTCTACTTTTTTACAACGCGCATATTGTACCACAAATTATTGGTCATTTTACGCACCTGAAAACGAACTGTATCGGGTCAATTTTCTGCAATGTATACCCACCCTGACAATTCTTGCGGTTATTCTGCACAACATCGCGTTTATAATGAATTTAGGGAGTCACGTTCATCTGTCTGCGTGGCTGTAGATTTACCCAAAAACGAACGGATAGGGTCATAAATCATGTGGAAATGGGTACTGTTCTTGCTGATGCTCCTCACAGCATGTTCAAATACGGAGTCAAACACGACAAATCAAGCGACCCCGACGGATGATGCCGCCATCACCGTTGCAGGCGCACAGGGACGGGTAGAAATTACGCTGGAAAGCCCACCGGAATGGCGCGAAGCCAGCGATGTCTTAACCACCGAAAATATCGCCCGTGCCTCTTATATAGGACGTTTAGAGACGGTTGGCGCGGAGATGTCCACCGTCTTTCGCCATGCCTTTTCGCCGGATGCCACCCGCCTTGCCGTGCTCGATAACATCAATCTGATGGTCTGGGATTTGATTAGCGGCGAAAACGTCTTTATCGCCTCAAGGCGAAACGCGAATGAGGTCTTTTTCTCGTCGGACAAAAGTGAAATTTATACGATTGATCCGCAGGGCAATATCATCATTTACGATGCAGAAAATGGTTTGATTATCAACGATGTGCGCGGACACACGGCATTTAACGGTGCGGTAGCGTTTAATGCAGATGAAGATTTGCTGGTGATGGGCGGCACAGACAGCACGGTTAAAGTGTGGGATATGGTGGAGCGTACCTCTCTCGTCACCGTGCAATCGAGCGCGGGTGATGTGCTCACGGTGGATATGTCGCCGGATGGGACGATGGTCGGCATAGGCGGGACGAATGCAACTATCGAAATTTGGGATTGGCGCGAACGGGCATTGCTGAGTATCTTCCCCGCCAACGTCCCGCGGATTGATCGCATTGTGTTTTCGCCGGATAACGCACGAATGGCGGCGGCAACGCCGGAAGTGACCTTGATGTTTGACATGACCACTTTTGATGTTGCGTATGCGTTGGAACTCGGCGAGGGTGGCACGCGGGATGTGCTGGCATTTTCACCGGATGGACGCTATCTCATCACGGCTGGCACGACGCTCGATATGCTCGTCTGGGATGTGACCGATGGCGCACGGCTTGCCAGCTTACCTGACCTGAGCGGTGATGTATCAGCCGCATTTTCACCGGATGGCGGCTTATTGTTGACGGTCAAGCGGGGCGGCGCGGTATCGCTGTGGAATATGAACTCGATCTCGGAGTCGGCTATCGGCAGTGCGCCCCTCAACGTGCCGTCTACGCGCATCTTTAACTTAGATTGGTCGCCGGATGGCTTCGTTATGCTGTTCTTCGACGAGATCGGCCCGCTGTATGTGTGGGGTCTGCCGCCGGAAAGTTAATCGAAAATTCAACACAATCTATGTGGTGATGGCTACCTGTATATCAGCGATTTTTTCAGAAACTCATGTAAAAAAGACCTTTTAGCGTCTCAGCCATCAGCAGGTCAGCTAGAAACAGGTCGTAATGGGCAAAATGACTGCTTTTACTGAGAAACTGACTCGCTGAATTGCTGACTAGCAAGCAAGTTAGCTATGTGACTATATCGGGGGGCATTTTACACTTGCCCCTCTGAGTCCCATAGTTGACGGGTGATTTCCGCATGACCGAGATGCAAGCCGGTGTGTTCCAACGCGTGGAGCAATGACCAGCCGAGATTATATTCCCGCAATTGGGTGGAGTTCGGGCGAATCGTCCGCCCCGGCGCGGGACACGAACGGGCAAGATCATGCACGCTCAATTTGGCGAAGCCTGTGCGAAAATAGGCGATGTTGTCGTCCAATTTAGCGATCAAGTCTTGCTCCGTATACCCTTTCGCTTCAAACTCGGCATTCCGATCCCGATTTGAAATCTCCCCCAGCGCCACATCACCGCACCAATACCGCGCCGCGCCACACACATGCACCACCAGCACACACAGCGAATTCATCGGCGAGTCTTTGCTGGCGATTTCTGGAACCCAATCCAGCACATCCACCGACAAGCCACCAATGGCGATTTTAAAATCCTCGTGCAGGTCGTCCAACCGCAGTAGATAATCCTCGAAAAAGGTGTCCATGTTTTGCCTCAATTTCACGACCTATAACCAACGAAAATCGCCCTGTGTTCCGGCTTACGCGCCTGTATTGAGCCACGAACATTCTTCCGGCGACAGGGTCAGCTCCAACGCGGTAACATTTGCCTGAATCTCTGCCGCGGTGCACCCGCCTGTGATTGCAAAAATGTTCAAATTCACCTGATTCATGACATACGCCAGCGCGATCTGAAACACGGTTACGCCTTTTTCGGTTGCCATTTTTTGCGCGCGTTCTAATCGCTGGAAATTGGCTTCGTAAGCATACGCGAGGATCGCCACCGCGTCCCAATCACTACTGAACGTATCCAGATTATCCCGCGTGAATCTGCCGGAGAAAAATCCACCCGCACCACTTGACCATGTGATGAGCGCCATATTCTGCGCGGCGTACCATGCGCGGGCATCGGCGTTTTGCTCACCGCTGATGCTGATGCACCCTTCCCACGGCGGCTTGACCTGCTCCGCAAGGCTATAATTGGGACTGCTCATCGTAAATGGGGTCAAATTGTGTTCTGTCGCATACGCATTAGCGGCTTGCACACGCTCCACCATCCAATTTGATCCGCCAAATGCCTTGATTCGCCCCGCTCTGTGATGTTCGTTGAGCACATCGACAATTTCACCAACCGGCACATCAGGATCATCACGATGAAGCACGTACAGGTCAATCACGTCTACGTTCAGCCGTTCGAGTGATTCCATCAGATCGGTGGTGATGTCCTTCGGCGTGACGCGGGTAACACCTGCCACCGGATGCGCGCCTTTCGTCAGTAGAACCAATTGCTCCGGCGAAATGCCCCGCGCCTGCATCCATCGGGCGATGATGAGTTCAGAATTCCCATAATGACGGGCGGAATCAAACGTCGTGAGTCCCGCTTCAAGGCTAGCATCCATCAACGCGAAGGAGTCCTCATCGCCCAATTCAGTAAAACGTGCCGTCCCCTGTATCAAGCGGGAAACGGGCTTCTCTAAGCCGTTAATCGTGCCGTATTTCATATTCTATGACCTCAAATTTAAATAAAGATAAATAAATCATTCTTCATCCGCCATCCGCGCCCACTCAAGCGCAAGCGTCCGCTTCGCATCAACGTTGACACACACATTCACCAGCGGGCGATTTTCCCACGGTGCGATGATGCTTTCCGTGCCGTTCGATACCCACGTCTTGCCCCGGCTGAATCCCTGTGTTTCCACGCGCACGGGCAAGCGGTGCGTCTCGAAAGCATCCGGCGCGAGTAAATAGGCAATAGCGGTAGAATCATGCACATAAATGCCTTCAAAGCCGTAAATTTGCTTATAAAATGCCTGATAAAACGGCAAAATCTGGCTGATATGTTGCGCGAGTGGATTCTTCATGTGTCCGTAGCGTAAAATGTCTTCCGGCGAGAGATAAACCTGATGCGTCACATCCAGCCCGACCATCGTTACATCCCAGCCCGCGCCGAAAACCACATCTGCCGCTTCCGGGTCATGATAAATATTCGCCTCCGCCGCGGGGGAAATATTGCCCTGTGTGAACGCGTTACCGCCCATCAAAACGACCCCCGCTACTTTATCGGCGATTTGTGAGTCTAAGCGCAATGCCAGCGCCAGATTGGTCAACGGACCGATGGCGACCAGAGTCACTTCGTCAGGATGCGCCTGCACACTCTCGACAATAAATTCTGCCGCGGATTCCGGTATTGCTTCTGTGGTTGGCATCGGCAGATTCAAATTTCCCTGTCCATCGTCGCCATGCACAATTGCGCCCGGATCATCAAAATCGGCGATGAGGGCATGATCCGACCCCTTCGCAACCGGCACGTCCGGTCTATCCGCAATTTCCAGCAGACGCAGAGCATTGAGTGTGGTCAGCGAAGTATGTCCGTTGCCGAATGTCGTAGTCAAGCCGAGCACATCCAGTTCCGGTGACTTTAGCGCGAAGAAAATCGCCATCGCATCATCAATACCGGGGTCTGTATCTATGATAATTTTTTTTGGCACACAAGCTCCTCTTGGGTTTCACGTTTCATTTGAATACGCCCGATTTTACCTCACACGCCGTCGAGTTCTTCCGGCAGTGCGGTTAAGCCGAGGATATTATAGCCTGCGTCCACATGCAAAATTTCGCCCGTTACGCTCCGGCTTAAATCCGAGGCGAGATACAACGCCGAATCCGCCACATCCTCCTGTGTGACTCTGCGCCGTAGCGGGGAGGCTTGCTCGGCATATTTCAAGAAGGTGCGTAATCCCGGCACGCCCGCCGCCGAAAGTGTCTTGATCGGTCCGGCGCTGATGGCATTGACGCGAATCCCCTGACTGCCGAGATCGTTCGCCAGATACTTGGTGATATTTTCCAGCGCGGCTTTGGCGATTGCCATCACATGATAAGTCGGCATCACTTTTTCGGCGGCATAGTACGTCAAACACATGATGCTCCCGCCGTCACTCATGAGCGGTTCGGCACGTTTCGCCAGCGCGATCAAACTAAAGGCACTTGTTTCCAGCGCGGTTTTGAAGCCCTCGCGGGAAATATCCACAAACCGCCCGCCCAGATCATCGCGTCCGGCGAAGGCGATGGAATGTACCAGCACGTCAATTCGCCCGTAGCGTTCGGTCACTCTGGCGAAGAGTGCGTCCAGTTGTGCGTCGTCGTTCACGTCGCACATCTCCACAAAATCACAGCCGATTTCTTCCGCGAGGGGGAGCACGCGCTTGGTCAGCACTTCGCCGGCATAACTGAGCGCGATCTGTGCGCCTTCCGCGTGTAAACGTTGGGTGATTCCCCATGCGATTGAATTTTTGTTGGCGATGCCGAAGATCAGCACCACTTTTCCGTCCATCATGCCCATGTCGTTCTCTCCTATGTGCAAAATCATCATTTGCCTGAGTATACACAATGCACGGGTGATTCGCGCCATCGTCACGCAATTTAAAGAACACCACGCCACCACAAACGTATCCCTTTTCAGGTGTTGTCGTTAAATCGGCATGACCGAATCATGTTATAATTTATCAACTAAGACAAACCTAATCACTCAATTGCGGGACGATAATGCTATGCACAATCTGCGCCCAACCTACCGTCACATGTTGATTGCCGGACTGTTTTTTCTGCTGATACTGTTGATTCCAGGTGGTGTATTCGGGCAAAATGGGTCGATCTTCCAGACCAACACGCCCGCACCCCGCAGTGGCTCGATCTTCCAGACGAATACCCCCAACGCCACCAGCACCACTTTACCGACTGCTACCCCGACCACAGACGCGACGCAACTTTTCCAGAGCGAAATTTCCACCAGTATCCCCACCGAAGAAGCCACCAGCACACCCGCTGATAACGGCACAACGTCCCGCGCATCGGGGACGGATGGATCAGGGTCGGGCGTGACGACAGACGAAAGCGCGACAGGCGACACCGTCACAACCGATGAGTCCGCCACTACCGCAACCGTGACAGAAGTCAAAGAAGCTGAGTGGACGGTCATGATTTACATGGCGGCGGATAACAACCTCGAATATTTCGCCCTGCAAGACCTGAACGAGATGGAAATTGTGGGTAGTGTTCCCGATGAAGTTAATATCGTCGTGCAGGTAGACCGTGCGGCGGGCTACGATACCCGTGATGATGATTGGAGCGACACGCGCCGTTATTATGTCACCTCGGACGGTGGCTCGCCCTATGATCCAGACATCACCTCCACGCTGATTGAATCGCTCGGTGAAACCAACACGGGCAACCCCGATGTGCTCCGCAACTTCGGCACATGGGCGATCCAGAATTATCCGGCGAAACATTATGCGCTGGTCATATGGGATCATGGCGGATCGTGGACGGGGATCGCCAGCGATGAATCCGCCGACTATGACGAACTGACCATGCTCGAACTGGAAAACGCGCTCAAGCAGATCACACAGGAAACCGGCATCACCACGCTAGATATTCTGGGCTTTGATGCCTGTTTGATGGGCGGATTTGAAGTCTATAGCGCCATCGCACCTTATGGCTCTTATGCCGTCGCCAGCGAAGAATTGATCCCCGGCGATGGCTGGGATTATCTGTTTTCTCTGCAAGACTTAGTAGATAACCCACAGATGACACCGGAAACTTTCGGGCGGGCGATTGTCGATAACTTCTATTCTTATTACGAAAATGAAGACCTTTACGATACTTATAACCTCAGCCTGATCGACCTCGGACAGATTGACGCGCTGGGCGAGGTGCTCGGTGCGTTTAGCAATATCATCGAGGATGCGCCGGAAAGTGTGCAGACGATTGCCCGAACGCGCAATGAAGCGCTGGTGTATGGCGGTTTTGACCAGCCCCTTTACGCCGACATCTGGTCTGCGACGGATTTATTCCAGTTTATGCAGTTGGTGGTCGATCAATCCGATAACGAGACTCTGGTCGAAAAAGCACAAAATGTCATCGACATTCGCGACGACGTGGTGCTTTATCACCGCACCGCAGAAACCCTCGCAAGCTCAACCGGCATGTCCATCTTTTTCCCGCGCAACCAGATTATTTACCGCAATAACGACTTTAGAGATGGCTATTTGCGCGACATCCCGGACGGCGTAAGTGCGTGGACGGATTTCCTGCAAGACTATTATCGCGTCGCATCGCAATCATTGGCGGATTGGCCCCGTAGCGAGATTCAGGGCGTATCCAGCGAAGGCGGAATCAGCATTGGCATGGATACGATCAACGTCTCGCAGGTCGGGCTGGTCGTACAGGTGGCGGATGGGGACGAGTCCGTGATTGTCGATTATGAGCGCCTGTCCCCCGATGAAGTGGAAGGCGCGACATGGGATGGGCAAATTCCGCGCCTGAGCGACGGCACGAACAGCCTGCCCCTGTTGATGATTAGCAATCCGTCCAACCCCAATTCCGGTGTGATTGATGGCTTATACACGCCCGCCAACGGCACGCCCGTCAACGCGCAGATCGTGTTTAATTTGCTGAACGGCAAAGCGCGGAGCATGTGGGGCATTGTGCAATCAGCCAACGGCGTGCAACCGTCACAGGTGCGCCCCGCTGAAGGCGATCAATTTGAACCCTATTGGCTATCCTTAAATGATGACAACACCTTTAGCACGCGCTCTTCCGGTACGGTCTTCACGTTCGATAGTACCGGACTGAATATCTTGACCCTCACGCTTGAAGATGCGACGGAAGACACCTATACCATCACCGTCGTCGTGGAAGACATCAGCGGGAATGGCGCGTCGGATCAGGTCGAAGTCGGCGTGACGAATGGCGAAATAACCGGCGACAATGCCCGCACTGAAAATGACAACGATAACGATGGTGTGACGGATGATGTGGATAATTGTCCTGCCATTCGCAATCCGCAACAGACAGATACAGACGGCGACGGCATGGGTAACGCCTGCGACCTCGATAATGATAACGACAGCGTCAACAATCCCGCTGACGATTGTCCGCTGACGGCAGGTCGTCCATCGGCGAATGGTTGCCCTGATGAAGACGAAGACGGCGTGCGTGATTCGCTGGATAATTGCCCGTCGGTGTACAACCCTGCACAGTTGGATATTGATGATGACGGCGTAGGCGATGTCTGTGATGACGACTCGCAAACGGTGGTCGTCGCGCCGATTGCGGTGGGCGAAGCGGTCAATGGCACGGTGACGGCTGGTCGCAATAGCGATTGGCGCTTATCCGCAACTGCCGGACAGGTGGTTGCCATCAATGTCTCTACGGGCGGACTGTTTGACTCCACCCTAACCGTCTTTGATCCAAACGGCGTGCAAATTGCCTATGATGACGATAGCGGGGGCAACCTCGCCAGCGCAATCGGGCGGTTGACTTTGCTGATGGACGGCGAGTATCGCATCCGCGTAGGGGCGTTTGGTGGCGCATCCGGCGGCGACTTTACGCTCAGTGTGACGCAAATCGACACGGTAAGCGTCGCCGCCCGTCCGCCCGTGCAGTCCATCAGCATCGGGGAATCCGTTCAAGGCGCATTGCCGCCCAATGGCGAACGTGAATATACATTTGATGGCACAACCGGAACGACGGTTTCCATCGCCGTGACGGGTGATTTTGATAGCACGCTCACGCTGTTACAATCCGGCACGCAACTCGCCTTCGATGATGATAGCGGTGGCGGACTCAATAGCGCGATTTCCGGCTTTGAATTGCCAGCCGATGCCACCTACACCGTGATCGTGGGCGGATCGACGCGGCAGGGACAGGGTTCATTTACGCTTCGTACCTCCAATAGCATCATCCGTACCTCGCTAACGGATGGGCAAGGCGGGGGTGGCGGTGCGCCTCAGGAATATGGCGAAACCTGCACCCTACTTGAAGGCGAAACCATCGCATCCTCGTTGCCACCAGAAGGCGAGCGCGATTGCTTCTTCGACGGTGTAGAGGGGCAAATCGTCCGCCTTACCACCGACGCGGAATTTGATAGCACGCTTAGCCTGCTGGACGATTCCGGCAATGTCATCGCCTTTAATGATGATTTCGCCGGAACACTCAACAGCCAGATTCGAGATTTTGAGCTTCCAGCAACAGGTATTTATATCGCCCGTGTGAACGGCTATCGCAATCGCAACAGCGGTGATTTTACCCTGACCTTAAACGCGCCCACTTTCAGCGCACAAACTGTCGCATCGAATACCATCAACATCGGCACATCACAATCGGCTACGCTTGCAGAAGGCGAATTCGATACGTGGGAATTTGACGGTGAATCAGGGCAACAGGTGACAATCAACGTGGAAGGCACGTTTGATACGACGCTGGCTCTGCTGAGTGCCGCTGGAGAACAGATCGCCTTTAACGATGATAGCAACGGCACAACCAACAGCACGCTTGAAACGGTAGATTTGCCCGTCGCTGGCACGTATACAATTCAAGTCGGTAGTTTCGGTCAGCAATCCGGCGGGGATTACACCGTGCAAGTGCGTGATGTGCCGGTAATTGACGCGGCGCTCAACGTCTCCACCGCGAACAACGCCAATGTGATCGAGGTCGGCGGTTCGGTCACGGATACGCTCACTGTCGGCGAACAGGATGATTGGACATTTAGCGCGACGGCGGGGCAAGTCCTCACCTTTACACTGACGGGTGATTTCGACACGATCTTAACCGTCCTCAGCAGTCGCGGCGATCAGATCGCATTTAATGACGACAACGGCGACAGTAGTAACAGCCGGATCGACTCGCTGGTTTTGCGTCAGTCGGATATTTATACCCTGCGCGTCAGCAGTTTTGCCGATAGTGCAAGCGGTGACTATACCTTAAGCATCATCGCACCACAGACGGCAACGTCCGCCACACGGCGCATCGACTTTAACGAAGAAACCAGCGGATCATTGCAACGCGGGGCGGCACAAACCTATACCTTCGAGGGTGAACGCGCTCAAAGTGTGACCATTTCGGTGAATGGTGATTTTGACTCAACGCTCACTCTGCTGGATAGTGACGGCACGAGCCTCGTTTTCGATGATGATAGCGGGCAGGGCATGAACGCCCGTATCAACGCATTCCCCTTGCCCGCAGATGGTACGTATACCGTGCGCGTGGGGAGCTTTAATGATCGCGGGGGCGGAAATTATACCCTGCGCCTGAACTCACCGACTGCCGCGCCTGCTGGCAATAATAACGCTTCGTCCGGTGCATCAAGCAATAACCTGCTGACCAGCGGACGCGCTGTTAACGGGACGTTAGTCGTCGGCGAACAACAGGATTGGTACATCAGCCCGACGACCAGCCAGCGCATCACCATTGACCTGAGCGGTGACTTCGACACCTATCTGCGAGTGCTCGATGACAGCGGCAGAGAACTCAGCTTTGATGATGATAGTGGTGGCGGAACGGATAGTCGCATCAGCAACTTCTTACTGCGTTCCGGCGGCACGTTTATCATCCGCGTCGATAGCTTTAACAGCCAATCCGGTGGGGATTACATCCTAACGGCGACACTTAGCGCGCCGGATGCCAGACCCACGCCCGCGTCGTCTAGCTCAACCTTATCCATCCCCTTTGGTGCGACGGTAAACGGGCAATTGGTCGCCGGGCAACGGGGCGAGTGGACATTTAGCGGGACAGCCGGACAGCGCGTGACGATTGACCTGAGCGGCGATTTCGACACCTACCTTTATCTGCTCAATAGCGCCGGAACGATCATCGCACAGGATGACGACAGCGGGCAGGGTTACGCCAGCCTGATTAACGGCTTTAGTCTACCGTCCGCCGGAACGTTTACGATTCAAGCGGCGAGCTTTAATGATATTTACGGCGGGGCATATACCTTACGCCTCAGTAATTCCGCCAGTTTAGCGCCAACCGCCACGCCGACCCGTACACCAACGAGCATCCCACCCGCGCAACAGGGCAGTATCTCTGTAGGCGGATCAGTAAGTGGCACATTGGCACGCGGAACACGGCAAGATTGGATATTCAGCGGAACAGCCGGACAGCGCGTGACCATCACCCTGACCAGCACCGAATTTGACACCTTCCTCTATCTGCTGGACGGCTCTCGCACGCAAGTAGCGCAGGATGATGATGGCGGTGGCGGGACGAATAGCCAGATCGTCAACTTTAGCCTGCCCTCTGCCGGAACATATGTCATCCGTGCGGGCAGTTATCTGGATCGTGGTGGCGGCAATTACACACTGTCCCTTTCGGCGAGTGTCGCACCGACACAAACACCCCGTCCATCAAATACACCTGTATCACGGACGAATACGCCCGCCCCGGTAAGCTCCGGTGGCACGATCAGTTCAGGCAGTGTGGTGAATAGCACGCTCGCCTTCGGGCAATCCGCGCTCTATAGTTTCAACGGTCAGGCGGGGCAATCCGTGACGATCTCGATGGATGGCAATTTTGACACCTATCTGTATCTGCTCAATAACAACGGCACACAACTGACCAGCAACGACGATTCCAACGGCACAACCAACAGTCAAATCTTCAGATTCGTCCTGCCCTACACCGGATCATACACCATTCGCGCGGCGAGTTTTGGTGATAGTGGCGCGGGCGATTATACGCTGGCGTTTAGCGCGGGTGCTCCGGCAGTGGCAACCAACATCCCGCCGACCCAAGCGCCCATTGTGCCGACAGCGACGACCATCCCCCCGACTCAACCACCGCCGCCAACAGCCATACCCCTTCCACAACCGGGCATCGGTTTCGGCAACACGGTCAACGGTGCAATCGGGGTGGGTGGCGCGACAAGCTGGTATTTCTCCGGTGGGGGTGGACAAACCGTGGTGATTACCCTGTCCAGCGCGGAGTTCGATACCTACCTGTATCTGTACGATAATGCGACGGGCGGACTAATCGGGCAGGATGATGATGGTGGCGGCGGGACAAACAGCCAGTTGATTATGACCCTGCCCGCCAACGGAGTCTACCGCATCGAAGTCCGTAGCTATACCGACTCCGGCGGTGGCAATTACACCCTGAGCTTGAATTAAATGCTTAACACAAAGTCTCAAAGACGCAAAGAAAAATGGCGAATTCGTGTTTTGTGATTTAGTGGCTTGCGAAAAATCCACCTGATGAGTGAAATTAACCTAACCCTCGCCGACCAGCGCCAGCGTGCTGATGACGGGAAAGTGATCGGAGTAGCCGGAGTCACCCAGAACGCGGGTGTTCAGGCTTCGCAGATGGTCGCTATGGAAGACATAATCGAGTCGCATCAGCGCCGGAAACGGGTCAAATCCACGCGCCGGATAGGTGTAGCCCATGCCATAACCGGACTCGCGGAAGCTATCCGTCAGATATGCTGTGATGTCGCCGTATTCGTTGAATTGATCGCTCATGTTGAAATCCCCTACCCAGATGAGCGGTAAAGTCTCCTGCGAGGTACGCTCAACGAGCCGTTGCGCCGCTTCTGAATGCCCATAATCTTCGAGATCGTTCGCCGTAAAGTTCCAACCGCCACCCCAATTAATCGCGGGCCATAAATGGGTGTTATACAGCACCACAGCCTGCCCATCGAGGTCTAGCACCACGCGCTGATGCCCATGCGAAGGGAACATTTTCCAGCGCCCCCAGCGAAAAATCGGAAAATCATCATATTGCCAGTAGTCATCCTCAACGATAGGTACGCGACTATACACGCCCTGCCCGCGATAATAATTGGTGTTTCCTGCTTGGGGATGTACCGCTTGGTAGGGATAGATTTGCGCGAGTGCCTTGCTCAGATAAACCTCTATATCCACGCCGAGTTCCTGCACGGCGACCACATCCGCGCCAGAATCGAGGATGATCTGCGCGAGGTCTTCCGCATGGCGTGATTGTCCGAGGATGTTAAAGCTCAACACGGTTATTTGTGGCGCATCCGGTGGCACAGAAACAGATTTCGGCAGGAAAAAGGGAACGTAGTAACTGATGATAAAGAGAGTCGGGAAGAGTAACGCCAGACTCACCCATTTAAAGCGCAGAATCAGCGCCAGGCCAAGCGCCGGAATCACGGTCAATAAGCCGGGTAAGACTCCCGTTTTGAAGAATTCGACCCATGAGACATTGGTGCGATCAATCAGCACAAACAAACATAAACCGATGACGATCAGCGTATACAACCACAAAACCCCACATAATACAAAAAGCGTCCCGCGTAGAACCTGTTGTGTCCATGCGGATATTTTGGAAGCTGTCTGCGGTTGTAGGGGATGTTGCTGTGCTGTTGTGGTAATTGTCATTCAGTATGGCGCGCGATTATCATGGGCAACGCAACCATCATACAGCACCTGAGACGGTCTGTGTGCGAATTGGGTCAAAATTCACAAACTTTTCGTGCCATTTCCAGCGGATTATGCCGACCCCGCCATGAACATTCCCATTTCCTGCACATCCACATGAATCCCGTCGATCTCTTCGGGGATAACATCTTCTTCGCCGAGTTGTGCCATCGGCATTTTTTTGCTGACCATGACGACAATCGCTTTTTCATCCGTGTATTGACCGTTCACCTGCCGCAAGCCCACGCCCACGCCCACCACATTGGCACGCGCCATCAAATCCTCGGTGTGATCTTCGATGATCTGGTTGAGTATCTGCATCTCGTCCTGTTCATCATTTTCGTTGTGTTCATCGCTCATAATATAATTCGCTCCCCTGAATAAATGACTGTTTTACCTGATGTGTCGCCGTTTTAATGTACCGCACAGCGTTTACACCCCATTGCTAAGACCATATCTAAAACCCTGCCTAAATGCAATACGGTTAAAGTCCTTGTGGATGAAGCATACCAATTGTAACAGGGAAACTGAAAATCCTATGGACGCGTACTGCTAAAATTAATCAACACGATCAGCAAGGCGAACGGGTTTGCGCTACAATTTTGTGCATAATCGAACCTACACAAAGGCAAGCCCACATGACCGAAGCAACCCTCACCCGTGACGAAGAAATCCGGCAAATCCACAGAGAATACACCACCTTCTACCAACTCGGCGGCGGTTTATTGCTCGTCGTTATCGGCGTGTTGATTGGCGCGCTGATCTTTGCGGACGATTCCGGCTACGGCACGAACATCTACACGGAAATCCTCAGCGTCGGACTGACCATCGGCGTGCTGAATGTCCTACAGGAACGCCGCGACACCCGCAACCGCATCAAAGACTTGCAAGAACAGCTCGTCCGCGAGGCAGGCAGTCCAGCCTATGCAATCGCCATTACCGCCGTCGACACCATGCGTAAACGCGGCTGGCTGGGACGAAAAAATATGATAATACCAGATGACACTGAATCCCTACTAGAAAACGCTAATTTGTTCCGTGTTGATTTGCAGAATGTGAACTTGGAGGGATCAAATCTAACCAATGTGAACTTGTATCGCGCAAATCTGACAGGCACAAATTTGGCGGGTGCAAATCTTACAAACGCGATCTTGTGGAAAGAAAATCTGACTAGGACGATCTTGGAAGGCGCAAACCTGACCAGCGCGGACTTAAGGAGCACAGATCTGACTAGCGCGAACTTGCTTCAGGCAAATCTAACCAGAGCGAACTTGTATCGCGCAAATCTATCTAACGCATATTTGGAGAGAACAGATCTGACTAGCGCGAACTTGGAAAGCGCGAATCTTATCGACACGCATTTGGTGGAGGCAAATCTGACCGGCGCGAACTTGCATCGCGCCAATCTCACCGGCTCAGACTTAACAGAAACAAATCTGTCCAGCGCGAACTTGAGAAAAGCGGATCTAAGTGATGCACTTATTCAGAAGTCCACCATGCTCGATGAAAATACGATTTTACCGGACGGATCAAATTGGTCAAAAGAACGGGATTTAGCCGAATTTGGAGCGGAAACGAGAGAAATCATCTCACAAGAACCGAAAGTAGTTCTCCTAGGTGGAACGGTCATCTACACCTTCGCCGATGGCACGAAACGCCGTTGGCAACGTTTCAACGGCTGGCTGGATGACCGCGACGGCAACCCGATTGCGGACAACACCTAACCTTTCTCAACCAAAAACAGGCGACCTTTAATCCCCCCTCTAAATCTCCCCCTGTTTGCGATAGGTGGAGGTAAGTAAGGAGACTTACCACAAAAAAAGCCCTTCTCCAACGCTTTGGAGAGGGGTTGGGGTGAGGTAAAAATTACAGCCCGTAAATGCCACCAAACTTCTCTTGCAGATACGTAATATACGGCTGTGAATTGATCTGCTCACCCGTCACGCGCTTGGTCAATTCCGCCGAGGTGAACTTGCGCCCGTGCTGATGAATGTTCTCGCGCAACCAGCCGAGCAACGTGCTAAATTCACCGGAGGCGATTTCGTCAGGGATAGTTGGATGATCCTGCACCGCTTTGTTGTAATACTGCACGGAGAGCAAATTCCCCAACGCATACGTGGCAAAATAGCCGATCAACCCCGCTGACCAGTGCACATCCTGCAACACACCAACCGTATCCGTCGGCGGGACGATGCCCAGATACGATTCGAAGCGTTCGTTCCAGATGTTCGGCAAATTGCTAAAGTTGATCTTGCCGTTCAGCATGTCATTTTCAAGCTCAAAGCGGAGCATAATGTGCAGATTATAGGTCGCTTCGTCGGCTTCCACACGGATGAACGAGGGCTGAACCTTGTTGACCGCGCCGTAAAATTGATCGACAGTTACGCCTTTCAATTGCGGAAAAGTTTCCTGCAATTTGGGGAGCGCCCACGTCCAGAAACCGCGACTGCGCCCGACCAGATTTTCCCACATGCGCGATTGCGATTCATGCACACCCAGCGACGTACCACTGGCGAGGATGTTGCCCTCCAAGTTTTGGCTGACTCCCGCTTCGTACATACCATGTCCGGCTTCGTGCATCATGCCGAACATCGCCGGGTTGAGGAAATCGTCATTGTAGCGCGTCGTGATCCGCACATCGTTGATGGACGTGCTATTGGCGAAGGGATGGACGGCTTCATCAATGCGCCCGCCTTCAAGGTCAAAGCCAAATTTCTCGATCACCCATGTTGCAAATTCGCGTTGCTTGGCGATGTCAAAATCTTGATGCACGGGCGAATCATCGACCTTATCAGTATTTTTGCTGATCTGCGCGACCAGATCAACCAATTGCGGACGATGCCCGTCGAAAATTTCCTTGATCTGCGCGAAGGTCATGCCGCGTTCATATTGATTAATCAGCGCATCATAGGGGTTGTCTTTATAGCCGAGCGCCTCTGCCGATTGACGCGTCAAGTCCATGATTTTTTCTAAAGTTGGCTGGAAGGATTTGTAATCATTGTTGGCGCGCGCTTTTGCCCACACTTCATGCGCCAGAATCGTCTCCTGCGCCAGCTTGACCACCAGATGAGTCGGGATTTTCGTCGCCTGCTCAAAATCATATTCCGCCACGCGCAACAAACTCGCCTCATCGGAGTCATATGCCGCGCCGTCGATTTCCGCCCCCACATCATCCAGCAAACGCGCCAATGTGTCGCTGGTTTGCATCTCATGGCTAATGCGTGAGAGCGTCCCCAGTTGAGCGGCACGCGCCTGTGCACCCTTCGGCGGCATCATCACCTGCTGATCCCATCCGAGCAATCCAGCGGCGGTGTTTACGTTTTGCAATTCCGCCAGATAATCTTTAAGTTGATTAAAGCGTTCACCCATAACGAGCACTCCATAGTCTCTAGTGGCGTTAAAAAAGTTTTCTCAATGAAGTCTAGCAGATGCCACACATCTCCACCAGAGTTGTCTGTCTGCGCGTGGCGAAAATCAAAGTTAAAAGTAAAATACCACACAGATTTTTTGCAACCACAGGGCGACCCTACGCACCTCTTTTTCTCTGCGTTATGCTTTTTCCTTGATCTAATATCTAACGTCTTTAATCTTTTCCCTCATTGCTTTCCACTTTTAACTGCTTTTTCTTGACACACCCGCACGAAAATCATATACTCAACAGTATGAACACCTTGTCGACATATCCCGCCACATTCATGCGAATGTTGAACCCTGCCAGAACAGACAGGCGGCTTTCGCGTGCGTGACTCAAGGATTTGACCTCCGTTCTCATAAAACGGGATAAAAGCGAAGCACTCACACCGTCTGTCTACTGGCAGGCGGTTTTTTATTTAACAGTTCGTTGCTACTATTGGAGTATGAAGTTGTAAGTTATGAGTGGGTAGTGGTTAATCAAAACACTGAAGACTTAAATAACTTATCAGCTACAATCAAACATCACACTCTTTTTGGATCGTTTTTCCGCGATGAGCTTAAACCTCATCGCTAGGGAATCTCTAAAACCCCACTGAAGTGGGCTAATATCACAAATATTCGGGAAGAACAGCCTGCTTCAGCAGGGTTTTCACCGGTGTAGCCGATGGGTTTCAGCCATCGGTGGGAAGTGTAAAAAAGCTAACCTCAAAATACCTACCCTGAAGAAGTCTGGGGGGTGAGGTTTTCTAACAACTGAACACTGTGCACTGTAAACTAATAATTAACGACTCAGGAGCAAGAAACGACAATGGTTGATTATATCCACGTCTCGGTTGCGTGGCCCTACGCCAACGGTGATTTGCACGTCGGGCATCTCGCCGGGGCATATTTACCCGCAGATATTTACGCCCGCTTTCATCGCTTAAAGGGCAACAACGTGCTGATGGTCTCCGGCTCGGATAGTCACGGCACGCCCATTTCCGTCGAGGCGGATAAGCGTGGCATTTCCGCCCGTGAAGTCTTCGAGCATTATCACGAACGCTTCCTGATTACCCAGCAAAAACTCGGCATCAGCTATGATCTCTTCACGCATACCGATACCGAGAATCATCACAAAATCGCGCAGGATTTTTTCCTGCTTTTGCTGGAACGCGGCTATCTCTATAAGGAACAGCAAACCCTGCTCTATAGCGAGAAAGAAGGGCGCTTTTTGCCGGATCGCTATGTTGAGGGCGAATGCTACATCTGCCACTACGACAGCGCGCGCGGTGACCAGTGCGACAATTGCGGCAATCTAATGGACGCGACCAAGCTCATCAACCCGCGCAACGGAGCCGACCCCGACGATAAGCTCGTCGTGCGCGAGAGCGAGCATTATTTCCTTGATCTCGGCAAATTTCAGGCGCAGATTCTGGACTACCTGAACACCAACAAGGAACATTGGCGCGGCAACGTCACCAAATTTAGTGAGAATTTCGTCAAAGATGGCTTGCACGGACGCGCCGTCACCCGCGATATTGACTGGGGCATTGATGTGCCGCTCGATGGCTGGGAAGTCAAGAAGCTCTACGTGTGGTTTGAAGCGGTGATGGGCTATTTTACCGCCAGCCTCGAATGGGCGAAGGAAATCGCGCAGGATGACGACGCGTGGAAAAAATGGTGGTACAACCCCGAAGCCAAAATCTATAACTTCATCGGTAAGGACAACATCCCCTTCCACACGATCATCTGGCAGGCGGAACTTTTCGGCGTGGATGGCATCTATAACGACGATCAAAAAGGCTTACAATTGCCCTATGACGTACCCGCCAACGAGTTCATGAACATCGAAGGCAAGCAATTCTCGAAGAGTCGTAATTGGGCGATCTGGGCACCGGACATCCTCGAACGCTATCAGCCGGATGCCATTCGCTATTATGTGGCGCGCACGTTCCCCGAAAGCTCGGATTCTGACTTTGCATGGCAGGGTTTTCTGGATCGCGTGAATAACGAACTGGTCGCCGCGTGGGGCAATCTGGTGAATCGCACGGTGGGTTTCGCCTATAAGCGTTTTGAGGGCATCGTCCCTGATCCCGGTGAACTGACCGACGCGGATAAAGCCCTTATCACACAATCCGAAAACGCCTTCGATGAAATCGGCGACTTGCTAGATCGCGTCAAGCTCAAGGAAGCCCTTGATAAAGCAATGGGCGTGGTGCGTGATGCCAATGCCTACCTGAGCGAGCATGAGCCGTGGAAGCAGATCAAGGTTGATCCACAAGCCGCCGCACGTACCGTCTATACCGTGCTCAAGGTGATCGACAACGTGAAGATTCTGCTCGCGCCCTTCTTGCCCTTTAGCTCACAGAAGGTGCACGAGTATCTCGGCTACGAAGGCAACCTGTTCGGCGACCTCAAAATCGTCGAAATCGCGGAATCGACCCGCAAGCACAAGGCGCTCACCTATGACGGGAGCGAAGCCATCGGCACATGGGCGAAAAGTGATCTCCAACCCGGGCAGGCGCTCCAACAACCCGATCCGCTTTTCGTCAAGCTAGAGCCGGAAATCGTGGAAGCGGAACGGGCATTCCTCGGCGCACCGCGAGACGAACACCCGCTCGAAGAACCCGTCTCCGAGTAATATTTAACGCACCATCTGTAGGGGCGAGCCAACGTGCTCGCCCTTTGTTTCGTTGTGTAATTAATTTTCTAACCTGCATATAGTCGTATAGCTACCAGAGCGGAATCAATTTATGTTGATATAAGGAGGTTACTAATGGATATAGATGAAATTGAAACAAAAATAATCGAAGAAGTTGAAGCAGAGAGTGGATTTATGATGCAGTTAAGAGTCCACAACACTTTTGATGAACAAGCCTTAACTACGCTTCTTAAGACTATAGAGGATTACAATCGTCTATTAGGTAACTCAAAATATATAAACAGAGATGTCGTGTTCATGTTGACCAGCACACTCGAGATCATACGAGGGATCGAAAATCGTTTTGATGCTATGTCTGACCCAAGAAAAAAACAAGTTAGTAATGCGATACGCAAACTTTCACGAGACATGGATTATCTCTTAGATTTACGGAGTAGACCGAAGAATCTATAATAACTATTTTGTTGGTTCAGGTTGAAACGTGTGGATTAGACTCGGAAGAATTCCCGGATGCGTCAGGGTTCGGGGCGATGGATGCTGTTGCAACTATAGCATATGCAATACAATGTGTATCCCAATTGGGTGACATAAAATCGGCTGTACTAACTGGCATTTCATCATTGTTTGCATCGGATTACCTCATACCTCATAGAGAAAAACTACGCAGGCTTACATCCGATGAAGAAGAGGCTTTTGAAAATGAAAGACTCGTAGACAGTTCGTACCCTTTAGCACGGGAATTCAATCGTCAACAAAGGCTGTTATATGAATTCTGCGATTAAGAGGCAGAATAATAGGGGCGAGCCAATGTGCTCGCCCGTTTGTTGTCTTATAATATTTGTATTCCCACCAGACTAGGAAAAGGAATCGAATATGGGCGTATGGGGATACAAAAACTTTGAAGCCGATGATTCGCTGAATGTGCTCTGTTCGTGGGTTAACCGGATCATCGACGAAATTAGACAAACCTACAAGATTGACAATGAAAAGTCACTGTATGGCAATTGTGGTGATGCGAAAATTGTCGCCAATGTGGATATTCTTGGTACTCTCTACGAAAAGTATGAACTCTATCACGATTTACAACTGAGTGAAGTTATTCGTTGGAAACAAGACTACTTGGAGACTTTTGATCGGATATTATCATCTTACCCTAGTGAGCCAAGTGAATTCGCAAATAAGAGACGGATTGTTGTAGAGGATACTTTCGACAGGCTTTGCAAAATTCTTCAAGAAATTAGCGACTTGAATGAAGACGAGTAACGCGCCGATGATAAAGCCACGTAGCAACAAACAATGACCGATAAAAAAGTCGATATATCAATTGATGAAGCAATCACACTAATCCAACGAGCAGGACTTTTTGCAAGACAACTTAATCCACCAATAGACATTATCGTTTTCCATGTTGGCAGAAGAGAGCAGATATTTGATACACAACGAACCGTAGCTGACGATGTGACAATGGTGTATCAGCAACCATCACACACAGGTTTATGGTATCTAGTGAATGATGATGAAACGCTTGCCACTGCGTTTTCATTGGACGATATTTTAAAAGCGATAATGAAATATTATAGTGTGCCGTTTTCGTAGGGGCGAGCCAACGTGCTCGCCCGCCTGCTCACAAGAATTGATGAGGTTGACAAAGTGAAGATTTCTTATCATCAGAACAATGAGTATATCGAAAAAGACGATACCACACTTCCCGAAATTCTGAGCATTATCGCATCTCTCAACGCCACCGATTCAAATTACATCCATATCTGGAAGGGTGCTTTCCGCGTATCTGTAATGGGTGGGCATTTAAAACGACTACTATTGCTCTATTCGGAGGAAGGTATGCTTCTTGATCCTGCCTATACTGAAAACGACGGCAAGGTTAGGATGCGCGTGGATGACGGGACGTACGATACCCATCCGATTAATCAGACTATCACCAGAGAAAAAGCCATTGAAGTCGCCCACTTCATCCTTGAACACGACGCACCGCCGAAAGGTTCAACATGGCTATCTAACGGGCTAATTGTGTCAAAATAATTTGCAAACTCTAACCGCACAAAATACCTCTGCGGTTCGCTTTTGATCTTTTATCTAAAATCCAACCTCTTTTATCTTACAACTTCCCCCTAAAAAACTGAGTCCTTTTGGCGGAGCATTTGGCTCGATCCACACGATCAATCCATGCTATCCTGAGCAAACACCAATCCTATGGAGAACTGTTAAATGATACCTGATAACTGCCCCTGTGCCGTTCAAAAAAGGTTTCGGCGATGGTAGGACATGGCAGAAATGCCAACCACTATGGCAGAACCGCCAACCACAAAATTGCTGTTTTTCCCCTCAAAATCCCCCAAAATGCCAACTTATGGCGGAAAAAAATTCTGCGCCACCGCCATACAAAGCATCTTGCAACGTATAAAAAATTCGAGCGCCGCCGCCGCTACAAACATCTCAAATCTATGATCTATCGTCTTCTATCTTTCAACTTTTCACTCAGCACCCACCACTTCTACACCGGCAAATACAAATTCATCCATACGCCAATCAGCAGAGTCATCAACAAGGGGAGCAAGATCAAATACAGTACCACTTTGGGCTTAAACACCGCCCGGAACATCAACGTACTTTTAATGTCAATCATCGGACCGAACGTCAGGAACGCCATCACCGACCCGCCGGAAAACGTCCCGTAAAATGCCAGCGCAAGGAACGAATCCACAGTGGAACACACGCTCAGTAAGAACGCCAACCCCTGCATCACCAGCACCGACACCAGCGGACCTTCCCCTAGCGCCAACAACGTGTCCTGTGAAACAGCCGTTTGTAAGCCTGCCGCCAGCATACAGCCAATCACCAGAAAACGCCCCATGTCAAAAAATTCGTTGCCTCCGAGGATCAAGGCTTCGTAAATCCCCTGCATGATCGGCTTGCGTTGGTTGGATTGCACGCTTTTCAGGTCAATTTCTCCGCTCCCACCAATGATAGGCGCTAGCGAAGCAGGACGCAGGACTTCGTGGGGCTTTGCGGAATAGGCGAATACTAGACCAACAGTGATCGACACGAAGGCGGTAATCACGAAACGCCCGACGACGATTTCCGGCGCAATCTGCCCGAAAGCGATATACGTGCTGACGAGCACAATCGGGTTCATCACCGGCGCGGCTAGGATGAACGCAATCCCGACGGACATCGGTAAGCCTTTGGAGAACAATCGCCGCGTAACGGGTACGACTCCACACTCGCACACAGGGAAGGCAAACCCCAGAAACGCGCCCGTCAACGTCGCCAAAAACGGATTACGCGGAATCCAGCGCACGATGTCTTCACGGGTCACATACACTTCCAGAAAGCCGGAAACCAGCGTTCCGAGCAACAGGAAAGGCGCGGCTTCGATGAATATGCCGAGAAAACGGGTGCTGAAAATTTGCAGAGTCACCGTTGGATCGGGCGTGGCAGTGAAGATGATATAGGCGAATCCGGCGATAAATGCCAATAAAATCAGCAGACCGCTCAATTGGCGGGTGGCGTTTGTTGTTTCGGCAGAATTTTGCATAAACTTTGGTATCCGTTATCTGAACAACTGACCTATACGGGGTGCAATGTGGACTTTAAATGGGTATGACGTTCACACATTTTAGCAAGAAGTGGCACATTTGCGAGGGAAGATAACACGTCACTATGCAAAAAAAAAGGACGATCACGCGGATCGTCCTAAAATGGGTTCAACAGAACTTGAAATTACTCTTCGGCTTCCGGCGCAACAAGTACCACCGTCGGCAAGGCGAAATGGGCGCGGATTTGATCTTCGATTTCGTCGGAGATTGCCGGGTTTTCCATCAAATATTGCTTGGAATTTTCACGTCCCTGACCGAGCAGACCTTCGTTATAGCGATAGAATGCGCCACGCTTCTCGATGATGCCCAGATCAGTGGCGAGATCGACGACTTCGCCGGCTTTACTGATGCCGTTTTCGTAGAACATGATGTCGAACTCGGCTTCACGGAAAGGCGCGGAGACTTTGTTCTTGGTCACGCGGACACGGGTACGATTACCGATGTTATCGCCACCTTGCTTGATGGCTTGAATACGACGAATATCCAGACGCACCGAGGCGTAGAACTTCAACGCCCGCCCGCCAGAGGTCGTTTCCGGACTACCAAACATTACGCCGATTTTTTCACGGAGTTGATTCGTGAATAGGACGGAGGTGCCGGTTTGTTTGATCGCGCCGGACAATTTACGCAATGCCTGACTCATCAAACGGGCTTGCAAACCGACATGACTATCGCCCATCTCGCCTTCGATTTCCGCACGCGGGACGAGCGCCGCCACACTATCGACAACGACAACATCCAACGCGCCAGAACGCACCAGCGATTCGGTGATTTCCAGTGCTTGCTCGCCGGTATCCGGCTGTGAAATATAGAGTCTGTCCAGATCAACGCCGATACGCTCGGCATAAGTTGGGTCTAGCGCGTGTTCCATATCGACAAAAGCACACACACCGCCGCGCTTTTGTGCCTGTGCAATCACGCTCAGACACAACGTGGTTTTACCGCTGGATTCTGGTCCGTAAATTTCGGTGATGCGTCCGCGGGGGATGCCGCCTACGCCCATCGCAATATCGACCGTGAGCGACCCTGTAGGGATGGTCGCAACCGACATATTCTGGGCATCGCCGAGCCGCAAAATTGCCCCGTCGCCAAAACGCTTGTTGATGTCGGAAAGTGCCGCGTCTAACGCTTTGGACTTCCCTTCATCATTCGGGAACATATCAACCGAATCTTCATCGCTTACTTTTGTTGTTTTTCTCTTCGCCATAGCCCGCTCTTTTACTCTTTTGCGTAGATTGTACACTTTATAAGTGTAGCTTAATTTTGAATTTCTAACAGGTGATTAGAAGACTTCTAGTTTAGAACAAAAGTTCAACATTTGCAAGCATGGTTTTCGTAAAAACGTACATTTCCCTGACAGTGTCGTTGACGAGTGTAATTATTTGTAATAAAATAACTTCATCTACACTCATTGGAGTAAAATATGGAACATTACAGGCTCGGATGGCTTACAGATGAAGAAAGCGCCGTTCTGCTAGAGCTATATGAAAACAGCACATGGCAGGATTTTGACATCGCTGTGATTCGGGCGCATGAAATGATCTCCACAAAGTCCGAAGCGATCCCATTGATTATCAAAGTGCAGGAGAAATTGCCAGACGGCAACCCGATCATGCACTTTAGCCGTGCCGCCCGCAATCAACCGGAAAATATGGGCAAAATCATCATCATCGTGCCTTCGATGGTCTCCTTTGAAATGCGTCTGATGAGCCGGATACTGACTGTTATGAAGAAGATTTTTCCGGGCAAGCGCTTTGTGACGTTCGTCGCAACTTATGACGAAGCTGTGGCGCTTGCTACTCAATCCAATGTCGCGCAGATGGGCGCTTGAGCGATTCCTAGGTGTTCAAGATAAGGGGATGATCTCAACGTTCAGAGTCTTGATCTGTAGGCATTTTGGAGTCGTGTGCTGTTTTGCGATCCACCAGATAAAAGGCGAATAACAGCGCGATAAACGGCAACAGGACCATCCCGCCGAGGCAGATGGAAGTCCCGATGTAGCGCAAAAAAGAGAGGTCGTTCATCGTGGTCTCGTGATTAGACCGTGCGATAGAATTTGTCGTAATTGGCGAGTAGATAATCCAGCAAGGCACGCGGATGGATGTTGCACCCGCGAATCGCCGTTTCGTTCAGCCGTAATTCGACGATTTCATACTCGCCCCGCGCCATCGCGTCGTTATGCTCCGGTGCGCGTTTCTCCGCATCCACAGAAGACAACCCACACAGAAAAAACGACCAGCGATCCATGAACAGGGTCATTGCCGGTTTGAGGATTTGCACCTCCGCGCCGAGTTGCTCCCGTAATTCACGCCGGAGGGCGGTAATATCGTCGGGGTCATCGTCCCGCACCATGCCACCGGGGGCGATATACTGATAATCTTCATCCGGTTTGTGCGATTCTTTACGGATAAGCACAACCGTTTTTCTTTTAGTGAGGATGATTGCCCGCACCCTGCGCTGACCGGAAAAATAAGAATCGACCACGTTGCCACACCTTTGAGTGATTAGCTGATGTACTGCCGGACGAACCGCTATTATTTAATTATAGCAGGATGTGTGTGTTTTTTCGTGAAGGTCTGGATAAGATGCAGAAATTCGATCTTTGCAACGAACCACAATTTTAAAATAGTGCTTGACTCTTCGGTTACCGGAGGTTGCATACTAGGTAATGAAGGTACCTTCTTGATAAATGTTAGCCGATGTTAGAGGAGCTAATCATGCTGAAAATTGGTGAATTCTCACGTCTTAGTCAGGTCACAGTTAAAACCTTGCATCATTATGATGATATCGGGTTACTGAAGCCCTCTCAGATTGACTCTTTCACCAACTATCGATACTACACTGTTGATCAACTGCCGCGCATCCACCAAATTATGGCGCTGAAAGAACTGGGGTTATCGTTGGAGCAAATTGGACTGACGCTCAATAATGACCTCACGTCAGAACAAATTCGTGGGATGTTGAGCCTTAAGCACGCAGAGATTGAACAGGTGGTTCAGCAGGAACAAGCACGGCTAGCACGCGTTGAATTCCGTTTACGAATGATAGAAATGGAGCACAAAATGACTAGTTTAGATGTCATCGTCAAGAAGATTCCGCCGCAATATGCCCTGACCATCCGCCGTGCGATGAAGCGTGAAGACATGGTGCCGTTTGGTATCGAAATTGAGCAAGCGTTCGCACAGCACGGTGTCAAAGTTGTTGGTCCTGTCTCTGAAATTCGATCCGAGCAAGCCTTTCATGAAAACCATGATCATGATGTCGTGTTCGTTATGCCCGTCTCCACTGAACAAAAAGAGGCTGTGCCACTCAAGACATTCGGCGTTCTGGAACCCAAAACTATCCCCGCCTTAGACATGGCGGCGACTCATATCATCAAAGGGGTGAACCCGACAGAATTTCAGGAGAAGCTGGCATTATTACAACGCTGGATTGTAGACAACGGGTATCAACTATGTGAGAAAAATCGCGTCGTATTTCATCGTGGACCCGCCGAACATGCGGAATATGAAGATTGGATCATTGAATTCCAGCAAGAAATTGAACCTGCTCTAGCAACCGGACATCAAACAGAAGTTCGGTCTGAAGAGAATAGGAATGGGATCATCAAAGACGAATCGTCGTTCTAACCAATCCCAGCCGACGCGAAAAATACTCAAGTCGTGGCGGTCAGTGCGGTCAACCTCGGTG
>JAVJSU010000084.1:0-35250 GCA_040219275.1 Aggregatilineales bacterium | reverse complement strand
TTTCCTGGTTTAGCTAAGATTTGGGCGGATCGTGCCTATCGTGGACGCTTTGTCGAAGAGGCGGCGCAATTCAATATTGATGTTGAAATTGTTACACCTGAACCAGATCAAAAGGGATTTGCAGTTCAACCACGACGGTGGGTCGTTGAACGCACTTTTGCTTGGTTAAGTAATTATCGACGCTTGAGCAAAGACTATGAACAGTGGTTGGAGACTTCTGATGCCCTCATCTACGGCTGTGATTTCTCATGTCATGGTACGTCGTCTAGCTCGACTTAAAGCCAGTGTTTGACCTTTTCAAACAGCTTTTAAGCAACAGACATTCCAACACCGTGAATAGTATTTGCAAGTCACTCTCTATTCAGGGTAAAACATTGTAGATGTTTACCTTATAACAATTCTGACGCGTGACACCCTATTATTCATCGAATTTTGAGTACAAATCGAGATTAGTTTTAGGGTATTGCAAAACCAAATAGGTATTATTTTTTGCCTCTCCTGTCCGATGTGTTTTGAAGATTTACAGCCTATCTTTTTCTAAATAACCTGAATTCTGGATAAGAGACCATTAGTTGAGAGTAGCCAAATCAAGATAGTCGTGAGGGTCAAGATGAACAGTAGGCTTTTTAGGGCGGCGACAGTAGGCAATCAACCCTGCAAGTAAGTTGATAACTAAGTCATAGAAACTACGGTGGCGGGAGTGCTCAATCTGGGAGATATTTTTCAACTGGTCGTTAATGGTTTCGATGATGGAGCGTTTTTTGAGCAAGAGTTTATCGTATAATGGCATGATCTGGGGTTGCATGTTGCGTTTGAGTGAGGTGATTAAGTCAACGCCGATGTCGCGTAAATCCGCTCTCAACGTTTTGTATAAATAGCCTTTGTCGGCAAAGGCTTGCCAAAGACCCGCTTGACTAACTGCAAAATAGGCGTGCGATCATCGACATTTCCCGGTGTCAACTGAAAGGCGATAATCTCGTCCAGGCGGTTGATAATCAGATGTAGTTTGAAGCCAAAGAACCAACCGATCGTTGTTTTGCCGCGTGCCGCCTAGCTCTTGAATACGCGTTGACGGACGATGCGCCGATTGTGACACACTTTGAGCAGTGTACTGTCAGCAAAGGGAATTCCGGTACAACGCCCTAAACTGAGGTGCAAAAATAGAAAGAGAGGCATCCCGACGCGGGGCATGAGCGCGATAAAGCGCGTGTAACTCAGCAAGTGTGGAAATTCTGCACGCAGATGACGACACATATAGCCCAGATAAAAAGCTTTGAAGTCACGATAGTGGCTCTGGTGAAACAAAATGATGATCGTCATGATCTCACTTTCCGACAGTTGCGTAGGACGAAGACGTTGTTTCTCGCCACTTGCTAACAAATGGCTATACTATAATGGACGAACCGTTTGCCAGAAATCATCGAAGACAACGAATAACTCGACTAAACTGTCCATTGGGAGACCTTTATTTTCGGCTTTGACACCTTAAGAATAGCGGGTTTCGCTTCGAGTCTCCCATCTTTTCTTATCCAGAACTGAGGTTAAATAGTTATTGCTGATTACGTTCACTCTTTTAAAACCTACATAATTGGAGAATACCATTATGCGCGTTGGCGTTATTGCATCTATGAAACGGGGTTTAGAACACTTCGTTTATCGTGAACTAAGAATTTTCGATAAATCAGGCGTAAAAATTAGCCTGTTCCCTACAAAGTATAAAAAAGATCATTACAATGCCCATGATAATTGGGAGCTAAATAACTGGCGCGCACTTAACGTCGTGCTGAAGCAACCTTTCTATTTTTTGCGCAAGCCTACTCTATACATAAAGATATTGCGCGTAGCACTGAAGTATGGTGAATTGGTGGATTTTATGCTTGCCTGGCATTTTTCCGATTCAATGAAAAAAGTAGATATTATCTATTCGACTTTTGGCGATCATAAGCTCTTCATCGGGTATTTTAGTAAGCTCATCTTCAATAAACCTCTCGTCACAATGGTTCATGCCTATGAATTTTATATCAATCCGAATGAGGCGTTGTTTGTCACCGCGCTTGATGCTTGCGATCAAATTATTACCGTTACGGAATATAACCGCGAGTTGCTAAAAAACAAGTTCAAGGTTGATCCATCACGAGTGGAAGTTGTACGTATCAGCGTTGATCTTGAAGACTACAAACTGGAACAAAAATTTACGATCCTCATCGTTGCTTTTTTCGGAGAACGCAAAGGACACGAAGTATTGTTCAAGGCTATCAAAAAGCTGAATATGCCTGATCTCGAAGTTTGGGTTGTAGGCGATAAAGGAACAACAGGGAATACCGTAGATGCTCATCAATTGGCAAAAGATATTGGCGTCGAAGATCAGGTGGCGTTTTTCGGCAAATTGAGCGGCTCCGCTTTAAAGGCAATGTACCGCCATTGTGATATTTTCTGTTTACCCTCCCATCATGATAGCCAGGGCACTGCTGAAGGCTTCCCTACAGTAATTGCGGAGGCAATGGCATTTGGAAAGCCGGTTGTCTCAACCAGACACGTGGAAATACCAAACATTCTTAATCGTGTGCTAGTTGATGAAAAAGATGTCGACGGTTTAGCAGACGCTATCCTGCAAGTGTACAGTTCAGAAGATTTACGGCGTGAAACAGGCGAAGAAAATAAGGAATTAGCACATAAGTATTTTGGTAGTAATGCTGAGAAAACAGTCGCTATTCTCTCCGAAGTGGCATCCAGAAAAAAGTGAACTACATACCACCTGAACTCGACTTTATCCATATAGTGGACGAAAAGAGGGAGGGAGGGTAAGCTGATTTTTCGTACAAAGCAGTTGATCTTGCCCCATTTCGGTGGTTCATCCGCACTTTGATGTTGTTGGCGAACCCAATTTAAGCAACTAGACGTGCAAACTGGGAGATGGGTGTTTGTTGGCGTGGAATATCATTGAGCCAATTCACCATACGTAGCAGATTAATTGCTGTAACTAGAGCAATATGCTGAAGATGCGTTTTGTGAATGCCCCGATATCGTGACCGTCTACCATCAAGAACATGAGCCACTTGTGACATTGTACCTTCAACACCTGCTTGGACATGGCAAGCGTCCTTGAAATCTATTGTTTCTTGTCTTTCGCGGGCATTTTGCTGTGCTTCAAAAAGTAATTGAGGAGCTAAAACGGTAAGCGTTCGTCGCTTTTCACGATTGTTGGTACATAAAGCGAGTGTAGGACAAGCCGCACAATCCACTTGCCGAAACTTGATTTTCACAACAGGACATTGAGACGGTGTGTGGGCGATTGACCAACTACAGCTTGTATTTCCTTGCGGGCAAACAGCCTGCTGGCGTTGCCAGTCAATGGTGAATGTTTTGCTATCATAGCCACCCAGTCCAGCTTGCCAACTATTATCATCAGGGATTGCACCCATCAGATCAATATTGGCATCTTGTTGTCCACTAACAACATGATCAATAGACATGTAGCCTTGATCGACAAAGTGTTTCTGAGGGGCATAGCCATTCGCCACAAGATGAGCATGAATAACCGAGGTGGCATCATGATCGGGTTCCGTTGCTAAGCGTGTTTCAACATTTGTAATCAAGCTGGGTGTGTCATCGTCACAGGTTTCTGTAAGATGAGCCTTGTACCCAATCCAGGTGGAGTTGCGTTTCGTACTACAACGGGCATCTAAATCATACGGAGAACTGATAAATTTCCCGTAGTAGATATAAGCCGTCCGCTCCAACTCGCTGTGCCCAATCTTGACGATCAGTTTCCTTTTTGGGTAGTAGATAGTTACTTGTACGTTGACTGTAAGCTTCAAACCACTTTGCACTCACGCGTTGTTTGAGCCAATCCGGTGCGACCACAGACAGGTCGTTTAAAGCATGTCGTAATGTTTCATGGACCAATTCAAGTTGATTGAGTCGGCGCACAGCCGTCAAAATATGCGTTGAGTCCGTTCGTTGTTTCCCTCGTGCTTTCAGCCAGCCCCCTTCTGTCAGTTGGTGTAATAGCACATCTAACAAGCGTTGGCGAAACTCACATAAAACTGAATGGTCAAAACCTATATCTGTTAGAGATAAGCTCAGGGCATATTTCCATGTCAGTCGATCTCGTACAGCTTCTGCTGCTTGGCGATCTGTCAAATCTTCTGCAAACTGCATCACCGTTACTAAGGCTAAACGCCACGGGCGGATGGCAGGTTGTCCATCTGCTGGATACAGATCCACAAACACATCGTCCGTATAAATTGTCCCTAAAACGTCGCGCATTTGTATGTATTTATGACCCTGCGGAAATGCTTTTCGAGCAATTTGACTTGTTTCTGCTGGTATTGCTTCAATGCCTTGTTCTGGGAGTGACATCCGTGACCATTCTTATTCTATGGGAATAGTATTTGCTGTCAGTATACCTTTCATTCACCTATATCATGGGTTCGCCAACAACATCACTTTATGTGAAATCAGGGTGGAGCAAGAACCCGCAGACGGAGTAGATCGAATTTAGCACGACCATACATTTGCCGTTTGATAAATTTGAGTCGGTTGACTTGTCCTTCAGTTTGTCCATTACTCCAAGTCAAAGCCAGAGCAGCGTAAACCGCAGCATAGTCCTGTCGCAAACCGATCACAAATGTCTGCAATTGATAGAGGGTGTTTAACAAACCAATACGGTTGAGTTAAGCCCTTTGCAATATCCGTAGACTGTCCATAAAATCGGGGACTTTGACTGATATATCGTCGGGTTTCTTACGTCGAAACTTGTTCATTTTTCTTTTAACAACACGGGGATTGATGCGATTGTCGCGTGGAGGTAATCGAAAGTAGAGATGCCACTGATAAATGAGCCGCTGTAGTTGCTCCACACCATCTAAAAGCTGTGTGATCGGCAAAATATGTTCGATGAGACGTAATCCATTGATAAAACTTAACTGTTGTGGCGATAAATTATGCTGTTCAGCACTTTCATATCGCAAACAACAGATGATGAAATAAGCCAAGAGTAAGGCATAGAATTCTTGAATAACGCCCACCGGTTTTTGCGAGCGAAATGGGATCCATGTCAGCCGCTGATGGGTGTCGATTTCATCAATTGCCAATTCGATTTCCCAGCGTTGATGGTAGGTATTAATCACCTCTTTCGCCGGGAATAAGATTGGGTCAAGTAGGCTGGTAATCATGCGATAGGTTTTGCCCTCTGGATTGCGAACTGGGTCATCAAACGTGTAAGGGATAACACGAACGCGCAAACGAGGTTGGGCACGACAATAGCCATCTTTCCAGTAGCGCAGTTCAGCCAGATAGTTGCCATCATGGAAATATTTGATAGGCGTGAGCTTCATCTGTGACTTGGCTGGAACTATGAACTGTGCACTTTTTTTGACAATCATTTGCAGTGTAGTGAACTCGAGCAAGCCACTGTCGAGCATGACCAGCATATCTGCTTGCACCGAACGGAGGAGACGCTTGCAGTTTTTTAGAACGCGATTGCCCTGAAAGTCATCGTTTTTCTTGCTACACACACCCTTCAGGCTAGGCTATACTCATCGCTTGATTATCAGGTGTAGTAGGAAAAGCCGTCGTGCAGGTTCCACACAATCCTAAATTTTCACGCAGAAACATTATTATTGTGCTCGCGCTCGTCTGGTTTTTGACGGGCGTATACCTTCTGCTCTACAGTGGCATCCGCGTGAGTAACGATGAAATCTATCTGTTCGATAGCACAGAGAGTTTCGCTAGACGCGGTAATTTTCAACTCAACTACACCTTTAATCTGCAACCCATTTTGAACACGGCGGGCATCCCCGAACGCGCTGGTTTATATGAGCCGTTACAACCTGTGCTCGCCGCGCCCTTCCTTATGATCGCGCAAGCCCTGCCCGACGTTGGCATGATCCACGCAGTCTGGATGTTTAACATCGTCATCACGGTAATTACTGCGGTGGTGGTTTTTGGTATCGGGCTGATATGGGGCTATGGTGGCGGTATCAGTGCGCTGACTGCCCTGCTCTTTGGTGTAGCGACCCTCGCTTTTCCGTATAGCTCCACTTTTTTCCGTGAGCCACTGGTGACGCTGTTCACGTTGATCGGTTTTTTCAGCGCGTTTCATATCGGACGGATCGGACTCAACGCAGATCGAAAAAGTGCGCTGTGGATCGGTGTGTTCCTGCTTGCGATTATTAGCATGGCGCTCACGAAAATTAGCGTGTTGGTGATTCTACCCGCGCTCCTCATTCTGTTATTGCCCCCGCCCACACAACTTATTGGCTGGCTAAAACGTCCTTCAGGGATTGGCATTACGATTGCGCTCCTGTTATTAGTCATCACAGGCTTCTTATTCATCCGTTCGGATGCTGTACCGACCCGTTTTTCCTACGCCTATATTTCGAGTCGCCTGCAAGGGACGGACTACTGGACATATGTATTTGACAGCTTGCTCGGTTATCAGATCAGCTTCGGGCGGAGTATCTGGCTCTATTCGCCGATTTTGCTGGCGGGTGTGTTGGGCTTCTGGCTAGATCGTAAACAGGGTGGCGGGCGTATTTTGCTGGCGCTATTGATGGTATTCATTTTGCTCCCTGCGAGCTTTGGCGTGATCCACCGTCAAATCTGGTGGAGTGGCACGGGCTGGGGACCGCGCTATCTGTTGCCCGTAGTGCCCATTTTGATGCTCGGTGTTTTCCCCATTCTTGAGCGACTTCGCACATCGAAATCTGGCATAAAACGCGGGTTATTTGCTGGATTAGCGATTTTGAGCATCGGCATTCAGCTTGTCGGGATGCTCGTTTACGTGGCGGATTATTTTTCCAAATTGAGTGATGCAGGCATTGTTGTTTGGGAAAAAGGCTTATGGACATGGCAATGGTCATCTATCCGGCAAAATCTGCTTCTGCTGGACTTTAACGATATTAATGTTTCATGGATGCAAGCCAACCTGCCGACAATTAGCGGTGCGTTGGCGATGATTGTGACCCTCGCTTTGTTGATTGGTGGTGTTGGATTATGGATTTTGAGCGAAAAACGACGCTTATCACCTATTTTGCTGGTGCTTATCAGTGTCGTGATGATCCCGCTGGCGATGGGTCTGCGACTGCGTAGTATTTATGATGATCCGCGTTTTGGTAGCGAGGACACCGAAACTATGCAGATGATAAATGATCTGGATGCGGTTGCTACGCGTGATGATGTAATTTTCATTCAGAATCCTGAAATTATGCTGGCTTTTATGAATACCTTTAACACGCCCGCGTTGTTGCTGGCATTGCCGGATGCCCCCGGAGAACGCCATAATCCTGATGTTCAACCATCTGTAATTTCTGATAATCTGGTTGATTTAATGAGTCCGCCCGCCGCCGCTTTGATTGATTCTGAAGCGCTACGACATAAAACCATGTGGCTGGTGATGCCCTATGGACCGTTTAATGCCTTCACCATTCGCCCGACAGAACGCTATATGGTGGAGCAGTATTTTCCGGTGGATGAGATTGAAGCCAGTCAACGCGCCCGTGCCATACGATTCGTGAGTGCGGATGGTGTGCCAGAAAATGATTGGCAAGCAGATCGGGCATATAATTTTGGCGAGCTGTTCGCACTCATGACGGCGAGCCTGCCCGATGGACTGACCTATAACGCGGGCGATGTGATTCCGGTGTCGCTCATTTGGCAACCCATCAGCGAAATCGAACGCGATTACAGCGTGAGCGTACAAATTGGTGAGATAGACACGCGGATTCCGTTGCTTCAACGTGACACCACTCCACAGGGACAGTTCGGCTATACATCGCGCTGGCAAATCGGCGAAACGTATGACGATCATCATGGTCTGCGCTTGCCGGATGGGGTCGCCTCCGGTCAATATTGCTTGAATGTCATCGTGTATTATTGGGAAGACGGGGCAAGATTAGCGATCCAAACAGAAGAAGGTGAGGCATTGGGCGATGTGCTGTGCGTCGCGGAAATCACCATAGACTGAGATTATTACGCATTGATGCTTAGATAGTTGTTTTTAGCCATGCGACGGTGCGGGCGATACCTTCTTCAAAGCTGATTTGCGGTTGCCAATCAATATATGCTTTGAGGCGGGACGCATCCAGAATATTGATCGGCACAGCGAATCCGGTGGAGGGTTGATGCTGGATTTTGAAATCCGTACCGGTCGCTTTCCGCACCATTTCAACGATTTCAAGCACGGTATGCCCGCTCCCCGTCCCCACATTGAAAATCCGTTCATCACCTTGATAATCAAGCAAGAGTTGAACGGTATGGGCGAGATCGTCTACGTAGAGATAATCACGGATGGTCTCGCCATTGCCCCACAAATCGAACGTTTCCCCGCGCAGAGCATGGGCGATCATCACACCGATGACTCCCTGTGCGACAGTCAATTTTTGTCCGATGCCATAGACATTCGAGGGGCGCAAAATACGGTAATCAATGTTGATGATCCCTGCAAATAATGCCACATATTTTTCGATGCTTAGTTTGGAAATGCCATAGGCGCTGATGGGATGGGTAGAGTGATCTTCAGTAATGGGTATGGTGTTGGGAATTCCATACACCGTGCCACCGGATGACATATAGATGATCCGTTTGACCTGTGTTTCCCGTAAACGTTCTAGCCAGCGCACCGTCGATACGACATTCTGCAACACATCTCCGGCAGGATCACGCATAGAGGAAGCCGGCACAGTAGAGTGAATCAGGTGGATGACCGTGTGTGAGTCTTGAATGGCACGCACGATGTCATCAGGATTGTTGGCATCCCCGTTGATGATCTCTGCCCGCCCTTCGAGTGAGGCGAGATGCGCGGGAAGTGTCTTCTGACGGGCGAAAATGCGAACATCATGCCCGGCATTGACCAGCGCAAGGCTGATATGCCCGCCCAGAAAACCCGATCCGCCTAGCACGGTGATTTGCGTCATTGCGTGTTCCCAAAAAGTTCCAGATAGCGATTAATCACCACCTCCATCGAGTAATTTTGTGCCTGTTTACGGAGCGGCTCTACGTCCGGTGGATGATCTAATTGGTGCATAATCGCGGTTGCCATCGCCTGTGGATCACGCATCGGGACGATTATTCCGTATTTGCCACCATCGAGAATTTCCTGTGGTCCACTCGGACAATCCGTGCTGACAATCGCCGGACTACACGCCAGCGATTCAATGAGCACAGTAGGCAAACCTTCAAAAACCGATGATAGCACAAAGACATCGGTAGCTTTCATATAAGGAAGGTTGTGTAAAAATCCGGGCAGAGATACATCTTCGTCACTAAGTCCCAATTCGCTGACGAGCGCCTCCAATTTTGGACGATCTTCCCCATCACCGATAATCAGCAAACGTGCGGGGCGCTGTGCTCTGACGATGGCGAACGCTCGAATCAATGTTTCTAAATCCTTCGCCTGCACAAAGCGCGCCACGCCGAGGATAATCGGTATATCATCCTTTTTTTCACTGGTATCTTCGTCAAACCAGTAATGCGAGATGGGCTGGTTAGCACGCTCGTAAAAGTCGGGCGTAAGCACGGGTGATGGCATCGTGATGATCCGGTCAAGCGGAAAGTGGATAAATGCCGCTAAATCCTGCCGGATGCCTTCCGAAAGCGCAATCACATAATCCGCACGGGGATAGAACCAGCGCGTGAGTGTTGTGTACACTTTTTCACGTCTGATGTTGGTGTTCGCCTGATATTGCGACAAGGTATTGACCACCATCACCGCGATTTTTGTTTTTCCACTGCGCGGGAGCATCTTCGCCCAGATCGCAGGCAGATTCACGGACTCGGAGATGGCGAGAAGCACATCCGGTTGTGATTTACGTAAATATGCTGAAAGCGGCACAATGCTGGTGAGGGCGCGGGTTGCCTGCAAATCTACAATCGGTAATTCTGGCGGGACGTGGTCTAAAAAAGCACCCTCTTTTTTGATGAGCACCAGTTCGACATCAATATTTTGTGCCAGAAAGCCGCGTGCCAGACTCAATGCCACGCGCTGAACACCGCCAACTTCTAGCGACGGTGGGAATATAGCAATTTTCATCTTGGACTATCCATCTTGATTAGCAATCTTCGTTGTTGTGTTTGATTAGTATTCAACTTTGAAGCAGTTCCTGTGTATGATACAGTCCGGCGGAATGACAAACAACACTATGTTTATGGCGACAGGATTTGTGCTATAGTATCGGCGGATTGGAGCACTCATCGCACACATGCTAAAAATACTGATTATCGTTGATTATTATTTGCCCGGTTATAAGGGTGGTGGACCGATTCGCACCATCGCTAATCTGGTGGATTGGCTGGGTGATGAGTTTAATTTTTATATCCTCACACGCGATCATGACTTAGGCAACGAAAATCCATATAGCACCATCCAACCGAATACATGGACACAAAACAGCAACGCCCAAATCTATTATGCTTCTTCCGATAAACTCGCGCTTTCCGGTCTGCAAACAGTACTCAACAGCGTTGATTTTGATGTGCTTTATGTCAACAGCTTCTTTTCTAGCTTAAGCGTCAAAATTGCCTATTTACGCTGGCGCAGGTTGATTGCCGATCAACCCTTCATGATTGCGCCGCGTGGCGAATTTTATGCTGGTGCGCTCAATATTAAACCACTCAAGAAGCAACTTTATCTCTTTATCACTAAACGGTTGCGCTGGTATCGAAATGTAAAATGGGTTGCCTCCACACCGGAAGAAACGGCTACACTCAAAGCAATTTTTCCTAATGCTACGGACATTCATATCGCGCCAAATTTGACAGCGAAAACGCTCCCTCCCCTGCCGGAAGAAATTGCGCCTAAAGAAGATAAAACACGGATTGTCTTTTTCTCACGGATTTCACCGAAGAAAAATTTGGACGGTGCATTGCGACTTTTGCATGAGGTAGATCAACCGCTTGAATTTGACATTTACGGCACGCTGGAAGATTCTGGCTATTGGCAGACCTGCCAGCACCTTATGGCGACCCTTCCAGCGCATATTTCAGCGACATATAAAGGCGCACTCCAACCGGAAGACGTTACAGCGACTTTAGCAAATTATCACCTGATGTTATTCCCGACGCATGGTGAGAATTTTGGTCATGTCATCTGGGAGGCACTTTATGCGGGTGTTCCGGTGCTCATTAGCGATCAAACGCCGTGGCATGACATCGAACAGGCGGGTGTGGGCTGGGAAGTTGCGCTTGATGATCGTGCGGGGTATGTTGAGCGTATCAATCACCTGATTCGCATGGATGATGCTGAATTTACTAAACTCTCGCGCAGAGCACACACTTATGCAATTCAGGTGGCTCATGATGAAGCGGTATTACAGGCGAATCGGCGATTATTTTTGAATATAATGAATGGCTAACTGATGCGTGTCCTAATTCTCTCGTTTTTTTATCATCCCGAACCCAACGATATTAAAGCCCATGCGCTGGGGCGCGAATTGGTCGCACGCGGGCATGATGTGACGGCTATTACGACCTTCCCCAATTATCCTACAGGTGAAATTTATGACGGGTATAGCCAGAAATGGCGACAGTGGGAAAACAAGGATGGCGTGAAGGTAGCGCGTATCCCATTGTATGCTGATCATAGCCGTTCCAGCATCAAACGTGCCTTAAGCTACTTGAGTTTCTTGACGACTGCCTCGGTTTTAGGACCAATTCTAAGCGGGAAACCGGATATTATGTGGGTGTATCAGCCACCACTTACCACGGGCATGGCGGGCTGGTGGATCAGTAAATTGCGCCGTGTGCCTTATGTGTATGAAATTCAGGATATGTGGCCCGAAACGCTGACCTCCACCGGCATGATTAATAATCAGGGCGCGTTACGGGTGCTGGCAGAAATCGCCTTACGTATGTATAGCAGTGCCTCGGCAATCACGGTGATTTCTCCGGGATTCAAGCAGAATTTGATCGATAAAGGGGTGTTGCCAGAAAAAATCCATATGATTTCAAACTGGGCGGACGAAACTATTTATCTCCCTGTACCGCGTGATCCTGAGATCGGGGAGCAATACGGATTAAACGGTAAATTCAATATCATTTTTGGGGGCAATATGGGACCCGCGCAGGCGTTGCAGAGCGCCATTGATGCGGCGGAAGCCCTGCAAGATTTGCCGGATCTCCAATTTGTGATGATCGGTGATGGTCTGGATTTGCCGTCATTGCAGGAAAGCGTCACTGAGAAAGGGTTAAGCAATGTGATCTTTCTCGGCAGGCAACCCTCGGAGAAAATGCCCCAATTCTTCGCGTGGGGGGATGCGCTACTGGTTCAATTGAAAAATGAACCCCTTTTCTCGATCACGATTCCATCTAAAACGCTCGCTTATCTTGCATCAGGTCGCCCCATTTTGAGTGCTGTTGGTGGCGATGGCGCGGAGGTGGTGAGAGAAGCGGGTGCGGGCATCGTCTGCCCACCCGGAGATGCGCTAGCACTGGAAAAAGCTATCCGCGACTTATATACTATGCCTGCTTCTGAACGAGAAACGATGGGGACATCCGCCCGTACTGCCTACGAAACACAATATCGGCAAAGCATCGCCATTGATCGTTATGAAGCCCTATTTCAAGACATTATCACCAGAAAACGACAGTAACTTTGCCAACCGAACTATAACATAATGGATAAAATCAGCCATGAAAATCCTTCACGTTGTCGGTGCGCGTCCCAATTTTATGAAGATCGCGCCGATTATGTCTGCGCTACGCCGGATTGCCCCACAGATTGAGCAGGTGCTTGTTCATACCAGTCAGCATTATGATGTAAAAATGTCCGATATTTTTTTTGAACATCTTGGTCTATCTCAGCCGGATTATCATTTAGGTGTGGGTTCGGGTTCCCATACGGAGCAAACCGCACGGGTGATGCTCGCCTTTGAACCGGTGCTTAAAGAAACCAATCCTGATCTTGTGCTGGTGGTCGGTGATGTTAATTCGACCATTGCTTGCACGTTGGTCGCTGTAAAATTGGGTATTCCAGTGGGGCATGTGGAGGCTGGCTTACGATCATATGATCGCAGTATGCCGGAGGAGATCAACCGGGTGTTGACAGATCAAATCTCTGATTTATTGTACATTCCCTCACCCGATGCGATTGCTAATTTAAAGCGTGAAGGCATCAATGCTGAGAAAATTATCAATGTTGGCAATGTGATGATTGATACACTCGTGCAATTATTGCCGCAGGCGGAAAAACATTGGGGAAAATTGCAAGCGGAACACGCACTTGAAGATTATGTTCTCGTCACCCTTCATCGTCCGGCAAATGTAGATGATGAGACCCGTTTAATAAATATTATGGGCGCATTGATTGAATTGAGTAAAATTAAACCGGTAGTTTTCCCGGTACATCCACGTACTCAAAACAATATTGCGGCTTTTGGAATTGGTGATTTCCCTGAAAACTTGAAGCTGATTGCACCAGTCGGTTATCTTGATTTTCTAGCACTACAACAACATGCGACTTTGGTTGTGACTGATTCCGGTGGTGTTCAGGAAGAAACAACCTATCTCGGCATACCCTGTTTGACTGTACGTCCCAATACAGAGCGCCCCATCACGATTGAAAAAGGGACAAACCGCCTCGTCACGGATATTTCTATCCTACTTGATGAAGCAAAAAATGCATTAGATCGACCAAAAACAAGCGATCAGATAATTGAACTATGGGATGGTCGGGCTTCTGAACGTATTGTTGAACATATTATTGAGTGGTATCGGAATAGGAGTTAATATTATGAGGATTCTTGTCACGGGAGGGTTGGGGGCGATTGGCAGTCATCTCGTTCCTGCATTAAGATCACTTGGTCATGAAGTTTTTGTGATTGACATCAAACATCACCATCATGCTGAAAATTATGCGCGGGTGGATGTATCGGAGTTTCGTCAAGTTGAACGTTTATGGACGGGTGGTGGTTGGCCCAATGGCTATACTCCACAATCCCGTTCATTTGATATAGTCTATCATCTTGCGGCGGAATTTGGACGCTGGAATGGTGAAGACTACTACGAAAACTTGTGGACAACTAACGCCATTGGCACAAAAAATATCATTCGTATGCAAGAGCGTGAAGGATTCAAAGCCGTTTACTTTAGCTCTAGCGAAGTTTACGGTGATTGGAAGAGTATGATGTCTGAAGACGTGATGGACAAGCATGAAGTCCGTCAGATGAATGATTATGCCATCTCAAAATGGGTTAATGAAATGCAAGTGCTCAATTCAGCGGCACAATATAACACGGAGAGCGTGCGTGTTCGTCTATTTAATACCTACGGACCGGGAGAATATTATAGCCCTTATCGCTCGGTTATTTGTATGTTCTGCTACCGCGCTTTGCATGATATCCCATTTACGGTATATACCGGACACAAACGTACAAGTACTTATATCATAGATGCCGCAAGTGCGCTGGCGAATATTGCCAATAACTTTAAAGCTGGCGAAGTCTATAATATTGGCGGCAATGATTATCATGATATAGAGACTGTGGCAAAAATCATTCTGGAGTATATTGGCAAGAAAGATAGTGGGTTGGCAACCTATGCGCCACCGGAGTTAATGACGACCAAGCAAAAACTGGTGGATATTGAAAAAGCAACTCGTGATCTGGGTATGAAATCAACAATCTTACTAGAAGAAGGTATCCCTAAGACCATCGACTGGATGCGACAGGCTTACGACATTAAATAGCAGTTTATCTGTGTAAGCAATGCCTTGTGAACCACAAGGCATTGTTGTCATCCGATGATTAGCTCTGGATACCATGTCTCCGACCAATTTTGAACCAACGCCTGACAACGTTGTAATTCAACGTTCTGGTCAGGGGTTGCCAATTGCTCTAATTCACTCAGGTATTGATAAATTACTTCTCCGTTAGTGACGCTATTATGTGCGAAGATCGCATTAATTAAACGGTCGCGTATCGCCGTCCATCGTTCCATTGCATTCTCCTCTGCATGGTTCATACTGTTATGTAGCGTAAGTTTGACTCAAAATAAAGAAAAAAACAAAATTTAATAAGTTGACTTTGATTAAATCAAGGTTTGTGCTTTTTTAGTATTGTTTTTAATGTTTGTTGAAGTTAGCCGAAATGAAAATAGCCACCGACTATTTTGCCTGAGAATAGTCGGTGGCTATTGATTTGTGGATTTTATGTTGCGCGGATATTAGCCCTTCAAACCGGACGTGGAAACGCCTTCGATGAAGTATTTTTGTGCAAGGATGAAGATGATGATCGGCGGGACGATAGCGACTGCCGCTCCTGTGAGCACCAGATTGGGACGATCCGCCGCGATGTTACTCAGGCGGATGAGCGACAGCGTCAACACATGGTTGGTTTCATTGCCTTCACCGATGATGAGCAGGGGCCACAGGAAGCTATTCCACGCATACAAAAACGAGAAAATCGTCAAGGTGGCGATGGCGGGCTTGCTCAATGGCACGAAAATCCCCCACAAAATCCGAAAACGACTCGCGCCGTCCAGCAGGGCGGCTTCTTCGATCTCTTTCGGGATAGACGTGAAGAATTGGCGCATCAAGAACGTGCCGTATACGGTAAATATCCATGGCACAATCAGCGACACGATCCGATTCTCCCAGCCAATCACCACCATCAGGCGATACATCGGGATAATCAACACCACGAACGGGATCATGAATGAGCCGAGATAGAGCAGAAATAGCGTGTCTCGCCCCACAAATTTAATGCGCGAGAAAGCGTAACCACCGAAAATCGACGTAATCAACTGCCCCACAACCACGCCAATGGTGACAAGTGTCGTATTGACCAGCGCACGATCAAGGTTCAGATCAAAAACGGTTTCATAATTCTCGAACTGAAAATCGACATATTCGACCTGTTGGGCGGTACGTTCCACGGCATAAATGCTGATTGCCGGATTGTTCGGGTCAACGAATAAATCCAGTACGCCACGATACGCCAGCAAAAGCTCTTGGGTTTCACCGTCGATAGTGACTTCGTAGAGGTCGAATTCTTCATCAGCGCCGTTGCTATCTTGCAGAACGACCTGCTCGCCAAGATCAACCAGTGAGCCATCTTCAAGGCTGGCATCAAGCGCAACTTCCGCGACGATTTCGCTATCACGCGCAGACTCCACATTCATGAGATCAGCCGAGGTAAAGAAGCCATAACGCGGGCTGTTCTCGTCCGTCAAGATGAGTTGGCGAACCTGACCGTCAATCTCAAACTCATAAAGTGGAAGCGGGTCAGTGCCAACATCGAGCACCGTTTCTTCCCCATCAACGATTGCCGTCAGTGAGCCATCTTCCTCAACAACACTTTCCGGCGTGTAAGGAAGCAAGCGCGGCGGATAATGAAAAATGTCATTGGAGGTCTTCAGCGAGGACAGCGCCATATAGAAGAACGGAAACAGCATAAAAATTCCGAATGCGCTCATCAGAATGTAAGCGAGGACACGAAAAGCCCAGTCTCTTGGTGTGAGTGTTCTGTTTGGCATAATGATCCCCCTAATTGTCGTATGCGTCTGAATTTTGCAGACGGAACTGAATGAACGTTACCATGAAGATAATCAAGAAGAGTAACCACGCCACCGAAGACGCATACCCGAATTCAAAGCGATTAAATCCCTGATTATAGATGTAGTACACGCCCGTCGTTGCCGCTTCTGGCAAAGGACGCACGGGAAACAAAGCATAGGGTTCGTTAAACACTTGCAAGCCGGTGATGACGGTTGTTGTAATGACGAAAAATGTCGTCGGTCCGAGCATAGGCAGGGTGACATTGCGGAATTGTTGCCATCTATTTGCACCGTCGATCATAGCGGCTTCATAGAGTGTGTTCGGGATGCCCTGCAAGCCTGCGAGGAACAGCACGGTATTAAACCCGACGACCTGCCACGCCGCGAGGAAGACGATGGAAAACAACATCACGCCGGGTCCGGTCAGCCATGCAATTTCTGGGTCCTGGATGCTAAAGCCGATGCTATTCAGGAAGTCCACCACCTGCGAGATCAGGAAGTTGAAATAGCCAATCGTCGGGTCATAAAGCCAGCGCCAGATAAGCGCCGTCCCGACGACTGCCGCCACCGATGGCAAGAAATACAACGCCCTGAAGAACTTCACCCCCGGCAATTTAGAATTTAAGACGAGTGATAACGCCAATGCCGGAATGGTACTGAGCGGGACGAGCAGAAGACAGAAGATGAGCGTGTTGAAGATACTGCGCCAGAAAGCGGCATCCTTCGCGCCGACGACCAGCGTCCGATCACCAATGCCCACGGTGGTCAGCGTGGTGTAGCCGAAGGTCAGTACACTTTGATTGGCGAGGGTATCATCGTCTTTCCACTGAAATTCTACTGAAAGCAATTCCGCGTAGTTATCAAAGCCGATAATTTCCGGTGTCTGCCCGACGGAACTATTGGTAAAGCTGATATAGAATGACAGGAGCAAGGGACCGGCGAAGAAAAACATGAAACCGATAATATTCGGCGAGAGCATCAGCCAACCCTGCCACGCGTCGCGTTGGGCGGGCGTTTCGTTAAAGGTGTCGCCCATATACAGCATATGATAGGCGAGAAAACCCAACCCGATCATGGCAAAAGTGGCGACCCATGTGCCGATGTCGCCGTAAGTATCTATGATGCTGTTGATAGTATTCAGCACATCGGACGCGAACACCAGCGCAATAATGGTTAACCCACCGATGACCAGTGCGGCATTGTCTAAATAGCGTCGCCATTCGCTGGTTTCGGCAAAACGTCCACCGATCCAATAAACCACATAGGCGAGCGCGAAGCCGAGAATCAGCGTTGAATTCGCCATGATCGTATCCACAGCGGATTCAAAACTGAGGAAAAATCCCCACAGATGCAACAGGGCGACAGCGGACAACACAAAGCCACCATATTGCAACGCTAGCGCGGCATATCGTCCGCCGGATTTCATCTGCATCAAGCGCCAACTGCTAAAAAGCGCGATTCCCGCTGGAATAAGTAAAACGAGACCGACGAAATATTGGACGGGCTTACCGAGGTTGCCGAAGTCCTCTATTTCGAGGTTAACAACCGTAAAGGCTAAAAATAGACAGGCAATAGTTATCAATAAATTGACGGCAATACTGGCAGGGATAATATAGGCTTTGATACCGCCTGTGGGGGGTATCTTCTGCTTATTCAGGACGTTATCAATGGTTGTTTCCATCAGATGCTTCCCTCGCTTACTGGCTACGGGGTGGATGTGCTATGGGTGAGATTATGTTATGAAAGGGGCGACCCTCATAGAGAGGTCGCCCCGGAGAATGCCCCACTGAAATCACTTTCAGTCGGATTTTACGCCAATGATTATTGATTCATCTCGAAGAGCGGTGCAACCACGTCACAGATGGTGTTGGCGAATTCTTCTGCGGTTTGTTCACCGTTGAAGACTGCGTTCACACCAGCGGCGTAAGCGGCATCAATTGCGGGCCAATCACCGAAGAACAGCGGTGCTTCTGTACGAACATCGGCGGAGGTTGTGCCGTCGATGAAGGCTTGATTGTCTACACCACTATCCGGCAGTGTACCGAGGAAGAGTTCGATGGCTTCGTCGGTGGCACGGCTAGGAATGTTCGCGCCGAGGCTGGCAATTTCGCCCTGAATATCAGGGTTGGTCAGACGACGGACGAGTTCCCATGCTTCTTCAGGATGTTCGGTGTTGGCGTTCACGACATATGCACCCCAGAACAACCAGTTGGTCATTTCGCCACTCGGTCCTACGGGCAGAGGTGCGACGTTCCAGTTGAAGTCTGCATTGGCGATGGTGCCGGGGGTTGCCCAACGACCATTCAAGAACATACCAACGTTACCGGCAAGGAAGGGCGGCTCAGAGTCCGTACCCCACGGAATGGCGGAACCATTTTCAAACAGACCAGCGGCGGTGGAAAGACCTTCAACGGTGGCTTCGTTATTCAAACCACAGTCGGTATAGTCTTCATTGAAGAAGCTAGAACCGGCGGCGTTGACGAAGTAACCCCAGTTTGCCCACCATGCGTTCATACCAAAGCCGAAGATTTCGTCGCCCAGACCGTCAATTTCTGCGGTAGCTTCAAGGAAACGATCCCAGTTCCAGTCTTCCCCACCGGGGTAATCCAGACCGGCTTCATCGAAGAGATCAGCATTGTAGTAAACGGCGAATGCGGAAACGTCACGGGGCAGACCCCACAGCGCGTCCATGTCGTCGGTGGCGGTGGTCAAGAAACCCATCGGACCAGCATAGAAATCATCAGCGGCAAAATCTTCGTCCATCGCGGCAACTTCTGCGAGGTTGAGGATTAAGCCAGCTTCGGCGAAACGAGCAACATCGGTACCGGGGATCCAGAAGACATCCGGTGCGGTGCCTGCTTCGAGTTCGGTCACGAGTACATCTTGATAGCCAGCGCCTTCAGAACCACCGGGTTCGTATTCAAGGCTGACACCGTCCCATGAAGCATCAATCGTATCACTCGCGGCGGTATAAACATCAATTTCTGCCTGATTATCCGGGCGAGTACGCCAGCGTAAAGTAACGTCGCCATCTTGTGCCACGATAGGTAGCGATAGCATCGCGGCAAGCGCGACCAGCAGTAGAGCGATAGAAAGACGTTTAAACATATAACTTCCTCCACTTAAAAATATGGGCAACCTAAATGGTCACCACTTCCAAAACAAATTAGGTTATGTATTTAGTGATGCGGATGATCCCCGCGTCACTAAATTAGCAGGGACAACCACCGAATCAGGCATAGCGCCTTCAAAAATGGAGAATAGCATTTTTGAAGCAACCTGCCCTAGTTTTAGTGCATGTTGATCAACAGTGGTTAGCGGTGGTAATGCCATGCTTGCGGCGCTGATGTTGTCATAGCCGACAACGGTTAAATCGTCGGGGACATGTCGCCCCATCTGGTAAGCCTGTTGTATCGCACCGATTGCCATACGATCATTCAGGCAGATAATTGCAGTTAAATTTGGATGGTCTTCCAGTAAAATTTTCGCGGCTTTTACGCCACTACTGGTTGAATAATTGCCATAAGAGACGGGAATGTCAGTAAAACACATGCCAGCTTCTTCAGCGACTTGTTGTATGCCGACCATTCGCTGGTTTAAAGCGAAGTTGGTATCCTGCGGGACGGTAATAATGCCGATGTTGCGGTGACCTAGTTCCAGAATATGTTGCATAAGGAGCTTCGCGCCGCCCAGATCATCACTGCGCACAGAGTATTGCTCGTCCGTGTAACCAATGATAACCGTGGGGATGTTCCGCTCAATTGCTGGTACAGCAACCGAGTTGATCGGCACGTTATCAATGGCAATCAGTCCGTCAATGTACCCGCTCTGAATCAATTGAATATAATGCGGGTCGATTTCCTCAGCAGAAACGCGGGGCGTACTCAGCAAGATGTTGTATTTTTCCGAAGTACATTGTGCTTCGATCCCCTCAAGAATTTGCATCACAAGCGGGTCTTTAAAAATGGGATCGTAGATATATGGGAAGACAACTGCGACGATGTTGGTTTTGCCAGAGGAAAGTGCACGCCCGGCGAGGTTCGGCATATAACCGAGTTCGCGGACAGCAATCATCACCCGATCACGCGTTTCTTCAGTGAAGTAAGGCGTGTTCGAGAGCACTTTAGAAACTGTAGCGGTAGACACACCCGCTTTTTTGGCAACATCTTGTAAGTTTGGCATAAAAAATTTAAGTCTTTATTCGTATAAAGCAAATAGTTAAGCGTTTAACTATATTCTTTAAGCATAACGTAAAAAATGAGTTTGTCAACGATTTCGTGGAAATTTTGTTGGAATGGATTTGCATTATGATGCGGTAGCCGTGCTTGACCGCTGTCTATGCAAGAATTACACTCTTGCAACGGCTCATGAGTAATTATTGGGAAATTGATGCTTGAATCACTGACTTTAAACATCTTGACCCTGAATATCTGGGGCATCTGGTTCTCGCGGGATCAGAATTTGAGGTTGCGGGCGTTGTGTGCCACGTTTGAACACCGCAAGGAAGATATTCTGTGTTTGCAAGAAGTCTGGCAAGCCTCAGATCGTGCGTTTGTCGTTGAGGAAGCCCGCAAGCAGGGCTATATTTACAGCGCCTATTTTGCATCACGGGGCGTAGGGAGCGGTTTGCTCGTCCTGTCGATCTTTCCGATTATCGAAACACAATTCAAGCAATTTGAGGTGCGCGGGCGGGCGGATCGAGTCTATTATGGGGATTATATCGCGGGTAAAGGCATCGGTCTGGCGCGAATTAGAACGCCTGCAGGTATCGTCGATGTCTATAACACCCACACCATCGCGCAATATCAGCCGGACGAAAAAGACGAATTTCGCGCCCATCGCCGTACACAGCATTATGAAATTAGCCAATTTATCGCCACCCACACCATCGACAATCCGGTGATTCTGACAGGCGATTTTAATATGCGTCCCGATCAACCCAATCATCAACTCATAACGACTCTGGCTAATCTAACAGATTGCTACGCCCTGCTCCATCCGAACGATGCGGGCATCACCCTCGCCTCTGATAATCCGTATCATGCCAACGACCCCGATCAACGTCTGGATTATATCTTCGTGCGTGATGGCACATCATATGCAGTCATGCCTAAAATGGCAGAAATTACTTTGCAATATGTGCCGTATACCGGTAAGCGCATCGCCTATTCCGATCATTACGGCGTGACGGTCACATTAGAAATCACTCCTAAAACGGGAACAATCAAAACTAAAGCTGTTGACGAAAACGCAATTGAATTGGTTCATGCGGATTTTCGGCAGGCATTGGTCACAGAATTGCAAAGACTACCCCACCGCCAATATGACGCGAAGGCACGCTATCAAATGAGTGTACGTGTACTGATTGGCGCGGTTCTCTTTGGGCGCGTGTCGGGAAGAAGGACGCGAATTTTGCTGTTTATCGGGGCGTTGTTTCACATGCTCATCCGTAGAAGATTGGCACAGGTGGATGTTCCTCAAGAAACCGATGGGTTGAAATATTTTTTGTCATCTTTGGAGAATGAAAAAGCGCGATCTGAGTGACCGCGCTTCATTAAATGTCTCATAAAAAGGTATTTAAATTAGGATGCGTCCGCCATGTGAACTGCGGTTTCCATCACCAAAATTTGGGTGTTGGATGGGTTACTCGCTAAATATTTTCCAACAATCAAACTTATAGGAATTGATGAGATAAACCAGATTGCCAGAATGTTTAGGATAACTTCCATGAGTTGGATCCTTACAGTAACTGAAATAATTTACGACTTATTATTTACCTTCTTCACAATAATAAGTTACTTTCTTCATATCTCCAATAGTTCTTTAGTATTATTTACCTTTTTCAAACTGAATTCCATCCAAATGCCCTAAAATATTACGAAATATAAATGTTTTTACCTATATAGGGCAGAACATCACCATCCAAAAATGACTTTACGAAAACCAAATCTTCATAATCCAATTGTCATTTTAGCACAGATTAGCCGAGAACAAGCCGATAACCTGTTTGATCTTCTACAGCGACTTGCACTTTCTCTTGACTCGAGATTTCAATTTCATCGGCAAGTTTTACGCTCACTTCTGCACGGTCGACATGAATGCCCGGACCTTTACGCACACTCCACCCTGCTTCACGGATGAGCTTATTCACCACTTGCAGAATCTGTTGCTGGTTCGGGTGCGGATGAATAGCAAGTGTATAGCCTGTTTCCTGCGCTAAATCATGGATAATCGTCGTGTAACGTTCCCCCACCTGCGGAGAAATAAACGTCAGCACAATTTGATTCTGCTTGAGGCTGGTTTTGTATAAGCCAAACGGTTCTAGTGCGGCACGGATCACCCCATAGGCGGCGTTGATCTCCATCTGGGTCTTCGTGGTTGTGGGCGCGGCGGCGACAGATGCGCCCACAGTTCCCGCCTCCCCTGCCGAGTTCACAATCAGACGATAGCCTGTCAGTTCAAGAAAGGCGCGGCGATAGCTGTCGATGTCCTTCACGCCATCCACATCAACGCCCACTTCTTGCCGATCCATATAAAATGAAGGACCTTTGACGATAAAGCCGCCTTCCGGCAAAAGCTCTTCAGCCGCTTCGCCGAGTGCCTGTTGATTCACGCCCTGTTTGATATGCACATCCCAGTTGGTTTGCTCGGCGACTTTTTCGATCTCATCTGAATAAATGCGGGCGGCGGTTTCTGGAAAGTCAAACGTGAGCGTCAGGCGTTTGCGGTGAATCTCCATACCCACTTTACGCAACCGCGCTTCCGGCGGGAATGCCCCGAATGCCGCTTCTCGCGCTTCGTTTTGCTCCACTGGCTCGGACTTACGGGCGCGTTGGGGCATCAAACCCTCTTGCACTAGCGTTGCGCCGTCACGCGCTAATGCCAGCACCGCACCGACTAATGCTTCCTGTGGAGTCAGTTCATCGGGCAAGGGATCGGGCAATAAATCTTCCGGCATCACGGGCTTTTCCGCGTCGACGATGCTCTGACGTGTGCTATAAGGCATCAAAATATCCTGATACGCCTGCGCTTTTTTCTGCAATTCGCGCATCTGCGTGCGAACGCCCTTGATCTCTTCCTTCTGATAGCCGTCCCAATCACCAATCACCCACAGTAAAGAATCCGCAGGGAATTGCCGTCCCTTTGAGCCAGAAACATCCGCTTCAAAAGAATCAATGCTCGCGCTCCGTACAACAGCGAGGCGTGGCTGATTGTTGCTATTTCGCATAACGATGAGCTTATTCACAATGTCAGGATTTGCCAGCATAATCGCGTGTTGACGTTGCGTGCGGGCAACCTGTGCATCTGATCGTACTTGAAAGGTGCTTTTGTTGCGCCAATCCGCCGCGAAATACACCCCGTCGCGTTCAAGTGCGTTGCGGGCTTCGTCGGCACGTTTGGTATCGCCCCACCACATCTGGGCGATTTCCTGTGCGCTGAAAAAACTCCCTGCTTGATCTTTGAGTTGCTCCCAGAGTGTGCGCGGGCTGAGTTCAACCGTCTGGCTACCACTATTGACTCGCCCGATTGCCCACGGACGTTTGGCAAACGAAAACGTCTGCTCCTCGGCGATTTTCGGCAACAGCACACGCCGTCCACGCTGACGCAAACGGGTGGCGAGGCTATGCCGTGCGGAAGGATCGCCATGCACGAGCATAATTTCCTGCGCATCGTAGGCTTCCGCGATGCTGACCAATTCCCCTTCATCGGCATGGGCAGAAAGCGCATACGTGCCGAGTTCGCAACGCAGAGTCACGGTTTTGCCGTCTAGCTTCCACGCGACTTCCCCGTTATTTTCACGTTCGCGGAGCATCCGTTGTAAGAATCGCCCCGGTGATTCTTCATCCTGATAACCCGTCAGGAAAATAGCATTTCGCTCATCTCCGGCGAAGGCTCTGGCATATGCCACCGATGCCCCACCTGTAAGCATCCCACTACTCGCCACAACCACCAGCGGGGTATCGCTCTCGGCGACTTCCTGCCGATGCGCGTTATTTTTTATCGGCTTGATCTTATTACGGAAGAAAAGGTGGTCATCCCCCGCCGCCCTGACCGATGCTTTCGGCAATAAATCAGAGAAGGTATGATAGGCATTGCAGACCGAGCGCACCATACCATCCACATACACCGGTGCATCAAATTGGTCACGATAGGCGAGGATAATTTGAATCACTTCCTGAGCACGACCCAACGCAAACGCCGGAATCAGTGCCTTGCCGCCGCGCTCGGTCACGGCTTTAAGGGTTTCGATCAGGCGCAGTTCTTCGGCTTTACGATTGGCGTGTTGCCTGCCACCGTAGGTACTTTCCAGCACCAGCGCGTCCGCTTTGATTCGTGGTTTTTCCGCGCTGACGACGGCGCGTTGATCGTTCATGGAGAGATCGCCGGACATCACCAGCGTGCCTTCGCCGCTTTCCAGAATCAGCGATCCCGCGCCAGCGATATGCCCCGATGGTTGATAAGTCACCTGTAAGCCATCGCCCAGACGTATCGGCTGATTAAATTCCACCAGCTGAAAGGCATCCATCAAGCGTTGCACGGCGATGTCGTCAAACAGGGGCAATTCGCCTTCTTCGTCCTGCCGACTTTTCATAATGCGCTGGGCATCTGCCTGTAGCACACGCACAAGATCAACCGTCGGGCGGGTAGCGATGACCGGCACATGCGGATATTGCTCCACGACCAACGGCAACGCCCCGGTATGATCGGTGTGGGCGTGCGTCACGAGGATATAATCCGGTCCGCCCTTCTCACTGATCGGGTGCAAATGTGGCAGTTGATCGTTCTGAATGCCCCTGCTCGTGCGCGGAGAAATACGAATCCCCACATCCACCAGCAAAGTCTTACCACCCATTTCGATCAGCGTACTACTCGCACCAACTTCATCAGCGCCGCCCAAAAATGTCAACTTCATAACGTGTGCTCACCTAACTTGATAATCGTCATGGGATGTATTTTAACAGATGGCGCTGGTTAATGTGGTGTTATAACAACGGCGATGCCAGACGGCACACCGAATCTCGTAGGCGAGACAATACATTGCGCTTTTTGTATTCGTCTAATGACCATTCCGTGCAATGTTCCAGATCGTTCAGGAAATCCTGTTCGAGTTCTTTTGCGATAGCTTCATCATAAATGACGGCGTTGGCTTCGTAATTGAGCGTAAAGCTACGGATGTCCATGTTTGCCGTGCCGATGGTGCAGACCGTGTTATCAATATTGAGCGTTTTGGGGTGAAAATAGCCCGCTTGATACAGGTAAATCTTCACGCCTGCTTTGGCGACTTCCGCAAAATAGGTATTCGCCGCCCAATAGGGAATCGTGTACGATGTGCCTCTCGGCGTGAACATCATTTTGACCTCGACTCCAGCCAGTGCCGCCGCTTTGAGCGCCTCTAATATGCTGGTATCCGGTATGAAAAATGGCGATTGCAGATAAATTTTTTCCTCTGCCGCCATAATCATATAAAAGTAGAGTTGTTGGATCGCCCGCCAACTTGAATCAGGACCGGACATAGTGATCTGTACCGGTGTGAAATGTTGCGTTTTGATCTCAGGGAAATACTCAGCGGAGGCGATGCGCTCTTCGGTGGTATTAAACCAACTTACGGCGAAGTTCGCCTGTAATGCTAGCGTTGCCTCGCCCGTGATGCGTAAATGGGTATCGCGCCACGAGTCAAAATATTTGCCCCCGTCGATTTGATCTTTATCCAGATTCAGCCCGCCAATATAGCCGATGCGCCCGTCAAACACGGCGAGTTTACGATGACTCCGATAATTGAAAGTGTGAATACGCGTGAGATTTCGATATTCCAGATAGGTATGAATCTCCACCCCGCCATCGCGCAATTCTTGTAGATAGCCATTGCTCATACTGCCACCATAGGCATCATATAAACACCGGACTTCTACCCCTGCCTGAGCGCGTTCGATGAGTGCCGCTTTGACCGTTTGCGTAAACTCATCTTCCGTCCAGATATAATAATTGAGATGGATGTGATGTTGAGCTTCGCGTATATCCTGCAACAAACGGGGATATTTTTCCTCGGCGTTTTGCAGAATCTCTACGTCATTATGGGTGGTTAAGATAGAAGAGGCGTTGTTTCTGCCTAAGCGCAGTAACTTCTTCTTGTACGATGCTGGCTTTTCTTTGGCGATGCGCTCGATGAGCACACTCTGCCGTTCAATCAGAAAGTTCAAATCTTCCAGCAGATCGCTACCAATTTTCTCCTGCATCAGTTCTTTTTGCTTATCGAAGGCATGATAGCCTCTGCCGAAGAAATAATAGACGACCAACCCGATCCCCGGAGCAAGCATAAACAGCAATAGCCATGCGAATGTGGTCTGTGGATTGCGATTTTCAAGAATAAGGAAGAGTGCGGAGACAATGACATATGATGAATACAGCGCGATTAAAATAGGTGCATTCATAGAGTCTCCTGATGCGTGAATACGGTTGATAAATAGTTATTCATTTTGCTTAGACCATTCTAGTTTTGCCACTACAGGCAGATGATCTGAACCGGCATCCTGCCCCACCCACGCTTCGACTGCCTTAAAGTGTGGCGTATGCCAGATATAATCAATCCGCAAAAACGGAACCGTGCGGATGCCCCCAACGCGCTGTGGAATCGTATAGCCGCGGGCGTTGCTCACACTCCGAAAGGCATCAATCAACCCTAGTTTTGCGAAACGGTTATAAAAAGCGTGCCGTTCGATCATATTAAAATCACCAAGTAAAATCGTCGGCGTATCGCTGGAACAGAGATCGAAAAGGCAATCAAATTGCGCCTGTGTCGATGGTAGAAAATCATAGCTCATATAGCGTAATCGTGGTGGGCAGGGATGCGCGACGATTGCAGTCAGCGGTTCGCCTTCAACATCCAGCGTGACGTGCAAATCAGGGCGGGCATCATGAAATTGAAGATGCTCATGGCTAATAATCGGGAATTTGCTTAACAACCCCTTGCCCGGAATACCGTTGCCGAAAATAACCTGATGCGGATATTTTTCCGATAAGCTCTTTTCCATTGCATCAGCTTGCGCCTCAGTAACTTCCTGTAGCCCCACAATATCAGCTGGCGAATTCTCCAACATCCACGTCAACTGTGCAGGATTGGCGAGTCCGTTACCGATGTTATAGGTCATTATGGTCAGTGACGAGTCCAAAACGTAACCTCACTTTGCGGTCTAAGGACGTTATTGTAATCGAATGTGCTGTAAATGAAATAAAAATGAACTTAAGAATTGTAGAGTATTCACAAAGCGTAAGGCAATCATGCGCCTGTTTCCTCAGTATTGGCGCATTGACACGCCATGATCGCACTATTTTTCTCATGTAACAAACAGCAATTGGTGATTCAGTCCAATTTTCTTTCGGATTGAGCGGAAACGCGCTATACTGTTTTGAAGTTATCTAACGGCAGTTTGATTATTATGCCGTTATAAAAATTGCGTGCTTAGAGGGGGAATCTATTGGCACTCACCATTGGCGCTACCGCTAGCCGGACGCGAATCTTTACATCGAACGATGTGCAAGCCTTCGCAGATGTTTCCGGCGATCACAACCCCATTCATCTTGATTCTGAATATGCCGCAACAACCGTGTTTGAGCGTCCTATCGCGCATGGAATGCTTACAGCGAGCATGATTTCCGGCATACTCGGCACAGAATTACCCGGTCTCGGCACAATTTATCTCAGCCAGACGATGAAATTCAAAGCACCTGTATATATCGGCGATGAAATTACCGCCACAGTGGAAGTCATCGCTTATCGAGATGACAAACGCATTGGCACGCTAAGTACCACCTGCACCAATCAAGACGGCAAAATTGTACTTGAGGGTGAAGCAGTGGTCATCGCGCCGGAATAATCACCTATCCTTGTTTATGATCTTGCCGTGCAACATCAGCATTGGCAAGTGAGTATAAAAAATTAGATTTTTCTAAGGAGAACATATAATGAAACGTAAGTTAACGATTGTGTTGCTTCTCGTCCTGCTTGTTTCCAGCCTGACCGCAAGTGTTAGCATGGCGCAGGATGACGAAGACGTGTTGAAGATCGGTCTGTTGACTGATTTTTCCAGTGGGCTTGCCGTCTATGGTGTTGAACTGAACAACGGCTTCATGCTTGGCTTGGAATATGCCACCGACGGGTCAATGGAAATCGCAGGTCGTCCAGTGGAAGTCATCGTCCGTGACAACGGCAGTGATCCTGACGTAACCCTCGAACAAGCCCGTGAACTCATCACCGAAGAAGGCGTAGAAATCCTCGTCGGTACGGTAAGCTCCGGCGCGACCCTCGGCTTGCAACAACTCGCCGCAGATTTCGACGTGATTTTGTTGGCTGGTCCTGCCGCCGCACCGAATATCACCGGTGAGAACTTCAACGAAAACACCTTCCGTATCTGCCGTAACACCTATCAGGATTTCCTGACGATTGCACCGTTAGCGGAAGAAATCGCGGGTGGTACCAACTTTGTCCAATTCGCCGCAGATTATGCCTTCGGTACAAGCAGTGCCGCCGCCGCAGAATTCGCGCTGGAATCACAGGGCATCACCTTCGTGCGTGATACCATCCTCGTCCCGCTTGATGCAACAGACTTCACCCCCTATCTACAAGAAGTGCTCGATACCGACGCAGACGGACTCATCGTCATCTGGGCAGGAAGCACCACCATCAACTTGCTTCAGCAAATCGGTGAAATGGGTGTGCTGGATAACATTACCGTGCTTCAGGCATTCAACTCCAATGACTTTATGCCCTTCCTCGTGCCGGAAAACCTGATTGGTTCGCTCGGCTGGATTGTGTATCACTACACCCTGCCCGACAACGAAATCAACGATTGGATGGTCGAACGCCACATCGAAGAATATGATGGCGATGTGCCGGATCTGTTCACCGAATGTGCATTCGCTACCGCACAGGCGCTGGTTGCTGGTGTAGAAGCCACCGAAGGCGACACACTGCCAGATGTGATGGTCCCCGCGTTGGAAGGTCTTGAATTTGACGGACCGAAAGGCACATACACCATCCGTGCAGAAGATCATCAGGCGCTTGTCCCGATGTATCTGGTGCGCCTGACTAATCTCGATGACCCTGAATTCCGTTACTATGAACTGGTCGCGGAAGCTTCAGCAGAAGATGTTGCGCCGCCATGTGTCGTCGAAGATCGTTGTGAAATGATGGAAGACGAAGGCTAAACAGCTTTCTTAGCTAGACTTTTCTGGGAGGTGTCCTCGGATGCCTCCTTTTGTTTATTTATTGATCTGAATATCTATTTTTCTATATGACTATAAGAAATCTTATATGCCGCGTCGAATTCTGCCGCACTTAGAAACACTCTCAACTCAGATTCATAACATCATCTCTCATTATCGCCGGATGCTTGATGATGAATTTTTGTTTAGCGCCGCCGTACAGGTGCCACAGGTCGCTACGATTTTTGACCGCATCCGGGACAAATCCCTGCGCTTCGGGGGTGAAGACCTATCATTAATCGAATTGCTGACCCTGATCGCTTATCGGTATGGGTTTGAGAATGTGCAGGTAATGGGACATGGTGGCTATGCCATTGTGCTCGGTCATAAAGACGATCCGGATAATCAACAGCGACAACGACGTGTTTTGCGCCTCGTGCCGGAACATCATGTACGCAATATCGTGGCACAACCGGATGCCTTTCATGAGTTCGACGTACACCTGAACGCTGGCGGTGAACCCATCCGCAACACCGAGTATCCACTATTGCTCTCTGATCTGTTTTTGATGCCACGCCATACAACAAAATTGGTCTTCTATGAACCCGATGGCGAGATTGCACAGGCGGGTGGCTATCCCGCGAGTTTGCATTGTCAACTGCTCCCGGAAGTACGCGCATTCAATAAACCACAGATCAATCAGCGCATGGCAAAGGAATCCGGCGCACTGCTGGAATCCGCGTTAGCCACGCTCGGCGTAAGTGTTGCCGATGCTCATGGCGGGAATGGCGGTAGTTTGATCGGCGCAGATGGACAGCCTTTAATTCACGAAATACCGGATCAACCGGAACGAGCCTACTATGTGCCTATCGTGTTGGATTATGGCTATTACGCGCAGATCGGTGCACGCACGCTGGCTTCCATTCTGGTGCATCATGGGGTAACGGCAGAAATCATACAGACCCATCTAAGGGTTGATGCTGACGATATCGCACCGGACACAACAATCCCGTGGCTAGATCGTCTCGCACAACTCATCGGGCAGTCCGATTTACCAAGAAGTGCTTTCGGGCAACTTTTATATCGTGTTCAATCCGACTTTCTAAACCCGTATATCTGGATTGATCCGGCAGAGTACCATTGGCAGACGACCAAAGAAAAAACCTATCCGCCCTTACAGGCACAGGCACGCTTAGAACAACTGTATCCTGATTATGATGAGGTGATTTTTCCACAGCGCATCGAAACCTACACCTTTAATTTGTGAGGCAATACGCGTATTCGTAAAGGGAAAGTCAAGCCTATAAAATAGGGTATCAGGTCACACCGAACTTTTTTAACTGCATAGTTGGTAAAACAGACTTATGAACGATTTTATTTTAGAAGCACGCAATTTACGCAAACAATTTGGCGGTCTGGTGGCGGTAGATGATGTCAGCTTGCAGGTGGAGCGTGGCAGTACCCACGCCATCATCGGACCGAACGGCGCAGGCAAAACAACATTTTTCAACCTGCTGAGTGGCATCTACCCGCCGACGAGTGGCACGGTGTTCTTCAAAGGACAGGACATTACCTCTGCCCCGTTGCATCGTCGCGCCCATCTCGGCATGTCCCGCTCCTATCAAATCACCAACCTCTTCCCCAACCTGACCGTGCTGGAAAATGTTCGCCTCGCCGCTCAGGCGATGGGCACTGTGAATTTTAGCTTCTTCCGGCGGGCAGATTCATTTATGGATTTTGTCACGCGCTCAATGACCGTGCTGGAAATGGTCGGCTTGAGCGATATGGCGGCGTATCCGGCGAATGTGCTCCCGCATGGTGGCAAACGTAAGCTCGAACTGGCGATTTTGCTCGCCCCTGATCCTGAGCTTCTCCTACTCGACGAACCCACAGCGGGCATGGCATCCGAGCAAGTGCCGGAACTGATGGCGACGATTGATAACGTCCGGCGTGCAGGCAATAAAACGCTGATTCTCGTGGAACACAATATGAACGTGGTCATGAATGTCTCGGATCGCATCACGGTGATGAATCACGGAAAATTATTAGCAGAAGGCACGCCGGAAGACATCGCCAATGATGCGACGGTGCAACAGGTTTATCTGGGCGATATGTACGGCACATTCGATGATATGCGCGGAGGATCATCATGACGGAGACGGACAACATCATGCTCAAAGTGGAGGACATCCACACCTTCATCGGGCAATTTCACATCCTCGAAGGCGTTTCCGTGAGCGTCACACAGGGGAGCATCACGGTACTTTTGGGGCGCAACGGCGCGGGCAAAACCACCACCCTACGGAGCATCATGGGTTTAAATCCGCCAGGTCAGGGACAGATTATCTTTGACGGGCAACCCATCGGTGGCAAGCGTCCTTTTCACATTGCACAAATGGGCATCGGTTATGTGCCGGAGCATCGCGCCGTCTTTAAAGAGCTTTCCGTGCGGGAAAATCTGGAAATCGCCGAGCGTAAACGTGGTGATCTTGACGCAAAATCCGACCTCATTTTCGAGCTATTCCCGGATTTAAAACGCCTTTATCACCTCCCCGGTGGCAATCTTTCTGGCGGGCAACAACAGATGCTCTCGATTGCACGGGCGCTGGTGCCGGATAACAAACTTTTGCTGATCGACGAACCGAGCGAAGGTCTCGCGCCGGTGATTATCGAGCAACTCATGGAAGCCATACGCATCCTCTCCAAACAAACGACCATCTTACTCGTGGAGCAGAACTTCACGATGGCAAGCAAACTCGCGGATCATTATGTGATTATCGACGATGGACACAGCCCGGTGCACGGTGCAATGCGCGATCTTATCGGTGATAAAGCACTCATCCAACGCTATCTGGGCGTGGCTTAAGGAAACTCTATGAACACTATGACAGAAGAACGCAAAGTGACGCTCGTCATCGTCGCCGGAATCACACTGGCGTTGCTGGTCTTCAGCTTTGTGACGACAGGCGATGCAGGCGACTTCGCCATTACGATTATGTCCGGCTTATTTCAGGGGATGTTGTTATTTCTAGTCGCCTCCGGTTTATCCATCGTCTTCGGTTTGATGGACATTCTCAACTTCGCACAGGGCGCATTTTTCATGATCGGCGCGTATATCGGCTATGAGATTCACCATGCAACCGGCTTAATCGATATTATCCCCGACCCGAATATTCGCTTCGTCCTTTCGCTCATCGGCGCAACGATGATTGGCGCGATCATGGGTTGGATTTTGGAGCGCGTGTTGCTCCGCCCCCTGTACGTGCGTCCGCTGTTTCAACTGGTACTCACGTTCGGCGTGGCACTGGTCATGCTGGAAATCGTCAAATCCATCTGGGGCGTGCGTCCGCGCAACTGGACGGATACCTTCAGCATTCTGGAAAGTAGTTTTACGGTGTTCGGGCAACCCTTCACGCTCTATCGTCCATTTGTGGTGGTGGTTGGCATCGCCCTGATTATCTCCATCGCCCTGCTCCTCAATCGGACACGCATCGGCATAATCATCCGCGCTGGCGTGGAAGATGCGGAAATGGTAGAAGCACTCGGAATCAACGTGCGGGCAGTCTTCACACTGGTCTTTACGCTCGGCTCGGCAGTCGCGGCGCTCGGTGGCGGGGTTGCCGCACCCTTTCTCGGCGCATCCCTGGAAATGGGCAATGCCTTTTTGCTGGCGGCGATTGCGGTGGTCGTGCTCGGTGGATTGGGCAGTTATGAAGGCACGGCGATTGCCAGCATCCTCGTCGGCTTATCCGTCGCTGTGGTCGCCAAATTCGCCACCCAATACATCAATCAGCCCGTCTGGGCAAGTATCACGCCGATGCTGGTACTGATTATCATTCTGCTCATTCGTCCCAGCGGCTTATTCGGCAAGGAGCGTTGACGATGACCAACCTTCTCCGCAAAACCTTGCAAAATAACTGGATATACCTCGCCATTCTCGTCGCGCTGATTGTCCTGCCCCATGCCATTGGCTGGTTCACGGGTGATGGTCCGTTCGGGATGCAGGTCGGGCGGCGCTTCATGGTCATCGGGCAATCGGTGACGTGGCAGGGACGATTGAGCCAAATCTTTATCTTCGCCATTCTCGCCATGAGCTATAACATCATCTTCGGCTTCACGGGCGTAATTTCCTTCGGACACGCGCTGTTTTTCGGCATCGGCGGATACATGCTCGGCGTGATGCTCCAATTCAGCGATCTCGGCGTAAACGAAGCGATGATTTTCGGTGTCGTCGGCGGCTTAATCCTTTCCGGCATTGCGAGCTTTGCAATGGGGCTGGTTTCTCTGCGATTGCGCGGGGTGTATTTCGCCGTGTTTACGTTAGCCGTCGCGGAAGCCGTGTACATCTATTTCACACGCTATCGTCCCACAGGCGCGGAAGATGGCTTTACCTTTAGCGACATGCCAACCTTCATCGAACCCACGCGCAACCCACTAAATTTTTACTACATCAGCCTGATTTTGTGTGTGCTGGTCTTCCTCTTTATCCGCCGCCTGATGTACTCCCCCACAGGTGCGATCATGCTGGCGATTCGTGAAAACGAGGAACGCGCCAAATCTATCGGCTATGACACACTCCGCTATAAGTTATTCGCCATCACCGTCGCGGGGATGATCGCCTCCTTAGCCGGGATGCTCCACGTTATGCTCAATAGTAAACGTGTGGGACCTGAAATACTGGGGGTCAATTTTACGGTGGAACCACTTTTAATGACCATTATCGGCGGTGTAGGCACATTTCTCGGTCCGGTGATCGGCGCGGCGGGATTACGCGTCAGCGAGTCGACCTTGCGTGAATTGGTGATTACGATTGGCGATAATCGCATCAATGTGGGCGATAGTTGGGAAATCATCCTCGGCTTTTTGTTCATCATCGTGGTGATGGTCTTCCCGCAGGGCGTGGTCGGTACGTGGATGCGCTGGCGTGCCACCCGCCAAGCCAAACGCCTCAACGCGGCAATCAGCAGTCAAAAAGCCACCGCTTCAGGGGATTAAAAACTTGGCTCAACTCTAGAAAGTGTGAGTTGAATGAATTAAAGTAGATGATATGAGATTTCCAATTACAGAACTACTAGATCAAAGAGACTGTGAAAGCTGGCTATTGGAGTACTTTCATCCTGAAGGATTGAAATGTCCAAAATGCCAGACCGATGTGACTGATGTCCACCTGTTTCGACGTACCCACAAGAGCAAACTTGAGGTCTATCGCTGTAATGTGTGCCAAACGGTCTATAACCTTTATACAAATACGGTCTTTCAACAGCGGCATTTGACACCGCAACAGGTGGTGTTATTGTTGCGAGGTGTAGTAAAAGGCGAGACCAGTGCGGCGCTTGCCGATGAACAGGAGGTAATCTATAAAACAGTGCTTGATCTACGGCCCGACTTGCCCACCAACGCCTCTCTCCACCAATTGGATACACCTTTACCGGAACAGGAGACAGAAAGCGAAGAAATGTATCATAAAGCGGGGGAAAAAATGCGATGAACACTTCTATCCTGCAGACACGCCACGGAGTCGCGCGAATAAGCAACGCGGACAAGATCGGAAGAGCACAC
>JAVJSU010000083.1:0-29867 GCA_040219275.1 Aggregatilineales bacterium | reverse complement strand
TCTGGAATGGCAAACGGCGACAACGGCGCGACCGTGCTCGTGCTCGTCGACTTCACCGGGTAGGAGCTTCTGCGGCAGTCACTCACCGACCGATTGAGCGGCTCAACAAATGGCGTTCTTCATGCCATTTGACCCACTAGTGTTCAGTGCGATGATTTGATACACCAAAAATTAGCTCTTGCTTGCCTACCGCCTCTGTAAGTTCTCCAATTTGATCGAATTCTGAACCATGGATGACACAATAGGCTAATTCGTCATTGAACTCGTACCAAACATAGGAGCCGAACGCATCATCCCTTCTTCATGAGAGCCAAGCCCATATAGCGCCTCGTCAGGCATCCATTCAAATTCAAGTTTTGTGTGGAATGAAGGACGGTCGACGATTTGTCTGCCGGATGGAATGTGGGTATGGACTCCATCGGCATCCTTGCGTATTTGTGCCTCAGAAGTGTCATCAAATACCGTTTTGACAACATCCGTAGGTATCAGTGTTTTCCCACCGCGACCCGGTTCTTTAGTTGGAAGTTCACCCGAACCATCCAAATAAGTGAATGCGCCCGTTTCTTTGTTGATTCGTAACCGCATACGCAAAATCTGTTTACCCTCTCAGGTTCACACGCAGTAAATTAAGCTTTTGCTTCATAAACACCAAACCTTTTGATAGCAATAAATCTCGTGCTTTCCTCCCAATCCCGACTGCCTCGCGCCGAATTGGCACAGATACGCCCCCTATGACATAATGAAATACATATTAACACGCTGGGGGTTATTGTGAGACAAAACTGGACGCTTGCACAAATTCGGCAGGGAAATCCTGCTATCGGGTTATGGTTGCAAACACATAGCTTCCACACTGCCCGGATGATCGCGGCACAGGGCTTGTTTGATTGGTTACTGGTCGATATGGAGCATACGCCGGTAGACCTCTCTACCACATCAATGATTCTCTCTACTATTTCGGACATCAGTGGGGGCAAATGCACGCCACTGGTACGTGTCGCACAGGGGAACCAGTACCACATCAAGCAGGCGTTGGATGCTGGCGCACAGGGCATCATTGTACCCATGATTAACACTGTACAAGAAGCGGCTGATCTTGTGCGATATGCGCGTTATCCACCCATTGGTGAGCGTGGTGCAGGCGGTCTCATACCGCATTTTGGTTTTGGAACGCCCAATCATGTTGAGTATGTCACTCATGCCAACGATGAAATCATGATTGGCGTGCAAATTGAAACCCGCGAGTCGGTAGAAAATATCGAAAGTATCTTAGCTGTACCGGGAATTGACCTCATCTTTGTCGGTCCATTTGATCTTCACATCTCGTTAGGGCTACCTCCGGCACTGTGGAGCGATTTACCCGTTTTTCAGAATGCCATTCATAAAGTGGTTTCTGCGTGCAAACAGCGCGGGATTCCCTATGGCACTATATCGCCTGATGCGGAAGGCACGAAAGCCCGACTCGCCGAAGGGTATAGTTTTGTCAGCATGGGCAGTGATCTGTTTCACATGATGGCGACGATTCACACCCAATACCGGCAACTAAAGTAGTGCGATGAGTCTTACAATCTTCACCGGAATCTTTACTTAACTATAAAGGAGACACTTCATGACACCTGACGAAAAAGCAAAATCACTTGGCATTGACCTTACCGACTATAAACCATCGGCAAATCTCGCACCCGCCTCACGCATTGGGAATGCCCTCTATACCTCCGGACATGTATCCAGCGGCTATCAGGGCAAATTAGGGCAAGATTTGACTGTCGAGCAAGGGCAAGCGGCGGCGAGAGTGTGCGCGGTGCAACTTCTGCAAGCCGCTTACATCTTAACCGGAACATTGAACAATCTACGTTGTGTAAAGCTACTCGGCGCAGTCAATTCCGTCCCCGATTTTACAGATCAGCACCTTGTGATTAACGGCGCTTCAGAATTAATCTGGGAGATATTCGGCAAAGAAACGCGGGGACATCATGCGCGCAGTGCGCTTGGTTTTGTCTCTCTGCCTGTCGGATTCGCGGTTGAAATCGAGGCAATTTTCGAGGTTATCGACGGGGACTAAAGCTAATGCATCAGGAACCGATCATCTTTCTGGTCAGCCATCCCGGTCAGGGTACCGGTTCGCTGGAAGAAATCCTGCGCCACCGATATGTCGAAGGGTATCGTATTGTCGTCACCTTTCCTGATTCTGACCCGTTAAGCGATCCGCTCAGTATTTTGCATCATTATCGTGAGCAGGGCGAACAAATTGCCCTCATCATTTATGAACTGCGCGGCGAATCAGATGAGCAGGGAATAGCATTTCTCGATGACACGAAAAACCTTTATCCCCACTCGCGCCGCCTACTCCTTACGGACGCGCCAGACCCAAAAGCGGCAATACAGGCAGTAAACCGCACCATCATTGATTATTATCTGGTAACACCGTGGGATCCGGCGGAGATCAAGTTGTATCCGGCGCTGGATGAACTGCTGGCTGATTGGCGGGCTTCGGTGGATATGCCGTTTATGCACGTTAAGGGGATTATGACCGTTCGCGCCGTCCGTATTCGCACGGATGATACCTTACATCGTGCCGCAGAGATCATTGCGCTATCGGGTATGGGTGATTTAATGGTGATTGACGATGACAATAATTTTATCGGAGTGCTTTCGGTAGGCGATGTGTTACGCGCCGCCATGCCGGACATTGATGAAATTATGGAAGAAGGCGGCACACTTGAGCAGGCGTTCCGGCTGTTTTTGCGTAAGGGTAGCGAATTGATGTACCAGCCCATTGCGCCGCTCATCATCACCAATCCGCTGGTGGTTGAACCCGATGACCATGTCGCCAAAGTCGCCGCCCTGATGCTACAGAAAAATATTCACCGCCTGCCAGTCGTCAAAGACAATCGCCTCATCGGTACGGTTGGACGTGCTGATATTTGCCTTGCTGTGGTGGGGACACTGTAAAGACGGGTGAGGAGCTTCCCGAATGATGAAACAACTTGATATTGCACCTGCGCGCCATGTTTTGGAGGAAGCAATCTCCGTTAATGATCGTTTAGGGCATGAGAATCTTGGCTCGCTTTCATATTCACATGGGTTTATGCCCCGTCAGGAGCCACTCAAGCAACTTCCTTCTAGCCATAAGGCATGGGATGAGGTCGCCACCGCGATTCCGTCGCTCTTTCGCACCTATGCTGTAAGAAAAGTCCTCGGAGAGATGCCCATTTTAAGTGCGGCAAGCCCTGACCTGCCTGATGACTATTTGCTCCGTGCTTCGTCATTGTTCAGCATTCTGGCACACCTCTACTGGTATTCTGAACCCGAACCGCCTGAAAAGGGTATTCCACCACAAATTCAAAAACCGTGGGAGCAGATCAGCCATAGATTAGAACGCCCTGCCCCGCATTTATCCTTTATTGACCTGAACAGCCATAACTGGCATTTTATTAATCCTGACCTCGAACAACCTTTCAGCGTCGAAAATCTTAAGCTGGCAATTCCCATGATCGGAAATGAGGATGAGCGTCGCTTTCAGATGACCCCGGTGGAGCTTCTATACCAGTTTTCGCCGTTGATGGATGCGATTCTTACCGCGCAGGAAGCCGTTTTACATGATGATCCTGAAACTTTAAAACAGGCTCTGGTTTTCATCAGTGATACGCTCAAATTCCAGACCTTTACCACATTGATGAAGGTTAACCCGAACCCGTATAACGATCTCTACATTAACCCTGTTGTATGGGGTAAGACAGCGGCGCTTTTCGCCTCGCCTTTTCAGCCAGATAACAGCGTGCCGGGTCCGAGCGGGACAGCCATTCCCTCATTTACCACACTCGACATCTTTTTTGGACGCAAACGCTACACCACTACCGTAGGGCATGAGACAGATCGTACACGGGCATGGTTTCCTAAGCACTGGCGCGAATGGCTAAGCGCGATTGACAGTGTTTCCGTGACTGACTATGTCATGCAAAAGGACGACGCGACGCTTAAGGGGATTTATGACGAGACACTCGGCGCGTATGCGGGGGATAATGGCATGTTAAGCCGGCATCGCCTCAAAGCCTATGGTTTTCTTGACCTGTCGTTTAAAGCCGGACGGGTGAAAACGCTGGGTGGTGTAGGCGGCTCATATACCGCACGCATCTGGGATCGAATGGCGACTGAACTTGATGAAGCCCGCTTAGAGCGCTATGGCAGTTATCCTGAAACCACCCATATGGTGACTGTGAAACGCGTCGATAGTTTGCGTGACCATGAAGTAAGCCGTATTGTTTTCGACATCGCCAACACGGGTATCCGCTATCAGGCAGGGGATCGCTGTGGTATTCTGCCGGAAAACAGCCCTGAACTTATCGAAAAGACTTTGAAAGCACTCCGCGCACAGGGTGACGAGATCATTCATCTCAATGGAGCGTGGCGGCGGCATGTCAACCTGCGCTACGGCTATCAGGATGTGACTGACTTACCGCTACGGACTCTGCTTGAATTTGGACGCATACGCCCGATAGATCGCCCTGTCGCGCTCAATCTTTACGGACTCACCAATAACGCAACTCTGCGGAAAATCCTCGATTCGTGGGCAGAAGATCAGTGGGAGCTGTGGGATTTGCTTGAGATGCTCGCAGAGGCGGGCTATAACACGCGCCGTCTGTGGAAGGCACTCCCCGGTGATTATGAACACATCTGCCGCCTGATTACGCCGGAACGCTGGCGCTTATATTCGATTTCTTCTGTTATGGAAGATCAGGCAGATGAATTGCATCTCACCATCGGCGGGCTTCAATATAAAACGACGGAAAGCGATGTATCACAGGAAGCACAGCGACACGGTACAGGTTCGGGATTTCTTGCACGGCTACAACGGGCACGCCTCCACGAAGATGCTTTAACCGATGATGAACGTATTGCGATCAAAATCGTCCATCCGCCACGTTTTAGCCTCCCGCATGACATCGCCCGCCCGATTGTGATGTTCGCAGGGGGAACGGGCATCGCTCCCATGCGTAGCCTCATTGATGCACGGCGGAACCACCCTGAAGCCGGAATGATGTGGTTATTCTTCGGCACACGCCAACGCGAAGATTTTTATTATCAGACCGAGCTTGAACCGCTTGTGGCGCAAGGCAGACTTCATATCCAAACCGCCTTCTCCCGTGATGATGTGGACGCGGTGTTTGACCCGACGAGCGCCCGTTTTGAGTTTGTTACCGGACAGCGGGCGCACTTGAACGATAAAATGCTTGAAGAAACCAATGCCCGCTTACTCTGGGATTTGCTTCGCAGTCCTAAAGATGGTGGACATGGCGCATATTTCTATCTATGCGGGCGAACAGCCTTTGCAAACACCATTATGAACACCATCAAACAGATTATTGCCCGATATGCGGAAAACGAAGATGTGCAGAACACTATGTTTTATCGCATGGTCGGCGAAGATCGTTTTATGCTGGAAATTTTCACCTCATATACTGGACCGCATTTTGACGAAGTGAAACAGCCATTCAACATCTCCGATGTCGTATTGCACAACGACGATGAACATGGTTATTGGATCATCGTCAGTGGTCGTGTTTATGACATGAATGAATTCAACCATATTCACCCCGGCGGCGCGAAAATCATCCAATCCTATGCCGGGATGGACGGAACAATCGCCTATCAAAAAGTCGAGCATCATATCAATCCAGAAGTGGATGCTATGCTGGGCATGTATGAGTTAGGTGTGCTCAAAACCCTTGAGTTTGGTCAGGCGTGGGGCATCGCGTTGTCTGATAAGGGCTTACAGTTCATCACCCTGCGCGATGCGTTTTATGCGTGGGTGGATGTCCTATATATGATTGTTGAGATTGAAAACGCGGTACTCAACGATTTTCGTATCCGTTACGAACCGTTCACCGATATTGAAACGGCTGATTATGTCGTACTGTCCGCGACCAAAGTTCAACAGCTAGGATTGGCACATGAGCGCCTTGTGACCAGCTATCTTGACCATGTTTTAGGTAAGCCGATAGAAACCTTGTGGGCAATGACGATTGGTTTGCTGAAATATGAAAACCTGGATGCAGGTTGGATGCGAAATCGACTCGATGAGATTCAGGCAGAACCGGCTTCTCAGGCGGTTATCCATCTGGCGCAAAAGTTGCGGGAACATATCAAACAGGATGACGAACGGCTGACAGCTTCCGCGCAGGTTTTAGAGGCGCAATATGGCGCGTTTTGTGATTCCTTAGCGCAGGAGGATTGCCGTTTGATTGACGAATTGAAAATGGCGATTCGTGACGGTGTGATGGTTTTTGAAACCTATGAACAGCATACAATCACGCGGAGTGGCGACAAATTGCTAAAGATTATGTACAGAATGCCTACCATTTTAGAGCAGTTTTACATCCGTCTTTCCCGCACTCTGGACTTATAATCTATGGTAGTCGCTGAAGATTTCGCTATGGGCGTAGTCGTGTGATGATGCAAAATATTGTATATTAGGAACGCTGTAAGTCGTCAAAATTTTTCGGACACAAAAACTTGTTGAACCCCTATAGTCCATAAATTTTTTGTCCGCACGTTTAGCCTTCAATCCTCGCGACACCGCCATAAGTTATCCGCACCTGCTCGAACCGCTTATCTGACTCTCGCCAGATTATGCGTTGAGATACGTTTCAGGGGCATTGGTAACAGGATTAGTATGGCTCGAAAATCATCACACCATGGCGCTTGCCAACATAAAAATAGTGGCGTGATTTCAGGTCGCCATCACAGCGACTAAATTTTCGTAAATAATCGCAACAGGCATGAAATGGATCAATAACTGCCACGCGGTAGAATGTGATCCGTCTCGATTAAGCATCAAGTAGGTGTGAGCGGTTAGTTTGTCAATCGAGATTTCATTTTGTTAGGCGTAATTTGCTTGTTTGCAGATGTATACGATGTCTTACCACTTAATTAATGTCGGGATAGAAACAAGATGATAATCATGGCGATTGAGTGTCATAAACGATCAAGTCGTCCTGATTTTCGGCACGAAAGTTGGTGGCAAAGTTTAATGCCAATTATCCCCATGGTTCATTGCACAATACCTTAGTCTGACGGGTTAAAACTCATTGTTTCATTACGAAAAATTCATGAATCTTATGAATCAAAATAGGCAGTGGATGATATACTCCTAAAGATTATTGATTAATAATGATGTCTAAGATTCATTGTAGGATTTAAATGGACACAAAACGTTTCTTAAAACTTTCGAGTATCGTTGCATTCATTGCGATGATTTTGCTCGTTCAATTACCTGTAGAGGCTGACGAAGTATTTTTTGTCAATACAACACAAGATACTGTTGATAGCACTCCGGGAAACGGTATCTGTGCAGATGCCAGCGGTCTTTGTAGCTTTCGGGCGGCACTGATGGAATCCAACTCCGATAATGACATGGATACTATTCATCTTGGTGAGGCAACCTATGTGTTGACAAGCCAACTACCGGAAATTTCCAAGCCCTTAACGATTATCGGCGGGGGAATGCAAGCCACAGTTATTGACTCAAGCCAATTTAGAGGCTTGTATGCACAATCAAATATAACCCTTAACGTGAGCCAACTTACTATACAAAATGCCAATCCTTACGGTATTTATGGTGACCGTCAGAGCATCCTCGTGGTAGATCATGTCTGGTTAAAACTCTCAAGTTATTCAGGGCTTTATTCCCGCGGGACATCGCTTACAGTGACTAACAGCCTGATTTCTAACAACATGGTAAGTGGCATTTATATCGATGGCACGGCGTTTTATATGGATAACACTACGATCCAAAATAACAGTGTTGTTCGATTAGGTTGGGTGGGTGGTGGCATTAGAAGAGAAGGTAGTGATGCTGATTTTGTGATTTCAAACAGCCTCATCAGCAATAATGAAGCCTATGTCGGCGGTGGAATTTCATTAACGTCATATACAGCGAATTCACAGATTGGCATCGAATATACCGCATCAATCACGAATACGACGATAAGTAACAACCGTGCGACTCGTGGCGGCGGTATCTCGTTCAAAAATGAGGGGACAATCCCGGTATTCAACAATGTAACCATTACCGGCAATGAAGCGACTGTTTTTGATGGTGGTGGAGCAGAAGTGTTGACTGTCGGTGGATTTGTTGGGCAGGGCGGTATTTTCTCAAATAGCATTATCGCAGGTAATGTTGGATATCTTGGTGTAGCGGATGATTATAACGGTGCGTTGATCTCTGCTGGTTATAATATTATAGGAGTTGTAACGAACGTCGCCATTAGCGGGGATATAACTGGAAACATAACCAATGTTGATCCCATTCTGTCTGTTTTGGATGATACACACGGGACTCTTGCAGTACATATCCCGCAAGAGGGTAGTCCTGCCTTAGATGCCGGGAACGATTTGACCTGTGAAACGGTGGATCAACGTGGTCTTACGCGTCCGCTTGATGGAAATGGTGATGAGAGTGCTTCGTGTGATATTGGCGCGGCAGAACGACTTCCCGCAGATAGTGTTGATCTCGCTGTCAGCCTTGCGAGTAGTCATGTGCGTGCCGCGCGTGGCGAAGCCATTACATTGGTGGCAACAGTGCTCAATACAGGTTATGTGGATGCTTCAACTATTGTCGTGGATATTGCGATTCCCTCCGGTCTTACCGTCCAATCCAGTTCTGGAGATGGCAATTTTGTAGATGGTATATGGACGATTGATGCTATCAGCGACGGGCAATCCGCAACTGTTGAAATTATCGCAACTGTTGATGTTAATGCTGTGGGTCAGGTGCTTAGACCATCTGCAATACTAAATTCTGTTCAGCAGACACAACTGCCAACCTTTAATGATATGGATGTGCTATCAATTCGCGTTGAACCATCCGATGCTGAAATCACCCTGCAAACGTCCACGGATCAACCCAACGCGGGTGACACATTTAATTATATTGCCACAGTCATCAACAATGGACAGTACCCGCTTACCAACACGGTAGTGGCGCTAAGTTTTCCCGATGTCGTGGCGGTTCAGTCTACAGACGGCAATTATGTAAACGGACTCTGGACAGTGCCAACAGTACCCGTCAATGGACGTGTTTCATTGACAGTTACCATGCTTGTTGAGGAGGAAAATCCTGCTGGAACACATTCTGCAACAGCCTTGATTCAATCTGTCGATCAGTTGGATACCTTGCCACTCAATGATACGGCGAGTGTAAATATCGTGGTACATTCAGCCAATGTGAGCCTTTCAATCAACAATAGCGACATCCTGGCATATCGCACGATGCCGTTTAACATGACTTTTACTTTAAGGAATGCGGGACCTAATACCGCGAGTCATTTAAGCGTGCCCGTCAACCTACCGGATTTTGTTGAAGTTGCTCATTCGACAATATCACGAGGTACGTATGAGAATGGTGTCTGGACAATCGAGTCGTTGGCAAACAACGCGCAAGCAACTTTGACATTGAATCTGATAATCGCCGAAAACACGACCCCTGAGATCGGCGAAGGTGACGCAAATGTTAGCGCGGATCAATGGGATTCTTCTACCTTAAACAATAATGTCACTTTTTCCATTGAGGTGATCCACATTATTGATCTTGAACTTACGAAAACGGTCAATTTCCTATCATTATATGAAGGTGATCAGGCGACTTATACACTCACACTTACTAATAATGGAATAGACAATGCTACCAACATACAGGTGCGCGATGATCTTCCCAATGCAGTAACTTATGTCTCACACGTTGGTGGGGGTAGTTTTGATGAAGTGACAGGCATCTGGACGGTGAGTGAATTGTCTGCTGGCGATTCTGTCGGATTGGATCTGGTCGTCAGCGTAAATAATGAAACATTGGGTCAGAGTATTACGAACATCGCTGAAGTTGTCTCCGTCGATCAAGTTGATATTGACTCCACCCCGGATAATGGCGTGGTTTATTATGAGGACGATATAGCAACTGCGGACTTCGAAGTTTGCACAAGCACACCGCCGGTATTTGAAATCAGCGCAAACGACGTAACCGGAATCTCTGAGGCATTGCAGACCATTAATAACGGTCCTTGCTATGATGGATCAGCAGTGATAAATCTCACGCCAGGGGGATATAACATTTCCTCACCCTATGTAGGCGCGTCTTCTTTAGGTGCTACCGCATTTCCTTATATCGAACGTGATGTCATTATTAATGGCAATGGCGCAACATTCTTGCGTACCAATCCCTCTGCCTCATATCGTTACTTTGTGGTGCAAGATTCAGGATCGTTAACCTTAAACGACGTGACCATCTATTTTGCAAAGCTATCTTCTGGATCAAGTAATTATGTCCGGGGGGGTATTGTATTTAACAGCGGTTCCGTAGCACTTAACCGTGTTTACGTATACTCGGCATCAACCAAAGGTGAAGGCGGTATTGTCTATTCTGTAGGTGAAAATGTTGAGATCAACCAGTCGACATTTGAAGATATTAGCGGAGCACGGGGCGCAATCATTTACCGTTCCACCGGAGATGCGACCTTCACAAACAATACCATCTATAACGTAAATCTCTCGTCAAACGGAAGCCTGTTCGAAAATTCTACGCTCGGTAGCGTGGAAGATTCTTTCACGATTTCACACAACCTGATTACCGACGTTCGAGGTCCAAACGGCACAGTGCTATTTTTTGCACGCCAACCTATACAACTCCGCGCGAATTTAGTCGCAAATAACAATAACACGACGGTCTCGTTATGTGATGGATCAACCAATGCAGTTTCGACCGGTTACAATCGCTTTGACAGGGCATCAAATGCAACGTGCCCAGAAATTAATTCGGCAACAGACCTATTTAGCGCCGATCTTGTATTTGCGCCACTCACGTATACTGGTGGCACAGTCGTAACGGGAAATCTCATACCGACTAGCACATGGGTTGATGTAATACCTGCCGAAGAATGCACCCAAATCACAGAGGATCAACGCGGTTTCTCCCGTCCGTTCGATAGTGATGGTGATACGATTGCCGCATGTGACATCGGTCCATTAGAAATGCGTTCCGGCAATTTTAGCATTTCTAAGACGGTAGATAATGCCACTCCTATGGCGGATGAACCCTATACCTTTACCATCGAAGTCACCAATACATCTGGAATGCACCTTCCGACAGCCTTTATCTATGACCCAATGAACGAACAGATGGCGTATGTCTCCTCTTCAGCGACGCGTGGTTTTTACTTGGCGGATACGGGTTTCTGGGGTATTGAAAGTTTCGCCCCGGATGAAACGGCAGTACTTACATTGACTGTGGTTTCATCCGCAACTGTTGCACCGCTTGAGATGATAAACACAGCATATGTGGTTACGCCTTTTATTGCCTCAGAACCATCAGCATCGGCAACCGTAAATGTCTCCTGTAGCACATTTTCTAACTGGAACATCCCCGATGGTGATACCGACGCGCTCATCTATGCTATTGAGATGGCACAAAATGAAAACTGCAATCCGGGTGCAAATACAATCACACTCGCAGAAAACGGCATTTATGAAGTCTCTACATTATACGATGGTGTAAATGCTTTTCCCACCATTAGCTCTAATATTGTGATTGAGGGGAACGGTTCCATAATTACGCGTAAGAACAGCTTCATGCGTTTCTTTAATGTTAGTGACAGTCTCACTTTGCGAGACATTACGCTTGAAGACGGCTATGTAGCATCCTTCATTACGGACAATCTTGGCGGGGCAATCTACAATACTGGTACCCTACTGATTGAAAATAGCACCTTCGATAACAATCGGGCACGGCGTGGTGGCGCGATTTACAATAATGAAGGCACCTTGACCATTCGCAATAGTGCATTCTTAGCGAATTGGGCGCAGGGTAACTCACCTGTTGCCGGTGCAATTCTTAACCTCGGTGGTACTGTGCTTATTGAGTCGACGGATTTCATAGAGAATAAAGCACACGTATCCAATAGCGTGGTTGGTAGCGGTGGTGCAATTTATAATGGTCCCGGTCTTGAAACCAGCGGCACAATGACCATTCGTGATTCTTACTTTGAAGGCAATGATAATATTTATCGCGGTGAGGGTGGCGCAATTGCAAATGTAGGCAGTAGCAGTCTGCCCATAAATACCTCCAACTGGGTACTTGTTGAGCGTAGCCAATTTATTGAAAATACGTCTATTTCTGGCGGGGGCGCTATAAACAACAAATTCGGGCGAGTTGTTGTCACTGAAAGCACATTCCTTGACAACAATGGTGACGGTGGTATTTACAGTTCCGGCGAACTTGAAGTGTCCAATAGCACCTTTTCAGGAACAACCGGATCAAACACTGGAATACAGGTCGCCGCTAATTCAACCGCAACGCTTGAATTTAATACCATTTATAGTCTCGGACAGGGATTGTATGGCGACGGCGAGGTGATTGCATATGCTAACATTGTGGATTTACGCACACTTTATACTTGCGGTAATCTGAGTATCACGTCATTGGGGCATAATATTTTCTCCAACGACTCCTGTGGTTTTGACCATCCTAACGACCTTAATAACACAGATACGCTAGTTGCACCCCTTAACAATTACGGTGGAAATACACTAACTCACGCGCTCCTTCCTAATAGTCCCGCATTAGATTTCGTAACAGACTGCCACAACCTGAGCATCGATCAACGTGGATACTTACGTCCTGTAGATGGTGATCTGGTTAGTGGTTCGTTATGTGATGCAGGCGCGTTTGAATCGCAATTTGTACCGTCTTTAGGCGATCTCGTTATTGATCTCAATACGGAGATTCACATTGCTGATTTAGGGGATATTGTTCCATTTAACTTAACACTGACCAATAACGGACCAGACCCCATTGCCGGCATAGCCATCACGGTTGAATCGCATGAAGGGTTAACCTATTTTAATCACGGTGGAGATGGTTCATTTGCTGATGGAATCTGGTCAATAGACGCGATTGCACCCAATGAGACGAAGACACTCAATTTTGAGCTTGAAGTGATGCAACTTGCGGTCAGTGCTACGCCTCACGTTTTTGCCGAAATTACTGGATTAAGTGATATTGATCCGGATGTATCAAACAACGTGGATCATGTACATTTTTATGTACGCGGCGCTAACCTTTTCTATGGTACGACGAGCATTTCATCTTCAACCAGTTATGCAACTGGCGAAGTGGAAGTCTATTTACAATTGCACAATGGCGGTCCCGACAGTTCAAGTAATGTGTCGGTAGCCATCCCCTTGCCCGAAGGTCTTAGTGTGATTTCGTATGAAGGGGATGGCACTTTTGAGGACGGCTCATGGTCGGTTGGTACATTGGATCTCAATGAACAGTCAGAAATAATATTGGTCATTGAAATCGATGCTGGCATAGCCGAACAACAACTTATTATTTCTGCCATAGCGTCTAGCGATACAGGTGATCCTGTTGCCAACAATGTGCGTGAATTCACCTTAGATATTGTACCTGCGAGCGATATTGCCGTAGCTATTACGCCGATGACACAAGCTGTTAGTGAAAATGAGATTGTAAATTTCACCGTAAATGTCACTAACAATGGTCCGGATGTTGCATTATTGACAACAGTGGCGCTGGTTTACCCACAGGGCTTAACCTTAATCGCTGAAGATAGTGACGGGGCGTTGGTGGGCGGTCAATGGACGATTGCGGAGTTAGAAGTGGGCGCATCTGCCGCATTAAATATGACCATGCAAGTTGATGCTGGAACAGATGCCGATGTCAGCGTTTTTGAAGCCATAGCGAACGCTCCTTTGTACGACTTTGATTCCAGCAATAATAGGGCGGAATTTACAGCATTCGTTAATCCAGCTGATCTCGCAATTGGCATCAATGTCAGTCAATTAACTCCAGCCTCCGGTGATAGCTTCACCACAATGATAACGGTTGAAAATGCCACTAGTCTGGATGTGAATAATGTTTTCGTGTCTATTGCCTTGCCATCACAGGTCATTTATCAATCTGCTAGCGGCGACGGCACCTACAATAATGCGGTATGGCACATTGATACGATTGCGGCAGGTGATACAGCAACCCTTCAGTTGAACTTGTTAGTGGCGAACAATCGCGGCGGTCAACCATTTACGCTGTCATCAGAAATCATCAGTGCTGATCGTGGCGATAACAACCCTGACAATGACTACGCTGAGGAGAGCCTTCAGGTCGCCGGTGCAGATTTATCCATAACGCTCGTTCCATCACAAGACTTATACCAATCTGGTGATACAGCAACTTTTGAGATGACCATCACAAACAACGGACCTTTTGCATCTGATGCTGTTCAAGCCTTCATGGGTAACCCGATTGGTTTGCCTGTAGGTCTTCAATATGTCTCTCATCAAGGACCGGGGACGTTTACCATCAACGAAGAGTGGTACTGGAATATCGACCAAATTGAACCGTTTACAAGCGTCACATTGACGATTAACGCGGAAATTGGCGAAAGTATGATCGGGCAAACCCATCACATTTACTCACGAATTCTGCAAAGTAGTGAACCGGATTCAATTCCGGAAAATGATGAGGCGCTGATGCTTGTCGTGGTAGATGGTGCTAAATTTAACCTGAACATCACGAGAAGTTCAGGCACTCCTCAACCCGGCGAAAGAATTTATCTGACCATTATTGCAGGAAATTATAGTGATAATTTAGTCGATTATGCTGAGATACAACTCATCGTACCAGAGGGGTTAACCTATGACGGACATAGTAGCAGTCCATATACGGCTTACGACCCTGAAACTGGCATCATTGCCCTGAATGATTTCATAAATACGCTGACTCAAAGAATATACTTTTGGGTCGATGAAGGAACAGAAGGACAGCATCTTGAGATAACAGCAAATGTCATCAATGCCTCCGTCCAATATATTGCAAACGAGGCTTCTACAATATTGTCAGTAGCAGACGCGCCTTCTGAACCGTTGATCGTCAATACAACCGAGGACGATTTTGATGGTCTGTGCGGGGTGATTCACTGTTCACTACGTGATGCCGTATATGAAGCGAATCAGATGGCAAATGGAACGGTGACCTTACCAGCGGGGCATTATACATTCACACAAGCCCAGCAGATTAACATTACTAACGCGGTCACCATTGAAGGCGAAGATGCGGCAACGACCATCATTGATGGCAATAATCTGGCGCGTATCTTCTCTGTGGCATATGGTGCAGAATTCAATCTTTCTGATGTCACCTTACAAAATGGGCAGGTCATTGCAAGCGCATCGCCAAATACTGGTAGTGCTCTCTATGCCGCTTCCTATGCAGAGGTTCACCTTGACCATGTGATCGTCCAAAATAATGTGAGTGCGTCCGAAAAAGCGGCGATCTACACCAGCAGTCTTGCCACGTTGGATGTTTATGATAGCCTTGTACAGAACCATCCACAACGTGCTATTGAGACGAATGGCACGCTTCGTATTTCGCGGACGACTTTTACAAATAATGGCACCGCCCTATATACCCGTGCCTCCTATACAGGTGTGCAGGCGGGCATCAGTAATTCAACGTTTAGTAACAATACGCTTGCGATTTATTACGAATCAGCCGCAAATAGTGATCTGTTCCTCAGCTACTTAACATTGTTGAATAACGACAATGCGATATCAACAAATACTCAGATACGGATGCGGGGAGTAGTCAGCTATGGCAACACGAATGGCGATATTCCAGTTACCGCGTTTTCTGATGGTTATAATTTTATCGGGGTTTTGCCGACCAATTTCCAAAATCGCGGTGATTGGACAACAAGCATCATTGGTGTAGACCCGCTACTGGGCGAATTACAAGCCAATGGTGGTTTTGGTCCTACCCATGAACCTTTGCCGAATAGTCCGGTGATTAACGTTATACCATATGACTATGAGGGTACGAGCCTTTGCGGTTTTGGCGGTGGTGACCAGCAAGGATCACCGCGCCCGGTTGGTCCAAAATGCGATATCGGTGCAGTTGAATATCGTCCGGGGCTTGAAGTGATTGAGCCGGGTGTGCTGTATGTAAGTACGGTTGAAGCTACGAGCGACGGCGTATTGACTGAAGGTGAAGGCGTGATCATCGATGTCACTCAGATCATAGTACGGTTCACCGAACCCATGTTTAATCCGGCTGGCGATACTGAATCAGCGGATGTAACTAATCCGGCAAATTATCAATTGATTGAGGCGGGTGCGGATAATATCTTCAATAGTGATGTGTGTGGTTCGCTAACTGGCGATGATACAGCATCCCTCCTTAACAGTATTACTTATGATGGAGACACGAATCAGGCACTACTTAGCTTGAATGGTGGATCTCCCCTTCCTATCGGTTACTATCGTCTTGGAATTTGCACATCTCTTGAAGATGTTTATGGCAATCCTCTAAACGGTGATGGCAACATCAATACGGCGGATGTCCCGTTTGTATTGTCATTTTTGGTTGATGAGATTCAAAGCGGACCCGTATTAACGGTGACGTTTACGGATGATGGCAATGATGGCATCTGTGGGCTGTTACATTGCTCATTGCGTGAAGCCCTAAATACGGCGAACACACAGGCGGGTGAAAACACGATTCAATTTAATCTTTTAGGGGATGCGCCATTTACCATTCAGCCGCGCTCCCCATTACCTCAAATTACTGATCCTGTCATTCTTGATGGTTGGTCACAGGCGGGCTTTGCGGGCGTTCCCATTATTGAGCTTAATGGTAGTCTGGCAGGCAATAATACAAACGGTCTTCATATCACCGGTGGTGGAACGACCATTCGCGGCTTTGTCATCAATCGGTTCAAGCGGAATGGTATTTATATTCGCACAGGCGGTGGTAATACCCTTGTCGGGAATTACATCGGTACGAATGTCAACGGTACGGAGGCGCTACCCAATGGAGATAAAGGTATTGATCTTGACAGTCCAGACAACGTCATTGGCGGAGTAACACCGCAAGAACGCAACCTAATTTCCGGCAATTTTAGCATTGGCATGACCATAGTCGGGGATAATAACGTTATACAGGGTAATTTCGTTGGGACTGATGTAACGGGGACTGTTGCAGTCACTCATGTCAATGCTGTGGGAGTAGTTCCGAGAGGTGCTATTGTCATTGGGGCAAACGTCCTCATTGGAGGAACAACCGATGTCACGCCGGATGGAGCCTGTACTGGCGCATGTAATTTGTTCTCCGGTAATCGCGGACATGGGCTGAATGTGACATTAACAAACAGTATCATTGCCGGAAATATGGTTGGGCTAGATGTCACAGGGACGCAAGTTTTAAGGAACGGGAGCGTTAGTGGTGCAAACAGTGGCATTTACCTCGGCAACAATGACGGACTGCTGATTGGTGGCAATACACCGGAAGCCAGAAATGTTATCTCAGGGAATTTCACCTATAACATTAGTGGCTTGAATGGTGGTGGGAATAATGTCACCATTCAAGGCAACTATGTGGGTACAGATACCACTGGCATGATTTCATTGGATAATATTCTTACGGGAATCTACCTGAGGACGACGAACTCCCTGATTGGTGGCAGTGAGCCTTCCGAACGCAATATTATCGTGAGTGGTATTCACCTGAACAATGGCACAAATACCGTTCAGGGTAATTTTATCGGTACAGATGTCACGGGACTGAATACCTTGCGTGCAAACATGGGCATTAGTTCCAACGCGCAGAATAACATTATTGGTGGCGTTGATGCTGGCAATGTGACGACAGGTGGTATTAGTCTGGGTTCTGCATCTATCGTTCAAGGCAACTATGTGGGTGTCAATATGAATGGTGAGGCATTGGGTAATCCGTCTCACGGCATTTATATCAGCGGGTCAGATAATCTCATCGGTGGGATGAACCCAGGCGAGGGGAATATCGTCTCATATAGTGCTCAGGATGGTGTTATCGTCTCGTCCACCAATTATTCTAATAATAACATTGTGGGTAATGTTATCATAAATAATGGCGGACTTGGCATTAATCTGCAATTCAATACCTACTGTACTTCATGTGTTTTGTATGATCCCAGTGATGAATTTGGTGTGACGAGAAATGATCCTATGGATGCCGATACTGGCGGGAACGGTGTTCAAAATTATCCGATCCTGACAAGTGCAACGCTCAATAATGGCACTACGACAATTGCCGGATCGTTAAATAGCGCCGCGAATAGCACATATCGCGTTGATTTATATGCGAACACTGTCTGTGACGCATCGGGTTTTGGTGAAGGCGAACTCTATTTGGGATCGGTCAATGTTACGACAGATACAAATGGAAATGGGAGCTTTACGGGTATTGCCGCGAATTTGCAACAGGGGCAATATGTGACTGTTACAGCAACTGGAACGGGGTTGTATAGTGGCACATCGGAATTCTCGCGGTGTATGCTGGTTGTTGATGATGATAGTCCCACTGCGCCCTCCGAACTCACAATTTCTTCAACATCTGTAACGCAAATTGAATTGATATGGGTGGATAATGCCGCAGATGAAAGCGCCTATCATATTGAGCGATCTGCAAGCGGATCGAATACATGGCAACAAATTGCTGAAGTTAATGCAAACAGCACGTCATATATTGATAATGCCCCTCTGTGTGAGACCAGTACATACCGTGTTCGCGCATTTAGAGAGACTGATGGGCGCTTCTCTTTGTACTCATCTGCCATTACCGCAATGGTGCCAAACCTTTGTGCACCCGTAGCGTTGATTGCCGATCCGGATGAGGTATCAATTAGGCTTGACTGGGCTAACAAATCTGAATTAGCGACAAACATAGAGATAGAGTTTTCTGAAAGTGGGGTGGATGATTGGACACTTTTGGAAACGCTTGATGCCTCTTCCAATAATTTCACCCATGCTAATCTAACCTGCGAGTCTCAATTTAGCTATCGTTTGAGGGCGATTAACCAGGCTCAGAATTTGTATTCAGATTATTCGCCTCCTGTAACAGCGCGAATATCAAACTTATGCCAGCCAACTAATCTTACGGTGGAAGAATCGGGCACTACGCTCGTGCGTTTGACATGGGATGATAATTCTCAGGTTGAAACAGACTATGTACTTGAACGCAGTGTAGATAATGCAACATGGACCTTAGTTGCGGCACTCCCCGTAGATTCGACATCTTATACGGATGACTCTGCACAGTGTTCACAATCTTATGGTTATAGGCTACTGGCACGCTCAAAAAATCCTATAAGGAACAGTGATTATGATTATGTTTCAGTTGAGACCGATGTCTGTCCCTCTGCTGATTTGCAATTAACCTTAATAACATCCCATCCAGAAATCGTTGTCGGAAATGAAGTAACCTTTGTGGCGACCATCCATAATGCAGGATTAGCTGAACCTGAGGAGGTTACATTTAATTTCCAGGGGTTGAATACCACCAACATTACAATGCCACAGAATTGTGAAATCTCTAATCCAACTGTGATTTGTTCATTAGGAGCCATGGAAAGTAATTTAACATCTGCTCTAATAGTGACCATGATTACACAATCTGTGGGTAATGTCGTTATCACAGGTACGGTTAGCTCTGAAATTTCTGATCCAAATTTGAATAATAACAGTGTAATTGTGGAAACGGTTGTTTTGCCTAGCCAACTTACGCAATTGAGTCCAATTGGAACGGTTACAGATGGGTATGGCAATTTAACATATCAATGGCGCGAGACAAACGCCACACAATACGAATTGTATGTGGCGCGTGTTGATGGCACACAGATTATCAACCCGACAGTTTCACGCACAGACATCTGCAACGGCACAATCTGCTCCATCGACCTGACGACCCTCGCAGAAGCTAATCGCCTGACGAACGGGGCGCATCAATGGTATGTGCGTGAAGCGGGTGGTGTGTGGGTCGGACCGATGAACTTTACACTCAATGCACCGCCGCCGGGCTTGGTGACACTCGGCGCGACTACCGGATTAGACAACCTGAAGCCGACATTCAACTGGACACTTTCAGGCAATGCGATCAATACGAGTTACTTCAATCTGTATTTGCAAACCTCTGCTGGAACACCTATGTTCGATCAATGGTTCACCCGTGCAGAAGCGTGCGGTGCTGTAAATGGTGCAAACTGTTCGCTGATGTCGCCCGTCGAACTCGCTAATGGTATGCAGTATCAGCTCTATATACGAAGCTATGGGTCGGGCGGGTACAGTACAGGCGGGACAGGTGGCTACGCCGGATCGGGTGCATTTACAATTAATGCGACATACCCATCGCCGATTTCTCCGAACGGCACAGTGAATTTACCGCTCGGCAACCCACTTTACACATGGACGGACATCGCCGGCGCGGAATATTACTATCTGTATGTAGCAAATAGCTCCGGTTCACAAATCATCAACGAAGTGGTCTCGGATACGGGCTATTGCAACGGCACGCAATGTCAACTCGACGCGACGACTCTGCGCGAAAGTTACCGTCTGCCGAATGACGCGTATACATTTTACGTGCGCGGTTGGAAAGACAATCAAGCAACGCCGTGGTCCGGTGGCATGAGCTTTACGGTGAATTCGACTTTGCCGGGAGCAGTGACCAAAACCTTCCCGCTGGAGGGTGAAAACACCGACTACGATATGCAATTCCAGTGGAATGAAGTCGCGAATGTCTCCGGTTACAATTTGTATCTGGTCGATCCCAACGGTGTGGCAAGCGGCGTTCTGCGCGGCGAAGTGACCTGTTCGACAGGCACATGCGGCTGGAACACGACGCTAGCATCCGTTCCGGGGACTTGGACGTGGTACGTGCAGGCGTTTAACTCGGCGGGCGCGGGGGCATGGTCAACCCCGACAACATTCACAGCGCCAACAGCCATTCCTGACGTGATCGCTAAAGTCGCACCGACAGCAAATCAAGCGTTGACGGATGGGACAGTCGAATTCTCGTGGACACCGGACGGCGATGCTACTCAGTATCAACTGTATATGACCGGACCGAGTGGCTGGGTCAGCGATGTGACGTATGTGGTGGGGTCAACTGTGACCTGTGCGACAAATTGTTCGGTTGAGGTCGTTCTGCCGTATGTCGGCGATTATCTGTGGTATCTGCGCGGCTATAGTGCGGCAGGCTGGGGCAAATGGTCAGCCGGAGAAGCGGCAGATGGCTACGGCGCTCAAGCGTTTAGTGTGACCGATACCTTGCCGTCTGTGGTGGCAAAAATCGCGCCGACAAACGCCCAAAATCTCGATGATTTGACGGTCACCTTCAGTTGGACACCGGATGCGGAGGCGACGTATTATCAATCGTATGTGCTAGGTCCGAACGGTTTCGTGTCGGATCGCGTCTTGATGGTCGGCGTGGATGTGACCTGTGCGAGCACCTGCGAAAGCACGCTCACTTTGCCTGTAAATGGCGCATATCAATGGTATCTGCGCGGTTACAGCGCGGCGGGCTGGGGTCCGTGGTCAGCCGGAGAAGCGGCGGATAATTACGGCGTGGTGAACTTCACGGTTGGTCAGCCGTTGCCGGGTGTGACCGCCAAGACCGGTCCGACTGCCAGCGAAGTTGTTCCGGTTGCGGATATGGTTTTCGACTGGACACACGATGCCAATGCGACGAAATATGAAGTCTCTATCGTCGGACCAAATGGCTACTCAAGTTATGCGCCGTATGTGGTCGGTTCGGGCGTGACCTGCGCGAGCAGTTGTGCGCTCAACATAGTTCTGCCCGCAAATGGTGCGTACACATGGTATGTGCGCGGCGGTAATGCGGCGGGCTGGGGTCCGTGGTCAGCTGGAGAAGCGGCAGATGGGTATGGTGCGGTGACCTTTACCGTCAATCAACCATTACCGGGGGTGATCGCCAAGATCAGTCCGGTGGCGAGTGCGGTGGTGACGACGCTCTCTGGCACGTTTACTTGGACACCGGACGCGAATGCCACGAAATATGAAGTTTACGTCGCCGGACCAAACGGGTTCGTGAGTAACGCGCCGTATGTGGTCGGGTCGGGCGTGACCTGCGCGAGTGAGTGTGTGCTCGACTTCACCTTCCCCGCAAACGGCGCGTATATGTGGTATGTGCGTGGTGGCAACGCGGCGGGCTGGGGTCCGTGGTCGGCGGGAGAAGCACTCGACGGTTATGGTGGCGTGGCGTTCAGTGTGGCGCAACCGTTGCCCGGTGCGGCGACTTTGCTCACGCCTGCCAATGATGCGGTGATCTACCAGACCAACCGTCCGACCTTCACATGGAACACAGTGGCAACCGCGACCTACTATCGTCTGTATGTGGTCAACGGCATGGGACTACCAGCCTATGACCAATGGCACACAGCGACGAGTGTTTGTTCAAGCACGTGTTCGTTCCAACTACCAAATCCGCTGGCATTTGGCGGCTACACATGGCAAATTCAGACCTACAACATCACCGGAGTCGGTGCGCTGTCATCATCAAGAAGTTTCCTGTCGCTGTCGTTCAACTTGCAACCGTTAATGGTACAGGTCGAGAACGGCGCGATCACCCGCACAGGGGCATGGACGCAACAGGCAAGCGAAGGCGCAGTTGGACAGAGCTATCTGCAAAGCTCAACCAATGGAACGGACACGTTGACGATGACCTTCACCGGAACGCAGGTCGATGTAGTCTATATCTCAGGCGTGGAATACGGCACGTTCGTGGTCGAAATCGACGGCGAACCAATGCGTGGAGTCAATGCTAACGCAACACAGACCGCTTTCGGTCAGATCGCCAGCTTCACGGATCTCACAGACGGCGAACACACGTTGAGGATCATCCCGTTGGGCGGATCTCCGGTGGCGATTGACGCGCTGATCGTGAATGGTCAGGTGTTGACGACACAACCTGTCGAGACAGAAACACCGATTGTTATTCCGGCACAGCCGACGGACGATACACCGATCATCACACCGCAACCGGAAGTCACGGATGAATTCGTGATCGTCCCCGTTCAGCCGGAAATCGCGCCGAACATCGAAGTCACCGACGAGCCGTAGAATAAATCAGACGTAAACACAAGCGCTATCTCTTTGTGAGGTGGCGCTTTTTGTATCACATTCAACTATCAATCACTCGTAATGGCACAGAATCCTTCATATTTAGCTCAATCATATTATCCACAATTGCCTCAGTTAGGCTTTTGATAGAGAAACTTACACGTATGTGGTGTACTTTATCATCGTCCGTTAAAATCAAAATATGTCAACGCAAGTGCTCAATACGAAATTATATACTCCCGTTTCACGTCCCGGCACTGTGCCACGCCAGCGATTAATCAGGCTACTCAATGCAGGCTTGCACGGCAAATTGACCCTCATCTCAGCACCTGCTGGATTTGGCAAGACAAGGCTGGTCGCGGAATGGGTTGCCGACAGTAAGCGTCCCGTAGCGTGGCTCTCACTGGATGAAAGTGACAGCGACCCGGTGCGCTTCCTGACGTATGTCGTCGCCGCGTTGCAGACAGTCGTGCCGAAGATTGGCGCAGGCATCATGAACCTGCTCGAATCGCCACAACCACCGCAAATTGACTCGATGTTGACCCCTTTGCTCAACGAAATTGCGACAATGCCACAAGATTTTGTGCTGGTACTGGACGATTATCATGTTCTTGATAGTACAGAGATTGATTCGGCGCTGGCTTTTATCATCGACAACCAGCCACCGCGAATACACCTCGTCATCACCACCCGTGAAGACCCACGCTTGCCATTGGCGCGTCTGCGGGCGCGTGGTCAGCTCAACGAACTCCGCGTTGCGAACCTGCGCTTCACACCGGATGAAGCCACCGAGTTCCTGAATAACGCAATGGGCTTGGCACTCTCGCCGGAGGATATTGACGCATTGGAGCAACGTACCGAGGGCTGGATCGCGGGGTTGCAGTTAGCGGCGATTTCCATGCACGGAGTTGGCGATAAATCAGGCTTTATCCAGACATTTACGGGAAACCATCACTTCATACTAGACTACCTGATCGAAGAAGTGCTCAGTCAACAATCGCGGCACATCCATGATTTTCTCTTAAAAACGTCTATTCTTGACCGAATGTGTGGCTCGCTTTGTGATGCAATCTTACAAGATAGCAAACATACTGGAGCGGAAGTACTCGAAAGTATCCGGCAGGCGAATCTGTTCTTGATCCCGCTGGATAATGAACGATGCTGGTATCGCTATCATCATCTTTTCGGCGACCTGCTACGCAAACGATTAGGGCGATCGCCCGATGTTGATATAAATGGGTTGCATATCCGAGCCAGCGAATGGTATGAGACAACCGGACTTGAGGTTGAAGCATTCCAGCACGCATCGGTGGCGGGTGATATTCGGCGTGCGGAACGGCTCGTTCAGGGTGCGGGCGTGCCTTTATACTTTCGCGGTGTATCACGCCCTGTGCTGACATGGCTAGAGTCTTTGCCCGATGATGTTCTGGATGAGCGTCCTTCCCTATGGCTCATTTATGCCTGGACACTCATGGCGGCTCATCGCAACACACAGATTGAGCAAACGCTGATATTGGCCGAGAAAGCCATTTCGCAGGTCGCGCAAACTGACCAGAAACGCGATCTGCTTGGTCAGATTGCGGCAATTCGTGCGATGGAAGCCGCTATCTTTTATCAGAGCGATTCCATCATCGCGCAGGCGCATCGTGCGTTAGCGTTATTGAACCCGGAAAATCTTTATGTGCGTGCAGTGGTCACACGGTCGTTGGCGATTGCCTACCAGTATCAAGGTAAACGGAGTGCCTCCCGTGAAACGTATCAGAAAGCCATTGCAATGAGCGAGGCATCGGATAATCTGCTTGTCAATATTCTGGCGACGACAGGTCTGGGCATCATTCAATTATCCGATAATCAGCTTTACGAAGCGTCGGAGAGCTTTCACCGCGTATTTGGCCTCGTAGGCGATCCGGATCAACCCGTTAACTGTGTGGCGAATCTCAGGCTGGCGCAGATTTACTATGAATGGAACGATCTGGATTCCGCACAGCGCTATGGCGAACGCGGGGTGCATCTCGCACAGCAGATCGAAGGTATCGATAGCGCGGCAGGCGGCAAAATCTTTCTGGCACGGGTCAGGTTGGCACAGGGCGACTTCTCCGGTGCATTGTCTGCGCTTGACGAAGTTGAGCACGTCATTCGCCAGCGTGACTTTTTACAGCAGATACCGGCGCTTGTAGAGGCAAAGGTAGATTTATTCCTGCGAGTAGGGAACGTGAGAGAAGCAGAGCGCCTGACAACCGCCCATGACCTGCAACTCATTAAGGCACGGGTCAGTCTGGCAGAGGGCAGTTATGAAGCCGCATTGGAACTATTGGTTGCCTATCGTGAAAAAATGGCTGAGAAAGCATGGTATGACGAGCACCTTAAGGCGCTGGTGTTGGAAGCTGTTGCACGTCATCAAAGTGGCAGTATGGATGAGGCGCTGGCAACGATTGGTGAGGCAATGGATGCTGTGGCTTCCGCCGGATTTGTCCGTACTTTTGTCGACATTGGACCGCCAATTTACAATCTACTCTTGGAAGCATCAGCACGAGGAATGATGCCGAGCTATACGCGTCAACTTCTGGCGGCATTCGGATCTTCAAGTAATGCTTCTTATCTGCCTTCGTCATTACAACCACTCATAGAACCCCTGAGCGAGCGGGAGTTGGAAATTCTGGCGTTGGTTGCAGATGGTCTGTCCAATCGTGAGATCAGCGAACGCCTGTACATCGCCCTAAGCACCGTCAAGGGGCACAATCGCAACATCTTCGACAAACTGCATGTCAAACGGCGCACCGAAGCTGTCGCCCGCGCCCGTGAGTTGGGGTTGATTTAGCGCTATCTTCGTAGAACAGTACCCCCGAACCCTACTTTAGTATCGTCACAACAGTACCGTCTAAACGATATGCTGATGCCATCGTATTTCTAAACGAAGGAATCAGCAAATGTCACGCGATAAGAAAATTCTCTATTCATCCATTATGGTTGTTCTGTTGCTGTTGTTCTCAGCGGCACAGAATCAAGCGGACGCTCAGGACAGTAACACGCAGACCGACACGCCCACTTATGGGGTTCGCGGTCAACACACCGTCGGCACGCACGATTTTGTGATTGACGGTGTGTCGCCGTTGGATGTCACAGTCTGGTATCCGGCAATAAACGAAGACGATTCAGAAGAGATTATCAACTACCCGTATATGACCAATCCCGACTCATCAATGGGTATGGAACCAACTGTCTCCGGTCAGGCAATCAGCAACGCTTTATATGATCTCGATAGCGCACCGTATCCGCTGGTAATCCTGTCACACGGGTTCTCGCTGGGACGCACAGGTTATGCGTGGTTGGCGGAGCACCTCGCCTCGCACGGATTTGTCGTGGTTGCGCCCCAGCATTACGAACTGGTCGATGAAAACCTGAGCGACTTCTGGCGTGCGTCAATCACCCGCCCGCAGGAAATCGGCGTTGTGCTGGACTACATTGAGGCGCAATCTGCGGCTGACGGTGCGTTTGCTGGACTGATTGATACTGAACTTATCGCTGTGGTCGGTCACTCTTATGGTGGATATACCGCTCTAGCGATGGCGGGCGCACGCATCGACATGGATGGGATGCAAAATCAATGTGCAGAGGCAGAGCAGTCCGGCGATCCGAATGTCTGGTTGTGCGGGATGGTGTTGCCTTACGTCGCCAATATGGTTGAACTAGCAGGTTTTGATGCGATGCCGGAGGGACTGTGGCAGTCGTGGGGTGATGACCGCGTGGATGCGATTGTGTCGATGGCAGGCGATGCGTATTTCTTCAATGAAGCTGGACTCGGCGAAATCACCATTCCTGTGCTGGCGCTAGGCGGCACCGCCGATACCGGCACACCATTTGCGTGGGGCACGCAACCAACGTACGAGTATGTGTCCAGCGAGATGAAAGCACAGGTCGCTTTTGAGGACGCGGAACACATGATCTTTGGGGCGACCTGCGAGACACTACCGTTCTTCACCGAAATCGGCTTCGATGCCTATTGCTCTGACCCCGTGTGGGACATGGAACAGGCTCATGATCTTGCCCAGCATTTCATCACTGCCTTTCTACTGACTGAATTGACACAGGACACCGAAGCCCTCACTGCACTATCGCCGGACAACGTGAGCTTCGCCGGAGTCGCTTACGACGCACAGGGTTATTAACCAGCCTGCGTATGCGCCGGACGGAGCACCAATTTCCCGCCCGGCACATCGGAGGATGAAGCTCATGTCACAAGAACTGCACAACGCAGATCAACCGCTGGTTTATCAGATCAGACTCAAGGGACATCTGCATAGAGATTGGGGCGATTGGTTCGGCGGGGTGACCGTCACGCTAGAAGACGATGCGACGACCTTACTCACCTGTCATGTTGTCGATCAGGCGGCGCTTCACGGGCTATTACGGCAAATCCGCGACCTCGGTCTGCCGCTGATCTCAGTCAATCGTATTGAACCTTAAGATATACAGAACCATCGAAAGGAAAACGCTATGTCACAACAAACCATGAACTGTAGCCGCAAGCAGGAGATCAACGCGCCATTTCGCGCCAAAAGTGCCGGAGTATCACTCATCACCGTACTGCTAATCGGCATCTACTACATCGCTAATGTGATTGCGCTATTGCCAGATGAGCAAGCCGCCCCGGATGGCGCGCTAGGTCTGACGATTTCCGCCATTGTGTTGATCGTCATTGTGGAAACCACGCTACAAATCGTATTGTTTATCGGCGCTGGTCGAATCGAAGATCGGACCGAACACGATGATGTGATTGCGGCAAAGGCATCACGCAATGCTTATCTCGTGCTGACATTCGGCGTATTCGCAAGTTTTGCAAGCATGTTGGCTGATGTCACACCCTTCGAGATGGGGAGTATTCTGCTACTGGCGTTCCTGTTTGCTGAGATAGTCAAATTTGCATCACAGCTTGCCTACTACCGTCGTAATCACTCAACATTTTCGCCGACTATTCATTGAATATAAAACAATAGAACCCAAAAAGGAGAATTCAAATGTCTACAAAAATTCTAACCCAACCCCAGAATACTGCATCCCTGCGTCAGATCGCCCGAATCGCGGGCGTGCTTTACATCATTATCATTATTGCCGGGATGTTCGGCGGATTGACCCGCGAAGGTCTGCTCGTATCCGGTGATCCGGCGGCGACCGCTGAAAATGTCATCGCGTCAGAAAGTCTGTTCCGCGCTAGCATCATGGCGGACATCATCATGGTGCTGGCAGATGTCGCCATCGGTGTTGCCTTCTTCTATCTGCTGAAGCCGGTCAACAAGGGACTCTCTCTGCTGTCTGCCGGATTCCGGTTGGCGCAGGCGGCGGCGCTAGGGATCAATTTGCTTACCTTATTTGTAGTGCTTCAATTTCTGCACGGTGATGTGACAGCATTAGGCGCAGAAAACGCACAAGCACAGGCGTATGTGTTCTTTAACGCACACGGCATCGGCTACAATCTGGCGCTAATGTTCTTCGCTACGAGCATTCTCATTCAAGGGTATCTGGTTTACATCTCTGGATACTTCCCGAAATACCTCGGTGTGCTGTTGATCGTTGCCTCAGCAGGCTACTTCATCGATAACACGGCATCCTTCTTACTGCCCGATTACGTAGACTATGCCGACACATTCCAGATGATTGTGATGATCGCCTTCCCCGTCGAGCTTATCATGGCGCTATGGCTACTGATACGGGGCATCAACAGCAACCCGGCACCGACAGATGCCAACTACGAACCTGCTTTCGTAGGCGCACGTGTCCAGTAACAGACAGTTCATTGGGGGCGGTGGAATTCGTATCGTCCCCGTACCATTTTTACCAACAGACAATAGAATAGAGCGGCGTACCATGTAGAGTTTTGCCGATCCCAACGCTACACCTAAAAAAGCGCCACCTCGTTGTGAGATGGCGCTTTGGTTTTGAACTAGATTTTTCTTACGGCTCGTCGGTGACTTCGACATCGGGTGTGATTTCCGGCTGAACGGGCACGATCACCACTTCATCCGTGACTTCCGGTTGTGGTGTGCTGATGGGTGCTTCGTCTGTCGGCTGAATCGGAATGACGACGGGTGCTTCTTCGACGGGTTGGGTCGTCAATACCTGACCATTCACGATCAGCGCGTCAATCGCTACTGTAGATCCACCCAGCGGGATAATCCTCAACGTGTGTTCGCCGTCGGCTAGATCAGTGAAGCTGGCGATCTGACCGAAAGCGGTCTGTGTTGCGTTGGCATTGACACCGCGCATCGGTTCGCCGTCAATCTCGACCACGAATGTCCCATATTCCACCCCCGCCACGTAAACCACATCGACCTGCGTTCCGGTGAAGGTCATCGTCAGGCTGTCCGCGCCGGATGTCGAACTTTGCAGATAGGCTTGCCCGACTGCACTCTCGCTGGCTTGTTGCGTCCATGCACCACTGCGGGTAATCGCCCCGTTTTCCACCTGTACCATCAGGGGTTGCAGGTTGAACGACAGCGACAGGAAACTGCGCGTTGCCGACAGCGCACCGACTCCGGTGATGTTGTAGGTCTGGATTTGCCATGTGTAGCCGCCGAATGCCAGCGGATTTGGCAGACGGAAACTGCATGTGCCAGCTGAACAGACACTCGCCGCCGTGTGCCATTGATCGTAGGCGGGCAATCCCATCCCGTTGAGCACGTATAGACGATAATAAGTCGCTGTCGCCACCGTGTTCCACGTAAATGTGGGACGGTTGGTCTGGTAAATTACCGCATCGTTGGCAGGCGTGAGCAAAGTCGCCGCGCCGGGCAACGGTTGCGCCACTGTGAACGCTACGCCACCATACCCGTCAAATACTCCTCCCGCCGACCACGGACCCCAACCCGCCGCATTCCCGCCGCGCAGATACCACATATACGCGCCGTTTGCGG
>JAVJSU010000082.1:0-30144 GCA_040219275.1 Aggregatilineales bacterium | reverse complement strand
CAAGCATCTTCATCCTTGCCCACATAGGCATTCGGATCCTGCAACAGAAAGTCCCGAATTTTTGTCCATTGGTCGTTGGTTAGTCTCACGTCTGTCATGAGACTATTTTACATATTTATTTCAAATGTCAACACAACCTAGTTATGCAACAGACTTCGTCAATAATCGTGGCGTAGCGGATCCGGTACAGGTGGTCTTACCCGCTGGAACAGTGGATGTCATCGTCCGGGTACGCGAAGATGGCGGGCGGTTAGATAAACTGGAATTGGTGCTTGTCGGCGCAGGGAGCAATACAGCACCAACCGTGTTGAGTCCGGGTACGCAGACAAATACGGCGGGGCAATCTGTGAACCTACAGATCAACGCGACGGATAATGCGGGCGGCTTGACCTACAGCGCGGTTGGGTTGCCACCAAACCTGAGCATTAACCCGACAATGGGCTTGATTACGGGAACACTCACAAACAATGCGAACACCAATAGTCCGTATACAGTCACTGTGACCGTCACGGATGCTGGCGTACCGGCACTGTCGAATAGTGTGACCTTCGGCTGGACGGTGAACAGTACACCGCCGCCATCCGCGCAAACTTTGACGAGTTTCACGCTTATCAATGCGGATACGAATCAACCCATTCAGACACTCTCGCTGACCGATGGGGCAGTCCTGCATCTCAGTGACCTGCCGCCACGAATCAACATTCGTGCGAATACATCCCCGGCAACGGTGGGGAGTGTCGTGTTCTCGTTAAGTGGTGCGGTCAACCGGACACAAACCGAAAGTGCCGCACCTTACGCGCTTTTTAGTGATAATGCAGGAAATTACCATCCATGGACACCTGTATTGGGCAACTATACGCTCACAGCACGTCCGTATACGAATAGTAGTGGTGGGGGAACGGGCGGCACACCGCTGACCGTTAGCTTCCAGATCGTGCCATAAATGTGGATGTCTAATCAATTAAATTGAACTCTCAGGAAATGCCCTACTCAGTACAAGTGTAGGGCATTTTTAAAGCGCGTTCTTTATTCCCCGTGATGATAGACTTCCCAACCGAAATAGGTCTCGAAGGCTTCTTTGAGGATCGCACCGGAATGGGATGCGTTCATCGCCGCGTGATGTTCAAAGCCATTTTTGCAGATGTGTTGCAGTAAGGATTGCAACTCCGGAATTTCGACCAATGCCCGACTACCAAATGTTTCCATCGGGTCATCAATAAACATGCCATCGCCAACATAAGCGCGAATGACTCCGTGCCTGTCATCGGTGGTCACACGGGCATAGCTGAACGGACCGGCGGGCGTGCGTCCTGAAACCACGCCATAGGTATTGGCATCACCCAGCGTAGACCCCAGAATCGGCGCGTATTCCATCACAAAATCATCTTCAGGGAAGAAGCTCTTCGCCCAATTACCGCAATGAAACAGCACACACTTATTCGGATCATCGGCATAATTATTATTCCAATCGACGAGTGCGCTTGGTGTGCCGGATGCCAGTTGAAGCGCATACATGGAGACCACGCCGGTCACATCTACTTCGCAGGCACTAGGAAGCAATTGCTCGCTCATCATGCTCATCAAGGTACAGACGTTTACGCCGTAGTTCATCTGGAGCGAATCCCAGCATTGGATTGCCGAGGCGGTAATATCAAGCGACTGCATCCAGTCATCAATGATAATGCCGATTTTCGCCATTTTGAGTATGGATGGCGATGGCACACCGTCTGTTTTGACATAATTTGTGATGCGCTGAATCCGCTCTTTGACACGCGAATCATCATCAGCTAATTTGCGCGCCGGTCCGAAAATATCGGTCAGATCAATCGTCTGCACACTCATCCCGAAGGCTTGCAGGAGTTTCTCGCTATAACGGGTGGTGTTAAACGCATTGGGACGCGCACCGACTGCGCCGAGGCGGGCATTTTTGAGTCCCTTGACGACCCGACACACACCGATAAATTTCTGCAAATCCGCCTTAAAGGACTCCGATTTTGGATGAACGGTGTGCAGGTTGGTCATGCTGTAGTCATAGCCATACTGATACAGGTTATTGCATACGGAAATTTTCCCGCAGAAGGCATCGCGTCTGCGCGAGGGGATGAGTTGGTCTAAGTCATCAGGATAGGCTTGCACGAGAATCGGTACTTTTAAGCCGGACAGTTTGATCGTTTCCGCCACGCCTTTTTCATCACCGAAGTTCGGCAAACAGACGAGAATGCCGTCAATCTCATCCTGATGTTGTTTAAATAGCGCGGCGCATGTCTTGGCATGTTGCCATGTTTCCACCGCCCCTAGCTTGGTTGCCTCTTCATCAAGGATGATCGGCGTGATATTGTGTTGCGCCAATACCTCCAGAATATCCTGTCGCCCCTCACTAATCAGTTGATCCGGAAAGAAATCCCGATTGCCGACGATTACGCCTAAAGTCACATTTTGTTTCATGGTATGAATCCTTTCAAAACGATGATCTCTTATAAAACTCTCTTTACAGCCGTTTCCCAACCTGCGTAATAGCGTTCAGCTTTCTCATCCGGCATTTGTGGCTGGTAATCGTCAAAATTGGCGGGTAATGCTTCCAGTTGATCGAACGATGTATAGACCTTCATACCCAGCAATCCAGAAAAAACCGCGCCCAATGCGGAAAGTTCCGGCAAGGTAGACGCGTGAATATGCAAACGGGTCAAATCTGCCGTAAATTGCATCAAAAACGGATTGCTCACCGCACCACCATCCGCCTGAACAAATTGCAGAGACACGCCAGCATCCTGCGCCATAAGCGTCAGTACATCCCGCACCTGATACGCGATAGACTCTAATGCGGCACGAATCACATGCGCCCGTGTGCTAGACGGGGTTAAGCCGACAATCGCACCCTGTACATCTGCCCGCCAATAAGGGGCGCTCAAGCCGATGAACGCGGGGACAAGATACACGCCACCGTTATCCGGCACACTTTGCGCTAACGTAGCCGTTTCCTGCGTATCACTAATGAGTTCGAGTTGGTCGCGCATCCATGTGATGGTTGCGCCTGTGAAGTTGATAATGCCTTCAAACGCATACGTTGGTTTATTGTCGTAAACCCAGCCGATGGTCGTGACGATCCCGTTGGCAGAGCGTACAGGAATCTCGCCGACGTTGAGCAGAACGGAAGACCCTGTGCCGAAGGTGACTTTTGCGCCGCCCGCTTGAAAACAGCGTTGGGCGAATAGTGCCGCCTGCGAATCGCCCATCACGCCACAAATCGAAATTGGCTGACTCAGCAATCCGCCGCAGTCGGTTTCGCCAAATTGCGCCGCACTCTCGCGGATTTCCGGCAGAGCGTGGCGCGGAATATTAAACAGCGCACACAAGTCATCATGCCAGTTGAGCGTGTTGATGTCATAGAGCAGTGTGCGACAGGCATTGGTATGGTCGGATGCGAACACCGCACCATGGGTAAGTCGATAAATCAGGTAAGTATCAATCGTGCCGAGGAGCGCCGTGCCAGAAATCAACCGTTTCTTGATTTCCGGTTCAGCCTCTAATAACCATGTGATTTTTGAGGCAGGGAAGTAGGTATCAATCTTCAAGCCCGTTATTTTCGCCACCTGCGATTCATGCCCCGCTTCGATCAACTTCCGGCAGAGTGGTTCCCCGCGCCGACATTGCCAGACAATCGCATGATAGAGTGGTGTGCCGCTTTCACGGTCAAAGACGACGAATGTTTCGCGCTGATTGGTGATGCTTAAACATAGTAGATTTTCTTTATGCGCGGGGTGCTTTTCTAGCAAATCACGGATAGCCATCAGTGCATTTTGATAAATTTCTTCCGCGTCGTGCTCTACCCAGCCTGGCTGTGGATAATGTTGTTGATGATCGCGGGTGACTTTATCCAGCAGTTGACCGGACTCATCAAACAACAGGGCTTTGGTGGCAGATGTGCTTTGATCGAGTGCGAGAATCGTCTTGCTCATACGCTTACCTTTAGCATTTCACGGGCGGAAGCCGCAAGACCTTCGCCGGAGATGCCATAATAATCAAAAATGTCGGATTGCTCACCATTGATGATATATTCATCGGGAATGCCGACGATTTTTAGCGGTATATTGATTCCGCGTTGCATCAAAATGCCTGCACAGCACTCGCCGAGTCCACCATGTACACTGTGTTCCTCTACCGTGATGATGGCGCGGGTATTATGGGCGGCATCTAACAGCGCTTCCGTATCGAATGGGCGTAGCGTGTGCATACTCACCACCCGGCACGACACCCCCTCTTTTTCTAAGCGTTCCGCCGCTTCTAGCGCACGCGAGGTCGGTTCGCCGATAGAGATAAACGTCACGTCGCTACCTTCGCGGATCGTAATCGCCTTACCGATTTCAAAATGGGTGGTATCAGGGTCATGGAGATTACGCATTGCCTTCTTACCAAACCGCAAATAAACAGGACGGGGATGGTCGATAACTGCTTTAAGTGCCTCGCGTGTCTCGAAATTATCCGCCGGAGCGATGATGTCGATGTTGTTGATACAGCGCAGGGCGGCGTAATCGTGGAGAGAGTGATGCGTCGCGCCGAGCATCCCATAACTCACGCCGGCACTGATTCCGACCACGCGCACCGGACGATCTGAATAAGCGATGTCGTTCTTGATCTGTTCGAGTGAACGTATGGTGACGAAACATGCCGGAGAAACCGCGAACACCTTTTTGCCCGCCGCCGCTAATCCCGCAGATATACCGATCAAATTCTGTTCTGCGATGCCTACTTCAATCGTTTGATCGGGCAATTCCTCCCCGAATGCCACCAATTTACCTGACCCACGCGAATCGCTGGTGACGATGAGGATGTCCCGATTGTGTTTGGCTAATTCTAGCAAGCTATCGGAAAAAACTTGCTGATTTGGCTGTCCATAGTCGCTCATGAGAGGCTCTCCAATGTGGTTTGTGCCTGATTGAGTTCGCTCAGGGCGGCGCTAAGCTGTTCATCTGTAGGGACTTTATGATGCCAGACTTTCACATCTTCCATGAAGCTCACGCCCTTGCCCTTGATCGTGTTCGCCAACACTAAACTTGGTTTTCCTGCCTCAAATGGCACACCGTCCAGTAAATTTGCTAACGCGTCAACATCGTTGCCATCGACTTCGCGCACCGCATAGCCAAACGCGGTGAATTTAGCGTGCAGGGGTTCAAGCGCGTTGACTTCTTCTGTGCGTCCGGTGATTTGTAAGGTGTTACGATCCACAATCACCACGAGGTTATCCAGCTTATAATGCGCCGCCGTCATAGAGGCTTCCCAGCTTGAGCCTTCCGCCAATTCACCATCACCGAGCAGGGTGAACACACGATAACTGCGTCCGTCAAGTTTCGCCGCGATTGCCAGCCCTGTGGCGACGGCTAAACCATGACCGAGCGCGCCGGTATTGTGCTCCATGCCCGGTATTTTACGGGTAGGATGCCCGACGAAGTTGGTTAGCGGGCGGTTGAGTTGTTCCAGGTCTGCCTGTGGAAAAAATCCCTGATCTGCCAGCACAGTATAGAGTGCTTCTACCGAGTGTCCTTTACTCTGGATGTAATGATCGCGGTCAACCTCGTGGAAGTTTTCCGGCGTTATGTTCATCACATGGTTATACAGCACATTCAAGACATCCACACAGGAAAGACTACCTGCGGTGTGCCCTGCGCCGCCGCGATGAATAATCTCCAAAATAGTTTTACGGTAAGCGATGGATTTTAATTGTAGATGATGGCTATTCATCATTCCTGACCCTCCAGAGTTAATAGACTTTGGCGCATGTTCGCGATGTTATGCCTCCACGACACCAATGGTTAACAGAATACATGCCCATGTGCGTTGCTCACCGGTAGCGATGACGAGCGCTGTATTGGTAGATCGTGCCGCCTCATAAAACGGAAATCGTCCCAAAGTTTTTAGATCAATGTTCGGGATGAGTTGCCGATATTCTTTAAAAATAGGCGGTTCATCTCCACTATCAGGGGAAATGGCATGTGCCGCTTCGATAGGCACGGCATCCACGAGTACGCGCAACACATCCGATACGCCTACTAAACCCGGCGCAAGATTGAGATAAACCCGTTCTGCATCGCGGTGTGCGCCTGTGCTAAAAGGGTAGTTACTATCTGCAATCAAAATTTGTGATCCGTGTCCCGCCGCACCTAATGCACGTAATATTTGTGGATGAAGCAATGTGTATCGAAGCATTTTCCGCCCCTATTCGTAATAAAATTTTCTGGATTAAGACTTGTTTTTAAAAATTTGCGGTAGGGTGGTCACCGATGTGGCGACCACCCGCGCTAGTTCTTTATTAAGTTTACTCGGAGAGTACGAAATCGCTGTAGTTGTCGGTGTTCTCCGGCGTGACGAGCAAGCAATCGATGGATTGTTTCTCTTCTGCGGGCAGTTCACCTGTTTGGATGAAGATGCTCGCCTGATCGACTGCCAATTCACTGAAAACGGCTAACGGTTGCAGAACGGTTGCATCCAAGCCACCCTGACGGATGGACTCGACTGCGTCGGGGCTACCGTCAAGACCGATGACGATCACATCGTTCATGCCAGCGGCTTCTAAAGCGGCGACTGCACCGAGTGCCATCGTGTCGTTCCCGCTGATCACACCTGTGATGTCAGGATTCCCCTGAATGATGGTTTCCATGACTTCAAAGGCTTCGGTCTGGCTCCAGTTGGCGGTCTGCACGGCGACAAGTTCCATATCAGGGAAGTCACCGATCACATCGTTGTAACCCTGTGAGCGCACACCAGCGTTGGTGTCGGTTTCACGTCCGAGCAACTCGACATATTGACCTTCTTCTCCCATCAGATCAACGAAGTATTCTGCACCGGAAACCGCGCAGGAATAATTGTTAGAGACCAATTGTGAGGCGGCAACACCAATTTCGTTGATCTCGCGATCAATCAAGAAGGTGGGGATGCCAGCATCAGCGGCACGTTGAATCGGCGCGATAGAGGCATCTGCACCGGCATTATCAAGGATGATCGCCGCCGCACCCTGCGAAATGGCGACATCAAAATGCTGATCTTGTAGGTTGGGGTCGTCATCATGGACGAGGACGAGCGTTTCGTAACCGAGTTCCTGAGCGCGTGCTTCGGCGATGTCGGCTTCTGCCTGGAAGAAAGGATTATCGTGCGACGGGGTGATGATGACGATTAACTCGCCGTTGCCCATCGGTACGGAGGATTCCATGTCGTCCATCGGTTCGTCAGACAATACGAAATCGCTGTAGTTGTCGGTGTTCTCCGGCGTGACGAGCAAGCAATCGATGGATTGTTTCTCTTCTGCGGGTAGTTCACCCGTTTGGATGAAGATGCTCGCCTGATCGACTGCGAGTGAGCTGAAAACGGCTAACGGTTGCAGAACGGTTGCATCCAAGCCACCCTGACGGATGGACTCAACTGCGTCGGGGCTACCGTCAAGACCGATGACGATCACATCGTTCATGCCAGCGGCTTCCAGAGCGGCGACTGCACCGAGTGCCATCGTGTCGTTCCCGCTGATCACACCTGTGATGTCAGGATTACCCTGAATGATGGTTTCCATGACTTCGAAGGCTTCGGTCTGGCTCCAATTGGCGGTCTGTACGGCGACGAGTTCCATATCAGGGAAGTCACCGATCACATCGTTGTAACCCTGTGAGCGCACACCAGCGTTGGTGTCGGTTTCACGTCCGAGCAACTCGACATATTGACCTTCTTCGCCCATTAGATCAACGAAGTATTCCGCACCGGAAACCGCGCAGGAATAATTGTTAGAGACCAATTGTGAGGCGGCAACACCAATTTCGTTGATCTCGCGATCAATCAAGAAGGTGGGGATACCAGCATCAGCGGCACGTTGGATCGGCGCGATAGAGGCATCTGCACCGGCATTATCAAGGATGATCGCCGCCGCGCCCTGCGAAATGGCGACATCAAAATGCTGATCTTGCAAATTGGGGTCGTCATCATGGACGAGGACGAGTGTTTCGTAACCGAGTTCCTGAGCGCGTGCTTCGGCGATGTCTGCTTCTGCTTGAAAGAACGGATTATCGTGCGACGGGGTGATGATGACGATTAACTCACCATTGCCCATCGGTACATCGTCCATATCATCCTGTGCAACTGCTGAAAATATGCTCGTGCTGAGCATGAACGCCATAATCAAACACACTGAAATAAGCATTCTATGTTTCATCGTACTCTCCTATAATTATACACTATTGAATATTTATTCAAACTGATGGCGCGATAAAATTTGATATTCATCCTCCTTATATACTTTCTCTTGATTCAACTATCAACTACGCTGTTGTAAGCGAACCTGAATTTGATCCACGACAACGGCGAGAATGATAACAACACCCGTAATAATGATTTGTAAAAATGAACTTAAACCTTCTAAAACCATGCCATTGCGTAATACACCAATCACAAAAGCGCCGATGATCGTCCCGAATACCGTGCCGCGCCCGCCCGCGAGTGACGTTCCGCCAAGTACAACTGCGGCAATCGCGTTCAGTTCAAAGGTTTCACCTGTGGCGGGATGTGCGGCGACCAACTGGGAGGCGATAATCAAGCCCACAATTGCTGAGCAAAAGCCGGAGACGACGTAGGTCAACAGCGTGATTCGCTTTACGCGCACACCGGAAAGTTTCGCGGCGCGTTCGTTGCCACCGATGGCATAAACTTGCCTGCCGAAGGGCGTTTTACTGGCGATAAAAATTGCCAGAATCGTCAGGGCGATCATGATCCAGATCGAATAGGGCAGATTGAGTAATGTGCCACTGCCCAGTTGCGGGAAACCTGTGTTCCCCAAATCAGGGCTACCCACGAGGTTCGGAAAGGTAGAGCCGTTGGCGCTTAACAGTGCCAGCCCACGCGCAATATATAACATCCCCAGCGTGGCGATAAACGGCGCGACATTAAAGCGCGTGATAATTAGACCGTTTGCTAACCCGACCAGCATCCCGACAACCAGCGTCAGACCCATGACGATCCATACATTGAAGTAAACGACGATACCGAAAATCGGCAAAATCAGCCCTTCGTTAATCAGCGCGCCCGCGACCATGCCACACAAACCGACAATCGAACCGACAGATAAGTCGATACCACCCGTTAAGATTACGAAGGTCATACCGATGCCGAGAATGGCATTGATGGCGACCTGTTTCGTCAGGATAATCAGATTGCCGGACGCAAGGAAGGAGTCGTTGACGGTGGCGAAGAATCCTAACAACAGAAAGAGCGCGATAAACGCCCGTAAGCTGACGAGCAATTTGCCGATGACGACCAGCGCCCCACTTTGAGGTTCGGCTAACGGTGAGTCAGGTGTTGGATAATTTGACTGCACATTTTGCATAGTTATTGTCCTATTCTTTCGCTTGCGACAGGCACATGCTGTTCCATTGCGGAGGCTTCTACGAGTGATTGCTCATTGGCTTCCCCGCGTAGAAATTCCCGCGTGACGCGCCCTTTTGCCATCACAATAATCCGGTCAGAGATTGCCAGCACCTCTTTAAGCTCCGTAGAGACGAACATGATGGCTAAGCCCTGTTTTGCAAGCTCCACCACAATATCAAAAATTTCTTGCTTCGCGCCGACATCAATCCCGCGTGTGGGTTCATCCAGTAATAACACACGTGGATTCGTCAATAATGCTTTGCCGACGATAACCTTTTGCTGATTGCCACCACTCAATGAACTGATGAGATTTTCTGTATTGGACACTTTAATGGAAAGCTCGTGAACATAACGATCTACCGCTTGCTTTTCCTGTGATCGGCTTAACATGATGCGGTTAAAGTAATTACGCAAACTTGCCAGTAGCATGTTGTTATGGACGGATAACGTTTGCACCAGTCCTTCGCGCTGACGATCTTCCGGCACAAGCATTAACCCATTTGCAATGCGATCCTGCACGGAGGATGATTTCAGATGTTTGCCATCCAATGAGACCTTCCCCTTAACGTGCGGGTGTAAGCCCATCAAACACTCAAATAATTCCGTCCGTCCCGCCCCAACCAATCCGTATAAGCCTAGAATTTCTCCTGCGTGTAGGTCAAATGAGACATCATTCAACACGAAGTCTTTCGTGCGCGGGCGGGGAAGGGTCATATGTTTAACGGTCAGGATTGTCTCGCCGATGTCATGCGGGGCAGGGATATATAGCGCATCGGCTTCATGCCCGACCATATTCTCAACGATCCAATGAAGGTCAATTTCCGGCACAGACGCTTCGTCGATGAAATTGCCGTCTCTTAAGATGGTGATGTAATCGCCAATGCGTAGTAATTCTTCCAACTTGTGGGAGATGTATACGATAGACACACCCTGCGCCTTGAGTTCAGTAATCACGCGGAACAGCACCTCTACCTCTGTGTTACTCAGCGCGGAGGTGGGTTCATCCATAATCAGAATTTGAACATCCAACGCCAGCGCCTTGGCAATTTCCACGATTTGCTGTTGACCGATGCGTAAATCTGACACTAGTGTGCGCGGGTTGATTGGCTGTTCAAGGCGGGTCAGTAATTCCTTCGTGCGTATTTCCTGACTGCCGTGGTCAATGACTATACCGCCAAAGGTGCGTTCATGAGCCACGAAGATATTTTCGCTCACGTTCATATTGGGAAACAGATTCAATTCTTGATAGATGATTCCGATTCCCAGATGTTCAGCTTCTCGCGGGGAGCGCGGACTGATCTCTTTGCCGTCTAATAACAAGCGTCCAGAAGTTGCCTGCTCAACACCGGCGAGAATCTTCATCAGCGTACTTTTACCCGCGCCGTTCTCACCGACCAGTACGTTCACCTTGCCACGATAAATGTTGAAATCAACATGATTTAACGCGGTCGTGCCGGGATAAATCTTGGTTACTTTTTCTGCGCTGAGGATGATCTCGTCACTCATTCGACGACCTCTAAACGCACTGGCATAATCACGATTTCAGCACGATCATCCAGCGAAAAAGCCCCTAAAAATTGGATGGTATCGCCCACTAAATCGTCAATATCCGTCTGACCTAATACGTCGCTATCGACGCGGTCTTTCAGCGCATCGGAGACCTGTGCAAATTCCACCTGATTGGTGAAGTCATTAAATGCGATGAACCCGACAGCATCCCGCAACGCATTCCCGCGTAATACCGGTCCAATCGCTAGATAAATATCAGCCGTACCGTCATAGGGTGCTAAATCTAATTCCGCCAACCCGACGCGTGACTCGCGGTTAATCAGCAAGACTTGCGCCTCGCCACTTACCATAAAGCTATAGGCTCCGGTACTGGTTCGATTGCCGTATTGTTCGGTCGCCGCATTTTCATTCGCATCAAGTTCACTCAGCAATTGCGTTATTTCTACCGCGTTGTCTTGCAGGGTCGGGATAAAATCAGACTCCCAGATGCCTGACACATAATTCGCGGCGCTAAAGCCCTCTTTCGCAAGGCGATCCTCGTCAATGGTACGGATCGTTGCCAGCGAGCATCCACTTAATAGCGTCATGCTGAGTATGAGTAAAAACGATTTTCGCCACATTATTTTCATGATGGCTAATCCTTGTTAATAAAGTTTTGATCTAATAATCGCTCGGCAGTGTGCCGATCTGTGATAAGTACGTTGATCCAACCACCGAGCAAGGCGCTACGGATGGCATTCGTCTTACGCTTGCCTCCGGCGATACCTACCGTGCGTGGGACTTTGTTCAGTTGTTGCATCGAAATGCTGATGACCCGTTCATCTAAGGGTGTAGATACCGGAACACCGTTTTCATCGAAGAACCGTAGCGCGATATCGCCAACTGCACCGGTTTCCCGCAGTTGGTCAAGCTCTACGGCAGAAAATACATTGCCACTACTCGCCAATAACTTTGACGGTTCAACGCTACCAATACCCACAAGTGCCAGTGTAATGTTATCAAAAAGGGCGATTGCCTGTTGCACAAATTGTTCATTCAGCATGGCGTTCAGCATTTCCTTAGAGCCAACCACACCCGGCGCAGGCAAATAAACCGGAGTCCCTTGCACCAGATTAGCGAAACGTTCGGTTAAGCGGGAGGCATAAATTTCTGCTGAAGGATTACCCACACCACCCAGAATCTGTACAACCTGTGCATGGGTGGCTTTCGCAAGGGGGTGCATTGCGTTGACCATCGCCAGTAAGGTTGAACTCCAAGAAGAAATACCAACGACTTCATTTTTGTTGATCGTTGTTTCGACATAATAGGCGGCGGCGCTACCAATGTGGTTTTGAATCGCGTCGTCGTCTTCATATTCGCAATCAACGACGATGGCGGATTTGATTCCGTACTGTTCACACAGGGCATTTTCTAGGTGAGCGTAGACACCCGTAGGCATATTCACAGTCGTTCGCACAATGCCGCGTGCCTGTGCCTGCTTGAGCATACGGGAAACTGTCGCCTGAGAAATATCGAGCTGTTGAGCAATTTCAGTCTGCTTTTGCTCCAGCTCATAATACATATAAGCAACTTTTGCAATAAACCGTGTTTCTTCTGAGTACGTCATAATGAATATTTATTCAATATAGAATTTATATCTAAAGTCTAGCACTCATCAGCTATGCTGTCAAATATTGCCCGTTATCAAGGGATGAACGTCAGGGGATGTAGGTGACATTTCGAATGTTTCGATCTCAATGCGAGTAAAGTTGATACTCAGGGAGTCGTAATTTCACAATAAATGGGTTTATTTGCGCCTTCCTGACGCTGTGCACACTCGCGATTAACTAAGGCAAAGACCAGAGGGGACTCATCGCAGGAAAATTAACGGGTATTATTGCAGTGACAACACCGCCCGGATAGCCTGCCACCGCGCCGACAATCACACCGACGCAGTCTGAACCGCCGGTACATTGAATGGAGCATAGGCACCGTCAACTGGTCTTACTGACAATTCTGTGACAGTTTGGTATAGTCCTGCAAGAATTTTAACTACGGTTGAGGATACCCCTAAAATGCAAAATCCGTCACGTTTGCAACAATTTCAGTCTCTATTGGCTTCCAAAGCCGACCTTGCTTATTTTCCCGTATCAACGGATTTGCAGTATCTAGCGGGTGTTCCTCGTGATATTCCCAATTACGGGCAGACAATGCACCCCGGCGCATGGCTTGAAGGGGCGTGGATGACCGCCAATCATAATCCTGTGCTGGCGCTCCCCCGTATGACTGCTGAATTTGGCGGGTTAGGCAGTGTGCAAGGAATTGATCTGCGTATTCTCGGTGATATGGATAGCCCTGCCGCAATGGTGAAGTCCATCCTGAGCGGGTTTGATCTGCCGGAAGTCCCGCGTATTGCCATCAGCGATTTAACCTCCGGCGAAACGATCGTCGCCCTGCATGAATTACTTCCGGGAGCGACCTTTATTTCCGCCACAGAAATTTTGCGCCAACTGCGCGTGATTAAATCAGAAGATGAAATCGCGGTCATGCGTCAGGCGGGCGAGATCACGGAAGCGGCTTTTACGGATGTGATTGCCAGCCTGAAGCATGGTATGACCGAGCTTGATATTGTTGCTGAGGTGGATTATCAACTCCGTCGTCATGGTTCGCTTGGACCGTCGTTTACTACCTCACTTTATAATTCCGGTCCGAACCATCCCCTGCTTTTTGGTCAGCGTGAAGCCACATGGAAACGCGTGCTGATGCCGCCGGTTTCTATCCTGTTTGACTTCGGCGCGGCGTTCAGTGGGTTTTGTTATGACTTTGGTCGAACCGTCTTTTTTGGCGAACCCGATGCGGAAATGCAACGCGTCTATCGCCTCATCATGGATGCCCAAGCCGCCGGAATTGCCGCGTTGCGTGCCGGACAGGTAACCACCGCTCAGGTCGATGCCGCCGCCCGTAAGGTAATTGAAGATGCGGGCTATGGCGAAACATTCCGCCACCGTCTGGGGCATGGCATCGGTATGGATGTGCATGAACCGCCGTTCCTGATCGCCTCAGACCAGACACCAGTTCAAGAAGGAATGTTGTTCACTATAGAGCCGAGCATCACGCAATTCAACACATTTTCGGCACGTGTTGAGGATGTTGTCGTGGCACGTCCTGATGGCGGTGAACCACTGACGAAGGGTTTCCAGTCCTTAATCGTGATTGATTAGGAGAGTCGCAGATGACAAAACGCCAGCGCATTTCTTCCGGCACTAAATGGGAGGCTTTAGCGGGATATTCCCGTGTGATCCGAACCGGAAACTCGGTACAGGTATCCGGCACAACCGCCACCGACGAAAACGGGGATGTCGTCGGGATTGATGATCCTTACGCCCAGACCATGTATATCATTCGCAAGATCGAACGGGCGTTAAAAGAAGCGGGCGCGACGCTTGATGATGTGGTTCGCACCCGCATTTATATCGTAAACCCTGACCAATGGGAGCCAGTTTCCAGAGCACACGGGGAAGTCTTCGGCGAGATTCGCCCCGCCAATACGTTGATCGTCATTGCGGGCATTGTCGGCGACGGGTATCTGGTTGAGATGGAAGCCGATGCGCTTATTGGAGACGACGATTGAAATTCAGCCTGCGCTTAAACAATGATCTGCCTGTCTCGACATATCTCCAATTGGCGACACTCGCGGAGTCAAAAGGCTTCGATCAATTCTGGGTGAGCGATGACCTGTTCCTACGAAGTGCGCCGGTTATTCTGACGGCGGTGGCTACGGCAACCAACCGGATACAAATCGGAACCTGCATCGTCAATCCTTACACGATGAATCCCGCAGAAATGGCGATGATGGCGGTCACGCTTGATGAAGTTTCCGGCGGACGGTTTAATCTGGGCATTGCGTCCGGCGCATCCGATTTTTTGGATTGGGTGGGCATCGAATCTCCGAAGCCGCTGACCGCCGTGCTGGAAACAATCGCCGTGCTCAAACGCCTGTTTGCGGGCGAACGTGCACCTTACGATGGGCAATTCCTAAAGTGGAACGAGAATGCGTATCTCCGTTTTAAGCCACAGCGCGAAATACCGATTTATCTCGGCGCGATGAGTCCCAAAATGCTCCATGCAATCGGTGCCGTAGCAGATGGTGGATTGCCACTTCTGTTCCCGCCGGAGCATTATCGCAACGTACAGCCACTCATTGAACAGGGTGCAATCGACGCAGAGCGAGACATCAGCGATGTAGATGTTGCCGCCTGTATCTGGTGTTCGATTGATGAAGATACTGAACGTGCAAAAGACCCTCTACGGGAGAAAATCGCGTATTATGGACACGCAATGAGTCCGATGATTCTTTCCCAATTGGGTCTGCAACAGTCTGATTTTGAGACGATTGAGCATACGATCATGGTGGAGCGCGACACGGAAAAAGCCAAATCGTTGGTCACCGATCAGATGCTACAAATCGGGATTGCCGGCACTGTTGAAGATGTTCGTAACCGGATCGAAGGGCTTGTAAATCTGGGTGTGCGCCACGTCAGTTTTGGTCCGCCACTGGGACCCGATCTCGCCCACGCCATCGGCTTGATTGGCGATCATATCATTCCGTATTTTCAGGACATAAACTGATGAAAAAAGACTTTGAAATTTATGATCTGCGCGTCACGGTAGAGCGCATCGAAGGACGTTCCGTGTGTGGGCTAAATGTCGGGGACTATTTTGATCTGACGGAAAGTAACCGCATTCGCATTCCAGAGGGGAAGCATTTTTGTATGTATGCGCTCAGTGCTGTTTTGCCTCTGCTTGCCGCCAAACAGCGTCAACTGGACGCGAATGATTGGCTTGAACGCGATTCTCTGGTTGCCTGTCCCGATCCTGATGAGCGCCTTATCATGCGTGTCGAACGAATCGCCCTTCGCACAATGGATAGTGAGGAACTCACCTGATGGCTAATCAAACTCATGAAATCAGCATCGCCTTTCAGACCAATAAAACACCGTCCGAATATATTGGACTTGCTCAACTGGTCAATCAATATGATTTTGACGCGATAACAGTCTATTGTGATGCCCCCTTTCATCCGAGTTATGGTCCTTTGTTGCTGATGGCTCCACACATTCAACGGGCGCGCCTCGGACCTGCCGCGATCTCTCCCGCCCGTATTCATCCGATAGACATTGCCGCCGATACCGCGCTTCTGGCAGGCATTGCACAGGGCGGTGTTTATGTGGGTATAGCGCGTGGTGCATGGCTTGCATCCCATGGCATCACTGAATCATCGACCCCCATTCAGCAAATCCGAGAAACTATAGAGATCATCCGCTATTTTCTGGAAGGGCGCTCAGATGGGTATGACGGGCGTATTTATCAAATTGCGGAGCATGTTAAAGCGCCTTATCCATTGCCGGAGCATCCCGTTCCCGTGTTGATTGGCACATGGGGGAAAATACTTTCCGGTCTGGCGGGTGAACTAGCAGATGAGGTCAAGATCGGCGGTTCAGCCAATCCTGATATAATTCCGGTGATTCGTCGGTATATTCATGAAGGCGAAAAGCGTGCTAATCGTAGTCCTAGTTCAGTAGATATTGTGATTGGCGCTGTGTCCGTCGTTGATGAAGATCGAGAGCGGGCGCGTCAGCTTGCACGGCGTGAAGTGGCGTTGTATTTGCCGGTGGTCGCCAAACTGGATCCAACTGTAGAACTCGATCCGGAGCTAATCCAGCGAATTAGTTATCATGCAGACCGTCACGACTATGAAGAAGCAGGTCGACAGATTTCTGATGATCTGTTGGATCGTTTTGCGCTGGCGGGCAACCCTGAGGATATGATCGCCCACTGTCAACGACTCTTCAGTGCAGGTGCAAACCGCATCGAATTTGGTACCCCGCATGGCATAGACTCTGCTGAAGGTATCCGCTTGATTGGCGACAAGGTTATCCCTGAATTACGCCTGAATTAAGGTCATTTTCATGGAAATTCCTCTTTCCACAAAATCGGGGAAGTTCGGTATAGTCCCAGAGTAAAGTGGTACATGGCACAGTATCCACTAAACCGGAGTAGACCACATTTAAGCACCCTCTGCTGTCAAAATATCGTGTTCTTCCTGTGCATTTCGCACCAGGAGCACCGTTCCAACCCCACTTACCAGACTATTCAGCCGAATGCTATAGGCTTCCAATTGGTCATCTTGCGGAATTGCCATACCGAGGACAGTCAAGGACGCATCACTGTGTTGTTTGATCACATCTGCAAAGGGCATGTCCGGCTCTCTGACTAAAACAACTGCCTGTGCATCCATGCGAACGTCTTTGAGGATGGATTCCATGTGTGCTTTTGTATCTGCTATACCTTCTTCGTTGTCGATGACCCGTAACAGCTTGAGGGTGGTATCCCGCCAGCTAGCATGTTGCGCGATGAAATAGACGAGCAGTAACATCAGGTCTTCATTGCCGCCACGTCCCTGCCACCAGACATGAATCAGAGATTTATCACCAAATCCCTTTTCATCGTTATAAGCGAGGAAAAGAACTGATTTTTTGAGCTGGGTAAAGTCGAGCATGAGCTTCATTTGCTGATTTCGCCCCTCAGGTGTTCGGCTCCAACCCATCAACACACTATTGGCTACAATGCCACCAATGCCGTGCGCTTGCACCAGCATCAAAGCGCCCGCAGGGAAACTCGGTACAATTTCTACCTCGGCAAAAGCATACATGTTTTGTTCGCGAATATATTCTTTTATACGTCCCCGTGCTTTTTCACGGAGTGGTTTGCCAGCGAGTTCGTGTGTATCACCAACGATCAATTGGAAGAAAGTGACAATACCCCGTCCCAAACTCAACCACTTCGCAACTTCCACCAATTGTTGACGATTATGCGGCTGTCCAGTGAAAACGATAATATTGGGTCGCCAATTCTTCACCGACCATTCTTGATCTTCAAGGTTGATTAACGCCCAACGTGCTAATGCAAACCAGATACCACTGCGAACATCTCCCCACGCACGTATCATCTGGCGCTGTTGTAAACTGAAGAAAAAACCATAACTAATGACGATGGCAATTACCGTCGCTATGGGGTTGATTAGAACCATGGCACTATAACAGCCTAGCGCACCGAGAAGTGATAACTGCCAGGGTACCTTAAAAAGTGGGCGATAACTGGGGTTGCCAACCAATTTCTCGATGCCCGCTGTTAGGTTGACCATACCGTAGGTATTTAAGAAGAACATGGCGATTATAGGCGCAACCGCGTTCAAATCACCCACCCAGATGACAATCAGTGCGATAATGCCCGTGATGATTACCGCTAGACGGGGTTCAGTTTTGCTACCCATTTGGTTCGACAACCAGTGGGGTATGACACGGTCATTGGCAATCGCTTGTAGTGTGCGCGGTGCAGATAAGATACTGCCTAATGCGGAAGATAAGGTGCTCGCCCAGACCCCTGCCAGAATAAGCTCAGGGATAATGGCGACACGTTGCATAGAGAGGTTATCGTTAAGAAGAGCATCAACAGGAACTGTGAAGATAAGCAAGACCACAACCAGGATATAGATGACCATCGTAAAGATGATTGAAGCAATCGTCCCAAATGGAATGCTGAAACTTGGATTCTTCAAATCACCGGATAGACTCGTCCCCACTTCGATACCTGTTACTGCGGGGAAAAATAGGGCGAACATGATCCAGAAGTTGTTATCCGGCTGGAAATTGGGCGTTAGCAATGGCTCGACCTGCCCAAATGCACCTACTGCACCAATAAAAAACGATGCCAACGAGACTGCTAATATTGCTAGAATGATATACTGAATCTTCAGTGCAAAATCCGCACCAATATAGGCGATGAAGATAAATACGAGCGTTACCAATGACGAAATCAAGCGTGCGTCGAATTGCTGGAAAAACTCGATGGAGTTAAGTGCTTCAGTAAAACCGATGATATAAAACGCAACACTAATCGCCTGCGATAAAAATAACGGAATACCGATTGCACCCCCAATTTCCAACCCCAGTGAGCGCGAGATAATGTAATAATTGCCACCAGCACGCACGGTCATATTGGTGGCGACTGCCGAAAGCGAAAATCCTGTCAGTAGCGAGATGGCGTTCGCTAATAACACAATCGCCAGCGCGTTCCACAAGCCTCCGTTCCCCGCCACTTCTCCCAGACGCAAAAAGAGAATAATCCCAAGAATGGTGAGAATATTAGGGGTAAAAACGCCCGAAAATGTGCCAAATCGCGCGGAGGAATTTTCACCGCTGATTTTTTGTGACGTGGCTACCATAGAGGAACTCACTTTATCTATCTACAAACGACCGACATATTAACACGTTTTGAGATGTTGTAGAGGTAGAATGTTTCGTTTCAAAATCGGTTGGACGCTTTAGTGATATCAATTAAAGGAGACTTTCCGACCCATTAGAGATAATTGGAGAAAGCAAAAATGGATAAAAAAGTAATCGGGCGTGCTCATCATTGATAGCCAAACCGCCAACAAAACGGAAAAGGGGGCTAAGGGGCTACCGGACACTTTGCCACCAATCCCCGTTTGAATCGTAAAAAATGCAAGCGATTGCAGAAATTCCTCGATTTTACTATCGAATTCCTTGACAAGTCCCTAAGTTCATAGTATATGTTACTGTAACGTTGTAAATGTTACAGGGTAACGCATGAGTAAACAGCGTATCACGATGGAGAACATCGCAAAGACCGCACAGGTCTCCAAAATGACGGTTTCACGCGTGCTGAACAATAAGCCGGGTGTCTCTGAGGAGACGCGTCAGCGTGTTTTTGAGGTCGTCAGTGAATTGGGATACGCGCCCCAACAGCAAATTCTGGGGCAAATGGAAGGCACAACGCTTATTGCGCTTCTCATTCCCGATCATCCAACCATCTATCTGGGGGAATTGCTAAGAGGTGTGTTCCGTGCGGCGGAGCAGTTGAACTGTGGACTCATGCTCTATACGCAAAGTTTATTTAACCATGCAATCAGCCCGAACAACATCTTATCCCCTTTTCGGACAGGTCTCGTTGATGGTGTGGTGATGGTTGTGCCCCGCAATTATGAAACCGTAGTTGCTGACCTCAGACGCTATGAGGTGCCCTACGTAATTATTGATCATCGGAGTGAAACCGAAAACGAAGCCAGCGTTACCGCAACTAACCGTAAAGGCATGTTAGAAGCGACGCGTTATTTGCTGGCATTGGGGCATACGCGCATCGGATTTATTACCGGACGTATGGACATTGCTTGTTCGCATGATCGCCTACAGGGGTATTGTGATGCCCTTACGGAAGTAGGTATGGCTGTCAACGACGAATTGATTCTTGAAGGTGATTTTCTACAACCGTCTGGATTTAAACTCACACAAAAATTGCTTCAATCCGACCAACCCCCCACTGCCGTGATTGCCTCCAACGATATGATGGGATTAGGGGCGATGGAAGCGGCGCGTGTAAATGGATTTAGTATTGGTGAAGCGCTTTCAATTATTGGCTTTGACGATCTTTTTCTCTCGAGCCAGAGCTATCCACCGCTTACTACGGTGCGTCAACCGCTAACAGAAATGGGAGAAGTCGCGCTTGAAATGCTGATTGCCTTGCTTCAAGAGCGTACCGTATTGACGTTGCAACGAGAATTACCAACCGAACTAATCATCCGTGAAACGACCGGGCGGGTGCGTTAATCGCAAGTGCCTCTATGCTTCACGAAATGAAAATTAAAAATATAGAAAATTGATAAAGCGGAACTATATTATTCAGTGTTTTTAGGAGTTTTTTATGAACGTTTCTACCGCTAGAAATCCCCTATTACGAGCATGGAATCCAGTTGTTTCCTGCTATAGTTCCTTCTCTTTATCACAAAATTATCACCAGATTGAACCTGGAAATAATCCAGATGAATTCATAACCCATCATATTGTAAACAGTGAATTCTCTCACCCTTGTGATTACTCGAAATGATCATGAGATGGTGGTGGAGTATTTTACTGAACAACGAGAAAAGTTACCTGCCTGCAATCGATTGGTTGGACACCTTGTTATTGCAGGCACGCAACTTCTTACTAGAAGCCAAAAACACCTTGGATGAGTACTCGAATACTCGTCAGCGTTGGCAACCGCTATTTTATCACGAAATCCGGTAGATGGTATTCACCATGCAGTTCAGGTGATGCCTCCCTGTGTTGTGCCCGATAGTACTCACACAAAGCAGTTATTGTGTGACAGGTAATATCACGACGGATTTACGTTAAAGCACTTGCCACATTCATTTGTTTTCTTCATGGGCGCAATGCGTCTGTGTTGATTAGAGAATATTCACATAGTAGGGGGAGGTAAGACGCATTTCAGAAATAAAAGCATGTTTCAAGTTATGTAAAAACGTTACTAATTTTAAAGGAGCAAGACAATGAAAATGCGCTTAAAACATGTCTTCGTGCTACTCATGGTAGCCTTGTTGGCAACTTTATCTGTTGTTTCTGGTCAAGACCAAGTTACGATTCGCTGGTGGCACATCTCAACCAATGACGATGAGATCGCCTATTGGCAGGGTATTGCCGATTCTTACATGGAAGCGAACCCCAACGTCAATATTGAAATTACGATCCTCGCTAATGAACCGTTTAAAGCGCAACTGGTAACAGTGATGCAAGCGGGCGATCCGCCTGATCTGTTCTGGAGCTGGGGCGGTGGTGTGTTGTGGCAGTTTGCTGAGGCGGATCTGGTACGCAATATTGCGCCTGAACTCGAAGGCGAATGGGCGGATTCCTTTGCCGCGCAATCTGCGCTTAATTTGTATGGACAGGGCGATGAATACTACGGCGTACCCTTCTCATGGGGGGCAGTTGGCTTCTTCTATAACAAAGCCTTGTTCGAAGAAGCAGGACTCGATCCTGAAACACCGCCTGCAACCTGGGATGAATTCATCGCGGCAGTGCAGACATTGAAAGATGCTGGCATCACCCCCATTTCATTGGGTGAAGGTGATAAGTGGCCAGGTCATTTCTGGTGGGTTTATAATGCTATTCGCGTTGGTGGTGAAGAAGCCTTCCTCGCCGCTTATAATCGTGATGGCTCCTTTGCTGACGAAGCCTTCGTAGAAGCGGGTGAATATCTGGCGGAATTGGTAGCACTTGAGCCATTCCCAGAAGGATTTCTTGCCCTCAACTACGATCAACAAGGCGGGTTGATGGGTAATGGTGAAGCCGGTATGGAACTTATGGGGCAGTGGGCACCAGCCGTTCAGCGTGGTCAAAGTCTAAGCGGTGAAGGCATTGGCGACGATCTGGGTTGGTTCCCATTCCCTGTTATCGAGGGTGGCGCGGGTAACCCCGATGATGTGCTAGGTGGCGGTGATGGTTTTGCCATTGGCGCGAATGCACCTGATGAAACTGTAGATTTCTTACGTTTCATCACGAATGAAGAAAACCAACGTGCTGGTTCATTCTTCCTTCTTCCGGTTATAAACGGCGTGGAAGATGTCTATGAAGATGATCCCATTATGTCGCGCATTGTAGACGCACGAAACAACGCACCCTACTTCCAATTGTATTACGACCAATTCCTGCCTCCTGCGTTGGCTCAAGCCGTGAATGACGCAGTTGAGACGATTTTTGCCGGCGTTGCATCTCCTGAAGAAGCGGCAGCTGCAATCGAAGATACAGCAACCTTCGAGCTTGATTAATTCTTGAACATTTGGGGAGAGCAGGCTAAATACTTGCTCTCCTCATATGCCACCCGGATGTTTTATCCAACAGGTACTGCGAGATGACAAGGTAAAAATTAGATGTCTGCCATTACAAATCGTGTTTTGCCAAAAACGAACCGCAAATCAGAATTTATGAAAAGTGGTCGTCGTGGAAATCGCTACCTCTACGCTTTCATTTTTATGTTTCCGGGAATGGCTCTATTTTTTGCCTTTCTCTTAATACCGTTATCGAATTCCTTTTATTACAGCCGCTTCGATTGGAACGGATTCGGACCACCAACGGATGTCATCGGGTTCGGAAATTACACGCGTTTGTTTGAACATGCGGTGTTCCAGACGGCGCTCCACAATAGTGCAATTATTGTCATTCTGTCAGTGGCTGTTCAACTGCCATTAGCACTTATGCTGGCTTTGGTGGTCGGCAGAGGGCGCTTGCCGGGGCGTAGTATTTTCCGTGCCATTTTATTTATTCCATTTGTTTTCTCTGAAATATTGACGGCATATATCTGGATTTACGTCTTTCATCCGCAAGATGGTCTGGCAAACCTCATGTTGCGGGGCATCATCCCTGAATTTCAAAATGTGTTGTGGTTAGCAGACAGAAACATCGTCATCTACGCGATATTCATGGTCATTACGTGGAAGTATTTTGGATTACACATGATCCTCTATATGGCGGCATTGCAAGGTGTTTCAAGTGAAGTGGAAGATGCGGCGCGGATTGATGGTGCCAGCGAGACACAGGTCATTCAAAAAATCACAATTCCGCTCATCGGTCCGACGATCCGCCTGACCGTTTATTTGTCTGTATTGGGCAGTTTTCAGCAATTTGTGCTGGTCTGGATTCTTACAACAGGCGGACCTGCGAATGCCAGTCAGGTGATTGCCACCTATCTTTATAAATTTGGAATTCTTGGGTCAAAACTTGGATACGGTAGTGCGGTTGCTGTCGTCCTGTTTCTTATCACGCTGACTTTTTCCATATTTTATCAATACTTTTTCATGCGAAAAGATTACTCTACGGAATAGGACTTTATCATGTATGAAACGCGCAGAATGCTAGCGATAAAATACATCGTCTTAATAACACTGTGCATTGTTATGATGTTGCCGGTCCTCGTAGCGATTCTTGGTGGAATACGAACCACGGGCGAGTTCCTGAACGAACCGTTCGGGTTGCCTACCAATGGAATCGTCTGGGAGAATTACGAGCGTATCCTCAGTAGTTCCTCCTTCTGGCGTTCTTTCGGAAACAGTGCGGCGATCACAGTGGGTGTCACGACACTTAATCTGGTGCTCGCTAGTATGCTGGCATTTGCCCTGACGCGAATTCAATTTCGTACCAGAACATTGTGGTTCAATATTTTGTCTATCGGGCTTCTGTTTCCGTTAGTGGTTGCCGTCCTACCCATCTTCATTCAGATCCGTAATTTTCATCTGTTGAGCAATTTATGGGGAGTTATTTTGCCACTAGTTGCCTTCGGGTTGCCCGGTAGTGTGGTCATATTGAGGGGTTTCTTCATTTCAATCCCTATGGAACTCGAAGAAGCATCATACATTGATGGCGCTACGATGATGCAATTTTTCTTATATATCTTGCTCCCGATTTCGCGCCCTGCATTGACGGCAGTGGCTGTGTTACAGATTATCGCCTCATGGAATGAATATCTTCTACCGCTCGTGGTGCTAACAAGCTCGCCTGACAAATGGCCTCTCACGTTGGGGCTACAGCAATTTCAGGGGCAATACGGCACGGATTGGGCACCGATTATGGCATACATCACCTTGTTGATGATTCCCGCGGTGGCATTCTACATCGTTACACAGAAGTACATTGTTACTGGCTTAACCGGTGGTGAATTAAAAAGTTAATTCCCTAACTTATGAAAGGTGGGTGATTGATGTCAATCAACCTGGAAATTGTATTTGATGCGATGCGACCAGTCGATGAAAAAGTTCGCTATCTACTTGCTGAAATGACTGTAGATGAAAAAATCGCACAGATTGCTGGCTTGTGGGTCACGGATGTGCTTGATGAACAACGCCGCTTTGACAGTGCCAAAGCAGAAACTGCGCTAGTGAATGGCACAGGGCATATTACACGGATTAGCGCCGCTTCCTTTTTACCCCCGCTAGAAAGTGCGCGGTTGGCGAATATTATTCAGAAACATCTTGTTGAAAATACACGGCTTGGCATTCCTGCGATTGTGCATGAGGAGAGTTGTGCTGGTTTTATGGCACGGGGCGCGACGAGCTTTCCACAGTCAATCGGTCTGGCGGCAACGTGGGAGCCTGAGTTGATTGAGGAAATGGCAGGTGTCATCCGGGATCAAATGCGAGCCGTTGGTGCACATCATGCACTAGCCCCGGTTTTAGATGTTGTCAGGGATGCACGCTGGGGACGGGTGGAAGAAACATACGGCGAAGACCCTTATTTGATCTCTAACATCGGCTTGGCTTATGTGAAGGGTATTCAAACCGACGATATTAAAAATGGGGTTGTGGCAACCGGTAAGCATTTTGCCGCGCATGGTGTTCCCGAAGGTGGCTTAAATTGGGCACCTGTGCACATGAATAAGCGTGAATTGCGAGAAATCTTCCTAACGCCTTTCAAGACCGCTATTCAAGAAGGCAATCTGGCATCAATGATGAATGCCTATCATGAATGGGACGGTATTCCTTGCGGATGTTCTCATGAACTTATGGTGGATATATTGCGCGACGAACTTGGCTTCTCCGGGGTCGTCGTATCCGATTATTTTACGTTGAAGACGCTCGTTGATTATCACCATGTCGCGCATGATAAAGCCGAAGCCGCCAGAATGGGGCTGGAAGTAGGCATTGATGTCGAGTTGCCAATGCCCGATTGCTATGGCGAGCCGCTAAAGCAAGCAATAGAAAACGGCGATGTCGCAATTGAATTATTGGATGCTTCTGTTTACCGTGTTCTAAAAATGAAAATTGACCTCGGCTTGTTCGACGCTCCGTATGTAGACGAAAATGCCGTGTTGGAAGTCTTTGAACGACCTGAACAACGCGATTTGACCCGTAAACTCGCGCAAAAATCGTTGGTTCTGCTCAAAAATGAGTCGTTACTTCCACTGAGTAAATCGCTGAATTCAATTGCTGTCATAGGTCCCATTGCAGATAGTGCGCGTTGTTTACAGGGAGATTATCACTATCCCGCGCATATGATTCACATTTTTGAACAAATGCTGAGCGATGATGCGCCGATGCCACAGGGTCAAAATACAGCGCAATTTAGTTGGGACGATCATTTTCCGCCTACAGTCACTATCCTTGATGCTATTAAAAATGCGGTCTCCGGGCAGACCGAAGTACGTTATGCTCAGGGCTGTGATGTGCTTTCGGACGACACATCGGGTTTTGAGGATGCCGTACTAGCGGCAACAGGGGCAGATGTGGTTGTCATGGTTGTTGGAGACAAATCCGGTTTAGGTGAGGGTAGCACTGTGGGTGAATCCAACGATAGCGCCACCCTGGAATTGCCCGGCGTACAACAGGCGTTGCTAGAGGCGATTCATGCTACAGGCACGCCGATTGTTATGATCTGCGTTACCGGACGACCCTATGTAATTAGCTGGGCAGACGCGCATATTCCGGCGATCATTGAAGCATGGTTGCCAGCGGAACAGGGCGGGAATGCACTTGCAGATGTTCTATTTGGTGATGTCAATCCGGGCGGTAAATTACCAATTACGTTTCCGCGTTCCGTCGGGCAAATGCCTGCCTATTACAATCATAAGCCGTCCGGCGGGCGCAGTAATTGGCACACAGATTATATGGATATGAGTGTGAAGCCGCTGTACGCTTTTGGTCATGGTCTGAGCTATACACAATTCGCCTATTCAAATTTGACCTTGAGCCAGCATCAGGCGACTGCTGACGATGTCGTGCTGATCCATGTTACTGTACAGAATGTGGGTGAGTGCGCCGGAGACGAGGTTGTACAACTCTATCTGTCTGATCCGGTTGCCACCGTGACACGTCCGGTAAAGATGCTTAAAGGCTTTAAGCGCCTGGCTCTGGAACCCGGCGAGGAAGTGACTCTTTGTTTTCATCTGGATATGCGACATCTCGCCTTTTACAATCAGAAGATGGATTACATCGTCGAATGCGGACAAATCGAAGTGATGGTCGGTAGCTCTTCGGAAGATATTCGCTTGAATGACTCCATCGAAATTATGACGACTTCCAGAGGTGTTGAGCAAGTCTTCCTTACACCTGTCACCCTAGAAAACGGAAGTGCAATTTAGACGATAAATTCTCTTACTGCGCCAGGAGCAGAACTAATGGACGTATCAGAAACCGTTCCATTTATTCTGCTCCCTTACCATTTTACAATCTAGGATCGATGGGTTCACTTTCCAGCGCCAGCACGCCGAAAACACATTCATGCACACGGCGCAGGGGTTCTTTCCGCACGAAACGTTCTAGCGCCTCTATCCCCAATGCAAATTCACGGATCGCCAATGATCGCTTGGCATTGACACTGCGCTTACGGAGTACATCGAGATGGTCGGTGTATTCCGGTCCATAAATAATCCGCAGATATTCACGCCCCCGCACCTTGACCGCCGGTTGCACCAATCCGCGTGACCCGCGTGCAATGAAGTCCAGCGGCTTGACGACCATGCCCTCACCACCCCGCGTTATCATCGCTTCCCACCAGTTGATTCCCGCTTCCTGACTCGCCGGATCGGTCAGATCAACCGTGCGGTGATCGGTAATCATGATGACCGCATTGCCGGCCAATTTTGAGAGCATCGCCATGTGCCAGCGATGATCCCTGTTGATATGCACCGCGCCCTCACTTGCCAGCAGATGAAACGGCGCGAGTTTGTAATCATCCAGCGAGGTGACCTCCCAGCAATAGTGGCGATATGCGTCCACATACTGCGCGACTTGCGGTTGCTTGGTCTGGAATTTTCCGAGCAAATGCCCGATCTCTGCGCCATTATTTGCGGCAGTTTGCAATACGGTGACGGCTTCTCCGATTGCCGCAGTTGCCGCCGCCCCCACCGCCGCGTATTGATCTTGGAGGAGTTGTTGCGCCTTCGCAGACCACGGCATCAATTCACAATCCAGCAAGAGCCAGCGGGTACTGAGTTCTTCCCATAAGCCGGAAGCCGTCACCGAATCACGCACTCGATCAAGAAATTGCGCTTCCAGCACATCATCGTTGAAAAAGCGCCGTCCGGTGCGCGTGTAGACCATGCCAATACCGTCATCAATCACGCCAAACCGCTCCCGCGCCGCGTCCTCATCCTTGCAGATGACCACCAACGCCCGCGATCCCATATGCTTTTCCTCGCAGATCACGGTTGGCACACCGTTACGCCGATAATAATCGAATGCCTCTGCCGGATGTTCCAGATAGCCCTCAAGTTGGCTGGTTTCTGGCGGTGACATGGTCGGCGGCAAGTAAATCAGCCACTTCGGATTCACGGCGAACCGGCTCATCACTTCCAGCGCGGCAGTCGAATTCTCCTCTCGGATGGTAATGTTCGGGCGCAGGCGTGTATTGACGATGCGCTTGCCGATCACATCTCGGATGTCGAGCACATCATCAAGCGCGTGCTGTGCGGTGAGCAGTGTTTGACCGTCCGGCAAGAACGGGCGCGCAGGTTCAGCATAGAGCGCCAGCGCATCTACCGAGATAAGCTCATTTTCTGGATAGCGTAGGGCGGTCAGTGCGCCACCGAACACACAGCCGGTATCAATATTGATCGTCCGGTTGAGCCATTGCACTTCGGGAACAGGCGTATGTCCATAAACGACCATCGCCGATCCGCGATATTCCGCCGCCCAATTGTGGCGCACGGGCAAGCCGAATTCGTCGGTTTCTCCGGTTGTCTCGCCATAAAGCGCAAACCCGCGTACCTTGCCGGATGCCCTGCCCGCCATATCCTCTCGCATCCCTGCATGGGCGACTACCAGCTTACCATCATCCAGCACATAATGGCTCACCAGACCGTCAATAAATTGGGCGACCTGTTCGCGGAATTCCGGTGACTCAGCTTCGAGTTGCTCCATTGATTCCGCCAGCCCGTGCTTACGCTGAACATTCTTGCCGTCCAGCGCCTTTTTGAGCTTGGCATCATGATTGCCCGGAATACAGATCGCCGTGCCAGCTGTCACCATGCCCATCACCAGCTTGAGCACCTGTGGCGTTTTCGGTCCACGATCCACCAGATCACCCAGAAAGACGGCTTTGCGTCCATCCGGTGGTGTGACGGTTTCGCCATTGACCGCGTAGCCAAGTTCGCTCAGCAAAAGCGCCAGCTCATCATAACAGCCGTGAATATCGCCGATGATGTCGAACGGACCGTGTTCGTCCGTGCGATTATTCCACAACGGCTCACGGATAATTTCCACCGATTCGATTTCTTCCACGCTTTTCAGATGATAAACGCGCCGGAATCCTTCGCGCTTGAGTCCCTTCATGGAACGGCGCAATTGCTGACGATGGCTCGCCACCACCCGCGACCCGAAATCACGATCAGGGCGCAGGGCGTTGCGCTCCACAGCGACTTTTTCCGGCACATCGAGCACAATCGCCACCGGCAGAGCGTGATATTCCCGCGCCAGATCGACCAGTGGCTTGCGGGCGGCTTGCTGAACATTGGTCGCGTCGATCACGGTCAAATTCATATTTTTCAGGCGCTTGCTGGCAATATCATGCACCAGATCGAAGGCATCTTTGGTGGCTTCCTGACTGTTTTCATCATTGCTGACCAGACCACGACAAAAATCCGACGAGACGGTTTCAAAACGCCCGAAGTGCTTTGCCGCGAAGGTCGATTTACCACTGCCCGACGCGCCTATCAGTACCACGAGCGAAAATTCAGGGATGGTGAGTTTCATTTTTCGTTTTCCATTTTTCAATTGCTGAGAGTGCTTCAACTGTCCCGATGTAATTTAGCGCCCATAGCGACCGATTCCTCACATCTTCAACTTCGTCATTCAGGAGATGTGCAATATGAGGTACAGCACGGGAATCTTTCAAATTTGCTAACGCTTCTACTGCGCCTACCCGTATTTCCTCCTCATCAGAACGAAGAAATTCGACTAAAGGCTCAAATGCACTACTCTCTTTGAGATCCTCTAACAAGCCCATTCCATCCATTACAACCATAGGGTTATTATCAACATTTGCCTTAATTGCGGAAACTAAGGCAGGAACCAAATCTCTATGTTTATAACCATGCTCACGAAACATCTCCCACAGGATTGCTATAGCAATTTCCTGCCTGACATCATTGTCTTCGTATAGCACACCGATCAAAGCTGGTATCGCCGATTCACCCTCTTTATAGATCGTTCTAATTGCTGTTGACTTGATTTCTCGTGTCTTACTACTCAGATTCTCAAGAGCAATTCTTAAATTTTCACTAGCAACCGGACATCAAACAGAAGTTCGGTCTGAAGAGAATAGGAATGGGATCATCAAAGACGAATCGTCGTTCTAACCAATCCCAGCCGACGCGAAAAATACTCAAGTCGTGGCGGTCAGTGCGGTCAACCTCGGT
>JAVJSU010000081.1:0-75387 GCA_040219275.1 Aggregatilineales bacterium | reverse complement strand
ACCCGGACAAGCCGGTGGTGCGGGATCGTATTTGACAGCAGAGCAAGAGGCGCAACTGATAGAGCATGCTAATGACGGCGCGTTTCGCACCGCCCGTGAAATTCAGCACTGGATTGAAGAAAAATTCAAGGTGGCATACACTCACAAAGGGGTTTACAGCTTGCTGGAATGATTAGATCTCGTCTGGAAAGTGCCACGTCCAACAAATCCGAAAACCGACCCTGAACAGCAAGACAGCTGGGAAAAAGGGAGGTTCAAGACGAACTAGAAGGTGCCGATTTGACCTCGAAGGATAAGATCCTCGAAGTGGATGAGATGCGCTTTGGTCTTCTACGGACAGATTCGACGGGTATGGGCACAACGGGGCGTTAAAATTGTCCAACCACGCCAATTTGAGTTTGACTATCGTTACTTGATTCTCGGCGTCAATCCACGCACAGGCACGATCCAATGGGACTGGATGGAGACCATGAAAGCAGATGATTTCGTGATCTGTTTGCAAGACTGGCAAGCCGATGGACTCATCTGGGATGGGGCACGCAGTCATTATGCTCAGCCTGTGACCCAACTCGATTTTGAATTCATCTACCAACCGCCTGCTTCGCCAGACCTCAATCCGGTTGAACGTCTTTTTCAAGAATTGTGGCGCAAGATTGAGGGGCTGATTTATGAGAATCTCGATCAGAAACAACAAGCCATTGAGCAGGTACTTTGTCACTGGCAACAGTATCCCGAGATTATCCGTAGTATTGCTGGCTGGCACTGGATTTGTGAGGCGACGGACAACTTACCTGATGCAGCATAATTATAGAGTGTTGCGTATCCGAATTGGTATTAGTTAACGTGTTTGGGCTTATTTTGAGATGCGTCTCGCTTTTACGATGGGGATGTTCAACATTTTAGTTCAATGGCATGGGCTAACGCCCGATGCTGATGACTTTGTTAGTTTATCGATTGCTGAGTTCAGTATCTGAACTAGTACCACTGGTTACTAGAAGGCACCTTTGCCTTTGAAAAGCGCCGGAATGGTCTTAATCAAGATCACGATATCCAGCAAGAAGGAGTAATTCTCAATATAGTACAGGTCTTGATCGGTGTTTAGATGACACGGCTTATCGCTACGTCCATTGACCTGCCACCAGCCGGTGATGCCCTGCGGCACGGTGAACCGCTGGCGTTGCCACGGCTCATATTTCTCCACCAACCACGGCAATTCAGGGCGCGGACCGACAAGGCTCATGTCGCCACGAATAACGTTGATAAACTGTGGCAGTTCATCAAGGCTGGTTTTACGGATAAGCCGCCCGATGCGTGTCACACGAGGGTCATTTCGCGTTTTGTGAACGATGTTGCCATCTGCATCAATCTGATTGACCTTGCTCTGTAACGCTTCCGCATTGACAACCATTGAGCGGAATTTATACATCTTAAACATGCGTCCATTTTCACCGACGCGCAATTGCTTGAAGAAAATTGGACCGGGAGAATCCAGCTTAATCGCTACTGAGATCGCCGCAATAACCGGTAAAATCAGCACGAGAATAAGCCCGGATACGAACAAATCGAACGCACGTTTAAAGATACGCTGATATGCTGTAAGTGCGGGACCACGTAAATTGATAAGCGGTAAACCACCAAGATCATCAACTGTCGCACGGTACAGCGCAAGGCTAAGGTAACTTGGCACAACACGCACCTGAACCGGCAAAGACTGTAAATCCATGACGATTGTGTTCAGTTCTTCAAATTGATTATGCGGTAATGCGACGACCACTTCTTCAATACCGTGCATCTCGACCAGTCGGCGAACTTCTTTGTATGTACCAACGATGGGTAAATCTCCGAAAGACCCTGTGCGCGTGTTATCGATATAACCGAAAATTTCTAGCTGTGACCACGGTGTACGGTAGATGATGTCTTCAATTTGTTTACCAAGATCATTCGCACCGATAATCAAGATACGTTGCGGCTTGCTAGCGCGGCGTGTGCTGGCACCAAAGCGGGCAAAGACGCGCCACGCCACCAGAAACACGACATCAAAGGCAAACAACGACACAATCAATGAACGCGGGATGGTAATGTATGAGAGGTAAAGTATGCTCATCACCATTAACATCGAAAGCCCAACAGCTAAAATCGTCTTTTTGGATTCCTCTTGAATGGTGTAGTTGCGACTTGTGTCGTAAATACCGAAAGCAAAGAAAGCGGCGGGCCAGATGACCAGCGGCGAAATTAAGAGGATCGGTTGTAACTGTGAAACTGAAATTATATTCAGTGATTGTAGAATGAGATCAACAAGCAAAAATGCCGCGATTGTCCCCACAATATCGAGTGCGATGGAAATCAAAGCATAATTCGGTCCGCGGTGGGATGAGGGGTATGAGAACGACGCACGCGTTTTGTTGTTCGTCTCTAATGGGGCAAATTTCCCTTGTTTTACTTTTTCAGCTTGCATTCCCTAAATCCCTTAATGGATAACAGTTAATGACTGTTAGCATATTTGGTAACTATGTTTGAGTTAGTGTGGTGTGGTTGAAATAATCTAGCGACCAAAAAATTAGATGAAATTAATCACCTCGATTGCAAGAATAGCATAGCTTGTATATTAATGCGTTTATTTCAACATAATAAAATAAACCTTTTTCAAATTTATTTACGCGATTCACGTAGAATTTACAAACTTAGGATTTTTAGGGGAGAATCACCAGAAATGTCACTTAAGCGGTAAAATAATGCTTGTAAGTAGGTAAATAATGGCAAAAATGCGCGATTTTTATGGGTATTTGAATGATTTACACTGATTATGTAGACATATATGAACTTCGTAAATACACGACTGCGATGAATGCTCGCGCCCGCGATTATCGCGCAACCGGCACGCTCACCGCCCTACTTTTACGCTCAGTCATCCTAGATTCTGCGGGAAAATGTGCGTGGTGTGGCACGAATTTACTCAAGCAAGACTTTGAGATTGACCATATTCAGGCGCTTCGATGGGGCGGGAGCAACACGTATGACAACCTCGCCGTAACCTGTGTTTCCTGCAATCGGCGCAAAGGTGAAAAAACCGCCATCAAATTTGCACTAGAACTCGCCGCTGAACATCACGAAGTCACGCCACTTGTGCGTAAAATCCTTGATGAGCACAACGCACAGGGACATCATCAAACGAGCTTGTTTGAATAAAGACTCAGCCGCTAACTCACGTCTCCATCAACATACAACCAGCGACCATTCACTAGAAAAAAACGGCTTTTCTCACTAAATGAGGCATTTTTACCATCTTGCAGAAGCACCGCGCTAAACGTCACATATCCCGTTTTGCCCTCTTCCTCGATAGCTGTTTCCTGCACCAATAAACCCACAAAGGTCGTTCTATCCGTATAGTCTTTCAGGCTTTTGATCCATTGGGATTTATTTTTCTGCATGTACGGGCTATCCGCATGGGTGGTCTCAATAATATAGCGAACATTCCCAAGCGCATATGCACTATAACGGGAACGCATCAAGGCTTCCGGCGTGGGTGGCAATTGCGCCCCTTGATGATATAGCTGACAACACCCCTGATAAAGTTGACCACTCCCACAGAGACATAAATTTTCAGCAGTCATAAGCGTGTTTATCTCCATATTCTGTACGGCTGTGAACACCTATTTTATCAAAATTTGATCGAACCATGATGCAGAATCGCCATACCCTTCACCTGAGCGGTCTATTTTTTATTAAGATCATGCGTTAAACATCAAAGAATGCCATAAAGTACGCATGGGCAATAGTTTACTTATCACAAACTCGGTATAATGGGTCTAAATAATTGTCTGTCTACAAGCGCGTACAACAACAAATCAGGGAACTTGCATGTCTGAAGAAATTCTAGGCAAGGTAATCGACGGCTACGAGATTACCGAGCGTATCAAAGCCGGGGGCATGGCTATCGTCTACCAGGCAATCCAACCCGACTCTGGTAAGGTCGTCGCCATTAAATTACTTCAAGCGAGTTGGGCAGAACATCCTGAAGTCATCAATCGCTTCGAGCGTGAAGCGCATATTATGGCGCAACTTAGGCATCCCTATATTGTCAGCTACCTCGGCACAGGCAAGTTTGAAAATCGCCCCTACATTATTATGGAATATCTGGATGGCGGCAGTCTTTCAGATTTACTTAAAGAAGTCGCCCATATCAACCTGAAGGCGACTGCCCTCTTGCTCCGTCAGATGGGAAACGCGCTGGATTATGCCCATCAACGCGGTGTCGTCCACAGAGATTTAAAGCCCGGCAATATCCTTCTAAGAGACAGAACCCACGCGGCACTCACCGATTTTGGTATCGCCCGCGTAGAAGAACACACACAACTCACCCGCATGGGTGAAATGCCCGGCACACCGCAATACATGTCGCCGGAGCAAGCCCGCGGTGATATTAACGATATTGATAAACTTTCCGATGTCTATTCGCTGGCGATCATCGGTTATTTGCTGGCAGTCGGTAAATTACCCTTTACGGGTAGCGATCCGATGGTGATTTTGAATCTACACCTGACGATGCAACCGCCCACACCCACCGATTTCAACGATCAATTACCGGAAGCACTCAACGATGTGCTATTCAAAGCACTGGAAAAACGAAAAGAAGACCGTTACCAGAGCGCGGGGGCGTTCGCCAGAGCGTTTGAAAAAGCGGCTGAAGGGTATGGTGATGTTGATGTCATCATTTCCACCCGCAAAACACAGGCGGGTGATCTTCCCGATCTTCAAAATTCACTGGTCATCTTTAGTGATTCTGCGTCTGTTATTGACACGCTTGATAACAATGATGGCTTGATCCCGCGGATGCAACGCCAACGTAGGATGCAAGCCGTAACGATGCTGGTGGCAGTGGTGGCGGTGATGTTACTCGTCGGTCTGGTAATAAGCAACAGAAGTAACCAGCAGAACACTGAAAACAGTAATCAGGAAAGCACACAGCGCGCGGTTGCCCTTGCAGCCAGCGAAACCCAGGCAAATCTTAATCAGCCACCCACGCCAAACCTGACAGACACTTTTGAGGCAGATGAAATTGTCCGCCTGAGTACAGAAAATGCACCCCTCACCCAGACGGCGCAAGGCAATATTGCCCGTACAGAGGCGGCGAATGAACTGACGCTTATTGCTACCCAATGGACGAGTACGCCAACATCAACACTAACCGAAACTCCCTCACCCACGCCAACCGTCACGCCATCGGAGACCATCACGCCATCGCCAACACCCACCGTCACAGCGTCAGCGACAGAAACAAGTACGGCAACCGCCACATACACATCAACCCCAACTGCCACGGCAACCGCAACCCTCACGCTGACAGCGACCAGTACGCCAACGGCAACCCATACACCAACGCCGACCTATACGCCATCACCCAACCTGACGCGCACCGCAATTTTTAATGACCGCGCCACCCGTACCGCCATCGCCGCTGTTGATTTACTGGCGACCCAGGCTCTTGGCACGGCAGTGATTCAAATTACCCGCGAATTCAATACACAGGTTGCGGCGACCCAACAGGCGGCAACCAGCCAGTATGATCCTGCTACACTTGACATATTAATTGAAGACCTCTCAAGATTGGGAACAACCAGCGCCTTCAATTGTGGCTTATTTGAGCAAATATACGCCTTTTTAGATGATTCTCAGGGAAATGCAGATCGTGCGGCGTTCGAGGTTGCATGGGAACTTGTGGATGAAAACAGCGATCCTATGCAAATGATCCATGCACAGGAATGTGATGGACAGGATGGGGTGATCGCGCTGGATAATCTGGCATTATTTAGCGAATTACGTTTAGCGATAACGGAAATCACCAGCCCTAATGATTAGACTATTACGCACACACTTCCGCGCTATCCTGTTGATAGTGGCGATCTACCTGCTCATGATGACCTCTGTGTTATCGCTCAATGGGCAGGAAATTAACATACCCACCGTCACGCAAAATGTTTGCCCTGATCTGCAATTTTTGATGGATCGCACCGTCAGCCCCTATGATCTCGGCGTGGGCGGTGGCACATTAAACATTGGCGGAACCACAACGGGGAGCATCTCCAACGCGTGGTATGCGGATTTATGGTCATTTAATTTCGCCAGTCAGAGCAATCAGACAGACATCCTTACCCTACGCTTCAATTCAAATAGTGATGCTGTTCAGCTAGAATTCGCACTATTTCTAGGCATGGATAAAGTAAGCGCGGATAATGGGCAGTCAGAGTATCAATCAACCGGGGATAGTGAAACAAGCTATTCACTCAGGCGGGATGGTATCTATACACTGGTCGTCCGGCAGGCGGCACTTTCCGCATCGACTGACGAAGATTTAAACGGTACGTATAGCATCAATGCCTCCTTAAGTTCCGGCAGACAATATGCCACACCGCCCGAACCCAGAACCGATGTCCGTGACGAAACCACCAACCGTTCAGTCAGCCCCGCGCCGATTATTCCAGCAGGAAATGGCTATCAGTTTATTGATCTGCAAACGGATTTATACACCCATCCCAACGCGGTCTTTAACGTCAGTAGCCTAAATTTCTCCAGCACCCGCGCAGAATATGGCATCGTGGGTAGCGGTTTTCTGCTGAACACTATCTATGATGAAGTTCAACTTTTGGGCGGCGATCTAGTCATTAAAGGCACTGCGCCGGAGACCAATCAAAGCCGTATCCTCTACGTTCAAAATTACGATTACCGCACATTTTTCGGCGACAATGCGGGTAACCTTACTGCGATTCAGAGTGAAGACGGCACGAATATCCAGCTCAATTGGGATATTATGCAGGGCGTGTGGATCACTGAAAATTGCGCCGGATTTATGCTCAATGACGGCACGCGCTTCATCAGCCCGATTATCCCTCAACAGCGCACCGTCACCTTCCGCACAGACCGCACCCAACCCGATGAATTTGATATTCGCCTCGTCGCGCCCAACCCCGCCTCAGTGGCAACCCGCTACGAAATTGACCTTAATTGGCGCGGCGTACAACCCGCCTCTCAGCTTTCGCTAGTGGAAGGCATGTTCAACCTTGAATTAATCGACGGGAGAAGTCTGCATTTAGAAGCGACCCGCATGGATATACGGCGGGTGGACGATAACCCCATTGTCGTACCCACAACACCCTTGTCCGTTTCCTTATTAGGACGCGGCTCAACGTTGCTGATTGATTGGGTGGATTTAAACAGCTTCACGCTCACCAATACGCTCGGCATGTTCAATTTTGATGACACTCGCGGCACGGTCAGCCGTGAATTAATTGATCTGGATCGGCTGGAAATTATTGGCGGTAATGTCTACACCATTTTTGATAATGCCGCGCAGAATTTATGGTTAGGACAGGAAAACGGCTTTGTTGAACTTATCACACCCGCAACCACCTTTCCTTATAGTAGTCTCGCGGTAGCGGGCGAAACCGGCTACATTCCCCACGCGCTTAATAACACAGGTGGCGAGTGCTATCCCGTCAATACGATGTTACCGGAAGCCAATTGCCCGCCGAACGGGTATCCCAATCCTGCAAACGGGAATTTATGGCTTTCCATTACCGATTTACAAGCCTTTGGCGGGTTGATTGATGTCACGCTCAACCGCAATTACAACAGCTTATTTTCCGCCGTTGATGGTCCATTTGGTGCGGGTTGGACGGGCTTATTTCTGCTGGATTACAATGTAGCGTTTGACACATCAATCGGATCACGGCGCATCGACCAGAACGCCGTAGCCACCTATCCGGTCAGCCTCAATCTCATCTGGTCACCACAGGGAATCGTCACATTTACCACTCCGAGCGGTTCTCAGCACACCTTTCTCGCCAATAATCGCAATTATAGCGGGGGCGCACAAACGCTCACCGCGCTAACGATGCCCGGTTGGAGATTACAACGTAGCAGTGTTTATGGTGATTGGACACTGACCCAACCGGATGGATTAACCTATGTCTTCGATCCCGCCGGACGTTTACGCACCTACGGATATCCAGCACAGGGGCGGGTTGTTTCGGTTGATTATCCGCGCAACACATTGAACGGTCCCGGTAGCATCGGCGAGCGCCCTGTCATCATCAGCGATGCGCCGGAAACCCGTCAACTTGAGCTTTACTATAATGAAGCGCATCACGTCGAGCGGGCGGTTCTGCGTGATTTAACCGACTCTATCGCAACCTGTTGTGAAGCTGAAGACGCGTTTATCACAATCTACGATTATGATGATGATTTGCTGACCAACGTCGAGTATGCAGATTGCCAGCAAGCCACCTACGGCTACGATGAGAACGCGGTACTCAATCAGCATGATGATCCCCGCGCACCCATTGCCCAACAGATGATGTATCGTCATGATGACAACGGCTTCGTCAATGCCATCATCGAACAATCCGATGCCTCGCCGATGATCTGGCGTGCACGCACGAACTTCACCATCATCAATAATGCCATCAATTTACCGGAACGTCGGCAGGTCAGCATAGCAGGCGATGAATTTGCGGAGCGCACCTACACGTATCAATTGGTGCGGGGCAATAATCTACAATTGATAAACGACAGTTACACGCTTGTCTCCCAGACCAGCCCACTAGCCAGCAACGCCCCACCCTCGGAAAATCTAGAATCCCGCCCCATCAGCTATGAGTGGGTTAACGGACTTTTATCCGGTGAATTACTGCGGACGATGACCGATGACCGCGGGCGCAACACCATCCGCTACACCTATACGCCGGACGGCACAATCAGCGGGGTTTCCGGCGGGTATCCCACATTTTCCGCCGCGTTCAGCAACAACGAGAATCAACAAAACCTCACTTTTGCTGATGGCTCTACCATTGCCATCGTTTACAACGCAGACGGCTTCACCTATACAGATCGGCAAGGTGGCGCATATACCACCCTGCTCAATGCGGAAAATCGCGTTGAAAGTGTCATCAGTGAAGATGATAATAGTGTCATCACGTATGACTATGACGGGACACTTGGCTTGGTCAACGCAGTGTCGCATCATCTGGTGGATGCGCCGGAAACTTCCTACAATACGGTGCGTTATCTCTACGATGCCTTTGGTAGACTTATCATGATTGATGATCCCGCCGAAGATGGCGCATATACTTTTAACTATCCCGCGCCACAATCTGACGATGGCGAAACCGTGACCGATATTATGATGAACGACCCCGGCGGCGGGATCACCCGTTTACGCTTTAATCAGCGCGGGGAATTGGTCGAAAACCGACTGATGCGCGGGGCGGATGCACGCGTCGAAGGCGACTATCTGCGCCGGACAACCTACACTTATGATGCGATTGGCAGATTACGTGCAGAAACCCGATGGTTAGGCGAGGTTACAGAAACAGACGGCGCGTTGACGCTCAACGAAACTCCGCTCATCACACGCTATGATTATATTTATCGTCTGTTCGATTTTGAAGCAGATGGCATCTTACAAACGGCTCGCGTCCTCCCATCAACGGGCGACACCAACATCAACCGTGCGCCAAATACGATTAACGGCTACCAAATTATCGTCACCGAACCGGGCGGTACACAACAACAGGTCTATGTGTATGATGCGCTGGAACGTATTCAGCAAGTCGAGGACGAATTCAGGAACATCTCCCGTTATAGCTACATGACGGACAACTTTCAGGCATATAGTCGCGCCCTGCCCTACGGTTTAAGGATCGACCAGCAAGACTATATCAACAACGAACCGACAACCAGCAGTCAATATTTGTTTGATCTCTCGTGGCGTTTGCGGTTTGCATCGCGCACAATTCCCGCAGTGAATAACAACACTCCACCGATTGTTCAAACATGGGAATTTTTAGACCTCACAGATGCCAACCGCGCCCCGACAGAAGTGTTACGCGCACCCGCTGTCGGTGTCAGTGAACTCACATGGAGTCAATTTAACGAAGGCTTACCCACCCGCATTGATGTCACACAGGCTGATATTCGCCTGACAAGCGGTACAACTGTGTCTTATCCGCGCATCAATGCCACGTATGATTTTCAAGGTCGCCCCGTCACCCTTCAAGACGGCGCGGGCAACACCTATTATGTGTGTTATACCGCGCTTGATGGTGGACATCGCCAGACGCACATCACGCTGGCTTTCGATGAAGGATGCCAGCTTACCGAAAACAGCCGGATCACCGAAGTTGATGCGCGTGGGCGGGTGATATTCACACAGGATGCGTCCGGCACACGGGATTATATGTATGAAACAGCCGAAAATGGCTGGCAGGTGACCGTTACCACACGGGAGGCGCTTTCCGGGCAGGAATTTACGTGGGCATTGGGCTATAACAGCGCGGGCGACTTGCGCGAATGGGTGGACGAGGCGGGCATCCGGCGCGTCTATGATTACGACACACTCGGACGCTTATTGCATCTTGAGACGACAGGCAATGATAACGGCATGTTCACCGATTATCCTGAAGCCTCCATCACCTATACCTATAACGTCAATAGTCTGGTCACTTCAGCTGTCGATAATTTACAACGTGGCACGCGTTACGCCTATAATAATTTCGGGCAACTGACTGTCGCGCAGGACGTAAACACTGGCAATGCAGTCATTTACGGCTACAACAGTACCGGACAACTCACCACAGTGATTTCACCGCTGGGTAGCACTACTACTTATCTCTATGAAGACCCTGCCGATCTATCGCGCATCACCGGAATCATCGGTCCAACCGGCAACACCCTGCGCTTCAATTGGGATGATAATAACCGCCAACTCGCCTATACCGACGGACGTGGTAACCGCATCATCTACACATTTGATAGTTTCGACGCACTCTGGCGGATTGATGATTCATTTGGCACAGAGGGGAATATCACCCGTTCCCACGAAATTCACTATGACACGGCAGGGAATCTGACCGAATGGCTACAATCGCTGGTGCGCCAAACCCCTACCCGCACGCTCAATCTGGAGTATAGCGATCCCTACACCGTCACATTTAGTCTGGACGGACTTGACGATTGGGAACGCACACTTGAGCGCACGGCTTACGACCAATTGGCAAGCATCGCCACCACGCCAGAGTCACAGGACATTCTGAGCTTCTTTTACGATCCTTTCGGGCGCTTAAATCAGGTCATGAGTGGCTCAATGGGAAGCGACGAACACCGCTTATGGACACTCGCGTATAGTGCAGGCGCACAGACCGTCAGCGTTACCGATGGCTTCGATAACGTCTACACACTCGGTTATGATGCCCTCAATCAACTGGTCAGCAGGCAAGACCCTGAAAGTGACCTCACCACAGCCTATAATTATCGAGAGACAAATGGCGCGTTAACACTTTCCGCCCGCACAGATGGCGAAGAAACAGAGCGCACCATCACCTATTCGCCGGGTGTGGAGGGTGTTCGTCCGCCAACCATCACATTAGATGCCCCCGGACAGCGCACCACCTACCTCTATAACGCTAACGGTCTGCTTGATGAAATTCGCACCGAGACCTGTCTCGTCACAGCGGAAAACACGGCGACTTTAGCCCCTAACGAAACCTGTGTTACGGGTGGAGATGAGATCGTCTGGCGCACTACCGAACAATTCGTTTATGATGCTGAAAACCGCCCGATCCGCTATATTGATCCAGAAGCCAATATTGCCTCCTTCGCCTATGACGACGTGGGCAATCTCTCTAATTATCAAAATCTGCGTGGGCAAACGTTCAACTATAGCTATGACAGCCTGAACCGACTCATCCATATCACCGGACCGACGGGTATCCGCCTCCTGCTTGATTATGATGGCACCGACAACGTAGTCGGCATTTGCCAGACCCGCGCTGAAAGAGAACTCACTTACGATCAGTGTGAAACCTCCAATAATCCCAATGATTTCGTGATCGAAACTTATGATTACGATGCGTTAGGACGAATCACCGCGCAAAATTTCCAGACAGCAGTCAACGGGACTATCGAAGACACCACCGTTGAATATCGCTATGGTGAGAACAACAACAACGTTACCGAGTGGGGAATTTCCGGCGAAGATAGCGTGAGCATCGGACGCAGTGATGACGGCTTAAGTCTGGTTGATAATCTGGCAATTGCCCCGTCAACGGGCGATGACATCCAATATGAGGCGCTCGATCAGATTGATAGCATCGGCGCAGGCACAGATGATGCACTCGATTATACCTATGACGCATATGGGCGGATTGATCGCATTGTTACCCGTGACCACGCCTTAGACTATCGCTATGATGCTGACGGTGGCTATACCATTCGGGATGAAACCAGCGGGGCGGAAATTCACTTCGGTCTTAATGAAAACGGTCTGCTCAATCAGATCGCCTATACGCCCACAAGCACAGAAACATCGGACGAAAACGCCGACGAACCGCTCGTCAAAGTCGACATTGATTATCGCTATAATGCCACCCGCCGCCTGTTGACGGTCAGCATTGCATGGAGCAATGGCGAGATCATCGAACTCCTGCTGGATCATAACGGCACGACCCGCAACACCATTTATAACGTCCAGACCAACTTGCTGATTGATTATGTGGGTGATGCTGAGGGTGGCGTGCAACGCCGTGGCTTAACGGGATCATCCATCCTGTTTGAAGGCGATAATACCGGCTATATCACACAGATCGGCTACGACAATGATGGTCGTCCCTTCAACATGCGTATCACTGGCAGAACCAGCGGCGACTTGCTCTATTTGCTGACCTTCACCTATAACCAGCAGGGACAACGGGAAACCGAAACCCGCCAATATCGCAGTGGTGAGCAGATCAGCATTACCTATGGCTATAATGCCGCCAACCAACTACGCGCCCGCACCTTTAGCATCCGTCGCACCCGTCCTTCTTCGGCAAGTGGTGCGCCCTTACTCCTGCTGTTGCCCCTGCTCGGTGGATTCTTCAAGCCGATACGTCGCCGAACCATCGTCTTGTTGGGTCTGGTCGTTTTCAGCGGCGGACTTATGCTAACTTTTGGTAACGCGTTTACCGAAGCCCAGCAATCCGAGACATTCACCCAACGCTTCACCTATAATGTTGCGGGCAATCTGGAAAGCGTCCGCATTGAAGGCACGTTTAACCAATCTACGCTCGATGAAGTCTGTGCGACCTACACTTATGATGCGGCGAATCGCTTGATCGAAGTGGCGCGTGGCGAAGGCGCAAATGAAGGCGTCGCACAAAATTATGGCTATGACATATACAACCGTCTTGTGCAGGTCGGCGACGAATATCTCGCTTATCTCGGCGATAGCAACACCTTGCTTGCCCGCTTTGACGGCGACTCCACCACGCCGATTGTCTACGGGCAAACGCTCCGGCGCTCCGGCTTCTTCCGCGCAGAAGGCGACAATGTAGATTGGTTTATCACCGATGGACGGCAAAGTGTGCTGGCAACCGTCCCCAATGATCCAGACGACACATCCGGTTTGCGAGAACCCGTACAGAATCTTGACCCGCTGGGGCGTTTCATCCTGCTTGATCCACTCGCGCAGAGCACCATGATTGATTGGTGTAGCGAGATCGAAACGCTGACCAATCTGAGTTATACGCAAATCGTCGAACCGGATATGATCTGGGATGCAGTCACTAATCTTTACCTAAAATCGGGTCGCGCTTATTCGCCACAAATCGGGCGCTATCTACAGCGGGATTCACGCGGTCCGGATGTCTTCGGCAACGTTTACAATTACCCGTCCCGTCAATCACAACCGCCCGTTCGCACACGTCCCCCCGCCTATGCAGATGGGTTATACGTACTTGCAGATGCCTACGACACAATAGACAACACCACACAATTCACGGCGCGGGATATTCTGGCTGAAAATTCACCATCGTTGGAGCGCCTGACGATCATGCCATTGGTGGACGAACTGAGCGCCACCACGCGCCTCACACAGGAAGCCCTGTTGCGCGAATTGCAATTACCGACATGGCTCAGACGGCAATACAATTTACCGGGAGCGTTTATAGATGATGCAGGCGCATTGCGTTTATTGCCGGATACCGCACCCGCGCAAGGTGGTAATCCACAGAGCGACACATTGCCTGAATTACTCAGCATCATCTATCCAGACACACTGCCCTTGCCGACGATTGGTACACCGTTAGAGCGTGTACAGGGCTATGTCGCCGCGCTCAACCCGATAGCCGATCCCTATACCACCTATCAACCGTTCGCATGGTTGCCGGAGATACCCGCGCTGGATGATGCGTGGTCTGTCCCTGTGCCGAATATCGGGACAGCCTACAGCGCACAGGCAGTTTTTGACTGGCTACCGCAGGCATTAGACTCGCCGGAAAACGCAACTTCTGCACTGCACGCCATAGAGAGCATCCTCAGCATCCCTGAAGAAACAGGCGCTTCATGGTTAGCAACTGCGTTGGATGCCAGCTTGCCGCAACTGCCAGAACTTCCACCAGAAACCAGCACGGAATGGCTAAATAACTGGTTCACCCGCGATACATTAGGGATCGCCGATGCACTCGCGCAACGCCTACCAACGATCCCGACAACGGGCTTACCTGTTTACGAACTCGCTAGAAATCGGCATTGGTTTGATCTCGATGGGCTGGAAGGCACGTTAACTGATTAACGTCAGTTCTGGATAAGCAAACGATCATGAATGACAGTCGTTTTGCGGGAAAATACCTTGACTATCCGAGCTTTTGGCTCTTAGCTTTTAGCAAAAGCATTGTTTTTTCAAACTAAAAGCCAAAAGCTAACGGCTAAAAGCTATTTTTCACGAATGGTCAACTTAAACAGAATTCAGGTGATTAAGTGCAATGCGGTTTGTCGTCCATCCAACCACTGAATCACGCCATCGCTAAGTAGAGCATCTTCTTCCAGCATTATCCGTATAATTTGCCCGTTCCATTCAGGGATGGGCATTTTGATATTGAGTTCAATCGAGTAGCAGGTGTTATCAAACAGTGGATAATCACCCTGCCCCGCCACACCGCCCTGTTGATCCCACAAGCCAATTGTCGGTCCGGCGGCGTGACCGTGATAGCCAAGCGGATGGCTATACACAGTAGGATTCAGCCCTTCGTCGATGGCACGCTTGAGCACACGAGCCAGAACATCATTGCCTGTTCTACCGATATGCATTTCCTCAAAGTGAATATCTTGCAAGCGATTGCCAGCGGTGAGCGCCGCCTTAATACCTTCCGGTGCATCGTTCTCACCGCGTTTGAGCACATACGCATGTTGCTGTTGATCCGTCGCCAGACCGAGATAATAGAATCCCATATCGCACCACAGCAAATCCCCCGGCAAAATAATTGTGCGACGTTCTTGAGAGTCGCCGAGTTCATCGAAGGGATCGCCCTGTGCTTGAATATTCACATCCGGCTGGAACCATGCCTGCAAGCCCATGTCGTGCATTTTCTGGCGCATCCACCACACCACGTCTTCAGTGGTCGTGATTCCGGGCTGAATTACCCGCGAAGAAAAGGCTTCCGCGATAATGGCGTGTCCAATCTCGACAATCCCGCCATAGGCATCAATTTCAGGCGTGATGCGACGTTCCAGCCAGCCCACACACAAGCGTTCCGCGCTTTGCGTACGGGACATCAACTCATCGCCAAGTGCTTCCGCCAGATTTACATATTCTTGATGGGATAAACCGTCACCAAAGGCGAAGGTTTCAGACGTGTTAATGCCGATTTTTTGCGGGTTGCGTTCGGTGATGAGGCGTTTCAGACAGGCGTATTGCGCTTCTTCGTCAGGATTCCAGCCATGTTCGTAGAATCCGGGCATTCCATAACGACTTAGCGTAAAACGATCCACCGTGTTATCCGCATTTCGCGCAAAAACCAGAATCGTGCGGCGACGGGCAGACATCTGTGGTGCGGGGAGCAAGGTCATAATCACAGGGTCTTCATTATATTCCTGCGCGATGACCAACCACATATCGAAGCCTTCCCGTGACATAATTTCCGGGATGACTTCATCAAGGCGCTGTTTTAGCCATGCGTTGCGAATATCGGCTTGCTGTTTGAGGGGCAAAATTTTACTACGATAGGACTCCGGTGAGGCGTAAACTTTGGTCATGGGCGAATACACTCCAATACATCAGCTTTTTGCCCATGATTATGCCCCATTCAACCCAAAACGCATGATTCCAATTGGTGAACAGGGATGAAATTTATGTAAAACTAGGTACAGGGCGACCTGACAGATCGCACCCTACAGTAATTTCTTTTGTCTAACATCTATCGTCTACTATCTTTTATCTTTTCACTCATTGCTCTAATTCAACTCTGCATTAAAGCGATAGCCAATCCCCGGCATCGTCTGAATCAATGTCGGGCGGCTGGGATCAGGCTCGATTTTCTCGCGCAGGCGGCGCACATGCACATTGACGGTGCGCTCGCTTTCAATATCTGCCGTATATCCCCAGACCGCATCCAGAATTTTACGCCGACTCAGCGCCTGCCCCGGATTCTGCGCCAATAACACCAGCAGACGGAATTCTGTCGGCGTGAGGTTGAGCAAATTTTTGCCCCGCCAAACCTGTCCGCGAGACTTATCAATCACCAGATCAGCCGCATACAACGTGTCGCTATCGGCGATAGATAGCTCCCCATAAGCACGGCGCAACATCGCCCGAATCCGTGAGCGCAATTCCTGTAAGCTAAAGGGCTTGGTGACATAATCATCCGCGCCCATTTCCAAACCAAGAACCTTGTCAATTTCATCACGGCTGGCGGTCAGCATAATAATCGGCTGGCGCAACCGCATCTGGCGCATCTGACGGCAATAATCAAAACCAGAACCATCCGGCAGGCGAATATCAAGGATAATCAGATGCGGGTTCACATCACGCGCCGCGCTGATGCCATCTTCACCTGTGGCTTTCCAGATGACTTCATAGCCTTCGCGCTCCAGCCCTTCCCTCAGGCTACTAGCAACGGCGGGATCATCTTCAATCATCAAGATTCGGGTTTGCTGATTCATGAGTATTTCGTCGATCAATTCGTTTTTCTGATATGATTCATCTCAAGTATAGAGTATCAGAAACTATTCGCGGAGTCTGTAAAAACGGATTACAGTGTCGTAATCCAGACGTGACAGGCAGGTGCGTTCACAGTACGATAAACAACAAGATGCAACAAACGGGTGAGTGATGGAGTAAAAACCTGATGCAATTGCGTTCAATTCGCTGGCAATTATCGTTAAGTTATGCCGCCATTGCCTTTCTGGCGACCCTGTGCCTCGGCGTGGTTTTGCTCACTGTACTCGATGGTTATTACAACAGTCTGGAACAACGCAACCTACAGGGACAGGCAGATTCGTTTAGTGGTCTGGTCGCGGATATGCTCATGAGTGGTGTGGATAGCGAATCCCTCAACAATCAGGTGCGGAGTTTATCCTTCCTCTCCGATGCGCGGGTCATTGTCACCGATCCTACGGGAGACCCCATCGCAGATTCAGGCTCTCCAGCAGAAACCTATCTTGAAATCTCCAATTACCAATCGTTTGACGAGAATGGATTACCGACCAATAACGGAGCAAACTGGACAACCATCACCCTTGCCCGCCCACTTTCCGATGGCACATTTATCGTTGAGGAATTGCTGAATGATCTCTCGAATGCCATCATCGTCAATCCCGCGAGTGCAGGCATTCCGGTGGATTCGTATCGCGTCGATCAAACCGGAGAAAGTGGTTCGGTACGCCTTTTCTCCCGCCCCACCGCCGAACCCGGCGCATATAACGGAAACCTTTTACCACCACCAAACGAGGACCCGCTATTTATCGCCGTAGATTACACACCATTTTTTGGCTTTCAGGTCAGCGAAGGTGCAATCGCGGGAAATCAGAACGAAAATAACGGACGCTCCAACCAGCACGCAACCGCCATCATTTATGATAGAACAGACCGTAGTTTGTTGGGTCGGCTGGAAATCAGCGAAGGACCCTCCATCGGCGATAACATCATTGATAGTGTCGCTAAGGGCTGGGTACTCGCGGGGAGTATCGCCATTTTATCAGCGGCGGGCGCGGGCTGGTGGATGAGCAGGCGCATCGCCAAGCCAATTCTGACGCTCACTGAAGCAACGTCCCGCATGACCGAGGGTGATCTTTCTGCCCGTGCGGATGTCAATCGGCGCGATGAACTCGGCACATTAGCCGTTTCTTTTAACGAAATGGCAACGCGCATCGAAACAACGGTGGTGACGCTCCGGCGCTTTGTCGCGGATGCCGCCCATGAACTACACACACCACTGACCGCCCTACGCACCAACCTTGAGCTAAATCAGGAAGCGCACGGCGACACGATTAACGCCCGCGCCCTGCAACAATTAGAGCGTTTAGAAGGTCTGGCGGATGATCTACTCGCCCTATCCAGCATTGAAGGCACCACCGAGCAAAAACCGCATCAAGAAGTCAATATGCTCACGTTGATTAATGACATCAGCATCACGTATGCGTCATGGGCGGAACAAGCCGATATTGATTATGTGCTTGATCTTCCGGCGCATGTCACGATGATTCGCGGTAACTTCGAGCAATTGCGCCGGATGCTCTCCAATTTGCTGGATAATGCCATCAAGTTCACCGCCGAAAACGGCACCGTATTTGTCGCGCTTGAAGAAACCCCCGATCATTTGACGATCACCGTAAAAGACACCGGCATCGGTATTCCACCGGAAGATTTACCGCATCTCTTTAGCCGTTTTAAGCGCGGACGCAACACCAACACCTACCCCGGAAGTGGCTTAGGTCTCGCAATCGTGAAGGCGATTACAGACGCACATGAGGGAACGGTACAAGCCATCAGCGATAAAAACGGCACAGCGATGATCGTCACCTTACCAACGTATAAGCAAAAACACATCGCCAATCAGCCCCGCCCTAATATCGTGGTTACGCCCGGTTACGAACACGCCACGCAACGTTAAGAAGGCGTAATCGACGCGCAATCTGCCCGCAATCGTCTTAAACAATAATGATCTCGTACTCAAATTTATCTAAGAGGGAGACTTATTGATGTTAAAACGACTTGGTTTATTAATCGTGTTGATGCTGTCTGCACTGGCAATTTCACCCATCATCGCACAGGATGATGATATTGCCCTTACGATACGGGCGAGCGCATTTACTGAAGACCTCTTTCGTGACTTGCTCGACCAATTTGAAGCCGAACACCCCGGCGTGCGCGTGGTCATCGAACCGTATAACGGCATCAACGCTCCCACGCCGACCTTCAACGATATTGAAAGTTACCTTGACGATTTCGCCGAATATGCGACCTCTGCCGATATTCTGCCCGTAAATAACGACCTCAACAATTATGCGACCCGTGCCGGTTATCTGCTTGATCTTGCGCCCATCATCAGCAGTGACGCGGACATCAACAGCGCAGATTTCCGTCAAAGCCTATGGGACTCTTTCCGCTGGGATGGGGGCATGTGGGCGTTGCCAGTTTCCGGCGGAATCAGCACGCTGTTTTATGATCCGCAAGCCTTTGACGAAGCCGGACTCACCTATCCCGATGCAAGCTGGACAATCACCGATCTCACCAATGCCATCCGCGCCCTCACAACCTATGATGCTGATGGCGATATAGACACCCCCGGCTTCATTAATACGGGCTTTAACGACAACGCGCTGACTACCCTGCTCATCAGTTTGCTGGGCAATGGGCTGAACGACACTACGACGATTCCATCCACACCGGATTTTAGTGATCCGCGCATCGCAGAAATTCTCGATGTCTGGGCGGCATTACAGGCGGATGGATTGCTCAATCCGCAGGTTGGCGACCTGAGCGAGGTCAACATTCCGCTGGCGTTGGGCGGGGCATTCTTAGCAACAGGCTTCAGCAACGATGGCACAACCCGCGAACCGGCACTTTTACCGGGTGGTCATGTGGGCATGGCTGTTACAGGCTATGCGATTAGTAGTGGCACACAACATCCTGAAATTGCCTATGAACTGATTAAATTCCTGAGCAACAATCGCAACGCAGTCAATACATTTTTCGCCAGCACACCGGCACGCTATGCGCTGGATAGCACCGAAGATAGCGAAATCAGCAGTGGTGGCGTGACCTTTAGCTTTGCCGGGGCAGGCGACAATCCTGAATTAGAAGCCTTCACCCTCACCGCTATTGAGGACGCACTCCCATTAAGCCAGATGCTCTTCACAGAAGCCATTGAAGAAGCTTTCAGCGCCATGACCGAAAACGGGCTGGACGCACTCAGCGCATTGCAACAGGCGGAAAACACCGTGTTAGCGAACTTGGCCCTTGCTGATGAGCGTGGAAACACACCCATTTTCGTCGATTCCCCCGCGCCGGAAGCGGTTCTGGCGGCTGGCGAAATTGCGCTGAATGTTGCCGTAACGGGCTTCATCTCTCCGTTCCCGAACGAGGAACAGTGGCAGACAATGGCGGAAACCTTCTCTGCGAATGATCCCGAAGTGGGCATCCTCAATCTGGAAACCACCTTTCCCGGCGGATTAGACTCCCTCAGCGAACAATACGACTGTTTCTATACACCCAGCAACCTCATTCCCGGCGCAGATTTGAGCCTCCTACGCAACCTTGACCCTCTGCTCTCAGCAGATGCCAATTTCGATCCGAATGATCTCATCAGTGGCGCATTAGAACAGGTACGCGTCAACAATCAAATCTGGGGCTTACCGATCACCATCGAGCCGCAAGTGTTGCGTTATAACCCTGATCTGTTCACACAGGCAGGAGTGATTGCACCGGAAAACGGCTGGACAGTCGCCGAATTTGAAGAAGCCCTGCGCTTACTCGAACGCAACCTTGATCTTGAAAATGCCCCTTTCGCCGCGCCTATTTTGGGTGGGGATAGCTATTTACTCAACTTGATCGCCGCTTATGGTGGCTTGCCGATTGATAATCGCACCAGCCCCCCAACCTTTAACTTCACTGATCCGGCGACGGTTAATGCCATCCGTGAAGTGCTTGATCTGGCACGCGAGGAACTTATCGAATACAGCCAGCTAGTCACGGCAGGCGGTAACGAATTTAGCATCTCGCTTGGGGACGAAAACACGGATGCCGTCTATGGCGAAACCCTCAACGGCTTCGGATTTGGTGGCGGGGGTGGCATCTTTCTGATTAATACCGACGGTGACGATGACAGTCCACAATTACCGGAAAATCCAGACCGATTAACCACCTATCCGACAGGCTCACAATTCAACGCCGTGACCTACAACATGGGCGTGGGGTACATCAGCGCAAATAGCCCGAACACCGAAGCGTGCTACCGTTTCCTCAAGCAGATTTCACAATCGCCGGAATTATTCAGCGCCATGCCTGCCCGCCGTTCACAAATAGACAACCCAGAACTAGAGAGCGCACAAAACCCTGAGTTGATCGCCTTTTATCAGCGCATCGCGGATATCCTCGCACAGCCCAACACCATCATCTTACCGGGCGCATCCGGAGGGAGCTTTAGCACAATCACTCTCAATCACTGGCTTGACCGTGTGTTTGATGGCTATGTCGCTGACGAAATCACCGATCTGGAAAGCGCATTGGCAGAAGCCGAGACCTTCACCCGTGCATATCAAGACTGCGTCGCGGATATTCCGGCGTTTAATCCAGCAGAAGTCGATGATCCGCAAGCCTACTTCCAGCAATTCACTGATTGCGCGTTACAGGTTGATCCGTCATCCGCAGAATTTCTCGGCAGTTAGCATCTGTGCAGAGTAAAAATAACGCATATCGGGGCGGAAATAACATCAGTCTCCGCCTCGATATTCAACGCCAACTGATAAACTGGATTGAGTATTTGTGACATTTGAATACATTATAACGAATAGGACTATAGCGCCTATTGCGCTAACTTAGCACAAATCATGCTGAGAAAGCACCAAAGAAATAAGATAGACGAAAGAAAATTGTATTCATGTTACACAAATTTGGACGATGCCTACTTGTAGTCAGTCTCCTGCTCATCGGATTCAGCTTTTCGCTGTCAACGCAGGCACAGGAGAACATCATCCTGACCGTCGCCGTCGATAGTTTCGATCAAGATCGCTTAGCCACAACCGTATTTGACGATTTCGAGGCGCAGAACCCCGGTGTGCGCGTAGAAATGATCGACCCCGGCGACTCAATATTTATGGCAAGCATCTATGCAGGCGTAGACGATCATCTGAACGCGGTTGCAAATTACGCTTCACAGGCAGATATTTTGCCGTTAAGCCCGTGGCAACTTTCCAGCGTGATGACCCGCGCCGGATATATACTCAACCTTGAACCGCTCGTCAATAGTGACGCATCTTTGGCGATCAATACTTACCCACCCGCCATCTGGGAAGCGTTCCAATGGGATGGTGGCTTATGGGGACTGCCCACCCGCGCTGATCTACTCATGTTTGACTATATCCCCGCCGCCTTTGATGCCGCCGGACTGACTTATCCAGATGCGTCATGGACAATCGACGACATCGCTAACGCCGCCCGCGCCATTGCAACACGCGACGCAAACGGCACAGTGACCGTCCCCGGCTTCTGGACATCATCAGAATCGACCCTTTTCCGCGCATTACTCGGCACAGGCTTTGACGATCCCACAACATTCCCTTCTGTGCCGGATTACACCAATCCTGAGCTTGCCCGCTTGATGCAAATTTGGGCGGATTTGGAACGTGAAAATGTTATACGTCAGCCACAGGGCATCAATCCCGATCAATTTCCGTTTCGCGTGACCAACATGGGAAGTCTCAATCAGCAAACGAATCGCATGGCGGCGCTCTTGCCTAATAATACGGCAGGCGTTGATATAGAGGGGTATGTCGTCAGTGGTGGCACACAATACCCTGATTTAGCCTATCAACTGGTGCGCTATATCACGACCAATCCAGAATTTATCGCCCTATCATTCAGCCCAATTCCCGCGCAAAGCGGAGAAAATAACATCCGCGCTGACCTGCAACCGCTCGTAGACCTCGCCCTGCCGAACGCATTCGGTTTTGGCGCACGGCGTTATTTCTACGGCATCGAACAGGCGCTTGATGCGATGGTCAACACAGGCATCTCCGCGGAAGAAGCCCTGATTCAAGCAGATAGCACCGTGCGTAATGATCTACAAATTGCCGATGCCCGCGCAAATGAACTATTTATCGTAGAGAACAACGCCATTCCATCACTCAACAGCGGGGAAATCGTGCTCAATTTTGGCGTATTGACGACCATTTTTCCTATGCCAAATCAAAGTGATTGGGAAGCCCTCGCCGATGCATTCACAGCGATTGATCCTGAAGTCGCCCACATCAGCATCAACGCCCGCAACGATCCGCTAGAAACAATGAGCAATAACGATTGTCTCTACAGCCCCGGCAATCCGGTCAATCTGTTGGTCGATAACGGTCTCGTGTTGTCGCTTGATCCATTCCTGGACGTTGATCCGAACTTCGACCCGAACGCAGTTATCGGCGGCGCATTGGGGCAACTTCAACGGGACAATCAAACGTGGGGCTTACCTGTCGGTTTATCTCCGGCGGTCCTGTGGTACAACGAAGCGACTCTGAGCAATCTAGGCTTAACACCACAAGCGGTCACATGGTCGATCAACGACTTCGATGCCGTGCTCAGTTCAGCGGAAAATCCGACATTGTTACCGATAGAATTGGGCAATACCCCGTGGCTGATGTTGATGGCGGCGTATGGTGGCTTGCCGATTGATTACCGCACCACCCCGCCTACAATCAATTTCACCGATCCTGATGCAATCGGCGCTATACAGTTGGTGCTTGATCTCGGCAAAAATGGCGACATCGGCTATCGTCCACTGGGGCAAGTCACAATGGGCGGCGCGCCCGCCGGTGACCCGAACACCGTGCCTCTGCATACAGATCGCCTCGGACTGCTCAGTTATCGGTTTTTGCAAAGTCCGGACGGCGATACAGGCGGATACAATCTGGTCACTTATCCACAGGGCATGTATACGCCCGTGTCTTATAACATCCAGACTGCGTTTATCAATCGGGATACACCCTATCGCGATGCCTGCTATCGTTGGATTTCGTACATCGCGCAACAACCGCAAACCTTTAACGTCATGCCTATCAGCCGTGCTGTGCTGGAAAATCAAGCCTATGTCGCCACACAGGATGCCCGCGCACTAGACGTTTATACAACCTTCGCCGATTTTACCCGCCGTGAAGATGCCATCGTCTTTCCGCGTACATTCGGCACAGGACTCGGTGATGCACTACCGATGATCTGGCTTAACCGCGCCTTTGATAATTACGTGCTACAGGGCGCTGATCTTCAAACTGAACTCGCGCTTGCCCAAATGTTGACGCTGGATTATCAAGCGTGCTATAACGCCATCAACACACAAGACACGGCGACTTTTCAACAACAGGTGAATGATTGCGTGTCCAATGTGGATCCGACGCTTGCACAATAGTGTCCAATTCAGGTAATGTGGAGCATAGATTAACAACCGCTATGCTCCACCAAATATAAGTAAGTTGTAAGTATTTGTCACACACGCGCAGTTTTAGCGAATACCCTTATAGAACCCATAGACAAAACAGGTCAGCATGAGCGCAGATTACATTGCCTGTAAGCAAATCGTCAAAGCCTATAAAGTGTCCGATCATGAGATCGTGGCGTTGCGGGGCATTGACTTCAAAATGAAAAAAGGCGAAATGGTCGCCATCATCGGTCCGAGTGGCGCGGGCAAAAGTTCGCTGATGAATTTGCTCGGTGGCTTAGACACGCCAACCGCCGGACAATTGATCGTCGATGAGCAAAATTTATTGGAGCTTAAAGGGCGTAAATTGGCGGATTATCGCCTGAGAAAAGTCGGCTTTGTCTGGCAACAGATCGAAAAAAATCTGCTGATTCATCGCACCGCTCTCACCAATGTCACCTTACCAATGATGCTCGCAGGGATGCCCGTCTGGACACGCCGTAAAAAAGCCCGCGAATTATTAGAAGCGGTCGGCTTACGCGAGCATCTGCACAAACATCCCGCGCAACTTTCCGGCGGTCAACAGCAACGGGTCGCCATTGCTGTTGCGCTAGCAAATGACCCGCCCTTACTCCTAGCCGATGAACCTACCGGCGCACTTGACCGTACCAGCGCCTTACAGATGATGGACTTATTGGCGGAATTGCGCGAACGTTATAATCTAACCGTGTTGATGGTAACGCATGATCTGGAAATTGCCGATTATGCAGACCGCGTGTTGACCCTGCGTGATGGTGCGCTCGGTCAGGATTTGTCCGAACTTAACGATCAGGATCAATCCCGTGTGGACGATGCCGGACGCATCAAATTGCCGGATAAGGTCAAACTTCATCTTTCTGAGGCGCATCACATTGCGGTAGAAATTCGCCCGGAAGGTGTGTTGCTCCGTCCAGAAAGCGCCGAAGATGAGGAGCTTTCCGGCACAATCGACGACATTTTGCCACAGGATAGCCCACCACCAAAACGCGGCTTATTGGGTCGGTTACGCCGACGCTCACAGAAGAAACAGAAGCAGGAGCAAACAAGCGCATGAGCGATGTCGAATATATCGGTCAAGAGGTACGGGTAGTCGATATAAAGCGATCATTCGGCACAGGTGAACGGTCTGTGCATGTGTTGCGCGGGGTTGATCTGAATGTGAAAGCGGGCGAGATGGTCGGCTTATATGGACCGTCTGGCAGTGGTAAAACCACCCTGCTCAACTTAATTGGCGCACTCGATAAACCCAACGACGGCGACATCTTCATCGGCGATCAGAACATCACCAAAATGCGTGAAGGGCGACGCACCCGTTTACGGCGTACCCAGATCGGGTTTATCTTCCAGAATTACACGCTGATTCCCACCTACACCGCGATGGAAAATATTGATCTTGTGCTTCGCCTGCCCGGTTTAGGCTACTTTGAACGTCGCAAACGGGCGAAAGCATCCTTAGAAGTCGTCGGCTTAAGCGCATGGGCAGACCATCTCCCCGGTGAACTCAGCGGTGGGCAACGTCAGCGCATCGCCATTGCCCGCGCCCTCGCCCTGCGTCCGTCGGTCATCCTCGCTGATGAACCTACCAGCGGTCTGGATACCAAAACCTCACGCCGGATTATGCGCTTATTTCAGACCATTGCCGAACGACAGGGCACAGCATTCTTAATTGTCTCGCACGATCCGATTGTGGTCGATTTTGTCGATCAAGCCTATGATCTGCATGAGGGAAAAATTCTGCCACGCCTCCACAAATCGGAGTTGCCATCACATGCAAACCGGACCGCTAATAATGCAGAAAATCAGACAGAATCACCTGTATTAGAGGCGATCCAACCTTCTGCTGATTAGCGTATAACACCGGGCATGTTCGTCCCCCCGCGTGAAGCCAGTTCACGGCGAGCATCATCACGGGCACGATCTACCAATGCCAGAATATTTGACGGATTGGGGATACCACTCAAGATAAAATTATCCTGTGTGCCTGCCGTCTGACAGCGCAAATCCCCGAAGTTAAACATGGTTGGCAGAATCCCGTTTTTAGTCACGGACATATCCTCCACGTTAATCAAATCTGTCGATGACAGCCGATGATTAAGCGGGCTGAGTTTGAGTGAGTCAACAATGCGCTGATTGCTGATAATCCAGATGTCGTTTTGATAGCGATACCATGTAAAGTAAGTGACGACCAACCAGCTCAAACCCCACAACGCGGCAACAGCTAAACTGATGACACGCACGGCATCTTTCGTACTGACGGCGAGAATCAGCAGGAAAATGACCGGCACAAGCCCGCCCAAACCCACTAAAAACAATCGACTGACGAAAAAAATGGGATGCCGACGCACCACCTGAATAATTTTCTCATCACGCTGTAAATCTACTGGAAGCGCCATGCTTCTCCTCCTTAGTTTGTTTACATCTAGCTTATATAGTGTGAATCGTACATGCACACAGCCAGATTTGCTACAGCCAACAAAAAAGCCCCACAGAATTTAGTCTGCGGGGCTTCGTTTTGCTACTTGTTAGACGTTACCGCGTTACTTACCGGTATCGCCTTCTTCCCTACTTAGGACTATTCGTCTTCAGCAGGCGGTTGCTCATCTTCAACGGGCGGTTGCTCATCTTCAACGGGCGGTTGCTCATCTTCAACGGGCGGTTGCTCGTCTTCAACGGGCGGTTGCTCATCTTCGACAGGCGGTTGCTCGTCTTCGACAGGCGGTTGCTCATCTTCAACAGGCGGTTGTTCCTGTTGTGGTGCCTCACAGTAGTTGTTCCCACCGAGATGGATAGCCGCTAGCAAACGTGAACCATAACGCTGACCGTTCAGATTTGGCAAGAATGATCCGTAGAAAAGATCGACCTGTACCGCACATTCCGGTAGCGCGATGCTGATTTCAACACTTCCACCTGCCGGGATCGTCACGACAGTATCGAAGCCCTGGAAGATTATCTGATTGTCGATGATCTCATCATACTTGGAGTACGATGCCATACCAATCTGATACTGGCAGTCTTCAACGTTGCTGTTGTTATAGACTGTGCCGTAGGCAGTCAACCCGCTAATGGTGATGACACCACTCAGATGTGACTGCGGACCCATGCCACCTTCACAACTCGGCGGGGGCGGTGCGTTGTAGGTGTTGGTGATGGTATGGTAGGTCGTCAGGTTCGGATTAACCGTCACAGATGCACCGGAACCAACCACTGTCCAATTCGCGCCCGGAGGATTCTCACTAATCACGACGTTAACGCTGTCTTGATCCTGCGGGATGACTACGTTCCACCAGACCTGATCGCCATTGTTATGGACATTGTAACAGGCAGGTTGATTCTGCTGATCTTCAGGGAAGACAGCGTTACTGATGCAGATGGTGAAGTCACCATGTTCTGCGGGCGGTGTGATGACGTTCTTGGTCACAACGATTGTACCGACCTGCTCAACGGGCGGCGGCGGGGGCGGCGGTGCATCAGCCGTGTTGTGAATGGTAAAGGTGTTGTTATCTGCTGTCACATTAGCTGTTGTGCCACCGGGGAAGCTGACTGTCCAGTTTGCCGCAGGTGTTTCGCTGAGGGTGTAGCTTCCCAACGGAACATTCGGGATCACCACTTCGTAACCATTGGCGGAGTTGGCGATACCACACAGATCATCAATGCAAAGCTCGAAGCTCACTGCATTGTTGACCTCATTGCCGTTCCAATCCAGAGTCTTAACGAGTGTCACGTCAACCGATTCTTCTTCACAACCTTCATCGGTTGCACGGTCTTGTTCACTAAAACCTGTGTTACCACCTACAAGGATTGCGACTTCATTCACGCCATTTTCGCGCGGGGTGACAAACGTGCTAACACCAGCTGTTGCTGTATCCGCACCAGAGTCTGCGCCTGTGTTCAAATCCCACAGGAAGCTAACCGAACTCGCTGGATTTGTCACCTGCCATGTGATTTCCGTTTCGGAAATCGTCTGGCATTCCAGATCAAGACGGGCAATGTCGATGGAGACCGTTGCACTATCGGTATCTTCACCATCGGTGACCGTATAGTCGAACTCGTCACTTTCTGTACCACCTGGAGCAGGACTGTTGTCATTGTCGTGATCGTAGCACATATAGTCCTGAACGAAGTTCACATTATCAATGACAGCTGTACCTTCACTGGCGGAGGTATTGCTGACGATACTCAACATATCCCCGTCGCCGTCGAAGTCGTTCGCCAATACGTTGATACAAACATCCTGACCGTACCAGACAAACTTGTAGTCGTCTTCGGCTACTGGCGGAATGTTGGGTTCATCACAGAGGATGCCATCAAGATCATAGCCATCTGCCACGCTGGAGCTGAAGCTACCACGATTGGAGGTGTCGACCAACCGGACATACAGTGCGCTGGCACCATCGCCGGGGAAGTCTACGCCACCATCTTGTGTTACAGACCCAACGGATGTCCATGGACCATTCGGGAGCAGGGAGATAAAGACTTCCACTGATTCCGGATAGCTGGCATCGCTGGGATCACCGAAGCTGGTTTCCACGAAGTAGAGATCGAAGTCACTACCATTATCATCGACGACCAGACCGTCAAGACGTAGGATGAGTTCACCAACAACTTCATCATCGACAACATCACCGAAGCCGAGCGATACAAAGTTGATTGTATCGTTGTTCTGCGGTGCGCCGAGTGCCATGTTCGCGTTACTACGTGCGCCGACAATCGGGTCGAAGTCGCGATCTAATCCTTGATTGAATGCGATCACTTCGATTGCACCACAGGTATCAGTAACCGGCGGCAATTCGATATTACCGAAGCTCAGTTGGGCTTGTTCTCCAGAAACAACCTCAACCGTCTGGCAGAGCGGTGTGGTGTTCGTCCAACCGGTTTGCATCACTTCACAGACGGTGTATGTTCCCGGTAGCAAGTTACCGAAGTTACGGCGACCACTAGCGTTGGTTGTACGGGTACGGATCGGATCACCGACAGGCGCGTTACCTTCATACAGTTCGAAGGTCCAGCCGGGCAGACGATCTTCACCATTATCGCGGTCACCATCTGTATTCAGATCGTTGAACTTGGTCACACGGACTGAACCGCGTGGTTCCGCGCCCAGATCAATCACATTGATACAATCCAGCAACACGCCATAGCTGTTGGGGTCGCCGGTATCAGCGAACGCGATCACGGTTTCTGTGGAAGTTGCGACGAATTCAAAGGTGCGGAGTTCCCAGCCTGAAGGCGGTGCTTCGCTGAAGTAGTCAACACCATCGATGGTGACGCGCAGATTCTGGCTGATGTGGTTCGGACGGGCGTTGAAGTAGAAGGAAACTTCATAGCGATGTCCCGGAATGGTCGTCAGCGTTTGAGAAATCTCAACCGTTGTACGTTCCGGATTGCTATCACCATGCGGACCTTCACAGTCACTATCCAATTCAGCATATTGTTCGCCATTAATCACATCAACATTGCCTAATGTGGCTTCCGTCTGGATTTCCAGTGAAGGATTAATGTTGGTTGTGCAAGGTTCGCCGTTTAACCATGCGATGTCCCAACCGGTTACGTCGTCAAAGATTTCCCAGTTGTTACCATTGACTTCAGGTTCTTCGAAACACCCGTTGACAAGAATGCTGTCCGGGTTCATTTCACACAAATCTTGTGGTGGAGTGTCAGGCTGGTTCAAGAAGACCAGCGGAATCTGGACTTGTGGGATTGTGACTTCCTGGCACAGTTCGCCGCCATAAGGGGAGAAGCCGTCGCGGTCTTCTTCACAGACTTCGTAGGTTCCATAAGGCAGGTCTTCGAAAATAATCTGACCAGTACCATTGGTTGAACCACTGTCGACTTCCTGTTCATTCTCATCGAAAACTGTGATTCCCCAGCCTGCGCCGGTGCTATCTTCTTGATTTTGTGAGTCGTATATGCCATCACGATCACCATCAATGTACTTCTGTACAGCGATTGTGCCTAGTTCGGGTTCAAAGTCATTGGTATCACATGTTAAATCTGTACCGGAGACGTTGAAGGCTACGTTATCAATATAGCCGATAAAATCGAGCCAGCCTGTGCCACTGGATGAGCCAACGACGAGTTGGAAACCAGAGAAGTTCGCATCAGCACTGGGGTAAGGAACGACGACTTTAGCATTCGGGTAATTCGCCAGAATTTCAGCAAAGGTGACGTTACCTGCAATCGTACCGCCTCCACCCGGGGCAACGATGCTACGGGTATCCCACCATTTACCGCTATCCTGGGTAATAGTCCAGGTTTGCCATGTACCGGTAACAACGGTGCCGTTGTAGTAAGGTTCATAAACCAGATTTGAGCTTTGTCCATCGCCGAAGTTCCAGATACCATCACCATCTAGATCAACATAGAGGTTGAGGCTTGGTGCAACGAACACACTATTTGGCGCGTTTTCAATATAGGTTTGGAAACTGATACCGTTGATGTCTGCTAATGGAATACCATCCAGGTGGTTGCCAGCAAACAGAACACGGCCGCCAACGGAACTACCTGTTTTCATCTGGTAGCTACCTGTGCCAAGCGGTGGTGTATCAACGCCTTCTACGTAGGCATATTCACCCGGAGCAACGGAGTAGCTTGTCCAACCATTGGAGTCACCAGCGACAACACAGGTATCAACCGGGTAGCTCACATCAGGCTGGTTCAAGAAGACCAGCGGAATCTGAACTTGCGGGATTGTAACTTCCTGGCATAGTTCGCCGCCATAAGGGGAGAAGCCGTCGCGGTCTTCTTCACAGACTTCGTAGGTTCCATAAGGCAGGTCTTCGAAAATAATCTGACCGGTTCCGTTGGTTGAACCACTGTCGACTTCCTCTTCATTCTCATCGAAAACCGTGATTCCCCAGCCTGCGCCGGTGCTATCTTCTTGATTTTGTGAGTCGTATATGCCATCACGATCACCATCGATGTACTTCTGAACAGCCAGGTTACCTACTTGTGGTGGTTGGTCGGGGCAGCGTGTTGAACCGGAGCTGGCGGTTGCGGTACTGGTGTTGCCATTCGGGCCAGTCAGAGTCCATACAAGGTTACTACCATCGAACACGATGCTTGCGATGCCATCCGTTGCGGCTTGTTCCATGCTCTCATAGAACGGTGTACGTCCCGGACGACCATCGACCACACCCGGCACACCAAAGGTCGTGTACGGTACGTCGAAGCTGTTCGGGGTCATGAAGTTGTCGCTACCCTGCGGGATCTCGACCTCTTCGTCGTTATGGTTTTCATAACCGAAGAATGCGGTGAAGGTGCCATCGTAGTTGTCGATCACACATTCCAGAATTACGCTGATGCGTTCGCTCGGCGGTGGCGGTGTGTACTCATTGGTGAACGTGCAAACCACGCGGTCGCCAGCAGCGAGTTCTACGCTGAGGCTAGTGTCACCTTCAACAAAGGTGCCGATATTGGAAGTCAGATTGTCGCTAATGCAGGAGATATTTGTCAGTGTCCAGCCATCAGCAAGATTCGATTCAGCGACGAAGTATGAATCTGGCGCCAAGTCGCCGCGACCTACGGGAACATTTCCAGCCAAGACATCTGCTCCACCGATATTGGCGGCATTGCTGTTCTGAATGGACAAATTGAATGTCTGATTCGGGTTGTTGGGGTCGCCATCGCCTTCAACCACTTTTTCAACCAGGAGGGTGCCAGTTTCGGGTGCTTCTTCGTAGTTACCGAAGTAGCGGGTGACGTTGGTTGTGGAAGTCAGTGTAACCGTTTCGCACGGCTCACCATAAGTTGCATTATCGACACCATTTGACGGTTGCGTGTTGACCCAGCCTGCTTGTTGGGTTTCACAGATGGTGTACTCTTCACCAGAAATCAGACCGGGGAAGCTAGCACGGATACCGAGATCGCCGTTCGCGCCTGCGTTTTCCACGCTGGTTGTGTTGCGCCCGACTTCATTGCCGTTGCTGTCGTAAACCACGAATTCCCAACCTTGCAGTCCGTTGCCACTGGGGATTTCACCTGGTAGGATGTTGACTTCGTTATTTGTAGCGTCCTGATCCAGATCGTTGTACTTGATCATACGGAGTTCGAAGGTTTCGGGTTCAGTATAGAGATTGCCGAAGTGACAATAAATGTCCTGACCTTCAGCAAGCTGAACATCGACACTGTTCGATATAGAGATCGGAACAGTAATACCTGAGTTGGTCTGCGGATTGGGGTCGGGATCTGTGGAACAGAAAGATGCCCCAAACATCCAGCCTTCAGGAAGATTGCTGGTATCTTCCGCGATAGTGTAGGTACCGGCTTCACGCTCAAATGTCTTTACATCGTTCGTACCTTCATCACTCAGCATGAAGTTTTCGACATCGTCGCCATCGCTGAAGGTGAAGGGGAATTCGAGGTCTTCGAATTGGGCATCATTGACCTGCTTGTAAACCGTGATTCTTCCTGTTTCCGGTCCACAGAATGTCACATTGGAAATTGCAGGTGGGTTCCCGCTATTCCCTGCGTTCGGTAATCCGGTGTTATCAAAGCTACCCATCGTTGCGGGTTCAATATCTGTCCCGTAGTCGTTAGCGTTTTTACCTTTAACGATAATGTGGATAACTAGAACGGAGGACTCCCAATCTGCACCGGTGGTTTCTTCAGGTTCTCCCGGTTTATTGGTTAAGTTGCTGAAGGAAATGACATCTGATCCTTCGTCAAACTCGAACGATCCATCATCATCATTAGTCTCATACTTCGCAATGAAAACCGTGCCCGAAGGACAGTCTGCATTGCCGCCGTTATTTCTTCCCGGCTGTGCCATGACGGACATACCCGACATGAGCAAGCCTAGAACGACAAAAAGCACAACCGCAGTCGTGCGCCATCGTGTTAATCGGAATAAATCTTGCATAGTGTTGAACCTCTCCTAAATATTTGCTGATAAAGATTCGGTAATGTAGGTGCTCATAGATTTCTTATTTTCTTCCCTCTTGCGTCTTATATTTGTAAGCTGATTACATCTATTCCAAATCTTACGCGCTATTAAAGGAATGGCTCAACACTTTTGAGATGATTATTTACAGCGTTTGGATATTATTTACAGGATTCATAATGGGACTTTAGTCATGGTGCCCAAATTCACACTTTCTTCATGTCTCTTTCGTAATTACTTGATATATACGACACCTAAACGAACTACGTAAATAAACAGACATAGGCAAATTAGTACAACAAAAAACCCGGCGTTATAACCGGGTTAATTTTTGCTATGGAATTTGTTTAGAATTGAGGAGTTATGCGTTGTCCCGTACCGGACGCACACCGTTCAGCAAATTTTCCAGCGCAGTTTGGGCACGTTCTAAGCGTTGATCGGCTTGCTCCTGTGTGATATTTCCCTCTGCGACCTGTTCGGCAAGGCGTTCCGTGATGTTGGCGAGTGCTGTTTGAATAACATTATCCACGCTACCACCATTTGCTTCGATGACTTCCGCCAATGTCGCGCCATCACGCACCTGTGCAACGATGTCCTGCGCTTCCAAGCCGGTTTCCGTCGCAATAATTGCAATCACCTGTCTGCCAACCACGCCGATGTTCGGGCGATCAGGACGATCTCCACGCGGAAAGGTGATTTCACCGTTCAAGATCGCGGTCAGATGTTCCTCGACCTGTGCGAGGCGTTCTTCTGTCGCTTCATTGAGGCGCTCGGTGATTTGTGCCATCACGCCCGCCACGATTTCATCTACATTGCCACCGTTGGCTTCGATAATTTCCGACAATGTCGCGCCATCGCGCATCTGAGCCGTCACATCTTCAACCGTTAAGCCCAGTTGCTCAACAACTTCTGCGATGACACCCCGCGCAATATTATCCCACGGACCGACGCGATCACGTCTGCCGTCCTGTGCGGGAACATTGGGATCAACGCCTGTGCCATCATCCTGTGCGCTGACTGCCCCGCCAAACAAAGAGAGCATTGCTACCACTACGGAACCAATAACCAGCATTTTCGTGAATTTAGCTTTCATTTTGTGTACATCCTTCTTTCGTTAAATGGGCATGAGTGTGTATTTGATGCCCTTATGATCGGATGCAGATGTAATGAAAGTATTTGCCGGATTTTCGTGAAGTGTAAAGGTTGTGCAAAATATGTCGAACAATTCAGGAATAGGGTCGCGTGAAAGATAAAACACTTGATTCAGATAACTATTCTCTGGCAATTGCGCCATTCAGCCTCTACAATCGCCCTAAAAACGGAGAGACATAAGCCGATGCCTGTAGTCCCTATTCGTCTGGATAGCAATCCAACCACCCTGCTAGAGCAAGCCCGCTGGTTATACGAACACAAAGCGGATCAAGCCGCTGTTGTGCTTATCGCGCCGGATAACGACGAACAAGCCATTACTTATGGCGAGTTTTTCGAGCAAGCCGCCCGTTATGCCAACGCCCTTGAGGGAGCAGGCGTAAAATCCGGTGATCTGGTCGCGCTGATTTTACAACATGGGGAAGCGGTGCTCTATGGATTCTGGGGAGCGATGTTACTCGGTGCAGTCCCGTCAATCTTTCCGTTCCTGAGCGATAAGCTCGACCCCGAACGCTATTTTGACAGCATCCGTCAATTGGTCACGCATGAAGACATCCGCGTGATTATCACCTATAGCGAACTAGAAGGTGAATTATCGTCCCGCCTGCACGAGTCGCAAACCACCCTCATCAACAAAGACACATTACAACCCTCCGGCAACGCGACTCACTACTTAAGCCAGACTCCCGCTCAACCGGAAGACACGGCATTTTTGCAACATTCCTCTGGCAGTACTGGTTTACAAAAAGGCGTGATGCTCAGTCATCGTGCGGTGATTAATCACATCGCCAGTTACAGCGAGGCGATTCACCTGTCGCCCGATGATGTGATCGTCAGCTGGTTGCCCTTGTATCACGATATGGGCTTGATTGCCGGTTTCATCACGCCGATTTTGCAGGGCGTTAAGCTGGTCTTGATGTCACCGTTTCATTGGGTGCGCGATCCCAAAATGCTCCTGCTGGCATTAGACCACTATAAAGGAACACTCTGCTGGTTGCCGAACTTCGCCTATAATTTCCTCGCCACACGAGTACGCGAAGCCGACATTGAAGGCTTGGATTTATCGTCTGTGCGGGCGTTAATTAATTGCTCCGAACCCGTCATGGCGGAAAGTCATGCCATCTTTATCGAACGCTTCGCACCTTATGGCTTACGTGATTCCGCGCTGACCGTCTGTTATGCAATGGCGGAAAACACTTTCGCCGTGACGCAGGCAGGCATAGACGCGCCCCTCAAAATTGATGTCGTTGACCGTGATACGCTGATGTCAGACCGTCGTGCACAACTCGCAGATGGTGATTCCCCTACGCTCACCTTTGTCTCCAACGGCAAGCCCATCGCCCATTGTGAAATCCGCATTGTGGATGAAAACCGCCAGAATTTACCGGAACGTCATGTCGGTGAAATCACGCTCAAAAGCACGTTTATGCTCAGTGGGTATTTCAAACGTCCAGAAACAACCGCCACCGCGATGGACGATGGCTGGTATTTTACGGGTGATATGGGGTATGTTGCGGAGGGTGAACTCTTCATCACCGGACGCAAAAAAGACCTCATCATCGTCGGCGGCAAGAACGTCTATCCGCAGGACATCGAAAACTTATTAAACGAGATTCCCGGCATCCATCCCGGCAGAACCTCCGCTTTCGGTGTGATGAACGACAAACTCGGCACAGAAGACATCGCCATCGTCGCCGAGGTCAACGGCGATATTGATGCGACAGACCGCAACGCCACCGCGCCTATTATTAAGGAAGTCCGCGCCCGCATCGCGCAAAACACCGATGTCACAGCCCGCTATGTGCATATCGTCGCACCAAAATGGCTGGTCAAGACGAGCAGTGGCAAAATCGCCCGCACCGCCAACCGTGAGAAATTTATCAAAGAGGTGCTAAAGCAGGGATAATGCCGTTCCTTTATAATGAAGATGGTCAATTATCATATAAAGGATCAATCATGAAACGCTTTTTGTTTCCAATGTTGATGATACTCCTACTCACGATAACAACTGCCGCGCAGGACGACGATACAGACACTCTGCCCAACCTCACGCTCATGAGCGTACAGAATATTCGTGAATTAATAGATATTCCTTATCGAGCTACACTTTCACCGGATGGCACCTTGCTTGCCTACGAAGAAAATAGCATATCCGGACTTTGCATCTACTCCTTCACAGATGAACCAACCACCTGCACACCCTATCCTGAAGACGGCGAAAACGGCGAACGTATTCGTTTATACAGACCGGCGGAACTTAAATGGTCACCGGATAATCACCTCATCGCCCTGACAGAATCATCACTAAACGATACAGACATCTGGCTCTACGATGTTCAAGCTGGAACGTTCACAAATCGCACTCAAGACGGCTACTCTGGGCGCTTCATTGATCAAGAAGCACGTGGAATCCCGGTTGATCTACTTCCCACGTGGTCACCAGATGGAAGTCTCTATTTCTTCCGTTACATTCAGCAAGCGGAGACCACCATCACACAATTATTTATGATTCCGGCAGTAGACGGAGGATTTGACAGCATACTTGGTGAAAGTCCACGTAAATTATCCGATGAAGACCCGCTCCTAGTCGCAGACTTCACAGACTCAGTACCCAATCGTTTCTCATTCATAAACAATGGTGAACATTTACCCGGTCAGGCAGAAGTCTCTCCCGATGGCACAAAAATTGCACTCATCATGCAACCGCAAAATCCTGATGGCTACGAAGTCTGGGTGGTCAACTTGCTGGATGGCATGATTCTCCATCGGTATCCAACGGTAGACATCAGTGCAGTAGGCTTACCGGAGTGGAGCGAGAATTCTAACTTTGTCCCTCGAGGAATTACATGGACAGGAGGCACGACCATGATCGTCAATTTTCGCAACAGTACTAGGCGTGGCATTATCTGGACTGCCTATCACATTGATATAGAAACAGATGGCATCACACCCATTTTTGATTTTGCTAATGTGCCACAAGGGGAATATATCTCCGGTACACAAACCGACTCCGGTTTAGTCACTTATCCCATACCACTAATCTACGAGGTTTTGACTCCCGACAGAAACTATTTTCTATATGTTACGGCATATAGGTCAAGAGATTCCGCGGTACTAGAAGCCCTTCCGGTCAACGGTGGTGAACGCTTAATCCTCTACAACTTTGACGCTGACTTTCATCCGCTTTATGGTGTTATATACAGCTCTATTGGCACTGATGGACATACCCTACGGGCACTCATTTCCGGTTATGTGTTCACGTTTGAAATCACGGAGTAAATAGCATGTTACGAAAACTTTTTGCGCTTCTTCTATTGATCTGCTTAACCTGCTTTTCCACCGCCGCGCAGGATGATGATACAAATACGTTGCCCAACCTCACATTAACAGGCATCGAAAGCGTCGGAGAATTTATAGATGGTCTGCCGCATAATGCCACCCTCTCACCCGATGGCAACTTGCTTGTTTATGAAGGTGGAGATGCACCGGGGCTTTGCGTTTACAACTTCACCAATACCCGAACCACCTGCACACCTTATCCAGAAGAAGATGAACTTGGTGAGCGTATTCGTTTACTCCGTCCCACCGAACTTAAATGGTCACCGGATAGTCGCTTTGTCGCGCTTACAGAAAATAGCCTTGTCCGCGCAGAAGATAGCGATATCTGGATTTATGATGTCGACGCAAGAACATTTACAGACCGCACACAGGACGGTTACTCAGGAAGCATTCTGCTGGGTGATGACTTCAACGGCATTCCCATTGATGTAATCCCCATATGGTCACCGGATGGCAGTCTCTATTTCTTCCGTTACATTCGTTCTGAGGATGTCATAACCACCCAGTTATTCACCATTCCCGCAAGCGGTGGCAGTTTCGCTGGTGTCGTGGGCGAAGGTGAACGCACGCTATCCGATGAAGACCCATCAGAGGTAGCGGACTATACAGAGAGCACCGTCACACCTTACGCCTTCTACAACGGAAGTTCTGGATTTTCACTCTCCGGCGCGGCAGAGGTTTCACCCGACGGCACACAAATGGCGCTCCTCATGCGTCCACTAGACCCGGAAACTTTTGAAATCTGGATTGTGAGTCTGCTCGATGGCTCCATTGTCCGAAGAATATCGGCATCGGGGATTAACGCGTTAGGCTTACCAGAATGGGGAGAAACCAGAGGATTCGTCCCTGAAGGAATCACATGGATGAGCGAAGATGAACTTGTTGTCAATTTTATCAACTACCAATATGTAACGGGCATTAGTTGGACAGCCTATCATATTGACCTGATTACGGACAAATTCACGCCCATTTTTGATTTTGCGAGTATCCCATCACAGGACGAATATTTCGCCGGAACACAGACTGACTCTGGATTGGTCACCTATCCCATGCCACGCTACGCCGCCGTTACACCAGAGGGGGACTATTTTCTGTATGTGACCTCACCAAACTCAATCAACGGTGCGGCGCTTGAGGCATTACCCATCCTCGGTGGCGAACGCATCATTTTGCATCAGTTCGGCGAGGATTTTAACCTTCTCCCTTCACTTTTCACATCCATCGGCACAGATGGCGAAACGGTTCGGGCGCTCATCTTTAGTTATATTTTCACGTTTGAAATCACGGAGTAAATCGTATGAGACGTATAATTTTTGTGATCCTGCTATTGTTCTGCTTAACTTGTTTTTCGACTTCCGCGCAGGAAGATACATTGCCCAACCTCACATTAACAGGCATAGAAAGCGTCGGAGAATTTGTAGATGGTCGGCCGCAAACCGCCACCCTCTCACCCGATGGCAACTTGCTCGCTTATGAAGTCGATAACGCGCTAGGAATTTGCGTTTACAACTTCACCGATGAAAATACAACCTGCACACCCTATCCCGAAGAAGGTGAAAACGGGGAACGTATTCGTTTACGCCGTCCCACAGAACTCAAATGGTCGCCGGATAGTCGCTTTATCGCCCTTACAGAAAACAGCCTCATCTATCTTGAGGACAGTGATATCTGGCTCTTTGAGATCGAGGAGCAACGCTACATAAACCGCACACAGGACGGCTATAACGGAGGCATTGTTATTGATGATGAGGCAAGCGGTATGCCGATTGATGTCCTGCCCACATGGTCACCGGATGGTAGCCTCTATTTCTTCCGTTACATCAGCCAGAATGATGACTTGATTACCACTCAATTATTCACCATTCCAGCAACAGGTGGCAGTTTTGTCGGTGTACTTGGTGAAGGTGAACGCGCCCTATCCGATGAAGACCCATCAGAGGTAGCAGACTATACGGATTCTACGCCTGAACCCTTTACCTTTTTCAATGGAAACTCAGGATTTTCGCTCTCCGGCGCGGCAGAGATTTCACCGAATGGCACGCAGATGGCGCTACTCATGCGCCCCAGAGAACCGGATACTCACGAAATCTGGATTGTGAGCCTACTTGATGGTTCCATTGTTCGCAGAATATCGACATCGGAGATTAGCACATTAGGATTACCGGAATGGGCAGAAACTAGAGGATTCATCCCTGAAGGAATCATATGGATCAGCGAAGATGAACTTGTCTTCAATTTTGCCAACTACTCCTTCGGTAATGACATCGGCTGGACAGCCTATCATATCGACTTAATTACCGATAAGTTCACACCCGTTTTCGATTTTGCGAGTGTGCCATCACAGGACGATTATATGGTCGGTACACAAACTGACTCCGGTTTAGTGACCTATCCCAGACCACGTTATGGCGCAGTTACACCAGACAGAGACTATTTTCTCTACATGACCGCGCCGAACTCAGTTGACGGTGCGGCGCTTGAGGCATTACCCATCCTCGGCGGCGAACGCATCATCCTGCACCAATTCGGCGAGGATTTTGACCTACTGCCCACCCTCGTTACGTCCATCGGCACAGATGGCGAAACGGTTCGCGCACTCATTTCCGCTTACATCTTTACATTTGAAGTCACGGAGTAGAGTCTATGCGGGTGAAAATGTTTCTCGTCATGATGATGAGTTGCCTGTTCGGGTTAGGTCTTAACGCGCAAACAGCCGACTCATTGACGTTTGTCTCGTCCACCTTTGCAGGTGATTTTGGCGATCCCACACACATGACACTTTCACCCGATGGCACCTATCTCGCATGGACGGAAGCACGGGACGGCTTGTGTCTTCATCATTTCGACGACGACTCGACAACCTGCACACCCTTCCCGACAATTGCCGACCCAGATGAGGACATTGATCTGCGCGATCATACGGCTCTGCACTGGTCGCCGGATAGCCTGATGATCGCCTTCACCGAAAATTGGACACAAAACTTTACCGAATCCGATTTATGGCTGTTCGATGTCGCATCTCAAACGTTTGCTAATCGCACCAACGATGGGGTTTCCGGCTCGGCGATTATGCTCGATCAGCGCGAACAGCCGTATTTCCTTGATGCCCTGCCAACGTGGAATCCCGCCACAGGGGACTTAGTTTTCTTCCGTTATGAGCGCACCGGACGCACCTACAGCACCGCCCTCTATCGCATTCCCCGCCTCGGTGCGAGCTTTGCAGGCGTGCTTCAGGGGGATGACGGTCTAGCTCAAGGCGAACCGGAATTCGTCGCGCAATTTGCTGATCTTTCGGCGCTTTCGGTCTACGACGGAAGCACGTTCAATCTTGCAGGTGGCGCGACCATTTCGCCCGATGGCACACAGCTCGCATTTTTGTCGCGTCCCGCACAAGCAGACCGCGCCGGAATCTGGCTGGTTGATCTGCAAACAGGCGACATAACGACTCCGCTAGATTTTGAATCGCTACAGGGGATTGGTTTACCGGAATGGCATAACGCACAGATCATGTTTAACGGGATTGCGTGGATAAATGATAATTCGCTACTCATTAGCGCATCGCCAATCAGCGCATTGGAGAACACCATAAACCTGATGCTCTATCGTTACGACATCACAGACGAAGCACTCACGCCTATGTTTGATCTCAGCGATGTGCCACAAACTTTTACCAATGACGATGATGACTCGCCCCGAAGCGTCGCCTTTTCAGATACGAGCGACACAATCTTCTTTTTCAATTTCAACCGCAATACCGGACGCAGTGAGCTTTCCGCCCTAACCATTGATGACCAGACAGCCATCACGTTGCACGAAATCCCGATAGACACCTTCCAATTCACACAGATGACTCAACCCACCATCGGCATGAGTGAACGTGTTTTACGCGTGCTGATCTACGGTCATCTCTTTGAGTTTGCGGTGGACAGTTGATAAGCTAATTTTAACGGTCAAATCTGGCTAGAATAATGTCCTGGCTCGAGTAAGAACATACTTGTAAACTTGTCTTAAAAGTTGCAAATCCGTTTGATTAGGCAAAATTACTTGCCACCAGCGCAATCCTGTAACACGCGTGTAAAAATACAGGCTTATAAACGCCTGGAAACCATAAGCTAGCGAAGAGGCAATTGCAACGCCAGTCAATTTATATCGGTATGCCAATATGGCGATCAAGGAGACTTCCAGAGTAAGAGTGATAACCGCTGTGTAAAAGTTGAGCTTGAGGTGCCCTCTAGATGCTAAATCACTAGACAAAACTTTGGATAAGACCATCATCACAGCACCCGGCATCAATATCAGAAATATTGAATAAGAATTACTATATGCAGAACCCATAATACGAAAGATTGGAAAACCAATAAAAATCATCGCTAACGCAAGTAGAAAAGTAATGGCAAAAGTCGCTCTGGCAATCAACGGAGTCAATCTTTGTCGACTGATCTCATCTTGATACAATTGTGCAATACGAGGACCTAACACTATAGTTACCGCAGAAGCGGGCAACCATAATAATTCAACAAACCGTACTGCGGCAAAATATAGCCCAACCGCAACCGGATTCAGAAGAAGGTTAATCAAATAAATATCAATGCGATAACTTAGAAATGCAACAATATTACTCGAATTAGCTTTCCACCCATATCTGAAAACGTCAAAAATATAAGCGCGAATATCCCCTCTCGGCTGACCAGCAATTTTCCGCCATATAACATAGCCCGCCATGCCAACACTTATCGCCTGTCCGAAGATATAAGTTGCAAGAGCGCCAACTACATCTAATTTAAAGACGACAACTGCGATAAACATTAGAATCAAAGAAATAAGGGGCGTGATTACAGAGATAATGTTAAACTCACGGAAATTCTGAGTTCCCTGAAGCAGACTCAACCAAAATATTTGAAGTAAGAGAATAGGGTAAAATACGAGAGATAACCAGAGATACAGTGCTGGTACATCTGGAAAAAGCAGGTCAGAAAAAAAGACAATAAGTGGTATTGCAATCAGCAAACCCACAGCAGATAACACACCCCAAATCAAAATTGTCGCCCAATATGCCTGAGGGAGTTGTGAAGCATCCCTGCCCATATAAAAAATATTTGCAGGTCCAATTCCAAAATTCAAGAATGTTGAGATCAGTTGAGGTAAGAATATAGCTAGGTTGTATTGCCCCAAACCGTCAGGATTTAAAGTCCGCGCCAGCACTAAAATTGTTATCAATCCTAGTGGTAACGTAGCAAACCGCCGGATGAGGGTGCCGATAATATTACTAGTCATATAGTGTCATTTGCGGATAACGAGCTAATTTGAGATGCTAATTTTGTGAAAATATTTTAGTGTCTTTATGACTAGCAATAAATTCTGTATGCAAGCTTAAATCTATTGGTACTATAGCGCCATCTTTTTCATCTATCCCATGAAGAATATAACCTAAATTTTCAAGATACTTCACGGCATCATCAAATTTTATATTGGCTAATTTCCAACTTTCATCATATTCGAAAATAATGAGAGGATGAAATTTCTTTAATAATTCCTCAGCGCCTCGCAAGGCAGAATATTCACTACCCTGTATATCCATTTTGATAAGTTTTACTTGATTAATTTGATGTTCATTCATCAAATTATCGAGTGTGTTTACATTAACTTTATAGCTATACTCTGATTGTTGATCGGGTTGTAACAAGCTAGCCATACCTTCATTGACATCACCCTCAATGTTAATAATGCGTTCCTCACCGATGTGATCAGAAATAGCGATGGGTAGAATCTCTACATTAGAAACATGATTTCGCTCTAAATTAAATTTCAATTTCTTTAGTGCTGGAGGATAGGGTTCAAAAGCGATTACTCTCCCTCCCTTCCCCACTAAACGACTGAAAATTAATGTGTGTACCCCAATATTCGCGCCCACATCAATTACAACATCATTATTGCTCACTATTTTTTTAAACAAACTAATGAGGTGTCGTTCATATTGTCCGTTAAGGAACACCCCCCACTCAATATGGGATTTTGTATTTAAACGAAGCGAAAAGATTTGTTCATATTTTATGCTAGTCTCAATGGGATATTTCTGTCTTAATTCCGTAGGATAAAGCCAACCGATAAATCTAAATCCACGTTGAAAACCACTGGCTCTACGAAACCATGCGTAAACTTGTATTAATTGTTTTCTTATCGGTATCAATTGGTGATCCAAGGGCATAATTATTTCTCTGTTTGCAAATTGCTATCAGATAATACGCTTTGATATAGTTGTGTCAGGTTGTTGACCAATGCAGATTTACTAAATTTACCAACACATGCTGATCTGATTGCCATAGTATCATAGTGATCGTAATTTTCATACATTTGTTGTAATGCACTGATAAGTTCTTGATCGCCCTTAACCGACACTAAAATACCATTTCGAGCATCAACAAATGTATTCGGCCCGCCAGAACGGGTCGCAATTACGGGACGACCACATGCCATAGCTTCAGCAAGTGATAAACCAAATGTCTCAACACGACTTACAGAAATAATACAATGGCTTTTGTAGATCACATCACGAATTTCTTGCCTATTCAACCACCCAAGAAATTTAATCTGTCTGTTCATATTTAAATCACTTACATATTTCTCAAGCGTATCACGAAGATCACCGTCTCCAGCAATCATAAGCATAATCGGTTTATCCCTAAACACAGCCGTAAAAGCATCAATTAACATACGATGCCTCTTATTTTCGTTGAGTTCCGCAATAATCGAGAATACAAATGTTTGACTATTTACTGGGGGTAAATAATCGAAAAAATCTGTATCCACCATATTGGGCTGAACAATAATGGGCAGTGCTGTGAAGTGGTTAAGTGCTATAGAAAGAGGCTCACTCACTGCAAGTCGTCTTTGAGTATTGTCTAACGCAAACCTTACAAATGAGTTTTGTTTTTCTTTAATTAACCCTCTTACAAACGCAGAAGAGTGTTCTGTAATAACAATGGGGATGGAATTTTCTTTCCCAAGAATTGCTCCAATATACCCGCTATAAATACTATTGTGTGCATGAATAATATCAGGTTTACCAAATTTTTTAACATACCTTTGAAACGTAAAGCGGGCTAACCATAACTTGGTTCTAGCGCGAATATTTATTCTCGTTTTGGGTATCTCTCCCCAGTAACATTCATATACTGGAAGATTGTTTCGTGATTTTACCCGTATTATGGGCGGCAAGCGTTTGTGATACGCAATATAATCGAGCATTGACTGCATTCCGGATTCGACCAGTACACCTATTTGATAGCCTGCTTCATGAAGAGCACTTGCCTGATCTGCATAAAATATACCCCTAACAAAATTCCAGTCTGTAGGATAATTATTGACAATAAGGAGAATGTGCATGATTAAATCACAATCAATTTCGTTATCCTAGAGCACTCTTGAGCATCATCTCATAAGCGGCAACAACTTTGTCGAAATCCAGATTTGTTTCCGCATAATGCCGCGCATTATCACGAATCTTTTGCGACAGTTCAGCATCATCAAGCAACATCTTGATCGCATTAGCAAGACCAGTGGCATCTGAAGGCGCAACCGTCAAACCCATATCGTGTTCTGCAAGGACCTCGCTCATCAGCCCGTCGACAGCAATCACAGTTGGCGTACCCGTAGCCAGTGCTTCATATAACTTGGCTTGAAAACGCATTTTATCCAACTCATTATCATGCAATGCCCAGAAATGGATACCTGTTGCGCCCCAAAATGCTGGAATCTCATCCGTGCCGAGCCATTCAATATGCAGACAATGGGAAAATTTAGGCTTTTGCAACGCCTCGATGAGCGTGTTTTTCTGTGCGCCCGTCCCTACAAATAGAAATCGTACATCATCGTAGCCTGTGACAAGTTTGGTCGCCTCAAGCATCGTTTCCAGATCAATATGTGGACCAAGTCCCCCAAGAAACGTTACCAGACGATAATTTCCAAGTGTGTATTTCTGGCGAAACTGGCTTGCATCCACGTTTGGATGAAAGCGTTTAAGGTCGATGCCGTTATGAATCACACGTCCATTTTTTACTGTACCTAAGCGGTGCTCGATTCGCTTTAGCAGGTCATCTAACATCGCAACAATCCCACCCGCGCCACGCTGAGTCAAATTTGCGAGACCTTTAAATACCTGATAAATACGGCTCTGTTCTTTCACCACACCAGAAACAACCAGATATTCGGGCCAATAATCTGATACATTCAACATATACGGACGACGCTTTACTTTGCTGATAAACCAACCAGCTACACCTGTAAAAATTGGCTGATTTTCAATAAAAATAACATCAGGGCGACGAACGAACATACCCCGCACAGCACAGGTCAACATAAATGACAGTTGGCTAATCAGCCGTCGTGAAATTTTCGGACTTTGGGTGACCCATAACCAAATTTGAATCACCCGCACACCATTACGCTCCTCAATAAACGTAAAGCGTCCGCGATATTTATCAGGGATAATGCCTGTTGGATAGTGAGGCATTGTAGTCAGTACAGTAACCTCATGCCCTCGTGCGTGGAGCGCCTCTGCTAATTGTGTTAAGCGGTTCGCCGCCGCGCCACTATCCGGCGCATAATAATGTGTGATAAACAGAATTCGCATTAATTGACTGCTTCTACTGCCTGGCGAAATGCACTGACAACAGCATCAAGCTGATCTCGAGACAGTTCTGGATATAAAGGTAAGCTGATGATCGATTCTGCGGCGGTTTCAGTTTCATGGAACGCGCCACGCTCATAAGAACGATGATTTAAGGCGGGTTGTAAGTGAAGAGGAATCGGATAATGAACGCCGGAGGCAACGCCATCTGCTTTCAGAGATTGCATAATCTCATCACGCTTTGCTTTTACGCGTACACAGTAAATATGATAGACAGGCTTTCCGCCCGGTAGCTCGTGTGGCAAGGTAATGCCTGGCAACTTCGATAGCATCTCATCATAATAACCGGCATGATTTCGGCGAGCATCGTTCCAACCCTCAAGATACTTGAGCTTCACATCCAGAATAGCCGCCTGAAGTGTATCTAGGCGTTCTCCATAGCCGATGACATCGTGGGCATATTTTTCTGTGCGCCCATGATTGCGTAATTTTGCAACACTACTGGCAATATCGTCATTGTTGGTACAAACCGCACCACCATCGCCATATGCGCCTAAATTTTTACCCGGATAAAAGCTAAAGATCGCCGCATCCCCCCACTGTCCCGCCCGCTTACCGAGATATTCAGCCCCATGTGCTTGTGCGGCATCTTCGATGACATAAAGATTATGCCGTTTGGCAATGTCCATAATCTTATCCATCTGCGCCATTTGCCCATAGAGATGAACGGGCATAATCGCCTTTGTCTTCGGCGTGATTGCCTGTTCGATCAAATTAGCATCTATGTTATAGGTTTGGGGGTCAATATCCACAAACACGGGAATAGCGCCGATTTCCTCAATCGGTTCTATCGTGGCGATGAATGTGTGTGGTGTGGTGATAATTTCATCACCGGGTTGAATATTCAGTGCTCGCAAAACCAGGAATATGCCAGCTGTACCACTGGCACACCCGATGGCATGGGTCGTGCCTTGATAGTTCGCAAAGGCGGATTCAAATGTCGTGAGTTCTTCACCGCCTATAAAATGCGTATTGCCAAGTATCTGGCTAATCGCCTCATCAATTTCATCTTTGATTGTTTCGTACTGTGCTTTAAGATCAACTAATGGGATCATTTCACATACATCTGTAGGTTTTCAATTCGGTTAATTTGTTTTGCAGGATTACCAACCACAACAGCGCCCGCTGGCACATCTTTAGTGACAACCGCGCCTGCGCCAATCAATGCCTGTGCACCAATCTGTACACCGGGGAGTAAGACAGCATTTGCGCCAATAATCGCACCTTGCCCAATATGAGCGCCTTTAAGCTGATCTTTGACACCCTGACTTACGGGATAACGTGCATTCGTCACCATCACACCCGGTCCCAACCAACAGCCTTCTTCAAGAATACTATATTCCGGCACAAAAACTTTGGTATGCACCCGCACATTATTCCCGATAATCACATGATGTTCGATGACACTGTGCGTGCCAATACTCACATGGTCACCTATAGTATTATTTTCCCGGATGTTCACACCATGCCCGGTTTGGAAACCTTCGCCGATGGTATTGCCCGCATAAATCACCGTGTGTGAGCGAATAACACAGCCATCACCAAACACAAGCGGCAATTCACCATCACTAGCGCCTCGTGGCGGCTTACCAATCACCACAAAATCATCGAGTTGAGCATCATCAGGCAATTGCACATTGGCATAAATACGCACGAACTCAGCCATAAGTCACCTTAACGGCGATTCCTTCGCGTGCAGATTGATAAATCGCTTCCACAAGAGCCAAGGAACGCCGTCCTTCTCGCCCATGTGTTTGTGGCTGACGATCATTCAAAACAGCATCAATCATATCTTCAATGACTAATTTATGACTATATCCATATACGGACGGTGGATCAACGAGATCGCCCGTGACCACTTCTCTCTCTTTTTCCAATTCACCATCAATTTTCCAGATCGTCTTTCGGTTAAGGGCTGTACCGCCCACTTTGAGCGACCCGCGCTCACCAAAAACAGACACCGACCCTTCCAGATTTTCAGGATAGGTTAGCGTGGAGCCTTCAACACTTGCTAGCGCGCCACTTTTGAAGCGCAATACGGCAACACCCACATCTTCCGCTTCCATCTTATGTGCCAGCGTACCTGTCATAGCATAAACGGTATCGACATCACCCATCAACCATTGGATTGCATCAATATGATGGATGGATTGATTCATCAAAGCGCCACCATCCATCGCCCATGTACCATGCCAACCGTCTTCATAATAAGATTGGGGACGATACCAGCGTACCATCACATTCCCTAAATGGAGCTTGCCGATTTTTCCAGATTTCACGACTTTGTAGAGGTCTTGCATGGGCGGGTTAAACCGATTTTGCAGGATGACACACAATTTGACATTCGCTTCCTCAGCCGCCTTTATCATTCTGTCTGCATCCACAGTAGAAAGCGCAATCGGCTTTTCAACGATAACATGCTTACCCGCCTGAATAACATCCAGCACCATTGACGCATGTAAACCACTGGGCGTACAAATTGTGATAACATCAAGATCATCACGGGCAATCATCTCATGATAATCCGTGTATGCTTCCACATTATATTTTGTCTGGAAGTTTGCCGCTCGAGATTCAATGACATCAGCAACAGCGACCAATTCAGCATTGTGGATTTCAGCTAATGATTGAGCATGTCGGGGTGCAACCCGCCCACAACCGATTAACCCAAATCGCAATTTTTCCCCCATAATTTATCCTATCAGTTCGCGGTATATAGTAACCAGCTTAGACAATTCAACATCTGCGTTTAGTACCTTAGATGCTTCTCTCGCGTTTTGTTTCATCGTGATTATTTGCTGGGTTGTCAACGCATTAAGTGTTTTTGCAGCATCCATTATTTCAAAGGATGGACTGACAACCCCCAGATTATACCTTTCTATAATCTCCTTAATTGAGGGAGAGGCTCCGGTAAATATCGCCAGGTTCGCATTTACCGCATCAAATAATTTGTTTGGCAAAGCCATTAGGAGGTTATAGGTTGTTGGTGGGAGGAAAACAACACCAATATCATATTTTGCGATTGTTTCAACGATGTTCTCCGGCGAGACAGGTTCTATAAAATAAACCCGCCCCTTTGCGATCTTATTTGCCAATGTTTTTAGAGACGTAATATATTTTTGATCGCCAAGAAACATCAAATAAAGTTCAAATCGATTATCAAGAAACTCTACGATTTCTATCATCTTTTCGGGTTGCCTTCTTCGCATCGCATAACCGTGATGAATAAGCCGGATGCGATCAGGTACCACATCAGAAATGGGAGCTTCCTGTCTTTTAGGAGCGCTCATAATCACTGCGGGATTCAGACCATATTCTTTTTTATACCGCTCTGCGATAGGATAACAGACAGTTAATGAACGATCTACCAACAGACTATATTTTTTGAGAACATAATGCGCCTGTGGTTTCATCAGTATACGGAAGACAAAAGTCTCATCTTGTAGCGGTCCATATTCATGGGCATCAAACACGACTTTTGCATCATTTGTTTGCGCGGCACGTACTGCAATAGGTAACGTACTCCAATCATTTGCCAAAAAAGCGTTTGCGCCACTTTTAACTGCATGTTCATAAGCCTCACGATTTTGCCGACGGGTTCTAAAGCGGTAATCATAGATACCATTCCACAACCGCCCTAGTACCAGCCAAAATGCAATACTCAATAAGCGACCTATACCTTGACCGCGATCAATCGTTACCCACTCAACTTTATCTTGCCAATCAGGATGTGGCTCACCATAACCTATGACAGTCAAATCATAGTGGGGATGTAAATACTCAATCTGCCGCAAAACTCGCGCATCTCGAAGAATCGGGGAAAATGCAAGAATACAAACATGCTTTTTCATGGTGAGTTTTCCTTTAACTCAAGTTTTACTTGAATTGTGAAATCTAATCTCAATTCATTATACATGCTTAGTCTTGAAGAAAAACTTAAGCATGACAATTCTATCTACTTCACCTAAACAAAAACTTAGCGACAGCCTACAATTGAAATGTTACTGCGCGATTTATATGCCCGCTTACTTCCGTAATCGGAAAAAAAACGGACGACCTGTATAGATCGTCCGTTTCAGTTCCATAGTATGTCAAGCGATCAATTAACGATCCTGATATTGCGCGGCGAGTTCCAGCAAGTCGGCAAATTCTTCAACCTGCACATTATCCGGCAATTCTTCACGCAGGGGCATCGCTAATGTCATCACATCACCGAGCGTATTGTCCTCTGACCACACACTACCGCGCAATTGCTCGCTGAATTCTGCGACGGCGGCTTGCAAACGGAACATGGCAGGCGCATCATCAATGCTCGCCATGATGTCCGCCACTGTCAGCAACTGACTCAGTTCCACGACTTCGCGGGTTTCTGCATCTTCGTAGCGGATATACACCGTTGCCACGACTGCATCAGAGTCCATTTCAATACCGTTCTCTAAAGCCAATTCGTACAGGGCGGTAATGCTATGTCCCGCGCCAACTTCACCTGCATCCACTTCATCATTGCGGAAGTCTTCATCAGCAATCGCCCGATTTTCGTACCCGACCAGACGATAACGATCTGTCACTTCTGGATTAAAATCAACCTGCACACGGGCATCATAACCGATCACCTGCAACGTACCCGTCAGATTATGCACGAACACACGAGTCGCTTCACGCATATTATCCACATAGTAGTAATTACCGTTGCCATCGTTGGAAAGTTGCTCCATCAACGTGTCATTGTAATTCCCCATGCCGAAGCCGATCGTGCTCAGGTTGATGCCGGAGTCCACACCTTCACGGATGGTATTCAGAATGGAATCCGGTCCGGTGTTGCCCACATTCGCCACGCCATCACTCAGCACGATGACACGCGTATTTTCGCCTTCACGCATATTGCTTTCCGCCATCTGATAGCCGACGCGCAACCCATCTTCCACATTGGTGCTACCTTCCGGCTGTAGCGCGTTGATCGCCGCCATGATGGTTTCACGCTCACTTGCCGGAGTCGGTTCGAGCACAGCGCGGCTACGATCAGAATAGACAACGATGCCCACACGATCATCTTCACGTAATTCGCCGGTCAACAATGCCAGCGATTCTTTAACCGTGCCGAGACGATCTTCACGATCCATACTGCCAGAAACATCAATCACGAAAATCAGAAACACGGGGTCACGATCTTCCGGCGCGATATACCGACCCTGCAAACCGACGCGCATCAGATAATGTCCCTCATAACCGAACGGCGCAGGTGCGGCATCCAGATAAATAGCGAAGGCATCTTCTTCTGGCGTTTCATAGCCAGCATCAAAATAGTTGATAAATTCTTCAGGACGGATGGAGTCTTCCGGCGGGAGTTGGTCATACGCCGTCAAATAATTACGGGCGACGGTATAAGACCCGGTATCCACATCCATCGCAAACGTGCTCAGATGATCGTCTTCTGTATCAAAAAATGGATTCGTACCCGGATTATTAAATGTCATTGTATCCGGTGTCGGTGGAATGGTGACCTGTTGTTCACCGGAGACTACACCGCCCAATCCGACCTGTGGCGCTTGTGTTGCCACTGCCATAAGAGGTTGTGATGCCGAAGTTGTGTCAAACGCCTCATCCACAAGTTCTTCTTCCATTGGTTCTTCTTCTATACTATCCACCACATCATCTTCAGCGCCGTCAGCATCGTTGGTTGTCGTACTATTGGTTTCTCGTTCAGCCTGAGACTGTTCATTTGTAGATGAGTCTATCGGTGCGGTTAAGTTATCATCACTATCGTTATCACTGCCGCCACAGGCAACCAGCGCAAACGCGAGTATCAACATGAGGATCAGTAAGCGTGACTTTTGCATGAGTGTTTTTCCTTTTCATGGTCATCATTGACCAATTTCTTTGAACTTCGATTATTGCCACCGGTTGGCTGATGTTTATAAAACGCCATAGCAGGCAAAATCGTTCCCGATGGTTGACATTACTGCAAAAATATCGTTCAATGAAATCAACAAGAGGTCACAAGAGGTCAAAGTGCAGATAAAACGTTTCACATCCCCGCAAGAATTTGATAAACACGCCAGCCCGTTCCTACTCACACGGGAAGCCGAGCACAACCTGATGCTTGGTCTTATCCAACGTGCCATCCACCAACCCGACCAATTAGCTTATCCCCCATACATGGCGATTGTCGCCGACGATCAAATCGTGGCGGTCTCACTCCGAACACCACCGCATAACGCCCTGCTCTCTCATATTGAACCGCAACATCTTGACCGCGTGCTTGATCTGCTCGTAGACAATTACTGCAAGGCGTATGGCACATTACCGGGGGTGGTCGGACACAAAGACTCCAGCAAATTATTCGCCCAAAAATGGAGCACACGAACGGGACAACCCTACCGGAAAGATATGGAACAGCGGATTTACCAGCTGACTGATGTGACTCATCCGCAGGAGGTTTCTGGCACATTTAGACCGGCAACCGCTTCAGATCATGACCTCGCCACACGCTGGATTGGCGCGTTTCAGCGGGAAATCTTCAACGAAGAGCAAACGCAGGAACAGCTAGACGGCGCATTCCAGCGCGTCACCATGTCTGACCGCGAATTATTGCTGTGGGAAGACAACAATCAGATTGTCTCGATGGCAGGCGTTGTTGGTATTTCGCCCAATGGGGTGCGCGTCGCCGCAGTCTATACACCGCCGGAACATCGACGCAAAGGCTATGCAGGCGCAGTTGTGGCAACACTCAGCCAACGCTGGCTAGATAGAGGCAAACAATTTTGCTTCCTCTATACTGACCTCAGCAACCCGACTTCCAATCACATCTATCAGCAAATCGGCTATCGTCCGGTCTGCGATGTAGACGTGTACAAATTCGCAGACACATAATCGCTTGCAACCATTGCCCTGTCACCGCGTAAAGAATACTATAATGAGTATTCAACAACAGGGGGAGTATTATGGAAACACAACGGGTCGAGGTATATAAAGGTAAAGGGCGGGGTGGCTGTTTCTGGTTGATCCTGGCTTCCCTCTTCCTTATCTGTATCGTGCCAATTCTTTGCGTCGGCGCGATTGCGGCGGGCTTGGCTTCCGGCGCGATCAATGAAGTTGATTTACTATCCGCCAATTTCAGCGAACCGCTGGGTGATGCGGACTCCGCACAAATTCAAATCGACTCCGGCGTGGCACAAATCAACATCAACACACTGACCGATTCAAATAATCTGTTTGAAGGCGACATCACCTACTATGGGGAGATTGACTTTACTGCCGGTGGCGACACAGAAAAAATCATCCGCCTCGAACAGATCAACACCAGCGGTAATTTCTTCGGGAATTTTAACTTCTTCAACATCAATACAGGCGAAGACATTGAGTGGAATATTGGCATCGCGCCGGATGTTCCGGTCATGTTAAACATTGAGTCCGGCATTGAAAGCTCTACGCTCAACCTTGCCGATCTCTATATCACCAATCTACAAACCAATCTTGGCGTAGGTGACACAAATATCACCCTACCCGAACCACAGGAAAGCTATTCGGTAAACATTAATTCGGGCATCGGCAACGTCATCGTCAATTTGCCGCATGATGTTGCAGTACGAATTAGCGCCCAACAGGGGTTAGGCGACATCACCGTACCCTCCAATCTGAGCCGAATCAGCGGTGAAGATAGCGATTTCGGTGGCTCAGGTGTGTGGGAAAGCGAAGGCTTCGTCAATGCAGAACGCACCATCACCATCGAAATCAACGGCGGTATCGGCGACATTACTATCCAGTAAAAAATTTAGCGACTTAACAAACAGAATAGGCGATGAGGGTATAATATAGTCTTATCGCCTATATGCACTAGAGAGTGGGCAATGTCCCCTGCCGAAAAATTACAACAAGCAAGCCACCTCATCCGCGCACAACGCTATCAAGAAGCACGCGTCATTCTGGAAACCATCCCCGACCATCCCAAAGCGCAGGAATGGATGGCGAAGATCGACGACATATTATTTCAGCAAGACCCCTTTGCAGATACGCCCTTCAGCGATGACGACATCGCCGCCTATGCACTCGGCGAGAAGCCAAAACGCAAACACGTCTATGTAGAAGCCACCCCTATAGCATCACCCAAACGTGATTACGCGCTCATGGCGGTGATTGCCATGTTCCTCTATTGGATATTCTGGCTACCCGGCTTCGGCATGAATATCTACTTTTTGATGGAAGCTCGCAGAGAAAAACGCGAAACCGGCAATCATCCCGGCGGACTCGGCTGTTTGTGGTGGTTACTCCTTTTCAACGTGGTCGTGCCCGTTTTATTCTGTTGCTTAATCATCATGCTTGCGGCTGTCGTTCCATTTGACGAAATTATAGCCACGCCGACAAAACTCACACCACGCTAGTCGCCTTCAAAACTGATATACTTAAGCACATTTATTCGACGATTAGCGATACCAACTTATGTTCAAACCGCGTCCCAAACAAGAAGAAGTCCTTAAATATACCAATGGCAGGATGGGTGTTTCTGCTGTGCCGGGCAGTGGCAAGACGAAAACCCTCTCCGCCCTTGCCGCCCAGATCGTCGCCAGCGATGCCCTTGAGGACGATCAAGAAGTCCTCATCGTGACGCTCGTTAATTCCGCAGTCGATAACTTCGCCCATCAAGTGGCGGAATTCGTGAAAGAACGTGGCTTGTTGCCCGGCTTTGGTTATCGCGTCCGCACGCTACACGGTCTCGCCAATGACATCGTGCGCGAAAAACCGGCGCTCGTCGGGCTGGAGGATGGCTTTCAGATTGTGGATGAGCGCGAAGGCGACAACATTTTGCAGGATGCCGCATCCGCATGGACGCGCAGTAATGCCCTATTTGGCGAACGCTTCCTTGAATATGACCTTGACGAAAACCGCGTGCAGAGCATCCTGCGCGATCAATGGGTGCGTGAAGTCACCGACATCAGCCGCGCCTTCATCAAACAGGCAAAAGATTGGGAGATGATGCCCGAAGATGTCCGCGCCGCGCTGGATACCGCCAACGAACCCCTCCCCCTCGCGGAGATGTGCCACGCCATTTACGTCAACTATCAACGCGGGTTGAATTATCGCGGCGGGGTGGATTTTCAGGATTTGATCCGGCTGGCACACAAAGCCCTCAAAGACGACAAAGATTTTCTGGAACGCAAACGTCATCAATGGGCATACATCCTCGAAGATGAAGCACAGGATAGCAGTGAATTACAGGAAAAAATTCTCAACTTGCTGGCAGGCGGCAGGGGCAATTGGGTGCGCGTCGGTGATCCGAATCAGTCTATTTACGAGACATTCACCACCGCCAGCCCGGAGCATCTCCGCAATTTCATCGCCAAACGCAACGTCAAAGCGCGAGAATTGCCCAATTCGGGACGCTCCAGCCAGAGCATCATCACGCTGGCAAATTATTTAATTGACTGGACAATGAAAGATCATCCGGTAGAAGCGGTGCGGGCGCGGGCGCTCAAGCCACCCAAAATCGAACCCACGCCGGAAGGTGATCCGCAACCCAACCCGCCAGATCGCCCTGATTTGATCTACTTACGCCCTGAAAATTACACTCCCGCAGAAGAAATTGACGCGGTTGTAAAATCCATCGAACGCTGGTTGCCGGAAAATAGGGATAAAACCGCCGCCGTCCTCGTCCCGCGCAATGATCGTGGCTCGCAGATGGTACGCGAACTCAAAGATCGCGGGATCGACGTGGTCGAACTTCTGCGGAGTACCAGTTCCACGCGGGAAACCGCAGGCGCACTTTCTATCATTCTGGATTCACTCTCCAATCCGAATGCGGTGCCAGCCTTAGCGAAGACTTTCCGCGTGTGGCGACGTGATGACCGCGATGACCCCGCCCTAGCCGCCCGTGTGGAGCGCATCGTCGCCGCCTTGCGAAAATGTAGCCATCCAGAAGAATATATCCATCCCCGCACCGATAAAGATTGGCTGGAAGGCGAAACCGTCACGGAATTAGTCCAAACTGACGAAACCATCCTCACCGATTTAATCACCTTCCGCGATCTGATGCGCCGCTGGCAGAGTGCAGTCGTCCTGCCAATTGACCAGCTTATCCTCACTTTAGCGCAGGATTTATTCGACACATCAGCGGATTTAGCCATCGCCCACAGCCTCGCACTCTATCTTGGCAATCAAGCGGAAATCAGCCCGCATTGGCGACTGCCAGAATTTGCCGCCGAGCTTAAATTGGTCGCACAAAACAAACGGCGTATCGCAGATTTGAGCGAAGAAGCCAATGGTTACAATCCCGACGATCACAAAGGCAAAATCACCATCGCCACCATGCACGCCGCCAAAGGTTTGGAGTGGGATCGCGTCTATTTGATGTCCGTCAACACCTATGATTTTCCGTCGGCAGAACCGCAAGACCGCTTCATCGGCGAACGCTGGTATATCCGCGATAAGCTCAATTTACAGGCGGAAGTGCTGGAACAATTGCGCCTCATCCGTGATAAAGACCTCGATAAATATGTGGAAGGCACCGCCTCCGAACAGGCACGCGTGGAATATGCCGCCGAACGCTTGCGTCTGCTGTATGTCGCCATCACCCGCGCCCGTAGCGAATTGGTGCTGACGTGGAACACCGGACGCGACGGCGAAGTGCTACAGGCGACTCCCTTCATCGCCCTCCGTGCCTTCTGGGAAGATTACAAAAATAAGCCCACCCGGAAAAAGTCCAGCCGGAAGAAAAAAAAGTGACCCATTCTTAACACTCGATAATAGGAATTTGATCCATTTTGGTGTACATATAAAAAGCACACATCACCAGAGAGGAACTTATTATTATTACGCGACTGATTATTAAAACTGCTTTTGGCATCCTTGTGGCACTACTTCCAATTGTCGTGGTGGGCATCACAGCGGGCGAAGCATTTCATAGTGGGTGGGGCATTTTGCACGGGTATTCTGTCAGCAACAATTCGCCCCTTACGCTCGCACTGCGGGATTCGGAACGCAATCTCTCTATACCGATTTCTGGAAACGCCCCTTTTGTGCAAGATTCCTTTACCAACTCAAATGATTTCCTTGTCTCGCCGAATCTTCGCTATGTCCTACAACGATCTTCACAATCCAGACGGTGGCAAATTTATCATCCTGCGACAGACAGTATGAATGACTTATCTCCCGTTGTGTTCAGCATCAACCCGCCACTCTGGTCACCGGATAGCCAATACATTTTTGTTGCCGGAACAGCTTTTGAGGCAGAACAAATGAGGGAGGGGGTTTATCTCTACAAAATGGGTGAATCAGGTGTTGAAGAACTCATCCCCATTGTTGAGCAGGACAGGATGAATAATACCATCCAGCCGTTTGGTCCAATGGCGGACTGGTCACCGGATAGCACCCGTGTGGTGTTTGCCGCTTATGCCCTCAATGAGTTTCATGATCTGGCGATTTATGATGTGACGACGGGCGAAATCCAAATCTTAGCCACCACCCCTGACGCGCAATATAGCAATCTGGTGTGGTTGCCGGAACGCGACGAGGTCTTATATATTTCTAGTGAAGGGTCTACAGTTTCCGAAGGGACGTGGAATCTGGTCAATGTCAACGATGGAACTTCGCGCAATTATAATGTGTCGCGGATTTTTGGCAATGTTTACTGGTCACCTTATGGGGCGTTTTACGCGTCCGCTGAGAGCAGGAAAGTTCAAGTCTGGGAGTATGGGGAATCATTACCCTACAACGCCGAGATTGATATGCTAACTGCTGATAATGTGGTGCAATGGTCGCCGGATGGCAAACAGGTCGCGTTTGTCGAATGGCGGACGAATCAAATTTATGTGGTGGACATCGACGGGAGCAACTTACGCCGTGTCACCTCAGACGAAAATCACTACTTTTTGCCACAATAACACCACCACCCACAACACCGGTGAACAAACATGCTAAAATTAGTAAATAGTCGACGATATGAGCAAGGGATTGTCTGTATGCCCATCCATATGCGCGTTAATCAATATCAAGGGGTGAATGCCCATTTACATAGCGCCTATCAAGCAGAGGGTGGTTGGTCAGGCTTTCATAGCAAACACATCAGCGATCTCGCCGAACATATTGATTCTCGTCTGCCCGCAGGCTATGAAGTGGATATTGAGCAATCTCTACAAATCCGAGAGTATCATCCCGACAGTGGCGAACGTATCCGCAATCCACGCCCGGACATCAGCGTTTATGAAACACGAGATTACACACTCAAAGGCAGTGGACAATATGGAAGCGCGACCCTCACGCAACCGATCACAGCGACTTTACCCACAACCGAAGAACTTCATTACTCGGCTTTAAGATTATATCGCGTCGTTGATAGTGACAACCGAAAAGCCATCTTACACATCGAGCTTCTTTCTTCCAGCAATAAACTCAGCGGCAGTGGTGAAATTCAATATGTTGAAAAACGTTTCGGCACGCTCAAAAGTGGGCTAACCCTCATCGAAATCGACTATCTGCACGCCTCAGATTCACCCATTCGTGGCATACCGCGCTATCCCATTGACGACGATTCATTCCCATATTACATCCAGATCAGCGACCCAACACCGACTTTTGAAGCCGGTATCGCCGCGACTTTTGGCTTTCAGGTAGACGACCCCATTCCAGAAATCACCGTTCCCTTGATGAATGACGACATACTCACGCTTGATCTTGATAGCGTGTATCAGCACACTTTTCAGAGTCTGAGTGCCTACAGTCGCCGTGTCGATTATGAGCAACTTCCCGCCAATTTTGAAACCTACAGCACCGACGATCAACAGCGTATCCAAGCACGCATGTCGTTAGTGCAAAACGCAAATAAGTGAGTCAAAAAATGCCTTTACCAGCAGAGTTTAAATTTACGCAAAGCAATTTACAGGATTACGTCGAGTGTGCGCGACGCTTTGAATTACGCTACGTGCAACAGTTGCAATATCCCGCCGTCGAAGCCGAACCCATCATCGACCATGAAAAGCACATGCAACAGGGCGCGACCTTCCATCATATGGTGCATCAACATGACCTCGGCGTACCGGAAAGCGTACTCTCCAATTTAGCACACGAAGAACCGCTCAAAACATGGTGGGCGAATTATCTCAATCATAAACTTGACCTACCGGAACAACGTCATGCCGAAACAGCCCTGACTGCCCCACTTGCCGGATTTCGTCTGCTGGCGAAATATGATCTGCTGGCGATTGCTCCCGGCGAAAAAGCCATCATCGTGGATTGGAAAACCAGCACGCGCAAACCTGACCGTCTGCAACTTAAAAATCGCTTACAGACCATCATGTATCCTTATTTGCTCGTTCGGGCAGGCGCACACCTCAACGGCGGCACACCCATTCAACCGGAACAGGTCGAGATGATCTACTGGTTCGCCGATGACTCTATTCAAACGGAACGTTTCCCCTACAGCACAGAGCAATATCATGAAGACGAAAAACATCTCAGCGACTTAATTACCGAGATCAATAATCGCACCATATTTGATCTCACTTCGCAGGAATGGCGCTGTAAATTTTGCACCTATCGCTCGCTCTGCCGGCGCGGGACATCAGCGGGCAACCTCGACGATCTGAATGCCCTGCCGGAAGATGTGATCGGCGACGATGCCGACGCAGATATTGATTTCGACTTCGACCAGATCGCGGAAGTTGAATTTTAATGGTCGAAAAACGCTGGATTGAACCGGAAGCAGTCACCATCCCTGAAGATTTTGCGAAGGCTATCGGTGGGCATCCCCTCGTCGCGGAGACTCTCGTCCGGCGCGGAATCACCACGCTTGAAGATGCGCGGGAATTTCTCGATCCAGCCAATTACACACCCGCCTCACCGTTTGATCTACCGGATATGCAGAAAGCAGTCGAACGAATCGAACGGGCGATAAACGAAAATGAGACCATCGCTATCTGGGGTGATTTTGACGTAGACGGGCAAACGTCAACCTCGCTTTTAGTGTCTGCGCTCAAAGGCTTGGGTGCGAAAGTCACTTATTACATCCCGCATCGTCAAACCGAAGGTCACGGCATCGCCATCGGCAGTTTAGGACGGCTGATTGACGAAGGCGCGAGTCTGATTGTCACCTGTGATACGGGCATCGCCGCCCATGAAGCGATTGATTACGCCAATTCACGCGGGGTCGATGTCATCATCACCGATCATCACCAACTCCCACCGGAATTACCGGATGCTTTTGTGGCGGTCAATCCACAACGCCTGCCTGCAAGCCATCCCCTCCATACCTTGCCGGGGGTGGGCTGTGCCTATGAGTTGATACAAGCCCTCTATAGCCGTGCCGGACGCGCTGATGAAACAGAAAATTTTCTTGATCTGGTCGCGCTGGGTATCGTCGCGGATGTTGCGACCCAAACGGGAGACACGCGCTATTTGCTCCAAAAGGGCTTGAACGTACTCCGTAAGACCGAACGACCCGGCTTAAAGATCATGATGGAAGTGGCCGAAATCAATCCCGCGCATCTCAACGAAGAAACCATCGGCTTTGCTATCGGTCCTCGCATGAACGCGCTGGGTCGGCTGGACGATGCCAACAAAGCCATCGAACTATTGACCACGCACGATGAAGCCCGCGCTCGCATCCTCGTGAATACGCTCGAAGGCTTGAACAACGAACGCCGGATGCAAACCAAGCAGATTTATCAGGCGGCGCTGAAGCAGATCGAAGATGATCCCAATTTACTCACTTATAACGCCCTCGTGCTCGGTCATGAAAAGTGGGATGGCGGGATCGTCGGCATTGTCGCCAGCCGATTGGTCGAACGATATAACCGTCCCGTGATTCTATTCACCACACCGGATGAGTCTCCCGCGCGGGGTTCTGCCCGTTCGGTGAATGGGCTGGATATTACCGCGGCGATCAGCGAACATAAGGAGATGCTCCTCACCTTTGGAGGACATACACAGGCGGCGGGCTTGAGTTTGCCAACTGCACGCTTACCGGAATTCCGGCGCAATCTCTCCATGACCGTCCGGCGCATGATGGGCAAAGTTGACCTCACACCGACAGTCACGATTGACGGCTTTTTACCGCTCAACGAATTGTCCCTACCGTTAGTCGATGATCTCGCCCGACTCGCACCCTTCGGCGCAGGCAACCCACCGCTCAAGCTGGCGACCAAGCGCGTAAAAATCCGTAATCAGCGCACGCTCGGACGTGGCGGCGAACATCTGCGCCTGACCATCGAAGATGCCCGCGACAACGTGCAGGATGTGATCTGGTGGAACGCCGAGGAAGACCAAATCCCGCCCGGCTGGTTTGATCTTGCCTATACCCTCAGCGCCAATGACTTTAAAGGCGAACGTCAATTACAGGTCGTATGGGTAGATGCCCATCCGCGTGACGAACCCATCGAAGACTTCAGCAAACGGCGCGATGTCGAGGTGATTGATTATCGTGAAGTCGGCGATCCGCTGGACAAATTAGCGACGATCAAAACGCAATACGACGACCTCATGATATGGAGCGAAGGCACGCCTGACCATGACGCGCAGGGTGTTGCGCGGGATAAGCTCACATCCTCGCCCGTGCTGGTCATCTGGACGACCCCGCCCCATCTTGATGATCTACAAAACGCCCTGACGCGCGTAAACCCGACCACCGTGATTCTGTTCGGCTTGAGTCCGCGCATGGATTCGGTCAACGGGTTTCTGCAACGTTTCGGCGGGGCGATCAAGCATGTAGTGAACACGCAAAATGGCGAAACGACCATCAACGCGTTATGTGGCGTGATGGCGCACCATGCCGCGACGGTTCGGGCGGGTCTGCGCTGGATGCAAATTCGCGGACACATCACGGTCACCGAAAACGACGGCGTGCTGACGATTCAAAATGGCGGTCAAAAAGACGATAGCCAAAAATCCAGCACGACGACCACCCTCACCCAACGTCTGAGCGAAACAGCCCATTTCCGCGCCTATTTCAACCGTGCAGATAAAGACTCGCTTGTGCGGGTGTAAGTTTATGGCTCAATCGGTATCCATTGAGCATCACGTTCGTTCTCTGGCGTATTGGTAAGCTGTTGCAGATCAGAGCCATCTGCACGCATCCGGTAGAGATCATCATTTTCGACATTCGGTGAACGGAACAGAATCCACTCACCATCGGACGACCAGACTGCTCCCATTCCACCTGAGTTGGTGAGTCGCTCCGGCTCCAGTTCTGATCCATCCATACGAATCTGGTAGAGGTCGATTGTATTTTCGTTGCTCATCTCGAACAGAATCCACTTACTATCCGGCGACCAGCTTAACGCTTCTAGCAAGATTAAACCTTGCGTCAGGGGTTCACGCTCAGAGCCATCTTCGCGCATCCGGTAGAGATGATTCTCAAAAGTGAAGCTAATCCACTCGCCATCCGGTGACCACGCCATTGACCAGCCTTCTGTGAGGAACTCAATCTGCGCTTCGTCTGGATTCATGCGATAGATATTTCTACCCTGCCCGTTATAAGCACTAAAAAGAAATGCCGAGCTATCGGGTGACCATGACAGATATTGGTTGTATCCAGGGCTAGCATCGATATGGGCAAAATCCGTGCCGTCGGAACGGATTTTATAAAGCTGACAGTTGTGCATATACCCATCAGGGCAGGAGGTATACACGATCCATTCGCTATCCGACGATAAAGCCATATGCCTCAAAAGTAAAATAGGCTCGGACGTAATCTGCTCCCTCGTTGTGCCATCAGCATCCACCCGAAAGAGATGTGTGTACCGGAATGGGTCAGTTCCTTCTGGCAAACCATCACTAGAGGCGATCAAAAACCACTCACCATCGGCAGACCACTGCATCGTTAGAGCACTCATATCCGTTAGAAGATGCGAGTCTGTGCCATCAGCGCGCATCTGGTAAATCTGATTATCGACGATATACGTAATCCAACTGTCGTCTTCCTGCGCGCTTAGCATGGTGAAGCACACGACTAGCACAGTAATAGACAAAGTCATTTGACGAAATAATCTCATAGCGACTCCCTTTTCTTGATTATCGCAAAGAGAAAGATCGTTTACTCGGTGCTAAACCTGCGATACCCCTGCTTTAGTTACCGTTCGCCAGCGCGATGATCTCCGGTTGCAAAGATTGGGCGAGTTGTTGTGTGCCTGCCGGCGTGAGATGCACCGGACTATCGGTGAATTCTTCCGGCGAAACAGACTCCCATAAATCTACAAAATTCCAGCCGGATTGTTCAGCAATATCGGTCAGGAAGTCGCGATACTGGTCGTAAATCCAGCGTGGATACCAGAAGTTGTAGCGGAGATCACTGTTTTCCCCATCGCTGATGAAAATTGGTTCATTGACGATCAACACCGGAATGGTCGGGTTGTATTGACGGACGCGCTCAATCCCACCGGAGAGCACATCGAAAGCGAGAATTTGCGTGAGGTCATCGGCGCTGAAGTCTTGCGGATCGGTGAAGGTTTCCCACGTCAGGTCTTCGCCAAAGTCCCGCGTGAGGGGTGTGAATCCTTCCCAATATTGGTCGATTCTGGTCGCTGACCATGAAAAACCATACACCTGCAAGCGGAGCAAATCCGCCAATGAACGGCGTTGACCGTAGAGCGTGCTTTCCAGAAAGTCCGGCTCGACGAAGCGCGAGTCGTCGGGATCAATGTTCAGGTCAAGCGTACCCGTCAAGTCGCGTACCCGTTCGGCGTTGTTCTGCACAAGGGGCGGGAAGAGTTGCTTTTCGCGGGGCATGGATTCCAGCGTGACGAGCCAGACGACCATATCCGGCGCATAGTTCAGGGCTTCATCCAGCAAAAGCAGGTCTTTCGTCAGGGACATGATGGGATACCCGACATTGTAGAAGACGACTTCGCGCCCATCCTCTGTACTCAGATTTTCGGCATTCAACACACCGGAGAGCGTTTCGTCATTCTCCAATAGCCAGCCCCATGTTGCGGAATCGCCCACGAGCAACACACGGAACTCGTCATCGGCTTTGCCCGCGCTGAGTTCGTGGGAGGCGAACATTGCCGGAATATTAAACAGGCTGAGGTTGTAGGATTGCGAGGAATTCTCCCCGTAAGGCAGGCGTTCGCGTCCGGGTAAGACCGTGTTATAAAGCGAGAGTTGACCCAAAAACGGGAGCGGATTCAGCAGAGCAAACAGCACGTTTACGAGAGCGAACAGGAGCAACGCTTTGAGCACAACGCGCACCCCGAATGCCCAATTATCGGTTTTTGTCGGTTTTTCTAACCATGCCCATTGAGTCATCGCATCACCCTCGCCTCTAGCCAGTCTACCTGTTCGGAGTGTGCCAGACTTGGGTGGATTTTCATAGATGGCAGTGGGTTGGCACTTTGTGGCACATGATGGCATTGAATAGGGGGTTGGTAGCGCGTGCTACGGGAAGAAAAGGGGTTTGATTGGCAGTATAGTGCCATCTTCGCGTTATTTTTTTCTGTGCCAATGTCTGGCATTTTCGGTGATAAGCGCGATTTTTTACGCGACTCTATGCTCCGAATATGTCCGGTTTGAATTTGCATAATTTTCAAGATAGCATACTTTTGGACGTTTGGGTGGACCGTCAGATGAGAAAATAACGTTAGCCAATCGTAAGCAGTGCGCGTTTTAATGGGGACATCGACAAGAGCAATAAAGGTGATGCCCTATGCTTGAACGGATCGTCTTGATATTTAGTGGTGTACTGGTGCTGGCGGTATTTTCTCCATCCATGTTTTCCAGCGCTCAGGGCACGCCAAACCAAGCGCAAGTCCCCACTGCTACGCCACCGCCTGCTTCGTCTAATTCATCTGATTCTGGTGAGGAGGTTTATGTGTCGAGCTTGCCTGATCGCGGGGTCGCGCCGGAGATTCAAAGTCTGGCATGGTTGAATAGCGATGTGCCGTTGCGCCTAGAAGATTTGCGCGGGCAGGTCGTTCTGCTGGAATTCTGGACGTTCGATTGCATCAATTGCATCCGCACCCTGCCCTATATCGAACAATGGCATCAGACCTATCAGGATCAGGGCTTGGTCGTCATCGGCATTCATTATCCCGAATTCAATTATGAACGCGACCTGCACAACATCTCCGCGGCGACGGCACGCCTGAATGTGAGTTATGCTGTCGGGCAGGACAACGACGGTCTCACATGGCGGGCGTATAATCAGCGGTATTGGCCCACGACGTATTTGATCGACAAGCGTGGGAATATCCGTTATTTGCGGATCGGCGAAGGCAATTATCAGCAGACCGAAGCGGCGATTAATGATCTGCTGGCGGAAACCTATGTTGGGACGGTAGCCGATACGATAGACGAAGACCCTTTGCGCTATCTGACTACCGACGTGGTGCTGAATGTGCGGAACGGCGCGGGCATCAGCAACGGGCAAATCGGAACAATTTTACCGGGGATGGCGTTCGTCATTCTGGATGAAGAAGACGGCTGGTATCAAATCCGCTATAACGATGATCTGGGGTATGTCTCCGGTGAGTATGTGACGGTGGTGGAGTAAAATAAGCGTAAGTCCCCTCGCCAAAGATTGACGGGGGGACTTTTTTGCCTCCAATTTACAGCATGGAGATATTCATCGACGCATGGGAGCATCGGTTAAACAGGTTGGTTGAGCGCACCGCCGTACACCTGCCACGCGAGCAGTGATTTGGCGACCAGACTCAGGATGATAAAAGCGGCTTCACCGAATAAATAGTGTTTCCATGGACCGATTTTTTTATACTGGAGCCACATATTGACGGCGAAGATATTAAATGACAGGAAGACCACAATAAAAATCGTGAATACAAACGCGGGTACTTGATTCCCGTTGATCGTCCCGACGAAGTAAATTCCAAGCGTAATCCACGGGATGAGTCCGATGATCGACCCGAAGATGAACGGTTTCCAGTTGATCCTGTCTGATTGTTGATCGTTGAGCAATTCCATATCCCAGCCGAACAGGTTCATCGCGGCATTACTACCCACAATCGCCACCAGCGTTGCGATATTGTAAACACCAAAAAGTATCGCGATAACGACGATCATGATGGATGATGAAAACGCATATTCAATCCACCTTGCTGGATTGCGTCGTTTTTCTAGACTCTTCACATACCAGTCATAGGCGGGGAATGCGATGATGAAATGGGCAATGGCACTCAGCGCAGAAAATGATGCCACAAGATAGACTAAGGGCAGGTCAAAAAGTGTATCCTGCGCGGGCAGTAATGTCTGTGTGCTTTCATTGAATTCGAGAAATGCCGTTGTGATGGGAAAGGTTTGATCGTTGGCGAGGATAAGCATAAGCACAACCTGAATAGCGTGTGCAATACCGGCAATAATATTAAAGCGCCGTAGATTTCTATATTTATTTTCACCTATAAATACTGTTAGCAAAGTAAATCTCCCTGTCGTTTAGCTTCGTAGTAACTTATAAAACTATACAATAAAGATGTGTGCTGTGGGTGTAGGGGATTAAGAAGCACTGATGATTATGTGACCGCACGATGAACGGAACGGGTGAGAATTAGTAGATCGCACATGGAGAATTTCAGCCAAAACCGAACAATTTACCGAACACACCCAGGGATTGGTCGATGTCCGGCAGAGCAAACCACACCCAGCCGAGCACCACAAAATGAAAGGTCAGCAACCAGCCAGCGAACGTCCACAGGCGTTGTTGCTCTGGCTTATCTTTAAGGCTGATGTACCATTTGCGGGTGCGGTCACTCCATTGTTTATGGGCGAACAAACCGAGTCCGTGCCAGATGCCCCAGATCAGAAAATTCAGCGTGATGCCATGCCACAAGCCAATCGTCACCATCGTCGCGGATTGAGTCAGCAGGACGACGAGTCTTGTTGAGGGTTTGGGTTTGCGCGTCAATAATAAGCGCGAGAGTGGCGTAAAGACATAAAAGCGCGCCCATGTGCTGAGGGTGATGTGCCAGCTTTGCCAGAAGGTGGTGATGTTGTTTTTGAGATAGGGACGGTTGAAATTCTCCGGCAATTTGATGCCGAAGAGGATGCCTACGCCGATGGCAATATCCGAGTAGCCGCTAAAATCGAAGAATAGGCGGAGCGCATAGCCGTAAAGCAACACCCACGTCATGAGTGCCGACTCGGTCTGTGCGGCGTTGACCGGATTGAGCGACATACCGAGCGCCAATGTATCCGCGATCACGAATTTCTTGAAGATGCCGACCCCGATGCGTGTAAAGCCTTCCACAAAGCGCGGCGCGGCAAGCCCGACCATCTCCGGCAGGGCGCGTAAATCGGTGATGAAGCGTTCGGCGCGGTCAATCGGGCCGGAGATATACGCCGGAAAGAAGATGATATAAGTGATAAATTCACGCAGAGTCAGCGCGGGGAGCTTGCCGGATTGACGATCTCTTAGCGTGTGAATCAAGCGGAAGGCGACATACGAAAAGCCGAGCCAATTCAGGTCAATCATGGCGGCGAGGGAGGTATCCCGCCCCATTTGCCCGCGAACAACCCGGCTGAGTTCAATGGCGAGCGGTTCAGTTTTGAGCACGACGAACATGCCGATAATCAACAAAATCCAGCCGGTGAGGATGTTCCAGTGATTCAGGCTACGGGTGAAGCGCCAGAATCCGAAAACGATGGCGGTGATTCCCGCCAGCACGAACGCGACGTGGAGCGGTTCCGGCGGGCGCGAGGTGAGGCGATAGTCGGCATCCAGAAAGCGCGTTCCGGCAATCGCCATGACAACGGCGACGGTTAAGCCGAGCGCGATTGCATCTTCGCGGGTGAAGGGCGTGCGTCCGTCGTCGTCCGGTTTGCGCGTGAACCACCAGACTGCCACCGTCACAATAAGCGTGCCTGTGGGCAGAATGTAATCCATGCGAGGGATGTTGAGGCGCGGCTGAAGCCAGTAAATTGCAATCATGCTCGCCAGCATCAACGCCCATCCGCGCAGGCGTGCGGGGATGAGCAGGCTATAGGCGACGGCGGCGACTCCTAAAATGGCGATGGTTGTCAGATCGAAGGTCACGCGATTAATCCGATGCGCTTAAAAGTGGGCTTAAAAGCCCTGATAAATCCATGTCGGTGCGGAATCGCTGGTGACGATGACGACCAGAATAATAATCAGGCACAGGGCGACGGCAAAAACATTCTCGCGTGTGAGTATGCGTTTGAGCATGACGCTAATCTCCTTTAGCCTTGTGTGGCTTCTGCTTCACCACACCAGCGCCATTCACCATCTTCTTCGACGACGCGATAGGTGCTGAGGGGGAAGCTCCGGCTTTCCGCCCCATAGAGCGCGGTGATTTGTCCGGTGCAGGTGACGAGTTCGCCGTTTGCGCCCGTGCCAATAAATGAGCAGGACATCTCTTCAAGCGAAGCATCCACCGAGGCGAATGAAGTCGCTTCCAGACGGATGTCACTTTCCATTTCCGCGCAAATATTTTCACGGATGCCGTCTTCATCGCCGTCGACTTTGGCTTGCAGGTAACGCTCGACGGCGCTTACCGCTTCGGGATTTTCCGGCGCGGTGGATTGGGTTGTGTCCGTGTCGGTTGTCGTGTCGTCGTCGGAATCACCGCCACACGCGGCAATGGTGATGAGCATGATGATAAGTAGCAATGCGATCAGTGTCCGTCGCATAATTTTTTCTCTCCTACCTCACCCCCCATTTGGCAACATCCAATTGTAGGGGCGACCTGCTAGGTCGCCCTTATAGATGTAAGGGGCAGGCTCATGTATTCAAATACAAAACATCGCTTAACTCTAGCGGATAGTGGGTGGTCGTGCAAAGGGTGATTAGTCCACGTTGATGGCGTGATCGTAAATGGCATCCAGGGCATGGAGCACCACCAGATTTTGCAGAGGCACACCGAAGCGCCATTCATAGCCCTGACTCAAATCCAGCGGACCACCACTGATGGTCATATGCACATGATCGTCGCCGATGCCCGCGTTAGGCAACGCTTGCGCCGCCGACCATAAATTGACAAGCGGAATGTCGTAGTCAATCGCAATATCCAGCAAAATATTGTTGAAGCGAATCGCCTGCCCCCATGTGGATTCGTCAGGGTCGGCGCTGAAGGTCGACAGCAGAGGGATGATTCCGGCATTGAGCGTTTCATCTATAATGAGGCGCATTTGTTCGTCGTATTCGGTGGAATTCAACACGCGCAAATCGTTCGGACCGAACAGAATCACGGCGATGGTGGGTTGAGACACGCGATACTCACAGGCGAGTGGTGTTTCGTTGGCTTCGCACTCTGCCTGCGGTGACCAGAACGGATCAAAGAGCGAGAAGCCATTCAAGCCAACACGAGCGGCGATGTCGTTAGTTGCCATGTTATCTGCAAAATAATCGACGCTGTTTTCCAGCATGTTATAGGGACCGAGATCATAATTTCCGGTGCTGATGGGCGTGAGGTAGGCGGCGTTGGCGCTGTTGCTATCGCCAATTTTGACGACGACATCATCATGATTGCCGAGGTCTTGCCCGCGCAAATACACGTCGCGCATGGAATCGCTGATTTCAGGAAGGATCGGCACGCTATACAGGCGGGCGATATTCTCGTCGGTAATTTCGGACGTGTCGGCATCCGGCAGATCATCATTCACCGGAATCGAACTCATGCGTAAGCCGGTCATGTCCAGATTGCTGACGCGCACCCAACCGTCAATGTCGCCGCCTTCGACGCGAATCCAGTTGCCGATGCGGTTGCGCTGGGTGATCGTCACTTCTGTCCCCGCGTTGAGGATGCCCACCCGCCCATAGGTGTGTCCGGGTCCTGTCAGCAGTTCAGCATCGTTGGTCAGCATGGCAGGGATGGTGAATTGGGCGTGTGCTGGCATGAATATTGCCAGAAGCATCACGCTGATACAGATGAACCATAGTCGTCTGGTCATCGGGGATTGTCTCCATTAATTGTGTTCGAGCAACATTATTCATTGGGATTAGCTGAACGTACACACCGAATACCGCCACTAGCAGATTGTGAATTTCTTGAAATTCTTGCAAAGGTAGTTGTCTCAAGTGCAGTGCTACTATAATATGAACCGCCTCGCATTACTCGTTGCGTGTCAAAATTAGGTGTGGAACTCCATAGCGCCCACAAATCCGAATCGAAAGCATAAGGCAATAAGCGATCTTCTACCCATTCAGCGGCATTTCCAGCCATATCATACGCGCCAACCCAACTGATATTTTCACGTTTACTACCCACCGGATATGTTACACCAATCGTTGGCACCGCTATTGAAATATTTTCATAGACAAGCGTATTTCCCCACGGGAAAATTAAATTTTCGGAACCACTAGCCGCATACTCCCACTCATGTTCTGTCGCTAAACGCGCTCCACGTCCCACACAAAAACGTAAGGCATCAAACCAATCTATGCCTACCTGTGGTTGATTTGGATCACTCATCAACTCAGGGGGCAAATTAAGTGTGTTGCAACGTCCTGTTCCCATACAATATTCAGCACGCGATAGATATTGTTCAATAGTCACTTCGTATCTATCGATCCAAAATTCAGACACTTCAATATCTATAGTTTCAAATGCGCCCTGTTCTTCATATATATCAAGAATGAGATCAACTTGTGATTCAGGGACATCCAGAAATGCACCCTGTTCAATGAATTGAACTAAACGACCACGTTCAATGCCCATCGTCACCCTACCCGCAGGCACATAAACCATTTCAAATCCATATTGATCTACAATGACTTCTCCCGCATTTAAATGATTTGCAGTAATTGTGGAGGGAGTGTTAACTAGAAAAATCACAAGAACGGTAAAGATGAGCCATAATCGTCTGGTCATCAAGTTGGGTTCTCCATAATTGTTTCCGGCGGCTAATGATACTCAGAAAGTGGAAAGTGTGAAGTCTAAAGTAAAAAGAGAAAAGATATTAGACGATAGATGAAGGAGCAAGACATTAACGATCTCCCCATCAGATATACTTAAGTATGAATTGCCTTAGCGGTTAACTTCTTTGAATTTATGGGAGTGTCTAATGAATGCAATTACATATTTCGGATTCATTACATTCTTTATTTGGACGTTTCTTTTGAGTTTAAGTTCACTCAAGTATCACGCAAAAAAGAAGTCTTTGACCTTGCAAGAGATTAAGTTGTTTTTAGCTAAATCTCCGTATCCGTGGAAAATCCTTAGAAATTCTACTGAAGATAATGGATTAGACAAGCTCATTCAACCATCAGCTAGTCTAAAAATCGCTTCTAGAGAAAGATTCGGATGGTTTATTTTCGTTATTCTAGCTCAATTAGCTGCATTCAATAATTTAATCCGAAGTGAGAATCAAGTCGATTTTATATTTTATTTAATATTCTCTATCAGTTACATCCTATTTACGATTTATGCCTTTCGATTTGGTCGAAATTTGAATTGACCCACGTTTAGTGGATGTGCGATTTTGACGATTTATCGAACACATGCTGTTGTTATAAGTTTGCTATATCACTCGGCAGTGCGGCGAAGCATTCGTTGGATGGCATCCAGCATTGCGCCGCGTTGTTCGTAGCCCTGTTCGCCCAATTCGCTAAAGCCCAGATAGATATTTTTCCGGCATCGACGGATCAAACCGAGCGATAGGCGATAAAGCGAATCGTTGGCGACTTCAACCTCGTCCATATCCGTCCATTTACGATCATCAAAGGCTTGCCATTCGAGGGTCAGCACATAGGGATTCGTCAGGGGTTGATAGAGTCGTTCCGCCCATCCACGCCCGCCTACGTTCAGCCAGAATTGATAATCCACCGGACGGTTGCTCATCAGGAAGGTATAGGCAGGGGCGAGTAAGACGGCGTTTTCTTCGTCGGTGACTTCCCACTGGCGCAAATATTGATCTGCGATGATGCCCTGCGCGACCATCTCCACATATTCCTGCGCGAGCGTTTTGCCTTCCGGCGCGGGGGCGTTGCTATCGCCGATGATCTGGCGGAACTTACGGGCGGAGTCAATCAAATTCGCGGCGATTTCTGCGGCATCAAAATCGTCATGATAGCCGAATCCTTCCTGTGAAAGCACCTCGCCGAATAAGCGACTCCAGAAATGGTCGAGTTCGTCGGGCGTGTCGTCCTGTGAGGCGGTAATGTAGGTTTCCAGCCAATCACGCAGGCGATCATAGCGATTGCCAAATTCAAAGGTGATGCGGGCTTGAATATCCGGGCTGAGTTGGTCGAAGCGGAGCAAAGTCGGACGGTTGTCTCTGGTTTTGAGGACGTTCCCACCGAGCAATTGGGCGCGAATCAAATCCAAGCCGTCGATGGCTTCCATGAGGGCATAGATGAAGTCGAATACTGTCGGGCGCAATTGCCAATCGGGATGGGCGAGTTGGCTAAACGTTAGCAGTGCAACCGCGGCAGGTTCCTCCCGCAGGGAGCGTGATGGACGATGTGAGCGCACCGGAATATTGAGCGTTTGCAGGCGGTTCATGAGCGAGAAGCGCAGGGCATCCGACAAAAAGGGTGACATCACGACGATTTCCTTCGGGGGTACACCGTAATCATCGACGAGTGATTTGATCTGTTCGGCGACCCAATCAATCATCTGTGGATAGTAACGATGGCTATCGAAAATCAACGGTGCGCGAGGATCGCCCTGTAAATCTTTCACATCGTCGGCTCCGGCACGATAGAGGCTAACCGCGATGTGTTTGCTCATGGCTTCTAAATCCGGCGTGGTGACGTAAGACGTTTCTAGCGTTGCGTGAGTTTCGCAGGTGGATTTTAGAAAATAGGCATGGGCGGGATCAGCACCGAGAAAACGGCGATAACCGGCATCACTATCGTAAATGACGAGCGCGGAGTCACTTTCGGCGATGAGGTCTGCCATGACTTCATGCGCGGCGGGGGTGTCCTCTTCTATATTGTCGATGATGAGATGGCGATATTGCCCGAAGAGATAGGTGCGGACGTTCTCTAATTTCCACAGGTGCTTCATAAAGACCTCAACCTGTAGCGAAAAATCAAGCAAGTTGTGCTCAAGGCAATACTCACGGAAGCGAATGATGCTATTTTGCATGTCGTCGTACATCCGGCGCTGGGTATCGTCGCCCGTCCACGCATTTTTGAGCATCTCGCCGACTTCACGATAATCAAAACCGACGACAGCGGCTTTGTTCAGGTTATCGATAAGTTGGCTATACAGGCGGTTGCGGTCAATAGTGACGGTGTCGAAGTAGCCTTCAGTTTCGATGATGGGCGTGATGAGGCGTGCCATGAAGTATTGGGCGGTCTCTAAGCTGAGAAAAGTGGGGCGACCTTCAGCGTGCGTAAATCCAGCATCCTGCGCGACAAGCGGAAAGAAAATATCGACCATGCGACGGGCAATACCGCCCAATGTTGAGACAACGACCTGTCCACCGGCGGCGAGATCCGGCTGATTGAGCACTTCATAGTAAGGAAAGGCTAACGTGCGTTGTGGCACAATGACGAGTATTGAGGATGCAGGAACACCCTGCGCCAATAAATCTGCTAGACGCGCCACACCCACGGACGTTTTGCCTGTGCCTGCCTTGCCTTCGAGAAATACTTTCCCCCGTGATATGGCAATCTTATTTTGTTGTTCGGAAAGGCGCATTTTCCCCTCGTATTCCCGCTATGAATTTCGTTACTAGATTGTACCAGACTTAACGCCATTAAATCTTGTAATATTATAGATAATATCAGTAAAGAACATTGGTTATAAATGTGTTATCTCAATTCTTTTTTCATTATTTGTAAACTATCATAAGCGTATAGTTCATCATCAATTATTCTTCTCATACGGATCACTTAAACATGCTGACTTCAACCTTCACCCAATCCATTCGCAAAGTTTCCAGAACGCTGATCGTCGGGACTTTGTTACTTCTTATGAACATCGTCATGACCGCCTCACCTGTTAGCGCCTATGATGCTACCGGTGTAACGATCTCCATTCCGTCCATCGGCGTAAGCGCCCCTATTGTCTCTATCGGCATCCGCGCCTTCCCGAATGGGGATGTGACGTGGGATACTACCGAATTGACCACACAGGTTGGTTTTTTGCAGGGTACGGCGTGGTTTGGTCAGGGCGGGAACATCGTGCTGGGTGGTCACTCTGAATTGGCAGAACGTGCACCGAGCGTCTTTTATGATCTGGATCAGGTGGTAGTGGGTGATGAGATCGTCATCAACAGCGATGGACAGGACATCCGTTATCGCGTGACAAGCGTTTCTAACGTAAGCTATCGTGATCTGAGCATTTTGTATCCGAGCACATCCGAACGCCTGACGATCATGACCTGCGACACCGCCTCATTGAGTGGTGGAAACTATAGCCGTCGTGATGTGGTGGTCGCCGAACGCATTCATTAATCGTGCACACCTAATTTTGAAAATCCCTTATGGGTAAACTCTGATCGTCCCGAGCCTTCAGGGTGAACCAGTTGAATACTCTCTCCTTCGGTATAACGGCTGTCGATATGACAGCCGTTACCGATTCCGGTGGGAGAAAGTTTAAGCGAATTTGATTTTCTTGAGGATCTCTCTATTCACTAAAGGCACTTTCAGATCCGTCTTTTCTGCTTCAGCATAGATCAGATCATAGAGGTTTTGAGGGTCACGATTATAAGCAGATGCCATGTTCTGAAGCAGTGTTTCCCAGATATAATGTTCGGACTGTATACGAAACGCGCGTCCCAAATAGCGAGCAGATTGATTTATGTCCGCAATTAAACCAGCTATGCTTACAAGTGCCTCGAAATAATTAGGATTTAGGGCGAGCGCAAACTTAAAGTTTTGAATTGCTTTATCACTAGCAACCGGACATCAAACAGAAGTTCGGTCTGAAGAGAATAGGAATGGGATCATCAAAGACGAATCGTCGTTCTAACCAATCCCAGCCGACGCGAAAAATACTCAAGTCGTGGCGGTCAGTGCGGTCAACCTCGGT
>JAVJSU010000080.1:0-22538 GCA_040219275.1 Aggregatilineales bacterium | reverse complement strand
TAAACGACTGCGCCATTTACCATAATTTCTAGAGCTGAACATTGGGGGTCTCCTCCAGGCTGTTTTGTGAGAAATTCAACCTTACCAGAGACTTCCTTTTGTTCAACTCGCTCATTTGTTCAGTGTACGGTTGCTAGAAATAATTCATAATTTTCAACGCATTTTTCAGTTGGTAAATGCCATCTATCTAATAACCAATGGTGCTAGTTCAGAGACTGAACTCAGCAATTGATAAACGAACAAAACCATCGGCATCGGGTGTTATCAGTGGTGGTGGGTAATTTGATTTGTAGAAGGATGGTGTTCTCTGGTGTCTGCATTTAGCATATTGAGATCAGAGGTCAATAGAATAGCCGAATTACACGCGAGTAAATCCAGGTATTCGAGCACAGTGCTTATAATAATTTTCGCGTGGACTCACGCTCAATGAGTTGCCATTCACTTTGAAAAAAACGACCCTGCTCACCGACTTTATTATCAATGCGCTCAAATAAGAGTTCGGCAACCTTAGTGCCAATTTTGGGGAGATTGCGCGAAATCACCGTTAGCTCAGGTGTCACAATAGTAGCCTCCGGTATATCATCAAAGCCGACGATACTAAAATCATCCGGAATTTTGTATCCATGCGCCTGTGCAACTTTCATCGCGCCGATCGACATCATCGGATTACAGGCGAAAATCGCTGAAGGCGGGTGATCCTGTTTTAAGAATTCATCCATCGCTTCACGTCCGCCCTGCATTGTGAATTCCACCTTCTGAATGAACTGCGGTTCGACAGTCAAATTTGAGTCACGCATAGCATTCAGATACCCATTAAGGCGGGGTGGTCCCGGGGGCATATCATCCACCACGCCGATAAACCCGATGCGCTTATGCCCCATTTTCTGGATGAGCCATGTAATCATCTCATAGGTTGCCGGTTCACTGGTGCCACCTACCACATCGACCAACGGATGTTCCACCTGAGCGCCAATCGCCACTATCGGGATATGACTACGCTGGATAAAATCTTCGAGTTCCCTGGTGCTTAGTCGGTGTGGTGCCATAATGACCCCATCGACAGGACGGCGCAACACAGATTGCAGAAAACGATGCTCATTCTGATAAATATGATCACCGTTAGAGATGAGCACATCATAATCATACCTCTGCGCGACATCCTGAATAGCGCGCACAATGGGATGATAAAAGGCATTGGATATATCGCCAATCATTACCGCGATCATTTGCGTCTTTTGTGTGCGCAAACTGCGTGCGATCATATTAGTCTGGTAACCCAATGTTGTTACCGCATCCATCACACGCTGTTTAGTTTCTTCACTAATGGGAACGTATGAATCGCTATTGTTTAACACGCGTGACACGGTGCTCCGTGATACACCTGCCAATTTTGCGACATCACCCATTGTTGGATTATTGGAGGAAGATTGGTATGGCATTCGGCTTCCATTATCGATGCGAGCTGTTATTTAACAGAGATAGCCTAAGAACAGAAACCTATTGTGCACAAATATACAGCATGTGCAACAAGCAAATATTGCATTTTCTTTCAACTCGCACTAAATTGTTAAGCTGGTTACGCGGTAACCATTGTTGTGAAGCAGAGCCTCATCCGACTGTGACCCTGCTTTCCACGCCGTGAAGGGTAGAGACGATTTGAAGGCGCTCTCTACCCTCTTACGTTAATTAAGTAGCGCGCCAGAATTGGCTGTTGCTTTGATTAATGACAACCACACCTGTATCAACATTCGGTGGTAATGGGGAAATTCCCGCAGCCATCCAATCAGAAACAGATTCAATCATTGAATTGCGCACCATATAGGTGAACATCATTCCCCAGAATCCCATTTGCCACGTTCCCTGTGCCAGTGTCGCACCAAGTTGACCGTTATCAATGAGATCGAGCGTGCCTTCGTCAAAGTCAAAACCAATATGATGGACGGTATCTACCAGACCGGCTTCACGTAATGCGGATGCCGCACCGATAGCCGCCTGTGCATTACTGCTGAATACCGCACGAATATCCGGTTCCGCCTGCAAAAGCGCGGACAAACCGCTGGCGGCTTGCTCCGAGGTATTCTGGTTATCCACGATAAACTGGTCGCCCGTTTCAATATTGGGATACTCCGCGTTGATCGTATCAATAAAGCCTTGAGTACGTTGCGCAAGATTATTCTGTGAGGGTACGGTGACGACTGCCGCTTTACCCCCATCAGCCAGTCCACCGATATAGCGCGCGGCGGTAACACCTGCGGAATAGTTGCCGGTACCGAGGAACGAGTAGCGATTGCTGAGGGGCGAATCGGCATCAAAGGTCACCAGCGGAATACCACTTCCAATGGCGTTATCAATCGTTGGTTGTAACGCATCTGCCTGAATAACGGTGAGCAAGACACCATCCGGTTGCAAACCGAGCGTTTCTTCCAGCACACGAACTTCACCGGTAATATCGTATTCAGGTGTACCGGTATAAACTGCTTCTACGCCGAGATATTCTGCGGCATCCTGCATCCCACGGAAGGCATCCGCCCAGTAAGAGATACCGGAGAGGAACGAGACCATATAATAGGTCTGCATATCCTGTGCACGGGTAACTTTCACCCCTTGCGAAGCGGCAAACGCAGCGGCGGCGGCGATCCCTGACTTTTTAAGGAAGTCTCTACGATTAACGTTCATTTATTTCCCCTTTATTACATAAATAAGTGAATGTGCATTATGCAACGCCACACGATCAGGACGACTGCCTGACACGTGGACGAAGTTGCCAACGTTGACTGAGGGTATCGAAGCCGACTGCCAGAAGCAGAACAATACCCATCGAGAGTTGTTGCCAGTACACCGGAACACGGAGCAGAATCATGCCGTTATTGATGAGACCAACGAAGATCAGCCCGAACAACCCGCCAATCACCGTTCCACGCCCACCCTGCAAACTGCATCCGCCAATAATACAGGCGGCGATGATGCGAAGTTCCTCCCCCGTACCCGCACCGGGATCGGCAACGGTAAAGCGAGAAACGGATAAAATACCCGCCAGTGCCGCAAATATCCCCGACATGGTATACACCGCAATTTTAACCCGATCTATATTAATACCTGAGAGACGCGCGGCTTCTTCGTTGCCACCGACATAGTAAATCTGCCGGAAAGCCGAGGCTCTACGCATCAAAACGTCTCCCACGATGATGATAAAAAACGCAATAATAATCAGATTGAACAGATCGAATGTTTTGTTCTGTCCATAAACAAAAAATTCCGGGGGCAAACCCGCCAGCGTCGTTCCCTTGGTCACGGCAAGGCTCGCCCCGCGTGCAATGCCCATCATCCCAAGTGTGGTAATAAAGGGATTGATTTTAACTTTGGTAATCAGTAGCCCATTCGTTAATCCGGCAAGCAACCCGACACTCAACCCGGCTAATATTGCTAATGGAATCGGAATATCAGCCCGTAACGCGGATGCTGTGACCACCCCACCCAGCGCAAAGACAGACCCGACGGAAAGATCAAAGCCGCCAGAAACGAGCGCCATCGTCATCCCGAAAACAATCACCGCAGAAGTGGAAAATCCAAGACTAATTGCATTTAGATTTACGGTGGTGAAAAAGCGTCCTGTATACAGTTCTAATCCTACAGCGATGAGAATAATCATCGCAACTAGCGCAAATTCACGCACTTTCACCAGTTGCGTTAAAAAATTGATAAGAGGTCTTGCCATATTATTTTTTTGGGCAGAAACTTTTTTGACGGACTCACTTGCCATAAAATCACTCACTTAATGATTACTCGCAGAACGGATAATATTTTCTTCGGTCGCCTCTCTACCACTGTATTCCGCGATGATTGCACCTTCGTGCATGACCAGCACCCGGTCGCACATCCCCAGAATTTCCGGCAGTTCAGAAGAGATGATGATCACCCCGACACCTTTCTCGCACAGACTGCGTAGAAGGTGATGGATTTCTTTTTTGGCACCCACATCAATCCCACGCGTTGGCTCATCCACAATAAGAATGCGCGGTTGGATCGCCAGCCATTTCGACAACAGAATTTTCTGCTGATTGCCACCACTCAACCGACGAACTTCCTGTTCAATGGAGGAGGTGCTCACGCTCAATCGTTGCACATACTCACGCGCCAATTGACGCTCCCGCTCCGGCTTAACGAATCCCGCCTGGCTCACTTTATTCAGCACGGTAGCGGACACATTCTGCTTGAGGCTCATTTCCAGAAATAAGCCCGCCTGCTTGCGGTCTTCGGTAAGGTAACCGATACCCAGTTTTATAGCCTGTTTGGGAGAATGAATGTGTACTTCCTGACCATGCAGGCGAATTGTGCCAGAAAGCTTCGGTGCCGCGCCAAATAACGCGTGTGCCAGTTCGCTACGACCTGAACCGATGAGTCCTGCAAAGCCTAGAATTTCACCTTCTAGCAGATGAAAGCTGTTGCTTACGCGGGTTTCTGGCAAGCGCAAATCCTGAACTTCCAGCAGTGTTACGCCCGTTTCCTTGCCTTTATCGGGGTAAATGTTGCCGAGTTCGCGCCCGACCATCATCCGAATTACATCGTCGGGTTTAATTTCGCTCACCTGATGCGTACCTACAAACTTCCCGTCGCGCAGAATCGTGACCCGATTAGCCGTCATGAAAATTTCTTTGAGCTTATGGCTGATGTAAACAATGCTCACACCATCCTGCGCCAGACGTTTGAGGAAGGCAAGTAGCTGATCTGCTTCATGGTCCGTAAGCGCGGAGGTTGGTTCGTCCAGAATGAGAATTTTGCAATCCGATGAAATGGCTTTAGCAATTTCCACTAATTGTTGATTGGCGATGGAGAGTTTTTCCACCGAAGCGCGGGGATCTACCGCCACGTTGAGTTTGCTTAAGATGCTTTGTGCTCGCTTAAATAACTCGCCATAGCGCACCATGCCAAACCGGTTTGTTGGTAAACGTCCGGGGAAGATATTCTCAGCAACGGTCAGTGTGGGGATTAAGCTGAGTTCCTGATGAACCGTCGCGATGCCAAGTGCCAGTGCTTCACCGGGTGTCGTGGGATTAATTGGCTCACCATTCAGGTGAATTTGTCCCGAATCCGCAGAAATGACTCCTGCGAGGATTTTCATCAGCGTGCTTTTGCCTGCCCCGTTCTCACCAATCACAGCATGAATCTCGCCTGCTTGCAGATCAAGCTGAACATTATCCAGTGCCAGTGTACCGGGGAATTGTTTCGTTATATTGGATGCAGTTAATAATGAGGTCAAAGTAAAACTCTTTAAAAATCGTAAACAATTCAAATGCTATAAAGTGTGACAGCAATCGATTGCGGTCACCCGGTGGGACTATATTCCAATTGGTGTGATCTGTCAAGAAATTCCAAAAAAACCTTATTTGAAAAATATGAATACAAGATTGATAACAACATGCTGAGTTAGCCCCCTAGAGATTCGGCAATGATTTCGATTGGATGCCAAACTTTATGACCTGCCTCGAAAATCTGCGTGCGGCAAGATGTTCCCGGCGCGACAACAAGGGCACCCGGGTTGGCTTCAATTGCTGGCAAAAGACGCTGATTGGCGATCTTCATTGATAAATCATAATGTTCATAGCCAAAACTTCCTGCCACGCCACAACACCCTGAATCAATTTCTTTGACAGTGCTTTCAGGCATCATTCGCAACAATTTTAATGTATCGTCCGTATTCCATAGTGCTTTCTGGTGGCAATGTCCGTGTAATAAAATTTGCCGTGGCTGGCTATCCCAATCCAATGCTTTGCCAGCTAATGCTTGTGCTAACCATGCCTCAGCACTCATCGCACGTTCTGCAATCTGTTGCGCCGCATCCTGCAAAACCTCATCGACAAGTGCAGGATAATCATCTAAGAATGCCGATTGGCAACTTGGCTCAAGAAACAGTAAAGCGCCTGAAGGAATGTGCTCGCTGATATATAGCACGTTGCTATTCGCCATTTTCTTAGCACTATCGAGTAACCCTTTTGATATTGCCGGACGACCACAACAACCCTGTTCTGGTAAGCGCATGATATTCAACTTTAAGCCAGCAACCTCTGCAACTTTTACGAGTGCAAGACCTACTTCCGGATGATTAAATTCAGTAAAAGTATCTATGATGAGTGTTGTTTCTACTGATTTATGATGACTGCACTCGACCAATTTTGAAAATCGTTTTTCTGCTAATTTTGGGAGGGGACGGTTAGTCGGTAAACCCAGCATCCCAGCCCCGGCAAGTCCAATGGGATGACTCATCATGAAATTGCTGAATTTCGGAAATAAGCTAGTCAGCTGATTGATGCGGTGAATATTGCCAAAAATCCGTGCTGTTAAGGGTGTACCATTGGCATCATATGAAGCCGCCAGATATTCGGCTTTCATCCGGGCGACATCAACCGAGGAAGGACACTCTGCCGCACAGGCTTTGCAAGATAAACATAAGTCAAAAATTGGCTTGAGTTCTTTATTTCCTAAGCCCTGTGGCAACTTACCGGACATCGCCAGCCGTAAAGCATTGGCACGTCCGCGTGTCGCATGTTGTTCGTCACGGGTTGCCATATAGGATGGGCACATTGTTCCGGAACCTTCTTTACGACAAACGCCTGCGCCATTACACATTTCGGCGGCACCACTCAAACCGCCATCCTCTGACCAATCAAAGCGTGTATGTAGCGGAATGACTTCATATTCAGGCGTGTAACGCAGAACAGACATTTCGTCCATCGGAGGAACATCAATGATTTTACCGGGATTCATGCGATTCTTAGGATCGAAAGTCGCTTTTATCTGACGAAAAGCATCGGTTAATTTTGCGCCAAAGAGTTTTTCTGTAAATTCTCCGCGCACAATCCCCTGACCATGTTCACCGGTCACTGTGCCACCATATTTGATAGCCGCATCCGTTAGGGCTTCGGCGATATTGCGATACTGCTGGCGACCTTTAATAGTTTTGAGGTTAATCAGAGGGCGTACATGCAAACAACCTGCACTAGCATGAGCATAAACCGCAAATGTCGTGCCTTCCCGTTCAACGACACGGGCAACGTCATCTATGTAATCCGCCAATTGTTCAACAGGCACAGCGGCATCTTCAACAAAAGCAATCGGTTTAGAATCACCCCGTTGGCTCAATAGTAAACCCAGCCCGGCTTTTCGCACTTTCCAGACATTGAGTTGCTGTTGTGGTGTTGAAGCAATTGTCATACTGCATTTATGCTCACTACGGTTGAGGAAATCGCGTAATGTGTCAATCTTGCCGGATAGTTCTTTATCATTTTCGCCATAGAATTCAACAACTAAAACAGCTTCAGGATAGCCATCAATAAAGTCCATATAGCGGGAATATTCCGCACTTTGACGGGTCTTATTCAACAGGAAGGCATCCATCAGTTCAATTGCTGAGGGATTCAATTCGAGGATACGGGGTGTTGCTTCTAATGAAGCGCGCAGACTGTCAAAATGAACCATTGCCAGGCGACGTTCCCCGGCGTTGTGATATTTCACCAGATTCAATTCAGCCGCAACAAGGGTGCCGAGTGTGCCTTCTGAGCCGGTGAATAGCCAGTTCAGGTTTACGTCATCGGGATCAATTTTATTGAGTGCATAGCCAGCAACCGTTCGAAATGTTTTTGGAAAGCGCCGGATAATCTCATCATGATTTTCCGTGACAAGCCCGGATATGAGTGCGCGGGCTTGTTGCAGTACATCGGTTTGGGCATCCAACCAGACTTTTTCACCGGAGGCTAAAATCACTTCAAGCCGCTTGACGTGATCGGCAGTCATGCCATAGACAATGCTATGCGAGCCACTGGCATTATTGCCAATACAGCCGCCAATGGTCGCCCGATCAGCACTGGCAGGATCAGGACCGAACATTAACCCTAAACTCTGTAATTGTTGATTCAGCTGTCCCAGAACCATACCCGCTTCAACCACTACAGATTGTTCTTCAGCATTAATACCCCGGACACGGCGCATATGGCGGCTAAAATCCATGACAATCGCCTCATTAACCGTTTGCCCTGCTAGGCTACTTCCCGCCCCACGGGGTAAGAGCGGAAGTCGATATTGATCCGCGATTTCATGAATGGCAATCACATCATCGGTATTACGGGGAAAGGTTACACCGATGGGCATAATCTGATAATTGCTCGCATCTGTGCTATATAACAGACGGGACATCTGATCAAACTTGACCTGTTCCGAGCCGATTGCCTTTTCTAAGTCATTTACCACGTCATGGATTGCATGTTGTGCCATAGTTCATTTGTCTTCTATGCTAGTCACGAATTTTTATTGCGCTTTTGCTATCGGGTACGTCTGCGCTCACTTACCAATATGTCATGGCATCACGAAATAGAGTCATCAAATCGTCTTTATCTGCTGGACGCGGCGATAGTTTGGTGACGCGATGCTGTGGTAGTGTGCCTTCTGCCAACTTTTCAACATCATCTTCCGTAAAGCCTACCGCACTGAGACCATTCGGCATTCCAGTCGCTTTCATAATTTTGATGATCTCTTGCGCAAGAATTTCTCCTGCATCTTCATCCTCCGCCCCACGAATATCTGCCCCTAGTAATTCTGCCGCCCACAAATGACGTTTTGGATCTGCCTGTGCAGTCCAACGGAAAACAGCAGGCGCATTCAAAATCACAGACATACCATGAGGGATAATAGACCACTCCAGATTGTAACCTTCAGGATGATAATCACGCACCATGCCAGAAACGGGGTAGGACATTCCATGTGGCAAATGAACACCGGCATTACCAAAACCAATCCCTGCGAATGATGCCGCCAGCAACATCTTGCCGCGTGCTTCAATATCGTCAGGATCGTTGATCGCCCGCAATTGATATTCTGAAATGATTTCAATGGATTTAGATGACCAAATGTCACTAATTGGATTCGAACCCTGATAGGCAGGGCGATACACGGGACTTTCAGGCGCTGGACGAGAATCAAAAGGAATAGCAGTGAGGGATTCAATGGCATGGCTCAAAACATCAAGACCGGAGCAAGCCGCGGCAACAGGGGGCAAAGTGGCGGTATTATAAGGGTCAATGATACCCATCACAGGACGCAACGCCCGATGTGATATCCCTGTTTTGGCGTGCATTTCTAGTAGATCGAAAATAGCAACACCGGTTGTCTCGCTACCGGTACCCGCCGTTGTTGGAACAGCAATGAGCGGTTTCAATGCGCCGGGAACGGGTTTACCTTTGCCAATCGGCGGATTGATGTAATCCAGAAAATCTTCTGTGGGATAGGTTGCGTAGAGATTAGCCGCCTTAGCGGTATCCATGACCGAACCACCACCCACAGCGACATAGCCATCAAAGTTACCATCCTGTGCAAAAGCGATAGCCTGTTTGAAGGATTCATCCGTGGGTTCGACGCGCACCTGATCATATAGTACCGCATCAATGCCTTCTGCTTTGAGTGCTTTACAGACTGTATCCACCATCTGGCTATCACATAGATTAGGATCAGTGACAACCATTACACGTTTCACGCCGTATCGACCTATATCATGCCCAATTTCACGGGTGATACCGGGACCATATTTGATACTAGACGTATCCATCGTGAATGCAGATTCGAATTTCGTTGCTTGTGTCATAAGCTTTCTCCAAAATAGTTTTGTTTGGACAATGGCTTGCGTTGCCCCTGATTAATGTTATTAATTGTTCAAGGTCTATACGGTTTCTTTTTCTTCCGCAGATTGATAAATTTCCCATGCTTCCTCAGCGGTGGTATCGTTGTGGATCATTGCCATGAATGCCTTAACCACCTGTGCGGGATTCGGATGCTGGTAGACATTGCGCCCGTAGACCAATCCCTGTACGCCCTGTTGTAAGAAGGCATAACTGCGCTCGAGAACCCATTTCAAATCGGCTTTGCCACCACCCCGTACCAGAACAGGGCAACGTGCGACTTCGATCACTTCATGATAATCTTCGACATTGTCGGTAGGGTCTGCTTTGATGATGTCTGCACCGAGTTCCCGTGCCTGACGCACAAGCGGAACAAGCTTATTCTTATCGCCATCAACCTGATAACCGCCGCGTGAATCATTGGCTCGCATAACAAGCGGTTCGATCATCAAGGGCATACCATATTTTTCACAGACACCACGCACACGGGCAATATTGCTGATTGTTTGATAATGCAATTCAGGTTCGTCCGGTAAAAGTAACAAATTTACGACTACACAACTCGCATCCATGCGTAAGGCTTCGAGAATCGGTTCTTCTTCATTTTGCAGGCGATTAAACATATAACTATGTGTGTTTGGATTGTAGGGATTGCCAACATCAACGCGCATGACAAGTGCTGGTTTGTTCTTTCCCGGAATGGATTGCAAAACGTCACTCTGCCCATAATTCATCTGGATCGCGTCAGGTCCCGCTTGGACCAGTTGCTGAACGACAGCATCCACATTTTCAAGACCGTTGAGAAAACTATATTCATTGAAAACACCGTGGTCGATGGCGACATCAAGGCATTTTCCTGATTCATTGAACATCCGATTGAGACGTACTTTTGCTGATTTATACATTAAGTGATTTCCCTTCTAAATGCTGATTGTCAAATTGCATACCATGGCGTTGTCTAAGATATTGTGCCGTGCTTTCGATTTCTTGTTTGACCTCACTATCTGACCAACCAAGAATCGGTACAATAATGGATGCAAGTTCTTCTAATAAGGGGATCGTCACCTTACCGAGCATTGCCAGTAATGTTCTTCTGAGTACCAGATCAGTCAGGTGACAGACATATTCGTACTGTGCCATAAATTCAATCTCGCAACGGCTAAAGTGGGGTGCATGTTGCAGAGGCTTATCCTCACAGCTTTGTATGTAGTCGATCAGTTGAACAGCACGTGTCCCATAACGCTCCAGGAGTAGCGCTATCCGTTCTGGTTTCATTTTGGCACTGGCTTCTAGCTGGTGTATCCACTCATCCCTTGCTTGCTTTGTAGCCGGAAAATTACGACCACCGCCAATCGCTATATCATACGTATCGAGCTTACGCGGTTGAGCTAAATGCACCAGAACTTTATCGGCGACCTGTTCTGAAAAGGCGCGGAAAGTTGTCCATTTGCCGCCCACTAAGGAATATGTAGGAAAATGGATTGTTTCATTTGCCTCGACAATCTCGCAACTATGGTCACGGCTAATCAGTGCAGTAGAGGATTTTTCATTGCCCGCTAAGGGACGAACACCGCAATAACGAAAGACGATTTCATCCTTAGCAATTTTGATCTCTGGAAAAATATTGCGGATCGAATCCAGAATATAGGCTTCTTCTTCGGGTGTACAAATTGCCTCATCGGGGTTGTCAATTCGTATATCTGTTGAACCCGCTAAAACTTTTCCCTGATAAGGGAACATGATACATACCCGACCATCATCATTTTCAAAATAAATCATTTCTCCATTTAAACTGTCGAACAAATCTTGATTGTCAATAATGAGGTGCGAACCTTTTGTGCCGCCCATCAGGCTCGTTTTATGGGAGAGTGACTGATTAGTAAAATCAATCCATGCACCGGTTGCATTGATCACAATTTGTGGCTGAACGGTAATAGTCTCACCCGAAATTTCATCGCTCAGTTGCACCGTATTACCATTCGCACTGATGAGACGCATATAATTGATGGCTTTACTCTTGGGGTTGGCTTCTCCCCCGTCAATAATTACTTCGAGTCCCAGACGTTCCGGGTAGCTGATCCATGCATCATAGTAAGTCGCTGTGCAGACGATTTTATCGTTGAGCCGCGGACGTTCTTCAAGCGATTTCGAACGTGAGTTAAAAGTATGTGCGGGCAGAACCTGTTGATACCGTGTATAGAAGTCATACATCATCAAGCCAATTTTAACGAGCAGTGCGCCCCGATTTGATGAGTGTTCATCAAGACGCAAAAACTTTTGTATCGCAGGAATAATGCCCGATGTCCAATTAAAGATCGGAATAGTTGTCGGCAGTGGCTTGACGTAATGCGGCGCATTCTTCAGCAGACGATTACGCTCCGCAATAGATTCACGTACAAGACGAAACTCGCTGTTTTCCATGTATCGTAAGCCACCATGAATCATATGCGACGATGCGGAACTTGCGCCACTCAGGAAATCACCCTTTTCAACAAGATAAGCGTCAACACCCTGCAACGCGAGTTCACGGTAAAGACCTGCACCGTTAATTCCCCCGCCAACAATCAAGACGGGAATTTTGGGTCTGTTAACGATAGCTTGGATAATGCTGTGGCGGTTCATTGTGTTGCATCCTTCCAGTAATGTAGGGCGTGGCAAAACCTTATCCACTCAGAGCTTGCCCAGGCGATCCCAGGCTTCTTGCATCACCTGAACAAGGTTTTGATGTTCAATAAAGCGTTCACCATAGACAGATGCGCATTCTGGATTGGGTTCGTACCGACGCTTTACCCTGACAGCTTTTTCAACGGCATCTTGATAATTGTCATAGACACCGATCCCGATCCCAGCACACATTGCCGCGCCACGTGCGCCCATCTCTTCCCCATCAACCACTTCCATAGGAATACCAATAGCATCGGCAAACATTTGTGACCAAACTTCACTCCGTGCGGCACCACCCGTAAAACGTGCCATATCCAATTGGATACCACTGGCTATCAGCTTTTTGATATGGCTCATATGCCCATAGACAACGCCTTCATAAATCGCACGTAGCATATGATCCTTTGTGTGCCAACCAGCCACACCATAAAATCCTGCCCGCGCACTGGCTTGTACATTGGAACCAAAGAGGAAAGGATGGAAGATGATATTGGTACTGCCGGCTTCTAGTTGCGCTACTTTTTCATTGCATATCTCATAGACTGAGATGCCGCGTTCTCTGGCTTCAAGTTGTTCATCGGCACAAAAATTCTTAACGAACCATTCCAGATTACTGGCTGAGGTTGCGCTGGCTTCAATCACCATATTGGTTTTTTGTGTGTAAATCGAGTTCATGAATAACTGTTTATCATCAATCGGTTTGTCCGTGACCACTTCATTGATGCTCCACGTCCCGGCGATGATGCACGCTTGTCCGGGATGGATCACCCCGGAGCCTACTGCTGTTGCACTCACATCAAAGAGACCGCCAACAACAGGTGTGCCTTCTAACAAACCAGTACGTTTAGCGACTGAGGCAGTGACCATTCCTACTTGTTCATGACTTTCAACGATTTGTGGCAAAGCAGGATCAATGTCGGCGATGCCATAGAGTTCAAGCAAATCATTGGCGTAACCCCGTCGATTTAGGTCAAACAAATTTGTCGCACTCATATCGGTGTATTCACTGCTGATCTGACCAGTAAGGCAATATTTGATGTAGTCCTTACATAAAAGTACTGAACCTATTCGCTTGTAGTTTTCAGTTTCATTTAATTTCAACCATGCCAACAATGCAGGGGGTTGCGCCGCCCAATGTTGCTGAAAAGTCTGTTTCCATGCTGTATCACTAATCCCCTCTGTATTCCACTGTTTCACAATAGCTTCTGCTCGGGTATCCAGAGACATGATTGCTGATCGGAGCGGTTTTCCTTTTTTATCCAGCAGATAAAGACCATTCCCATGCGCACTGTTGCCAATAGCGAGAATCTGCCGGGGTGCGATGCCAGACTGTGCCAATGCTTCTTGAATCGCATCAGCCGTTCCCTCCCATACTGCCACCATATCCACTTCCGTCCAACCCGCTCTCGGATATTCGGCGACAACTTTACGGCTACTGGATTGAATTTCGTTGCCGGATGTATCGAAAATAACAACTTTTGAAACAGTTCCGCCATTATCGATTCCCATCAAATATGCCGTCATCATTTCACCTTCTTAATAATAATTTTAGACGCTATTAGGCAACACAAATCCATCCTGATTGATAATCAGATTGAGATTACAATCAATTAGAACGTAAAATTAGTCTCCTACACCTGCGAGGCGTATCACTTCATTCGCTGTTTCATCATCCGTGATTAGAACAGAAATCAAGCCACCCCGTAGAGCACCTAGAATAGTAGGTGCTTTGTATAAACCAGCCCCTACGCCAACGACCTTTGGCAAATTAAATATTTCATCGAGATCAAGCCCCACAATCCGCTTATTTTGCGAAATATCAACCGATTCACCATTGAAATTAATATGATAACCGCAAAATTCTCCGATTGCGCCAGCGTTAGAGATATTGATTAACTCTTCACGACTAACATATTGCGCACGGAGTGGCGCAGAGTATTCCGGGTCAATCGTTCCAATACCGGTGATCAATATATCTGCACTACGTGCCAAATTTAAAGTACGCTGAACATTGGGGTCATTGAGAATTGCATCCCGAACAACTGGATTTTCCACCATAAGTGGTGAATGCAAATAATGATGTTGTGCGCCCAAACGTTCCGCGAAATTTTGTACGAGAGCCACCCCATCAACGAGCGAATTCTCGTTTCCAGATGCACCAATAACCTGCACAATTCTGACATTCTCCATTTGCCCGCGCGACATAGAAGTCGTAATTTCATAGACGGTATGCCCCCATGTAACACCAATGATTGTTCCATCATTGATTAGAGGTTGGACATACATCGCCGCCAAACGACCAAGCCGATTGAGTACTTGATTAGCAACAATAAGCTCTGTATCCAATACATACACAGTTTCTAAATTGAAGAAATTCATGAACCGTTCTTCTAAAGCCTGATGACGACGTATCGGAAAATTGATACGAAATTCAATAATCCCCAGATCCCTAGCTTCAGTTAATAACCGTGAAACACTGGAGCGCGAAACGCCTTTACGTTTGGCAATCTCAGATTGGTCAAGATTTTGCTCATAATAGAGTTGAGCAACTTCCGCCAACAATTGTATGTGCTCTTCTGAAATACCCTTCATATCACTACTTCACATTTGTGCATATATGAAATTATGTTCAAAGTATAGCTCCTGTAGAATATTTTTGTCAAGTATTTAGGATAAATAGGTGTATATTCATCATTGGTAAAACGTGCAAGAAAAGTGGAATAAACCACTATCTTGCCCTTACGGATTACACACGCAATAAAAATCTGTTCATCTGCATCATTTACGAGTTTTATGCAATGTGTTGAATTTCTTGACAAAATATATAACATCTGTTATAGATTGTCTGAACAAAATTTCATGTGCGCACAAATGTGAAATTAACAGTTAGCATTGGACAGGAACTATAGCTAGCACGTAATTCCTGGCTCCCGACAATACTTTAGCTTAAATATTTTTAAGGAAAAGTGATCTATGAATAACCATAAACGGCGTTTGCTACTCATTGTTGTTATCCTGACAACTATATTAGCAGTTCCATTTGTACAAGCACAGGATGATGACTGGGCATCTCAGCCAATGGAAGAACTGACAACGGTTGTGCTATCCGTCGATGCAGGGTCTAACGAAGTTGGTTTTGCCCAGTTTGCTGATGCCCTCCGCGAAGAACTCAACATTGACTTGCAAGTTGTTGGCTTAGAATTTACAGATTGGTATGCTCTACAACTGATTGATATGCAAGCCGCAAATGAATATGATATGTACCTTTTCTGGCCCCTCTACACGGCTGAATTTGAACCCTATCTGACACGTCTCGCCGATATTGCGCCGGGTGGCGCTGAACAGGTTGCAGACGATATGAACTACGACATCTTACATCCCGCCTATCAATGGGCATGGCAATACAATAACGAATTTATCGGTGTCCAGTTTGATGGCGATGTAAAACTTCTCCACTATCGCGCTGACATCACCGATAATCCAGAAACACAAGCCGCCTTTGAAGCCGAATATGGCTATTTGTACGATATGCAAGATTTAACATGGGAGCAGTATTTAGATGTTGCGACCTTCTTTAGTCAGGATGGGGACGACTTCTATGGTACTGCGGAAGTCGCTGACTTCTTGACCGGTTACTTCTGGAAAGATCGTTTGGTCGGTATGGGTGGTCATCTCTTTAGTTATGATGATATGACACCCTGCTATCCAAATCCCGATGCATGTACTCAGGCATTCCAGAATGGTATCGACACATTTGTAAACGGTATGGTGCCAGAAGCACGTAGCAACGGTTTCGGTGATGTTCATGCTCAATTCCGTACAGAGGGTGTTGTCGCCATGTACACCATGTGGCCCGAAGGTTGGCGCTTAGCGAACCAGCCCGAAGAAGCAACGGGTTCTGCTGTAACATGCAGTGTTGATGTTGCCTTGATGCCCGGTTTTGAGCGCGATGGCGAAGTGATCCATCGCCCGGAGATGGCAGGTGGTCGTATTGCCGCTATCAGCGCGGCGGCTGACCCCGAAGTTCAAGAAGCGGCATACAAAGTCATGGCATATATCAGCCGTCCTGAAAATGCCTTGCAACTCATTGTGGGTGACGTTACCCTGCTCGATCCGTGGTTCGAACCACACATGCAACCGGAAGTATTCGACTACGTTGTAGCACCCGGTGGTTGTGAAGAAAAAGCACAGAACTACTCCGACATTCTGCTAGAATCAACCGCGACAGGTTATCCAGCATTACAGATTCCGGGTGCGGCACGTTACTTTGAAGCCTATGATCGAATTTCCGGTGAAGCGTTTGTCGGGCGCATCACAGCCGAAGAAGCAACGGAACAATTGATCGCGGAACTCAATGAAATCACCGATGACCTCGGACGCGAAGATCAGATTGCCGCTCATCAGATTTATGTGGATACCGTACTGCGCCCATTAGAATTGTGGGACGAGTAGAACATTTATTTAAATGGAGACAGTCCCTTGTATGTAAGCGATACAGGGGACTATAAATCTGGAGATTGCAATCATGAAAAAATCCTTAACCATACTCGTTCTTACACTCATAGGTGTCGTGGTTTTCGGGTCGCACATCCTGGCACAACGGGTAACCGGTGCAGTATTGGTCATCGAAGATGAGCGTTTTTTCCCCGAAGGAATTACTGTTGACGCAGAAGGTGCTTTCTATGTTGGTAGCATGGAACTTGGATCAATCATGCGGATTCCCCCCGGAGGACGCGTAGCAGAAGCATTTATTGAAGCTGGAACGAATGGGCTTGTCACCGTTTTGGGCTTATTTGCGGATGACGAACGTAACTTGCTCTGGGTATGTAATTCAGATTGGGAAGCCAGTAATTTAACGGGAACAGCACCTGTCGCTATTCTCAGTTTCGATTTGCAAACAGGTGAGCCTGTTGGAAGCTATGAATTTCCTGATGGCGGGTTCTGTAACGATCTGACTGTCGATGAAGCTGGCAATGTATATGCTTCCGATTCATGGTCTCCCCGTATTTTACGTTTACCAGCCGGTGGCGACACATTAGAGGTATGGGTCGAAGACGAAATCTTTGGCGCGGAACAATGGAGCTTGAACGGAATAGATGTCGCCAACGGTGAATTGTATATCGTCAATCAACGTGCAGGTCGTCTATTCCGTGTCTCAATCGAGACAGATGGTAGCGCCGGTACCATTACTGAAATTGAAACGTCACAGGAACTACGTAGTCCTGATGGACTTAAAATTATCGGTGAAAATCTTCTCGCAATTGCAGAAGGTGGTTCCGGTGGTATGGCATTAGTTCATATTAATGGAGATTCCTCTGAAGTAGAAGTCATTTCAGAAGGTCTGGATGGCATAGCAACTTTTGCTTACTGGCAAGGGAGTGCATGGGTTGTCGAAAATCAGGGACACCACTTTTGGGATCCTGCAAACAACGGATCAGACGCAGACTTTCCGTTCCGTATTGTTGAAGTTATATTGCCATCGTAAAGAAACATATTTTGGAGGAACGTTCATCTGTTCCTCCATCTGACTTCGTCCATGACACAAATTGTTAAGAGTACAAATATGAAAACTAGAAAACTTGGCTGGACAGACCTCGAAATTACAACAATGGGTATGGGTACCTATGCGCTCGGCGGGGGTGATTGGCAATATGGCTGGGGCGCACAGGATGATAACGATTCGATTGCCGCCATCAAACAAGCCTTTGAATTAGGCATTAACTGGATTGATGTAGCACCTGCTTATGGTCTGGGACATGCTGAAATTGTTACGGGACAAGTGCTAAAGGACATTTCGGATGAGATTATCGTTGCTACCAAATGCGGCTTATCATGGGATGAAAATGGCACAATCAATATGGCTCTTGGTGGCGATACCATACGCCAGGAAGTTGAAGGCAGTTTAAAACGCCTGAATGTTGACGTGATTGACTTATTTCAGATCCATTGGCCCAACCCTGATGAAGGCATCGAAAGTGCATGGACAGCCATTGGCGAGATGATAAAAGAAGGCAAAATACGCTACGCAGGTGTTTCTAATTTTAGTCTCGATCAACTCAAGCGCGCTCAGGCAATTCACCCGATAGCCTCATTACAACCCCCTTATAGCATGGTCGAACGCGGCATTGAGAATGGCATACTAGATTACTGCGCCGAAAACAATATCGGCGTTATTGTCTACAGCCCCATGGAATCAGGCTTACTAACAGGCAAATTTAGCGCCGAACATATGGCAAGTCTACCCGATAACGATTGGCGCAAAACAGCCAGTCATTTCACAGAACCTGAATTTAGCCTCAATCTTGAATTGGTCGAAGGATTACGCCCGATTGCAAAACGTAATGGCAAAAGCATTCCTGAACTCGCCATTGCATGGACACTAACACGAAGCGAAATAACAGCGGCAATTGTTGGCGCACGTCGTCCTTCCCAAATTAAAGGCACGATTGGTGCGGCGGATTGGCAATTATCCTCAGAGGATCTGAAGGAGATTAATGCCCTGCTACAACATCGTGAAAACGCGCTGGCGCAAGCATAAAGCCGTTCAATCAGACGGAAAACAGAGGTTAAATATTTTTATGGATTCTGCAATTACGAAAACAGCACAACCTAAATCCAGAGAATTATCCCGCGATGAACGATACGCAATCCGGTCTCGTAAAATTTTCCCCTGGTTGCTGGTTATACCCTGTCTCATCGTCTTGCTTGGTGTCGGGGTTGGTCCTACAGTGTGGGTTGTCCGCCTTGCCTTCTCGGAGCACAGCTTCGTAGACGGATGGGAATTTATCGGTTTTGCCAATTTTGTGACTGCCTGGGAAGATGCCCGATTCTGGCACGGAATGCTCCTGACCCTGTGGTTTGTCTTTGGTAGCGTAATGATTCAACTCATCCTTGGCTTTATATCCGCGTGGGCTTTGACCCGTGTACGCAATGTGGTACGGGTTTTTGCACTCACCGCCATGCTAACACCCATGTTACTAGCGCCCACCTTAGTCGGCTTAATGTGGAAGATGATTTTCGAAGCGCGTTACGGTGCGATGAATTTCTTTTTGGCGCAAATTGGTATTGCTGGTCCCGACTGGTTTGTAAACGAGATGGCATCCTATACCGCCATTACTATTGCAGATGTCTGGCAATGGACTCCCTTTATGACACTGATCCTGTTCGCAGGCTGGCAAAGTCTGTCTCAGGAAGTGCATGAAGCGGCTTATGTTGATGGTGCAAATAATATTCAGGGCTTCATCTATATTACCCTGCCTTTGATGAAACCCTTCATCTTCCTCGCAGTATTCCTGCGCATGATTGATGCTTTCAAGATTTTCGATGTGATCTGGGCATTAACAAAAGGTCGCCCCGGTTACACGACAGAAAGCATCGCTATGTATACGCGCTTTGTAAGCTTTACCGAATTTGACTTTGGCTATGCGGGTGCGATTAGTATCATTCAACTCATTATTATCATAATTATTGGTCAATTATTGTTGCGGCAACTTTCCCGTGCTGATGATGACCGGCGCAAAAATTTCTAAGTCGATACACCATAGCTTGCTAACCTAAGGACACAATTTATGGTCAATCAAATTAATCTAAATAAACGCGATTTTCCGAGACTGCCAAAAATACTGGATGTGCTGGCTTACACTATCGTCATCATTTTGCTTATCTTTGCCCTCTTTCCCATTTACTGGACTCTAAACACAGCCTTCAAGCCACTGAATGAATTCTTGACCTACCCGCCCACGTTTGTGCCCAGTGAATTCACCTTGCAGAATTTTGATTTGGCGCTTAATCAATTCGGAGGAAAAGAATCGCTCCTTGATAGCGCCACAGTCGCTATTTTGACCTTCTTGCTGTCTATGCTGGTGAGTATTCCGGCGGCATATAGTCTTGCACGCTATCGTACTGGTGGGAATTTTCTGGCATTCAACATCTTATCCTTCCGCTTTATGCCTCCCATTATCCCGGTTGTTGCCTTATATATCTTGTCGACTGATTTCGGAAAAGCAACGGGCTTTAAAATATTCGACACCTACTATTTATTGATACCGGCAATGTCAATGCCAATCATTCCCTTTGTTGTCTGGATAATGAAAGGCTTTTTCGAAGAGATTCCCGTCGAAATCGAAGAAGCGGCACAAATTGATGGGGCAAGCTGGTTTCAGTTGATGCGTTTAATTGTGCTACCGCTGGCGAGTCCCGGTATCGTCTCAGCATCCCTGTTTGCAATTGTATTTGCATGGAATGAACTCCTATTTGTCATGGTGCTGACAGCCGCAAATATTGAAACAATCACAGAACAACTTCCCGGCATACGGATCGCCTCTACTGATACACATTGGGGTGCACTTGCCGCCATGGGTATCATTATGATTATTCCCGTAACCTTACTTAGCTTTTTCCTACAAAAATACATCATTCGTGGACTGACCTATGGTGCTGTGAAATAAACCATGAGGAGACAATAGATTCATGCCAATCAAAATTCTTGATTATATCAATGGCGAATGGACAGATGCTCAGGCATCAGATTTGCTGGATGTCATCAATCCTGCGGAGGGTAAAACCATTGGAAAAGTGGTCATGACATCCAAAGAAGTCGTGGCACAAGCTGTTCAAGCTGGACAAGACGCTTTTCGTGAATGGCGAACCACACCGGTACTTGATCGCGTTCAATACCTTTTTAAGCTGAAAATGTTGCTCGAAGAACATCTTGAGGAAATTGCCAAAATTATCACCAATGAATGTGGCAAGACCTATAAGGAAAGCATTGGCGAGATGCGGCGTGGCATTGAAAATGTCGAGGTTGCCTGTGGAATGCCAAGTCTGATTCAGGGTTATAACAGTGAAGACATAGCAAGTGGCATTGATGAGCATATGTTTCGTCAGCCACTTGGCGTTGTGACTGCTATCACACCCTTTAACTTTCCGGCTATGATACCGCTCTGGTTTTTGCCTTATGCTGTGGCTACGGGCAATACGTTCATCCTCAAGCCGAGCGAAAAAGTACCGATGACCAGCGCCAGGCTATTTGAACTGATTGAAGAAGCTGGCTTCCCAAAAGCGGTCATTCAACTCGTGAATGGGGGCAAAGAAACGGTGGATGCCTTGCTTGACCATCCACTGGTCAAGGCGGTTAGTTTTGTGGGAAGTACGCCCGTCGCTAAATATATCTATACTCGTGCCTCAGCCAATGGCAAGCGTGCACAGTGTCAGGGTGGAGCGAAGAATCCTGTTGTGATTATGCCCGATGCCGATATGGATATGGCGACCCGCATCATGGCGGATAGTGCTTTTGGCTGTGCAGGACAACGTTGTTTAGCGGCATCCGTTGCGATAACAGTCGGTGAAGCAAAAAATATTTTCACCGAACAAATCGCCGATGCGGCATCAACCCGGAAAGTCGGTTATGGGCTGGATGAAGAAACACAGATGGGACCCGTTATCACACGGGAAAGCAAGACACGAATTGAAGGTATCATCTCTGAGGGTGAAAAACAGGGCATAAATATCCTTGTTGATGGGCGCGCGAAAGCTGTTGATGGCTATGCTGATGGTTATTGGGTGTATCCGACCCTACTTAATGATGTTCCTCCGGATAGCGAGATCGCCCGAAGTGAAATTTTCGATCCGGTCTTGAGTTTAATGCACGCAAATACAATTGAGCACGCAATTGCCCTGGTCAACAATCGCAGTTTTGGCAATATGGCTTGCATCTTCACAAATAGTGGCGCAGTCGCTCGTAAATTCCGCTATGAAGCCGATGCAGGCAATGTAGGTATCAACATCGGAGTAGCCGCACCGATGGCACCTTTCCCATTCAGTGGCTGGAACGACAGTTTCTTCGGAGATTTACATGGTCAGGGTCGTCATGGGGTTGAGTTTTATACACAGACTAAAGTTGTTGTCGAACGCTGGCCCAAAGAATGGTCTCGCCAATTTTAATGGATATGATCAAGACAGACGACTGTGAAACACAATGAAGTCATTCCATAACGGGCAGATTATCTGTATTTCAAGTCCATTGCATCACGATGGAGGGATAATGACGCTTATCAGCATGTGAATAACATTGCTAGCAACCGTACACTGAACAAATGAGCGAGTTGAACAAAAGGAAGTCTCTGGTAAGGTTGAATTTCTCACAAAACAGCCTGGAGGAGACCCCCAATGTTCAGCTCTAGAAATTATGGTAAATGGCGCAGTCGTTTAATG
>JAVJSU010000079.1:0-12067 GCA_040219275.1 Aggregatilineales bacterium | reverse complement strand
AATTATCGACGCTTGAGCAAAGACTATGAACAGTGGTTACATACCTCTGATGCCCTCATCTACGCCGTTATGTCCCATATCATGGTACGTCGTTTAGCTCGACTTAAAGCCACTGATTGACCTTTTCAAACAGCTTCTAAGCCGTGTTCAAATTCTTCCGTTGTGACGACTGGTTTCCAGTTGCCCTGTACAGTCTTGGGTGGAATACTTGCCTTTTCACTGACGACCCAACCCGCATAAAACCAATTGTGAAATCGCTTTGAAAGTGTATTAGATGATGCCTTGCGGCGATCATTCTTGATTTCGACAAATGGTCGCCCACTTCGGAAACGATAGCCGCGTGTATGTAGTTCTTCGCATATTTGGTCGAGTGTGTGGTTGTCTGTAAGCAATAAATCCCAAGCCTGTCGCCAAACCTTGAATTGTTCTGGATCCGGCTCAACCCACCGATCATAGCGTCCCGTTTTTGATCGCGTTGGATCATCCACTTTCTTCTCGACATTACGATAGCCATCCGGTGCTAAGCCGCTGAATCCACCACTTCTAAATTTCGCATGTAAGCCACCGCGAACACGCTGTCCAAGTTTTATTGACTCACGTCTTGCGAGCGTAAAGGAAATGGCAATGAGTAAACGATCATCCGCATCAATTGGATCAAGATCGGGATAGTCCGCGAAACGCACTGAAACGCCGATCTCGTGTAATTCGTCAATCGCCGTCAAGGCCTCGGTATCGTTACGCCCGAATCGTTCGGCATTTTCCACCGCTACATGCGAGAACTTCCCGGCACGCGCATCATCAAGCAGTCGCTGATAGCCCAGCCGGGTTTTGGTGGTAAGCGTTTTGACTTTCGGCGACCCATTCGCTTCTCTTTCGCTTTTTGTCTAACGATATAGCAGAACACTAATTTTGTGTTTTTGGCGTGGTTGATTGAAAGTTTCGATGTATCGAGAAATCATCGGATCTGACCGTTGCCAGCAGGTCAACAATGCGGAAGAGTCGCAGTAACATCATTGTCGGTTCATTGGTTTTTCGCTCGAAAATAGCTCAAGCAGGGATCAGATGGAGTTTCTTTGATGCGTGGATAATGCCCGTTATCATGAGTAATGGCAATATCTTCAAAGAACAAGATGTGAGATTAGTTGCCCGCACAGGTCAATATAAAATCAGTATGGCGATAAGGAAGTGGCTATGAATGAATTGTCATGTTATCGATCATGCTGATAATTTTTGCTAAAGTGTTTTTGATAACCAATGAGGAGGATAAATAGCCAGTTTGGCAGGCTGGTTGGCTTGTTACGTTTGCATGGATCGAAGTGAATGCGGTCGCAGGGAGGGGACTCTGTTAATTCAATGGCATAAGTTCCGATAAATAACTTCCATTTTGAATGACAGCATGTGAATATACTATATACTAGAAATATACAGCCTTAAAGAAAAATCGATCAATCATCTATTTTTAAGAGAATAAGAGGTTTTGAATGTCAAATTTTTTTTACGATACAGAATATTCTAACTTAATTTGGGTAACATTTGACGGAAATACATGGGAGGAATATCGTCAACTACTTACCGATGTCGTTCAGCTGGCTAACGAAAGTAAACCCATTGTCATTGCTTTCACGCCTCAAGTTGATATGCCAAAGGGTCCGCCCTTATCACATCTTAAATGGACAGCAGGGCTGGTAAAAAAGGAAGACAATATCTTACATATGTATGTAATTATCGATACAAAACATATAATTGGTAAGGTATTTGCAGAAGTGGCAACGAAGCTCTTTTTTTATGACACGCCACTCACAGTGCTCAAGGACAAACAAGCACTGTACGATGCATATCGTGATCTCATGTATGAGAATGACCAGTAATTTAGAGTTATATAAGGCGAAAAGCCAGAATACAGGTAGAAATAAGCAGGAATTCATTTTGAGCCACTATTATAACTTCAAAGCCTTCTATTTAGCTATGTGTCTCGTTTTTGCGTTCAGAATTCCCACACCTAGGGAGTTATACATACTTGTGGCGCTCATACTCCGCGTCGGAATCCCACAAGTTTAAAATTGCTTGTCAAGATTTTATGCATTAGCTATACTCACGCTCAATTACTTCCCTTTATTAACGACTTTTATCTCCAAGGACTAAACCATGCCAGATTATGATGTCATTATAATTGGTGGGCGTTGTGCTGGGTCGCCACTTGCCATCCGTCTTGCACAGCAGAAATTGAAGGTTCTCGTTATTGATCGCGCAAATTTTCCTAGTTTACCAGCGATTGCCAGTAGCCCAACAATCCATAATGGCACGATGCGTATACTCGATGAATTAGGCTTAAACGAAGATGATTATACGCTACCGGGTAGCAAGGTAGAGAATTATGTTATTGATTTTGTAGATCATTTTAGTGCAATAATGCCTTATTCTATAACGGATTTAGAGCGTGGTTATGCGCGAGGAGTAGATCGTGCGCATTTCGATTATGCCCTCTGGAAACATATGGAAAGCCTCCAACCTTATGTTACAGCTTGTCAGAACTTCGCTTTTGTGGATGTCCTAAAAGACGAGAGTGGCAAAGTCACAGGGATAACCTGCAAAAATCCGAATGGTGAGGCAATGCGTGTTACTGCTGATTTGGTCGTTGGTGCCGATGGGCGCTTTAGCATAGCAGCCAGCAAGTTTGGGGCAAAGGTTGTCGAAGAACGTAACGAGTTTGCGAACGGTGGTTATGAAGCACAATGGGAAGGTGTTGCGCCTTATGCCGATGGTGTAGCAAATGAGTTTAGTGCGTACATAAAAACAAGTGGCTACGCGACAGTCTTTATCCCGATTGCTTCAGGTCGTTATTATGTTTCTGCTTATATGCGTTCCCAATTTGTGCAACGTGGTAATTTGTCTACCCAAGAATTTTATATAGAATCCTTGAAGCGGATGCCTAAAGCGTGGGAAAGACTGGCTAATGCCAAGCAAATCACATCCCTTAAAGGTATGCGCCCTGTTAAAAATGGTTATCGTGAAGCCTATGGTTCAGGTTGGGCTTTGTTAGGGGATGCTTTCCATTATAAAGATCCTATTGATGGTCAAGGAATCTATGATGCGTTGATTGAAGGCAAGTATCTCGCTGATGCTATCGCCGACTGGAAAAGTGGCAAACTGACTTGGGAGCAGGCGGGTGAACAATATAAGGAAAATGCTTATGCTGCAACTTACCCCATGTTTGATTCCACAACAAAACGGATTAAACGCGAGATACATACTACCCCTCCAAAGTTGATCGTTAACACGATTTTGCGCTGGATGTTGACTGATCCTGATTATCAACGCACATTTCTGCGCGGATTATCACGCGAAATTCCACCATCTGAAGTGCCATCGATGCCCAATTTAGGGATGATAACACGCGGTATCTGGCGGTCATTTCAAAAAAATACAAAAAAATAATGTGGCTTATGTTGTGAAAATATGGGGGAAGCCGAAGACCATAAAATTGTGCGGAAAGACTCGTTTGAACTTGGGGATTTTTGCATACTCCCCCGAAAAACCCAATTATAGGATGAATTTTGAATACAGTTGCCATATTTCCTCCAATTGTCTTTATGGACATAAACGATGTGATGAACAAAATAGCACAAGCAATTGTATTGAGTAGGTCTAAAAAGCCCTGCCAACATCTGGCAGGGCTTGCATGTTTTCAGATGGTCGTCGGGCTTCTATTCACGTTCATTCCCCCAGCGTGCTTCAAGGTCTTTCAGGGTGTAGGGACTAGTCAGTCATCGCCTTCGGTGGTCGTCTCTGCTTGCCTGACAACCCGCCAATATACCCCTGAGTCGTCTTGCTACTAGCATGACCCAGGTTCTGGCGGATGCGCTCGATGTCCATGCCTTCTTATAAGCGGCGGGCATAGGTGCGCCGTAGATCGTGCACATTGACCCGGCGTAAATCGCCATCGACCATCACCGGGTAACACTGCACCACATCAATGATGCCCCTTACACTTAAGCGGCTGTCGCGGATCGTCTTGTTGACTTTCCAGAAGGATCGGAAGGCCGCCCCTTCCGTGATGCTCCCCACGGTCAGCCAGCGATCCACAAACACCAGACACCAATCCATCTCTCCATAGGGCACCAGCCGGGCTTTCGCACCTTTGCCCTGACGGACGTGTAGGGCTAATTCGCCATCGAGCTTTTGCCGCAAATCCGCCACATTCAGCCCTGCCAGTTCCATCTCCCGGATGCCCGTACACAGAAACAGGGCGAGGAGCGCCGTATCCCGCAGACCTTTTAGACTATCAATGCCCGGCGCACCGGTCAGATCCTGTGCCTGCGCTTTCGTCAGGCGTAAGAAGGCGCTGTCGGGTGTGTCCTGTGCGCTCGTCACCGTCACTGGTGCTGTCGTTGGATGCACCGCATTCTGGAGCCGCGTCAATAGCTCATCGACCACCGCTTTCCGGTTCGCAGGCGAGTCCTCAGCCGAAGTCAGGCTGACATACAGACGGTCACGGAGGGTAGTGGATTGCAACAGTGCCTGATAACGTCCGCGGATGGTGGACAGATGGGCGGCGACCGTAGCCGGGGCGAGACCGAGCTTCGTCCGTTTGCTCCGGGTTTGCGCGTACTCATACAGCAGATAATGCCGATAGCGGGCGAGATCGGCATTGAGCCAGGAGCCACCGCTGGCATCCAGCCTGTATCAATCAGGGTGGCGTTATCGTCGATACGAGTGGTGGTGAGCTGTTGTTGGGTCATGAGTTGAGGTCCTGTTGCTGGCAAATGAATAGGGGCTATCAGTGCATAGTCTGGTCTATCACTGCGGTATCCAATATCCTTGACACTTACCGGTTCACCAGATAGGTTAAGCAAAAGTTCAAAGTTAAAATAACCGTAGAAGTTAAAATACTAATGATTAAGCTGATTGTTGGAGTCACCCAAACCCCGGTAGCAACCTGATTTAAAATCCACGTAGCGGCTTGACCGGGGATTATCCAAATAAGACTGATAGAAGCAGTGGCGATTAAGTATCGCCAACGCAAATTCTTGTTCACCTCGCTTATTAGATTCATGAGTCTCCTAACCCGCTTTTGATTTTTGATATGTAAGTTAGGCTTTTAAAGACCACATCTCTACACCTTCATTTGATATTATATAACTTTTTCTCGCACACCGACTCGCGGCGATTTTACGGCGCGGGAATCCTCTCAATCAAACACCTGCGGATGATGCGCTGGCACTATCCTTCGTCTAAGGCCCCGAACATGAAGGATGAAGTTAGTGTGAGTTTGTCACGAACCACCTCTTACAGCGAAATAAGGGATAAGTGATTAAACCGTGTATAAGATTATGTTAGGGTATTAATGCTGGTGCACACTCGAGGTGTTGGGAGTAGTTCATAATGCAAAATAATCTTATTTTTCGTTCTATAGGGATTGTCTTGTTCAGCATATTCTTTCTGTTCCAACTTAATGCACAGTCGGACATCGTAATTACCGTTGCGCTACCTGATTCTGCGGTGGCGAGTGATCTTATTGAGCAGGCAATTGCGGATTTTCAAGCACAACATTATGGGATTGAGGTGCGAGCGGTATCCAATCGCAATCAATTTGTGCCGCCACCCTCCACCGTTGATGAAATAGATACGTATCTTAATGGTGTGGACTGGATGGCGAGTATGGCGGATGTGATCAGCGTGAGTTCGGTCTGGCTAAAGCCGGAAGCCACACAGAAAGGCTATTTTCTTGACCTTGCTCCCCTTCTGATGACCGATTCTTCTATTGAGTCGACTGATTTCTATGCGGGTACATGGGATGCGTTTCAATGGGATGGGGGCGTGTGGGGATTGCCGAATGCTTTTTCTCCGATGGCGGTGTTGTACAGGGCGAACGCGTTTGATGAAGCAGGTTTGAGCTACCCTTCAGAACTGTGGACAATGTCCGATTTTGAGAATGTTATTAGGACATTCGGACAAATCCAAGCGCCTGTGATGACCTTCAATTCTTATTATCATTTATCGATTTTTATCGCCAGCCTCATCAATGCGCCAACCTATTATGAAACCACCCTCCCGACCACGCCGGCATTTTCTAGTGCCGAACTTGCTTCCATTTTGGAAAGTTTGCATCAACTTTTCACCGATGGTTTGATTGAGATTGGCTATGATCCTGATGCTCCTCTGGCGATGGGACAGATTGGGATCGTTTTGCCCTTCGGAGAAGAAAATTATTCGGAGAGTCCCTTGTCTTCTGGCGCAGTTGGCGCTGAAGTATATGGATTTTCCGTCAGTGTGGGCACGGATTATCCGGACGAGGCATATGAATTGGCGAAATATTTGACCGGGATAACCGATATTTTTTACGGACTCCCTGCACGGCAAAGTTTGCTCACTGAATCAGAAGTGCCTATCATATTGGATCGCCTTGCAAGTCTGGAAGTGAATGCGGTGATTTCTCCCGCAGAGTTGCGCTTTACGCATTATGTATCGGCGCTGGCAGATGCCGATTGGGAAGGTCAGACTTTAGAAACAGTGTTAGCTGACCTCGAAACACAGATCACAGCGCGCTTGAACGAAATTTATGCCTCACGCCAGGATACCGTGGTCAGCATCGCCCCGCCGCCACCGCCACTTATAACGGGCGAGAATGTGATCAATTTTGGTGTCGCAACAAATACTCGACCTTTACCAACTGAATCAAGCTGGATGCGCCTCACGGAGACCTTTCTTGAAGCGAATCCAGAGATGCCACCATTCAATGTCGAAGTGACGGATTCAATGGCGCTTGAGTCGTTAGCCGCGCGCTATGATTGTTTTTATGTACCCAGAAATTCACTTTCCACTGCCAATCTTGATCTGATTCGCAATCTTGATCCGCTGATTGACTCCGATCCGGATTTGAACGTCGATGACTTTGTCGGCGATGTCTTTTCTCAGGTACAGATCAATAATCAGGTATGGGCGTTTCCGATGTCCATCCAGCCCAATGTGCTCTGGTATAACACAGTTTTGTTTGAAGAAGTGGGTCTACCTTTCCCTGAAACCAGGTGGACTGCGGAGGAATTTACAACAGCGCTTGCCGCTTTGAGAGAAAGTAGCACCAATGACGATCCCAAGCTGATTACTTCTTATCACTGGTCTGATGACAACATCCACATTTTAATGCTGATTGCCGCATACGGTGGGTTGTTGATCGATGAAAGCACAAATCCGCCCACGATTGATTTCATGTCACCCGAAAGTGTCAATGCAGTACGGCAGGTGCTTGATCTGGCGGTGGCGGGGGAACTTGATTATCCGACGAGCTACGGGACACCCGCGTTAATCGCTTCTCCGCTGGATATTACCAATTACCGCAACGGCTCGCTTGTGACGATGGGAACTTTCACGGGTCGAGATTACCAGATGATCACCTATCCGTTAGGTACGGCATATGCGCCGACTTCTTACGGGCTTGCTGTTGCTTATATCAGTGCGGAGACGGTTCATATTGAAGCCTGCTACGACTACATTCGTTTTATGGCACAACAACCCCAGATTTTTAGTTCTATGCCGGTTTTGCGATCATTATTGAATGATGAAGCGTTTCTCGCCTCGCGTGATGCCGGGACTATTCGGATACTGAATGCTGTTGACGAGATTATGCAAATGCCCAACGCGCTCGAATTTCCGGAAAGTGTGAGTGCTGGTGGAAATCCCTTGTATCGGTGGCTGAGTCTAGCGTTTGATGCTTATATCGAGGATGGTGCAGATCTGGAAACCAGCCTTGCAGAGGCGCAACAGAACACGAATGACTATCTGATTTGTGTTTCCGAAATTGAAGAACCGCAAAACGGAATGGACTATCTATGGGCGACTTATGACTGTATGGAGACGATAGACTCGGCAAGTTGAGGTCTTGAGATGCCCTGTGGTTATAGTTTATGACATCTTGACAGAACGGTGCTCAAAATTTGTAATGATTTCACGCGCACTATATGAGATAGGTATGTGAGTTACCAATTTCAATAAACTGAGTAAAGCGGGTGACGGACTCTAATGTCACCCGCTTCATGTCCGTTTATGCTAGAAATTATCGACTCAGTAGATTACTCATCATCTTGATAGTAGTAGCTGTATTGATTGCGTAATTCAGGAAGGATGGTCACTGCACAGTCTACAAACTGGCGTATGTAAGCAAATCCTGCTTCCTGGTCATCTTCATAGAGCGCGGTAACTTCTTCTTGTGTGAGTTGTTCAATACCGCTCGAACATTCACGGAACATGGCGATATTTTCTTCAGCTCGCGTCAGTTCCGTCTCTAAATCCGCGTCTTCCAGAATGGCGTTGTCTAATGCTTTATAGAAGAAGGCCGGTTCAATCCATGCCCCTTGCGTCGTGCTCGGTACACCCCCATAGATGTTAGGCATCAAGACGGTATCCGGCGCTGTAAGACTGGTGGTCAATTCTCGGTAGAATGCCACAATATCCTCACCGTATTGGGCGATCAAGGCAGGATTCTCCAATGCAGACTGTTGCGCGGGCATTCCGGTAAGTAATTCAGGATTTTCGGTAATGCTTATGATCCAATCATAACAAGGTTGGATGTTCAGCGAAGCGCTCATAATTTGCGCCATCCCCACCGAATAAGCCACCGGTGTGTATATGCCGGATGGGAAAGTAATGGGTTGCAAAGGATATTCATTCAATTGCTCCTGCGTTTGTAATCGAAAACTCTGATCGCCCAACACATCAATCACAATCAGATCATTGTCAGGGATGCCGCCGAAAAATGTACTACTGTTACTCAGAAGCCCTGAATAGTCGATAAGTCCATCACGCGCATACGCGACAACCTGCTCAATAGCCGCTAGATTCTGAGCCTCCATCAGATTATAGGTCGGAGGATCGGTGTTGTAATCAATAGGCAGTCCACCATAAGAGGCAATGAGCATCATCATCCCTGTAGAGCCATATAAATCGCTCCGAACAACCGGCATATCCGTGTCTTCGCGCAGGGATGCCAGCGTAACGAGGGCATCATTGAACGCACTCAGTGTCCAACTACCTTCTGGCACTGGCAAACCCGCTTCCTCAAATCGGGTGGGATTGATCCACATGACCACCGGCTGTACCGTCACTGGATAACCGTACACAGTACCGCCAATCTGGACACTTTCCAGCACGCCGGGTAAGAAGTCATCCGGGTTAAAGTTCGGATCAACGTTTAAAAGTGGGTCGAGCGCAAGCCATTCCTCAGGCGCTTCGGTGACTCCGCTAAACGAACTCCCGAAACTGTTATACCAGCAATCAATTTCTGTATCCATCTGCCCATCTAAGCCGTACATATTGGTATCAAGGTCTACATCAGCGATTGTGGGATTTGCCTGAGTAAATGCGGAAACTGCATCTTCCCACTGTTGGCGACGCGCGCTCACAATGCCTGAGCTGTTCATGCCGAAATTGAGGACAACTTCACCAGCGGCAAGCTCCCGTCGACTTTCTGGTTGCGCCACAGTGATGGTCACCGATTGCCGTTCGCGGGCTTCAACTAGTAAATCACTGATTCGTTGCTCGATATCGGCTAACGCGGTTTCTGGATCAACGTTTTCTTCACTGACCATCGATCTGGCTATATAAAACCCGTCAGCATAGCGCATCTCGGCAGGCGATATCGCCACCTCCATTGCTCGATCAATAATAGCTTGCACCTCAGGTTCAAATTCTCCGCGGGTAAAGAACACATCTTCCTCTGGTTCGGCATCAACCAGACTACGTCGTGCAGGTGCAGTCCCAAATCCTCGACTAAATACATCGACGTTTTGCGTTATAAAGTTAATCAGTGTATATGCCGCTTCTGGATTGGCAGTTCCACTACTAATTGCAAATCCTTCGATCTGAGCAGTGGAATACTCTCACGGAAGTAAGGACACGCCCCAGTTGATGTTTTCATCAGAACCGAACGAATTTGTGCTTAACTGATAGGGGTAACCGATAGACATCGGGAGTTCATTGAACGAATAGCCCTGAATTTCGGCAAACTCATAAGCCGCATCATAAGCGGCGTAAGCCTCTAGAATATTCAGGAGTTCAGGACTGCTAAAATCCGGTTGTGCCGGTAGCGAGGTTTCATCATAAACATTGCCGATTGCATTGTAAAACAGGGACATGGGATTAACGGCAACAAGCGGTGATAAATCAACTTCACCTTGTGAGTTATAAGTTTGGAGCGCCTCCGCCGCGTTAATATAGTCATCCACTCGCCATGTCTCATCTGGATAAGCTAAGCCCGCCGCATCAAAGGCATCCATGTTGTAGACGAGTACCTGTACATTCATGGAATAGGGTAATGCCCAGATGCCTCGATCCCACTGAAATGCTTCCCATTCCGCCGGAAAGAAATCCGCTTCATTCAGATCAGCATCAACATCAACTAAGGGGGATAGATCGAGAATGAAACCCGTTTCGGTGGCAAATGGGGAGAGCTGGTAGTTAGTAACATAGAGGACATCAGCACTGGAGACATAATTGGTCAAGTCTTCGTAGTAGGTGTTTTCCGCGGAATCGGATTGGTACATCGGATTGCCAAAATAGGGATTTTCATTATAGACAAATTCGACCTGAATATTGGGGTAGGCTTCTTCGAATGCGGGGATTAAGGTGTCTTCGTAGAGATCGCTCAGATATTCGGGTGCAGTCATCGTGATAATGGTGGGCTGTTGCGCGGTAACGGGTGCGATTGCAACAAACAAACAGGTCAGGAGACCAATCAATAGTAATCGACTTATACGCATTATTTCACCTCATACTTTACTTGAAATCAAATGGGTCATAGGTTAGGAAACGTGATTTTGGTTTCCCCTGATATGAAAAATTTGATGAATAGACCTCCTTTATCAAACTCAGACTTATGATTTCGGCAGGTCCCACAGAATTATTGGAAGGAGTTAGTGGAGTGATGAAAAAGTTGGGAAAGTGCTTGATGAAGTGGGCGTTACCTGACAGAGAGTATACACTACGTTTTGCAGATTCCCTTATTCCATAATCTTACTTAATGTGAGCTTTTCTCAGCGCTTATTGTCAGATTTGATGGATAAGATCAATATAGGAACCTTTCCACGACTGGTGCGCCGATTATTTTCAAATTGAAACCCATCACAAACTGTATTCTCTAGTCAACCATTTGAAGACGTAACTTGAGGATTGCCCGATGTAGAATTTGGCTCACATTATTTTTCGTTAAACTCATTTTTTGTGAAATTTCTTGAATGCTACATCTCTCAAAATAGCGCAATTGCAGGATGACGAGGTCTCGTTTTGAAAGACATTGAACCGCGCGCGACAACGCCCTCGTAAATTCTTGTAGCTCTAGGTTGTATTCCACATTATTTAGCACACCGGGTTCCTTGATATACTCTAAACTTAATAATTCTCTATCATTCCGAAAGTGATCCGCAAGCACAAATCTTGATCGGTCAACACACCAGTTTCTATAATCTGGAGCGTCCCAATCAGGCGGTGACATGCAACAATCGTCCACCCTCGATTGCGCTGGGTGAAGTCCCTCGACTGCCGCGTTTGCCACAGGAAGTCGATCCAGATTGATGCTGGTTGAGGCGGAGTCCGAGGAAAAGCGTCTGAAAGCCAAACGCCATCTCCAGCGCCTAACCGGATAAGAACGACCTCTACACAAGGCAAATATGCAGGTATTTCCACCTATTTCACTGGCGGGTTAGTTTATGTTGTGTCCTTTTTGGGCAAACGGCAATGTTTTCACTCGAAATCGCTGTTTTGCGTCTAGAAATGTGCTGACTTCCCCTAAAATTCTCACTCGAACCGCGTCGAAATTTATGCTTGTCCCGGTGAACACTATGTGGTCAGTCTGTTTTGAGGGTCGATGTGTATGGTTTTTCTCGGTTGTGTCCTTAAATGACGTAGTGACATCGTGACCACAGACGAACAAGGGGGTTTAGAACGGTGTTGACGGGGGAAATAAAGGTATAAATTACTTGGTTTTCTGGGTGCGAGCTTCCTCTAACATGCGTTTCAAATAATCCTGAAATGCCATCGGTTTACCAATAAGATCAGCTATTTCCAGCTCCTGAATGAT
>JAVJSU010000078.1:0-14578 GCA_040219275.1 Aggregatilineales bacterium | reverse complement strand
AATTGATCGGTGTGCTAATCAGATATTCGATATAGTCTTTTTTCGTAACCATATCTCTATCATAACAAATCACCGTTTTGTGCTGTCAAGCGAAAGTTCTAGTAGGGTGATATAACTCATCTAACGTTGCAATTTGTTCTGCGGTTTGAGGTGGTAATTGGATCGGTTTCATCGTCTCCTCCTGCCCGCACAGTATACATCCATTATCTTCTATGTGGTTGTACTTAGGACTGAAAATGCTGGATACTCTGAAAGGACGACGGCAATTGCGACAACTTTGGATTGAACAAGAGGGGCTGTGTCCCGTTTGCCAACAGAAAATCACCGAACTGACGGGCTGGCATAATCATCATATCGTGTGGCGCTCTTATGGCGGTACGGATACGAATGCCAATCGGGTGCTGCTGTACCCCTACCTGCCATCGACAAGTTCATGCACAAGGACTATCCGTTGTGAAACCGCGTTCGGCAACGAGCGTTTGAAAGGCTTGAGCGGTATGATTGGAAACTTTCATGTACCGTTCTTAGTGGGCTTAGAGGAGAAATGCCTCTCAGCTACCCGGTAGTATGCCCCCCAAATATCCATATGGTGAGGTATAGTGCCTCAAGAGAATTCATCGCACCCTTAACTAAACAAAAAACAGAAGCGCGGTGTGCACTTCCGTTTTTGACAGCCTCAACGGGGTTCGATTAGTTATTTGATGAGAGGCAATATTGTTTCCGGTATGCCTGTAAGATGCCAGGGCTTATCCATCCAGATCAAATTATAGGTTTCTAGTTCCTTTTGTGTCGGTTTCACAAAGGCGGAAGTCATAATGATTGGCGTTTCTGGATCGATATGGCGTATTTCTTTGGCTAATTCAAAACCATTTAGTCTACCCGGAACACGAATATCAAGCACGTAAAGATTGATATCTGCCCAGTTTTCTTTGACATGGGTCAAGGCACTTTCACTGGCAGAAAATTCATACACTTGAATATCCTTTGTCAACAATCCAATGGTGACCCGAAATATTTCTCGTAACGGGGATTCATCTTCTAATAGAAGTAAAACGGGCACTTTGCATCTCCAATGTAATTATCATCATCCTTATCAAGCATAATTTTACAATTAAAATACCTGAAAGAAAATTTATCTTTTGCAAAATCTTTATTTTAACTTTGCAGAAGCGGAATGATTTTGTTTGGTATTTCCATCAAATGCCAGGGTTTTGCCATCCAAATGAGCTTGAATTTCTCAAGTTCAGTTTTTGCGGGTCTTATAAATGCGGATGTCAAAATGATCGGGGTGGATTGGTCTAGCTGTCTGATTTCTTTCGCGAGTTCAAATCCATCTATATCACCGGGAACACGAATATCAAGGACATATAGATTAATATCCACCCAATTCGCTTTTATATGCGCTAATGCACTGTCGCCAACACTAAACTCCTTAAGTTTGATGTTTGGGTTTATCATTTCTACCGAGATTCGAAAAATGTCTCGAAGTGGAAGTTCATCTTCTAAAAGTAAAAGAGTTGACACGTCACAGGCTCCGTCGTTGAACACCTAAACCTAACAGTAATAACCAATTTTATACCATATATCTACCAATTACATTTCAGATGCACCGCCCATTTGTGCTAGCTAGCACAAATAAGCGCTCGAAACATAAACAAACTTACCTTTTATCTATGATGTCTGTAAAAAGTTATGAATAAAGGTTATAAATTTGATACGTATAAATTTAATTTGCAGACAATTCTTTGTACATTTGTTAATGTCTATGTACAGGTCAAAACTTAATTCTTCGAAACATCACATTAACATACAATATAGATTGATATCAATAACGAAATTAACTATTAATGGGATCATGACTAAAATGCCGTTTCGCCTTGCAAGAATGTACTATCCAAGAATAAACGTAAGAATTATTCTTCCGTTTTTGCTTGTATTGTCATTAGTGGCGATAGTTGCTGTTTTCGTGGTCACACGTCTTGTTGCAGGGAGCATTCAAGAGCGTCTCAATAACCAACTCATCAACAGCGCTCAGAGCGCACAGGATACAATCGTTGAGTATGAAGATAATACGCTGGCTATTCTGAGATTGATGGCGTTCACCGAAGGGGTCAGCACATCGATCACAAATGCCGACAGTGAAAGATTAGACACCCTCCTACGGGGAATCTTCGTTAATGAAAACCTCTACGATTTGCTGGTATTCGGGAACAATGGTGAGACAATGTTCCGTCTCTCTCGGGCATCCAACGACGTGATTCAAGGAAATTCCCTGCCTACACAAACATGGGCAAGTGTGCAAGCGGTTCTTGAAGGCAACCTTGACGATCAGGGTGATAAATTTGTTGATTTGATCGCAAATGAGAATACCGATACGCTTTACATCGTCGCGCCCGTTCGTGAAGCCGATGAAACGATAGTGGGTGGGTTGGCAATTGGTATTCCGATGCAAGAGTTTACACAGCTTCTTGGAACACAAGCCCTTTCAAATATATCTATTTTTTCGCTAGATGATCGTGTTTTAGCATCGACTTTCAATTTGCTTACAGAGATCGATCATGATCAGTTAAGATTAGAGGCAATAACAGCCAAAACGGCGCTCCAAACTGAGGAAACGTTTTCTCCTATAGAAGAATTCACAATTTCCCAATTAGACTATCAATTGCTTTTCGTCGCTTTTGACGTTCGAAGCAAAAATTTTGGAACATTGTCGGTTGCACTCGGCGTGGATTTTGTCGCAGACCAGATCAGTGTGAGTCGTAACTCGTTCATTTTGTTGTTCTCTGGTGTAATTATTGCCATCACCTTGGTCGGGCTTTGGGTGGCACGTTCTATCATCCAGCCGATTTTTCAAATGGTGGATACCACGCGTGCCATCAGAAGCGGTGATTTATCGCAACGTGTAAGGCTGGAGAGCCGTGATGAACTGGGCGAATTGGGTCGCTCGTTTGACCATATGACAGATACACTTGTTGAGCGCAATGCTGAGATCAGCACATTATATCAACAGCAATTGAAAGAAACTGCACAACGGGATGCCGTGCTGACGAGTATCAATGATGTCGTCATTGTTATGGATCGTGAACGGAAAATTATCCTCCACAATCACGCGGCAGACGTGTTGATGGACAAGATACTCAATGATGAGCCTTCTCTAAAGGTTTTTGCTGATATTGCCACGTATCCGAAACAATTTTTTTCTCCTCAAACATTGCCGATTCTTGAGCGTTATTACACCATTCTGGCTACACCCGTCAGGTTAGATTCAGGTCATTACGTAGGTAATGTGTTTGTCTTCCACGATATTACGGATATTATCGCCGCTGAAAAATTAAAGGATGAGATGATTCTGCAACTATCGCATGAACTACGAACTCCCTTAACTGCGGCTCGTGGTTACGCTGAAATTTCTAAGATGATCGCGCCCATGAACATGGAAAGTGCGGGCGATTATATTACGAAATCTGTGCGGCAAATGGGCATCCTTGGAAGCATGATCGATCAAGTGATTGAGGTCAGTCTCATTCTTGCCAATAAACTTACGCTGGACGTTGAAGAGGTTAATATCGTTCATGTGCTCTATCGTATCTATAAAGATCATGAAGAAGGTTTAGCTACGGCGGATGTTACAGTAAATCTGCCCGATCCAGATGACTCTTTCGTTGTCATTGGCGATGCAACACGTCTACAACAGGCAATCGAAAATGTTTTCCGTAACGCATACTACTATAACTTAGCGGGTGGACGGGTAGATGTGACCATCCAACAAAGTCCAGATTGCCTCGTGCTACTTATTGCCGATACTGGCGTGGGCATTGAGCCTTTTGAACAGAAAAAAGTATTTGAACGCATGTATCGCGGAAAATCCGCAGATGCGGGACCCACCGATCATCGTGGGTTGGGTGTGGGCTTGTACATTGCGAAAGAAATTATTGAACGTCATCAAGGATCAATCGAACTGCGAAGTCAGGTGGATGTAGGCACAGAAGTCACCATTACACTGCCAACGAATTTTGAGGAAATATAATTGGACGAGTTTTATATTTCTCCGGCACCTGAGAAGGAAGAAAAAAAGCAAAAGCGCCGTTTGTGGTTGGTATTTTTACCTGTTTTACCCTTACTTTGTGCTTTTATGATCTGTGCGTCGCAATTAGGCTTATGGTTTGCGCGTCCTGTTGGGCTTCCACGAGATATTGCCGCCTTATCCACCGCAGATTACAGCCCGTGGCTATATCAACAATTCGCGCCTATCAATCCCGATATTATGACGGAAGTTGCTCGTAACCAGATTTTAGGTACACCTGAAGATCAACTACTCGTTTTTGTAGCGACTACATCGCAAGACGCGACAGAAACAGCTATAAGCGGATCACCTGCCGATGTACTAACTGCAACATCGACTGAAACATTGGTAACAGCAATATCGACCGAAACGCCTACACAGTCCTCTACAAACACACAGACCGTCACACCCACACCGACAATTACGGAAACTTCATCAGCTACCGCTACCGCAACACCCACAAGCACCACAACCTATACGCCAACCGTCACGCCTTCGCAGACCGTGACAGCCAGCGCGACACCACCAAGTACGAACACATTGGTGCCACCCACATCCACCTTTACACCGGTTCCGGTAACAGCACCACAAGCCCTGTTCTCATATGCGATTTCCAGCACAAGCGCACCTGCCACCGCTGGATTTACAAATTTGTCTTCCGGTAACATCACCTCTTATTTTTGGAATTTCGGCGATGGTGTGGGAACGAGCACCTTACAATCCCCGCCACTTTATACCTATACATCACCCGGAACCTACACTGTTTCATTAACCGCCACCGGACCCGGTGGTAGCAACACCTATAGTGTGGTGATTATCGTAAACAATCCACCGGCTCCGGCACAACAGGATGATCTGAGTGTGTCTTTAAGTGCAGGCACCACAACGCCTCAAGCGGGACAATCCATAAACGGATTGATATTTACTGTGACTAATACCGGCGCAAATACGGCTAGCGGTGTCAGCTTACAGCTTGCGCTACCGTCCGGTCTCGTCTATATCAGCGATGATAGTGGTGGCGCATTTATTCCAGCAAGCGGTACGTGGACGGTTAGCAATTTAGCATCCGGCACCAGTCGCACCTTGACCATCCAGATGCAAGCCAGCAGTGGCTCGGCAGGGACAACCCAAACCGTGACGGGTAACATTGCATTCTCTACAATTCTGGATGCCAACGCCGCTAATAATAATGCGAGCTTACCCATTACTGTCCAACCCATCGTCATTCCACCGCAGATTGATCTGAGTTTGAGCAAAACGGCAAGTGTCGCGTCGACCACTGTCGGCAGTAACTACAACTATACCTTTACTGTCTCTAATAACGGTGCAATTTCATCAACTAATGTTGTAGTGACCGATTCACTGCCTGCGGAGATCATTTTTGCATCTTCCGCGCAGTGCTCGGCGGTTGGGCAAAATGTGACGTGTAATCTGGGAACATTGGCGAATGGTGCCAATACGGTTGCATCAATCACTGTGCAAGCGGTTAGTGCGGGAATAGCCAACAATACTGCAACCGTCAGCGCGAGCGAGACCGATGCTAACACTGCCGATAATTTAAGTACGGCGAGCGTGACGATCTCCAGTACACCGCAAGCAGATATTTCAGTAACTATAGGAGTAGATAACCCTGCGCCTGTTGAAGGTGCCACGATTAGCTACAACGTGACAATCACAAACAACGGTACAAGCGGCGCAACAGGCGTGCAAGTCAATGACTTTTTGCCAGCGGGTGTAACTTACGTTTCAAACACCCCATCGCAAGGGACTTATACATCCGGTACAGGCATCTGGGATGTCGGCACACTAGCCAATGGTGCAACCGCAACATTAACTATTACGGCAACCGTCAACGCAGGCACCGCGGGATCAACCATCACCAATACAGCATCAGGTAGCGCACTTGAGCCAGACCCTATCGCCGCGAACAACAGCGCCAGTGTGAATATCGTAGTGGTTCCGGCTATCTCCGCTGATATGGAAATGGTCACATTTACAGCCAGCAATCTCAATCCAATAGAAGATGATACTCTCGAACTCACTGTTACGGTGCGTAATAATGGAACCAGTACTGCGACAGGGGTTGTTGTTTCTGCCACAACAGGGGATTCGGTTGTAGGCATTTACAGTGGTGCGATTCCAATACCGTCACAAGGAACTTACGATGGCGCTACAGACGTATGGACGGTTGGTGCACTCGCGCCGTCTGCCAGCGCTACATTACGTTTCATTGCTGTCGATATATTGCCGGGTTCCGGTGGGATGACCATTACGCGTTCTCGTACTGTGAGCGCCAATGAATTTGACCCGAACACAGCCAACAACACAAGAAGTTACACGATGACCATTCAATCCGGCGGCGCGGATTTAGAGATTATCAACTTTACACCCACAAATGCATCGGTTAGTGTGGGTCAGTCGCTCAATCTTACCTTTGATGTAAGGAGCAATAGCACCAATAATGCGACCAATGCCGTGGTCACCTTCCCTGCGCCAGCCTATATGTCACCCGTGATTCACAGTTGCCTTTCGCTGTCCTTAGCAGGTGGCACCTACACCTGTTCACTGGGAACAATCACCGCCGGTAGCATAACAAATGTCAGTTTTACGTTTAATGTCACAACCACCGGTAGCGAAACAACGACCTTTACTGTAGACAGTGATTTAGTGGATCTCATTCCGGGTAACAACAGCGCGTCCACTAACATCACGATTCTAAGTTCGGGCGCGGATTTGGACTTTACGACCTTCACTTTCAACAATTTGAACCCTGCTGTTGGTGAGACGATCATCTCTACCATTAGCATCACCAATAACGGTCCGGATGCCGCCACGAATATCGTGTTGAGCGATAGCGTCGGAACGGGCACGCTGGGAACCGTGCAGTCAGTGACCGTCACTCACGGCGCGTCGACGGGCAACCAATGGACCATTCCGCTACTGAACAACGGTGAAACCGCAACCATGACGATCACGCTGACCGTTCAGGCAAGCGCTGCTGGAACAACGGTCACCCGTCACCGCGAAATTATTGCGAGCGATCAACCAGATCCAGACTCAACACCAAATAACGGCAATGTAGGTGAAGATGATTACAACAGCTATACCGTTACCGTCCAGCCCTTAACAAGCGCCGATATGAGCATCATCAAAGCCGTGGACAACCCCACTCCCAGTGTAGGCAACACGATCATTTATACGCTGACGGCAACCAACAACGGTCCCAACAATGCCACAAGCGTACAAGTCAATGATTTGCTTCCGGCAGGTGTGACCTACGTATCCAATACGCCGAGTCAGGGGACGTATACCTTAGGAACGGGTGTGTGGACTATCGGATCATTGGCGAATGGCGCATCTGCAACATTGACGATCAGCGCAACGGTAAACGCTGGCACAGAGGGACAAACCATTTCCAATTCCAGTACGATTAGTGCGGCTGAAATAGACGGAAACACGGCAAATAACAGCGTCAGTGTAGATATTGTCGTCGTGGCAATCGGTGCAGACCTCGCTGTATCTATCGTGGCGGCGAACGATACACCAATAGAGGATGATAGTGTAGGTTATACCATAACAGTGTCAAATTTAGGATCGTTAACCGCTACTAATGTACAGATACAGCTAAGCTGGACGAGTGGATTTATCAACAATCCAGGTGGTACTGCCTTGCTGGGAAATTACAACAGTGGCACCCGAAGATGGACCATACCCACTATTAATGTTGGGCAAACCGGTACGCTCTATCTGTTCTTTGTCACTGGTTTCGATATTGAGGGAACAACCCAAACCGCAACAGCAACCATTACTGCATCTGATCAAATTGACCCAAACATTGCGAACAACACCGCATCCTATAGTGTCACTATCCTTGATGCAACTGGACTGATTATCAGAAAATCAGCGTCTGTATCATCCGCTAGCGTGGGTCAAACATTTGACTATCAGTTCGAGGTCGAAAATATTGGACCTTCAAATACTACTGGGGTAATCATCACTGATACATTGCCTGCGGAAGTGAGCTTCTTGTCTTCGGCAGAATGTACCGCCTCCGGACAGGATGTTACCTGCGATCTGGGTGCACTTTTAGATGGATCAATCGCGTATGCGACGGTCACTGTCCGCGCAGATTCAATGGGTACAGCGAGCAATACGGCATATGTCAGTTCTGATTTGCCAGATGGAAATCTCTCAAATAATCAGGACTCCGTCACAGTCACCATAACATCAGCCCTTAGTGCTGATATGAGCATTTCCAAAGTTGTAAACAATCCTACTCCGAATGTAGGCAACACGATTATTTATACTCTTACTGCAACAAATAACGGACCGGTAAATGCTACTGGCGTACAGGTCAATGACTTGCTCCCTGTGGGGGTCACATATGTATCGAATACTGCTTCACAGGGTACATATACTGCCGGTACTGGAGTATGGAATATTGGATCATTAGCAAATGGCGCATCTGCAACATTAACGATTTCGGCAACCGTCGATGCCGGTACGCAGGGGCAAACGATTGTCAACAATTCGTCAATCAGCGCGACTGAAACAGACGCAAACGCGACCAACGATACCAGCAGTGCACCAATTACAGTTGCCCAATCGGATTTAGTGGTTGCGTCCTTATGTTCACCCGAACCCGGAACCTATCGCCGCTGGCGAGTGCGGAATTACAACCCATATCCGCTGGCATTTGATTGGGAAATCTACGGTAGTGGCAATACCGGCACGGAGACGGCACCGGCGGCGGTTGGTGCGACACCGGGTGAAATTCAATTCACAACGCCGGTATCCGGAAATCCAATGACCATCATTATCTCGGTTGCCGGTGTCACACATGATCAGACAGCAAGTAACTCCACACCCTGTAGTATTGATCTTGCGGTCACAAAGATGGTTGATAATCCGAACCCACGCACCAGTGATACTTTTAATTTTACCGTAACGGTTAGCAATTTAGGTAGCCAACAAGCATCCGGTGTGGTACTGAACGATTTGCTTCCTGCGGGGTTAACCCTCCAAACAGCGACACCGAGCGTCGGAACGTATGATCCCGTATCTGGAAACTGGAATGTTGGAACATTGGCAAGCGGACTAAACGCAACATTAACCTTGACAGTCTACGCAGGAAGTGGGACAGCGGGCACCACGATTACGAACACGGCGACCATTACCGCCGCCAATCAACCCGACCCGAACGCGTCCAACAACAGTTCATCAGTGAGCATAACAGTTGAAAATTCGACAGACATCAGCGTCGGTTTGAGTGCAAGCACGTTAAACCCGTACGCTGGCACGAATATGACGTTTACGGTGACGGCAACAAATCAGGGTGCGATCACTGCGACGAATACCATGATCTCCAATCCACTTCCCCCAGGTCTCGTTTATGTGTCTGATACATCGGGCGGGAGCTATAATCCGGGTATTGGTCAATGGACAATCCCGTCCTTAGCGACAGGTGCGAACACCAGCTTTGTCATCACAGCATTCGTAGATGGCACTGAATGTTGCTTCACCGTAACCGCTAGTCTGTCGACATTAGATCAGACCGATACCAATGCAGGTAACAATAGTGCCAGCGTCAACATAATTGGTGTAGACGTATATCTTGCAGTGACGATTATTGTAGATAACCCAACCCCAGATGTTGGCAATAATGTCATATATCGGGTAAGAATTGACAATTATGGATCGGGTTCTGCAACCAACATCCGCATTGATACACTTTTGCCAGCGGGTTTAACCTATGTGTCTGATAATTCAGGTGGCAGTTACAATCCGTTAACAGGGGCATGGAACATTCCGGTATTGGCGAGTGGGTTCATTTTCGACCTGAATATTACGGCGACGGTCAATAGTGGTACTAGTGGATCCACGATTCCGACTACAACTACAATTGGCGCTGTTGATCAACCGGATCAAAGTATCGGCGACAATACAGACAGTGTAAGTATTACCGTCAACTAGCAACGAGAACTATTCACTTATGATGGCTATAGAAAGCATACAACAGGAGATATGATGAAAACTGTGCTCATTATTGAGGATAATCCTGCGGTACTGAAAACCATAGCCGATATTCTTTCTACGGAAGACCTAAAACTTGCATTGGCAACAAATGGTGAGGAGGGGTTAGACTTCGCCATGAAATTAATCCCGGATCTCATACTTTGTGATATTACACTTCCAGGTATTACTGGATACGATATTTTGAGACAGATTCGCAGTAATTCACTTACATCCAGAATTCCACTCATTTTCCTCACGGCTTTAGTGGAGCGCAGTGAAATGCGAAAGGGTATGGAATTGGGCGCGAATGATTACATTACCAAGCCATTTAACACGGCAGAACTTCTAAAAGCCGTCAAACTGCGCCTACAAATGGAAGATGAGATTGAACAGCAACGTCAGGAAAGTTTAAAGCAACTCAGCAGTAATATTGTGTACGCGTTACCCCACGAATTACGCACTCCGTTGATGCATGTTCTGGGTTATGCAGATTTACTCATCCTTGACCATGAAACTGTTTCCCGTGATCAAATTCAAGGATGGGGTCAACAAATTCGTAAAGCTGGCGAACGATTGCAGGGTTTGGTTGAGAATTACCTTATTTACATCCAGATCGAAACCCTACTGGCTGATCCTATTCGTAGTAAAAAAATACGGGAACAACGTGTACAAAATGCAGATCAAATTATTGAAAACCATGCGCTAATTTTGGCGACAGAGACAAATCGTCAGCAAGATATCAGGTTAAATCTTGAAAATGCTACTCTAAAAATATCCCAATCCGATTTGCAAAAGGTCATCGAAGAAGTGCTTAGTAATGCGCTCAAATTCTCCAATCCTGAAACAGCCATCAGCGTGATCGGTAAATGCGAAAAGGATCTCTACGAGCTTCGTATCCGTGATTTCGGGCGGGGTATGAGTAAAGAAATGGTCAACCGGATGGGTGAGTATATGCAATTTCAACGTGATTTATATGAACAACAAGGGGTTGGACTAGGCTTTGTCATCGCACAAAAACTTTTACAATTGTATCAGGGCAACTTACACATTGAAAGCCACCCCGATCAAGGTACACTGGTCACACTAACAATCCCCATTGATCATGATTGATGACCAGTGGCATCCGCGACGTTTTCCCAAATTTACTACATCCTATCGGCAATGAGAAAACTTCAATCATGCTCCACCACTTAGCCATTTCTCTCTTATTGAATACGTGAAACGATAAACTGCTCCCTAAGCTCAAATTCTATTGCCCATCACAAATTTTTCATAAATCCTCAACCCTTCTTAGATCATTTTGATTGTAATATCAAGTTATACAAAGATTGCTGTAAGCAATTATCCTAATCATTTTCAATTCATGTTAATCATTATACGGATTCTAAAACATGCCAAATCTATTTCTACTTGAAGACGAAACCGCACTCCGTGAAATCTTCCGCATATCAATTGAAATGCTGGGTAAGAATATCAAATTACACGAATTTGGTGATAGTAACCGTGCTTTGACATTTATACAAAACTCATGGTCATCAATTGACCTTTATGTCTTAGATATTCGTGTTCCAGGGAAAATTGACGGATTCGAACTCGCTAAGGAAATCCGCTCGTATGACAAATTGACTCCCATCATTCTTACCTCTGCATTTGCGAAAGCTCCGAAAGCAGATCTAGATTTCTATAATTTCATCTGGATGAAAAAGCCGTGGCATTTAATGGAAATTCCAGACAAAATTGTTCCACTGATGTATCAAAAAGATCAGCAACCGAAGATTGAACTGTAATCTTCGCGGTCAATCTAAAAAATAAGTGACATAATCAATACGTTCGCAATTCAGATTTTGAATATCGGTCAGTGAGCGATATGATTTAATATCAGCACGCTATTCAAACAATTGACACATTACAGGTTGAATCATTTGTTTACACTTCGTGTGATTATAATCAATTCGCATAATTTTTTACTTTCCGCTTTTGCATCCCAACAAAATTGCTAAGCCTATGATGTTATCAAATAAAGGTGATCCCACAGAGCTTATACCGAAGATCAAAATGCTATTGGGCAGTTTAGGCAAAGACCGTAGTACAGCCCAATCTGTTGCGTATGATACCGCGTGGATGGCACGACTTTCGGAAAAGTATGCTTCTCGTTCTCAATTCTACTCTGCTTTAAACTGGTTAAGGAAAAATCAGCATCTTGATGGAAGTTGGGGCGGAGAGATTTTTCACTATCATGATCGCACTGTTTCTACTTTAGCCGTCCTGATCGCGTTGAAACAATGTGGTGAACTCCATCGTGATAGAAAGTTAATTGAAAAAGGCGAGGCATTTTTATGGAATCAAGTGGGGCGCTTACCTGCACCTACCATTGAGACTTCTGAATTTCCGTTTCTTCTTTTTTCACTCACTGCTGAAGCGTATGAGCAAGATCTCGACATTCCACAGGCGCTAAATTTTTTAGAAGCCATGCAGATCGAGCAGAGATTAGAAAGCATTGGATTAGATCCGCAATCTTGGTTAAAAAGTAAGCTTGGATTTGCATATGAATCCTTTTATGGCTATGTTCATCCGAACACGCGATTTTTAGCGTCAAATGGCTCAATAAATTCATCACCTTCCTCTACAGTCGCTTTCGTTTTAAAATCCGCGAATGAGCATCCTCAGGTACTCGACTATTTAGTGAAAACGATGTCCCAAAATGAAGATGGTGGCGTACCATTTGCAAATCCGGCTGACATCTTTGAAGCTACACAAACTTTGAATATATTGCGGATGGCGAATGTAATCACGCCGAATAACCTTCTTGTAAAAAAGGTTTTAGAATTTCTATGGTCTGTGTGGAACCCGGAAATAGGCGTAGGTTTTTCGTCGCAATTTCTCGTTCCTGATCTTGCCAGCACTGCATTAACTTACACGTTATTAAAATGGGCTGGATATCATGTGAGTGCCGATGTATTCACCCTCTTTGAAGAAGAAACGTACTTCCGTAGTTCCAGCGAGTCTTACGAACTCTCTTTAAGTGCTAACTTATATACGCTTATAGCATTAGGCATGGACTTAACTTCAACCCGCTTTGAAGACTGGAAGGACAAAATAGTTAATCTATTCATCGATCATGACTCAAGCGGATACTGCTGGGTCGACAATCAGCATATCTCACCCTTCTATCTAACTTACCTTGCAATCATTTTTTTAATGGATATTGATAATAATCGCTTACATCTGCAAACAAAGATCAGGTGGATGTTAAAGTCGCAACAGAAGAATGGGGGATGGGGATTCTACGATATTGCCACCGCAGAAGAAACCTCTTATTGTTTACTCGCATTACTTTTTTGGGACGAATATGCACGTAAAATTGATCCAGAAGTTATCCATTCAGCAGGGCGTTTTTTAAAAATTCATTCGCACAATAGTACTCAACCTGCGCTTTGGGTTTCCAAATCTCTATTTACACCAACGCATGTTGTAAATGTAGCCATCATCGCCGCATTAACACGCTATCAACGCTATTGTATTTCGAATTAAGTGGCGTCAATTTAACCTTTAACCATGCGCATCGTTCGGACAGAATGAGAGAATAATGATCTCAATGGATTATCCACAGACCCTACTCGAATTAACGTTTCATCCAAATGAAAAAGTGGATGACGTATTTACAGCCATTGCTAATATCGAGTCATCGAATATACCGGACAAAAGACTTATCCGGGTTGTCCTTGATCTATCTTTGTTGTTTTTGCCTACTTCAGACTATCAAAGTTTGATCGTACAACAATCAATTTCAAAGCTAGAAGCAATCGGGGTAAGCCATATTTATGTCATCGGCAATTATTTCTCCAAAAGGCTAATCCTTCAGCTTGTTGCGCTTAACCTTATCAGCAACAAACTTAAGATCCGTTTCGTTACAAATATTGACGAAATCAATGGATTATTACCCATTTACGATTAATAGAGCTTCCCATCGAAAGTCAATGTCGGTTGTAAATTAGCTCTCAAAAAGTCTATGGCACACAGGGATATTTCAGTTTTACAAAATGCTGTAAAATCGAATATTCTCATATTTCTGCCGCCATGATTAGCGAAAGTTAAACTGTTGAAGTTGTTTACTCAAATAGGCATGTTCCTGGACGTTTTTGCAAAGTGCCAGCGCATGTTCTATTGCTTGTTACTCCCCACATAAACCGTTGATAATTCGGACTTGAACTCAGCGGGACGCTGAATAGTATTTGGCACAGGTTTTCTTATTTAAGAGGATGTCCGTGTGAATTGTTTTATGACATCGAGTGTATGGTTTTTCTCGGTTGTGTCCTTAAATGACGTAGTAACATCGTGACCACAGACGAACAAGGGGTGTTAGAACGGTGTTGACGGGGGAAATAAAGGTATAAATTACTTGGTTTTCTGGGTGCGAGCTTCCTCTAACATGCGTTTCAAATAATCCTGAAATGCCATCGGTTTACCAATAAGATCAGCTATTTCCAGCTCCTGAATGAT
>JAVJSU010000077.1:0-18240 GCA_040219275.1 Aggregatilineales bacterium | reverse complement strand
CGTGCTCGTCCTCCCGGTTTGGCTTTCGGTAGATGTGGGGCGATCAGTTCCCACTCATCATCTTTCAAGTCACTTGGGTAAGGTTTCCTATCCATTCATCTACCCTAGCAGGTCTTTTCTCACTTTTCAAATAGCTTCTTAACGGGGCGACACAGGTTCAAATTGGCGCAACATCGCTTCGGCTTCTGCCTGAATGCGTTCCTGTAAGCTCACCGGAGATAACACCCGCGCCCGCGCACCCCAGCCAAGCACCCATTGCAGAATCTCGTCAATATGCCGGACGCGCAACGTCACCAGCCAACCATCAGGATGATCTTCCGCCGCGACCTCAAAAAACGACGGTTGTTCCTGCACCCAGCGGGCGACATCCGGCGAGAAGAGCACTTTTACCTCAACCAGATTATTCGTAATGTGGTTAGCGCTAAGTGTAAAATCTTTCGGACGCTCAAAGGTCTGCAAGGTAAGTATCAAGCCTTCCAGACGATCCAGCCGAAAGTGGCGCATATCCAGCCGTAAATGACAATACGCAACCAGATACCACGCATTATTAACATGAATCAGCGCATAGGGATCAGCTTCGCGCTGGCTATGGGCGGGCGAGTCGTGCGGGGAGGGACGGCTAAAATAGGCAAACCGTACCCGCCGCGTTTCGAGGATCGCCCGCCGCAATAAGCGCAGAGTCGTATCTCCCGCCTCACTGATTTGTGGCTGATCGTTGATGAATTGAAAGTGCGATTGCAAGGTAGAGACGCGTTGTTGCAGGCGTTCCGGCAACACGGTCTTGATCTTGCTCATCGCCGTTTCCGCCGTCGCTCGATAATGCGCGTCGAAGCTCTGCGCCATCAAATCCCCGCCGAGCAACAACAAAATTGCCTCATCCTCGGTGAAGTGCAACGGGGGCAGAAAATAGCCGTCCATCAGCGCGAAGCCCCGCCCCGGTTCACTTAACACCGGCACGCCACTTTCCATCAACGCCTGCATATCACGGTAAATCGTGCGCTTGCTGATCTCAAAGCGACCCGCCAAATCTTCCGCACGTTGCCAGCCACGCGCCTGTAATTCCAGCACAATCGCCAATAATCTGTCGGTACGATTCATCGCCTGAACACGCTACTCCTTCGTGAACGGCGTGCCTAACGCTTTAGGCGAGGTAGAACGCCCGACCAAGCCCGCCAGCACGACGATAGTGACGATGTAGGGAGTCATCTGTACGAATTGCGACGGCACAGGCACATCCAGAATCTGGAAGCGGGTTTCCAGCGCACTCGCAAAGCCGAACAAAATACCGCCCGCAAGCGCCCCGAAGGGAGTCCATTTACCGAAGATGACCGCCGCCAGCGCGATAAAGCCCGTGCCGTTGGTCATGCCATCGTCGAACGTGCCGGTGGTTTCTAGCGAGAACCACGCGCCCGCAAATCCGGCGATCAATCCGCCGACCATGACGTTAAAGTAACGGTTGCGGATGACGTTGATTCCGAGCGTGTCCGCCGCGTGGGGATTCTCGCCGACGGCACGCGTCCGCAGACCCCAGCGAGTGTAGAACAACACCAGATGCGTAATCAGCACGAGAAAGAACATCGACAGGTAAATCGGTTTCCCGCTGAAAAACACCTCGCCGATAATGGGAATATCCGCCAATGTGCTGAATAGGTCACCCAGAAGCGGCGTGTCTTTGAACAACACGGTAAACGGTGCGAGGGTCTCGCGGGTTGCGTCCGCATTCACGAGGATTTCCAGACGCAGATAACTCGTCAAGCCGAGCGCCAGAATGTTGATGACCGTCCCGCTGATGATTTGATCGACCTTAAAGGTGATGCTTAACCACGCGTGCAGGAGCGCCATCAAGCCACCCGACAGCACCGCGGCAAGAATCCCCAGATACAAGCCACCCTGTCCCGGCACGGCTTCCGCGATGAGACTATAGGCGATGAAACCAAAGCCCGCACCCGTGAGCATCATGCCTTCGATGGCGATATTTACCACACCGGAGCGTTCGCACCAGATGCCTGCCATCGCGCCAATGACGATGGGGGTCGCCGCCCGGAAACTCGATGCCAGCATGGTAATCATATTGGTGTTGCGTTCTGCCGCCGCCAGAACGAGCACCGTCGGGATGATGAGAATGCCGTTGAGGATCAGCCAGCTGACTTTGACGCGCTCCAAATTCGGGATGGGGAGCAAGCCAGTCGGCAATAAACCGACGATCCCGCCACCGACATATAAGAGGGCGACCATTACCGCCCAGCCCACTGTTGGCACGGCAATATCGGGCAGACTATCGCCAAATGTCAGCGTACTAACGGCATCGCCACTGACTTGATTCGGCGTGAACGCGAGGATAAGCGCCCCCACGATGATAAAGACAATCGAAAAGATTAATACACGAGAAAGTTTGAACTGATCCCGCCATGAAAATTGGTCTTCGAGCGGGTCGTTTACGGTAGGTGATGCTGTTGCCATAGAGTCTTATTAACCTCCCCAACTGCTTGAGAATGTGGCGGCTTTTTCTTCTTCGGTTGCTTCCGGCACACGCCACAGGTAACGGATAATCGCATCCGCCGCGATAAACATAATAATCAACGCTTGAATGATCTTGACCAGATCGTTCGAGATATTGGCGCGTTCCTGCATCAAGCCCGCGCCCGTCAGCAATGCGCCCCACAAAATGCCTGCGGGGATCATACTGCGCGGGTTGTTACGGGCTAAAAGCGCCACCGCGATGGCATCAAAGCCCAACCCCGCGAAGAACGCCGGTTCCATATATTGTTGCACGCCGGAAATTTGAATCGTCCCCGCGAAGCCGACCAGCGCACCGCTCATGACCATCGCAAGAATCAAGTTCCATTTCACGCTCATGCCAGCATATTTCGCCGCCGCCGCATTGGTGCCGACGGTGCGTAACTCGAAACCGGGCGTGGTGCGATCCAGAAACCATTCCACGAACCATACACTAAAGACCATAATCACCAGACCAATGTGCAAATTATCGCGCACGCTGATCCACTGTAAAAATAATCCGAGCACCAGCACCAGCACACCGTAGACAATGGGACGGATTGCATAGTTGATATTCTGCGCGATGCGATCACGGTTGTTATATAAGCCGAAGCCCGCCATCAATAACGCCGCGATCACAAACCACACGACGGACAAATCCGCGAAGCCGGGCAACGAGGCGCTTTCTGCGATGTAGGGTGTCCGCGGGGCGCTAGCGGTCGTATCCAGCAAAATGACCGGATCGGTGGATTTAATCAGCCAATCGACCAAACGGACGGCGACGAAGTTCAGCATGATCGTCACGATGACTTCATGCGCGCCCGTATAGGCTTTTAGCGCCCCCGGTATAAAGCCCCATAGCCCTCCGCCGATGATTCCAGCAATCAACACCAGCGTAAAATGTACCACCAGCGGTAAATTCATATCTACGAAGAACGGCGCAAACCCGACCCACGCGGCGAGAGTCGCGCCGATATACAGCTGACCTTCCGCGCCGATGTTGAACAAGCCCGCGTTAAAGCCCAGCGCCACCGCCAGACCTGCGATCACAAACGGGATGGCACGCGTGAGGGTACTTTCAAGATTGGCGGGGAAAAAGAGCAAGACGCGATCCGCCAGACTCGTATATGCCACATCTGCGTTGCCCTCCGCATTATTGATGATGGCAGTCGTGGCGGTATTGCCCGGATTGACCAGCAAACGATTATTCGGTCTGCGAACGACGAAATTTTCTTCCAGCGAGGGCGGTAATTCTTCTATGAGTGCTGTTGCAATCGACTGATTGGAGACCAGACCGGAGTCGTATAAACGGAGAGTCAGACGTAATTGATTACTCAGCGTGACAATTTCGGTGATGTCCGCCGCTTCGATCTGTGCCTGCACCTCGGCAAGTTCCGCCAGACGCGCCGCGCCGGACGTGTTATCTGTGCCGAGTTCGTAAATCTCTAGAATCGTATCTGCGGTGCCACTGTTCGGGTCAATGTCCGCCGCATCCATCACGGTCAATTGTTCAAGAATGCGCGACAGACCGACGATGCGATAATTGTTCACCAGATGTAGAAAATCGACCACCTGAAAATCATCAAATTCAACCGTCGCACCGCCGGAGAATGTGTCAATCGCGGCGCGTTGATCCTCGTCAAGCTCCTCCACCAGCGCGTATTCCGTCCCGATGTCCGCCACATCACCACGCGGGAGGGCATCAAAGGCGGTGATTAACGGCGCATATTCACGCAGACGATCCGCGCCAATTTCCCGAATCGCCGGAATACGCTCCGCCACTAAGGTGAAGGCTTCGGCATCCGGCAGGGCATCAAAAGTGGCTAAAAATTCACCATAATTTCGCACATTTTCCGTGCCAACGCTGACGAGCACTTCCGCCCGTCCAGATAGGCGCAACAGATCGCGCTGTGTGAGCAGTTGGGCATCTTCTGTACCGAGTGATTCCTGTGCGCTGACCCAATTTTGCGCCAACTGCAAGGCGAGGTCGGTATCACTCTCTTTGAGGGTCGGGTTAATCGAAACACCCATCGACCCTTCTAAAAGTGCGCCATATGCCGTTCCTGCCAGCCGCAATCCCACGCCGACATTGCCATCTGCGCCGGTGAAGATCATAAACGGGACGGTGATAATCAGTGCTGTTGCCACCGCAAGAATAGGCACCAATGAGGGCGAGATACGCCGCCAGAGGTTCGCCACCGGCGCGAGTATTGCCGGTCCTTGCGGTGGGGTGGAATTGTTAAATAGAGCGTCCGCCATAGTCTATGCGCCCTCACCTTCCATATTCGGGGCAGAGTCGTGCGCTTCATGCACACCCGCCATCAATAAACCGATTCGTTCTCTATCCGCTTCATCTGCTTCCAGAATGTCGATAATTTCACCGGCATACATAACGGCGATGCGATCTGAGAGCGACAAAATTTCATCTAGCTCGGTGGAAATCAACAACACCGCCGAGCCGTTATCGCGCATCTTGACGATTTGCTTGTGGATAAACTCAATCGACCCCACATCCAGACCGCGAGTCGGTTGTGCGGCGATCAAAAAGCGACAATTGCGTGAAAACTCCCGCGCAATGATGGCTTTCTGCTGATTCCCGCCGGAAAGCGACTGAATCGTCGTGAAAATGTTGGGGGTACGCACATCATATTGTTCGACCAAGTCTTCGGCGACTTTGTTGATCGCTTTTTCGTTGGAGATGATGCCAATGGAGAACGGGCGTTGATAATAGGTTTGTAGCCGGATGTTATCCGTGATAGGGAAAGGACCGACCATACCATCTTTTTGCCGATCTTCCGGCACATGCGCCACGCTGGATTCCGTCACTTTGCGCGGGCTGAGGTTGGTGATGTCCTTGCCTTCCAGATAGATATGCCCGCCAGCGGTATCTCTCAGGCTGGCAATCGCCTCGATGAGTTCAGTTTGTCCGTTGCCCTGCACACCCGCCAGCCCCATGATCTCGCCACTACGGACTTCTAAGGAAACATGCTTGACTGCCGGTAATTTGCGGTCATCCACGACAGACAAATTACGAATAGACAGCACCGATGCGCCGGGTTTGGCGGGTTCTTTATCCACCTGTAGCAAAACATCGCGCCCGACCATCAACGACGCGAGCGATTGCTGGGTTGATGTTTTTGGATCCGCAGAGCCGACGACCTTACCGAGTCGTAAGACTTCAATGCTATCGCAGATACGGAGCACTTCTTTCAGCTTATGGGTGATAAAGATGATGCTCACGCCACGATCAATCAGCGTCTTCATGATCTCGAACAAGCCCTCGGTTTCCTGCGGGGTCAGCACGGCGGAGGGTTCATCGAGGATGAGGATTTTCGCATCTCTATACAGCGCCTTGATGATCTCCACGCGTTGTTGAATACCGACGGATAAATCCTGCACCAGCGAATCCGGATTAACCTGTAAACCGTATTGATTGGAAATATCGAGGATGCGCTGACGGGCGGACTTGCGATCTAAGAAGAAGCCTTTAGTCGCTTCATTGCCGAGCATAATGTTCTCGGTGACGGTCAGCACTGGCACAAGTTGAAAATGCTGATGCACCATGCCGATGCCCAACCGGATGGCATCGTTCGGGTCTTGAATATCGACCTTTTCCCCATTGATGAGGATGTCCCCCTCGGATGGGGTGTATAAGCCGTAAATCATATTCATAAGGGTGGATTTGCCCGCGCCATTTTCGCCGAGTAAGCCGAGCACCTCACCTTTATGAAGTTTTAAATTGATGTGGTCATTGGCAAGCACACCGGGGAACCGTTTGGTCAAGCCGCGTGCTTCCAACACCACCGGGGAATCCGCCATATCTTGCCCCTAACTATAAACGATATTTTGTTGGAGTGTTTCGCGCCATGAGTATAACTGATGTTAAGCAAATTTAAAGCAAGTCGGCTTTTGAGCGGGGTGTATTTCAACACATGATGCAAAATCGCGCTCAGATGTCATAATACGGTCAGCGTCAATCGGTCACGAATATATCCACACCCTTATATATGGAGACAGTCGCTCATGAAAAATTATGACTTTCCGTTTGATTTTGACGATCCCCACATGGCGGCGTTGCTTGAGGACACGCCTTTCTGGTCGGCACGATTTGGCATGATGATGATGAGCCATCTGCCCCTCGCGCCCAATATGCAGATACTCGACCTTGCCTGTGGCACAGGGTTTCCACTGTTTCAGCTTGCATCGATGTTCGGTCCGAGTAGCCACATCACCGGACTCGACATCTGGAAAGAAGGTCTGAATCATGCCGAGAAACGGCGGGCGCATTTTGGGATCGAGAATGTTTCGCTGGTACATCTCGACGGCGATCATTATCCCTTCCCGGATGACCACTTCGATTGGGTGGTGTCTAATCTAGGCGTGAACAACTTCGATAACCCACAATCTGCGCTGGCGGAATGTGCGCGGGTGCTTAAGCCGGACGGACGTATCGCCATCACCACCAACCTGACCGGACACATGCAAGCGTTCTATACTGTGTTCCGCGCCGTCCTAAAAGATCACAAAAATCAAACCTATCTGCAACGCTTAACCGCTCATGAAGCGCATCGTGGCACTGTAAAGTCACACGCGAACTTGCTCTCCTCTGCCGGATTTATCGGGGAGAAAGCCGTCGAAGATCAATTCATTTTGCGCTTTCTGGATGGCTCCGCGCTGTTCAGTTATCCGCTGATTCGGTTTGCATTTATGCCAGCATGGTTGGGCATTATTGATGAAGACGAACAAGACTCTATTATGGAGGCGGTGGAAAATCGCCTGAATGAAGTGGCAACAGTAGACGGTGAAATTCGGCTCTCCATCCCCATGCTTTACCTGCAAGGACGATTAAATGACATCAATTCTGGATAAGTAAGCGATCAAGAATGACAATTATTTCGTAAGTAAGAACTTGGTTGTTAAAGCTCTGAGCAAAAAGCGGTGTTTTTTACACTAAAAGCCAAAAGCTAACGGCTAAAAGCTCTATTTCACGAGCGTCTGAATTAACAAAAATCAGCAAAATAGTCCACTTTAATCGCAATTATTTCCCAAATCGCTTGGGATAAGTATTATAGGTTACGAGCTTATAACCCAAATTTATCCCCACTAATAATCATGTTGCTTGGAAATTATGTATAAAGTTTTAGACAAACCCTGTTCAAACTTTTAGACAACCTGTTCAAAACCTGTCTAAACTGTTCATAACTTTGAACAGCCGTCAACATTGTTCAAAACTTTTGCACAGAAATTGTTCAAAACTTTTATCCCATGTATCCCAATGCGAACATTTGTCTTGGGTTATATTCAGGCACTATTGGGTTATGGGCGGGGGGTGCTTGGATATATATCGCAGATTACAACCTGTGTTCAAAAGTTTTCTACATTTGAACATCCCCTACTACCACTACTACTTTTATATAAATAAAGATACAAGGAAAAAACTTATTTCAAACAAACCCTCAACCTAGACTTATCCCAAATGGTGTTACACTTATGGATATTGTTCCTAAAAATGGTAAAAAATTTATGGAAATGCAATCGGCGGCTTATGTTGAACAACTCGAAAAAAAGGTAGCCACTTTAACCCAGCTTCTCGAAGTCACGGCGGTGCTCAACACTGCCATGCTCAATCAGGATGCGCGGGTTGATTTATTGCTAACGTATTTAATGGATGCGGCGGCTGAAATATCGAACTGCGAATCGGCTTCGGTATTGCTGTGGGATCACAACACGCATGAATTGTATTTCGCGGCGACCACCAGCGATAACCCTGATGCACAGGCACTCATTGGCAAACCCGTGCCACTGAGCAACAGTGTTGCCGGAACAATCTTGACGGAACGTACATCAATAGCCATTGACGATGCCGTGAATGATCCTCGCATCTATACCAAAATCAACGAAGACCTCAAATTTGTGACGCGCTCTCTGCTCGGTGTGCCCATGCTGACCAAGCAAAAAGAGATCGGTGTGCTGGAAGTGGTCAATAAGCGTGACCTACCGTGGACAGAAGAGGATGTGAATAACCTGACTCTGCTCGCAGAAGAAGCCGCCGTCGCCATCGAAGTTGCACAGTTGGTGGTCGCGTTACGCAATGCCAATCATGAATTGAGCGAAGTCGACAAACTCAAAAGTGATTTCATCGCCATCGCCAGCCATGAACTGCGTACCCCGCTAAGTGTCATTCTGGGATATGCCAGTTTCTTGCAGGAAGAAGAAAGCGAAGAAGTCAGCGCCCATGCGGGTAAGGTGATGCAAAGTGCATTGCAATTGCGCCGCATCATCGAGGATATGGTTAATTTGCGTTATCTCAAGCAAAGTCAATCCGAGCTTAAGCGTGAACCCACCCTCGTAAGTGCCCTGTTGGATGATCTCAAACATGATGTCATTTCTATCACCGGCGCACAGGATCATCAATTGAATCTGGAAACGCTTGATGATGTCGAACTGGTTGTGGATCGTAGCCGCATAGCAATGGCGCTGACGAATGTTTTGAACAATGCCTTACGCTTCACACCTGAAGGCGGTTCAATCACTGTAAAAGCGCATCAGCAGAACGATCAGGAAGTGTGGATCAGCGTGACGGATACGGGAATCGGCATTGCGCCTGAATATCTTGACCAGATTTTTGATGAATTTTTCCAGATTGAAGATCATATGACCCGTCATCATGGCGGGCTGGGCATTGGCTTAAGCATCAGCCGGGCGTTGATTAATGCCCACGATGGACGTATCTGGGCGACAAGTCCGGGAGTCGGTGAGGGTACGACCATTATCATCGCCTTGCCCATCACATAAACAAACAATCGACCAGTAACGACTTTTAACGAAAAACACCATTTTATTGAGGAGATACAACGAAATGACTGTGAAATTCACATGGCTAGGGCATTCCGCATTTGCCTTTGAAATTGACGGACATGCGGTGCTCATTGATCCATTTTTGACAGGGAATCCGCTTGCGCCGGTGGGTGCAGATGAACTTGATGCCGAAATTGTTTTGCTGTCTCATGCCCACGGCGACCATTCCGCCGATGTCGTGGACATTGCCAATCGCACCGGCGCAACCGTCGTCACCAATTATGAATGCGGAAATTGGTTCATGAATAAAGGCGTGAAAAATGTCTTTCAGGGCAATCCGGGCGGATCGTTCCACAATGATTTTATGTCCGTCAAATGGACAATCGCCCATCACAGTTCATCGTTCCCTGATGGCAGTTATGGCGGTCAACCGAACGGCTTTATCATCACGGCGAAGGGCTACAAGATTTACTTTGCAGGGGATACCAGCCTCTTTCTGGATATGCAATTGATCGGTGATGAAGGCATTGATGTGGCATTTTTGCCCATCGGGGATGTCTTCACGATGGGCGTTGATGATTCCCTCCGTGCCATCGGGTTTATCGAGCCGAAGTACGTGGTGCCGATGCACTACAATACCTTTCCGGCGATTACCCAGAATGCCAGCGATTGGGCGAACCGTGTGAATAGCGAAACGGATGCCAAACCCATCGTGCTTGATCCGGGCGGCGAGTATATTTTGAGCTAAAATCGTATCGTCAGACTCAAAAGGGCGTGAGACCAAACGATCTCACGCCCTTTTTTGTTACCTCGTTAATCTGTGGTGCTGTTTTCTGCTGTGATTTCAGGCAAGCTCTCACAGCGCGTATCTTCACTCACAAAATCCTCGCGGATCCAATCGCTGGTGTTCAATTGCCACCACGTAAAAAATTCTTCGGCGTTATATGCTTGTCCGGTGGCGACCAATGTTTCATCCACGCCTGCGCTACCCACTCGTTCAAATGTTGTTCCAGCGCCACTGCGTAAATTTGCCCCTGCTATGACAGTCAGGGTGCAAAAAGGTTGATCGTCCGGCACAAATAATTCATCTGCGAGACCCTCTAACGAGATTGTTGGCAGGGAGTCACATTCAACGGCTTCTGCGACAAAATCGGCGCGTACCCATTCGCCAGTGGTTAAGCGCCACCATGTAAAGAAATCTTCTGTGTTAAAAAATTGCCCGTTTGACATCAATAGCTGATCCACCGCCGCACTGCCGATTGCCTCATATGTTGTAGCGGGTCCACTGCGTAAATTGACCCCTGTGAGCACGGTAATGGCGCAGGTGATTTCTTCTATATCAATCGTGACAACAGGTGGCAGTTCTGCCGATAGTTCTGTGATGTTACTTTCGTTAGTCTCGCTGTTTTCGGGAAGGTTTGCACAGGCTGAAGATGCCCACACAAAATCCGAGCGCACCCAACCGCCGGATTCTAGCGCGAACCACATCATGCCGTCATTGTCGCTGATCTGTTGCGCGATGCCCCATAAGGTTTCACCACGTTCCGCCGTGCCGAAGCGTTCCTGATCGCCACCTGCCGCAACCCGCAAATTGACTCCGGTGGTGGTTTGCAACAGACAGATAAATTCACCGAGCAAGGGTTCTGGCGGAAGATCAATTTCAACATAGGGACGGGCTGAACCATCGAATTTGAGGCGATAGGTTTGATACGAACTTAGTGTAATGGAGACAGTCTGATCGTCAACTGTACTCATCTCAATTGTTGCTTCTTCGGCGGCGGAGTCGGTGATGATTGGATAGGTTTCGCCACTTGCGATGTCGTAGATGCTGATTCCAGTTTGCGTCCCGCGGTTGAAATCTGGTAGAGGATTTGACCAGATGAACACGCCGGAATGATCGGGTGTGGGCATAATGACGTTATCGGCGATTAGCGTCTCTTGAACTGTGCCATCATCAAGGGTGACTATAAATGCCTGATTGTTCCTGCGGCGGCAATGTGTTTCTAAAGCGCAGGTGATGAGAATAAATTCACGTTGAGAACGCGAATAGATGCCGGGTTGCACAGCCCAATCCCTGAAATGAAACTGATAAGCGCTGAAATATTGTTCGGCTAATGCACCTATTAACGGGCGACCCTCTGCAAGGTCATATAAGCCGATGACGGGGTAAAAGTCATCAGGCACAAATTCATTGTCATAATCACCTAAATAAGGGAAGATGTCGATTTGTCCGTTTCCATCGACTAAGAGAATGGCGTAACGTTCATCCTCAGAAACCCACAGAATTTGCTCAATTTCGCCGCGATACAATTCTGTGCGCTCACCGGTGCGTGTGTCGTAGCGAATCAACGGGACTTCCGCCACCTGTGCTGGAACAAATCCGCAACATTCATAGCTCGGCGCGGACGGCACATCCCGATAATACGCCACCGCTTCCACATCACCGTATTCAGGGCGACACAAGCCGTCTAAATCAAGCGTGGTGATCGTGCGCGTCTGAATGTCGTAGGTCGTTCTGCCACACGGGATTTGCGTATTCTCCTGTTCAAATCCCCTTATATAACGAGGTGGGTTTTCCAGATAGTCAACACCAGCGATAGATGCACTTGAGATGACGAATTCCAGACTATCTGCCCGTGTCGCATCAACAATCAAGACAGACATGGAGCCAATATTGTTTGACGAGCCTGTCTTGAAGATCAGTTGCATATCCAACCATCGCTCAAAATAAAAGTCTACGTCCAGGGTGGTCGTGCCGAGGTGCAGTATTTCACCTGTGGAGACCTGATAGCTGTAGAATTCCCCGATTCCGGCGTTTCCAAAGACGGATTCTTCTTGTCGTCCGGCGAACACCACATAATTTCCGTCAGGTGATGTATGGACAAAAGGCATATCGCCCGCACTTGAATAAAACATCCAATATAAATCCGGTGTCAACGGTGGGCTGGTTTCACCTGTGATGCGCTGGCACAAAATGCTCGTGCCTTCTTCCAGTGTGACTAGTGTCCATGTGTGTTCTTTTTTGGGTGAGTAAAATCCCCTTGCAAAGCCGCACTGATCTTCAAAAAGACTGATGGTATTCGTTTCGGTATCAAATAACCAATCGAAGTACATATCGCCTGTCTGTGTACGCGAAGAGGTACTGATGAAATAGGTGCTTTCGTCAAGTGGTTCAATGCGGTTAATACGCTCAAAAGTTGACGGATAGCGCATCACTTCGCCTTCAATGACGAACACGCGCAAGTCGTTATTCCATGCGTACGGCAATTGTTCGGTGGGTAGCTGATTGTAGCGGATGTCGATTGCCTCACCGAAGATCGTTTCCGGTGGTATGGGGTCAGCTGTTTGTGCATCAACTGGAGAGATGAAGACGAAGCAAACAAGGAGGATCGGTAAAAAACGCCAGTTCATATGCGAAATCCTATAAATTGATCTAATGACTCGCATTATACGCTGATTGTGATGCTCTTGGCATAAAAAAAGGCATGAGATCGTTTGGTCTCACGCCCTTTTTTCCTTGTGATAACGTAGCCTATTTGCCTTTCCATGCTGGCTTTTGTTTAGTCATCATTGCCTGTGCGCCTTGCATCACATCTTCTGTGCGTATGAGGATGCTTTGCGCCCATGCTTCCATGCGTAACCCGCGTTCGATGTCGGTCATGCCGTCGATGACTTTCTTGGCGTAGCTCACGGCAAGCGGTGCGGCGGCGCAGAGTTCGTCGGCGAGTGCTATGCCCCGCGCCATCAATTGATCCTCCGCGACGACATGATTCACCACGCCCCAGCGTTCCGCGTCGGTCAGGTCAAATTCACGTCCCGTCATGATGTATTCTTTCGCCCGCGCCACACCGATTAAACGCGTCAGGCGGGTCGTACCGCCCACGTCAGGGATCAAACCGATGCGTGCTTCCGGCAAACCGAGTCGCGTTCCCGTCGTGGCAATCCGAAAATCACACGCCAGCGCCAGTTCAAAGCCCATGCCGAGGCAATAATTATGCAACAGGGCGATCACCGGATAGGTGCAGGCTTCTATTTTGGTCATGATGCCCTGATAAAAGGCGGTCAGCGTGAACAGATTTTCGCGCCAGCCTTCGCCGAAACGGTCATTGAGTTCGCCCGTCATGAAGCCCATCAGGTCGATGCCAGCTGAAAAGCCCGGTCCCTCGCCCCGCAGAATCACCACGCGCACCCCATTCAGGCGTTCGATGTCATCCATCACCGAGTCGAGTTGCTCCATCATCGGCAGATTCAGCGCGTTGCGTTTGTCGGGTCGATTGAGAATAATGTGGACGATTTCGCCGTGTTGCTCTATGTTGATTAAGTCTGTTTGGATTAAATCGGTCATTTTTCATGCGCTCCAAATTGGCAATTTATTTGTCACCGAGTATAAATCACAATCCGCGCAATGAGAAAAAGAGGGGTAATCGTCTTCGGGTTGGACGTTATCAATCTAACGGGGCGGTAAATCCTGCGTGAGTTCGCCATCAGTGTCGATCACGAAGCGCGTTTTGGTGTCGATTTCCAGCAGATTTCGGCTACGGACGAGGTTAAGTTGCTGAATAATCAACAGCGCAGTCAGCGTAGAGACGACGGCGAAGGCAACGGTGATGCCCATGGCGAACGGTTCACCGCCAATATTGACGACATCCCTGTAAAATAAGGAGATGACTACCCACGCGACTGCCCCCGTAATCAGATTCAAGCCAACCACAAACAGCGCGATCAACACGCCCATAATGACCATGCCCCGTCGCCAATGCAATGTATCGAGCGCAATAAACGGCAACACGAAAGCCCATGTACACACTATCAGCGCAATTATGAGCGCGGGATAGAGGAACGCGCCACCGCCTGCATTATCAAAAGCGAGCGCCATCGCCAGAATGCTGAGTCCCATCATCACGCAAACGGGTGTGGCAAAAATCCAAAGTGAATATCGCCGGATATGATGGCTAATCAGCAAGGCGGTGACCGCGCTACCAACCGAGAATAGCAGAATTGCGGTTATCATATGTAGGTTAGGGAATGCTTTGTTGATCGACAGGTAAAATAGAGACATTCCCAACCCCGCCAGCACAAGCCATGCCACAAAATGCCCCGCGACGAACACCCATTTTATCTCGTCACCAAATGCCATAACTCTGCCGCCGATGAAGCGCCAACGCACATGGATCGGTCTCCACTCGCTACGCGTGACGTTGATTTGCCGGATGATGAATAGCGCAATCAACGAGGGGACAATGGCGACTGGCAAAATGGGGCTGATAAAAATGGCTTCAATCGGGATAATTTCAAATTCGCCCGGAAAGAGGATGAAATACACCCACACCCCCGCCATCAACAGCAAAAACGTCACTATTGGCGACACGACCACCAGCACCATAATGCTCACCAGCGCCCGCACAGGACGTAATTCTCCGCCGATGAGCAGGGGCAAAATCAGCGATGTGAACATGGCGACAATCCAGAAGCCGACCACGACATAAGCGCGGGTTCGATCACTGCCGTCAAATCCTCTCAGGCTGACTGCCATCACGATCAGGGTCAGGCTGAAGGCGACGGGCATGAGGATAGTCCAGCGTGACAGATTCGGGATGTGATAGGCGATCAACAGAGTCATCATCGCGCATCCGAACCCCACGAACACGCCACCGATGAGCGTTCCGGCTTCCATACTCACGGAGACACGGTCTACCGCCGAAGCGAGCAGAAACGTTGTGAACGCTAGCGCGACCCATCCGAAACTATGCAACCCGACTGCCCACCAGCGAATCGCAGAGGGTGAGCGCGATTCTAGCTTTTTCTTTTTTCGTGCAGGGCGGTCATTGTCCATGTGAGCATACCGGATGCGTTATCCACAAATGACCCTTATCATAAACCTTACCCCTATCGGAGAGTCAAGCTGATTACCACACTTTGCCCCGTGCGGCGACCTTCCACTCTTTCTCGACTTCTTCGCCACGCACGCCATAGATCGTATCGAACATATTGGTGACGAGGCAGGTATGCACCGGAATCACGTTGACCACTTCTCCGATGACGGGCGTTTCGTTACATTGCGATAAATCCACATGCCCGTGCTCTTCACTGAGTTGATAAATGCGCGCGTCGGGATATTCGACGATATGCCCGTACAGCCCGTTGTGGCTATCCGGCGTGAAGGTCTTGCCGCCACCGTCGAGGATAGCGCGGTCTGTATCGGGACGGTTGACGACCATCGTCCGCACGGTCATCGCGCAGTCGTCGAGTGACATCCAACCCCGTTGTGCTGAGCGCCAATCGCCAAAGACATATGTCCCGACGCGAATCTCGGTCAATTCGGGGATTTCCGCCGCTTTGAGTGCCGCGCCAAATCCACCGCCGCTGACCACATCCACGCCGATCCCCGCCCGATTGAGGCTGTCCATCGCTTCCTGCAATGCCGGACGGTCTTCAGGGTCACTCGGATAGATCATCAATCCGGCGAAATGCAATTGCACCTCTTCTTCGATGCGCTTCGCCAACGTGACGACCTCATGCGGTTTTGCGCCCGTCCGTTTGATGTGCGTGGCGACATCCACTAGCACGCGGACGTTAATATCCATCGTCTTCGCCGCATCCGCCAAGCCCGCGATCACGCTGATATGATCCGCCGCGACGGTCACGCGATTATACGTAGCGAGGTCGATCAATCGGCGTGCCTTGACCTGCCCGACGATGTTGTACGGGATTTGAATATCGGTGATTCCGGCTTCCGCGAAGACCTCCGCCTCGCTGACTTTTTGGCAGGCGATGCCCACCGCGCCCGCGTCAAGTTGCATCCGTGCGATTTCCGGTATTTTGTGCGTTTTGATATGCGGGCGAAATTTGATTCCTAGCGAATCACAATGCGCTTGCATCCGTGCGATGTTGGCTTCCATCTTGTCGAGGTCGATCACGACGCTCGGTGTGTCCAATTCTGAAATTTGCATATTCCGACCATATCCTCAATTTTTGTGGCTCTCAGGCGGTGATTATAACAGTAGAATGAAAGTATGGAGTTATTAGGCTGGAGTAAGAAGTCGTAAGGTGGAACGTGATGGGCAGGAAGTTACTACAAATCATCGAAAAGGCGATGTCCGGTGTGACTTTGGGCGTAATTCTGGCGTTGGCAGTGGCAATTGTTCTCTCAATCTTTACTGGAATTTTTTATCTATTGACAGGTCAGGGTGGCATAAAAACGAGCGCAGGTGCATCAATATATATGATCTATATTCTAGCCTTCTATTTTGTCCTCCCTGTGGGCGTGTTCGGCGGATTTATCTTCGGGCTGATTAGTGGTATCAACAACCCTGAACGGCGCGAACTTTCTCCCCCGCTGAAATCGCTGTTATCAAATGCGCTCACGCTGATTATCGGCTATGCCGTCCTGTGTGCGCTATTTTTCTTGATTGCGTGAGAACCAACTATGACTCACTATAAACCCAAAAACGTGTTCCCGAACAACGCCATTTCGATTGTCGTGCCGTATACGCTTCAGGAGTGTCTCGCCATTCTGAGCGACTTCGCGGCGGATCAATACTCGCAATCGACGCGGGTCACCTTCAAGCACGAACGCGACTCGCTCGATTCATATCATGCCCGATTTAGCTTTGAACAAGTTGTGCAAATTGAGTCGCGTGCATTTAGAAGACTCCGGCTGACAGGCGTGATGGTTTACGATGTCCCTGCACAGATGACGCGCATCCTCATCAAAGCGCAATTGCCGAGTCACGAAGAAAGTCGGGTCGCCATCATCCTTGCCGTGCTTGGGGTGCTCTTCGCCGTCATTTTGTGCGCGTATGGTCAACTGTCATTCAGTACACTGCTCATGGGCATCGTTCTCGTGCTCGGTTTTGGCGCGTGGCAATGGTGGGAATATGATTTTACTGTCGTGAAAGATCCGCGCCGTTTTGATCTCGTCACGCAAATCGAAAACGTACTGCATTGGGGACACACCGATGATTCGTAAATCTAAACGCGTCACCGCCACCCGTGCGATTGAAATGGTCGTGCCGTTTTCGCTGGACGAGACTTTAGAGATTATCGAGTCGGTGGACGGTCGTTATGAGAAACCAAAACGGGCGCGCTGGTTATCGGTACGCATGAAAGATCAGGATGAAGGTTATATAAAGTTTCGTGTCAGGCTGAGTGCGAGAGATATTTTGGGGCGTGGTGTGTACTTCTGCGATGGAGAACTCCATACCGAATCAATTGCGCCCCCAATGACAGGATTGACGTGGATTGCGCGGCGTTATCGTGGATTCGACCTGCTGTTAAAGCTACTCTTTGTAACTGGATGTATTTTTCTTGCCATTATCGGGCTTGGTGTACCCAACCAAATAAGCGGATTTATACGACTGGCGTTGATTGTAGGAATGGTCACGCTACCTATCAATTGGGTTCAATATCGCTATCGTAGAAATTACATCCGCAAGAAGGTCGAAACGCGCCTGTTTGACGCGATGAATGCTAATTTGGGAAACGCAGATTAAAGCACGGGAAAACTGAATAATGATTAAACCTAAACGTGGAAGTAAAAACCACGCATCATCAGAAATGGTCGTGCCGTTTTCGCTGAACGATACTTTAGCGATTATCGAGTCGGTGCAAGCGCAAAATCACATGTTTCGGCACTTGACGGTGACCATACACGAGCACGAAGACGAGCTAATTGTCTTTCGCGTACGCTTTAATCTCATCAATGTAGTTGGTATAGGACGCTTCGATTGCTATGGGGAGTTGAACGGCGATGGGGCATATAATACAACCACACTGCAATGGCTTCCGTCAAAAAGCTATCGTAAGTCTAGCAACCGTACACTGAACAAATGAGCGAGTTGAACAAAAGGAAGTCTCTGGTAAGGTTGAATTTCTCACAAAACAGCCTGGAGGAGACCCCCAATGTTCAGCTCTAGAAATTATGGTAAATGGCGCAGTCGTTTAATG
>JAVJSU010000076.1:0-89536 GCA_040219275.1 Aggregatilineales bacterium | reverse complement strand
AATTATCGACGCTTGAGCAAAGACTATGAACAGTGGTTACATACCTCTGATGCCCTCATCTACGCCGTTATGTCCCATATCATGGTACGTCGTTTAGCTCGACTTAAAGCCACTGATTGACCTTTTCAAACAGCTTCTAAGAGGGTCATAAAGCCCCAATTTTGTGCATAGGGCTAGACAAAAACTACCCAACTGACCCATAAAGAGTCTATCTGTGTGGACCCCTCGAAATTGCTCTGAAAAACGTACACTTAATGCAGTTCAATAAAACAGTTCAGAATACACGAAAGGGAAAACACACATGTTAAGCTGGGCATTATTTTTCTTCTTAATTGCAGTTGTTGCCGCAGTATTTGGTTTTGGCGGTATCGCTGGACTTACTGCTGACATCGCCGTATTGTTAGTTGTTGGCTTTATCATTCTGGCAGTTGTTGCCCTCGTGATGGGTCGCCGTCCGAGCGTTTAGTAGAGACTACTAAAACAAACACACATCATAAATCAAATGACCGACACGCTTATGTGTCGGTCATTTTTTTATGTAGATTTAATCCCCTGCTTATGAAGATTAAAAAATTAAACGCGTAACGAAAATCGGAGGGTAACCTAACAGGTTTCCCCTACGATTTAACCGTTTATTGTCTTAAGGAGCATCAGTGGTGGCTTCTGCCGTTGCCTCCGCGCCGGACGGTGTTTCTGTCGGCGCGGGAGTCGGGTCGATAATCACGGGTGCTTCCTGTGTCGGGTTGACCGGAATGACGACAGGCGTTTCTTCCGCCGGAACATCTGTTGGTGTTTCCGTTACAGGATCAATCACAATCGGTGTGACTGTCGGCGCAGGCGTTGTCGCTAAGACTTCACCATTAACGACCAGCGCATCCACCGCCACCGGAGAACCACCCAACGGCACGATTCGTAACGTGTGTTCACCGTCGGCAAGATCGGTGAAGCTGGCGATTTGACCGAAGGCAAGCGTTGCTGAAGTCGCGTTCACGCCCCGCTGTGGCACGCCATCAATTTCGACTACGAATGTGCCATATTGCGGTCCGGCTATGTAAACCACATCCACCGTTGTGCCTGTGAAGGTCATGGTGAGTGTATCGGCGGTGCTAACCCCACTTTGCAGGTAACTCATGCCGACTGCGCGTTCGCTAGATTGTGCCGTCCACGTACCGCTACGGGTAATCAAGCCATTCTCGACCTGAACCATCAGCGGTTGGATATTCGCTGAGAGCGAGAGGAAATCACGCGCTGTAGAATAAGGACCTGTTCCGGCGATGTTGTAAGATTGCATCCGCCATGTGTAGCCACCGTAAGCAATCGGGTTGACCAGTTGATGCGTGCAGGTGCTTCCCGTGCAGACGGTGGTGTTCTGGAACCATTGATCGACGACCACCGCATTCATGCCATTGCGGATTTCCAGATGATAGTAGGTTGCATTCGCAACGGTGTTCCATGTAAACGTCGGGCGATTGGTCTGATAGATGACCGCATCATCTGCTGGACTGACGAGCGCCGGAGCGATTGGAATCTGTACCGCGACGAGGAATTGCACACCGCCGAGGTTATCCGCCGCGCTATTCAACGGCGACCAATTGCCCATACCCGCCGCGTTACCTGCCCGCACATACCATGTGTAATTGCCATTGGCAGGAACAGTGATGGTCTTTGTACAGGTCGATGCACAGGTCACGCCTGCACCGACAGTATAAGTTTGGTTGTGGACAAAGCTATTCGGTCCTACAACAGAGAGTTCGTAACGGGTCGCGCCTGCTAGATGTGTCCATTGGAACGGCACTTCTAGCACGGTGGAGGTCGATGCCGCCTGCGGACTCACTTTGGAGACAACGCCCGGCAACGGCATATTGACACTGAATGCCACCGCGCCGTAATTATCCGCCGCGCTATTCAACGGTGACCAATTGCCCATGCCTGCTTCATTACCGCCGCGCACGTACCACACGTAAGCACCGTTGGCGGGCAGATTCAGCGTAAGCGCACAATTGCTCGCACAGGTCACGCCCGCACCAACCGTATAAGTTTGGTTGTGAACATAGCCACTCGGTCCGGTGACGGAGATTTCATATTTAGTAGCGTTAGCATCCGGTTGCCAGCTAAAGTTCACCGCCAGATTATCCAGTATGGCGCTGGCAGATGGTGCGATTTTGCTGATAGCATCCGGTAACGGTTGACCGACGGTGAAGTTGATCGCGCCGTAATTGTCTGTCGCACTATTCAATGGTGACCAGTTACCGAAGCCTGCCGCGTTCCCGCCACGCAGATACCAGATATATGCACCATTGGCGGGTAAGGGCATGGTGAGTGAACAGTTAGTCGCACAGGTCACACCCTGACCAACAACGAGGTTTTGATCCGAAATAAAGCTATTCGGTCCCGTCATGTACAGATTGTAGATTGTCGCGGCGCTGTCGTGTACCCACTCAAACGTAACATCCAGATCAGCGAAATTCTGGCTCTCCGTTGGAGTCACTTTAGCGATCACAGCGGGCAACGGCATGTTGACACTAAATGCCACCGCGCCATAATTATCCGCCGCGCTATTCAACGCTGACCAGTTGCCAAAGCCTGCCGCATTTCCGCCACGTATATACCATAAGTAGGCACCATTGGCGGGCAAATTGAGCGTGATCTGACAATTCGATGCACAGGTCACCACCTGATTGATGATGTGGGTCTGTTGGTAAACGTACCCATTCGGTCCGGTCATATAGAGTTCATATTTGGTAGCGGCAGAATCATGTTGCCAGCTAAAGACCGTTTCAAGATTGGTGAGAACTTCACTTGCTGACGGGGTATTCTTAGCGATGACACCGGGCAAGGTCAGGTTTATGTTGAAGACAAATGCGCCATAATCGCCATTCGCATCATCCGGTTCCCATGCACCTGCACCCACTTCGTTGATTCCGCGCACGTACCATGTATAAGTCCCAACAGACGGGAATTGAAGCGCCAGCGTACAATTGGTGCTACAGGTCACACCTGCGCCGACGGTTTTCGCTTCAAAGTATGCAAAGCCCGCCGGTCCGCTGATGTAAATTTCGTATGCGCTTGCTCCGGTCTGATGTTCCCATGTAAGCGTCAGCAGATCACTATTGACCGTACCAACGGGTGAAATCTTGTTGACCACAGTCGGGAGAGGGATGGGCATTGTGAATGTAAAGCCACCATAGTTATCTGCGGCGGAATTCGCAGGCGACCAGCCACCGTCACCAATGGCGTTATATGCCCGTGCAAACCACGTCCATACGCCCGGAATATCGCCTAAAGCACGCGTTAATGAACATTCATTGGCGGCGCAGGTGATTTGATCGCCCGCCACTCCCCGATAATTAACTGGAACTGTGCCATCAGGGGCGAGCGCGATAATTTCATAGCCCACCGCGGTAGGAATTTCTTGCCAGCTAAAGGTAACGTTTGGTCCGGCTTCGTTACTGTCCATCGCCGGAGTAAGTTTGGTGACAATCGGCGGCAGGTTGGAGTTGATGGTAAAGGTCATCGGGCTAGACCATGGCGTTTGTAACTCAGTCGCACCGATGAACCCGCGCACGTAGAAGGTGTAAATTCCGGCGGGTAAGCGATAAGACTCGCGGATGGTGGTCATATCAATCTGGCATTGCGTGCCGTTGCAATTGCCAATATCGCTGATGACTTCGTAAATCACTTGCTGTCCGGCTTGGTTGGCGACATACAGATAATAGTAAGTCGCGCCGTTGATGTCTGTCCATGTGTATTGCGGGTTGCCAAGCGGCAGATCAACCACACCATTCGGTGAAATCGGTTGCGGTTTAGCCAGACTCACAAGGAAGGTTTCCGGTCCGGCGTAACCATTTCCGAATGGACCGCCTGTGCTATATCCGCCTGCACCATAGCTCAGGACATACAGGCGGTATTCTGTTTCATCGACCAGTTCATTCGGTGATTGGAAGTTACAACTGGTGCTGGATTCTGTTCCGCAGGCTTGCACGCGGGAATACCACTGATTCAATTGCACCGCGCCATTGCCATCCAGCAAATAGAGTTGGAAGTAGGAGGCGTTATCCGCATCGCCATTCAGTGCCCAATGGAACGTGGGACGCACGGTGTCTTTGCCCGTGGTCGCGCTAAAGGTGATTAATGACGGCGCGGGAACATCCAGATTGAATGCCTGTGGACCGACCCAATCGCCAGCCACACCGTTGACGATGGGGCGAACGTACCAGTTATATGTGCCGTTCACGAGGCGATAGGTTTCGCTCAGGTTGGTGAGATCAACCGCGCAACCCTCGCTATCACAATTTGCCGCTGTATAAGACAAACTTGTGTTGATGATTTGCGGGGATCCGTTGGTTTTTTCTACATAAACGCCGTAGCTTGTGGCGTTCGGAATGCTTGTCCATTCATACGTCGGGTCGCCGAGTGAATCGGTGATTGTCGTGTTCGGCGCGATTTGCTGAATGGTCGGTGGTGAAGTGTCTTCGCCATTGGCAAACGTACAGACGATGTTACTGCCGCTGTTCACATTGGCGATGATGCCATTCGTGATTTGTGTCGTCCCACCACCGCTACAAATGATGGTGTTCAACATCCAACCCGCAGGTACGGTTTCTGTGATGGTGTAGGTGTCCGGCGGCAGGTTGTAGATAAAGTGTCCGTTCGGCGGTGTGGGGGTGCCGGAAATCTCGATAAAGTTGATTTTTGTGTTGGTGCCACCAATCGCGTCAACCGTTAAACGACCATCCAACACGGGCAACGTGACCGTGAATTCATAATATTCCTGATCTTCATCCGGGGAGAACCCGCGTAAGTAGCGTTGTCCTTCAAGGTTGATGATATGCAGGCTGTCATACGGTGGCTGATCGCCCACGCTGATATGCACGGTGTAAAGACCCGGCAAAAGCGTGTATTCCCATGCGGCGGGCGTGGGTACGCCATTGGTGCCGCTGTATTGTATGTGCATGATCGTATCGTAGCGTTGATCTGTATTAAATCGCTGGCGATCGCGCCCGTTTCCGGTGATGTTCAGCGGAACGTGCGTCGGGCTATTCACGCTATCTTCGCGTATCCAGCCGAAGCCGGGCGTTGCGTTGAACGCCGCACCCGTATCTGCGATATAGCCGGGGGGGATAATCGCCCCGACAGACTGGAAATTCACCTTAACGTTGACCGGCGCATAGGCATTTTCGCCATTGTCGCCGAGGGTGAATGCGCCGATACCATTCGTGCCGAAAAAGTCGAAGTCCTGCACGTTTGGCGGGTTCACATCATTCACGATAGTGATATGACCGGGCGTAAGCGAAACAGCAACCTCTTTGCTGATGTTAAGCACATCGTTATTGGAGGCAGTCGCGGTGATGTCGATGGTATTGGTAAATGCCGACGTGACGTTATTCGCCGTGCAGGTATATTCAGAGATATCGCCAACCAGCAAGTTATTGACCACCCGATTACATGCCGTAACCGGACTCCCCGTAACGTTGATGCTGGAAAAGGTAAAATCGCCCGTGTTTTCCAGCGTGACGGTAAATTCAACATCCGCGCCGTTATTGACCTGCGTCAGCGGAGTCGTAAAGTTGACCATCAATTCGGGGTCTAGCGATGTGCGGATAATCTTGCCACGCCATGTTTCGATGTTATATCCGGTGGAAAAATAGATGTATTCGCCGATCACACCGCCAACCGCTGAATGACGCGAGAATGGCAAATTATTGAGCGATGACCATTCATTAGCAACGGGGTCGTAATCAAAAACGGTGTTGAAGCTGGTGTTATGTGCCTGCTGACCGCCCAGCACGATAATACGATCATCGACCACAACCGTTGTCGACGTAATATGGTTGCGCGGGCTGGGTAAATCTGCAACCTGTGTCCATGCGTTGGTGGATGGGTTGTAGACGTGTACATCATCCTGCGCGATGAGGTTGCCGTCATGCCTATGCTGACCGCCAACTACATAAATGAGTCCGTTGATGGTAGCGATGCCCATGTGATGGCGCGGATTTGGCAGTGAGGCAAGGGTTGTCCAGCTGGTGGCGCTATTGGCGATGTCCAGCATGTATAGATCACCAACATCCTGGTTACGTGCCAGATTTGACCCGCCCACATAATAGAGTTTGCCCGCGACATACGCGAGTTGACCGCCTGCGCGGATTGCGGGCAGATTAGGCAATTGCGTATAGGTATCGCTGGCGACATTATAGCGCCATGCTTCGTTAGTCCCGAAGATTTGCCCGGTCTGAGAGGCATTTTCGATATACCCCCCAGCATAGAAAATATTCGTGCCGTCGGTGGTCATGCCTGAATGGGTTGACCCCTTGGGCATGTCTCGCAGACGTGTCCAGATATTTGTATCGGGATTATATGAATAGGTACGCCGTGTAGGGCGACAACACCCATGGGTGCTATCAAACCCGCCGAACGAATACAGTAACCCATCCACGACCACGCCCTGTCCCTCGGAATTGCTGTAGGGTTGAGAGGCAACCTGTGACCATTGTAATTCCGTGAAGTAAGTTGAGGGGGCGGCGAAAACCGGCGTATAAATTAGCGTGAATAGCAGAAAGCTCGCAAGTGCGCCCAATATCCATGTGATGCGTGGAGCGCGATCCTTTAAATTTCGCAAGCCAGTGCCCAAATAGACGATCAGAGTCTGTGCTGAATGCGTCATAGTATTTCCCATATAATGAAGTTTCTAATAACAATAATGTTATTGTTATCTAAAAGCCTACATCTATAAAGGACTCTGCTCGATTTATTTACAGAATTCGGAAAATTTTCATAAATCGCTTAGCCAGTTGTCTTATATTTTTCATTTGTTGTTAGAGTTTTGTTCAGGTCGCGCTTTATTCCACGATGCGCCGATATGTGGCTTGGAGATGGAGTGCATCTGATGTGTGGAAGGGTTTGGGCGCTTCGACGGCAATCGTCCCCGCCAGCCCATAATCCACGAACACCTTCAGCAATTCCCGATAGCGCATATCGGCTTCGATGAGGGGCAGATGTTCTTTCTCGCCTTTCGCGGTATAGGCAATCCCGCTCATGTGAAAATGCACCTGTTTGAGCATCTCTTCGCCTAGTTCCGCCCGCATCATATTCAGCGCCTGTGCAAATTCTTCCGCTGTGTTGAACGTACCGTCACCCGTGCGGGCGTGTAGATGCGCCCAATCCACACACGGGAGCACACCGTCGATCTCTGCGCTGAGGCGGACGGTTTCCTCTAAATTGCCGAACATCGCGGATTTGCCCATCGTTTCCGGTCTGAGCGTGGCGGATACGCCTTCGTCATCCAGAATCTGGCGAATTTTTTTGAGTTGCTTGGCGACTTTCGCATAAACCTCGCCTTTATCCTGCCCATGATAACTGCCGGGATGAAAGACAATATCAGTTGCTCCGGCAAGAAAGCCTTTGCGGGCGGCGATGAGCAGGCGTTCGTCACTTTTTCCCATCAATTCGTCAGTCTGGCTGTTAAGGTTGATGAAATACGGCGCGTGTACGCTCAGGCTAATGCCGAATTTTTCTGCCGTCGCTTTGATGTCCGCGCAGGTTTCGTCGCTCACCCGAACACTGCGCGTCCATGCGATTTCCAGATGATGTAAGCCGAGTTGGGCGATGTGTTCGATAGCGGCGAGTGTACCACTGCCATGTGTGGTCTGCGGTGCGCCGACAGTACCGAAGCGCAAGTGATCGTCGTAAGTCATGGAAATCCTAACTGAGGTGATTGATCGAAAAAAGCTACAAATGTGTAACGACATGGAGAGACTAAGAAAATGAAGGTTGATTATGAGGGTGGAGAGACAGGGAATCAAGCGTGTATATGGCTCTCGGCGATGGGTAAACCCATTTTGGCACAATGCGTTCAAGCCTGCTTGACGGGAGGGGAGTAATCAGTAATCAGTAATCAGTAATCAGTAATCAGTAATCAGTAATCAGTAATCAGTAATCAGTAATCAGTAATCAGTAAAAAGATTATCGAGTTTAGGTGGGTCGGATGACATTGCCACGAATTATTTTTTCCGCCAAGTTGTGGCAGTGGTCGCAGTTTTGAGGGGAGAAATGCCCGTTTTTATATTGGCGGTGCGTGGCGGGAATGCCATGTTTGTGGCAGTTTTGTGCCATGTTGCTTGGTCTCGCAGTCGGTGTAGGATAATTGACTTCACATTATAGCACAGATGTTCGTAGTGTGCGGTTAGAAGATGCAAATTTATCCCCTCCCTAAATCCCTCCCCGCTTACGGGCGTAAACACTCCTAGATCGCAAGGAGGGACTTTGTTTGCCATCCCTAACCACTTGGGCATTACGATCAATCGCTGTGATATTCAAGTGTGTAAATGGCTCTCGGTGGCGGGTAGCCGTTATAATTGCGCGGGGTGACTTCTACAACGAAGGTGGTTGCGGTAGTGTGCTGAACAATGCGGATAGAATAATCTTCATTTGTGATGTTGAAAAGATAATAGAAAGGGTTGCGCTGATCATATACAAAGCGAGAAATATCGGTCACGATCTCGATTTGCTGTCCAGTTTGGAGATCAACTGTTATGTAAGAAGGTGATTCTAGTCCATATGAATTAACCGCTCCCAAAGCGCCGTCCTGATAATAATCAACACGATCTACCTGCCCATTGTTATCCATCATGAGTGTGGCATAGCGTCCGTCTGGTGAGAGTTGTAAAAACCCTTCAATTTCCCCCATAAAGAGTTCCGTGATTTCGCCTGTAAGCGAATCTACACGAAGCAGCGTGGATGTTTCGGACTGGTTCGTATCTGCTTGAATCGTGTAGTATGCGCCATCGGCATAGAAGAAATGCGCGGCGAGACAATCATAGCCGAGTTCAAATTCGCGAATGCCATATGTGTCGTAAATGTATAGGATACATGGTTGATGGTCTGTGATCCGAGAACCAGTGATATATTGGACTTGAGCAGAGGTTTCAAGGGTTTGGTAGCTTTGGTTGTAGTCAATATATTCCCATGATGACCAGAGCAACCATCCGTGCATAAAAAGTTGAAGGCTATCGGGTTGAGTGACATTAAAGGCATAAAAATCATCTGGCGAACTTTCTCCCCCCGCAAAATCATAAAGAATGCCGTGTGTATCGTCTACCCAACCGGAGGACACGCCGGGAGGAAAGCTAAATTCCAGACGCGTTGGCAATTCACCAATCCGGTGGAGATTTCCAGTTTTGATCTCGTATCCATAGTACACATACCATGTCGGTCCGTAGGTTTGTGTTTCAACAGTTACTTCACCCGCCGTCGCTGTTAGGATCAACCATTCACCCGTTGTATTCACGGATAATGCACCACAACAATAGAACCAATCTATATCAGTGGGGAGTGGTTCGGTGAGTTCGTCTGTTTCAGTAAAGCATAGGCGCATAGTATCAATGTCTCCAGTAGAAATATCATTCCACACGATCATGGGAAACCATTCCCCATCACCGATGAGCGTAGGCGCGTGTCCACCGCAGACCATTTGCATTTCTTGATAAGTGCCGTTTTCAGCGTCAAGCACCCACGCGCCGATATTCACACTGTAAATCAAATAGGTGTTTTGCTCCCACGCTTTGATTGACGGACGATCCGTGAAATCTGCCGGAAAAGGAAAGGAATGCCAATCCCCTGCTAGGGCATCGAAAACACGTATTTGTTGAGTGTCCATGTCGGCAAATGGCATGGGCGGGATGAGTTCGACATCCACGACTTGCAAGCGCGGGTCGAACAGGTCGGCGGGATCGGGTGGGAAGTTAGGCGGCAGTGTATCCTGTGCGCGGATCGGTGTGATGCAGAGAATTATCAGCGACAGAAAGATTAAAAACGGTTTCATGGCATGTGCTCGTGAAAGATCATTACCGCCTATGTTAGCGCGTTTTGAGGATGATTTAGTTTTGCGTTGTGAAGGCGTATGGGAGGCGGTGGGATTGTGTGCCAGAACCTCACCCCCTAGCCCCCTCTCCAAAAATTGGAGAGGGGGAACTTTGTTTACACGTTAGGGGTGATGTTATTTACAGCAAGTTGCTGATTGCGCCGTCGTCGGCTTGTTGGGCGAGTTTGGCGTATTTTGCCAGTACACCGCGTTTGTAATTCGGTTCCGGCGCGACCCATTTCGCTTTACGGGCGGCGAGTTCATCGTCGCTGAGGAGGACGTTGATACTGCGGGTGGGTACGTCGACTTCGATCAGATCGCCCTCTTCGAGCAAGCCAATCGGTCCGCCGACCATCGCTTCCGGCGCACAATGCCCGATCATGAGTCCGCGTGTGCCACCGCTGAAGCGTCCATCGGTGATGAGCATGACATCCGGTCCGAGTCCCTGCCCGACGAGCGCGGCAGTCACGAGCAACATTTCGCGCATCCCCGGTCCGCCGACAGGTCCTTCGTAGCGAATGATAATCACATCGCCCTTGTTGATTTCCTGACGTTGAACGGCGTGGAAGGCATCTTCTTCTGTATTGAAAATGCGTGCCGGTCCTTTGTGGTGCTGGGTTTCGTCACCTTTGAGCTTGACGACTGCACCGCGCGGGGCGAGATTCCCCTTGAGCACAACCAATCCGCCGGATGTTTTGATGGGATTGTCGAGTTCGCGGATGACCTGCTGACCGGGCGTTTCCTTCGCACTACTGACGGCTTGCGCGAGAGTCTGTCCGGTGACGGTTAGGGTGCTCCCGTCGAGATAATCGCCTTCGAGCATCCGTTTGGCAAGCAGTTGGATGCCGCCGGCTTCGTACATATCTTTGGCGACATATTTACCCGTCGGGCGCATATCGGCGATGATGGGCGTGCGCTTGCTGATGGCTTCGATGTCGTCGATTGTAAAGGGGATGCCAGCTTCACGGGCGAAGGCGATGGTATGCAGGACGGCGTTGGTACTGCCTCCGGTTGCCGCCGCCGATGCAATCGCGTTGTCTAGCGCGGCGCGGGTGATGATTTTTTCCGGCAATAAATCCATCTCGATCAACTTGAGGACGTGCTCACCTGCTTTGAGCGCCACGTCTAATTTATCGGCATCTTCTGCGGGGACTTCGTTCATGCCGATGGGCGAGATTCCCATGATTTCGGCGATGGTCGCCATGGTGTTGGCGGTGTATTGTCCACCACACGCGCCCGGTCCGGGGCAGGCGTTGTCCTCGACGGCTTTGAGTTGCTCGTAGGTGATGGTGCCTTTTTGATATTGTCCGATGGCTTCAAAGACACTGACGACATCGAGCGGTTTATCCATGTAATTGCCGGGGGCGATGGTACCACCGTAGAGCATCAACGAGGGGATGTTGAGGCGGATGAGTGCCATGATTGTGCCGGGGATGGTTTTATCGCAGGACGAAATGGCGATCACGCCGTCAAAATAATTGGCACGGGTGACGAGTTCGATGCTATCGGCGATCATCTCACGGCTGATGAGGCTGGCTTTCATGCCTTCTGTGCCCATCGTGATGCCGTCGCTGATGCTGATGGTATTGAATTCTAGCGGGGTGCCTCCGGCGCGTTTGATGCCCTCTTTCACTTTGGCGGAGAGGCGGCGCAGATGAAAATTGCACGGTCCGACTTCCGTCCATGTGTTGGCGACGGCGATGAGCGGTTTGGCGAGGTCATCATCCGTCAAGCCGATGGCTTTGAACATGGAGCGGGCGGCGGCACGATCTGCGCCTTCGAGCAGGGTGCGGCTACGGGTGTTGAGCGCCTTGATCTGGTCGCGGATTTCGGGTGAATCGGTCATGGGTGTGGACTCCTTGGTGAGAAGTTTCTAGTTAGTAGTTTCTAGTTGTTAGTCACATTTTAGGAAATAACAATCAGTACGAAAGAATCAACTTAAAAACTCATCACAGCTAACTAAAAATCTGTTCCGCCGAGTATCCCGAAAATTGGCGTTTCGCGCAAGGACATTGGTTCACGACTATGGGAGGACAATGGGCGGTTACGTTTGCGATTGCCCCTGATGCGCTACAATAGGCGTATTCTTTTAGAGGCAGACGAAACGAGAACATGACCATGAGCGATAGGATGATCGAAATTGTGTGCATGGGCGAAGTGTTGATTGATTTTGTGGCGCTGGAAAATGGCGTTACGGTGGGCGATGCGTCCGGTTTTCAGAAAGCACCGGGCGGCGCGCCGGCAAATGTGGCGGTGGCGGTGGAGCGATTGGCGCATCAGGCGGCGTTTATCAGTCAGGTAGGGGATGATCCGTTCGGGCATTTTCTGGCGGAGGTGTTAGAGGCGGAGGGCGTGGACATCACCGGCTTGCGCTTTACGGACAAAGCACGCACGATGCTGGCGTTCGTCTCATTGGCGGCGGCGGGTGAGCGCAGTTTTAGTTTTTATCGCAATCCAAGCGCGGATATGTTGCTCACGCCGGATGACGTGGCGCTGGAAGTCATCGACGCGGCGAAAATCTTCCACTTCGGCAGTATCACCATGATAAGTGAACCGAGCAAATCCGCAACGCTTAAGGCGGCGCAATATGCTAAAGACAAAGGTCTGATTGTGTCGTATGATCCTAATTTACGGCTGAATCTGTGGGAGAGCGAAGAGGCGGCGCGGGCGGGGATGATTTCCGGTCTGGACTATGCAACAATGGTCAAACTCAGCGACGAAGAGCTTGATTTTATGGTGGGCGGTGATCTGAACAAGGTGTGGCGCGAGGGCATGAAGCTGATTGTCATTACACATGGCGGTGAGGGTTCGGTGGCGTATACGCGGGATGGCGGTGTGTTTAAGCATGGGGGCTACAGCGTGAGTCCGGTGGATACAACGGGCGCAGGCGATGGCTTCGTCGCGGGGATGCTGGTGGGCATTCTGGAAAATCCCGACGATTACCTGAGCAAACTCGAAAAATTGCTGTGTTTTGCGAATGCGGTGGGTGCGTTGACGACGACCAATCGTGGCGCGATTCCTGCCCTGCCGACGCGCTCACAGGTGGACGCGTTTGCGAAGTGTTAGGGAGAATAGTAACGAGTGCTGAGTAATGAGTGAAAAGAGCAAGAAAAAAACGTAACACAAAAGCACGAAGACGCAAAGGAAAAATCTTCAATTTTGCTCTGTGATCTTTGCATTATGCCTTTTCTAATGGAGCTATCAAATTGATTGCTACGGTTTTGGTGAACCTCACCCCGTCTCGCTGGCGCGATCCACCCCTCTCCAAAATTTGGAGGGGAAGGAGTGAGGTTCCGGTTTATCGCCAAAATTTCTACCGTTGGTTACGAAAAGGTAGATTATTCGTATCCGTTTTGATTTATCCATAAGTTTAACGAGAGTCCACATACCTAAACAATGGAAAATCTTTAGCCAGTGGCGTTGGGAAATGGGCTATTAACGGCGTTTTCAATGGGATGTACTCAAGTATCAAATGGCTTCTTAATCGTAAAAGAGCAGTCGTGCTCAGTTGGAGAAATCTATTTTGTTCACCAATGCTTCATCTACACTATTACAATCACGCCGGACAGTGCTGGCGATGTTCTTCGTCAATGGCGCGGTTTTATTCAACTGGACGACCCGCATCCCACAGATCAAGGAAAATCTTGAGCTTTCAGACGGTGATCTCGGTCGGGTGCTGTTGGGTATCGCTGTTGGCGTGTTGTTCGCCCTACCGCTGGCAGGCGGGATGATCGCCCGATATAGTAGCCGTACCGTGACGATTTTTTCTGCGTTCGGTATGATGATTGCCTTCCCCTTATTGGCGCTGGCTCCCTCACCCATTCTTTTGTGGCTTGCCCTGTTTCTTTTCGGCGCGATGACCAGCAGTATGGACATGGGGATGAACGCGCAGGCGGTAGAAATTGAACGACGCAAAGGCAGACCGATCATGTCGTCGTTCCATGCCGCGTTTAGTCTGGGTGGATTTTTCGGTGCGTTAATGACAAATCGCTTGACGGCAATGGGACTGGAACCCCTCACGCATTTTTTGATTGCATCCGTTTTCTTCTCCTTCGTCATCCTTTACTTCATCCGTCATCTGGTGAACATTGATGGCGAAGTTGCGGCAGGGGGCGCGGTCTTCCGTCTGCCACAGCGCGCATTATGGGCGTTGGGGGCGATTGCCTTTTGTGCGGCGATTGGCGAAGGCGCAATTGCAGATTGGAGCGCGGTCTACCTGACCGATATTGTCGGCACGCTCGATAGTGTGGCGGCTTTAGGAGCGGCATCGTTCTCCCTGATGATGACGGTAGGCAGGCTTTCTGGTGATTGGCTCGCGGAAAAATATTCGCCTGCGACTATCGTCCGTGTGGGCGGGGTGATCGGCGCAGTCGGCTTGGCGCTGGTTTTGATCGCACCTTCAACGGTGACAGCATTAATCGGTTTTGGCGCGGTAGGTGCGGGCTTATCCACCATCATTCCGCTGGCATTTAGCGCGGCGGGGAATATGCCGGGGTTGGGTTCTGGCGCGGGGATCGCGGGCGTTGCGACCATTGGCTATTCGGGCTTTCTGGCAGGTCCGCCGGTGATCGGTCAAATTGCGGAGTTTACATCTTTGCGGGTGGCGCTGGTGATTGTCGTCATATTGATCGGGGCGTTGTTCTTCTTAGCGGATGCCGTGCAGGTAAAAGCGCCGAAAGCAGATGCTAAACCGGCAGAGTCTGTTGGCTAGAAGCAAACATGCGTGATTCTCGCTAGCCGAAAATTTGCTGAAGTTGTTTGAGCAGTGAGTACGCCATTTCGTTGATCGTCCGCACATTAAATTCTTGCGCGTTGGTCAGGGAGTTGTCTGTATTGGCGAGAATCAGCGTGGAAATACCGATGACATCACTCACGGGCTGATGCAAAATCTTGAACAGTTGCTTCTTTTGCTCGGTGGTAATCATCAACAGGGACGGTTTTTTGACCCACAGATGGTAAAAATCACCTGCACAGAGCGCGATGCCACGTAATTGTTGGCGGACGATCTCATCAATCGTGCCGAGATCATTTTTTAGCAGGCGATCTGCATAACTGCCAATCCGGTTGACGGTGCGTAGGACTTCATCGGAAATAATCGGTTGTGATTCCGGAACGTAATCTTCATAGAGCAACGCCATCGCGCGTTCTTCTGGAGTCATGCGGTTTGCTTCTCTTTTAATGCCGCCAATTCACGGGCGTTGCTGACGATGCTATTCACCTGCTGGTGGAGTGTGGTGGTTGCGTCGAAGATGGCTTGCACATGCACTTGCTGTTCTGCCGTCAATTCGCCGATCACGCCCATAATCAATAAATCCGAATAGCCACGAATGGGGGTAAGTTGGTTGCCGAGTTCGTGACGGGTCATGGACGGCACATCCTCCGGTGGCATACTTTCAAATTCGGCGTAAATATGAACAAAACGTTCCGCATTGGCGATGATCGTCTTGATGATGTCGTATTGTCTTTCTGAAAGTGTGCCATAACGCCCGCCGAGCAAAATGCTCGCCGAGTCGATGATGATGGTCGCATGTTCGTAGAGTACGGTCGCGGTCATGGCATGAACTCAACTTTCTTAAATTAATATACCATTGACAATTAATTTAATTTTACTTCTGTTTTAATGTTTAAAGCATTCAGCTATTGTTTGATTTGTGTTAGGAAATCTAGTCGCTTACCCCGCAAACGTGAACGCACCCATTTTTGGAAACAAGCCACCTCCGCGAAATGTTTCAACCACCGGGTATAGAATAGTCACGATCTCTTGAGTCACTTACACAAATCCGATTTCTAATTGACGTTTCTCCGACGGCTACTATGCGACACCTAAACTTAACCCCTCATATCAACGAAAGTAGATATACTAAAGATTAATTGGATACAACATCAAAGGGCGGGTATGATGCGGAAATTATTTTGGATGCTGATCGTGATTTTGTGTCTGTTGATCCTACCCGAAAGCCCGGTAAATCATGTCTATGCGACAGAAACGGTTGGCGTAATCCAACAGACCCCTCAGCCCGGCAGAGTAGACGTTGATTCGATGACTCAGATTATCGTCGCCTTCGATCACCCCGTTATCGCGCTGAGCGGAACAAGCGAAACCAACGACGCACCGAACCCGATTGAAATTGAGCCTTATGTAGAGGGGCAGGGTGAATGGGTCAATACGTTTCTTTATGTCTTCACACCGACTGCCCCGATGCAACCCGCTACAATCCATACAGTAAGCATACAACCTATCCTCACGGCAATAAATGGCAACCAAATAGAAGCATCGTCATGGACATTTACTACCGCTGATGCGTACCTTCTGGACATTGATGTGGTCTTTCCTGTTGGGGACAGATACAACTACCGAACTCTAGACGAGGAAAATCGGGGTGTTTTATTGGACGATGCTTTTCAATTCACGTTCAGCATGGCGATACCGCCCGCTATTGGTGAGGACAGTATTCATGTTGTTGACGCGGTTGGAGAACCGATCAGCGGCGAGTTTGAGTGGGGACGTGCCTCGTCACAACGTAGCCAGTCCGTGATTTTTCGTCCAGATGAGCGATTGCAAATTGATAGCGCCTATACGGTTGAGGTGAACGACGGTTTTCTGACTAATGATGAATTGCCGCGTATGTTTCACACGATCCCGTTTCCGTCAGTGAGCAGGGTGTCTCCAGTTGATAATAGTCGTGCTCCCATCAGCGAACGGGAGTCGGTGACAATCACTTTTGCCACACCCATGAATACCGAGACCTTACGTGATCGGATCGTGGTAGAGCCGTCAAGTGTTGAATGGGAACCCTATATAAACTCTGATCAATCTGTTTATCTGATATTTACTCCTGAACAAGATACGGTCTATAGCGTGACCTTACTTGCGGGTGCGGAAGACGTTTACGGCAATCCCATCGAAAGCGACTATTCATGGTCATTCAGCTTTGGTCCTCCCACCGTGCGGGTGCCGAACGATACGGCGTATCTCGCCCTGAATAGTAACTTTACCTTACTAAGTGCAGGGCGCACCCCGACGCGCTTAGCGATGGTCGCAAGGGGCATCAATGATCTCGATGTTTCGTTTGATTTGTATCGTGTCGTTCCAGAAGACTTGAAGAATATTGTCATGACGCGTGGTAATGCCCAGACCAATCGAGCGTCTGATAGGGACATTTATGTGCCACCTGTATTTGAAGACAATGATCACAGGATCAGAACTGGTTCATTGGTCGTTAACGGGGATGGTGACCGCACGGTGAACGAAATCGTGTTAAATGGCGAGGATGAACCCTCACTTGAACCGGGTTTGTATTGGCTACGGACAGATGAATATTCATACTGTACTACTGATTGCCCACGCCGCACTGACCGACGGATATTGCTGGGCGTGGTTAATGCCGCTTTGACGGTGAAGCGCAGTAACGGGGAATTACTGGTCTTTGTAACCGATCTTGTTTCTGGTGCACCTTTGCCTGATGTAACAATTCATGCCTATCGGAATAGTTTGCAAGAAGTGACTGGATTAACCGATGGAGATGGGATTGCCCGTTTAGCACTTCCTGTTGACCCCGTCAATCCAGATAACAACTCGTGGTGGTGGGGCGGTAGGTTTGAGTACTTGCTCATCACCGCAACGCGTGATGAAACCTTTGGCGCATGGTATTCGGATCAGGTGAATATAGGAACGGACACACGCGGTTATTTATATACAGATCGTCCCATTTATGGCGCCGGAGAAACCGTTTATTTTCGGGGTATATTGCGCGATCAGGATGATGTGACCTATTCGCCTCCTGAGCTGAATGAGGTGGATGTTTATTTATGCGAATATGGGTGTAATGGCGACGCATTCACGGATGCACTAGATCATGTGCGTTTGCCTGTTTCGTATTTCGGCACGATTAATGGCACGTTTACTTTGCCTGAGGATCTCTTCCCCGGTGAGTATAGGATACATATTGATTGGGGAAATAACGCCTTTACGACAGTAGACTGTCAGGGGAGTGTAAGCAGTATCTATCTGTATTGCGATTCGTGGCGTAGCGATAGTGTCCAATTCACCGTTGCCGCTTATGAAACGCCAGAGTATGAGGTGAGTGCAACGGCACAACTACCGGAGGTCGTTAGTGGGGATGATTTCCGCATACGGGTTGATGCCAATTATTATTCTGGCGGCGGCGTAACCGATGCGGAAACAGTATGGTATTGGCGTGGACAATCTACACGCTTTACCTATGAAGATTATCGTTTTTCGCCTTTGAACTCCGGTTCCTATTACGGCTATGAATATCTTGACGGACAATCCTCGAGTGATGAGATGCCATTGCGAACGGGCGCGGATGGCAGTGTGCTGATTGTTGAACCTGCACCGGAACTGATCGCCTCCGTCCCTTTCATCGTGCGGTTCGAAGCGGCTGTTGGGCAGGCAAATGATAGGCGGACTGCGTCTACTTCGTTTGTCGTTCATCCATCCTCCATATATGTCGGACAGCGCAGTGCATCGCGGTTTTACAACGAGGGTGATTCGGTTGAAATTGATCTTTTGACCGTTACACCCGCCCATGAGGTTGTGCCGAATCAGTCGGTGACGATACAGGCGGAACGTATAAGCTGGGAACGTCAGGCGAATGATTATCCCTATGGCTCGTATTCATGGGTGGAGGAAATTACGCCGATTGTAACAACCGATCTTGTGCTGGATGAAAATGGCACAGGTCAGTTTACTTTTCAACCGGAAGTTGTGGGGACGTATCAAGTTCATGCCACAACCAGCGACGCACAAGGGCGAACCCACACAAGCACCAGTCGCATCTATATTCGAGGTGGTCAAATTAGCGGAGTAGGGCAATCTTCAACCAGTGGGCTAACAATTGTTGCCGATCAGGATAGCTATCAACCGGGGGATACTGCCCAGTTGTTGATTCCCACGCCGTTTGAAGGCACGATGTTGCTCACGGTTGAGCGTGCAGGTATTATGTTCACAGATGTTATCACAATCACTGATGAGGGATCGGTTCTATACGAACTACCCGTCACCTTTGATTATGCCCCGAATATCACGTTTACTGCAACGCTTATCGGTCCGGGTGAGAACGGGCATGTTGAATATAGCGCAACCCGCACCAATTTGGCTGTCGACTTCCCGCATCGTCGTCTTTTCGTTGAGGTCACACCGTCATCCATGCAGGTACAACCGGGCGAAACGGTGCGATTCGATGTGCGTGTAACTGATCGGCGGGGTCGCCCGATTCGCGCAGAAGTGGGGCTGGCACTGGTGGATGATGCAGTGCTGAGTTTACGCCCGCCTAATTCTCAAACACTCGCGGAAACATTTTATGCTTATCAATCAAATCGGGTTGTGAGCCTATATGCACTTGATGGCTTAGCCGATGATTTGACTGACACGACATTTGAAGAAATGGGCGGCGGTGGCGGTGGCGGAGGGTATAATGGTCTGGATATTGGTATTGAACCCCGAACGGACTTTATCACCACACCGCTATGGGCACCGTCGATCATCACGAATGAAAATGGACGGGCATCGGTTGAGGTGACCATGCCAGATAACCTCACGCGCTGGCATGTGGATGCGCGTGTCGTCTCACTAGATACGTTGATCGGGCAGTATGAAACGAATATTGTTTCTTCGCAAAACTTGATTGTTCGCCCACAGACTCCGCGTTTTCTCATTGTCGGTGACCAATTTGATGTTTCCGCGATCATCCAGAACAACACGGACGAAGATCAAACGCTAGATGTGTGGCTGGAAAGTACGGGCATCAATGTACAATCTGACCTCACGCAAACGGTTACTATACCCGCCAATGGGCAAGTGACGGTCATCTGGGCGGCAATCGCGCAAGATGTGGACAGTGTGGAAGTGACGGTTTATGCCGCGAATGACACTGTTCAGGATGCTGTTCAACCCATGCAAGGGGCGATACCAGTCTATATTTACAGTGTGCGCGATACGACTGCAACTGGAGGCATGTTAACTGATGAAGACGAGGTGACGGAGACAATCCGCATCCCTGAGCAAGCACTTTCCGGAACGCTTGACCTGAGTCTCTCAACGTCGTTGGTGCAAACCACATTTGATGCCCTTGAAAGTTATCCGCCACGACGCTATGAAACAACCGATGTGACCACCGGACGACTGCTGATGAATACCGCCGCTTATCGTGCCTTGCAATCTCAGCCGGGTAGAGATGTTGCGCTTGAAGCTCAGCTGAGTGACTTGATTGAAGCGGATATAGTGAGTTTGATAGAGCGTGGGAATTCCCTATTCATCACAAGTGGGGAACGTTCGGTCATAGCATGGTCATGGCTACCTAATTTTAATGAGGATGCTCAATTAACCGCCTATGCGTTAATAGCGCTGATGGATGCACAACGTTTGGGCTTCTCCGCGGAAGCTCTAGCGGAAACCATCGAAAATGGGTGCGCTTATTTCCAGTATTTTGATACCCTACAAATAGATAACTCTTTGTCCAGTACACGACTTGATACCCTTGCACTGGCAATGTATACCCTTGGACAGTGCGATCCATCTACTGCACGGGCAAATAAGATCGCCGATTTGTATGCCTATGAGAGCCTGATGCGAACCAGCTCACGCGCATATTTGATCCTTGCCTTGCAACTTCAACAGCCGGATCATCCCCTAATTAATACGATGATTGACAATCTGCTGGGCGAGGCGGTGATTAACGCAAATGGCGCATACTGGGAAGATACTGCGCCCGCTTTCTATGGGAGTAATATCGGCGCAACGGCACTCATTTTAGAGGCACTTGTATATGCACAAAGTGACTCGCCACTTTTGCCGAATATCGTACGTTGGCTGGTGATGGCACGTGAGGGAACGGTCTGGCAGAGCGCGCTTGAAACAGGTTGGAGTCTTTCTGCTTTGACGGAGTATGCTAACGCAACCGGGGAGTCTTTCCCTTCATACACCTATCATGTCGTGGTTGGTGATGAAACGCTTGTGGAAAGCGCCGTCCAGACCTCAACTTCCAGCGAACAACTTCTCATTCCATTCGATTCTGGCGAAAGTGAAACGGTCAATATCAGCAGAGATGCAGGGGATGGCAGTTTGTATTACACGGCAACGCTCGATTTGGCGCTACCTGTCGAAGAGACACAGCCATACGCCAATGGCATTACGGTCATACGCGAATATTTAGATGCAGATGGTCAGTTGCTTGAGGAGATTCGGGTCGGGCAGACGGTTTTCGTCCGCCTGACGTTTGTTGTCGATCAAGATGTCTTTTTCTTTCAGCTAGAAGACCCTCTGCCAGCGGGTTTTGTAGCTGATGATCCTGCGTTGTTGGGGCAATCAAGTGAAAATCTTCGTACAGCACGCGGTCTCAGTACGGGTGATCGACGCTGGTTCTGGAGTGCGGGCAGTGTGCAACAAGCGCTCTATCTGAATGATCGTGTGATATTGCGGTCAAATTACATATCACCCGGTATCTACACATTTTCATATGTAGCGCGCGCCACAGCGTCGGGAACGTTTCAAGCCGCGCCATCTCATGCGTTCTCGACACGAATGCCAGACATTTTTGGTCGCGGGTCGGGGCAGATTGTTCAGATCAGCCAATAGGCGCTGGATATGAGCGCCCTGTAATCATAGCGGATCAGTGCGTGTTTGTAGGGCGATCACTTTTAATAGTTTTCACACCTAAAAATTAAGCGTAGGGTAAGCGTACAGCAGGCGCTTACCTTGCGTCGCTTTAATGTGTGCCAGCCTCGTTAAACTCTCATTACCTGAGTAAGAGTGATGAGGGACATAATGGTGCTTAAAAAACGAATCATCTTAATCGCTATGTTGATGTGTGTCGCTGGCATACTGAATTTTCCTCTGGTGAATGCTCAAAGTGATTTACCTGTTCCTCGTCTGATTGATTTTCTTCCCAATGACCAGACACCTCTTGCACTCGATGCGCCAATTCTCCTTACATTCAACTTGTCCATGAATCAGGCGAGTGTGGAAAATGCCTTCACCATAGCGCCGGAGATTGCCGGTGAATTTATCTGGCAAGATGCGCGTACTGTGCTGTTCATGCCGACGAATGGTTGGCAACGCGGTACGTCATATGATGTTACGATCTCCGAATCTGCCTCTTCTACAGGTGGCAGAGCATTTGATGAGCCATTTACCTTCGATTTTGAAACAACCGGTGCGCTTCATGTATTGAGTGTTTCGCCAGAAAACAATGCCCGTGATGTTGTTGCACGAAATCAGCGCATCTCGGTCACGTTTGATCGTCCGGTTGTGCCGGTGGTTAGCTCATCCGAAATACCCGATCTGCTGAATCCCATTACGATTGAGCCTGCTATTGAAGGCGTGGGCGAATGGATCAATTCCTCGATTTATACCTTTACGCCGAATGAGGTGCTTCAGGGTAGTACGCGATACACCATCACCATTGCCGCCGGATTGACTGCGGTTGATGGAAGCGTGCTTACTGAAGATTATGTATCGACGTTTGAGACATTACCTCCGCAGGTGCTTGATGTGATTGCAACAGAGCGAATAACAACCAGAAATCAGGACATCTATTGGTATCAAACAAGGGGCGTTTTGTTAAACAGCCATTTTCAGGTGACCTTTAGCCAGCCAATGGATCGTGAGAGCACGGAAGAGGCATTCGCACTTTACGATTATGGACCGGCGTTCTGGGGGCATGAGGGCTATTCCTTTGATGATTTAATATCCGAACCGTTAAGTTTTGAGTGGAACGATGACTATACCGTAATCACCCTTATTCCAGCCGATGAGTTGTTATTAACGCGGCTTTATTTTGTACATTTATCGCCCACAGCCCATACCCGTGATGGCGAAGCAGTTTTTGTAAATGCCGTCGCAAGTTCGTTCGTCACCATTTCTCCGCCACACGTCACAAGCACTAATCCATCATCAAGAACACGCCCCGGCTTACAACGTGTTAGCGTTGCCTTCAACACCCGCATCAATACATCAACCTATGAAGGACGCTATACCGTTTCGCCGGAGCCAGCAGGCGGCATTACGCCTTATGTAACAAATTCGGGAAGTCTTGAATTAGAGTTTGAACACGAGAACGACACCGTTTACACGATAACCATTCTGGCGGGTGTAGAGGATATTTTTGGCAATCCCCTTGAATATGACTACACATTTTCTTACGCTGTGCAGGAACATCCACAGGTTTCCAGCGCAAGATTGGCGGTTAATCATCAATTTGCGATTGCCGGACTTTATAGAGATATCCCACAGATTCCCCTGAGTATTTGGGGAGAGCCTACCGTCAACTTTAGATTGTTTCGCACGGATATAGAGTCATTGTCGCATTCCTATAGCTGGAATAGTTTTAATACCACTTATAATTATGGATACTATGAAAGACTTTTTTCATTCTATCCGGGTATGAGTAGCACCCCTATACCTCCTTGGGTAAAAGAGCAGAATTTGCTCCGCAGTTGGGAATCTTCTTTTATACAGGGAGGTGAGGGTTCAACCAGTGTTTATGAACCCCTCCACCTTGAAGGCGGCGCACGATTGCCTATTGGTTTGTATGGTGTCGAGGTAAGCACCAGTGTCGCCTATGGAAATCGCATACAGGGATTTTTAGTGGCGGTGACCAATACAAATATTACTGTTGTGACCAGTCCGGGTGAAAGCCTGATCTGGCTCACAGATTTTGTTACAGGGGAGCCTGTAGCCGATGCGACTGTTGTATTACACAGTGAGGATGGACAGCATACGCTGGGGCAAAGCGATGAACATGGATTAGTGACGGTTGCGGAGGGGTTACTTTCTGGAGAGACCTTTTCCTATGTTACTGCCCATGCCGACGGAATTTATGGTGCCTGGTATACAGGAATCGTTCCCGCTACACCGCAAACTCAGCAATACATTTATACGGATCGTCCAATCTATCGCCCCGGTGAAACGGTTTATTTTCGCGGAATGTTGCGGGATCGTGATGATATGACCTATACCGTGCCGGATGTGGATACCGTCTATGCCAGAATAGACGCTTATGGATACCAGTATATTGATCCGGATTCCGAATCCTATGTTTATCAGGCGGAATTACCTGTCAGTGAATTCGGCACATTCAGTGACTCCTTTACATTACCGGACGATATGCTGTACAACATGTCGCTTTTTGTGAGCAATTGTCAACCACAGGATGATGACTGTGAGGTGACATACAGTCTGCGAAAAGACATAATACTGGCAGAGTTCCGTGTGCCTGAATATGAAATCGAAGTTGCACCACAGAGCGAGGAGATAATCGCAGGTGATCCGCTTAATATTGCGGTCAATGCGAATTATTATCACGGAGGTGGCGTGAGCGATGGTCAGGTCACATGGCAAACAAGGTCTGCCTATGGTTCCGTTTTTCGTTTTAGCGGTGAGGCTGAAGACTATCGCTTTGGTGATGAACAATTTAATCAGGGAAGCGATAGATACTCTCAGTTCCCCTCAATGTTAAATACAAGCGGCGAATTTCTTATCACGGAGCCTGCAATCGCTCAAGGTAGGAATATTCTCAGTATGCAGGTAGAAGCCACGGTTACTGATCTAACAGGTCAATCAATTAGTGCATCAACGACGGTTACCATTCATCCTGCAAATGTTTATGTTGGGATGCAAACGGAACAGACATTTGGTTCTGGCGATCAACCATTTGCAGTTAATATCTTAACGATCACACCTGACAGCGAGATTTTGCCCGATCAAGTGGTTGAAATGGAAGTCACCGAAATTCGTTGGATACGCGATCAGATTGAGTTTGGGCGTTACCAGTGGCATTCGGAGGAGATAAACGTTACACAGCGAACACTTTCTACAGATGATGACGGACAGGCTCAGTTTGTATTTCAGCCACCCAATGCGGGTATTTTTAGAATTCGCGCGACGACCTATGATGATGCAGGAAGGGTTACAAGCAGTACGATTCGTGTCTATGCACAGGATGAAAACGATGAACATTCCAGTGGCGTGTGGTGGGGGACTTATTCTACGTTGAATTATCCGTCCTACTACTACCCGCAGTCCGTCGCTCTCACTGCAAATGCGACTACCTATGTCCCCGGCGATACTGCTGAAATCTTCATTCCGAATCCCTATAATGAACCTGTTAGCGCCTTAGTGATGATGACCAGAAACAACATCATCGAACATGAGGTCATTCATATTGATGGCGATGCGCTTGTCTATTCATTTCCAATCAGAGATATACACGCACCGAGTATAAGTTTCAGCGTGTTGTTAATCCGCCCGATAAGTAAGGAACATCCTGATCCAACCTATATCAGAGGTGGTCTAAATCTTCGTATTGAACCCGTAGCACGGCGCATTCACCTTGAAATTACGCCATCGCAGGATATTGTTGCACCGGGGGATGTTGTATCGTTTCATGTTCGGGCAACCGATCAATATGGTGATCCTGTCGTTGGTGAAGTCGGGTTAAGCCTGACTGATGAAGCCGCACTAGATATTTATTGGGATTGGTCTCCAACGCTGGAAGAAACATATTATGCAACATGGCAACGAAATTATGTCAGTATGGGGATTTCTATATACGGTTTGCTTACCGTTCCATTGGATGAAAATCTTGGAGGGGGTAATGGCGGTGGTGGGTGTTGCCGGACAGGACCCGTGCGGGATAACTTAGTCTACACGCCGTTATGGGAACCGCATGTAGTGACTGATGACAACGGAGAGGCGACGGTTACGGTGCAGATGCCGGATAATCTCACGCGCTGGCGGCTGGATGCAAGGGCAGTCACCACAGATACGATGGTCGGGCAAGCGCAAATCAACATCACTTCCACATTACCTATTGTGGTACAAGCTGTTGCGCCGCGCTTCTTTGTAGCGGGTGATTATCTTCCTGTTGCGGCGGCGATCATCAATAATACCGATGACATGCAAATGATTGAGGTGAATGTTGAAGTTGATGGCATTCGTCTCGATGATACGGAAACTGTACGCCGATTTACGCTGGCACCGCATACCAGCGAACGTATTGAATGGATGGGGACGGTTGAGGATGTGGCGGGGGTGGATATTGTAGTCTCGGCAATTACAGGCATGGGTTATCAGGATGCTGCACGCCCTGCATTGCGCACAAATGCCGATGGAACAATTCCGGTTTATCGCTTCACCACGTCGGATACAGTACGCACCACAAATCTGCTGGATGAGGCGGAAACCGTTGTGGAAGCAATTTCTTTGCCCACGCGTTTTTCTGAGATTGGTGGGACACTGACCATCCAAACAGAATCTTCGCTTGCGGTGACAATTTTGGAGACATTTGAGTATCTAAGACACATTGACCCCCGCACTTCTGAAGTTAGAATTAGCCAGATGTTGCCTGCGCTGGCTATCTATCAGGCGCTTAATGGCTTGACCATCGACGATTCTGAATTGCGAGAGCAGGCGCAACACCTGATCAATCAGGCGATCACCCAACTACAAGCAGATCAAAATGTGGATGGTGGTTGGGGGTGGCATTCGACAATGCGAAGTGATCCATACATCTCTGCTTATGCCTTCTTAGGTTTGACCGAAGCACTCCGTCAGGGATTCACAGTTGATGCGTCTATCATCGACTTTGCGGCGGCATATCTGATGGCACAGTTGCCGGCAGACATCACCTTAAATACGCCAGATGGCAAAATGAACTTACAGGCGTTCAACCTGTATGTGTTAGCCCGAAATCACAACGATCAGTGGGTGACGATTGAACAGCTTGATGATTTGTACGAATTTCGGATTGAACTGTCCACTCAGGCACATGCTTATCTACTGATGGCTTATCTGGAACTTGATCCAGAACATGACGCGATAGATGCTTTAGTGAGTGACTTGACCAGTACGGCAATCCTGACCGCCACTGGCGCACATTGGGAAGAAAATGACGAGAATAGCTGGGTCTGGAATAGTGATACCCAGACGACATCCATTGCCCTTGCCGCGTTGCTCCGCGCTCGTCCAAACTATAGCCTTGCGCCAAATGTCGTGCGCTGGTTGATGATTGCCCGACGTGGCGATCATTGGTTGACCACGCAGGAAAACACATGGGCGATTTCAGCTTTGTCGGAGTGGATGATGCTGAACAACGAATTGCAAGGGGATTATAGCTATGACATACAGCTTAATGATGAACCGCTTCTGTCTTCTGTTGTTAACTCAGACACAATCGGCGATGCACATTCAGTAGAAGTCAACATTGATGATCTTGAAGATATCAACTATTTGAATCTATCACGCGGGGATGGCGAAGGTGTCCTCTACTATGATGCAAATTTGACTTTGCAACTCCCTGCTGATGAGGTGCAAGCGGTCGATAGAGGTATCTTCATTAAGCGGGAATATCTCTACGTGGGGGAAGAGGGCGAAATCGTTGTGCCAGACGCGTTTGAGGTGGGTCGTGTTGTGACGATACGTCTGAATATATCGGTCTCGCAGGATACCTACTACTTCATGCTGGAAGATACTTTGCCATCCGGTATGGAAATTCTTGATCGACGCTTGCTCACGACCAGTCAGGCGGTTCAGGATCCACAACTTTTTCAGATTCGAGCAGAAGATCCACACTGGTATTGGGGAAATTATTATCTAGACGTGACCGAACTCAGCGATGAAGGGATTTACATCTTTGCTGATTTCCTTCCGGCGGGTTCGTATATCTTCACGTATCAAGTACAGGCAACGCATCCGGGACAATTTCAGGCAATCCCAACGCAGGCGAGTGCGTATTTTCAGCCGGAGATATTTGGTCACTCTGACGGTCAACTGATCTCGATTGTGGGGTTAAGATGAGTCGTTTCAGTGTCTTTCTCCTTTGCGTGTTGTGTTGGTCAAATTTCTTTGTAATTTCTACACAGGAAACCGCGATTCAACCCATTACGCCTACTCAAAGTTCAAAATCTATCAAACGTTTTCAGTATAATGAACATCGTCCAATCATTGAGGCAGATAAACTTAATTAACAAGATGTGATCAACTATGAATTTAATGACACAGCAACTACAAAAAGAAATCACTTTCAGCGGTCGGATCGCGGAAGATGTGCCTCAATTTCTTCGGCATCATGGCTATCCCAAAACAGCCAAACATATTGGTGATGTAGCACTCAAATCGCGTGAACTGGCAAGTCGATTTAATGCAGATTGTGACAGCGCAGAGATCGCTGGCTGGCTACATGATGTGAGCGCGGTCTTTCCAGCGGTTGAACGTGCGAATATAGCCCGTGAACTTGGCGTTGAAGTGCTTGTTGAAGAAGATACTTTTCCGATGATTATTCATCAGAAATTATCGGGTGTGCTGGCGCGGGAGATTTTCGCCGTCGATGATTCGGCGATATTAAGTGCGATTGGTTGTCACACGACACTCAAACGCGATGCCAGCTTGCTTGATAAGGTTGTGTTTGTTGCGGACAAAATCGCGTGGGATCAGCCAGGAACGCCGCCTTATCTAGATGACATCATCGCCGCGCTGGAAAAAAGTATTGACCATGCCGCGTTCGTCTATCTCGACTACCTCTGGCAAATGCGCGACTCTCTCAAAGTCCTGCATCCGTGGACGCGGGATGCACATAGTCAACTCAAAGATGTTCTTTTTAGGGATAATTAATCGGCGCGAGGGTGGCTGTTCCGGCGACATCGCCTGTACGGGCATCCACGGCGCTCAGTTCCAGCGTCCACACCACCGGCGCGGAAACAGGTGGCAGAGGAATCACCACCACATCATGAATCACATCCCCATTTTGCCAGCAGGTCGTCAGATAATTGCCATTTTGCGGATACCAGCGGAACGGTTCGGTCATGATTTCGCCGTCGATATCGTTTTCTGCGCGGGCGATGATCTCGAATTGATAGGGACGCTCAACCTGTGATCCCCCCCGCCAGATCGTTTCCAGCGTAATCGCCTGATTCGACAGATCAGCGACGAAACGATGTGCCTCTAGCGTGAAGTCTCCGGCAAAATCGGCGCTAGAAAAAGTCGCGTTCATGGGGATGGGATCGAGAAAATCCATGATGGGCATATCAGTGCGGGGCGCGGTCACACGCGGGTTGAGATCCAGCGGGACAGTATTGAGCACCGTCGCCATCACAAACACGGTCAACGCCTGTGCACCTAGCAACGGAACATCCCAATTTTGCGATTTGCCCATCATCACGCCAGCGCCAGCCAGCAACACGAACGGCGCATAAAATGATAAGATACGTCCGTTTTCGCCCTGAGCAATACCCGCCAGATTAACCAGAATAATCGTTGCGAATAGGCTAATCGCCAGCAGGTTTATTGGCGATAGTGCAACCCATCCGCTTCGTATTATCCGCCAGAGCGCCCACAAAAACACTCCGGTCAGCGCCCATCCGACGAATAAGAGCGTATCGTAGGGATGCAAAATCAGCCATGTAAAGTAATCGCGTTGCACAAGCTCACTATGTTGAGAGAAGGTCGTGCGGGCGATGTCGATGGGTGTGAGTCCCGATCCGACGTAAAAAAGCGTCCACACAACACTTAAGCCAGGCGCAAAGCTGATCCCCGCCCGCACCGCCCACATAAATCTCGCCAGTGGCTTTTCATCTGGCGCGTGACTCAGCATTGCATAACCGAGTGTAAACGTTCCGAATAGCAAAAACACGGGCAGAACTGCGAAGTTCAAGAAGGTTGTGGCGGACATGACCACACCGGCGAAAAATGTATAGGCGTAAAAGCCCCGCCCGCCCCCACGTTTGAGTCCTGCCAGCAACAGCGCAAACGCCAGTACACACAAAAACGGATAGAGCGTGTTCCATGTTGGCGCGAACAGGCTGATCGTCGGGATGAGTGCCCACCATGCCGTTAAATTCGCTGAGATTTGACGATTATCGAGGAGCAAATTCGCCGCAAAATAGAGCGGAAGAACCGCCAGCGCCGCCCATAGGGGCATCATCATGCCGAAAATGACGCTCAAGAGTTCGCCTCGTGTGTAGCGCATGACTTCCAGATCACTGCATTGATACGGGCGGAGTGCCATGCTGATCGACTCACTCGCGGGGAAATTTTCCAGCGAGTCCGCCAGCGCAAAGTGAATCAACGGCTGACCGGGCGGGCTGGTCGTGAAGTGAATCAGGTTGCTCTCCCGCGCGGAATTCATCACATCCAGCCAATTTTCCAGCGTGGGAGTTACGCCATCCTCCGCCATGATGCTGACCGCCAGCCGACTCGCGCCCGTTTGCACAGGGGAAACTGTCCGCGTGAACAGCAGAAATCCAGCATCGCCGCGCACGCCGACCACCGCCACACCAATAATGACCGCGCCGATGAACGACCATACCAGCGTAAATATCACTTTTCCACGACGACGCACGACAATCACGCCAGCGAGATACACCAGCAGACACAGCGCCAACGCCAGCAGAGCCGCACCGTTCTGCGAGAGGTCATAATCCCAGCGCCAACCGCCCCCACCGCGCAGACCGGGGTAGGCATCCAGCGCGAGCAAGGCAAGAAAGCCGAGTGTGAAGGTGATGATCGGGAGTCGTAAATTTCTCATGGGGCGCATTGTAGTGGAGGCGACGCTGTGTGCAAAGCGCGAAAGTGGGTAAATTTCACCATCATAGATGCGATTAATTTTGTTTCTGGTATCTTAGTGACCTTGCGTTATATTTTTTCAGTCTCTACAATCGACCTCGCATCTATTCACGCAAAGGGTATCACTTTGGGCGGGACACTTCTCAATATTATCGCGGTGGCGTTCGGCACATTTATCGGTATTCTGGTCGGCAATCGGCTTTCCGCACGCATACAGGAATCCGTCGTCACCGGACTCGGTTTGGTGACGCTGTTCGTCGGCATGGAGAACGCCCGCATCACCGGCAACGTGATTATCCCCCTCCTCAGCATCGCGCTCGGCGTGATTATCGGCGAATTGTTGCGGATTGACCTCGCGCTGGAAAATTTCGGCGGGTGGTTACAACAACGCTTTGCGGGTGATGACACGGTTGATTCCGCGCCAGACGATGCGCCGATGGATGGCTTATCCCCGCGTGAGAAATTCGTGACAGGCTTTGTGACTGCCAGCTTAGTGTTTTGCGTCGGTCCGTTGACGTTTCTTGGGTCGATTCAGGATGGTATGGGCTTACAGATCGGCTTCGAGCAATTGGCGATTAAAAGCGTGCTTGATCTCTTCGCGGGGATGGCGTTCGCGGCGACTTTCGGCGTGGGCGTTTCGTTTAGCATCGTGACGATCTTCGTGGTGCAGGGTGGATTGGCGCTGATGGGTGCGCTGGTCGGCGATGTGATGACCGCGCCCATGATGAACGAAATGACAGCAACGGGCGGGATCATCCTGTTAGGGATGGCGCTGATACTGCTAGATTTGAAGAAACCGCGCATGGCGAATTTTCTGCCTGCCCTGTTAATCGCTCCGGCGTTGGTCATCGGCGCGGATGTGCTGAATATCAACATTTATCCGTTATAGACAGTAGTTCAGCGTGTCAGCTAAAGCGTATTTTTGGCGGATATGGCATGATTTCTCATAAGCACACGAAGCAAAGAAGCGTCGTCGCAGGGTTACTAGGTTTGCAGAATAAATCACCGTATAATAAATGCGATCTTTAGCAAACGGGGCAACGCATGAAACTTATCGCAGATCGCTACCAGATTCTTGAACATCTCGGGCAAGGTGGAATGGGCGATGTTTTTCGCGGTGTGGATACGCGAACTCAGGACTCTGTAGCCATCAAGAACTTGCGCGGTGGTATTAGCAACGACGCGCAGATTTTAGAACGCTTCCGGCGCGAGGGCGTGATCCTTCAGGAATTGAACCATCCTAATATTGTCAAAATGCTGGATATGGTTCAACAAGACAATGAAAATTACCTGATTATGGAGTTTATCGACGGCGGCGACCTGTCCGATATGCTAAAAAAACAGGGCAAGCTCCCGTTTAACGAAGCGATGAAGTTATGCGTTGAGCTGGCAGATGCACTCAGCCGCGCACATCATCTGGGCATTGTGCATCGAGACATTAAACCTGCGAATGTGTTGATTGCGCCGGACGGAACACCGCGCCTTACGGATTTTGGTGTTGCGCGGATTGAAACGGCTGAACGAATGACCGGAACGGGGATGTCTATCGGCACATTGGATTATATGCCGCCGGAAGCCATCAACGGTGAACCGGTGGATGCAAGCGGAGACATCTGGGGATTCGGGGTGATGCTGTATGAAATCATCACCGGTGAGCGCCCGTTTAAAGGTGAGAGCACGCTCATTCTGATGTCCAATATCCTGACGAAGCCAGTGCCGGATATTCGGGATTTTGCGCCGGATACGCCGGAAACCCTGCAAGGATTGATCGAGCAGATGTTAGAAAAAGAGCCGCAAGTACGCCTGCGTAGTGCGCGTCAACTGGGCGCGACGTTGGAAGCACTCTCGCGGGGTGAAACCGTCAATTTGCAACGGGTGGATACGCCCAGAGTCACACCAATAAAACCGTCGGCAATCCTTATTGACTCTGCAAATACGCGCCCACTGTCCGCTCAAGCACAACCCGAAGCAACAGCCAAACGTCAGTTTCCGGTTGGCGTACCCGTCCTTATCGTGCTTGTAGTCATCATTATTGGCGTGTTTGTCGTCGCGGCATCCACTCTGCGGGAGTCGGATACACCTGATTCTACGCCGTCAGCAACCATCGCAGTTATAGCAGAGATTACGCCGGAATCAACTCCGCAGGCACAATTGGCGGATAGCGAACCCGCACCGGAAGGCTACGAATGGAGGATGTTGGATGAAATATCGCTGTTGATTCCTTCTGGCTGGACGGAGCTTAATATGGACGGATTAATCACTGTAGTACGAAATTCGCTCACTGGAGAGGAAGATATGGTGAGGCTTGATGCCGGTATTGACTTCTGGGAACAACAACGGAGCGGGGTGAGCTATATGAACTGGCTCAATCTGCAAGGTATGGCTGTCTTTGTCGAGGATACGGGTCTGGTGCTCTCGGATGAAACACAGGACGAACGTTTACGCGGGTTGGGTGAATTAGCTGGATTTGACTTATTAGAGGAAGTGGAGACTGTTGATTTCGCGGGAGGTCAAGCACGCCACTATCTCGCTGAGATGAACTTCAATAACCTAACCATGAACTTGAGCTTCTATCTCTTTCAACAAAATGCTAGCCAGTATATCGTCCTATTTGGTGGACGATCCAACGCAACAGATGCACGGCAAGCCATTGCTGATATTGTGCTTCCCAGCGTTCGCATCGCAAGTCCAGATCAGGCTATTCAACCGGAAACGACAGTCGAACCCGCCGAACCCAACGAGGTGATTGTCCCAGAAGGATGGAGAATCATCAATGGCGACGGGTTTAAGCTGTCAATCCCCACAGAATGGGCAACCTTACCCGCAAACGCCGACATCGTGAGATCAACTCTTGAACTACTTGCTCCTGCTGACTCTGTGGAGCGTTTCCTGGAGGGTATAAGCACCTACGATATATCCCTGCTTTTCGGTACACTCAGCCCTGAACTTACGGTTTCCGGTGCGTTATTCACGTACCTGTCAACAGATGTAAGCATGGGTTTTATGGAATCCTACTTTGAAACCCTGCAAGAGATTTTATATGAAGATTTGCCGACAGAATTAGTCAGCGCGGAAACCCTATCATTGCCAGCGGGTACTGCACGCCAGACAATTTCGAGGATCGCCGCACAGGAAAGCCGACCACCCTATTTGGGAATTGTCACTATCATCGAAACACCAGAGGGCTTCTATATCCTCTTAATGTCGCTTCCTGAGGCGAATTATGAGGCATCAGCATCCACACTCAATCAGGTCGTGGAGACATTCACTATAACACTTCAAAATGATGACTAACCTAACCCTGTGTGTGCGAACGAAAATTTCTAGCGTGATTCTTATGCACAAGTACGACTCTCGTAATGTCTATATGTAGAATAGAGAGTAATCGCAAGCGTTGTGAACTAAGGATGTAAGATTATGGCACAGGAAGTAACAACCCTCGCTGGTGGATGTTTCTGGTGTTTAGAAGCCGTCTATGATGATTTACGCGGCGTAACCGATGTCGTCTCCGGGTATACGGGCGGACACGCCGATAACCCGATCTACCGTGAAGTGTGTAACGGTACCACCGGACACGCGGAAGTGATTCAGGTCACGTTTGATACCGATGTCGTCTCGTTCGATGATATTCTGGATGTGTTCTTCACCATCCATGACCCGACGACCCTCAACCGTCAGGGCAACGATGTCGGCACGCAGTATCGCTCCGCCGTTTATTATCACTCGCCGGAACAAAAGGCGACTACCGAGCGCAAAATCGCCGATGTGAATAACAGTGGCATCTGGGGCAATAAGATCGTCACGGAAGTCACCGAAATGGGCGTTTTCTTCCCGGCGGAAGATTATCATCAGGATTACTTCAAGAACAACCCGACACAGGGCTATTGCCAGTTCGTTGTCGCGCCGAAAGTGGCGAAGTTCCGCAAGCAATATCTTGAGAAGTTGAAGGCGTAACCTCCGCGCAGAGCATCTTGAATAGCTTAAACATTCCCCCGTGTGCTGATACGCGGGGGATTTTTGTCTTGCACTCAGGATAGATGTCATTGGTGTATCTGCGCCGGACGCGGTAAGATTTGGTGTATTAAGTAAAATCCTCGCTGAAGGAGACACATTTATGCCACAACACATTGTCGCAATGGGCGGTGGTGGCTTCTCGATGGAGCCGGATAACCTGTTGCTCGATGAATATGTGCTTGGATTAACCGGCAAAGAACGCCCGAAAGTGTGTTTTCTGCCACAAGCTAGCTCAGAATCCAGCATTTATGTGAACAATTTTTACGCCGCCTTTACGAAAATGAACGCTATTCCCTCATGGATGTCATTTTTTGGGCGTGTCCCGCGTGATTGGCGTGATACATTGTTGGCGCAGGATGTGATTTATGTGGGCGGTGGCAATACCAAAAGTATGCTGGCGATCTGGCGTGATTGGGGCGCGGATGCAGTCCTCAAAGAAGCGTTAAACAATGGCACGGTGCTAGCAGGTGTGAGCGCGGGGGCGATTTGCTGGTTCACGGCGTGCGTCACCGATTCTGTGTGGCCTCTCGGCGCAATTCCGGGACTCGGATTTTTAAAAGGGAGCGCCTGCCCGCATTATGATGGTGAGCCGGAGCGCCGCCCGACGGTGTTGCGGATGGTTAAAGAGGGGGAGATCATCCCCGGCATTGCGATTCAGGATTATGCCGCCGCGCATTATATCGACGGGCAATTGCATCAGGTGGTTGCCTCGCGTCCAGATAAACACGCATTTTACGTCTCAGTTGAGGATGGGGAAGCCCACGAAGAAGCACTCAACGTCACCTATTTAGGCAAGTAAGTGATGTGCGCAAAAATAATCAATCAGGATATTTACCTTGTAGGCAGTAAACGATGGTAAGTAAATCAGTACTTCAGTAAATCAGCACTTCAGCAAAAACATCCATTGCACGTTGGCAGTATGAGCTTTCTGACAAACTGACTTACTCATCGTAACGTCAGTAAATAACGTAAAAGTAATTGAAAGAAGCAGGATCATGACTCATCATATGGAAGAGCCACGTATTTTAATTATTGGCAGAAAACAGGTTGTCATTGATGGCTTGATCGCCACATTGACCGCACAGGGGCGCAACGTTACCGGCACGGATTCACGCGATGAAGTGACCGAAATTCTGGAAGACGAAGAGATTGACCTCATCGTGCTTGGCGGTGGGCTGGCAGATGATGTGCGGAGCGAATTGAGCACTTATATCAAATCCATCAAACCGGAAATCCCGATCCGCCTAAAAGATCGTATACAGGGACCGGAAGGCATGGTTGATATGATTAACAAAATTGTAGCCGGATTCAGCAACGGAACAGCCACGAAAGCACATTAAGACAGTGAGACGAAGTGTGGAAGTTAAGAGAGAGCACGCTCAGGGGGATACATAACTTCCTAAATTTTGTAAAAAAACTGTAACCTGAACGACTAACATGCAACTAATCTTCCAAAACGGTGTAATATCATAGACAATGATAACATCGAATGGTCGTGCAATGGCGCAGACAGTCACCTTACCAAATCCGAAAAAATACCGCGGTTTATCTACGTTTTATACCATCATCATCACGCAAACACTGTCGCTGATTGGCAGTCGTGTGAGTAGTCTCGCGTTTGGCATCTGGATATTTACTGAAACGGGACAGGCAACGCCACTCGCGCTGACCTCATTTTTTACGGCGCTTCCGGCAGTTTTTGCAGGGAGCATTTCCGGCGTATTGGCTGATCGCTGGGATCGTCGCTATGTGATGGCGCTGGCGGATACGGGACAGGCAATCGGGACGGGATTGCTTCTGCTGAGCTTCGCTTCCGGTAATTTTGTGCTGTGGCATCTGTACGCGGTGGCGCTATTTCAGGCGATCTTCGGCGTGTTTCAGACTCCGGCGTTTAATGCGTCCGTCACTATGCTCATCCCGGACGATCAACGGGTACGCGCCAACGCCATCCGCCAATTGACCGCGCCGAGTGCCTCGGTGATTGCCCCGTTGATTGCCACGTTCGTTTTCGCGACGATTGGCTTGGTGGGTGCGATACTACTTGATCTCGCCACGTTTTTTGTCGCCGTTGCCGTCATCCTTTATGTGCACATCCCCATGCCGGAAGAAACGGCGGTTGGGCGGGCGTTGCGCGGGTCGATCTGGCATGAAATGTGGGGCGGGATACGGTATTTGCTGGATCGTCGCCCCCTGTTTTATATGATCGGCTATTATGCGCTGGTGAACTTCTTCCTGACCGGCGCGACCATCTTCACCATCCCTTATTTGCTGGCGCGAACATCCAATAATGAGGCGGCGCTGGGGATTTTGCTGGCGATTGTAAACGGTGGTGCAGTGCTTGGCAGTATCTTGATCGCCTATCTGAACCTGAAAAACAATCGCGTCCGCTATATTGTGATTTGTGCCATTGTCACGGGCGTGATGCTGAGTCTGGCGGGGATGTCCCGTACATTCTGGGCGTTGGCGCTGACTGAATTTTTCGTCATGCTCCCCATCCCGATAGGTAACGCGCTGTTTATCTCCATTTTGCAGGCGAAAGTCCCGCCGGATGTGCAGGGACGGGTATTCGCGGTCATGAGTCAGGTGGTGCGATTGTTGATGCCCGTCGCCTTTCTCATTGCCGGTCCACTGGCAGATCACATTCTGGAGCCATCGCTTACCGTGCCACAATGGGGCATCTCAACACCGCTGACAGGGGAACTTTTTCCGGTGATTTTTCATGCGCCGGGTCTTGATTTGTTTGCGCCGCTGGTTGGTTTTCAAAGTGGCGCGGGCATGGGGCTGATTATGGTGATTAACGGGCTGATGCTGGTTGTGCTGGCGCTGGCGCTCAATCTACGCGAAGATGTGCGGACGATTGAAACCACCTTAGAGGATTATCGCGCTGTGTCGTCAAAACCCTCACCCTAAATCCCTCTCCCGTAAAGAGAGAAGTGGTGATCTTCCCCTGTAGATTGGAGTTAAATGTTGCCCAAGTAGAAGCGTAGTTCAAAGTTGTTAGGGCTACAATACCCGATGCTCGAATGGAGACGGTGCGGATGGTTCTAGCGATAGTCATCATATAGACTGATGGATTATCCTCAATAGTTAAGTTCGATTTGCTTAAGAACGCGCAAGATGAACATGCAAATACAATCAATAGTAGAACGTAACGTAAATGTCCCATTTTCACTCCTAAATAGCTAAGAAATATTAACCTATGCACCCTCATAATTGCAGTAATCCACAGTCTCTATCCACGCACTGATATTTTCTTCGATGATCTGCGAGTAGGTGTCGTAAGTTTGTTCGTCCAATGGGCTGATATGGGCTACAAATAAAAGGTTACAACGTCCATATTGCGCCCAAAAATTACAGCCTGTAACTGTTTCAACATTTCGGTCAACTTCCGTGCAATCAACCCGATATTGGTCAGCATGCACAGAATTAATTATCAACTGATCGGGCAGATACCAAGTCGTACCGAAACCGATTCGATCATAAAAGACGTTATCCTCAAAGCGACGATATGCCTCACTGGCATCTTCCTCATTTGAATATAAAGCAAGATCAACATAGGCTGAGGCGAATCTTGGTGTGCCACTACTGAATGATCTTGTGTATGTGATTTCTGATCGATAATCGTTATTTGTTCTGATTTCTGAGTGCATCCAATTCGCAGGCATCAAGTCGAATTTACTACCTTCCAATGCTTCTGATGGAAGTTGTGGGGCTTCATCAGCGAGACAGCCTGAAAGTACAAGTAATGCTAGAAACAGCATAAAAATCTTCATGGTTGCTCCGTTTGAAATACTGTAGTCGCTAATCAGCTATATGGCTAACCTGTTATATCGTCGCGTAATCGTCAAGTAACATGCCGTGTTGCTCCTGTATAATCAGGCGTATGATACATACACTGAAAACGCCACAATTCCTTCATCCATTAGTCAATCAACGGCTGTTTCGTTATGCCATCGCGCTTGGCTGGACAATCACTTTGATGGTCGCCCTGTTGCAATCCAGCAGTCAGCCTGTGGTCGGACCTGCCGCGCCTCCCGGCGACCCCGATCCTCTGCGCGAAGTGATGCTGACGGCGGGACATATCATCGGTTTTGCTGGATTGACGTTCGTATGGTGGTGGGCATTTGTGTTTACGCTTCCATCACGGCGGGCGCTCATCATCAGCGTGCTGATCGCGCTGACTCTCGGCATAGTGACCGAATTTCTACAGACCGCCCTCGCAGATCGTAACGCTTCGCTTTATGATTTCGCCGTAAATTGGCTCACCACATTTATTGTAGCAGGGCTGATCCATCGCCTGCAAAATACCCCGTAAATCACGCGATTTGAATGAATGTCACCCTGCGATCATGACATCTATCAGGGAGAAATTCAGGTTGAATGGTATAATAAGGATAACAAAAAGCGTTACAGAAGCACCTTAAAATGCACGCAAATGAGAGACACGCCGGAGCGACAGACCCACCGAACAAATATGAGAACCGCGAAGTTATTGATGTATGGGCAGTACCCATACCGTCCTTCCCTAAATTGGATTTTTCGTGGAGATCTCTTCGTCCGTGAGGTGTCTCTCTTTTGACAGACGGAGGTGACAATGAACCTGAAAGAATTTAACCGGACGACATTCGGGGTTACAGAAGCGGTCATCGTGATGATGGCAATCTGCGGGTATATCCTGCATGAGACAGTCACAAATCCGACCTCGCCGTTGATGGTGCTTTTATGGGTCGCCACCCTCGGAACGCTTGTGTATATAACAGCTTATTCCGTGACAAAAATCTTAGATTTTGTTCACGACATATGGGATCAACATCATCAGGTATGAGGGGGATTGTTTATGCCTGACTGAACACAAAAGGACGATCATGACATGAGATCGTCCTTTTGTGTTTTTGCATAAAATGCGTTTAAGCAACCAAGCCCTGTTGATCTTCAGCATCCACGTACCACGGCATCACTTTGACCTGACGCAAAAACGGTGGCACGAGGCGCATCCAATCAAAATGAGAGACGAAATACGCGACGAATAACCCGCCGACGACATCAATCGAATAATGCGAATGGCTGATAATCAAAGAAATGGCTTGTATAGATGCCACCAGAAAAATCAACGGGCGCAGACGATGCCCCTTGAAATAAAATGCCTGTATAAATGCGCTGGCAGTATGCCCTGAAAAGAACATACCATGATAAAACATCTGCGCGATGATGTGGCTCTCCGCGTAAATTTCTGACGGTGGCTGAATCTGTGCCAGCGGAGTCAATGTGATGACAAAACCACGCAACATGAACATCAACCCCATCATAAATAGCAGATACGGCGCGCCTTTAAATCCACGCGTCCACAAAATAAAAACGACCAGCGCGACTTCTACGGAACTAAATATTTCCGCCACCCAGATGAAGGTATCATTTTGCGTAAACAGATCAAGCAGGCGGTCATCCGGCAAAACGGGATTTGGATAGGTGGTTTTGAGGTAGTCGATATTCAGTAAGATGCTCACGGCAACCACCACCCAGAACAGCGCCAACCATATAAATTGTTTAATCAGGCGCGGGCGGGTGAGGTCATAAATCGTGCGGCGGATCAACTCACGCGGGTTGAATGTGGGGAAACGTTGGGTCATTATTTTTGATACCTATAAGTCTGTGAATAAACTGCTAATTACAATACGTTTTCTCGCTGAAATCTGTTGCTCATCCTTTGCCCTGGTGATTGGCGGGTTCTGTCTCGCGCAGATACACCATCAGCTGATCGTGGGCTTCGTTATAACACGCCTGTTCAACCGCATTGAGCGTAGGCTTGGAAATATGATCCCACAGATTGGCTTGCATCGCTTCGTCGGAATCCAGCAGAGCGCGTAATTCCTCCGGCGGTTTCGCCACCCGTGCGCCGAAAATATCAAGGGTCTTGACGATGCCATCCGGTTTGATCTGCTCATAGATGAGGGATTTCCACGCTTGCAAATCGTCATCAGGGATAAAATCCAGCCAATTTTCCGGCGTAGCGGCATTCAGCGTGTCCGGTTGCCATGACTCTATGCGGGGCAAATCACGCTCATCCATCGCAATCAGGATCATATGGAGCATATAAAAACGTTGCATTCTATCCGCCCATTCGCGCTCCACAAAATGGGGCATCACCATGCGGATTGACCACGTTTCATCGACAGTCAGATGGGCGACATAACCGGCGATGAACGCCCGATGTGCCGGACTGTTCGGGGTGAGCAAGCGTGGATTTTCCGCCACCATTTTGCGCCACACCCGCCCTTGAATATCTTGCCCGTACAGATAGAAGTGGGTGGTTTCACGCGGCGCACCATTGCCGACCCGTGCATCCGCCGCGATGTTGCCCAGCAAAAACGCTGGACGCTCCGCATTTAGCAAACGCAAATAAACTTCCGGTATGTCCTCATCACGGAGCAAGCGTTGGGCAATTTCTAGATGTGTAAATGGTGTTGGCATACGCGCATTGTAACGCCCCCCGCGAGGTTGCGCGAGGGGCATTTTGGTTGTGTTGGGGGATCGCTATTCAACCCGAATTCTGTTTAAGGTGACCATTCGGGAAATATAGCTTTTAGCCGTTAGCTTTTGGCTTTTAGTTTGAAAAAAACAATGCTTTTGCTAAAAGCTAAGAGCCAAAAGCTCGGATAGTCAAGGTATTTTCCCGCAAAACGACTGTCATTCATGATCGTTTGCTTATCCAGAACTGACATTATTTAACCCATCACTCAATCGGTTCAGGGTCAGTGAGTTGCACCCAATCGCCATAGGCAACGGCTTCCTGTGCGGCGACGATCACATCCGGTTGAACCGCCACGAGCACAGGGAAAGTCTGCATCTCGCCCGTCCAGATGACCTCCTGCGACAGGCTATCATCCCGCGTGTTGATGTGGACGAGCGCCGGACCCTCCGCAAGATCAAGATAGACCATGCCATCCGGTGTGCCGAACACATTAAAGACCGAGTTGGAGATTTGTGTCTCGCCGACAATCGTTCCATCACGCTCAATCACGCGCCACAAGCCGGGGGTATCCGTCACCGCATCATAACGGCTGATGGCAATACGTTCGCCGTCCTGCACGAAGCGCACATTATCAATCACCTTGTCCGCATCGTTATAAAAGACATGGCGGGTCGCGGTCTGGGGTTGATAAACCGTCACGACGTTTTGCTGAACGGTAAAGCCCGGTTCGGCGGGTAAGGCGGCGGTGGACATACTTTCCATGAAGGTTGGCGCGATAACCTCACGTGTTTCCGGCAAAACATCTGCACCGATGCTGGTAAAAATCTCGGTGGGCATGAGGGTGTTTGAGGTGGTATCCCAAACATACGACGGATACATTGCCGCCCCACCGGTTGCATAAAAGACCGCCGTGAAGGTTACGTTCACGCCGTCAAAGGCACGAATCACCGGCACGATGAGACCGTCGGCTGGAATGATTGAGGCAGGCGCACTCTCCGCTGTGAGCACGGTTTCTTCAATGCCTGTGTTGTAATCCAGCACCACCACTTCCCACCCGACCATCGTTTCTGACGTGATAACATAACCAAACGCAACATGCCGTGTGGCTTCATCGAAGAGGGCGCTATCCACGCGGACATCTAAGGTGGTCGCCTGTGCGCCGAGTTCTAACGGATAGGTGGCGGCGATAAATTGGGCATTCACGTCATAAACGAACACCTGCTGATTGGCAATATCCGCACTCGTATCTATCGCCGTGTACAAAATATGCGAGCCAGACGGCGACACGGCAATATTCTGCCCGTAGTAATTAAAGGCTTGCGAGAGTGGCAGGGTAAATTCATTCACCACCGCGCCCTGTTGATCCACCACCGTCACCAAGCCGGAATTTGCATTGAACAGCCATGCCCGCCAACCACGTCCGGCATTGGCTTCCGGCGTTTCTTGTGCGACGATGGGCGCTGTGACGGTTAGGATGAGTAAGAGTAATAACCATTTACGCATCAATCGTTCTCCTGACACTTTCCAGAAATTAGACATTAAGTTGAAACTCGTCTATTGCGCTCATTGTACTCAACAAAGCGCTTTTGTAGAGGTTAGACGGCGAAATCGTGGTGCAATCGCCGGAAAACAAATCACACACGAATAAAAACACCCGCCAGATATGAGTCCGGCGGGTGTTGTGTTTTCTGTGGATTAAGGTATTTTACAGCGCGAAAATCTCGGCTAAATGAATCACTTTTTGTAGCAGAGGCGATGTGAAGGACTCATCCATTTTATAGATGCCAGACTTCTGGAACAGCCCATTAATCAGTTGCCACACTTCCAGATATTTTGCTTCAGGATGAGCGATCCAATATTCTTTCACACCGTTTTTCTCGTAAAGGCGAAACTTATCTACCTTGTCGTAGCGTTCTGAACCCGGTGAGATAACTTCTACCATCAATTCAGGCGCACCGACGATTCGCTGACGTTCAATCACACAAAGGCTATCCGGCGCAATCCATAACACGTCCGGTTGAATGGTCGAGCTATCCGGCAATTTGACATCCACCGGCGCAATCAAAACCGTGCCATTAAGGTCAAGTTTAAGCAATAACGCGTATGTCTTGCCCGTGACCATCTGATGACTAATCTGCGGTGCGGGTGCCATGTCGCCTTCTCCATAGCCGTGCGGATAGACCACCACACCGTTTATCAATTCGATGCGGGTCATCGTTTCCGGTAAATTGGCAAAATCCGTCGCCGTCATGGGTGTGCCGGGCGCGGGTAATCGCTGAACCTGAATTTCGTCAGTCATCGTTTATCCTGAACTAAACGCCACTCGCTTCTATTATGCCACAAATGATGCGATCAGGGCTTTCTTCCTACATAATCTTCAAAAGGGGAATACCAAAATCTCCCAATTTGTCGTAATCAGTCTTTACTAACGACTAAAAACTAATCACTAACAACTGCTCCTAAAGCACCAACTCCGCCATGACGCGCACGGTTTCGATGTCCGTCGTCTGGATATTGAGCGTGGTCACGATGTCCGTGTCTTTCCAGATTTGGATGCGGTCTTTGATGCGGTCTTTCGAGCCACACAGCGCCACTTGATCGATCAAATCGGTTGGGATCGCCATCATCGCCTCGCCCTTCTGCCCGCTGAGGAACAAATCCTGAACATGCAGGGCTTCTGCCTCAAAGCCAAAACGACTCGCCAGATCAGTATAGAAATTTTTGCCCTTCGCCCCCATCCCGCCGATATACAACGCCAACATCGGACGCACCTGATTCCACGCGGTTTCGAGGTCATCGTCAATCACGACCTGTACCGATGGCGCGATGTCGAAGTTTTTCAGCGATTTGCCGTTGCCCGCTTTGGCGAATCCTGCATCAACCTGATCTTTGAAGGTGTCATCGTAAAACTCCGGCGAGAAGAAAATCGGCAACCAACCATCGGCAACTTCAGCGGTGAGTTCGACATTTTTCGGTCCGATAGACGCGAGATAAATCGGGATTTGTCGCCCGTGCAGGATGCTCTTCAACGGCTTACCGAGTCCCGTCGCGTCGTCGCCTTGATAGGGAATCTCATAATGATCGCCGGAATGCGTGAGGGGTTCTTCACGGGCGAAAATTTTACGCACGATCTCCACATATTCGCGTGATTTGCCGAGCGGTTTACCATATGCGGTGCCGTGCCAACCTTCCACCACCTGCGGACCGGATAACCCGAGTCCGAGCAACATGCGCCCACCGGAGAGTTGATCGAGCGTGGTGGCGGTCATGGCGGTCATGGCGGGGGTGCGTGCGGGCATCTGCATAATCGCCGTGCCGAGGTGAATGTTCTCGGTTTTCGCGCCGATCCACGCCAGCGGAGAAATCGAATCCGAGCCGTAAGCCTCCGCCGTCCACGCGACATAGTAGCCGAGCCGATCTGCTTCCTGCACCATCTCTAACGGTAATTCCATTTTTGAGCCGGAATAGCCGACCATTAATCCTAAACGCATTTTTTTGCTCCCTAAAGAAAGTTAGTATTCATATGTCTATTGTAGGGGAGAACTGCCAGTTCGCCCTTACGTTTTACAATTCTCCTGAGTATAGCTATCTCTGGATAAAAATCGAATCAGGATTTGATTAGCAAACAGGGAAGAAGTGTTTCTGTGCAATTTTTCACATGGTATACTTGGAGCCATTAGCCTTTGGCTTTTAGCTTAAAAAAAGCGACAATCTACGAACGAATACCTAAAACGACTAACAACTTTATCAAAAACTTGGTAAATTTACGGTAAGTCACGAATACGAAGAAAAGGATCGAGGATATTATGGTAAAAATTGGCTTGATTTATGGGAGCAGTACCGGCAACACAGAAACCGCCGCTTATCAAATTAAAGAGAAGATGGAAGCCCTGCCGACTGTGGATGCGGTAGAAGTCCATAACATCGGCGCAATCGAACCCGCGCAAATTTTGGGCTATCAGTATCTCATCATGGGCATCCCCACATGGAACACAGGCGAGCTACAGGATGACTGGGCAATTTTCTTCCCGAAATTAGGCAGTATGGATTTTAAAGGTAAGAAAGTGGCGCTCTTTGGCTTGGGCGACCAGAACGGCTATGGCTTCAATTTCCTTGATGCAATGGGCGTACTCGGTGATGAATTGATCGTACAGGGTGCGGATCTGGCGGGGTATTGGTCACGCCGCAGTTACGACTTCGCCGAATCGCTGGCAATCGATGGCGATTTCTTCATGGGTCTGGGCTTAGACAACGACGGACAGGCAGACATGACCGACAAGCGCATCGACAAATGGGTGGCGTGGATCAAAGAAGATTTCGGCATCTAAGCGAAATAAAACCACTAAAAACACAAACCGCCTCGATAATCGGGGCGGTTTTTTATTCCGGTCAGCTAATCATCCGGCTCGTTGAGTTCGCTGTTTTCGATTAATTCGTGCAATTCTTCCGCCACATCCTGCGCGATTTCCTGACGAAGCTCTTTCGGGATTTCGACCTCCTGCGTCTCGAAGAGATCGGGCGGTAAGGCGGCGGTCATCTGATTCAGATGGCGCGTTTTGCCGATAGGAAAGGGGTCAATCGGTCCGCTTTCTGCGCCCATCATGCGTTGAATAGCGACCAATTCCTGCGTGGTGATCGTCCCCATCGTGCCGAGTTCGTTATCATCCACATCAGTGCCGAATGCGCGATGAAAGGCGATACGCTGAAATTGCACGCTCGCCATATTCGCCACGATCAGTTGATTGGGGTTAAAGCCCGTGGGAGAAAGATCACGCTGACGGACGAGCAAAATACTGCCGAATAACACCGCCACACCGAACCACTGCTCTATCGCCAGACGATCCCCCAACACCACAAACGCCAGCGTAAGCGCCACGCCGATCTCCGCGATGGCAAGAATGGCGGTTTGCATCCCGCCGAACAGCTTAACTCCAGCGAACATCGCTAATCGAGAAAGCGCCGTTGTGATGCCAAGTATGACAATCGGTGAAAACGAGGCAGAAACCACCTCCGGCGAGAGCGGATTCCCGACGGCTAGCCAGACGATGCAAACAATTGCCCCCATCGTCGTCAGCACATAGAGCGTTACCGTTGGCGATGGCATTTCGTAAAGCACATATTGGCTGAGTGTGACCGTGCCGGCGAACATCAAGGCACTACCGAGCATAAAACCCACGCCCGTCCAGTTGATCTCTGTTGGACTAAAGCCCGTAATCATTATCAACGCCAGTAATGCAAGGCTCACCCGCAAATAAGTACGCGAATCCACCTTTTGACCGGCAGAACTGGAAATCAGTACCGCAAGCGGCAGATACATGCCGTTCAGCAATTGAGTCATTGAGGCATCCAGCATACTCAATCCGCCGTAATAAAAGAGCGACCCGATGCCATTCACCGCGCCAATCACAATACAACCGAGCAATCCCGCCGGATAAATGTAAATGTAGCGCCGCAAAAACAGGGCATAAAATCCCCAGAGCAAAGCGACGGCGACAATCGTTCTGAGCGCCGCCACAGAAAACGGGTCTGCACCTGCTCTGATAGCGAGCTTCCCGAAAATCGGTGCCATACCGAGAAATATAGGCGTTAAAAAAGCGGCGGCGACTCCACCTATGGGCATCGAAGGAGACGAAGGAGACTCGGACATAATAATAAACACTTCCAATTATGATCGCTATGATTGGTACTTCCGCATTCTCATCATACGCCACAATCGGCGCGACAAGATGCGTGAATTAGTTGGTAGTTCACAGTTGTTAGTTTTTAGTTACCCACCCTATGGCATTTCCCTACGGCATGATGACGATTTTGATGACTTCACCACGCAGGTCACGCACCATGTTGATCGCCTTGCCGATGTCCTCCAATGGAAGCACATGCGACACAAATTGTTCGCCATCAACGTGTCCATGACGTGTCCATCACGCATCAATTGTAACGCAGTTGGCAAATAAAGCGCGGGCGCGGCATGAGAGGCACGCAATTGGCTCTCGGCTTTTAGCAAAAGCATTGTTTTTTCAAACTAAAAGCCAAAAGCTGCTCTGTTGCAAAGTGCCGCCAATGGCTGAAACCCATTGGCTACATTGGCGTAAAACCCTGCTGAAGCAGGCTATTTTCACAAATGTACGGGGAGAATAGCCCACTTCAGTGGGGTTTTGAAAGTCATCTTAGCATTGGGGTTTCAGCCCAATGCGGTTTTTTTGAGCCAGTTTTATAGCCTTGCAACTAAAAGCCAAAAGCTCACGGCTAAAAGCTATTTTTCACAAATGTTCACCTTAAACAGAATTCAGGTTATGAAATAATTTTTGCGTCCGATTATTTTACTCATCCCCCTGCGTGCCGAGTCGTCCTGTACGCGTCCGCGTCGTGACGAGGGGCAAATGCACCGTGAATGTACTGCCCGGACAACTCAACGGATCGCGCCCGATACTCTCGACAAAAATGTTGCCGCCGTGCGCCTCGACAATCCCTTTGGCAATCGGCAAACCCAGCCCCATCCCACCACCGCCGAACGCCGTTTTGCTGGAACTGTGCAACTCCGCATCGTTGACGGTGTGGAACTTGTCGAAGATGAATTGCTGATCTTCCGCATCAATGCCGATACCGGAATCGCGCACTTTGATACGCACCGTGCTGTTAATCATCTCGCCCATAACGGCAATATTGCCCCCGTCCGGCGTATATTTTACGGCGTTTCCGACCAGATTACTAAATGCCAGCCGGAGTAACTCAGGATCACCGCGCATGTTCTGAGGAAATTGAGTCGCCTCGAACTCCACACTCAGATGGCGCTCGTTGATGGCATCCTGAAAGCCTTTCATCACGCGTTGTAAAATCATGCTTAAATCAATCTGCGTGATGTTCATGGTGATTTCCCGCGTCAGCATTTTACTAATAATCAGGATTTCATTGACGACACTGTGCATCCGCTCAATCGATTCCACCAGCCCCTTCACCAGCGAAGACACGGCTTCGTCCTGACGCATCAAACTTTGCAGAGTCGGGAAATCTTCCAGCAGACGGACATACCCATAAACCAGCGTCAACGGTGTGCGGAGTTCGTGGGCGGTAATCTGGATAAAGGTCTCTTTCATCTGGTCAAGATGTTGTAGCGCGGCATTGGCATCTTCTAGCTGGCGGATACGTTGCTCCAGATGGGTGACGACTTCTCTCGTATAGCGCGTTTTACCCGCAAGCAGACGTTCCGCATCAATGGAGTCGCGCCCGCCTTCCAGAAAATATTTCACCTGATCGCGCAATGTCGATACATTCAGCGGTTTGGTCATATAGCCGGAAATGCCCGCCGCCAGCGCCACATCACGCTGTAGCTCGGTGTTGGTGCCCGTTAAGGCGACGATGGGTGTGTGGAAGAAACGCTCTTCATTCCGTAATACGCTGGCAAGTTCGTGTCCCTGAAGGTCGGGCAGATTGATGTCTGTGAGGATTAAATCAGGGAGCAGACTCCGCGCCAGATCAATGCCCCGTAGCGCCGTTTCCGCACAAACCACCGTGTATCCGGCAGTTTCTAAAGCGCGTTCAATCAATTTACGGCTGGCGGGGTCGTCTTCGATATATAAAATGACAGAGGAAGCAGACATAAGGCTTTAGTCACAATCGTTACGGTTGGCAAGCGAATGATACATCCATCATAATACAGTTTCTTAAGCGTTACGTCAGGTATTTTGGGAAATAATTTAGATTCTCCCCTCAGATTGTGAACAATTAGAGCGTAAATATCTCCGGCAAAATGTTGTAACCGTGAATGCCTGTGACGTGCTTAAAATAACAGGCGCAACGCCACCAACTGATTGCCCGTAATGGCGATCTGTACCCGTCCATTCATGTCGGTTTCGATGAATTTGAGCGAATCCTCGGAAAGCGAGGAGAGATGCACCTGTTCGGGGCGGGTGTGTGGCGTGACGAACACTTCCACATCATGATCGTGCGGATTATACAGATGCAACATCCAGCCTTTGCCCTTCGACGGTGGCTTAAAGCTCGTCAAAATAACTCCCGCGCCGTCGCTATCGACTGTCTCTGTAGCGGTGGCTTGATCGCTGAGGATGGACAGAAAACTTCTGCGCGGGCGGCTGGGGCGCACATCATATTGATAGGCTTGTAGGGGCGAATTATAAATCATCGACTCACGTAATAAGGCGGCACGATCCCCGGCAGGCGTGGCGACGAGTGCATATTCCGCGCTCATCACCCGCTGACATTGGGCATCCGGCACGGGCAAGTGTGGCGCAAGCGCACCCTCGCGCACGCTCAGATCATCCCGACTAAGCCAGCCGACAGACCGCGCTAACGTTAGGGCGAAAGTCACCTGATCGCCTTCTGTGAGCGCTTCAACTTCCGGCAACCCGCGGGACATCAATGCCAGCGACGACACGCCATCATGCACCGCCGTGAGTCCCTGTGTCGGATACGTATTGCCGACCTCAACACGATCAAAGTTAAAGGCAGTCTGCGTGAGGGCATATTTAGTCTCGATGCCGGTACGCAGATGGGCGCGTAAACGGTGATCCTGAGCGGTGTTTTCAAAGGTGGTGCGGAAGAACACCCCCGGAATGTTATCGTAAAAAGTAGCGGTGGTTTGCAGTTCCAGCAAGCGTACACCACGACTGCGGGTACGGTCATCGTTGAGTTCATTGGCGACGCGCATCCGGTGATTGATGACCAGTTGCTCGTAAACCGGCGATGAGATGGTCTTCACATCGTTGACCATCGACCCTTCGATGATTGAATCTTCTATTGGCGGGCAATAATGATACACATCGCCCGCGTCCCCGCCATCCAAAAACCGTAGGAGGTCAGTTAATGTGCCGTCTTCGCGTTTCCAGTTTAGATTATTGCGCGTAGCCGTCAGCGATTCGCCGAAGACATTGCCAATCGTGTTGTTTTTCGTCTCATGGATGAAGTGATGCTCGGCGACGGGCTGGTCGCTTAATTCCAGTGTGTAAACGGCATATCCAAGCGCGGGTGCATCTGCGATAAAGCTAATCGTCCCGCTATGCAACGCGCCGTGCTCGGCTTCTTGCCAGCCAAAAGGTTGTTCGGCTTCATCACCGGGGATGCGTAACCGTAGCGGGTAACTACCCTGATTCAAGGTCAGCGGCACAAAAACCGCCTGCTTGATGGGCCAATTGTGCGAATTCCAGACGACCACATACGTCGTATTCTTGCGGGCGGAGGGCTTGAGCGATGGATGGCGGGAGGTGACTTTACCTTCAATCGCGTTCAGTGATTTTTCGATGATTTGTTCCGCGATGTCATCAACCGCATGATAAGCATTTTCGGTTTTCGTCTGTACTGCATCAATCGACGTTCCACCGAGCGTATAGAGCGTCTGATTTTTGTGCAGGGTGCGCCATGCGTGATGCAACATCGCCTGTGGATTATCGGGCTGGCTGAGGTTGCCATGCGTAAGCGCCAGCGCCAACCACGGTTCTACCGCGTAGAGCAATTTGTTCTCGACCTGCGCGTGTGCCTGCTTTAAGTAGAGTCGGGAGGATAATGTGCCGGAAGCCTGTGCTTTCAGCGATTTGGGCAACAACGGTCCTCTGACCATACCGTGTAAAGTTTCTGTCAAACTGCGGCGCAGAATCCGCAAATATTCTACAAGCTCAATCTGAGAAACCGGAACGTTGGTTTTCTGGTGAATGTAATTTAGTGTCGCGGAAGCCGAACCGTCCGTTTCGCTATGTTCTACCAACCACAAAAACGGTCCATCGGGGCGCAATGCACGTTGCATCTGGATGCTGTCGTTCATCAGATCGGTATGCGACTCCACCCATACATTGGGCAAATCGTGACCGAGCACCAGAATGCTACTGTTATCCGGTGCTTTCCAATAATAGGGCTTGTTGTTGCGCGGATCACCCGTGTTGAGCATCGCCGTGCCAATGCCGAAACCGCGTAAAATTTGTGGTAATTGGGAGACATTAGCGGTCTGCTCCGGCGAAAAGGCAATTGGCAATAATTTGATCCCGCTTTTTGCCGCTTCAACCCGTGCCGTTAGCAAATTGCGGATGAGCGATTCCCCGCTGACCAGATTTTGATCGACCTGCACATACCACGGACCCAGGCCTAACCTGCCACCCGCATTGTAAATAACCATCAGCGCCAGCAAATCAGGGCGCACGGCGGCGACATCTTCGACAATGACGGTCTGCCCACCCAGAATATAAAAGCGCAGGGCATCTCCGGTGGTTTCCCCCATTTGTTGCAGAAGCTGGGCGATTTCATCCAACAGTTGTGCCTGACGGATTTCATAGGTCTCGTACCACTCACGTTCCCAGCGTAAATGCGCGATCACATGAAGGGTAGCCAAATCTGGCATAGAAAGCGGTTTTGTATCCGGCATGGGTGTTCCTTGGTGTTACTGGACTATGCTTAGACGACACTTTACAATATCTACCATTGTACGCGAACATGGCGCAACCTGCACCGTTCGTTTCGTAATTTTGCTGAATTTTCCATGATGATTGTAAATTGTTAATGGTCGACGCAATAATTTAACCGCGCTTCACTCTGCTACAGACATAATGAATGATATTAAGCATGACAACAGGGGCAAAACGCCATGATTCGCTGTGGGATTGACATGATCGAAAATGAACGGGTCGCGGCGGGAATGGCACGCTCCGGCGAACAGTTTATGACACGCTTTTTTACGGAAGGTGAGCGCGAAGATTGCAAAGATCAACCGCATCGTCTAGCCGCACGCATCGCCGCCAAAGAGGCTGTCGCCAAGGCACTCGGCACGGGCATCGGGGATGTTAAATGGGTGGAGATCGAAGTGCGCGTCAACAATCCGCGTAAACGCCCCGTTTTGCATCTGCATGGGGACGCGGCACGCATCGCGGAAGAACTCGGCTTAACCGAATGGGACATCAGCCTGACGCATACCAGAGACTATGCCTCCGCAATCGCCGTCGCCCGCTAAGCCTAACGCGTTTCGACTTGCGACGGTACAAACTCGATGTAAACTTAGGGTATGCTGTAATGGATGGGAAGTTAGGACTGAACTTATGAACGAAAATTATGAAAAATGGGACGAACTCGCCCCGCGTGGCTTACTCTTAACCGGATTCGGGCTGGCGTTACTCGGTCAGGCGATCTCAGCGAAGATGCAGAAAAAAGGCTTTGTGCGCTGGTTTATCCTCGGCACATTGTCCATGATCGCCTTTAATTCCGGCTTGTCGTTGTTCGGTGAGGCGGTCAAATATCGCACACTCTACGAACTCGACGTAAAAAAATTCCAGCAGAGTGAGTGAGCCACTCAGCGAGCGGTAACCGGAGGGGTGAACAGGGCTTTCAATTGCCCTCCGGCATAAGTTAGACGTAAATTCTATATAGCATCAACGAGCAGAGAAAACACCAACACCTCAAACAATTAAGAAGTCCGGTGTTTTCTCTAGCAAGTATGGGTTATTCACATACGTTATCCCACGGATTGCCAAGCGTATCCCTATTTGATCCAGCATATTCAAGTTGCGAAATAAGGATCATAACTTCATCTACACTGAGTTTATCTTGCCAGGCGTTTACAACAACTTGCATACCTATATCATCTACGAATTTAAGCGCAAGATGACCCGAATCTCCAATATAGTATTCAACTCCTAGATGCGGGTCAAAGGAAGCCTCAACTTCGCTAGTCTCTGAAGTCCAATTCCCATTATACGAATGAGAATAAGTTGGCGCGATTGCTATAAAAAATGGCGCACGCGATGTACCATCCTGATAAGCTATCCAAATCGGATTCTCACGATAGATCGTGTCTATCTGACGGCAGTGACTGTCGAGTGACACCATGCTTATAGTTTGTGTCCAGCCCCTCGATTCTATAATCTCGTCTGGAAGGATATAGGCATAAAATCCGTATGAAGACACTTCGTCTATGGTCATGTTACTTGTGTCGACATCTTCTTTTTGAAACGGACGTAACATGAGCAATGCGACCAAAGCAATAATTATCCCCACCATCCAGATAGATCTCCGAAAGGTTACTCTATGGCCCAATTCCAAATTGCCTTTCAAACCTTTTCGGACACCTGTCGTTAGAAAATGCGAGTTATGAGACCAGCGATTTACCGTTTTTTCGGGCGATTTTCCGCGATGAACACAACCGGATCGGCGTAATCGGTTTTCAGCCGCTTTAAATCCTTGCGCGGCCAATCCCCCGGACTATCTTGCAGTTTATCCGAGACGCTGACATCAAAATGCAGATGCTCCGCGCCGACATACGGTTTGCCACTTTTATCCAGATTAGAGCCAATCGTGCCGATGACCGTGCCACGTTCAACGCGTGTCCCTTTGCTCACGTCCATCCGCGCAAGATGCCCATAACGTGAATAGGCGACTGTACCATCCGGTAGCGGATCATGCTTGATGACAATCAGATTGCCCCAACTCGGCACGCGAAATTCTGCATAAGTGACGATTCCGCTGGCAATTGAATAGACAGGCGCGCCCTTATCCGCATTCCAGCGTGGACGGTTCAAATTCAAATCCGCCCCTGTGTGATAGGCATTCCAGTTTTTCACATAACCCGAATAGGTGTTTTCCGCGTAGCCTGTCGGGTCAAACCATTCACCGGGCCACATATCATCGCTCGCCCGTTCTTCCGCAGAGCCAACCGGCGCGTCGAACCCATCGGCGATAAATTCACCCTCAATCGGCTTGATTAAATCGTCGTCGTCCTTGCCATCATCTTTCACCAGATCGTCCAGCGACACATCAAATTTGCTCAGGTCAGCACAAATGGCTTGCGGATCGCTGATGTGCGTCAAATATTGCGCGGAAACCCAGCCCTCTTTTGCGTTCGCTCGGCGGATTTTCAGCCAACCACTTTTGCCAAGCGTTTCAAAGGCTTTTTGCGGATCGTCTACAATCAGCACACATTCGCCTGCATCCAGCACGTCAAGCACATTATTGCCAATTTCCGGCGCACTCCGCGCATTCAGGCGGGTGGTCGGCGCGACGAATATCGGCAAAATCGGGGCGGGTTCGATAATGACTTCCCCGCCTCCGGTTTCTTCGTCTTCGCTCAGGTCAAATTGATCGAAGTCGGCACATTCCGCCTGTTCGATGCGCTTGAGATATTGTGCGGAAGTCCAGCCTGCCGTGCCATCGGACATTTTGACCTTGATCCAGCCCCCTTCGCCGAGCGTATTCATCGCGCCCTGTGGATCATCGACCATCAGCAAACAACTGCCTTCTTTCATGGTCGTCAGCCGATTATCTGCGACCTGTGGTTCACTCCGTAAATTGAGATTGACCGTGGGCGCGAGGAAGATGTGTTTTTGCAGTTTGGTCGGAACGTCATCGTCGGATTCGTCCGGTGTATCGGTATCGTCAGGTGTATCCCCGGAATCCGTCGGCGCGGGCGCATCATTGACTTTATCCACCAGCCACGCCGCCGCATAGCCTTCTGTGCCATCCGCGAGGCGCACATGCAACCATTCGCCCTGCGTGCCGATTTCACGGGCAACGTTGGCGAGCGGTTCAAGGCAGATCATCGGGTCTGTGGGAATAACTGAGCCGACGCGATCATACGTTGTGCCTGCTCCGGCGCGGATGTTCAGCCCGCCGGATGCTGTCGTCCTCAGCATCACATCGCCGAGTTCCAGATACCACGCCGCCGCATAGCCCTCTGTGCCGGAAGGCGTGCGGATTTTCAGCCATGCGTTGTCTTTGCCGATTTTATCCTGCACGGTCAGCGGATGATCGAGCGCAACAGCACTTTCGTTGATGTCCACCGTCGCCACGCGCTTAAAGGTCGTCCCCGCGCCGTCACGGATGCTCAGTTTGACCGTCGGCTTCAGCAAAATGCCGAATTGGGTATCTGGCGAACCGCCTGTGGTGGGTAACTCCGAATCTGATTTTGAGGCGAGATCAAAAAATTTATCATAGACTGCCCGCTTCGGATTGTTGCCATAGTCACAAATCCCCGCCTGCCGCATAATATCCGACCATGCGAACCAGATCATCACCGGCACCCGACTGCTGTAATTGCTTCGTAAAAATTGATTTAAACCGTCCAAATATTTAACCACCATCGGGTATTGCGATGATGGAAAGACCACATTTTCAGAAATACCGATTTCGGTGATCCATAACGGCACGTTGCGCGGCATCCCACGATTGATATGCCACATATAATCCTGCAATTTACCATGCCACCCGCCCCAATTGGGTGTACCGCCAAAATTCGGTGTCCATTGTCCATAGGGGTGAATTCCGATGGCATCGACGGGCAATTTTCCGCCGAGCGCGGCACGAATGTCCGCGATATATTTGACCGCATCGCCCGCGCCCGCCGCCAATCCACCATGCACGACGATGGCACCCGGATCAGTCGCTTTGATGATGGCGTAGGCATCGCGCAACACTTTGGCGAATTCTGCCGCCGGAACAAAAATAGACGAGTGTCCTTGAATGTCGCCTTCGTTCCAGATTTGATAGGCGACACCTTTACCGCGGTAACGCTCCACAATCAGCTTAATCGCGGCGGCGAATTCCCGTGCATAACGCTCCCAATTGCCATGATCCCACGGACCATGCCCCCAGAAGGTTTCCTGATTGAGCACCATCAGCGTGTTCATGCCGATGCTTTTATACTGATTCACCTGATGGTCATACACGTTAAAGGCTTGTTGGATTGTCTCCCGTGAGGCGGCGGCGGAAAAGACAATCCGCGCCCACTTCACGCCACGTAATGCGTTGATGTCTGCGGGTCTGCCCACCGGATGGCGGGGATTGAGGTTCATTCCGTATTGCACGTTGTTGTTCCTCCATGTGTCGTTATGATGTGTTTGTCTTGTTTAGAATGACGCAACTTATGCCGGTATGGGTTCCATTTTGCACGCAGAAAACCGCGTGATTAGCTGAGAAAAAATGACAACCTCCTGATTTCATTGTAGGTTCAGCCAACATTAGACACAATTAAGATACGGATAAACGCCTGTGACCCACACATTGAACGGACAGGCGGAGTCTGCTACGATAGGGACATTCAAAAAAAACTTTAAAGGAGCAGATACGATGACAGATGCAACCCTCGACCAGACAACAACCGGTGCGGAAAATGTGATCTGGGATTTGAGTGATCTCTATAACAGCACCGATGACCCCAACATTTCAGCAGACATGAAAAAAGTGGAAGCCCTGATTGACGATTTCGCCGCCACTTACAAAGGCAAAGTCGGCGAGTTAGACGTGCAGGGATTGGTCGGCGCGATGCGTGCGCTAGAAATCATTTACGATCTGCGCGGACGTTTGGGGAATTATGCCAGCCTGACGTTCAGCACAGATACCAGCGATCCGAAAATCGGCGCACTCCGCCAGAAAATGTCTGAATTTGGCGCGAAAGTCGGGCAGAAATTGGTCTTCTTCGATCTGGAATGGAACGCATTGCCGGACGCGCATGTTACCCCGTTGATTAACGCGCCTGAACTGGCATTTTGCCGTCATTATCTGGAATCCGAACGGCGTTTTAAGCCTCATCAACTGACCGAAGCTGAAGAACAAATCATGATGGAAAAATCCGTCACCGGGAATCAGGCATGGACGCGCTTCTTCACCCAATTGACGAGCGCCGCCCGATATACTGTGGATGGCGAATCGCTGAATCAGGCGAAGGTGCTGAAGTTGATGTTTGAATCGGATCGTGATTTGCGCCACCGTGCCGCCGATGCCCTGACCAGAGGCTTAAATGAAAAGTCGATGGAATTGTCCTACATCTTCAACGTATTGGCGGCGGATAAAGCGGCGAATGACAATCGGCGCGGCTATGAAACGTGGATTTCCTCGCGTAATCTGAGCAACAAAGCACCGGATAGCGTGGTAGAGGCGCTCATCAACACCGTGACCGGCAATTATGATCTGGTCGCCCGCCATTATGATGTAAAGCGCCGTTTACTCGGTTATGAAGCCCTTTACGATTATGACCGTTATGCGCCCCTTCCGGTCAAATCGGGCGAAAAAACCTACACATGGGACGAAGCCCGTGACTTAGTGCTGACCGCCTTCCGCGCCTTTAGCCCGGATATGGCAGAGGTCGCCGCGAAATTCTTTGACGGCAACTGGATTCATGCGGCACTTTTGCCGAACAAACGCGGTGGTGCATATGCGGCGTGGATTGTGCCGTCCGTACATCCCTATATCTTCGTGAATTACAACGGCACGGCGAACGATGTGATGACCCTCGCCCATGAACTCGGTCACGGCATTCATATGTATCTCTCTGGACGCGAGCAGGGGATTTTTTCGCTAGCAACCCCGCTCACAACGGCGGAAATGGCATCGACGTTTGCGGAAATGCTGGTCTTTAGCGATTTAATGGCGCGTGAGGCAGACCCCGAAGCCCGTTTAGCCCTGCTGACCAGCAAAATCGAAGATTCGTTCGGCACGGTCTTCCGGCAGATCAGCATGAATCGCTTTGAACACGCCATGCACACCGCCCGTCGTGAAGAAGGCGAACTGACTCATGCGCGTCTAAATGAAATCTGGCTAGGCGTTCAGCGCGAGATGTACGGCGATAGCGTCACCCTGCGCGATGATTATGGCGCGTGGTGGAGTTACGTCCCGCACTTTTTAAGCACGCCCGGTTATGTCTATGCCTATGCGTTCGGCGAATTGCTGGTGCTGGCGCTCTATAACATTTATCTGGAACGCGGGGAGGACTTCATCCCGCAATATCTGGACGTGCTCAAAGCGGGCGATTCCGATTATCCCGACAAAATTCTGGCGAAGGTCGGCGTGGATTTGAACGATCTGGATTTCTGGCAAAACGGCATCGAAGCCATCCGCGCCCTCATCGATCAGGAAGAAGCCCTTGCAAAAGAGGTTTATCCCGACAGAATGTAGATTTTCTGATTCAGGAGCGACGTCCGAATCAAAAAATGACCGGCACATGGGCGTGTCGGTCATTTTGTTTACATTTAAGTTGATGTGCTTCTTATAGTTTTGGACGACGACCCATCACGAGGGAAACGACTGCCAGAACTAAGAAACCGACGACCAGCAACACTGCGATATTAGAGGTCAAACCAGCGACCCCACCAAATCCGAGTACTGCCGCCACAATTGCGATCAAGAAGAAAAATAGTGCCCAGCTTAACATGTGTGTATTCCCTTCATTTCATTTGTTATGAACTATGTTGTCGAACTTGTATCTACTATACGATTTTCAAAGCGATAAAGAGTGACCCATACAGATGGACTTGGTCTAGGTCAGGTGGGCGATTTAGGTCTAGTCATATCTTGGCTTGTGTGACCCCCATACGCGCATTACATCGAACCCTACATCAACGGGTATAATAAGCACATACAACCTTAAACGAGCGGACGATCTTATGGAGACCCTCCCCGAACGCGACGCGCTAAATCGGCGTAACCGTGAACTCTCAATCCTGAACGACATCGCGCAGGCACTCAACCGCGCCACCGACATGACTGATACCCTGCACACCGTTTTGAAGCAGGTCATCGAACTCTTCGACATGCAAACCGGCTGGATATGGCTGATGAACGACAAAACGGGCAAAGCCTATCTGGCGGCGGTGCAAAATTTGCCGGATGTCCTGACGCACAAACCGGAACGCATGGACGGGTCGCGCTATTGTTATTGTCTGGATACCTACAAAAAAGGCGATCTGGAAGGCGCGGCAAACGTGAGCATCGTCACCTGCACCCGCCTCGAAGATTTGGTGAAGGACACGGGCGGATTGCTCTATCATGCCAGCATTCCGCTGTATGCTCATGAGCGTAAACTGGGCATGTTAAACGTGGTCAGCGCGGATTGGTGCGAATTGAGCGATGACGAATTACGCCTCCTCTATACCGTCGGCGAGATGTTAAGCATGGCGATTGAGCGGAGCAAGTTATACGGCAATAGTTTGCGTCTGGGCATGGCAGAAGAACGCCTGCGCCTATCACGCGAAATTCACGATACGCTGGCGCAGGGCTTAACGGGAATCACCCTGCAACTGGAAACCGCCGACGCGCTGATTGATTCCGGCGCAGATTTAGCGCAGATTCGCGGCATCATCCAGCAGGCGTTAAGTGGCGCACAGAAAAATTTACACGATGTCCGCCGTTCGGTGATGGATTTACGCGCCGCACCCCTCGAAGGGCGCACCATCGGGCAGGCACTCGAAACACTCGCGCAGGAAGTGACCGCGAAAAGTGGCATGGCGCTCGAATTTCAATGTGAGGGTGATCGCGCCCTGTCTCCGGCATTGGAATCCGGCATTTATCGCATCGCGCAGGAAGCACTCAATAACGTGGTGAGTCATGCGAAGGCGAACACGCTTTTTATCACGCTGACCATTCGCCCCGATAACGTCCATTTGCATATTGATGACGACGGCATCGGCTTTGATTCAGACGAAGTATTTAAGGGGCATTTCGGCTTAATCGGCATGAACGAACGGGCGAATCTGCTGGACGGTTCGCTCGAAGTGTGTAGCACGCCTAATGTTGGCACGAGCATCACCGTAGACATCCCCATGAAAAAGGCGGACAGAGCATGACGATACGAATTTTAGTGGCGGACGATCATCCGGTGGTGCGGGACGGGCTGGTGATGATCCTCAATACCCAATCCGATTTTGAAGTGATCGCACAGGCAGACAACGGCGCGGACGCGGTGCGACAGGCGCAATCGCTACAGCCGGATGTGATTCTGCTTGATCTGGAAATGCCCGGCATGGATGGGCTGGACGCGCTCAAGCAATTGCGTGACCTCGCGCCAAATATTCCTGTGCTGGTCTTCACCGCGTTTGATACCGATGAGCGCATCGTCGGTGCGGTACAAGCGGGCGCGAAAGGCTATCTGCTGAAAGGTGCGCCACGTAATGATTTATTTAACGCCTTGCGCGTGGTCAGCGAAGGTGGGGCGCTCCTGCAACCGATTGTCGCCTCCAAACTCATGAATCACATGCGCCATCAAAACGACCAACCCGCAGAAACCCTGACCGAACGCGAAGACGAGGTGCTCCATTTGCTGGCGGAGGGCAAGACCAACAAAGAGATCGCGGCGGCATTGGTCATCACCGAGCGCACCGTCAAATTTCACATCAGTTCGATTCTCGGCAAGCTCGGCGCGGGCAATCGCACCGAAGCCGTTCGCATCGCCGCACAAATGGGCTTAGTAGATTTAGGGGCATAGTTTGGGAAATCTCATCACAAATCAGAAATCTGAGTGTCTAGCGTTAAAATTAAGCAACGGTTCAACATCGGCGTTCCTCTGCGTTGCGCTTTTAATCTTTTCTCCCATCCCTCATCGCTTTTGTCTATCATCTAACATCCGCTATTCTCTGCGTATCTCTGCGCGCCCTGCGACCTCTGCGTTACGCAATTCATCTTTTTTTCTTTGCGCCTTTGTGCCTTCGTGTTACGCTTTTATTCCCCCTCATTGCGATCTAGGAGTGTCTACGCCCTCATCTAGGAGTGTCCACACCCTAACACCGTAAGAAATCGCCATCGTCAAAGGGCAATCCTAACCACAACGGACGACCATCCGTAGGGGCGACCATTTGTAGGGGCGAGCCAACGTGCTCGCCCGCCTGCTTTTCATCCCCTCTGCGTTAAGCTTTTCATCTTTTATCTTTCATCTTTTCACTCATTGCTCATCCCTCAAACTTGAGTCCTTTTGGCGGAGCATTTGGCTCACTTTTCCACGAAAATCCATGCTATCCTGTGCAAACATCCAATGTATCAAGGAGCGAATAACTGTGCACTGAAAACTGTCTACTGAAAACTTTCGACAGAAAACTGCCAACAAACTGCCAACGGACTGGCAGTCACTGCCATCATAAAATGCAACGTTTTCCCCTCAAAAAAGCGCAAAATGCCAAAACTTGGCGGAGAAAAAAATACTATTGCACTGGCAGGTAAACGAGTCTGATAGATTTTGAGGGGGAATGAGAACTTAAACTCGCGACATCGAAAATTATCATTTCGCAGATTTTGGATCGGAGAAAATGATTACTTCTTTTTACTAATTACTAAAAACTGCTCAGTTGCAAGGTTATAAAGTGGCTCGACAAAACCGCGTTGGGCTAAAGCAAACCCCAATGCTAGAATGATTTTTTAAACCCCACTGAAATGGGCTGTTTTCACAAATGTACGGGAAGAATAGCCTGCTTCAGCAGGGTTTTACACCTGCGTAGCCAATGGGTTTTAGCCATTGGCGGCACTTTGCAACAGAGCAACTAATCACTAAAAACTAATAACTTTAAAGAGATACACAGAGACCCGGTAACTAAGAAACAGGGAATTTCAGGCAGAGGGAGGGACACGCGGTTAGGGAATCCGGCTCTCTGTGTACGGTGCAAATACACAAACGGTTCAGTTGGCTTTGGACACCACCTCCCCGTTGTGTTATAGGTATAAAGTATCATGAAACAAGAGACGAAAAATCCCCTGTCGCTAGGGGTTTTCGGAGGTGAGTTCTTTACTTTTAGGACTTCCGCAGTTGAAACAATAACCGATCCATGATCCGTCACAATCGCGCAAATAGACTGAGTTTTCAGTCAACAGTTTTCTGAAAAACCCGCTGGATCAACTTGGTAGAACGCATCTAACAGGCTGTACTGATAACTGTGAACTGCTAACTTTATGTCGGCGCGGGCGGTTCAGACTTACGTAACGTTTCCGGCACACGGAAGGCGAAGATCGACGCGGCGAGCACCCCTGAGCCAGCGATCACCAGCGCCGAGGCTTGCAGGGTGAGCAATCCCGCCACCCAGCCGACCATCAATGGACCACCGGACGCGCCAATATCACCGATTAAGCGCCACACGCCGAGGAATTGCCCGCGTGTCTCCTGCGGGGCAAGGTCGGAGCCAATCGTCATCATCGTGCCCGCGCTCAGTCCGTTGGCAAAGCCCATCATCCCCACCAGCACAGCTAACCCGAAGAAGCTCGACGTAAGCGGGATCAGCGCCATGCCCAGCGATTGAAAGATGAAGCTCGGCACAATCGCAAATTTCCGCCCGAATCCGTCCATCACGATCCCCGCCGGATAAAACATCAGCACATCCAGCGCGGATTCGATGCTCTGCAACAAGCCGATCAACTCGACATCCAGACCGAGCACATCGGCGGCGTAGAGTGGCACAATCGCCTCGCGTCCGGCGCGTACCGTCTGCACGAAGATTTGCCCCATGCCCGCCGTCAGAAAGTTGTAGCGATTTTCACGGAGCACCCGATACAGTCCGGTAAAGGCGGAATCCGGTGCGCGGGTGACTTCCAGCGTGGGCATGTAGCGTAGAACGGCGACCAGCGCGATCCCCATCGCCATGCCGACCACCAGAAACGGCACGCGCAAGCCGAACGCTCCGGCGATAAACGCGCCCGCAGTCGGTCCAACCAGCCTACCCATCCGAAAGACCCCGCCGTAGAGCGCGATGCTCCGCCCACGATTTTCTGTGATGACGGCGCTGGAGAGATATTCATGGCGGGCGACATTATACAGCGCGGTGCTTATGCCACCGAGCACCCGATACAGCATGGCTTCCGGCATACTGCTCGCCCAGAAAAGCGCCACCGTGCCGATCAACCCGCCGACGATTCCGGCGACCATCACCTGCTTACCGCCGAATTTCTGGAGCAAAATCCCAGCCGGAATATCGCCCAACAAATAGCCGATTGCCTGCCCCGCCAGCAATAAGCCGATCAAGCCGTAAGAGACCTTAAAGCTAGAGGCATACAGGGGCATCACCGGGAGCAACATGCTCACCGAGAAGGCATAAATCAGCGACGGCAAATACAGCGATAACGCGAGCGGACTGCGGATGAGATCACGGAGTACCATAATGAGAAGTGAACGCCTGAATGATAATTGATGACAGATGAACGCCAAAAAAATGGCGATACGTTGCACGGACGGCAAACGACGATTATCGGTCAAGGCGCGGGGGAACGCAACCGGATTGGATATAACTATTGCGCTTGTGGGGCGTTCCGGCGGGGGAGTGAGCTATCCCGTGCAATTACGCTCGTCGGTGAAGGTAGCGGGCGACCAGACCGGCGGGGTGTTGCCCGGTAAGTCAGGGTCGAGCGCCGTCCATGTGTTGGTGCGCGTATCAATCACCACCAGCGTATAGGTGCTACGGAACGCCAGCCAGCGCCCATCGGCACTAAAGCGTGGATAATCGGTATGCGTGAAGGCGTTATCCGCCAGATACACCGTCGCGTCCGTATCCGCATTGCCGACCAGCGGAATCTGCCACAGTCGATTCTCGCTCATCCCCTGAAAATCGCGCACGGATGCCAGCATCGCCGAGCTATCCGGCAACCAGGTATGATCGAGCGTCAGATTCCACATCGCGCTGAGTTGCGTGGGGAGCGCCCCTTGCTGACTGCCGATCATCCAGAAGGTGTCGTTGTTGGCGCTCGGTGAGTAAATAAAGCCGATCAAATCGCCATCAGGACTCCAACGCGGGGTGCGGACGTTGCCGGTCTCAAAGGTCGTCTGGCGATATTTTGTCTCGCCATCCGCGCTGACGATCCATAAATCCGCCTCAAACACCGTCGGCAACTCCTGCCCCGCTTGACCGGGGGGCGGCTCGTTGGTCGGGACTGCGGTGGATTGGGCATCCACGCCGAAGACGCGCTCATCATAGGAGACATACGCCAGCCACGCGCCATCCGGTGACCATGTGGGCGAATATTCGCGTCCGGTCACGCTGTAAAATTGAGGCTCCTGCGGGCTATTCGTCGCGCTGTCGCTCCCGTCTATCCAGCCGATATGATGCTCCTGTAGCACGTCTTCGCTTTGTGGACGGTTACGGATCATCGTGAAGGCAATGCGCGAGTCGCCGTTTTCGTCCGCCACCGACCAATCCGGCTCATAAATGCCCCATTCTCCGGCGGGCATCTCGCTATAGGTGACGAGTTGGCGCACATCACTACCATCAAGGTTGGCGCTGAACATCTGCGGGTTGTGCGAGGTTTCCGCCAACGTGAATAAAATCCGGCAACCATCCGGCGAGAAATCCCAGAGTTGATGCTCCAACCCGCCAAAATTAAGCTCACGGCGCGTGCCATCTTCCAGACTATGAATGATGATGCGATCCTGCTGTGCCGGGGTAAATGCCACCAGCGAACCGAGCAAGGGCAATTCATCCGTCTGCGCGTGGACGGTCAGCGAACACAGCGCCCCGACCAGCAACAGCAGGGCGAACATACCGGATTTTATAGAGTTTACGGGTTGAGTCATCACGTTTTAAGTAACCTTCAGTGGAAGAAAAGCTTACTGCTGTTTAAAAAAATAACCGCAAACACGGGCATGGGGCGCAGTATGTTGCGCCCTTTCAAATTTATCATAGTGTCCGAACAAAAACGCAGAACATCAATGAAGACGTTGCACTGCGCCTGTGCGGTATTGCTTCTACAAATCCGCGAAGCCGTCCCCATCGCCATCTAGCAGACCGCCAAAAAGCTCATCCTGCCCCGCGTCGTTACGACCCCGACGGTGATCCCGACTCGGACGACCTTCACCCCCGATTCGGCGATCCGGTGGCAAATTGACCGGACCGAGATCAATCTTCTGATCTGAGGCGGGAGACTCACCCGCTTGATGCGCGGCATTATCGTCTACCGTCCCACCGCCGAAGGGGTCAAATTGCGGGCGTTTGTCAAAATTTGGACGTGCACCGAGCTTACTCTTGCCCAAACCGGACGGCGTGATACTGTCCGGTGCATTCTGCGTGCCGTCTTCATTCTCCTTATTTTTGCCCTTGTTCGCCGATGGCAATGGATGTCCCTGTGGCGTATAGCCGGGCGAGACACTCTGAGCAGAAAAGCCCGCGCCAGAATTGGATTTTTCGTTCAGACGTTGGGCGACCTGTGCATCAAAATCCATCGTAGGTTTGCGTTTCTCGCGTATATCATTGGCGCTTTGATGCTCATAATTGCTGATGCGCTTGGCGGGTGCTTCATAATCCAATTCGTCGTTATTGCCCCCACCCGGAAAGAGATTCCGCAACATGCTGAACGCCATCGGTATCACGGTCACGATCATGGATCCGCGCCCTAAGAACCGAAATGCCGCCATGCCCAGTAAAATCAACCCGATGGAGCACAACGCACCCACACCACATAGCATTGTCAAAATTTCTTGAATATCCATTGTGACATTACCCTCTTCACACGTCTATTTTTACTTCAACTTTCTAATTTCGCTCTAAATTGCCTATAAATCGCGTTCAATTCGCTTTCGATCATCGCTTCCGGCTGACCAAAGCGCCGCAGAGCTTCATAATCAATCACCGCGCCCGTAAAGCCTTCCGTCTGGAATTTGACCGGAAAGGCAGGCTCAATCATCGCGTAGCCACCCTCCGGTGACCAGCCATACATATAAATATACGGCAAGTCAACGCCATCGCTAAAGGGCGCAAACCCGAAATTGATGTGCGCTTTGTTGTGTTCGTCCGGCTCATTGCCCGTAAACCACACAAACGACAGATCAAAATGATGCGTCCAGACGACCACGGGCGACATCGTGCCGAACAGGGTCGCTCGAAAACGCGCAAACGCTGTATACACGCGGTACAGGAAAATTGCGTAATCCACGCCAACGCGGGTATTTATTTTGAGCGGTTCGTCGCCCTCTGCGGAAATATCAATTTCAAAAGCAGTCGCCAATGTCGATGCTAAGGACTGCTGTGTATAATCCGCTAATAACCATGTCTCGCTGATGCGCCCTTCAGGATTCAGCCGTTTGACGAGCGCCTCTTTAATATCCAGCACAAGCGTTGTGTCATCGCTGAGTCTGGCGGTGGATAAGCCTTCCGGGACGATGTGCAAACTCAAATGGAGCGCATTGGGCAAGGGATCGATCATCGCTTTACGGACTTTCCCGACGACCTCAGCGGCTTGATGCAAACTTGTACGCGTGGATTGCCATTCAGCCATATCTGCATGTAAACGGGGTAAATCCATAGTTACTTTCTCCTGCGTTTAGTCATCATGCGCGCATCACTGAAAACGGTGAACTCATTTCTGACACCTACTATAGCATAGCTTTTTATGTTAGCACATCTGTTCACGGCAGACGTACATCTACTATTTATCCCCTGTGAAGGTGATTTTTATATGTTTCTTACGATTCGCATAAGCAATTTTTACACTCCGCGCCTATGATGATAAATGTAACAAACAATCGTAAATGTAGTACATACGGAGGACTTTCGATGAACAAGATTACACGTTGGAATCCAATCCGTGAAATGGCAACAATGCAAAACGTGATGGATTCATTCTTCGATGACCAGTGGCGCTCACTCTCCCGTTCTGATTTCTGGAACAATGGTGAGCAAGGCATGGCACTCGATGTCAACGAGACGGATGACGACTATACCATCGTCGCAGATTTGCCGGGTGTATCCGCAGACAATATCCACATCAACTTACATGATGGCGTATTGACGATTAACGCGGAAATCCCTGAACAAACTATCGAGCGTGAGGGCGAACGGTCTTTGATCCGTGAACGCCGTTACGGACGGTTCAGCCGGAGTGTGCGCTTGCCGCAGGCAGTTAATGATGCCTCGGTAGAAGCGGATTACGACGGCGGTATCTTGAAGCTCACCCTGCCGAAAGCGGAAGAGGTTAAACCAAAAGCCATTCCGGTACGCGCAGGAAACGGCAACAAGTAAATAATTAGCTAACCAGAAGGGGTGCGATGTGTGTATTCGGGTAAACTCCCTCCCCACGCCTGAACACAGCATCGCTTATCCCCATTGTGATTATCAAAGACACGAGTAGGTTTTGCCGACTCGTGTTTTTTGATTCTTCTGGTTGTTGAAAATAACCGACAATAGGCGATAATCAAGACCTTCATAACAGACATTTTGACGCTATTTTGCCGTACACACGAAGGAAAACTACGAATGCCCAAACGCGAACAACTCCTTGACGAACTTAAGGGTGAAAATGATTATGGTGTGTTGCTCATGGTACAGATGGACAGTGTGCCGGAAACCGTACAGGCGATTGTCGCCACCACCCAATACGACGAAGCCGCTGGCGGTCTGCGCGATAAACATCAGTATCTCATCCGTGCAATCGGCGTGAAGGAGCATCAAATCAGCGTGGGGATGTTCGGCACGCTCAGGCTCAGTGACGATCATGCGTTATCGCATCAATACAATACACCCCCCGTCGCGGTCTTTTTTAAGGGCGAACCAGCAGACCCCAATGAACTCGTGCTCGATATTTTTCAGGCGTATGCCAGCACGTTTGGTCCCTGGCGACAAATCCCTGAATACCTGAACGCCAACCGCCCCCTGCTTGATCTCGTCAAAAGTGGTGGTGATATGCTCGGACAGATGCCCAAACCACTCGCCGAACGCATGGAAAAAGTGCTCACGCATCACGGCTTAGAGGCAAAATTAATCGACGATAAACTGAGCGATCCACCTGTCAAAGTGCTGACGCTTGACCAATCCTATATCGTGGCGATGGATTTCACGATTGAACCGTTCGGCAAATCGAACTAACGCTATTCTATAAACAGGCAACAAAAAACGAGCACAGGAATAACTCCCGCGCTCGTTTTGTAATTGATTTAGACTGCTAGCGATCTGCTAGTCATCAAGGTCTTCGGTATCAACGTCTTCATACAGCACGATTGAACTGGCGATAATCACCGGACCTTCGTAGCCTTCATAGGTTTCGTTGTCGAAGTCTACGTTGAATTCGTCTTCAAGTGCGATCAGATCAAAGTCTCTGACGACACCCGTAACAAGTACTTCCGGGTCTTGATCGTCAAGTTCTTCCACAGAAATATCATTCACCATGTTATCGCCGGGGTAGATGACTAGAATATCTGCCGGATTGAAGAAGTCTTTGTCCTCAATACGATAAATGTTGGCGGAAACATATTCCACAAGCTGTTCCTGAATGACCACTTCTTGATCCATCAGCGCGACAGGATTTTCCAGAATATCACGCAGGTCAGTTTCTTCGATGTCTTCTTCAACAACCATATCGACAATGTCGACTGAAGAAGCGATTAAGACCACTTCGCCATCATAATCGTCGAAGGTTTGTTGGAACAGATCAAGGTCAAGATCGGGATTAAAGCGCTCATAAATGTCACCGAGCACAAATTGTTCAATTGTCCCTGTGACCACTGCTTCGAGGTCGTTATTTGCAATTTGAACCACATCAAAGTCGTCGATGCTATCGGTATCATAAACCACGAGCAAACGATCCGCTGACAACAGTTCGTCATCTTCCATCACAAAAATGCGCGGCGCAAGGGCTTCTACAATATCGTTTTGCACGGTCAACGTTTGACCGAGGAATGTTTCAGGATCATCGTTGATGTCGCTCAGCGAAATCATATCGCCAACCATCGCATCATCATCATCTTGGGCTAGCACTGCGGTAAATGACAACGACAGAACCACCACGCTAATCATAAGCATAAATTTACGTTTCATTTTTTGTCCTTTTGTTATTCGATACACTCTAAATCTAAGGGGCGCAGTTAAGTCCTGAGATGACGACAAAATAGGGGAGTGTAAGCGGAATATGAGCCACACATAAAATTTAGGATCGTTGGCGCAGATCTTCAAAATCATACCTAGTTCCACCCCACCCAAAAGTTGGAGTAGCGTATAGGACTTCGCAAAATCGGGCGATTTCACGGGGTATTAGAGACAAAAAAAGGACGCGACTTATCGCATCCTTAAACGTCCAAAACACTCTTTGCGCTTATTTGGATTTTGGCACAGATTTGAGCAGGTCGGCGATGATCTCATCTGTGCTGATGCCTTCCGCCAGACCCTCGAAGTTTAGCAGGAGGCGATGCCGTAATGCCGCCGGAGCAACCGCGTCAATATCTTCAAACGAGACGTTAAAGCGCCCGTCCAGCAGAGAATTAATCTTCGCGCCGATAATCAACGCCTGCGCCCCGCGGGGACTCGCGCCGTAGCGCACATAACGCTTGACCACATCGGGCGCGCTGTTTTCATCAGGATGGGTGGCGACGATCAACTGCGCCACGTAACGGCTGACATGGGTTGCGATAGGTGTGTCTAATGCCAGTTGTCCCATCTGCAAAATTTGACGACCCTCCGCCACTTTGCCCGCTTCCGGCGTGCTGTTGCCTGTGGTGCGCTCAATGATCGTCACCAGATTATCCAGCGTCGGGAATTTCACATCCACCTTGAACATGAAGCGATCCAATTGCGCTTCCGGCAGGGGATAGGTGCCTTCACTTTCCAGCGGATTTTGCGTCGCCAGCACGAAAAACGGCGGCTCCAGACGATAGACGCGTCCGGCAACGGTGACGGTTTTTTCCTGCATGGCTTCCAGCAGGGCGGATTGTGTCTTTGGCGTGGCGCGGTTGATCTCATCCGCCAGCACCAGATTGGCGAAAATCGGTCCATGCTGAAAGCGAAATTGGCGCTTGCCGTCTTCGGTCTCTTCAAGGATGTCCGTGCCAACAATATCCGACGGCATCAAATCTGGCGTGAACTGAATACGCGAAAATTCAAGCTGAAGCGCGTCCGCCAGCGTGCGGATGAGTTGCGTTTTGCCCAGCCCCGGCACGCCTTCCAGCAGAACATGTCGTCCCGCTAGCACACAGATCAACACGGAGCGGATCACGTCTGTTTGCCCGACGATCACGCGCCCGACTTCTTTTTCTATCGTGCGGGCGACATTGCTAAATTCTTCCAATTCCATCAAGGGTGTATCAGTCATGTGTAGTCCTTAGTTTTCAGATGTTAGTTTTTAGTTTAGATTTATCGATTGTATTCCTTAGGGACGACCTGTTACGTCGCCCTCGCAAAAGTCGTCCCACGCAGATCATTTAAGCCTTGCATCTTTAGCGTACTCTTGAAGCGTTTTGTTGATCGCGTCCAAATCAAATGCTTCAGGGTCAAAATCCTCGCCAACCCACTGTATATAATCTTCGTGTGCAGGATGATTGGGGTCTTTGAACGCCTCAAGAAAAAAATCGTAGCTATAAATACCACCCACATCTTCCGGCGGGCAGGCACGTTTGCCTTTGATGCACACAGGGAGCTTCTGGTTAGGATCGGGCGGAAGAATTTTTTCTACAAGAATATCATGATACCAACTATCGCCAAAATCATACTCATACCGGAATTTCTTTTTTTCCGTTTTGATAAGGTCACTTAATACAAAATTATCTTCGCGTAACTTGCGCCCGCCCCAATCTTCAAAGTCTAATCCAAACTCACCTAAATCAGCGGCATAGTAGATTCGGTCTATGATAAATTGGTGTAGATGGGCATTCCACCAGCCCATCGCAATTTGGATAATCATGTGCAATTGTTCGAGTTTTGTATCACCAGAAACCAGCATACGCCGCCAGATTGGGGGTTTGCTATGGTGTAAGGTGATCTTCAACTGATAAATATTTGCAGGTGTCTTCTTTGCCATAATTCACCTCCTACGGGATACTTAGGGAGCAGTCTGTGGATAAATGGGACGAATACCACGTAACATGCCTTCGATTTCCAATCCCTCATCCAGGTCTGTCCAATAGAGTCCGTCTGGCAATAATTCGATATGTTGTTGCTCATCTCGCGTTGCACTTATCAGCCACAGATACCAAGTCAGCGGTGTAGAGATAATGCGTTCATCTTCGAGCGTGACCCATAATTTATCATCGTAAATATCCACATTTAGCGGACGAACATAACGATATTGCTTGATCACATTCATTACTCGCCTGATTCAAGTAACATGCTTACGTCGATTAATTGTAGCTCACCGCCCCATGTTGAGGCGGCGATTACTGTGCCATCGGGATGCCAAGCAATCTGGTACAGGCTTTCATCACCGGAAAGAGTCATGGCAGACTCGCAGGATTCGGCATCAACGACGGTCAACACCCAATTCTGATTACTGCCTTGCCCGCCTAACGAAATATATGCCAGATAACGATTATCAAAACGCCAAGACATATCGCTTAAGCCGCCAGTCATGGCATTGAGGTCGAACCGGCAAGAGATTGTATTGGTCTGAACGTCGACTAGCGCAAGGTAGTTTAATGTGGCAACTGAGCTACGGATTTCTACAGCGAAATGCCCACCTAAATACGATAAATTCCCGATTACTGTATTCTCAGGAAAAGCCGTATCGGTCATTTCACCGGAGATTATATCCATCACTCTGAGCGTTGGGTGGGTATTTTCGCCATTTCGATAACTTCGATAATCTGGAACGCTTGCATAGGCGACATAGAGATGGTCATTGAGATCATAGAATTGTATGTGCGTAACCCTCTGATCTTCTGTGATTGCAGGCGTAGCTAATTCGTCGACAATTTGGAGCGTTTCGGCACTCAACCGATAGGTAGTTGGAAAATATGTGTCTACGTAGATGGTGTCGTCATCAACCCACGTTAAGGAATTTAGCCTTAGACCCAATGCTTGCAACTCCTCTTCAGTATAATATGCTTCAACAAAAACATCCGTCAGACGTGCATCGTAAATGATGAACCGCTCACTTGTCGGAAAGTCTAAATACCCGCGATCAAACCTATCCGTGACAAATTGTGGCTCAGTCGGATGCCAACTTAGCGAACTTGAAAAATGGATACCACTGGTCGCTTCATCATATTCGATAAGCGGTATGAGAAAGCGATCATATACGATAATACTATAACCTACTGTCGCTAGTAGCGTTCCATCATAACTCCACGCAATATCGCTAATTGTGGGTGTGCCAGCATGAGCCGTTTGTGGCGCGATAGTCAATATCATAAGAAGCGCAAAAAGTAACCCGATCCAGCGAAAATTCATACGACTTGCCTAATTCCCGCCATTATTGCTCCCGGACGGCGCTAGGGCGGAGAAGTAATCGCGCACGATGTCGCGCATTCCGAGCGGCACATAACCGCGATCTAAGGCTTCTGCGGCGGCGTTGGAATAATCGCTAAAGACCTGATTATACGGCACAGTCACGTTGCCCGTCGGGTTCTCGCTCAATTGCCCCTCGCGCACCGTTTCATTAGAATCGTCCGGTTGCAGGATGATGTCTGTGTCACCTTCGCCGGTGATGCTACGCGGATCAAACACTTGCTCATATTGGCGTTCGCCGCCCTCACCGGACGGGTCTGCCTGTATCTCGCTCTGCTGTCCGCCGGAGGTATCATCGGAGAGACTGCCAGCTTGATTCCCCGCCTGACTGCTATCTCCCTGATTACTGCTGGAGGCTTGCTGTTCGCCCTGTTGCCCGGCTTGACCCTCCCCGTTACCGCCCGCTTGCTCTGATGGTTGATTGCCTTCGCCTTCACCCTGATTTTGCCCGCCAGCCTGTTGCCCCTGTTGTTGCTGACCGGATTGCGACTGTCCCTGCTGTCCGGCTTGCTCTCCCTGTTGCCCCTGCTGACCTTCCTGCGATTGTTGACCTTGCTGGGATTGTCCCTGCTGGCTTTGCTGTTGCTGACCGGATTGCGATTCCTGGGATTGTTGCCCTTGCTGACTCTGTTGTTGTTGCTGACCCGCCTGCGCGACTTCACTCGCCGCCTGTTGGGCTTGCTGTGCGGATTGCTGTAGCCCTTCTTGAGATTGCTGATTTTGTTGTTGCTGTGCCTGCTGTTGTTGGAGCGCGTCGCTTGCTTCTTGCATGGCTTGTTGCGCGGCTTCGGTATCGCCATTGCGGGCGGCTTCTGCGGCATCACGCAGGGCTTCAGCGGCTTCAGGATTGGACTCTTCGAGCGCGTTGGCGGCTTGTTCCAGCCCGTCCGCTAAATCGTCGAGTTGTTCCTGAGTCATCCCCTCCATACTATCGGAGAGGCTTTCCAGCGCGTCACTCAGATCAGCACCCGCGCCCGCTTCATTCTGCCCTTCGCCCGCGTTTTCAGGATTTTGCCCCTCCTGCGGGGCGGATTCTGGTAAACTTTCCAGCGCGGATTGGATCGCCTCATCCTGCGCGGCGTTATCCTGACCGAGTTCTTCGGCGCGTTCTTCTAATGCGGATTGCACATCGTTCAGCGTAGCGAGGGCTTCTTCTTCGCTCACGTTTTCGTCCTGCAACGTTTCCAGATTGACCTGCAACGTCTCTAATAATTCCTGACGGGTCTCGTCATCAAGGGCGCTATCCGCCGCCACCTGCTCGATAATATCCATCACGGCATCTTCGGCATTATCAATCGCCGCCTGTGCCGCGCTGTTATCCAGAAGCACCGCCTCGACTTGTTTGTTCGGTAGCAGGAAGAAAATCAGCGCAAAAATAACCGCCAGCACGACAACAGTGATCCAATCGCGCCAGAAAAACTCAAACGGGATGCCCTCTTTTGCGTCGACTTTACGTGCCCGTTCGTAGGCATCATTAACCTGATGATCGGTCAGGCTATCGTTGGCGCGGATTTTACCGTCTATCAGTTCCAATGCAGTCGAGACACGCTCGCCCAAACCGAAGGTAACGTCAAAACGGCGGGCGGCTTCTATGGGAGAGCGTCGATTGAAGTAAATCGTCACTAAAGTCGCCACGATTCCGGCAACGAACAGCGCAGACAAAATCGTCAACAAAACTGAATCGGACATCACGGCTCTGAAGCGCGTCAAAATCACCAGCGTTACCGCTACGACCAGCGCGGGAATCACCGAACGGGGCAACCACTTGATGACCTGTTGCAAGCGCGAACGACGCTCCCACCCGCGCACGAGGGTGCTTAATCCACTGAGAGGTTCTTGATGGCGTTGTACCTGTGTCGCCATAAATTTTTGTTCCTTACAATAACCAAACGATTATTTCTTGGTATCCCCTCCCTAAATCCCTCCCCACTTCGTATGGAGGGACTTGTTTCCCCTTCCCTGAGAATCGGGTTAGGGAATGGGGATTACGCTATTTTCCGTAACCATGAATGTTCAAAATCATTAACCCATCCGCCCGATGATCGTGCAGAATGTATCCGGCAGGGTGAGCACGCTGTCTTGATGCGGATGGTCTATCACAACGGTCAGCGGGATGTTATTCGCCGGAACACCCGTATTCGGGAACCATTCGCGTTCTACTTTAACGACGATAAACAAGCCGTCATCGTTCCCGATTGCCGTAAAATCAGCACTGTCTGCGCCATCGAAAATCGGCAGATCAAACGCCGCGTTAATCTCATAGACCGCATCAGGGACATCCGGCACACCAAAGCCAATTTCGCTAATCGACAGAATCGACGACGGGCTAAACGGTTCATCCGTTGCATTGTGTAGACGATGGCGGGCGATAAATTCCAGCACATTGCCCGCGCTATCGTAAAAATAAAGGCTGTGTGCAACCCATGCTCTGAAGTGAATGATGTCGTTACCGTCCGGTAATGGGATCAGCGGTTGCCGTGCTTTGATCCACGCTTTGCCCGCATCAAATTGATTTTCGGGAATGTTAAAGGCGAGATGATAACGATATGCGCCGCCCTGCGTAAACCGGAGCAGAGACGCGCCAATGGTGATTTCTAGCGCATCTTCGTCATCGCTCCAATGAACGGGCAAGCCGAGTGTTTCCGCGTAAAAGGTGTGCAAGGCATCAAGAGTATTTGATTGTAAATGAACCTCTTTGATGTGCATTAAGCCGTGTCTCCACCCTTATTTTCGCTCTGTCGCCTGTCTTCTTCAATTAGCTGTTTCGCTTCATCGTAAGAGTCCGCCAACTTCCAGTAGCTCACATCGTTCATCTTCGCCGAAATTTTCACCATTGTTTGTGCCGCAATGACCGGATTGACAATGACGATCAATCCATGATTTGCCGGTATATCGACCTTTGCCAATTTATCAAATTGTGTAAAAGCACCCGCCGGAATTTCTTTAGCGGAAGAAATCATAATTGTATCCACCCGTTCAGATGTACTTGCAATCATAACGCCTGACTGCGGTCCCATCTGATAAAAGTCTTCCCATGACCACACTTCGCCAAATTCCCAGAGAATAACGTTATCTATATCGTCTGCCCATCGCACCGTGATTGCCATGATGATTTAACCTCATATACGTGCTGTCTGAGTTGAGTTGGGTGTTCAATTAGCATGACATTATTTTAGCAGATTATTCTTCCGCACGGCGCATCCGGCGGACTGCCAGCACCACCAATGCCGCGGAGATCGTCAGGTAAATGACGGTAAAGCTAATCCACGGAGAGACCACCGGAATCGTATTGCCGTTGCTCCGCAGGGTCGCCGACCAGAAATCCAGCGTTTGTTGTTCTACTAGTAATTGTTGGGTCGTGATGGCGGTTGCAATCGGGTTCAAGCTGACTAGAATCCCGCCTGTATAGATCAGCATGGCTTCTATCACGGGCGAATTCGTCAAGTTAGAGCCTGTTCCGTTGACCGCATTGGTGAAAATGTTGATGACCGGACTGAGCACAATCGGGATGCCTAGCAAGATGATAAAGGCGACGGTATAAGAACGTACACTTGCGGTTAAGGTGCGGTCTACGATGGTGGAGAAGAATAAGCCCAACACGCCGAGCGTAATCGCTGTTACTGCAAGGATGATGAACGCCAGTACAAGCTCGGTTTCGCTCACCCCGCCGAAGAGAAAGGCGATACTCTGCAACGGAATTGCCGCCATCAAGAGCAGGAAGATATAACTCAATGCAGATTCCAGCTTGCCGATGATAAACGAGGAGCGTGGGAGCAAGGTAATTTGTAGTAAATCGTAGGTCTTGCGTTCGCGTTCGCCGGTGACCGCGCCGGATGTGAATGCCGGTGCGATGAAGATAATCAGCAAGAGTTCCACGCCGACCACGCCTGCGAACAGCGTCCGACCCAGCTCACCGGTAGCGGATGTGCCCTGATTTTGCACTACACTCCGCTGAATCAAATAGAGTAAGAGTGCGAATCCGCTCATTAAGCCGAGGTAGATCGAAATGACGACGAATGCCCGCGCCCCGCGCATCCGTTCACGGAGTTCTTTAAGCATGACCGGATTGGTGCGATAGGCTTGAAAGTCTTGTAGGAGATGATACATCGCATATCCGGCGAAAATAATGGCGACGAGTGCCGGGAAAAATCCCAGAAAGACCAGCGCAATCGCATTCACAAGGATGATCGCGCCCGTCAACACCACGCCCCACACTTCCTGTGCCAGAATGCCGATCATGGCGACGAGTAAGGCGCTCATATTCAGGATGAGCGTCAAGACACCGGCGAGGAGTGCCATATCCTTGGCGGAATTCGTGACGACATCGGTAAAGCGTGCCATCGTCAGGTCGGCGAGGGTGTTGAGTAAATCGGTATTGACGGAGGAAGCCGCGATGCCGGAGAGCACGATCAACAGAATGACTAGCACACTATGGGCGATTGCACCGACCAGTAGAATACGCCCGATGCGACGCAAGCCACGCTCACGCGGAGTCATGAAGGCGTTCGGATCATAGGGCGGTGTTGGGATGTCTTCGAGTTGAATTTCTGTCATGGGGTTGTTTACTCTAGGGATTAACTTACCGTTTTACAATACATGATTTTACAGCGTTTTGTCGGTTATGGGTTGACTCGAATGCTTAACATCCACAGTTTATCACAGGGTTCTGCTAGAAACCTATTGTTTTAATTTTGTTCAACGCATACACGGGACTTGTTACCCACTGCTTACCCGCCAAAGATCATCGCATTTTGTGACAAACTTCACTATCAACCCTGCCTGGGCTGGTTCACAATAATGGGAAACAGTTAAATTAGGGAATCGCATGAAACGGGTTTTGCTATTTTTCAGCCTACTTTTGTTCTTGATTGGTTTTCCATCTTTTACCAGCGCCCAAACAGGCGATACTTTCAACCCATCAGAACCAGTCTATGCGGTCTTTTTTTATCTACCTACCTGCACGCATTGTCATCATGTTATTGACACTGTATTTCCTGCATGGGAATCAGAATTTGGCGATCAACTGGTCATTGTTCCGGTGAATGCCAGCATCGATGGGACAGAAACCCTGTTTGCCTCTGCCTGTCGCGCCTATGCAGTGGATCGGTGTGGATCGGTGCCTCTATTGTTAATCGGGGATCGTTTCTTGCTTGGTTCAGTGGATATTCCTGATATTGGGACACCTCTTATCCGTCAACTGATCGCCTCTGGTGGTAGCCCTCTGCCGGATTTTTATGGCATGGATAGCTATTTTTCAACTTATCTTGATTCGCTTGACGCGCAAACCGCTGAGTCACTTTCCCCAACTTCAATCAACAGCATCGCACCCGAAAGTGTAACCAGCAATGCAGATTCAGTTGCGAATTTGCTGGCTGTATTCGTTCTGCTCATTCTGGTTGCGAGCCTCTTTACGATTTTTCGCTCTGCACAACATGGAAAATCCATAACCCCCGCATTGAGCCGTTTCGCGCTGGCGATCATATTGATTATCAGCGTGGGGGTTGCGTTAACGCTGATCTCCACGCCGGAAGAGGATACACCTGCGACTCTGCTGGCGTGGGGTGTTCTGTTGGCGTTGGGGATTGTTGTCATGATGGAGGGGCTAACCTTTGCGGATATAAACTTCAAAGTGATTGCAGACACATGGGCAGTCCCACTCATCACGATTGCTGGATTGGGGGTGGCGTTGTATTTGACGCATATTGAAACCACCGAATCGACTGCGGTTTGTGGAGCAATCGGGAATTGCAATGCTGTTCAACAGAGTGCTTATGCGTCTGTGCTGGGTATCCCTATCGGGGTATTGGGCATTATCGGCTATAGTTCCATTTTTGTGGCGTGGATCACATGGCGCAGGTTACAGATACCCTTTGCGGAAAATCTGCTAAGCGCGATGATCTTATTTGGCATGTGTTTCTCGATTTATCTAACATTTTTAGAACCCTTCATCATCGGTGCAACCTGTGCATGGTGTTTGATGTCTGCGTTGATGATGTTGATGCTTTTCTGGCTGATTTTGCCCCAAACACAAGCCAACCTGAACGCGTTCATACGAGCTATGATCGGAAGACGTTGACCGAAGATTTTACGTCCTTGATAAACGCCAATGCGTCAACCAAACACATTGGCGTTTTCTCGCATCTCCCTTTAACCTGTGCTTCGTCCTGTGCCCTGCTTACACTTCAGTAAGAATTTCTCAATAAATCGTCCGTAAAGTGGCGGATTTTGTAAGCTCTGGTAATATATAATGAGCTATTATTCTGAGTGATGTGCCATAAAATTTGACAAGGTTGTGAGGGGACACTATTCGGCATGGAAACTGTACTCATCGTGGAAGATTATGTGGTCACTCAGGAGATGTTCGCGCATGTCATGGAAGTTGCGGGCTTTAAGACTATATCGTTCGATAATGGCGATGATGCACTGGAGTATCTTAAGACCGAGACTGACCTGCCCAAAGTGATGCTTCTGGACATCAACCTGCCGGGTGTTTCCGGCGTGCAATTGGTGCAATATTTACGGCACACGCTCAATCGGTACGACATTAAGGTGATTATGTTGACCGCGAATGTGGTTGCGCGAGAAAATTTAGACCCCTATCTCGCCGACGAGATTATGACCAAACCGGTTTCGGTGAACATCCTCAAGAAAGAAGTGCAACGCTTAATGAGCGAATACAAACCGCCCGCAAAGTAATCCCCTCTCTAAATCTCCCCCCGCTTACGGGCGTAGACACTCCTAAATCGCAAGGGGAGACTTGTTTCGCAATCTGCTGAGAGAGGAAAAGCATAACGCAGAGGGGAAGGGAAAAAGGGAAAGCAACCCCGTAATTTTAGGGGCGCACAAATGATCTAAATGACTATACTGGCACTAACATCATTTACACGGAAAGTTCGCCATGTCATATATATTCCTCTCCTACACTAAAGATGAAGAAACTGCCAAAAGCACAGTCTCTAAACTTAGAGATGCTAATATCGATAAAATCACATGGGATGAATCTGTTTCGCGACCAATTATTTCTATTCTCAGTCGACACTGAAAATGATTTAGCGCAAAGTAGCCGTTATTTCACATCTTTCCAGACGGTGGTGTATTTTTTGCGATATTTGGGGTCGGTTTCGGTTTTGATGAGGGCGAAGGCTCTGGTTTTAATGGCATCGTCGTGGACATTATCGTACACGTTCCGCAGACTCTGGATAATATCATGGCGGATGAGGGTGTAATTTTTCTCGTCGATGCAGTCGTTATAGCGGCGTTCGAGTCCTGTGATGAGCAAGTCGCGTTGGGCGTTGCCGACGATTCCAATTTTCCAGAGTGCTTGCAGGCAGTGACGCGCCGTGACGAAACGTTCGTCTCTGGTGACGTTGAGCAAGGTTTCGAAGTCGGTGAGGATGCGATTTTCAGGGTCACTTTTGGCGAGGTTGCAGAGCAATTGTGAGGCAATCGCCCGCACATGATTGTTCGCGTGGCTGAGATCCGTGACTAAGCCATCCCACACTTCATATGCCCAATCGACGGGTTGATCGGTGGCGGTCATCAGGGCGTAATAGGCATCATTTTGCGCGTCTTTGTCTTTTGTGTGCAGGTTATCGAAATGGGTGCGGGTGTTTTCGTCCATCGGGAAACAAGTGCTCCATAATCGTGGAAATATCGACGTTAAATGTAGATCGTTTGTTCGCTGGTGTCAAGCTGTTATTGCCCTCTCCCATAAGTGATGCTGGCGCGCCGGGGCGCGGAGAGTTTAAACATTGTGTAGCGTTTAATGTGTGCTTATTCGATGCGAACAAAAAAAGGACGGCATGGTTGAATGTCGTCCTTGATGGTTAAAGTGGCAATGTAGGGTTATTTGTTGGTGGGCAGATAGAGGTGGAAGGTGCTCCCCGTGCCTTCTGTGGAGTCCATCTCGACGCGACCTTTGTGGATACGCGCCAATTGCTGAACGAGGGTCAAGCCCACGCCGCCGCCCTGATCTTCTAATTTTTCGCGGTTGATCTGGTAGAACATTTTCCAGACGTTTTCCTGTTCATCGGTTGGGATGCCGCGTCCGCTGTCTTTGATGGTGATGCAGACCATGTCGGCTTCGGCGGGTGTGACGGATAGCTGGACTTCATCGGTATCGTTGGAGAATTTGACCGCGTTATCGAGCAGTTCGCGCAACATGACGATGATAAAGCTCTGATCGCCAAAGACAACCGGCACTGAATCGGGCATGGTGATATTGCAGACGCGCCCCGCATTTTCGTTGCGGAAGACCTGTTCGTGGGCGGTTTTGACGAGAATATCAAGATTTTCGATTTTGTGACTGCGCCAGACGAAGGTTTTTTCTGCATCGCCGCTTTCGATTTCGACGGTGAGGATGAAGTTTTCGATGAGGCGACGCATCCGTTCCGCGCCGTCGTTCACGCCTTTAAGGAAGACGTTGATTTCGGTTTCCGGTGTTTCGACATCAATATAATCTTTGAGCATTTCCGCATAGGCGACGATGAGGGTCAGCGGTGTGCGTAGCTCATGGTTGAGCATGGTGACGAGTTTTTTCTTCTCTTCTTCGATGGCTTTTTCTTTGGTGTCGTCGATGTAGATTTCAATATCGCCCATACGTTGTAAGCGAGATCTTACGGCGATGGTCAGGTCTTCGGGATCGAAGGGTTTGATAATGTAATCATCCACGCCCATTTTCTTGCCACGCTGAACATCACCTTTTTCGCCGCGTGCCGTGAGAAAGATAAAGGGAATGCGTACCCAATCCTGCACTTTGCGGACTTCTTCAAGGAATTGCAAGCCGTCCATATGGGGCATCATGATGTCGGAGACGATTAAATCCGGTAAGGGCGTGTCTGTATTTTGGAGAATGTCTAACGCCTCTTGCCCATCCTGTGCGGTGAGGACATTGTAGTGATCCAATTCAAGGATGTCGCGGATACCCCAGAGCAAATGGGCATCGTCTTCTACTACAAGGAGGGTTGCTCTTCTCTCATCGGTTGTGATTTGCGGTTCACTCATAAGTTGGGTTCTCATTTTTACGGCGTAATCTCGTCTATCATTCTTCTAGTTTACATCAGTTTAATACAAACATAGGCTATAGAAGCGAAAGAAAAAGTTTGTTTCACGTTTGTAATGTCAGTAGATCGTTAAGCAAGCCGAATCCGGTTTCTACGCGTCCCGCGCCTGCGCCGATGAGGGTCACATCGCCGAGAAGGTCGGTTGAGTAGGTGATGGCGTTGGTGGCTTCCATCACATTTGCCAGTGGATGGCTTAAGGGTAGGCGCATCGGTTGGACGGTTACGCCGTCGGGGGTGATTTCCGCGATGAGCTTCCAGCGTTCACCGGAGCGTTGGGCGGAGTCGATGTCATTGGCGGTCAATTTTGAGATGCCTGTGACGGACATTTCGTCCAGCGAAATCTTCTGATCGAAGACGCACGCCGCCAGAATGATTGCTTTGCTGGCTACATCCCAGCCGTCGACATCTGCTGTGGGGTCGCTTTCTGCATAGCCGAGTTGTTGCGCCTGTTTGAGCGCGTCCTCGTAATCCATGCCGTTTTCCATGCGTGTGAGGATGTAATTGGTCGTGCCGTTCATGATGCCGCGAATCTGGCTGATTGTGCATCCGGCGAGGGCTTCTTGCGCCAGACGAATGGACGGTGTGCCCGCCATGACGGTGGCTTCATAACGGCATTGGACTTCGTTCTTTTGGGCGCGTGCCATTAATTCCGCATAGGCGAGGGCGACAGGTCCTTTGTTCGCCATCACGACATGCTTGCCAGAATCCAGCGCGGCGTAACAGATATCGAGCGCGGGTTGGGCGGTTTTGAGGTTGGTGGGGCTGGCTTCTACGAGCACATCGGCGGTACTTTCTTTGGCGATTTTGGATGCGTCCCAATCGCGGAGTAAGCCGGTGGTTTCTGGATAGGCGGAGAGTGCGCCGTTGCCGATGGTGAGCAGTTCGCTTATGTCCAAGCCCTGTGGGTGGTAGAGCGTCCCGCGTGACCCGGTGACGACTGCGACCACTCGGGGCGAAAAGTTATGTTGATCTTTTAGGAAGGTCTCTTTGTCGTGGAGGATGCGTAACAGTCCCTGCCCGACGTTGCCAAATCCGATGAGCGCAATATCCATCATCACCTCTGTGTGTAAAAGTTGAATAATCGCACCATTTTAGCAGGTGGCGGGCGATGAGGGAAAAGATTAAAGATATTAGACGATAGATATTAGATGAAAGATAAAAGATTGAAAGCATAACGCAGAGGCGCAGAGAACGCGGAGCAACGCAGAGGGGGATGAGGGAAAAGCGATGAGTAAAGAGACAAAAGATTAGAGATATTAGACGATAGATGTTAGATCAAAGCATAACGCAGGGAGCGCAGGGAGCGCGGAGGGAATGAGGGATGAGGGAAAAGACGATAGACAAAAGATGTTAGATTAAAGAATCAGTGTAGGGCGCGATCGGTTAGGTCGCCCTTTGTAATATTTGTATTGTCGCCTGCCAGACCGTCAGATTTGTTTTTAGGGCAGTGTAAATTAGCGAGACTAAACGAGAGAACTTGAACCGTCTTAGTCTGAAGAAAACAAAATTTCATTGATTACCCCGGAATTTTCCGCGTAAAGAATGCCAGCACCATTTTCATTCCAAACTGCATTTAACACCCTGTTCGGATATATTTGTTGGAGAATTTTTCCATTCCTTGCGTCAATAGTTACTATGCCACCACCGCCATTTACAACAAATTCAGAACTGTTTGAGTTCCACGCAATGCCGGAAGTCCCGAATGGTTGAGGAATTGTGTAATAACTCCAGTCCTCCGCATCAAAAATATAAATGGTTTGTTCAACAAGTCTGAGCGTATTTACACCCGCGAGGAGCGACCCATCAACTGACCAGACAACATCACTGATTCCGGTGGGTAACTGCAATCTTGTATCTATGGCTGTTAGGTCTTGATCCCATACAGAAAATGTTCCCGCAGATGCCAGATTTTGATCCCATACATAAAAATATCCCGTTGCGCTGACAATTACAAGCAAAGAACTCTCTGGCTTCCATGCTAGCCCTGCCACACTATCGGGTATTTCGGAAATGACGGTGATGAGTTCCGGCGAAGTCATGCTTTGCGTATCATAGATCAACACTTGATGTGAGGAGGAAAATGAGCCGATACCTATCTGAATCGATACTGCGAGAAGGTTGTCCTCAGTATTCCATGACAAATTCGTAACCCAAAAATTTGGGGATTGCCGTTCAAACCCTTCCAGAATATCGATTATCTCACCGTTGGCTGAGTTGAGGATATATGCTTCATCTTGACCTATAGTCCTTACAATGACAGCAAGAATATTACTTTCGGTTGGATGCCATTGAATCTCGGTTATGTGTACAATGTCGGCAGTCGATAAAGAGAAATCACGAATAGGGTTGTCGGTGGCTGTTTCAAAAATGGCAAGTCCACCCCCATTATAGCCTATAGCGAGCCTGCTGAAATCAGGAGACCATTCCACTGCTGATGCGAATTGTTCTTGTGCCGATACGGGCATAATTGACACCATAAACGCGCAAAATAGAACGATTATCCACTTTTTCATAAGTTTTCACTCCTAGTGCAGACCCAGCGCAGAATATGACGAGACATAGGTCGAATTGAAAATACGAATGTACCCACATCTATTAGTATAAAGCCCACTGCTCAGAACTGCACCCCATCTGGTTATTGTCCCCGCGCACGGCGTTTGCTATGATTGCGGACGGCAAAATTGCAAACCTGTTCGCCCGTCACCTTGCCACACACTTTTAACTGAAAACTAAGAACTGTAAACTCAATTTTATGCCCAAACCTGATGTTGTACTGATTATTCTGGATACGACCCGCCGTGATCGGTTGTCCATATACGGAAATAAAAGCAATACTTCGCCGCACTTCGATGATTTCGCCAGCCGTGCCACCCTGTATGATCGCGCTGTGTCGCCTGCCCAGTGGACGATTCCCGCCCACGCCTCGCTATTCACGGGGACGTATGCCAGCACGCATCAATTGATCGAAGCGGATCGCACGCTTTCCGGCGCGTATCCAACCCTCGCGGAGATTCTGCGGGCGGACGGTTATCACACGGCGGGATTCTGTAATAATCCGCTGGTGGGTGTGCTGAATAATGGCTTACAGCGGGGATTCGATGCCTTTTATAATTATGCGGGAGCCGCACCCAATCGCCCACAGGATATGCGCCGGAGCGGGATTCGGCGGATGGTCGAGCGGCGCTGGGGACGGTTTGCGCGGAACGTGGGCAACAAATTCGCCCATTCGGACGCGCTGTTTCAAATTTCGATGCACCCGCTCCTCGTGCCGATCTGGACGCGCTCGATCAATTACACCGGACACACCGCCCACTCGATTAGCGATTCGCTGGAATACCTGCAAACACGGCGCAAGACGCATCCTGAAACGTCGAATTTTACATTTCTGAATTTGATGGGCGCACATCTGCCCTATCATCCCCCGCCGGAATTTTTGCCTGCGGAGATTCGCAACGACAAAGCCGCGTGGCGATTTATGCGGCGCTTTAATACGGAGGCGGCACGCTGGGCGACTCCCGATGAGCCACCGCTGAGTGACTGGCAGAAACACGTCATAGATGGATTTTATCAGGCGGAAATCGCCCATCAAGACGCGCATCTGGGGCGGTTACTGCGCTATTTGCAAACGCTTGATGATACGCTGGTGATTATCGCGGCGGATCATGGCGAAGGGCATGGCGATCATGGATTTTTCGGGCATAGTTTCGTGGTCTATCAGGAACTGGTGCACGTCCCGCTGATGATTCATTATCCCGAACGCTTCCCGCAGGGCGCACGCATCGCCAAAAATGTGTCTACACGGCGCATCTTCCACACAATTATGGACGCGACGGGCATCACGCCACCGCTGGACGAAGCCGACCCGAATGCGGATGTTGCTGGCTTGTCGCTGGCGCGGTCGCTGAATGGCACAGCGGATAAAGACGGTGAATTCGTGTTCGCGGAAGCCTTCCCGCCGCAGACTGTCGTCAATTTGATACACAAGCGCACGCCTGAATTGCTGGAACGCCTGCAACTCCGGCAGACGCGGCGCGGGGTGTATGCGGGCGAGCACAAATTGGCGCTGATCGGTGACTCGGTGGACGGATTGTTTGATGTGAGCACTGATCCGGCAGAAATGCAAAATGTCGCCGACAATCAGCCGGACACGGTGCGCGATTTGCAGGCGACGGTGGCAGAGTTCGTCAAAACTGCCGAGCATTATCGGGCGGGTGGTCTGGCATACGGCACGGTCAGCGCGGAGGTAGAGGATAATCTGCGGGCATTGGGGTATATTGAGTAGGTGCAAAAAAAGCGTAACACAAGGGCGCAGAGACACGAAGGCGCAGTAAAAAAACAGCCTGCTACATAAACGTAACAGGCTGTTTTGATTCGTAAGTGGTTACTTATCCGCCTGAACCGGCATCCGGCGGCAGATCCGGCACGGAAGTCGCTTCTCCGGCGGGAGTGGGGCGCGGCGGTAAGGTCGGTGCCGCACCAGCTGGCACTTCTTCTTCGGTGGTGGTGTTTACGTCCGCGCCAAGATCAAGCGGATCGACTGCGCCAGAGGTGGCGTTTGGATCGGGCACTTCGTCCGCACAACGGAAACCCATAAAGAGCAGAGAATCGGTTGGTGCGTACTCTTGACGATGGACGGTACGGGTGAAGAACGGCGGTGTATTCCATGAACCACCGCGCACCACCTTTGTTGTGCCGGAGGGCGGACCCTGCGGATTAACGCCATTGGGATTTTGCAGGTAGTAATCTGCTTGATAGAAATCAGAGACCCACTCTGCGACGTTTCCTGCCATATCCTGTACGCCGAAGGAGCTGACGTTTTGCGGGATACTGCCGACTTCGCCGGCGAGATCACTTGCTTCTTCGGCAGGGACGCGCACCCGCGCATACGCACGCACCCAATCGTTGCCCCATGGATAGAGGAAATTGTTCAATCCACGTGCGGCACGTTCCCATTCCGCCTCGGTGGGCAGACGGCGACCAATCGTCCGGCAATAGGACTGTGCGCCATACCATGTTACGCCGGATGCAGGGAAGTTCGAGAAAATATCCGGCACGCTGTAATTGGCGCTATCAAAGACGATGACGCTATTTTCATTTTCGCGCTGGGTATCAATACATTTTGTGCCGTCACAGCCGTTCAGATGACTGCCCGCACCCATCGAATTCAGGAACGCGACATATTGCGCTAATGTGACTTCTGTGCGCTCAATGCGGAACGGATCAAGGGTGACGCTGTGGGGCGGACCGGAATCATCGCCATCGGAAGCAACACACGCGCCGCCGTCACGCTGAATACAGTCATTGACGGCAATGGCAATTTCCTGCGGGGTCGTCCCCATCTGGAACGTGCCACCGTCAATCGGCACAAGATCGCTGATGAGCGGCGCGAGTAATGCCGGAATCTGACTTTCCTCACCGGTAGCGCCGACGGATTGCTGTTGCACTGTTTCAGGGGTGTTAGTGGGCGGAACGATTTCTTCAGTTGGTTCAGCCGCGCCCTGTGTCGGGGCTTCGGTGGCGGTGGGTGGTTGCACCTGTTGCACCGAGATTTCTTCTGTGGGTTCCGATGTCGCGGTGATGATGAACGGTGTTTGCGTTGGGTTCAGTGGATCGGTGGTGGCGGTCACAACAAACGGCGTGTTGGTCACTAAGGCGGCGGTTGACGTGCCATCATCCTCGCCGATGCTTAAAATTCCAGCGATGAGCAACCCGAAAACCACGATTGCGGAGCAGGCTAAAGTCACCACGACAGTGAGCAATACCCATTGCCATAAGCCGCTACCGGAGCGCCTGCCGCCTACTTTTCCATAATTGGTACGTGCCATAAATGTCTATCTCCTAAGACCTGATGGTCTATCACATGTGCTGTGATTATTTTCACGACGTATTTGTCTGAATGAGCGCGAAAAAAGTCCTATTATTATCGCAGATCATCCCAAATACTCAATTGGCTAACATTTCTAAACGAAAATTGCTTAATGTTCAAGGTCACGAAGGGAAATAGGAGGGTGAGACAGGGAGGCAATTTAAACGGAGGCGCACGGAAACAAGGCTAAGTAACCCGAATTCTGTTTAAGGTGAACATCTGCGAAATTGAGCTTTTAGCCGTTAGCTTTTGGCTTTTAGTTTGAAAAAACATCGCATTTTGCCAAAAGCTAAGAGCCAAACGCTACGATACGCATGGTCTTTTGCCAAAAAATGACTGTCAATCACGATGGTTTGCTTATCCAGAACTGACGTTAAGTAAACAAAAAACCCCGCATCATGCGAGGCTTTTCGTGAATAAAATGAGTACTGATTGAAATGATTAGATGATTTAGTTCTGTTGATTACGTACAACGTCCAGAACGTTATTGTACATATTGCCAATAGCCGGACCCAGAATAATGAGTAGTGCGACAACGGCAACGGCGACCAGAATGAGAATGAGCGCATACTCTACCAAACCCTGACCAGACTGTGAGGTCTGATAGTCATCATCCGATGAGTTGACACCAGGATAGGCGTTCAAGATGAGGTCGATAGTATGGCTCAACCATGTGAGTGTGCTGTATACGTTCATTTTCTCCTCCAAAAGTTGATGCCATAAGGCGCGTGTTGCTTTGAATTACATTATAATCTGCTTTATACGCATTGCTCCTTGAGATTTCCCGATTTTCGGAAAAATTCAAAACTATAAGAACGTTAATTTTAATCTTATCATAAATCAACGCTTATTTCGGAATTTTTTCTTAATTTTTCGATACTTTTGATCGGGAATTGTTAATAAAACCGTGCCCTTTTTCATACTTGTATTAGTCGCTAACCTTCAGCATTATTACGACATTGATTGTTTGTCAGTTTGTTGCGATGCGGAAATATTAGGGGGATTTATCAGGTTCTCAGGATTATCTGAAGCAATCATCATCTAAGTCGATTATTGTTACTTTAAATAGAGAAAATAATTGTGGATGGTGTGTAATGGGCATAGAACTTTTCTGGGATAATGACGACGAAACGGTTATTCTGTGCGTGTTTGATAAAGAATTGACGTGGGATGAGATGTTCCAAACCTTCGATGATATTAAGAAGGTCACCCGTAACCGCGATAGTCTTATCGGTGCGATCATTGATGTTAGTCAGGGTGTGAGCGTCCCCGGTGGGTCGATTTTCAATGCGGATACACGTGCAAAAGCGATGCAAATGCTCCGAATGGGCGGCGAAGAAAAAGGTCCACTTGCGATTGTCGGCGCGAACGGCTTTATTAAGTCGATTTATCATGCGGTTGGCACGCTAGACCGCAAAGCACAAAAAGACATTTACTTCGCGGATACCCTCAATGAAGCCCGCGCAATCCTCAGCAAACGGCTCGCGCCTGAGCGGGTTGAATCTGTGGGATAGGTGGGGGTCAATTATCGAGCCAGAGAATTTCACCCTCTGCGGTGGAGTCTGCGAGGCGATAGAGGTCGTTGGTAGCCATATCGAGCATGTATACGCCCTCCAGCGCGACAAACGCCAGATAACGCCCCTCCGGCGACCATGCTAGCGCCGGTCCGTCGATTCCGAGATTGGTGACGCGGGAATATGCGCCATCGGCAAGATCAATTTTCCAGATGTCCCACGGTGCGCCGTGTGCCTGTGCGCCGGGTAAATCGGAAGCGGTCTGCGCGATGGGTGCGCCGGATGCACCAAAATAGATCGCCCTGCCATCCGGTGATATGCGAGGACTGCCCAGCCCCTGAAAAATATTATCCGCGACCAATTCAACCGCATCTGCCCCGTCAATATCAGCAATCCACAGGCTGTAGAGAAAGCTCTGCGGATCGAAATAGACATAAGTCGCCTTAACCATGTCCTCCGTCAGCCAGAATTCCAGCGCATCGTTCAGCACAATTTCCGGCGTGCTCTCAAAATTATCCGCGGGCAGGCGCTCAAGCGTCTGTGTCGAGCCTTGCACCGCGCCCTCAGCGTTGAGTTGCAGGGCATAATGGGCGTAATAGAGCCATGCACCATCACCTGACCAGAGGGGATGATCGTAAACTTCGGTGATTGTGGTGCGTTCGATGATGGGCGTGGCTTGGAGCGTATTCGCGTCCAACAAATAGAGATCAGTGGAACTCGTCGGGCTATTATCCGGCATTTGCGGTTCATAGGCGACGACGAACGATGTCGCATCCGGTGAGGGCGTGATGCCACTGACATAACCCACACCGGGCAATTGCCACCAGACGGCGCTTTCTCCGCTGGCGAGGTCAATCTGCCAGATGCCCCCGCGTCCCTGTGTATAGAGCAACCGCCCGCTTAAACCATCGGGAACACCGTTGATGGCGATGGTTTCGTCCGTCGGATTTAATACACGGGTGATGAGATCGCGCCCGAAAAACAACCAGAGCACGAATAGCAGGGCGATAATGAGGGGGAAACGATACCGTTTCATAAGCGGACTGACTCACGCATGGTAAACTAAATAGACCTGATTATAGACGAAAAATTTGTGTGTTCGGAGGGAGAGGATTGGGCGCAGAATTCCGTTTTAACTAAAAACTAATCACTAACAACTTCCCTCTATATAAAGGTTCATCCGCACTTTATGTGAAAAGCAATATGTGAAGAGTGATGTGAAAGAATAAAATAGTGGTTTACATATTTGGCATCTGGAGTGGCAAGAGATCATCGGTACACTTCCATATACAATTGAAGGCTTTGAAATCGTTC
>JAVJSU010000075.1:0-80625 GCA_040219275.1 Aggregatilineales bacterium | reverse complement strand
ATTGGGGGTCTCCTCCAGGCTGTTTTGTGAGAAATTCAACCTTACCAGAGACTTCCTTTTGTTCAACTCGCTCATTTGTTCAGTGTACGGTTGCTAGTCTTTCTATTAGCTTTGACCTGACAATTCATATGGTCTAATATTTTTTTAGCAACAGGGACTAAATTTTATTGATACAAAGTTTATTACAAAACATCAGGAGGGAATCCCAACAACGACACCACAACTCACAACATCAAAACAACGTAATATGCACGATAATTTGTACATAAGGGAGAGTATCTGAATGTTAATACGAAACTTTACACGATGGCGCGGGCTGACTGTGCTCGGTGTCATCGCCATTATCATGGTCATGATGACCGGCAGTGTCTATGCCGCCGCATCGACCATCGTCACGCCATCGGCACCCATGGGGTGGTCACCGCAAAATGTTCGCAACGACGGGACAGTTGCCATCACAAACACGCAAGCGCGCGATGGTGATGGATCGCTCGAATTCACACAATTAACGCAAGATGATAAAGCGGATTTTGAAGTTTACTGGGATCCAAATTCATTTCCAGATCGCACCCTTGCCAATATTTCAGCATTCAGCTTTGAATGGTATCGCGCAAGTGGTGGAACCGCACCCGGTCATTTTGTACCCGCTATTCGTCTGGTTTACCGCAATACGGTAACCGGAGAAGCTGGTTTATTGATCTGGGAAGATGTTTATAATGGAGGCACTAGTGGCGTGCTCGTTCCTGTAGATCAATGGGTATCTGAAGACATCTTCGACGACAACTTCTGGATGCGTGCCTATGGTGCGCCCAGCGTCACCATTGATGATTACAATGTCTCGCTGGCGGAATGGCTGGCGAATGCAGACGAAGAAGGTCCATCCATCGACGACGACTCAGATTCGGATGTACCTCACGACCTGAGTGCGAACATCGCCATTGTGGGTATCAGCGTCGGCATTGGCTCCGGTTGGAATGGCACATTTGACGGCTTCGTTGATAATGTGATCCTGTCCTTCGGCGCAGATACAGTTGATGCCAACTTCGAACCCGATCCGACCTGTGCAGGCACGCTTGATTGTTATGTCGATGCCGCATCAGGCAGTGACGCAAACAGCGGACTGATTGGTGATCCCCTCGCAACCATTCAGGAGGGTATTGATCGTGTTGCGGCAGGTGGAACAGTTCACGTCGCCGCCGGCAACTATCCGGAATCACTTGACATTGATAAAGCCCTTACATTAGACGGGGCAGGGCAAAGCGATGTGACGATTGATGCCAGTAGCTTCAATGACTACAGCATCGAAGTCAGCGCGAGTGATGTCATTCTTCAAGGCTTCACACTGACGGGCAACCCCGCTGGATCTGCCGCTTATGGCATTAAGATTGCGGGTCCGTCCCCCACGCGCATTTCTAATATCACCGTGCAAAACGTGACGGTGAACAATTCGCGCCGTACAGGAGTTGACCTTAACGGGGTCGATGGCGCACTCACTCATCGCGGGCGTGACCGTCAATGATGTACCAAGCGGTAATGGCTTCGCGCTGACCGATAGCAATGATGTGATCGCCTCAGACCTCACCACGAGCAACAACGCGTGGGGTGGTTTTGCCATTTACACCTACGGGCGTTATTTCTCGCTCGGTTCGGATAACATCACAATTCAGGGTACAAATAGCTTCGGTGAATTTAACAAAGTCTATGTGGAGCGCGGTAACTTTAATGCACCCGGTAGCCCACAACCCGTAACCAACCTCACCGTAAACGGCTTTGATTACACGGTAATGAACGATACACACCGTGCATCCGGTGAAAATTTCACGTATTACCAGATCACGCAGGCAGACGCGATTGCATTCGCGCTCGCATTGGCTACCCCGATTGATTCTTACGTCAACGAAATCGCAACCGGTGATTTCTGGGTCGGGCAAAATCTGATCGTGACTATGTCCCTACAGGCGGCTATCCAACATGCAATCGGTGGCGAAACTGTGCATGTGCTGGATGGGACGTATCCTGAGATTAATCAGCTGGTCATCGACAAAGACCTCATTATTGTCGGCGAGTCCGAAGCCGGAACAATCATCCAACCCACCGCGAACACCGGAACAAGCGGTAACGGGCGCGGTTGGTGGCTGGTCGAAGGTGGCAATACGCTCACACTGAGCAACATGACACTCGACGGCAACGGCTTCTTGATCTGGCAGGCAATTCGTCACCTTGGCGGCGGTTCTGTGGATCATGTCACGTTAACCGACATTCGTTATCAAGCCAGCGCATCACCCTATCAAGGTACAGGCTTAGCCATCTTCGGCAACAGTACCGTGAATGTGACCAATTCCACCTTTAGCCAGATTGGACGCATCGGCATTCAATTCTTTGGCGCGGGTGTCAGTGGCTCTACAGCCTCCGGTAACACCTACACGGGTAAGGGCGCAGGTGACTGGCTCGATTACGGTATTGAAGTTGGCGCTGGCGCACAGGTGACGATCACTGATAACAACATCAGTGGCAATCGTGGTGTTGCCGCGTCTGATGGTTCAATATCCGCGGGTATTCTGGTCAGCACGTTCTTCGGAGCAGGCACAGAAGCAACCATCACACAGAACATCCTCACCGACAACACACTCGGTATCGCTGTCGGTTACAACAATTCAGATACCAGCGTCGTTATCGCCCATCAGAACGACATTGCAGGCAACGAAGATGGCGTATATACGACTGCGCCGCTCGTCAATGCTACGCTCAACTTCTGGGGTGATCCTTCCGGTCCATCCGGCGAAGGTTCAGGCAGTGGTGACAGCGTTTCCACAAACGTCGTGTTCTGCCCGTGGCTCACCGATAGCATCAATGGCGCACCTGTCGCCTCCGGTGGCGCGTCAGCACATAATGTCAACACAGGCGAATACTTCTGCTCGATTCAAGAAGCGATTGACGATCCTGATACAGTGCCTGGTCACACCATTGAAGTTGATGCAGGTACATTCAACGAACAGGTTGAAATTAACAAAGATAACCTCACCTTACAGGGTGCAGGACCAGATCAAACGCTTTTGGTTTCGCCAGATGCTTGCACTAACACAATGAATTCCTCGGCGACGGCGGGTGTACGCTTGATTGGTGACCATACCGGCATCACATTAAGCGGCTTTAGCGTTTCCGGCTATGATCTCGGCTTGGATATCGGCGAGAACATCGGTAAGACCATCACCGATGTCACTGTAAGCAACGTCAATGCCAGCAATAACTGCGTGCACGGTATTCTCTCGCAGGCAGGCACAACCAATGGCGTGTCCATCAGCAACGTGACCGCCAATGACAACGGCTTCGGTTTCTTCGCTGGACGCGGTATCTGGATGATTAACGGTACAAAATCTGCCGTTAGCATCACCGACAGCACCGTTAACGATAACCGTCTGGTCGGTATCGACATCAGCGATGGCGATGTCACTGGATTAACCATCAGTGGCAACACAGTCATAGGTAATGGCGACTCCGGCATCGGCGTACTCGGTCCGCAAGGCCCGGATGCGAATGTCGTCTCCAACAATACCGTCACCGATAACGGACGTTACGGCATCGAAATCAAGAATCCGAGTGGCACGACATCGGTTAGCGGCAACATCGTCAGCTTAACCGGAGCAGGTTCGGACACACGTGATTACGCAGGTATTGCGGTCTTCCGCCGTGGTCCGGGCGCAACCAACGCTGACCAACCCTCTGGCGTATCCGTAACAGGAAATACTGTTACTGGATTCGTCGAACCCAACGGCGATGGTGAAGGCTTCGGTATTGTCGTCGAAGGCACGGGAATCAGCGTGACCGGCAACACCGTCACCAATAATGATGTCGGTATTCAGGTACAGGAAGGCAACCCCAGCCCGAATACAAACGGCACCGATTTCTTTGATCGTGGTGATGCCAGCGTCGTAGCAGATGCCAATGTCAACAATAATGACATTATTGGCAATACGGTGGGCGTTCGTGCGGTTGGCACAACCAATATCACCGATGGCACACTCAACTGGTGGGGTGATGCCTCTGGTCCATCCGGCGAAGGCACAGGCACAGGCGATAGCGTTTCTACAAACGTCGCTTTCTGCCCGTGGCTAGATGACAGCATCGCCAACAGTCCAATGGCGACCTCAGCGAGTGGCGGTATTGCCACCACCAGCACCGACGGACACACCACACCTTATTGCACCATTGAAGAAGCGATGTTCGCCTCTAGCGGTGCAAATCAAGAAGTGCATGTGACCGAAGGCAACTGGGCAGGGGAAGTCATGACTCGCGATTACAGCGACTCACCTGATCTGCTCGTCATCGCCACAGGCAATCGTGCCAACACAGTCGTCAACGGCATGTACCTCACAGGGTCTAGCTTTGCTGGCTTGACGTTTGATAACTTCACCATCACGGGTGATGCGCCCACAGTATCCGGCTACGATCCGGGTTATGCGGTGGAAATTACCAACAGTGGTACTTATGCCAATCTCGCCTTCGTCAATAACGTTTTCGATGGCGAAAATGTCGAAGATGCGGCGGCGATCTTCAGCAATCGTGGCTGGGATGGCTTCTTGCTGGATAACAACAGCTTTATCAACTTCAACGACAGCCCGCTGACCCCGCTCACTGATGGCTACTACGCGAATTTCTCGCTGGTCTTCATGGAAGCACAGGTTTATACGCCGGCTGGACGTGGTAATAACTTCGTGGCGACCAACAACACCTTTGAAGGCATCACACACCTTAACGCCATAGAAGCCTTCCGCTGGCAAAATGTGAATATGACCGGAAATATCATCACAGGGACGTTCGGACGGCTCATGGTGTGGTCATACAACACAGATCCGCTCGTCAGCGTCAATATTGCTAACAATAACCTGACGCTCAGTTCAGGCAACGATGTCAATACTTCTACAGGTATCGGCGTATACTACGCGGATGCAGATGTGAACATCACCGGAAACACGGTGAATGGCGCGAATACCTGTATCAACACCAACGGCGTAACCGACCTAGAAGTGACCGGAAACAACCTTAATGACTGTGCCACACGCGGTCATCTCTACAGCGACTCCGACTTTGACGGCGCAGGCGGCGATGCACCCTATATCGCACCGGTGAGCGCGGTCATTCAGGGCAACACCTTCAACACATCACCCAACGGTGTGGAGAATCAGGCGCAGACCTTTGAACTGGATGCCTGCGATAACATCTTCATCGCTATCGGGGAACGTCGCTTTGAAAATCCGGGTCCGTTCGCACCGTGTAACGGTAGCCTGACGGTGGTCAAAGAAGCCGCACCCAACGCCGCTAACGTCAATTTTGACTTTGAACTCTACGATGACGACAACGCCGCATCCTACGATACCTTCACGCTGAACGGAAGCAATAACGGCACGGATAACGTCGAAGTCTTCGACTCCTTGCCGGAAGGCAACTACACGATCAGCGAGACGAATCACCCGAATAACTGGGAATTCGCCAGCCTCACCTGCGACGGTGTGGACTATGAAACTGACGGTGCAAGCGCGAGCTTCTTCGTCAACTTTGATGATGAAATCACCTGTGTCTTCCGCAACGAACGTCGCGGTCAGGTACGCATCACCAAGTTTGAGGACTTGAACGGCAACGGTGTTCAGGATCAAGATGAGCCGGATGTCGAAGGCTGGGAAATGTTCATCTATCAGGAACAGGGCGATGATAACTTCGTCCAGATCCAGAACAATAACCCGCGTTACACCAACGCCAGCGGTATCGTTAACTACAACAGCTTAGTCGCAGGCACTTATCGCGTCTGTGAAGAAGATATGGCGGGCTGGACGAACAGCAACGATAACACCTTCGCATTTGACGGGCATATCTGTCAGGAAATCGAAGTCGTCAATGCACAGACGAACGCGGTCAACTTTGCCAACATGCAAAACGGTACAGTGACCATCTTCAAGGCGACCAATCCTGAGAACGCCTCATGGCTGGACTTCGGCTTCGACGGTGACTTCGGCGATTTCGACCTGAACGGTGGTACGAACTCTGCAACCAACAGCACTACCTTCAGCAATGTTGCACCATTTGACGAAAACACTGTGACCGAGGTCGATTATCCGGGCAATTGGGATATGACGGGCATCACGTGTGAATCTGACGCGACAGACGCACCGGAATTCTCAGTCGATGGCGAGAGCGTTAGCATCGTCCTCACGCAATCCAACGAAAACATGACCTGCACCTTCACCAACGAACGTCGCGGTCAGGTACGCATCACCAAGTTCGATGATGTGAGCGAAGACGGCATCTTCGACAACGGCGAGAGCACGCTCGAAGGCTGGCAGATGTTCATCTATCAGGAACAGGGCGACGATAACTTCGTCCCGATCCAGAACAATAATCCGCACCCGACGAACGCCAGTGGCATCGTCAACTTCAACAATCTCGTCTCCGGCACATACCGCGTCTGTGAAGAGGATCGCGCAGGCTGGGCGAATACCCAACTTGGCGAATCTACGTTTGAGTTTGACGGTCTCATCTGTCAGGATGTCGAGGTCGAATATGGTCAAACACTTCCGGTATTCTTCGGCAACATCCGTGAAACCGGCAATGTTACCGTCACCAAGTATCATGACCTCAGCACCGATGGACGACGCACCGCCGATGAACCACGTCTGGATGGATGGGAAATCATTGTCTATGACGACAACGGCAACGAAGTCATCAGCGGTATCACGGGTGACTTCCGCCTCGGACGGGTACGCTTCTATGACCTGCCCACCGGAGACTATACCGTCTGTGAAACCATGCAAGCCGGATGGATCAATACCAATCGTGGCAACAACTTCTACGACAATGGTAACGGTCAGGTCTGCCGCGACATCCATGTGAACGCAGATCGCAACACCGGCGTATCGTTCGCTAACTACGAGCTACCTCCGGTCAGCGATACCTGTGGCGCAGTCGCGTTCGTCAGCTTCGATCAAGGGCTGATGAAAAACGGTGGCACTGTCCCCGAAAGCCGTAGCCATCCGAGCATGGCGTTTGGTGCACCACAGAACAACGATACGATCAACTTTGTATCACTCGGCTTTGACGGTGAACTCGTCCTCCGCCTTGACGGTATCGTAACTGACGATAACGGCGGCGATGATGACCTGTTCTTCATCGAAACCAGCTTCGGTAACGAAACACCCGCCAGCTATCCAGAAACTGTGGAAATCTACGGCGCGCTCGCACTCTCCGATGGCTGGACATATCTTGGTATGATCACCCTTGATGGTGGCGTAGACTTCCCCGGCACAGACATGGATGTATTGTTCGTCCGTCTCGTGGATGTCTCCGACCCGAACGACTTTAGCTCCAGCGTCGCCGACGGTTACGACCTCGACGGCATCCAATGTGATGAACCAAATGGTGAAATCGTCGTGACGAAGGTCGTGGACTGGAACGGCGCTGATGTCGACGAAGATCAAGAATTCACCCTCTGCGTGAACGGTGATAACTTGGAAGAACCGCTCTGTGACGATGTGAACTATGACGGCGGTAGCGTCTCCTTCGATGTCGCACCGGGTGAATACAGCGTTTATGAATATGATCCGGGTGATGAGTGGACGGTAGCGGGTCAACGCCCTGTAACAGTCTCCGCGGGTGAAACCGAATCCGTCACCATCACCAATACCCATGACGAACCAGAACCCGAAAATGGGCGCATCGTCGTGACCAAGATCGTCAACGACGCGCCGGATAACTTCGACGGTAGTTTCACAATCTGCGTGAGCGGTGGTGACCTTGCCCAACCGCTGTGTTATGCAGTTGGCGCAACGGGTGGACAACTCAGCTGGGATCTTCCAGCAGGTAGCTACCTCATCACCGAAAACTATCCGGGCGCAAACTGGGAAGTTCATGGCAACGAGCATCCTGTGGATCTGGCTGAAGGTGAAACCGAAACACACACCATCACCAACATCTACAATGCACCCCCGCCACCGGTTGAGCAGGTCGGAACGATCCGTGTGACCAAGAATGTCGTCACGCCGCCCGCAGAACATGGTGATTTCACCATCTGCATCAGTAACGCGGTCTTCCCGGCTGGACAGGATCAACCTGCCTGCTACAACGTCCATAACAATGGCGATCAAGTATCGTGGAATGTGGTCATCCCGCAGAACCAAAACAGTGTTAGCGTCGTGATTAGTGAGAACCCTCCGGGCGCAAATTGGTCAGTTGATGGGTCTGGTGCATCTGTGACGGTTCGTCCGAACGAGACCACCTACCACACCATCACCAACACCTACAACGCACCGCCGCCGCCAACCTGTGATGGCGCAACAGGTCCGCAATCCGACCTCATCGGCTGGATAACGATCAACGGTGGTGAGGCTGTCGGTTATGTTCAGAACGTGGGCAACGTAGTCGGTTGTGTCTATCCGATTGGTCTGGCATCTTACAATATGTACGATGAGAATATCGATACGCAGACGATCTTCGCCGCTAGCGTCGACGGTGCGCGTGCAATCCAACCGGGTGAAACCGTTGAACTGCGCGTCGCCCTCCCGCAATGCGCGGCACAGGTCGATCTGTTCTACGGTGATCTCATCAGCCCGATGTTCAACGGCAATCGCTACGGCTCACGGTTGTTAGCCTATGCTTTCGCTAATCGCGGGAACTACTGTCAGGTTCCGGTTGTGGAACCGCCACAGCAGGAACAACCGCCGATTGAGGAAGAACAACCGCCGGTTGAAGAAGAACAACCGCCAGTAGAAGACCAGCAACCACCGGTTGAAGAAGACCAGCCGCCGGTTGAAGATACACCCTAGTAAACAGGGCACTCCCGCAGAAATATTTTGCGGGAGTGCTTTCTTTAATAACTGATTTTACGCAAATGCTCTTGTAGTGCGATGAAAAACCCCATCCCCAATGCTTTAAGGAATGGGAATATAAGTCTCCCCTCAGCTCCAAATTTTGGAGAGAGGTTGGGGGCTTTCAAGGGTAGGTATTTTGTGGTCACTTTCGTAGTGTTACCGCCAATGGCTGAAACCCATTGGCTACGCAGACGTAAAACCCTGCTGAAGCAGGCTATTCTTCCCGTATATATGTGAAAATAGCCCACTTAAGTGGGGTTTCTAAAATCAACCTAGCATTAGGGTTTTAGCCTAATGCGGAACAAATTCAACAAAATAATTAAATACCTACCCTTGAAAGGGGGTTGGGGGTGAGGTTTCAAATCGACTGCTTAAATTTCTCGTATCGACTGTTTTCCAAGTACCGGACAACGCTATTTACAGGGGGATTGCTTTAACACATAGATAATCATTTGTTAGCTCAAAAGAATGAAAGTCGGTAAGGTCAGTTAATACCAGATAACACCATCGGCATCGCGCAAAACCACTGTATTGAATTAATCTTCCGCCCCCACTGCCTCAGCGTGAAAAACCACCCATTGATGTGGTTCAGCCTCCGCGATAATCATCTAATCTAGCATGGTCGTATCTTGAATGTTTGAGTTAAGGATATACTATGCAATTTCATAGGCTTCAAATAATCATCATCCTATTCCTGATGAGTTTTGTTTTATATCAACCGTCGGGCGTGGGTCTCACACAGTCGGACGAGGTACCCCTCACATTTGAGAGTGATCGGATACTCGCTGACGCATTTGTATTGTCCTCGGAAACCCCCGTTATCACGCGGGAGAGTGGTAATCGTTATCTGAATGGTGGGGCGGTCATCTTTCATGAAGGTCAATTTCATCTGTTTTCTAATTTCTTCAATAATTGGCCCGGTGAAACGCTCACCTACTACTACACGTCTACAGATGGGATGACATGGAATCGTGCACAGGAAGAACCACTTTTTACAATTGATGATGTGCCATTACAGGGCAGAGGTGCGCTGGTTTTAAGTGGTTTTGTGGAAGCGGATGGCACGTGGGTGCTCTATTACCACACGTTTACATCGGGAAGCAGTCAGGGATTTATTGGACGCGCAACAGCATCATCACCAACCGGAGATTGGGTCTTCGACGATACACCCGCTTTAAGCCCCGGCGGGGAGGGCGAATGGGACGATTTGCAGGTCATGCGTGTCAACGTGATACCAACGGATGATGGTTATGTCATGTACTATGCCGGTGTAAATGCAGAAGGATCTCAAATTGGCATGGCACGATCAGAGGACGGCATCAACTGGGAGAAATACGACGACCCCGCCACCACAGAAGCCCCTTATGCTGAAAGCGACCCGATTCTAAGCCCTGTTGTTGAATGGGAAGAAAATTGGTTAGGGCGACCAGAAGTTGTTCTCACTGAGGATGGTTGGGTGATGTTATACGAAGGCGGACCGCGGGGGAGCAAAACCGGCATTGCGATCAGCGAGGATGGGGTCAACTTCTATCGGTATGCACAAAACCCGATGCTCACGACAAGCAATATGGTGAATGAATACAGCTTTTTTCAGGGCGCTTTCTTCCATCACATGGATAGATATTATTATCTCATTGAGGCGGGCAACGGGCGCGTGGGTACTGACATTTTCTTATATACATTGGATGGCGCGATAGCACCGATTTTCACAGCATCAAGCGCGGCAGAGGATACCCATGCTGATGTTGTGGTGGCAGACCGCGATAATCTGGGCAATGGAGGCGACTTATCGATTCAGTTTGAGGCTGAATCAATAGACCACGAATTACGTATTTTTGTGATCACACCGGATCAAGATTTCCCGCTGTCCGTTGCGTTAGAGACTCCGCATTATATGACCATCACCCCATCATCAGCGATGGTTGATGTGATGTTTTCCGCTGAGATAGCAGACAGTAATGGTGATGTAATTCAAGAAGGTGTGCCGTATCAAGTGGTTGTGCTGGATGTTGAAAATGAAGTGCTTTCGACCCCATCAAATACGATTGAATTGCTAAATGTTGGTAGGGTCTTCACTGTTCTGCCAGAAATTCCTGCCGCCGCAGGTGGTCTGGAAACCGACCATGATGGCAACCTGTATTTTGCGGATTTTGGCGAAGGCACAGAGGCTGTTGGTAATGCTGTTTATCGGGTTACAACCGGAGGCGAGGTTGAGGTATTTTTTGAGAGCGATGCCCTTGCCAAAGGCACAGGAAACGCCTTCGACTCCGAGGGTAATTTTTACCAGTCTGGCTATCAAAGTGATACGGTGATGCGTGTCTCACCAACGGGTGAGGTGGATGTCTTTGTCGAAGACTTGAACGGACCAGTGGGTATCGTCATTGATGAAGAGAATACGCTGTATGTCAATAATTGTGACAACGGGACGATCCAGCGTATCACTTCTGACGGTGAAATGTCGCAGTTAGTGCGTTCCAGCTTGCTAAGTTGTCCCAATGGCATTACGCGTGATGAAGCAGGCAATTTATACGTCTCCAATTTCCGCAACTCGGCAATCATCAGAGTGACTCCTTCCGGCGAAGCTACGCAACTAGCCCGTTTGCCCGGTTCTAACAATGCCCATATCCTCTACCATAATGGCATCCTGTATGCGGTCTCGCGTGGGACACATCGACTATTCACGGTTTCGCTGGATGGTGAGGTAGAGCAATTTGCCGGAACAGGGGAGCGTGGTAATCAAGATGGCGCACTGCTGGATGCGACGTTCACCTTACCCAATGACCTGAGCCTTAGCCCGGATGGACGCATTCTGTATGTCAATGAAGTTGTGGCTGATACTGACGGAATCAATTATCCCGGTGTGATTCGTGCGATCCTTTTGCCCAGAGATGCGTAGATCGCGTGCCTATTTCAGAATGCCTAACGTTCTGGCATAGGCACTGGCTTTGGTTCGGTTATCCACATTTAGCTTGCGGAAAATATTTTTGAGGTGCCAGCGGGTCGTATTTAGTGAAATGGATAATGTGTGGCTGATCTCTACATTGGTCAAGCCTTCACCGACTAAACCCAATATTTCTGTCTCGCGTCGCGTGAGTGACTCTTGTAGCTGGTTCTGTGGTGATGTGAATAGGGGTGCATTGAACAACACATGCACATCGGTATGCCCGTGCTTAAGCTGTACGATATGCTCTAAAAGCGTCATTACCCATTTGCCACCATCCAAAAAGAGCCGAATATGCCCGGTCTGTTGTGCTAATCGCAAAGCCTCCTCAAGGCTATGAACGGCGGTTTTTCTCTGTTTCAATCGTTCATGGGCAATCGCAGTGAGGATAAGACACTCTATCAAATCACTTTTACGATCCGCTTGCTGGCATAGAGTCTGTAGTTGCTTGAGTATGGTCAAAACAGACCGTAACCCTGATCGATCCCCATAGACAAAACGCCTTGCCAGAATCAAATTTGTATACAGTGTGGGTAAGGGAATCTGCTCATGCGGATTGTCAAAGGTCGTTTTTTGCCAATCGATCACATAAGTAATCCAGCCATCATCGACTAAATGAGTGTCCGGGGCGATTTCAACACGTCTTCGTTGATAAGCGGAGGTACTAACGTTTTGACGTGTCTCCATCAGGATAATTTCAGCGTCGTCATCCGGTACGCAACGTGCCAGGGTCAACGATGCGGCAACGTAGGAGTTAGTATTGATGTGCTTATCACAAATTTGACGGCAATGCGTAAGAATATCTATCGCTTCTGTAAGACGATTTTGCTCATACAAGATTTTGCCAAGCTGTGAATAAAATGCACAACTCAGGCTGATATTATTGTGTTGTTCACAGACCTCAAGACCATGGCGGCACAACGCTTCCGCTTCTAGCAATGTGCCGTGCCGTTGATGTATGGCAATCAAACAATCAAGCGTGACCGCCCATAACTTCATCGCTTGTACTTGCTCACACACCGCGACTGTGCGCGTTAGAATCTGAATCGCGTGCCCGGTTTGCCCGTCAGCAAAAAAAGCGATACGCGCCAGATTGCCCTGCACCATACAGTGTGAGATCAGATCATCCTCATCAAGCAAGGTCAGGGCTTCAAGGCATAAATTGCGTCTTTGGTGCCAATCGGGTTCAATCTCCGCGCGAATTGCCAGCGCATCGCCTTGCATATCGCGGGGGATGACCCCCAACGACGTATCAATAACAAGACGCAGACGATTAATATCCTCTACACCAAGAAGTGCCCAGAGATAGTGGGTTAATAGCGCAGGGTAGCCGCCAAGTTTTTTGATGGAGAAAGGTGCCAGATAATCAATGATGAGTTGTTGATGACCGTGCTTCAACAGCCAAACACCGAACCGTTGTAATGTACTTAGCAGAAGATGTTGGTTGGCTTGCCGGGCATGATACAACGCGGCGGAAATCGCTTCTGGATTATTATCGGCATTTTCTGAAAACCAATGGCTGGCGCGCTGGTGTATTTTCCGAAGCCATGTATCCTCAGTCTGAGCCAGTCGTTCTCGCAAAAAATCTTGAAAGAAATGATGGTAACGATACCATTGCCGTTGCGAGTCGAGCGGAATAATCAGTAATCCCATATTTTCGAGATGGGCTAACAACGCGTGGCTATCATGATGCTCCAACACCGCATCACACAACTCCCCATGTAGACGGTTGAGCACGCTGGTTTGTACCAGAAAATGTTGCACTTCCTTAGATTGTTGCTCGTATATTTCGCTCAAAAGGTAGTCAGAAATTGTTTTCTCCATACCTGTACATTGTTGAATAAACGCATCAATGTTATCGGTATTCAACAGGCGTAGTGCGACCATTGCCAACCCAACACCCCAACCTTCTGTAAATTGGTTGATTGCCTCCAGTTGTGCATCTGACAAAGCCAGATTCAGACGTACATCAAAATATTTTCGTACCTCTTCTCTGGTGAATTGTAAGTCCTCAAATCTCAGTTCTCTGAGCCGATCTTCAACGCGCAATTTGGCAACCGAATAGGGCGGTGCTGTGCGGCTCAAAATCACCAGTTTCAGTTGTGGGATCGCTGTATTGAGAAGTTTTTGTACTAAGCTGTGGACATCAGCATTGTGATTATCTATCAAATGATAATCGTCCAATACGAGGACTTTTTCCACATCTGTTGTTTGCATCAATTGATTGATGATAACGCTGAGTATGGTCTGAGGGTGATCGTAGAGTTCCCAATAGGATTGTAGCCGGGTTTCAACATCCTCCGGTTGATGCTGTTCCAATGCACCGATCAGGTAGTTCAAGAACATACTTGCGTTATTGTCCGCGGCATCTATCGAGAACCACGCGATCTGGTGCTGTGAGTATGACGCTTCCAACCATTGCGTTACGCTGGTGGTTTTTCCATACCCTGCGGGAGCTACAACGAGAACATGTTGCTCCGACGACGTGAATTGATCCAACAACAGCTTTCGATGAATCAACGGATGCTTGATCTGTGGCATTTGCAATTTTGTTAGCTGGAGCATCAGCTTTTCTGACAATGGTTGAGTACACCTGCGATGAGAAAGATCGTATTCGGATCCAAAACTGTTTAATTGAGAATTGCGTCAAGCATACTCGAATACGTTGAAGGCGACAAATCTGGATAGGTTTTTTGTGATTGAGTTCTTAGCGTTACCGCCAATGGCTGAAACCCATTGGCTACTAAAGTGTAAAACCCTGCTGATGCAGGCTATTCGTCCCGCGCATTTGTGAAAATAGCCCACTTGAGTGGGGTTTCTAAAATCGTCGTAGCATTGGGGTTTCAGCCCAATGTAGAACAAATTCGACAAAATAATTAAATACCTACCCTTGAAAGGGGGTTGGGGTGAGGTTTCAAATCGACTGCTTAAATTTCTCGTGTCGTCTGTTTTTCAAGGACCGGACAACGCTATTCACCTTATTCGTAAACATATATTCAGATGGATCGCCAAAATTTTGAATAAACCGACCACTACCGTGCCAAAATCGAAATTTAGCACGGTAGAGTCGAAAAGATGGGAGAAGTTCAGAAGTTACGTGCCATCATACTTGCTGGTTTTGCTTAGACAATAGCGATAACAATAGTGTTTACTTTCGGCTATTTCTTCTCCCAAGTCCACTTTTTTACAAGGGTGTTTGTGGTGCGGTGGTTGGTGTATTAGGTGTATCGTTATCCGGTGTTTGGGGTGTATTGGTATTCGCATTATCGCCAAAGCCCATTCCACTACGGGCGCGATTGGTCATATCTTTGAACTTATCGCTGATACCTTCTAAACGGGATGCCATTTCTGGATCGGGTGTTAAATCTTTGGTCTCGCGATAGTACGTAGCCAGAATCGCGGTCATCGCGAAGGAGTCACCAACGGCAACTTTAACCAGCCATGACAGGAGCAGTAACATAATAATCGACCATCCTGCTAATTTCGTTGAGATGAGAGAAATCAACAAGCCAACAGGCAGAGCGAAGATCACCAGAGCGACGATAAACGGTATAAAACTAATCACCATCAGCGCGATTGCGTTCATCAAAATGGGCTTCCACTTCATACCATACAGCACCACGCCATCACGCGCATTGTCCCAAACATCATCCGTTTCTTCGTAGAAGCTACGGGCGAGAATGGCTTCGTCAATATAAGTCGTTGAATACCAGATAACGCGATTGAGAATCTTGACCATGGTACTAATAGCGTCGTTATCACCCGGAATCCACCGACTAATGCGGTAAACAGTGCGCGTAAATGACCGTACAACGCCGGAAATCAACTCATCAACAACGAACATCGCACTCATTTCGCCGAAGCGTTCTTGCACCCGTTGTTTACCGTAACCGAGTTGTCCCTCGTTTGATTTTAACTTACCGTGTTTCAGCAGATCACTTAAAACAGCGATGTGCGCCGCCTTGAGCATGTAAAATACATATTTATATGCCAGATGGTACAGTCCACCCATCCCAGCAATTGCGACGATGAAGACGATAAAGCCTAATATCGGAACAGCGTTACCAATCAAATAAGCGACCGTGCCGACAATCAAAAAGTAAATGATTGCGACGAACCAGAATAGCAAATTCGCCCCAAGCCGCACCAGAATAATCGGCGAGGTTTTCATCATTAAAGAAAACGCCTGACTCAAATTTAAAGATTTCATACGAAACAATCTCCATTACCTTTGAACGATCGAAAAATTACTGCTCTGCTGGATGAGAATTGAATTGGTCGCGTAAATAGTCCAGCAATGAGTCCATCTTCGCGAATGTCTGTCGTTCGCCTGTCCGAACATCACGGACACGAAAGCGCCAGATGACTTGCGAGGATTCACCTGTTTCACACCACGCATCAATGATGAGTGTGCCAAACTTTGATTGGTGTGTGCTGTTTGGTTGGATGTCATCCACAAGTAGCTCCAATTGGTATATTCGCGCTACACCATTACAATACATATAAAGCGTTTGCCAAACGTTTACTGGGCTTTTACAGGGAGACAAATTGTTAGAGTTTAATGTATTGGGATATCCCGAAGTTTATATTGATGATGAACTCGTTGAGAATTTTCTATCGAATAAAGTCGTTGTATTGTTATGTTATCTCGCGCTGAATCCCCATGTTCATGCCAGAGAGCGTCTCGCAGGGTTATTTTGGGGCGATATGCCGGATAGCAAAGCCAAGTCTAATCTCCGGCAAGCCTTGCATGATTTAAACAAGCGCGTGGGCGATTATGTCGAAGTCACACGGCAGACCGTTCGTTTTCATGCCGACAAACCACATGATATTGATGTGCTGGCGCTAAAAAATACCCGCGAAGACGAAAACGCCTCCATCGACAATTTAGAAGCTGTCTCCACGCGCTATCGGGGCATGTTCCTACAAGGAATTAACCTCGACGTTGAAGGCGATTTAGAGGAATGGTTACGCGCAGAGCAAGAGCATTGTCGCTTAAACTATATTGATGTGCTTGATCGCTTAAGCCAACAGTATATGCAACAAGCGCATTGGCTTAAAGCCGAGACAACCTTACGCAAATTAGAGGCAATCGAACCGCTACGGGAAGAGACCCACCGTCAATTGATGTTGGCGTTTGCACGACAGGGGAAATATGACGACGCATTAGCGCAATTCGAGGTGTGTAAGCAGAATATTTATGATGAATTGGGCGTTGAACCCTTACAGGAAACGATCAATTTATACGACTCCATTCATGAAGCGCGAACGCTCCCCCGCCACAATTTGCCCTCAAACTCTGGCATATTTGTCGGTAGAGCGCGCGAACTTAATCAAATCAACGTCTGGATTCGTGACCCGGAAATTCACTTTATCAACATTTTAGGCGTAGGCGGAATCGGTAAATCACGTTTGGTCAGGCAATTCGCCCACCAACACACCGACCAATTCGTGCATGGCGTGCGCTATTTATCACTGACCGCACTGACCCAAACGATACAAGTTGCCCCTGCGCTTGCTCAAATCCTCGAACTGACGCTCAACACGGCATCGTCGCCGTTGCAACAAGTCGGCGAGTATCTTAAAAAGCGAGAAATCTTACTCATCTTAGATAACGCCGAGCATCTGGCGGATTTTGCCGATGTGCTGGATAGTCTTTTACAGGAAACCAAACGCTCAAAAATTGTCATCACATCACGCATCCGGTTTAATCTGCAACAGGAACACGTTTTCTCGTTACAGGGCTTACAGGTTCCAGAAATCACCCATCTCGATGATGACCTGCTGGCAAATAGTGAAAGCGTGCAACTCTATCTAAAAAATGCACAACGGTATCTACGGGACTTTGATTTAAGCGGTCATGAGGCGGCAATTGCCCGTTTTTGTAAAATCGTCGGTGGGATGCCCCTGGCGATTGAAATCGGGACGGCGTTATTACCGGTCATCTCGTGCGAACACCTGACACAAGAAATTGAGAAAAATCTTGATTTGCTCGATTCACCTTTGCAAAATATTCCCGAACGCCATCAAAGTTTACGGGCAGTCTTCGATCATTCATGGGGGTTGCTCGCCCCGAAAGAACAAAGTACCTTAACACGCTTATCCGTATTTCGCGGGACATTTTCCTTAGATGCCGCTCAACAAATCGCATCGACCAATGTCACCGCCTTGCATAAATTGGTGTCGCAATCGTTGTTACGCATGTACACCCACGAAGACGGCACAACCCGTTACGATATTCACGTTGCAATCGGGCAATACGCTTTTGAAGCACTCGTAACCGACCCGGAAATGCTCGAATCCGTCTTGAATAAACACATTGATTATTATGCTAATCTCCTGCGTGATAATGACCGGAGCCTTATCCAAAAGAAGAATCGCTCGGCAAATTTTTCCACTTCATTGAAGCAAACAGACATGGAATTAAGCAATGTTCGGGTGGCGTGGCAATATGCAGTTGAACAGGGTCGATTCGATGCGATAGACACCATGAGTACTGCGCTACATCGCTTTTTTGAGGGGACAAATCGCTTTCAAGAAGGCAGTGATTTATTTGAATATGCGCTCGAATTTTTGCGCTGTGATCCCTGCGGAGACGATGAGGAAATCGCGATTAGCAAAGTTGCCGTCCATTATGCCGGTCTGCATTTACGACTGGGCAATCTTGATCGTGTGCAAGACCTCACGGTTCGCAGTGTTGCTGTCTTTGAAGCAACAAACCAATTGGCTGACCTTGGTTTTGCGTTGAACATTTTAGGCATTATTCACCTGTATAAAGGGCGGTTTGATGAGGCTAAAGAAGCCCTGATTAGATGTGCAGAAACCTATCGCGCCATTGATAATTCTGCCGAGTTGCTAAAGCCGTTAGCAAATCTGGGTAGCTTGAGTATTCGTACTGGCGATCATCAAACAGCCAAAGAGGTATTGAATGAAGGGGTCACGATTTCTGAGCAATTGGGCGACCTGCGCGGATTATGCCATTTTTTGGCGAATCTCGGCGCGGTTTATCAAGACCTCGGCGAATACGAAATCGCACTTGGGAATTACGAACGGGTACTCGTCCTCAGTGATGCCATGTCAAACCTAACCGTTAAGAGTGTGACCTTGATGAATATGGGTGAAATGCGTTTTAAGCAGAACAATTTTCAGGGCGCAATTGAAGCACTTGAAGACAGCACCGTTATTTTGCGTCAAATCAATGATAATCGTAATCTGGTTGGTGCATTAATGTGGGGCGGTTTAGCTTATGGAGGCAATCACGATCACCCAAAATCGCTTGATTATTTGATTGAAGCCTTAGAAATTGCCAATCGCTTAGAAGCCAAGCCCATCATCTTAAATACACTCATCGGCGTGGGAAAATATTTTATCGATTTTGGGCGCGAGAACAAAGGGCAGGAATTACTCGCTTATGCCATTCATCATGAAGCAACAGAACACGGCTTTCGTAATTACGCCCGTCAACTTCAGCAAACAGGCAGTCATGACAACGACGACACCACCATATCCACATCGTTAGAGACAATGGTGATCGAATGCTTACACGAATTAAACCTGCTCAAGCAATCCTATGAGTAAAACCCACCGCGTATTGGTCTAGAAAGTTCACTCGGTTTCAATTTTTCAGGTCTATGCGGTGGCGGTTTATCAATGAACCACTCCCTGAGGAGAAACAATGAAACAACATTTTCTGGGCGAAGAAACGACATCATTTTGTGACCGTGCCCTGTCAAATTCCTTTCGATTAAACCCATCTCAATCGTGGTTTTACCAGAAGTAGATGCCTTTTATCTGACAAATTACTTGACTTCAATGAAGAAAGGCGATAATATGTGAGCGTTCACATCATATATCATATATTCTGTGTGCACCCTAAAATTAAAATAAAAGTTTTAAAACTTAGAGGAGGATTTGAGAGAAACCACTATAGAAACTTAAAATGGTAGTGCTTTCCGGAAACCAAAAAAGTCGACAAGAAGATTTTGAGTTCTGGTAAAAGGGGAGCAGAAGTATCACAGACTGGTTCATCATATGAAACGCAAGATGGGTGTGTGTCACGCGTTCAACCTGCCACAGCAACCCCATACAAGCGTACTCATAAGTATGAACAAATTCCAACATTGAGTCAAGGCTCTATGGCGGTTTTGTTTACCATTTTGATGGCTTATAGCTCACGAGGCTATAGGTATCAAGTGTTTAAGAAAGCGCCAAAGACCGAGAAATCTCGCAAAGATATAGCTGATCTGATTATTACTGACACAATAAATACAAACTTGTAACAGACGTATATTCGTTTGTTGTTAAGAAGTACATTCTTAATATCATCGCTGAAAGAAATAGACTGAATTTATTGTCGCCAGTACTTAGATGCTATCCGCTATATCTCCATCATATAAATTGTTTATGTGTTTAAGGAGTTTTTGAAATGCGTTTTGCAAAATTGGGGATAATCCTTATTTTCCTGCTGGCACTCACGGTTCCAGCAATTAATGCTCAAGATGACGGCGAAGGTCTCACAATCGGATTTTCGCAGATCGGTTCGGAAAGTGCATGGCGTACCGCATTCACAGATGCAGTTCTAGCGGAAGCTGAAGCCCGCGGTATTAACTTACTCTTCTCAGATGCTCAACAAAGTCAAGAAAATCAAATTACTGCGATGCGTGCATGGATTGCCCAGGGCGATGTCGATGCAATCATCCTCGCCCCTGTCGTTGAAAGTGGTTGGGATGATGTTCTGCAAGAAGCCTCTGATTCAGACATTCCTGTGATCATTGTCGATCGTAGTGTGGATTCTGATGAATCACTGTATGTTACCCGCGTTTCTTCTGATTTTGTTCATGAAGGACGTTTAGCCGCCGCGTGGTTGGTTCAAGCAACATCCGGCAATTGCAACATCGTTGAGCTTTACGGTACCGTGGGTTCTGGTGCGGCGATTGACCGTCATGAAGGCTTCCAGCAAGTCATTGACCTCTTCAGTAACATGACCATCATTCAGTCCGAAACAGGTAACTTTGTTCGTACCGAAGGTAAACAAGTTATGGAAGGTATCTTGAGTTCGGAAGATCCTGCTAACATTTGTGCCATCTTTGCACACAATGATGACATGGCAATCGGCGCGATTGAAGCCATTAAAGAAGCTGGTTTAGTACCGGCAGTGGATATTCTTGTGGTTTCAGTGGATGCCATTCCTGACATCTTCGACTCTATGGATGCTGGCGAAACCAACGCAACAGTTGAACTGAGTCCCTTCATGGGCGGACCCGCATTTGATGCAGTTGTCGCTCACTTGAACGGCGAAGAACTTCCCCGCTGGATTCCGGTAGGTGGTGGTTTGTACACCTCCCGCGCCGCGTATGATGCAGATCGCTAAAGAGCAACAGCACTTGTTGATCCGCATTCCATCTTAGGTTAATGCACTGTGGGAGAAGGATAATTGATGCCTAAAAATATCAATTGTTCTCTCCTACATCAATCATGCAGACTGACAGGGGTGTTAGACCTCTTCAATTTAGAACAGACATCCAGAGGACTTCAATATGATCGCCGATGAGAAGAATAAGATACCGCTATTACAAAGCATAGGTCTTAGAAAAGTTTTCTCCGCCACCGTCGCTTTATCAGATGTAGATTTCACATTAAATGCGGGGGATGTGCATGTTTTGGTGGGAGAAAATGGGGCAGGGAAATCTACCCTCATCAAATTACTGACAGGTGTTCATAAGAAAGATGGCGGTGTCATACTGTTAGAAGGCAAAGAAATTGACCCGCAAAGTCCCCGACATGCACAGGAATTGGGAATTAGCGCGGTATATCAAGAAATTAATTTAATCCCCACAATGTCCGTTGCTGAAAATATTTTCTTAGGTCGCCAACCCATGCGTTTTGGGATGATCAACATGGGCGCGGCTAATCGTCAGGCAAAAAGCTTATTACTGGATTTTGGTATAGATATTGATGTAACGCGCAACTTATCTGATTACTCGGTTGCGGTTCAACAAATTATTGCGATTGTACGGGGCGTTGATCTTTCCGCTAAAGTGCTCATTTTGGATGAACCTACATCCAGTCTTGATCGGCATGAAGTAGAACAATTATTTTCATTGATTCGATCCCTCAAACAGCGTGGTATTGGTATTGTGCTTATTACCCACTTTTTGGATCAAGTATATGAAATTGCTGATCGGATTACGGTCTTACGGAATGGGCATAAAGTTGGCGAACATTTTGCGAACGAATTATCCAAAGTACAACTTGTTACCGAGATGCTGGGTAAAGAATTAAAAGAAGTCCTAAAAGAAGACCGTAAATCCAGCAATAAGGAAAACAAAGAAGAGCAAGTATTCCTGAGCGTTAAAGGATTTGCACGTCAGGGAATGATTGAACCCTTCGATCTCGAAATTCGACAGGGCGAGATTGTCGGGTTAGCTGGCTTATTAGGATCAGGACGTACAGAAGTTGCCCATCTTGTATTTGGCATCGAAAAAGTCGATCAGGGTGACGCGTATGTGAATGGTCAACATGTCGATTTATCGTCGCCACGCAAGGCAATTCAGCACGGCTTCGGACTTTTGCCGGAAGATCGCAAAGTTGAAGGTATTATTGGCGATTTGAGTGTACGTGAAAATATTATTCTGGCACTGCAAGCCAAGATGGGCTGGTTTAATTACCTGTCCCGTCAAAAGCAGGATCAACTTGCGAACGAGATGATTAAAGCACTACAGATCGTTACCCCAAATGCGGAAAAACCTGTCAAAGAATTGTCCGGCGGCAATCAACAGAAAGTTATTCTAGCCCGCTGGCTTGTTTCAAATCCGGATTTCCTCATATTAGATGAACCAACACGCGGAATTGATGTTGGCGCACATGCTGAAATCATCCAGATCATTAAGCGACTGGCTAAAGAAGGCAAGGCAATGCTGATTATTTCCTCTGAATTAGCGGAAGTTGTTGATTATAGTGATCGGGTTGTGGTCTTGCGCGATCATAAAAAGTTACGCGAGCTAGAAGGGGACGAGATTAATGAAAATACAATTATGCAGGCGATTGCCGCTGTTTAAGTAGCTTATCGAAAAGAGCAAGAAAAATTTCTACGTCCTTCTCTGGTATCTCTGCGGAGAATAATAGCAAATTTTCGTTTGGCTTCTGTAATCGGGCACGAAAATCTCGCCTCTACAAGTCATCACTGTTGTGATAATTATTTGCTGTTTTGAAGTTTTTTTATCGTCAATGTTCAGGAACTTCAGGAAGATGAAGAGTCTGCACATTATGACATCCATAAATTAATTACCCGATTATCGGGAGGCAAAATGAATTTAGAAGAAAACGAACTTAGTCCACAGAAAAAACCACCTTTCAGCTTAGAAACAATTAGCTCCAAAATAGACCCCCGTTTACTTTGGATCACGATCGCGTTGTTGATCATATTGTTTGTTGACCGCCTGATTTCACCGAATTTCTTTGAGATTCGGATGGTGAATGGTCGCCTGGTTGGAAGCCTGATTAACATTCTGGATGGTGCCGCACCGTATGCTCTGCTGGCAATTGGCATGACATTGGTGATTGCGACGAAGGGTATTGACCTGTCTGTTGGTGCAGTGATGGCAATTTGTGCATCAGTGGCAGTGGTTTTAATTAACAAGTATGAGGCAGGCGAAACGGCATTTTACTATCAGCCCATTTTTGTCATCCTCATTAGTATTTTCGTCGGTGCACTTTGCGGACTATGGAACGGTATTCTGGTCGCTTTTCTGGATTTACAACCGATCATTGCAACCCTCATCTTGATGGTTGCAGGACGGGGTGTTGCTCAGATGATTACGGGCGGACAATCTCCAACATTCACAAATGAAACGCTTGCATTTGTTGGGCGAGGAGTCGTGTTTGGAATCCCTTTTCCCATTTACATAGCGATTGCAGTCTTGATTATGGTGACATTGCTTGTGCGGCGGACAGCGCTTGGATTGTTGATTGAGTCCGTCGGTGTGAATGATCGCGCCAGTTTCTATGCGGGCATCCATGCAAGTTACATTAAGCTTTTCACCTATGTATTGTCCGGGATGTGTGCGGCTATTGCAGGCATAATTGTTGCCGGTGAAGTGAAATCTGCTGATCCCCATACAGCAGGTATATTTAGCGAACTTGACGCTATCCTTGCGGTTGTTATTGGTGGAACCTCCCTTGTTGGTGGACGTTTTTATCTCGGTCTAAGTGTTATGGGTGTGCTAATTATTCAAAGTCTGCTTGCAGGTTTATACGTCAGTGATCTGCACCCTACAACAAATCTTGTTGTGAAAGCAATTGTCGTTTTGATCGTTTTGCTACTTCAATCACAAGAATTTAGACAGTTTGTATCACAGCCTTTTCGGAGGGTAGCATGAGATCACGATTTGTACCCTTGTTGATGACCTTTCTTGTTTTTGCGGTCATGTATGCCTTTGCTTATTATCGTTTCTCTAGTTTTGGAACCATGCGAATCGTGGGTAACTTACTGAGAGATAACGCCTATTGGGGTATTGCGGCTATAGGCATGACTTTCGTTATCATTTCTGGAGGCATTGACCTATCCGTCGGCTCTGTCATTGCTTTTACGGGAGTTTTTTGTGCATTGACGATAGACCGCTACGGGTGGAATCCATTAGTAACATTTATGGTGATGTTGACTATTGGTACAACATTTGGCGCAACAATGGGATTTTTCATCCATCGTTTTAAGATACCCGCGTTCATAGCGACGCTTTCGGGACTATTTCTGGCTAGAGGGATGGCATATGTGTTATCTACGGATTCCATCAGAATCGATCATCCTATTTATGAATGGGTTTCGGATTTAGTCTATGTTTTTCCTGATAGAGGACGTTTTACCTTTGCGGCGGGGGCGTTTCTGTTGGTGCTATTCGGCGGTATTTTTGTGGCACATTTCACGAAATTTGGGCGTAATATTTATGCGCTGGGGGGGAATCCAGATGCCGCGTTGCTGTTAGGTGTGCCTGTTGGACGCACAACGATTAGTGTATACGCCTTGAGCAGTTTTCTGGCGACCTTTGCTGGTATTGTGCTGTCATTGTCTAAGCACTCCGGTGATTCGTCCCTTGCAGTCGGCTTGGAACTGGATGTGATTGCGGCTGTGGTTATTGGTGGTACCTTATTAACGGGTGGTGTTGGCTATGTCATTGGAACGTTTATTGCGGTGATGACATTGGGCACTATTCAAATTTATCTGGTGTTAGACGGGTCGCTTACGCCGTGGTGGATCAAAATTGTTATTGGTGTTCTCTTGTTTTCGTTTGTGGTTTTACAAAAAGTTCTTAGCAGTCGTAAAGGCTTATTTGGGCGGAAACAGCAAGCCTCTGCCGCTACATAAGAATAGCGTATTCATGAAAATTGGTCTTCGTAGTTTACATAAATTAAGTAGAATTTGGAGTGTTGCTAACTTCCTCCACCGGAATCCATCAACAGTTCGGATAGCTGTATACTCCGAAAGATTTTCTAATTACACAAGAAGACAACAATCATGAAATCATCTGAGAAAAATGTGACACTTAATGATGTCGCAAATCATTCCGGGGTCTCCTATCAGACCGTATCTCGTGTTATCAATGACCATCCGAGCGTGGCTGAAACGACCCGCAAGCGGGTCATAGAGTCCATTCGGGAGTTGAATTATCGTCCGAATTGGGCGGCTCGCAGTTTGGCTACCAACCGTTCGGAAACGATCGCCATTATCAGTTTTGGTACGACATTCTATGGTCCCGCACAGATGTTAGCCAACATTACCTATCAGGCTAAAAATAGGGGATATAGAGTGTCTCCTAGTATGGTACAAAAGCTACAGCCTGAGGACATAAAAATTGCTTTAGATGAACTACACGGACAACTCATTGATGGCATCATCATTATTGCTCCGATTGTTTCCGATTTTATGTCCGAAATCAGCGAGCTGGTTGGAGATATCCCTTTCGTTCAAATTGACACACAGCCACGACCAAACATTGCCTCGGTTGTCATCGAACAGGCGTATGGTTCAAAGCTGGCAACCAATCATTTAATTGACCTGGGGCATCGCCAAATTGCAGAGATAAGTGGTCCGCTGAACTGGTACGATGGCATCATGCGACATCAAAGCTGGATAAAAATTCTAGAAGAACACAACCTCTCGCATGATATGAGTGTTGAGGGAAATTGGTCAGCGAAAAGTGGCTATGAAGCACTGAAGTCTTTGTTAAAACGTGGTGAAGAGTTTACCGGGCTTGTCGTAGCAAATGATCAGATGGCACTGGGGGCGATTGCCGCACTGAACGAGGCTAATTTACGCGTACCACACGATATTTCTGTTGTTGGCTTTGATGACATACCGGAAGCCGCATATTATCTTCCCGCATTGACAACGGTTTGTCAGGATTTTTCGGCCTTAGGTAAATATGCTGTTGAGTATTTGGTTTCGCTTATCGAAAAGCCCGAATTATCCATTCAGCAACGTGTTTTGTATCCTGAGTTGATTATTCGAAATAGTACTGCTTCACTGAAGTAAGGTGAGATAAGCTCGAATTCAATATGGATTGCGTTCGGACTATAAGTGAGATTGATTTGCCTACCATTGATAGGCTTGATGTCCGTTAAGAGGACAAGAACTTAAGAAAGGCTTATTTGAAAATGATTGATTTGAGCAATTATGAAGTCTGGTTTTTAACAGGCAGTCAGCATCTTTATGGACGTGAGACGCTTGAACAGGTTAACGCACATTCGCGCGAAATTGCCGGTGCGCTTAATGAGTCGTCGGCTATTCCAACGAAAGTTATCTTCAAGCCTGTTTTGACCACACCAGAAGAAATTTTCGGCATCATACGTGAAGCGAACAATGACCCGAATTGCGTGGGTGTTATCGCGTGGATGCACACCTTCTCGCCAGCGAAAAACTGGATTTCGGGTTTGACTGCGCTCAATAAACCGATGGCGCACCTCCATACACAATACAACCGTGACATTCCCTGGGCAGATATTGATATGGATTTCATGAATCTCAATCAAGCCGCGCATGGTGATCGTGAATTTGGTTTTATGGTGAGCCGCCTGCGGATGAATCGTAAAGTCGTTGTCGGGCATTGGAGCGACCCTGAAGTTCAAGAACGTCTTGGGGTTTGGTCGCGTGCCGCCTGTGCATGGGCGGATTCAAAAGATGCACGAATTGCCCGCTTTGGCGATAATATGCGCTCGGTTGCTGTGACCGAAGGCGATAAGGTTGAAGCACAAATGCGCCTTGGTTATCAGGTATCCGGTTATGGTATCGGTGATCTTGTTGAGCATATCAACGCGGTTTCGGCTTCCGACCTCAATGCTTTATTACAAGCCTACGAAGATAGCTACACAATGTCCGATGATCTGCGTTCGGGTGGCACACGTCACAATTCGATTGTCGAAGCGGGACGCATCGAACTTGGAATGCGGAGCTTTTTGGATGCAGGTAACTTCAAGGCGTTCACGACCACGTTTGAAGATTTACATGGCATGTTGCAATTGCCCGGTCTTGCTCCGCAACGTTTGATGGCAGATGGCATTGGCTTTGCGGGCGAAGGCGATTGGAAAACAGCGGCGCTTGTGCGTGCGATGAAGGTCATGGCGAGCGGGTTAGACGGTGGCACATCCTTTATGGAAGATTATACCTATCATCTTGACCCGTCAGGGATGCGGGTGCTAGGCGCTCATATGCTGGAGATTTGCCCTTCGATTGCAGATGGCAAACCTTCGCTCGAAGTACATCCATTGGGCATTGGTGGCAAGGCTGATCCTGCGCGCCTTGTTTTTGACACGCCTGCTGGTGCTGGTATCAATGCGTCACTGGTGGATATGGGCAATCGCTTCCGCATGATTGTCAATGATGTTGATGTTGTCGTAGCGGAACACGATATGCCGAAATTGCCCGTTGCACGCGCCTTATGGATCCCGCAACCTGATCTCAAAATAGGTGCGGCGGCATGGATTTATGCGGGTGGTGCACATCATACAGGGTTTAGTCAGGCGTTGACATGGGAACATATCGCCGATTATTCGGATATTGCTGGTATTGAATGCTTACGGATTGATAGTGACACGCAGATTCGCGATCTCAAGAATGAACTGCGCTGGAATGAAGTCTATTACATGATCGCTAAAGGTGTTTGAACGGGTACTGTGTCCAGAAGGGCATGACGCTATCAAGGGTGAGAAAAGTGCCTATTATGAATTAGACGGCTATTGGCGGGGTCATAGTTAAGTACCATCAGGCAAGGCGCTGATCAAGGATCGGTTCTTTTTGTTTCTCTCCTGTGACATTATGCAAATTAGTGCAGATCTGGGGCATTACTAAGGAACCCTTAGTACGACATCAAAGTTTATTTCCATTTACCATTGGGAACAATATCTCCGGTGCTGTTTCTAGTTGCGAGCATCCATGCGAGAAAATGATCATTCTCAATAACGTGCGTAATATTGGAGATAAGGTCATTTTGCATCTGCCAGCAAGGATGCTAAACTGATAGACAATTCAAATAACGCGGTGGCTAGAGGTGGGATACACACACGCAATTCAGTTTCTTGGCGCATTTGTTTACCACAGCAATGGCAAAATACACCAGCCTTCCTTGAGTCGTAAGACGCGAGCTATTCTCGCTTACCTAGCCATTACTGATTTTCCCCATAGTCGCCAGTCTCTTTACTCCTTGTTCTGCCAGGTGTCAGAGGATCCGCAGGGAACCCTTCGCTGGCATCTGAGCAGGATCCGTCGTCAATTATCGGCAGATATTCTAATTGTTGATAAGGAGACGGTGAAATTCAACCATGCCCATTGCCATGTGGATGCATTTATATTTGCACAGGTTCTGGATAATAAATCCCTTCAACAGACATCACTTGATACGCTCGCGCAAACGCTTGAAACCTATCATGGCGAGTTTCTGCTAGGCGATGCACTACCGGATGTACCTGAGTTTGAAATGTGGTTATTGGCTCAGCGGAGTCGATTGGAACAATGTGCGCAACGTGGCATCATTCGGCTGGTTGAGGGGTTGATTGAAAACGGTGACCTGCATACTGCCTTAGTATGGGCACAACGCTTACTCTCGCTTGCTCCATTACTCGAAACCGCACACGCTCAACAGATGTGGTTGTACGCCAAATTGGGTCAGCGTGATGCCGCCTTGGTTCAATATCAGCACTGTCGTGATTTGCTCCAAAGGGAACTAGCGGTTGATCCGTCGGATGAGTTGCAACAGTTGTATCAAGAGATTCTGGAAGGTGAGGTTGTAAGCACTCACATTACTCAGACTACTCAAGCAGTTCTACTCCAATTTGAACCCAAAACGACACCTTTTGTGGGTAGAGAAACAGAATTAGCGCAACTCAATCAGCTCTGGCAATCAGCTAAACTGAGTGGCATCGCAATTGGCTTAATTCATGCTGAGGCGGGTGGTGGCAAGAGCCGTCTCGTAAGAGAATTTATTGAACAACACACAAACGCCCTGCACTTGAGCGGACGTTGTTATGAATCCGCCAGCCGCTTGCCATACCAGCCGTGGCTTGATCTACTTGAAACATGCCTTGCACAAACCAGCGATGAGATTCTAGCCCATCTTGCACCTGTGTGGCATAATCCTCTGTCGCGTTTGTTACCCATGTTGGCGGTGCGACTAGGTTCGAGACAAGTCGAAGATAGCTCCTCCCACAATATAGAAGAACGGGTCATGTTCATTGCAGTGTTTGAGTTCCTGCTAAAACTGCCGAGAAGACCGGCTATCAGTTTATTTCTGGATGATCTACAGTGGGCAGACGAAGCCAGCCTTCGGCTTTTCCAATTCGTTGCTCACCGCGCACGTGATCTAGACTCTGTGCCGCCTGTTCTGCTACTCGGAGCTTATCGCATAGAAGAAACGGATGATAACTCCGCTTTTTCGGGTTTTGTCCATGACCTACACCGCACTGGAGCAGTCATGACTCTTTCACTGTCGCCATTAGATAGTGCCGCTGTCGATTCAATGATTGGTCAACAAGATGAGAATGGCTTACCGGTTGGTTTTGCTTCACAGCAGGTTCGCGACACCATTCATAAGATGACAAAGGGCAACCCACTCTATGTGACGGAACTCATTCAAGAACTTCGTAATATGCAGGAACTTCCCGAAACAATGCCTATTCCTCCTAGTCTAGAAGATATGATACAACGGAGACTGCGCCAGTTGCCGGATAGTGGGCGGCAGGTTATTGAGGCAATGGCGGTGGTGGATATGCCAATCAATTTAAGGGTCGCGCAACGTATAAGCGGACGCAGTGAAGATGAAGTCTATCAGGCTATTGATATTGGACTGCGCTGGAATTTACTCAAAGATGAGACAAGTGAAGTACGGGGTGTGTTTAATTTTAGTCATGACTTAATGCGTGAAACGGTGCGCCAACAACTCAATACATTGCGCCACCAGCGCCTACATCAACGATCTGCAATGGTTTTGAGCGAAATAAACGCTTCAGCGGCAAAGATTGCTTATCATTGGCGCGAGGCTGGTGAAGTCGAAAATGAGTTAGAGTGCGTTATTCGTGCTGGTGATGAAGCGATGAAGTTGCAATCGTTTCAGGAGGCGAGACATTTCTACAGGCGGGCGGCAGAGATCGTTACGGATAAGCGGCAACGTGCCCTGGTGTTGGTCAGGTTGAGTGAGGTGCTTTTGAAACTCAGCATATTTGACGTTGCGGAAACTTGTTATCGTGAAGCATACGATCTGGCGACAGAATTCGATGATCGCGAACTGCTTGCCGATAGCCAGTTCGGGCTGGGCAAAGTGCTACAGGGCAACAGCCAATGGCAGGAGGCTCGCGACTGGTTTGAAAAGTGTCTCAAAGTGTATGCGGAAATCCGGAATCACACTAAGCTGGCGGAAACGCATGAGGCCATCGGCATGACCTATTTCAATGAGGTGGAATATTCCAGAGCCATTGCATGTTTTGAAGCGCAGCATCAGACCGGCGTTAATAACGATGATCTGAAGGCTGTTGGTACTGCCATGACGCGGCTTGGGGCTGTATACCAGAGATTGAATGAAAACGAGACGGCTCTGAATTATTTCCGTGATGGACTCAACACCCTGCGCGGCCATACCGATACCTTGACCGAAGCACTCTTGTTGGGCAACATGGCGCTCGTCTATTATCAGCTAGATGAGATGGTGCTGGCAGAAAAGTATTTCCGTCAGGGACTCACGATTTCCTACGATTTTGACTTTATGCGTGGTGTCGCAAACGCGGCGAATAATCTGGGTTCCCTTAATTGGATGTTGGGTCACGCGGATAAAGCAATGGCGTATACGATTTATGCGTTGGGTCTCAGTCTTGATCTGAAGTATCAGATGCGGGTTACGTATACCCTGGCAAACATCGCGCTGTACCTGAATGAACTGGAAAATTTTCCCTTAGCAGAACAGGCAAGAAAAAAAGCATACGCTCTGATGGAGCAGGTCAATAATCCCTATTCGCAGTCAATTGTTATTTGAATGGGCGGAATCGTTGTACTGGCGTGAAAATTATGCTGAGTCTTTTACGCTCAACGAAGAGGCACTGACGATCGCGAGGACGATTGAACGGGCTGATATTGTGCGCAAATCGCAAATTCTGGATTTTCAGCTACGTGTTGTGCTGAACCACATTGATGTAGAGGTTGCAATAATTGGTCTCGAAAAATTCTTGGAGGCTGATCTGGATAATGCGGAAAAGGCCAATTTACACTATGCCCTGTGGAAACAAAACGGCTCCCGTCAAACTGATCGGGAGACCGCTATTACGCTTTACGATCTACTTTATAACCGCTCAAATTTTATAATCTATCGGTCTCGTTACGAAGAACTGACGGGAAATGAGCTACCACCGCCTGCGCCTAGCGCTGATGTACCTTCTTTTGTTGCCGCCGGACGTTACGATCTACTGGATTTGCTGAATCGAATCGATGAATTACTAGAGTCATAGTACGGCGCACGCCCTTTACGCCTTCCCACATCCGCTTGCTAATCAAACCCTTAAATTGTCTCACTTCACGGTGCTGATGCTTCTTTGCATTGATTAGAAGCCGACACTCTTCTGCCGTCTTCCACATTTCATTTTGTCGATCTTTTGCCAGAATTTCTAAGACATAGTGATTCACGACAGCATACTCCTCTTAATGGTCTCAATCAGAATTAGGTTGTTTTTCTATCACTTCAATAAGTTAAGTCGCAACCGTGTGTAACAGCGTGTGAGTGCTTATAAAAAATTGCTGTCCAGCGTTCACACGGTGGTTAACACGTTATTGGAATAAAGTCTGACTTATACATTGAGCACACTGCAATCGTTGCAGTACGGAGGATATTTCAAAGTGAATAAGGACATACATATGAATGATAAGCAAGGCGCGATCCCGCACGAAATTAAAGAAGCCTTTTGGGATCAGCTCACCAGCAGTTTAGGTACTGGTAACGATAACCTTCTCCCATTAGATGTGTATATGCTGAGCAAGCAATTTGCCGATATGCACGATATGGGCGTGAAGACTGTCGCAGGTGACCAAATCAGAGGCGTTGTTGGACTCAAAAGTGACTTTGATGAATCCCTCATGCCGCGCCAGGGACATATCCGACATAGCTGGACAAACGAAGATCGGGGTCGGTTTCATGAGGTGGTATTGCCTCTAATTAATCTCCTAAAGATTGGGGAGAGCTACTTTGTAATGGATGGACATCACAAACTCTCGGTGGATTCCTTACACCATCAACAGGTCGTCAATGCGCGTGTGATCGAAGTCGCAGTAGACCACTAGCAACACCCAAATCAAACTGATAAATAAGTAAGTGAGGAAACACAATCAATGAACATGCCATCGGAAAATCTGATCAAATCCACTATAGAGGAAAAACAGCGTCAAGCGGCACGCTTTACTAAACAACACCGCACAGCAGGCTCTACAAATGAGAAGCCAATGATGAACTTCTGGCAGTTACTGAAGGACTTCGCAAAGCAGTTATGGGGAGCGCATCGCTCCAATGAGACTATCTATTCTGAGCGAAACTTGTACCACGCAGAAAAACTCGGTGTCACGCCGGAAGAATTGGCACTTCTGCTGGAGAAAAGCCGTCTGTATGAACGTATTGCTCACGGTAATGCACTGATTGAGGCAGACAATATGTCTCAGAAATTATGGGAGAGAAACTAACATGGCTACACAACAAATCTTGAGCACCTATATAGAACAAAATCAATCAATTCGGATTGAAATGGCGTGGCGGGAAGTGGCATCGTGGCTACTCCTCCTAACAGCGGGGGTCATAATCTCTGCCGTTGGTGTAGCGGCGTTTCTGGTCCCTGCCAATGTAGCGGGACCGGGGGTACTGGGCATTGCAACAATGATGAATCACCTCTGGGAAACACCTATAGGGTTAGTCACGCTGATTGCCAACATTCCCATCCAAATTCTTGGCTACCGCTATCTGGGCGGCGCTAAGGCAGTGTTAGGGACGGTGTACTACATCATTGTATTCTCTTTCGTTGTTGATCTGCTCGTTCCAATCATTGGGAATGGCGTAACTGACAATATCTTGATGGCGGCGGTTTTTGGCGGAGTGCTCAATGGTCTGGGCGGTGGTCTGGTCTATAGCGCCGGGGGGACGATGGGTGGAACCTCAACACTGGCACGCATTCTGCAACTCAAGCTAGGTGCTTCTCTGGCAACAACGAGTCTTTACACAGATACGCTAATTACCATCGGGGCTGGTGTGGTCTTTGGCTGGGAAGCGGCACTAGCGGCCATTGTCACGCTTTTCCTCACGGGACTAGCGGCAGATTATGTGCTGGAAGGGCCGAGTGTGGTGAGTACCGCCATGATTGTCACAGATCATCCTGATGAGATAGAAGCGGCTATCCGGTATGGCCTACGGCGCGGTTCAACCAAGTGGCACAGCGAAGCAGGCGTGAGGCGGCAGGCGCATGGGGTGTTGTTTGTGACTGTAAGACGACCCGAAGCCCCGAAGCTCGTTGAAATCGTCTCTGCTATCGATCCGCAAGCGTTCGTGACGATTAGCCATGGTCATGCCGCCTATGGCCGGGGATTCAAGACCGTTAAGCGTGCAAGCAGTGAAGTGTCCTTTCTGTCGCGTTAGAAGATCGCTTTGTGTGACACTCGCTGTACACATAACTAACCATTGATCTCTTGACACTCCAGATGCCAAATATGTAAACCATTATTTTATTCTTGCACGTCGCTCTTTACATATTGCTTTTCATAAAAAGCGCGGATGAACCACCATTTGGGAGAAACTTCACAACTTTATCATAAATGCTTGCACTAATGACGATTACATTTGTTCAAAATACGTCAGACAAGTACAATATTATACTTTATCGGGTGTGGTGAATTTCCATCTTGAGTTTCAAGTCCATAAATCTTATCCTCGATGAATGCGAAACATTGGTCACTATATAATCATGTGAGGTTGCGATACATCCGGCGCTAACTATGGGGTTTGATAGGTGGAAAATGCGGATAAATTTGCCATTAGGCAATAGGATGTATGCGGTATCGTAAAACGTTTAGCATTCCACTGTAAATTTTAGCTGTATTGTACTCAGCCTAATTTGAACTAATCTTAGTTAACCTAATTTTATAGATTATACTGTCTTATAGGATAACACTCACTCACTTTAGAAAGATCGCGATAACACTAGCTATGAGTACACCTACGAAAACAAAGAAATTAGCGACCATGCGTGATGTTGCGAAACTTGCCGGTGTGTCACAACCGACAGTATCCAGAGTGTTAAACCAGAAGGATACGTCGATTTCAATTAGTGACGAAACGCGTGAAAAAGTTATTGCGGCGGTTGAACAACTTGGCTATCGTCCGAATATGGCGGCGCGTAGTTTACGTACCCAAAAAACCAAGTTGATCGCTGTCTTAATTGCCGATATCACCAATAGTTTTTACCCGCATATTGCACGTTCGATTCAAAGTGTTGCTCGTGAAGAAGGGTACGATGTGATGATTGCAAATAGCGATCATATCTATCAGAACGAGCTACTTTTCTGTGAATCGATTAAGAGTCGGGCTGTGGATGGGATCATTCTGGTTCCGATTCATTTGACAGAGCATGATTTACACGACCTCTATACACAAACCAACACGCCGATATCAGTTCTTGGACAGCATATAAATCATCCTAAAGTTGATGTCGTTTGGGCGGATGATGAAGAAGCCGTATTTAAGGCAACGAGCTGGTTAATTCAAGAAAAAGGACATTCGCGGTTGGGCTATGTTGGGGTTCCTGATACGCTTCCACCCGGACCAAGACGGTATAAGGGTTTTATGCGGGCAATCGAAAAAGCACAATTAACAGTGGCTCCCGAACACATCCTCGAGGGTGATTTTACCTTAGAGGGAGGTCGGCATCTCGGGCAGAATTTGCTAAAATTGGATACGTTACCAACTGCGTTTATGGTCACAAATGATGCGATGGCTCTCGGACTCATGCTGGCGTTGCAAGAAGGTGGGGTTCGCATTCCTGAAGATGTTGCCGTTATTGGGTATGATGATATTCCTGAAGCGCGTATCATTCGCCCCGCTTTAACGACTATCGAACAGAATTCAGCTGATATTGGCTATAAACTCGCGCACTTATTATTTGAGCGTATGGAAAATCCAGATTTGCCAAGTCGCCGATTGGAAACGCCGAATAATTTAGTCATTCGTGATTCTACATAGCCCTCTACCCATCGTATTTCAATCTGCACAAAGCCACAGCTACAGGTCGATCTTGCAACTTTATTGACTCTACTCTGCAAGGCAATTAGAATAGCATTGATAGCATACGATTTCACGACGTATTCCTGATAACGACAGCTATTAGGATACAAATATTATGAAACGCAGAGAATTCCTCAAAAATGGGTTAACTGCTCTCGGCGCGATGTTCGGAAGCCAGTTACCAACATTAATTTCGGTTGCAAATGCACAAGAAAGTACAGCATTGGACGTAACAGGTGCCATTCTTAACGTACATGATCCCGTTATGATTAAGCATGGCGATAATTATTATTTGTTTTGTACCGGTGGGGGTGTTCCGGTTCGACGTTCATCGGATATGTTAGATTGGCGGTTGGCACGCGGCGCATTACCTTTTCCGTTTATGCCTGAAGAAGCCTACGCTTATGTGCCGGATGCAACCAATCTGTGGGCACCGGACATTTCTTTTTATAACGGCAAATTCCATCTCTATTATTCAATTTCGACATTTGGCTCAAATCATTCTGCGATTGGTCTGGCAACGAATGAGACCTTAGACCCCGATGCCGACAATTTTGATTGGGTGGATCATGGAATTGTTATCCAATCCGACACCACAGATTTTTATAACTGCATTGATGCCAATCTTATTCTTGACGAAGAGGATGTTCCATGGCTCGCTTTTGGCAGTTTCTGGGGCGGAATCAAGTTAGTTCAGCTCGATTTTGAGACAGGAAAACTGGCGGAGAGCGCTGACGACGCACAGTCCACTCTCCATTCACTAGCAACACGAGAAGAAAACAGCCGCTCCGTAGAAGCGCCATTTATCATTCGTCGTCACGGATATTATTATCTTTTTGTTTCATTTGATTTTTGCTGTCGTGGAATTGAAAGTACCTATAACGTGCGGGTAGGGCGGTCTGAAAGTGTGACAGGTCCGTATCTTGATCGTGATGGGGTTGCGATGATGGAAGGCGGGGGTACACAGATCACCTTCCCGACCAATCGCTATTTTGGTCCCGGTCATAATTCTATTTTTTCTGAAGATGAACAGGATTACATCGTCTATCACGCATATGATGGCTACCAGGGTGGTACATCGACATTACGTATTGAATTGCTTGAATGGGATGAAGAGCACTGGCCGTCAATTCCTAATCATGCGGGTTGAAACACCCTTACACATTTAAATCGTATAACATCCAAAAAGTGGGCGATGTGTCATCGCCCACTTTTTTTGTCATCTTTAACCATGATCTCTCTCTCATTTGTGGGTAAATACTCTGGTGGAATGCGGATTACTTGACAACTTTTTCTAATTGTGCTCTAATTTCATGTAGTGAATACGTATACATGAAATCGTATGCACGCTATTCACTGTAGTTTTTTACAGCAATTTAGTCAGGAATACTTAATTCATGCAGGAGGTGATCTAGCCAACCTACCGTAAGACATCGTTTTGCTAAGGTGACGCATTAATTTATAGCACTGTTGCGGCACCAAATTTACATAACCACTTTTTTTATATTAGGAGTTTCATAATGATTAAACGTCTATCGTTAGTTGGGCTTTTAGCACTTCTTCTTACCATCGGTATGCTCCTTTCTCTTACGCCGGTTACTGCACAAGACGATGCAGAACCTACCCCAATTGTGTCTAACATTGGTACTGGCGATATCAGCATTTCGTTCTGGAATGGTCTGACCGGTTCAGATGGTGAGACACTCAATGCCATGTTGGTTGATTTTGTAGCGGCTAACCCCGAAATTTCAGTCACAACAGAAATCGTGGACTGGAATACGCTCTATACCAAGTTGCAAGCCGCATTTGTAGCGGGTAATCCACCGGATGTCTTTATGCTTCATGCCTCAGAAGTACCGCAATTTGGTAGCTTCGGCGTACTCGCTGATCTCAGCTCATGGTATGAATCAGGTGGTGGTTGGTTCCCCGATAGCGACATATCAGAGATTACCTATAGTGGTATGCTGTGGGATGGTGTTCCGGTTGGTATTCCGCTAGATAACCATGGTCGCGGTTTGTGGGTCAGCCTTGACGCTTTCGAAGCCGCTGGCGTTGATCCTAACATGGCTCCGCCGACTGACTATGCTGGTTGGGTAGAGCTTTTCCAGATGCTGACCCTTGATGCAAATGGTAACAATGCTCTGTCAGCAGATTTTGATCCCGAAAATGTTGTTCAGTGGGGTTACACCGTCGGCGAATGGGCGCGTGTGAATTTCCTCGGCTCATTGGCACAACATGGTGGTAGCCTGGTCAGTGAAGATGGTTCAACCATTACCGTGAACTCAGAAGCGGGTATTGCCGCATTGCAAGAAGCTGTTGACCTTGTTTACACCTATAATGTTTCGCCGCCGGAAGCCGGTTTCGATACATGGCAAGGTTATGCCAATGGTTCAGTCGCTATTCTCCCCACCGGCACATGGTTCCGTAACTTTGCCGCAACAACAGAAATCAACGGCGTGGCGTGGCCTGCCGCTCAATTTGGTGAAGAGCCTGCCACATGGTTCGGCGCTCATACATGGATGCTTCCTGTTGGTTTAGAAGGTGAAAAACTCAACGCTGTAGAAACCCTCGTCCGCTGGGTCAGTGAGAATCAAATTGGTTGGGCGGCTTCCGGTCAGGTTCCGGCACGGTTGTCTGTACAGGCAGAGCTTGATCCAGAGAATTACCCATCAAATATCACGCTCGGTCAGAGCTTTAGCGAAGCCGGTGTTCTTGACTACGGTAGCACCGTTACCCAGGAACTCTACCTTGCGCTTGATCCTGAACTGAGTGCGGCGCTCAACGGATTGAAGACCGCCGAAGAAGCGCTTAACGACGCGGCAGAACGTATGCAACAAGTATTGGACCGCGCTGGATAATCGCAATTGCGTAATCAGACTTAAAAAATTAGAGGCAGATCGTCGTATCTGCCTCTATTGTTACGAGCACAATGTAATTACATCAATAATTTGTAGTGACCTCAAAAAAACTGGTAATTTTTAGAATAGGACATTGACCCTATGTCTCAAACTACAGACACAATTACTGAGTCTAAAAAGCGCAACTCTCGTCTACCCCCTATAAGCTTAAAAATGCGAGAAGTAATTGCCGCTTATGCATTTATTGCTCCATTTTTCCTATTTTTCCTTATCTTCGTTGTCCGGGCTGTGATTGTTGCGGTAAGGATGAGCTTTTACGAGTGGCATATATTGCGTCCTTCCCGTCCATTCATTGAGTTTCAAAATTACCTTGAGTTAATCAATGATGATGTGTGGTGGGTTGCGCTACAGAATACCCTCATCTTCACAGTAATTACGGTGATTGGCACGACTGTAGTGGGTTTACTTGCCGCGGTTGCCCTCATTCGTCCAGTGCGCGGGCAAGGATTTTTCCGCGTATTGCTCTATATGCCGTCGTTGCTGTCGGTTGGCGCACTTGGATTAATCTGGGTCTGGTTGCTGAATAACCAATTCGGTGTCATCAATTACTTCCTGAGCTTTATCGGATTGGGTCCCTATAACTGGCTTGGAGACCCTAACCTCGTTCTACCCGCACTGAGCCTGACAACAATCTGGTGGGGATTTGGCTTCCCCATGCTGATATTTATTGCAGGGTTGCAGGGTATCCCTGAGCAACTGTATGAAGCGGCACGTATTGATGGCGCAAATGCACGACAGATTTTCTTCCGCATCACCTTGCCCTTGCTACGCCCCACAATTTTGTTTGTAACGGTCACCGGTGTTATTTCCCATTTTCAAGTTTATGGGCAACCCTTCATCATGACAGCTGGTGGACCCGGACGTTCGTCTTACACGGTCATTTTTTACCTGTATCAGGTGGCGTGGACATCATTCCGCATGGGCTACGGTGCGGCAGTAGCGGTAGTGATAGCCTTTATCATGGCGGCAATGACCACCGTACAGTTCTTTTTCTTTAGCGAACGTGTTGAGTTTTAAGAGGACGACGAACATGAAAGCAACTTTTGCAGACAAATTTTGGACGTATGCTATCTTATTAACTCTTGCAGTGTTTGTCATCTTACCGTTGTCGATCGCTGTGTCACAGTCATTCATGACGAATGCTGAAGTGAATGATTGGCCCCCAAAGCTCGTCCCAAGTAGTCCAAATCTTGATGCGTTTGAGCGTGTCCTGACACAGCAAGATATGCGTCTAGATTTGTGGTTACGTAATAGTTTAATTGCCGCGACTGGCTATACACTTGCTGTGCTAGTCTTATGTGCACCGGCGGCATATGCTTTTGCTCGCCTGCGCTTTCCCGGTAATAATTTGCTGTTTGGTTTCTTGCTTATCACGATCATGATTCCACCGCAAATTACCCTGATTCCAAACTACTTGCTCATGCGAGATTTGCAGTGGTTGGACACGATGAACGCGCTCATTTTTCCGGGTGCGGCAAATGTATTTGGCGTTTTCCTATTACGTCAATTCTTTATGACCATCCCAAGTGAACTTGAGGAAGCGGCAGTGCTTGATGGCGCGGGGTATTTTCAACGATTCTGGTATGTCATTTTGCCATTATCCACCAATGCCATGGTCGCATTGTCCATCTTCGTATTTCTCGGACACTACAATGACTTATTCTGGCCCTTCATTGTGACCAACAGTTTAGAGACACGTACCCTGCCAGTGGGTCTTGCTATTCTGAATTCAGCATACGCCGGGCAGTTCCGCCCAACGGTGCTCGCTGGTGCAGTATTGTCGTCGATCCCTATTCTCATTGTTTACATTATTTTCCAGCGTCGAATTACCGAGGGTGTTATGTTGACAGGGGGGCTGGCAGGGCGCTAGGTCATCTTTATCCGTTCCCAAACAACAAAATATAAACCTTAGTCCAGCATAGTTGCTTGACGATAGGTTTTCTTTTCCCAAATTTTTAGTGAATAACGCACATTAAAGGTTAAAACATATGTCCAATACGACATCTAAAGCAGATATCTACATAGACAGTAATCGCAAGATAAGTGATATTTCTCCGCTGTTGTTCAGTGGTTTTGCGGAGCACATGGGGCGCTGTATCTATGAGGGGATTTATGACCCTGCATCGCCTCATGCAGATGAGAATGGTTTACGCAAAGATGTACTTGATGCCCTACGAGACTTGAATTTCCGTTCCATACGGTATCCCGGTGGCAATTTCCTGAGCGGCTATCGCTGGGAAGACGGGGTTGGTCCTAAAAATAAACGTCCTGCTCGTAAAGACCTTGCATGGCAGTCTCTCGAGACGAATCAGTTCGGCACAGATGAATTTATGGCGTTCTGTAAAGAGATCAATACTGAGCCGATGATGGCAGTCAATATGGGTACCGGAAGTATACAGGATGCCGCGAATCTGGTTGAATATTGCAATGCAGAAACCGGCACACAATTTGCGGATATGCGTGCAGAAAATGGGCACGCAGATCCCTATGGGGTTAAATATTGGTGCATTGGTAACGAAATGGATGGACCGTGGCAGATCGGTCATCTGGATGCCGTGGAATATGGTAAGAAAGCCCGCGAGGCCGGTAAGATGATGCGCTGGCAAGACCCCTCTATTCAGACGGTATTGTGTGGTTCGTCCAACTCGAAGATGCCAACCTATCCTGAGTGGGATCGAACGGTACTCGAACTGGCGTGGGACAATGTTGATTTTCACTCATTACATTACTACGCGAATAATCACGCCAATGACACGTCAAGTTATTTAGCAATGAGCGCCGAATTTGAGAATTTTGTCGATACACTCACGGGTGTACTGCGCTATGTGAAGGCAAAGACTCGCTCGAAACATGATGTGTATCTTTCATGGGACGAGTGGAATGTCTGGTATAAGGCGACTTTAGAAAACGATGTTAAGGGCAAATGGACAGAAGCGCCTCATCTCATCGAAGAAGTTTATAATCTTGAGGATGCCCTCGTTGTCGCGCAGTGGTTGAACGTTTTCTTGCGTAAGTCCGACGTGCTGAAGATTGCCTGTTTGGCGCAGATCGTGAACGTGATTGCACCGATCCTGACAACCCGTGATGCCATGTTGAAGCAATCTATTTTCTATCCGTTGATGCTCTTTAGCCGCTTAGCAAATGGGACGGCGCTGGATGTAGCCGTAAAAGCACCTCTGTATGAAACCAAACAATTCGGTGATATGCCCTTATTGGATGTATCCGCTTCTTATAATGAAGAAACCGGCGCACATGCCGTCTTCATTGTAAATCGTAGCCAGACCGAAAGCACGCCGGTTGATTTGCACTGGCAATACCTGAAGCCATCGTCCATCAAAGCCGCTTATCAGGTGGCTGGCACAGACCCGAAAACGGCAAATACTTTTGAGAACCCGAATCAGATTGTTTCGGTTTCGATTGAAGCCCCTATTGTGAGTGATGATTGCGCTTCGCTGATGTTGCCGCCGCTCTCATTCACCGCTCTGGAGCTATCCCTGTAAGTAAAAGTAATTTCAACGTAAGGAGCGTCGAAGTGAGATGCTCCTTACCTTAATTTTCTGAGAATAGAAAAGACCTTTTATGAAGAAAAGACTTTATTTGAGATTTTTTTTGATCGCAATATTGATTGCAGTCCTGAGTGTTGTCTTCGTCCATGGACAATCCGATGATGGTGAAGCCGGCGTACTCACACCACAGTTGAATCCTTATGGTGGGGCAGACCCGTGGCTTCAATACTATGATGGGTATTATTACCTCGCAACGACCACATGGCGTTCCGAACTGATTATGTCTCGTTCAGAAACATTGGCGGGCTTAAAAACCGCGACTCCAATTCAAATTTATGCGGAAACCGAGCCTTCGCGTTGTTGCAATATGTGGGCACCAGAATTTTATTTGCTGGATGGTCCAAACGGTCCGCGCTGGTATTACTACTACAGTGCAGGAACCTCTGGCACGCTCGATAATCAGCAAACCCATGTTCTGGAGAGCGAAGGCACTGATCCAATGGGTCCGTATCATTATCAAGCGCGCATCTTCGACCCCTTTAATGATGGCTGGGCGATTGACGGTAGCATTCTACAACTGAATGGCGATCTCTATTTCTTGTTTTCGTCATGGGTGGGTTCAAATCAAAATGTCTTCATCGCACCGATGAGCGATCCGTGGACGATTAGCGGTGCGCGCGTATTGCTAACCCAGCCTGAATATGAGTGGGAACGAATGGGCAGTAATGTGAATGAGGGTACTGCGGTTTTGTATCATGAGGACGATGTGTTTATCACGTATTCGGCAAGTTCCTGCGCCACTCCGGATTACAAACTCGGTATGTTGACGTATCTTGGTGGCGATCCGCTTGATCGTGATTCATGGCAGAAAAGCCCCGAACCTGTTTTCCAGCGGTCGGATGAAAACGGGGTTTTTGGTCCGGCACACAACGGCTTTTTCACCTCACCTGATGGGACAGAAAATTGGCTCGTCTATCATGCAAATGATAGCACCGCAGGCGGTTGTGATGATGGACGGACGACCCGCGTTCAGCGCATCGAGTGGAATGAGGATGGCACACCGGATTTTGGCATCCCGATTTCCACCAGCACCGTCATTGATGCCCCCTCCGGCGACACTGGCATTGATCCAATTCCACAATTTGATGATCTTATTCTTTCACGCTTTCGTTCCTTTAGTTTCCAGACGGGGTATATTCGTCATTTAGATGTGGTTGTGCGGGTGGATGTCAGCCCGTCACCGATAGGCGATTCTCAATTCTGGATATTGCCCGGTTTGGCTGATCCAGATGCGATTTCAATCCGCTCCATTAATTTACCGGGATACTTTTTGCGCCATGAGAACAACGCCATGGTATTCGCTCCGTATGATGGGACAGAGGAATTTGCTGAAGCCGCAACATGGCGAATGCAAGATGGTTTAGCCGATCCGGAATGGATTTCCTTTGAATCTTACAATCGGTCAGGATTTTATATTGGTCAGCGCTTCGGTGTGATGGCATTGGTCGAAAATAATGATGCAATGACGGATGCGATGCGTGAAGATGCCACGTTCATTGAGGAATAATAGAATGTCCCACGCAGATTATCCGTTTCAACCTGTTCCTTTCACTGCGGTTACGCTTCAGGATGGGTTCTGGTTGCCCCGTATAGAGACGAATCGCAGGGTGACCATTCCCTATGATTTTCAGAAGTGTGAAGAAACCGGACGCATTGATAATTTCGTCAAGGCGGCGGGCAAGATGGACGGGAAATTTGAGGGATTCTGGTTCAATGACTCGGATGTTTACAAAGTCATTGAAGGGGCGGCTTACGCGCTTCAGGTGCATCCTGATCCTGAACTCGAAAAGTATATTGATGGCATCATTGAAAAAATTGCTGAGGCACAAGAAGTTGATGGCTATTTGTATACACCGCGCACCATAGACCCTGCGCATCCACATGAGCACGCCGGGCCGGCACGGTGGTCAAACCTCTACATGAGCCATGAACTCTATAACCTCGGTCATATGTATGAGGGGGCAACCGCCTATTATCGCGCGACAGGCAAACGCGCCTTTCTCGATATATGTATCCGTAGTGCTGATTTGATTTGTGCTGTGTTCGGGGTGGATGCTTTACGCAACGTACCCGGACATCAGGAAGTTGAATTGGGTCTGGTGAAGATGTATCGCGTTACTGGTGACGAAAAATATTTAAACTTAGCCAGATTCTTCCTCGATGAACGGGGTCATGCCAACGGGCGAGAATTACAAACTGCCGCGGACAACGCGGGTTATATGCAAGATCACCTCCCCGTGATTGACCAGCGTGAAGCCGTCGGGCATTCTGTGCGAGCCATGTATATGTATTCCGCGATGGCAGATATTGCCGCGCTGATGGGCGATGTGGATTATATCAACGCGCTTAATCATATCTGGGAAAATGTGGTTGAGAAGAAAATTGCATTAACGGGAGGACTCGGCGCACAACATCATGGAGAGGCGTTCGACGAGAATTATAAACTGCCGAATCTGACTTCCTACAATGAGACTTGCGCGGCGATTGGCAGTATCTTCTGGAATCACCGCCAATTCTTGCTTAGCGGCGAATCAAAATATTATGACATCGTTGAACGTACCCTTTATAACGGATTTTTGTCCGGCATTTCTCTGGAAGGCACAGAATTTTTCTATGTCAATCCGCTGGCGTGCGATGGAGAGTTTCGCTTCAACCGTGAAGATAGTCTTACAAGACAAGCATGGTTCGATTGTTCGTGTTGTCCGACAAACGTGGTACGCCTGTTGCCTGCGTTACCCGAATATATCTATGCTCAAAAAGATGATCGCGTCTATGTCAATTTATACATCAATAGTCAAACGACCCTCAACGTCGCAGGAAATGATGTCGAGATTGAGCAGGAGAGCCAATATCCATGGGACGGCACAATAAACCTGAAGGTCAACCCCACTACGAACACGCAATTTAGATTAATGCTACGTGTTCCGTCGTGGGCAAAAGGGAAACCACTGCCGATGGGTGACTTGTATCGTTACATTGACGATAGTCCCGGTGAAATTACGCTTAAAATTAATGGCGAATTTGTTCCGAGTGCCGATGAAAATGGGTATGTTTGTATTGATCGGGAATGGCAAGCGGACGATCATATTGAACTCACATTTGAAATGCCGATGCGTCGTGTCGTTGCCCATCCAAACGTGGAAGATTGCGCGAACAAAGTGGCTATCGAACGAGGTCCCATTGTTTATGTGGTTGAAGGTGCGGATAATGCCGACACTGTTGCGGAGATTGCCTTAAAAGATGATGCACACCTTGTTACTGAGTACCGTGCTGATTTACTAGGCGGAATCATGGTCATCACGGATGGCACATTGACGGCAATTCCGTATTACGCATGGGGGCATCGCGGGGTCAATGAAATGGCTGTCTGGCTGGCACGTGAAAGCTAATTTTCTCGAACTGATTAAAATGTTATTTCTGGAAGGATTTTTTAAGTTATGATTGATTTGAGTAATTATGAAATCTGGTTTCTGACCGGAAGCCAACATCTCTACGGAGCGGAAACCTTAGAACAGGTGAACGCTCACTCCCGCGAAATTGTCACCGCGCTAGATAGCTCGTCGCTGATTCCGACGAAAGTAGTTTTCAAACCGGTGTTGACCACGCCTGAAGATATTTATGGCATTGTTCGGGAAGCAAACAACACTGAAAATTGCATCGGTATTGTCGTCTGGATGCACACGTTTTCCCCTGCGAAAAATTGGATTTCAGGATTAAGCGCCCTCAATAAACCGATGGCGCATCTCCATACACAATACAATCGGGATATCCCGTGGGCTGATATTGATATGGATTTTATGAACCTCAATCAAGCGGCACACGGTGACCGTGAATTCGGGTTTATGGTGAGCCGACTGCGGATGAATCGTAAGGTGGTCGTTGGACATTGGAGCGATCCTGAAGTGCAAGAGCGACTCGGCGTTTGGTCGCGTGCGGCTTGTGCATGGGCGGATTCAAAAGATGCACGAATTGCCCGCTTTGGCGATAACATGCGCTCGGTTGCTGTGACCGAAGGCGATAAGGTCGAAGCACAAATGCGACTGGGCTATCAGGTGTCGGGCTACGGTGTAGGCGATTTAGTTCAGCATATCAACGCTGTTTCTGATGCGGATCTGAACGCACTTATCCAGACGTATCAGGGTAGTTATACCCTTGCAGATGATTTGAGAGTGGGTGGTGCGCGTCATAGTTCCGTCGTCGAAGCCGCACGCATCGAACTCGGAATGCGCAGTTTTCTTGCTGAAGGTAACTTCAAGGCGTTCACCACAACGTTTGAAGATTTGCACGGTATGGCACAATTGCCCGGTATCGCTCCACAGCGTTTGATGGCAGATGGCTATGGCTTTGCGGGCGAAGGTGACTGGAAAACCGCGGCGCTTGTGCGGGCGATGAAGGTCATGGCGAGCGGGCTGGATGGCGGAACGTCTTTCATGGAAGATTATACTTATCATCTTGACCCGTCCGGCATGAAAGTTCTCGGCGCGCATATGCTGGAGATTTGCCCTTCGATTGCGGATGGTCAGGTGAGCTTGGAAGTGCATCCACTCGGCATTGGTGGCAAGGCTGATCCGGCACGCTTAGTTTTCAACACACCAGCAGGTGCCGCTATAAATGCCTCGCTGGTGGATATGGGCAATCGCTTCCGTATGATTGTCAATGATGTTGATGTTGTCGTAGCTGAACACGATATGCCGAAATTGCCGGTTGCACGGGCGTTATGGATCCCGCAACCCGACCTGAAAATTGGCGCGGCGGCATGGATTTATGCGGGCGGCGCACATCATACCGGCTTTAGTCAGGCGCTAACGTGGGAACACATCGCCGATTATGCCGATATAGCTGGCATTGAATTCCTGCGTATTGATAACGACACCACAATAAATGATTTCAAGAATCAGCTACGATGGAACGAAGTCTATTATATGCTGGCAAAAGGTGTTTAACTATATCTTAGGCTAACACTACTTAGGAGAAGATGATGGCGCTCATATGGAAGCAAATTAATGAATAAGATCACTATTCGCAAACAAGATATACAGCACAAGATCAATCGGCATATTTATGGGCATTTCGCAGAACATCTCGGACGTTGTATCTACGACGGTTTCTATGTTGGCGAAGACTCGACTATTCCGAATACGCGGGGCTTTCGCAACGATATTGTCACGGCGCTAAAAGCCATCAATATCCCCAATTTGCGCTGGCCCGGTGGTTGTTTTGCCGATGAATATCATTGGAAAGACGGCATCGGTCCTAAAGAAGCGCGCCCCAAACGCCTCAACTTTTGGGGAAATGCTCCGGAAACGAATGCAGTTGGGACACATGAATTTTTAGATTTGTGTGAGCAGTTGGGCTGTGATCCGTATTTCGGCGGCAATGTTGGTAGTGGCACAGTACAGGAAATGCGCGATTGGGTTGAGTATTTGACCTCAAATTACGACAGCACACTCTCCGATATGCGCCGCAAAAATGGGCGTGAGAATGCATGGCCCATGCCATTCTGGGGCATTGGTAACGAGAATTGGGGCTGTGGCGGGCATATGACACCCGAACAATACGCCGATCTCTATAGTCAATATCACACCTTCGTCCGTAATTACGGCGACACACCCATGATGAAAATTGCGGCGGGGCTTGGTGGTACAGATCATGACGGTGAAGATATTAGCGTTTTCATGGATAAGGTGCTGAACCGTCGTCATCATGTCACGATGGATGGCGTTAGTATTCACTTTTACATCTATTTTCCAAATAAGCCTGAACATTCCGCAACCCAATTTGGTGAGGCTGAATGGTTTAGCGTGTTGCATGAAGCCAATCACATGGATCATGTCATCAAGCAGAATTCCGCTGTTTTAGACCAGTATGATCCTGAAAAGAAAATCTGGTTGATCGTTGATGAGTGGGGCGCATGGTATCCCGTAGAACCGGGGACAAATCCCGCTTTCCTTTACCAACAAAATTCGATGCGTGATGCGGTTGTTGCGGCGCTCACATTGCATATTTTTCAGGATCATTGTGAGCGGGTGCAAATGGCAAATCTGGCACAGACGGTTAATGTGATTCAGGCTCTTTTCTTGACCGAAGGTGAAAAAATGATCCTCACGCCAACATATCATGTGTTCGATATGTTCAAAGGACATATGGATGCAACTTTACTGCCGCTGGAGTTCGAGAGCGATCTTTATACCGTTGGCGACAAATCACTGCCTGCATTTAGTGCAAGTGCTTCTCAATCAGAATCTGGGGAGGCTTTGCTGACATTGACGAACCTAAAGCCGGATGAAGCGCTGATTATTGAGTGCGATCTTGCAGGGTTGAATATCAGCAAAGTTGACGGCACGATTCTGGTCGCCGATGCGATTACTGCACATAACACCTTTGATAATCCCAACGTTGTGAAGCCACTTGAATTTAAGGGTGCTACGCTGGATGGAAGCACGCTCAGCATTCAACTGCCAGCGGCTTCAGTTGTAGCACTGACTTTACGTTGAGATAGAGTACTCAGGATTGAATTTTATTTAGTCACCATTTGCCAGCTGTGTTGATGTAAAAACACAGTTTTACAGGAGAGAACGATGTTAATGACACAATGGGGTGAAACTGTGAACGCAGATAATGTTCACCCGGAATATCCACGTCCGCAAATGGTGCGAGACACATGGAAAAACTTAAATGGTCTCTGGGAATATGCGATTACAGATCGTGAACAGGTTACACCTCCTGAATCGTATGAGGGCAACATTCTTGTCCCATTCCCGATTGAGTCGGCTTTATCGGGCGTGACGCGTCGTGTGTCAGCCTCAGAAATGCTGTGGTATCGGCGCAAAGTTGAAATTCAACCATCTGATGAACGCGTGCTCTTGCATTTCGGCGCGGTGGATTGGGAAGCTACTGTTTGGGTCAATGGCAACAAAATTGGAACACATCGTGGCGGGTATGACCCTTTTTCCTTCGATATTACGGGTGCCTTGAACAATACAGCCGAACAGGAAATTATCGTTCAAGTCTGGGATCCTACGGATGAAGCCTTTCAACCGCGTGGCAAACAGGTCAATACGCCTGAAAGTATATGGTACACACCCATCACGGGAATCTGGCAGACTGTCTGGTTAGAAAGTGTGCCTCAATCCTATATTGCCGAGTTAAGGCTTATCCCAAATATTGACAATAGCACCTTACAAGTTTCGATCAAACTCGGCGGCGCGGGTGGATCATACACTATTCAGGCACAGGCGTTCGATGGCGAGCACCTAATCGCGGAAGTTAGCGACTCGGCTGAGGCAACGCTCACGCTGAATATCGAAAATGCTAAACGCTGGTCACCTGAGTCGCCGTTTTTATATGATCTGACCATCAAACTCTTAGAGGGTGATCTCGTTATTGATCGTATTGGCAGTTATTTCGGGATGCGTAAAGTTGAAATTTTGCCTGACTCCGGTGGTGCGTTACGAATTTTCCTGAACAATGAACCTGTCTTCAATTATGGTTTGCTCGATCAAGGGTTTTTCCCTGATGGCTTATACACCGCTCCCTCAGATGAAGCCCTGCGTTATGACATTGAAATGACCAAGCAATTGGGCTTCAATACCATCCGTAAGCATGTAAAGGTCGAACCGGCACGCTGGTATTACTGGGCAGATAAGCTGGGTGTTTTAGTCTGGCAGGATATGCCGAGCAGTGGTGAAAATATCAGAGTGGGTCAGCCGGAAATGGTGCGTACTGAAGAATCTGCCGCGCAATTTAAACGCGAATACCGGCATATGGTTGAGGCACTCTTTAACTATCCTTCGATTATTGTTTGGGTCGTCTTCAATGAAGGCTGGGGTCAGTTCGACACGGTGAATGTTAGCACGTTTGCCGAATCTCTGGATAGCACGCGCCTCATCAATAGTGTTACAGGCTGGAATGATATGGGTGTTGGTCATATGCACGACATTCACGCGTATCCGGGACCTGAAATGCCGCCTGCATCACCGGGGCGCGCACTGGTTTTAGGAGAATTTGGCGGTCTAGGTCTGTCTGTTGAAGGGCATATGTGGCAATCGGATTTCTGGGGCTATCGTGCTTATCTAGATGTGCCATCATTGACAAGTGCGTATGCAGATTTGATTAATGCCCTACGCCCAATGATTAGCGAACAGGGGCTTGCCGCCGCCATTTACACGCAAACAACGGACGTAGAAACCGAAGCCAACGGTATGATGACTTATGACAGAGCCGTTACGAAGATGGATGTGAACACGATTCGCACACTCAACGAGTCGCTCTATGATGTCGTGATTCAGGTAGACTAAAAAAACGATTTTAGGGGAATATTGATGAAAGCACTTGTTCTCGAAGATGTAAAACAATTTGCCTATAGAGATGTGCCTGATCCAGAAATCTCCGCTGATGAAGTGTTGATTCAGGTCAAAGCAACCGGTATTTGTGGCAGTGATATTCATGGTATGGATGGTTCAAGCGGTAGACGTATTCCGCCAATCATCATGGGGCATGAATCTGCCGGCGTGATTACTAAGGTCGGTGAGCATGTTAAAGATTGGCAAGTTGGGGAGCGTGTCACCTTTGATTCGACGATTTACTGTGGGGAATGTCATTTTTGCAGACGGGGTGAAATTAACCTGTGTGATAATCGCCGTGTTGTAGGCGTATCCTGTGGCGATTATCGTCAGCACGGAGCGTTTGCCGAATATCTCGCTGTGCCATCCCGCATATTGTACCGTATCCCCGAAAACCTCAGCTTTGTACAAGCCGCATTTGTGGAGCCTGTTACGATCGCTGTTCATGCGGTGGAGCGCACACCGATTGCAATGAACGATACTGCTGTGGTGGTGGGGACGGGTTTGATAGGTCTCCTGTTAATTCAAGTGCTCAAGCAAAGCGGTTGTGGTCGCATCATCGGTGTCGATGTCGATGATAGCCGTCTTGCATTAGCGCGAGACTTCGGCGCAGACGTTACCTTGAACTCAAAAACCGATGATGTCGTTAATCGAATCATGAGCGAAACCGACGGACGCGGGGCAGATATCGCCTTTGAGGTTGTTGGAATTACACCGACAGTTCAGATAGCTGTCAATTCCTTGCGAAAAGGCGGCTCATTAACGCTGGTTGGCAATATTTCTGCCTTCGCAGAGTTGCCCATACAAAATGTGGTTACCAGAGAATTGAGCTTATACGGCTCTTGCTCCTCTCAAGGGGAATATCCAGTGAGTTTAGCGATGTTAGCACAGGGGAAAATTCAAGTTGACTCCCTGATAACCGAAGTTGCACCGCTCAGTGACGGGGCGGTGTGGTTTGATCGTCTTTATAATGAACAAGGACTGCTCAAGGTGCTTCTCGTTCCTGATGGGGGTGACTCATGATTCGGACGGCGCTTATTGGCTACGGAAAAGTATCACACCTCCATGCGTCAGCCCTCAAAAAATCGAAGCTAGCGCAATTGGTTGCTGTTTGTGGGCGCAATCAAGAAAAAGCCAATGCCTTTGCAGAGCAATATGAGATCACAGCATACACAGACCTTGAACGCATGATAAGCGAGCAAGCTATTCAGGCGATTATTGTGTGTACGCCTCATCCCGCCCATGTTGATTCTGCTGTGCTAGCGGCAGAACGGGGCGTGCATGTTCTGGTGGAAAAACCGTTAGCTTCAACGCTCGCTGATTGTGATGCGATGATAACTGCCGCAGAAAACGCAAAAGTCAAACTCGGTGTGATTAGTCAACGTCGCTTCTATGAGTGTGCCCTGCGCGTCCGTGCGGCGCTGGATGCTGGCAAAATTGGCAACCCGATTCTGGGTACTGTGCAGATGTTTGGTTGGCGGAGCGAATCCTATTATGCGTCTGATGCGTGGCGTGGTACATGGGAACATGAGGGTGGTGGGGTTTTAGTCAATCAAGCACCGCATCAACTCGACTTACTACTGTGGTATATGGGTGAAATTGCCGAACTGACCGCCTATTGGGACAACCTGAATCACCCGTTTATCGAAGTCGAAGATACCGCAGTGGTGATTATTCGCTTCAAAAATGGTGCGCTCGGCAATATCGTAGTGAGCAATTCACAGAAACCCGGACTTTATGGCAAAGTTCACATTCACGGCAGTAATGGCGCTTCGATAGGGGTACAAACAGAAAGTGGCTCCATGTTTATCGCTGGCGTGAGTGACATCACAGAACCGCCGATCAACGATATTTGGACAATTCCCGGCGAAGAACATCAGCTAGCAGAGTGGTTAGCGGAAGATAGGGAACAATTCCAGAAAATTGAACCTACTGAACACTATATCGCCCTGCAAATTGAAGACTTTATGCAAGCAATTAGGGACGATAAGCAACCTTTTGTGACCGGACGTGATGGGCGCGCCGTGGTTGAATTATTTTCCGCAATTTATGAGTCTCAACGGAAGCAAGGAACGATCCACTTTTAATATTGGAGGCATTTACTATCGTTATAACTCGAGAGGAAAAATGTGAAGAAAATCATCATCCTATGCCTGAGTTGTTTAATGTTAGCAGGTTGTGGTGTATCTCAAGCAACATTTGGCGATGCAATTACAGAAGGTGAACCGACCCCTTTTCCAACAAATGTCGTCCCAAGCCGCCCGATTTATGATGTTCAACGCGGTAATATTATTGACCAGCGCACCTATTTTGGGCGTGTTTCAGCAATAAATACCAGCGAATTACACTTTGCAATTGATGGGCGTGTGCTAGAAACATTTTTTTCTGCGGGTGATGATGTAAGCGTCGGTGATGTGCTGGCAGAGATTGACACCACCCAACTTGAAGGTCAGCTCATTGATGCTGAAGAAGCATTGGCAGTCGCACAATCACTACTAGATAGTGCAGAAAGCCAGATCACCTTCGCGCGCCGACAGGCTGAACTTGAAATTGAGCTTGCACAGACTTTCCTCGATTATGCAAATCTACAAGCGGAAGATCCGCCAACCGCTGAAGATAATTTATTAATTAGCCAGCGCCAGATTGAACTAGAACTCGCGCAACTCGCCTTAGAAGAACTTGAGCAGGGCGTAGATCCTACACTGGCGTTTGATGTCACCCGTGCCCAGGAGCAGGTTGACACAATTAACGCGTCAATCGCTCAGGCAGTGTTGGTTGCGCCGATGGAGGGTAGTCTGACGGCATTTTCAATTTCAGCTGGCGATCCGGTTGGCGCATTTGAATCCGTTGGTATTGTCTCAGATTTATCCGCATTAGAAGTTACTGACGTGATGGAAAACGCCGAAATCAGTGAATTGACGGAAGGCTTGCCGGTGGTTCTGCAACGGGCAAATACGCCGGACGCGGCATTCGAGGGGACAATTGCACAATTGCCACAACCATTCGGGTCAGGCAGTGATGGTCTCGTTCATGTGCGCTTTGATACGCTCCCTCCGGCATCAGAGTTTGAATTGGGTGAGCGTATGTCGTTTGTTGTGACGATTGCTGAACGTCAGGATGTTCTGTGGTTGCCTATTTCGGCGATTCGCCAATTTAGCGGGCGTAACTTTGTTGTTATTCAAGAAGAGGGTGTAGAGCGCCGCGTAGATGTCCAACTCGGATTAGAAGGTAATGATCGTGTCGAGATTCTGGGCGGACTTGAAGAAGATCAGCGGGTCTTCGCCCCATGATAAGACAAATTTTGCGAATACGTGCCGTCTTCGTGCTCGCTACGAAACGATTACTCGCGCAACCTTTGCTTGCTGTGGCAACCATTGTCGGATTAACGGTTGCTGTGGCGCTTATTCTGACAATTCCTGTCTATTCTGAATCCGTTGCTTTCCGAATATTGTCGGAACGGTTGGTCGAACAGTCAGATAATGTCAACCGTCCACCGTTTTCCTACCTCATCAGCTACATTGGCTCATGGAATGACCCGGTTAATTGGGAAGATACGGTAGATGTTGATCGCTACATTCGGGAACGTGCGGCGGATGATCTGGGACTAAATGCAACTGAGATTGTCCGACATTTTGAGACGCGTAATTTTAGGCTGTATACGGCGGATGAAACAGCCTACGAAGAAGACAACGCGCTAGATTTCATGACGTTTTCCACAACCGAAGATATTTTTAATCAGGTTGAGATGGTGGAAGGGACATTTCCTGCGCCTGCCGATCCATCCCCTGATAGCATTGTTGAAGTGATGATCGCCAGAAATTTCGCCGATGAATATGGTATTCAGGTTGGCGATAGATTCCTCGGTTTTAATTGGCGCTTAGAAGCCGATGAGGTCATGCAAATTACCGAGATTCGCATCGCCGGTGTATGGCAACCCCTCGACCCAACATCGCCTTATTGGTTTTATCTTCCGCTGGCATTTGAAGATACATTAATCGTCAACGAAGCGACCTACGTGAATCGCATTAGCCCCTATACAGACGAAGAGGTTAATTTGGCGGTCTGGTATGTCATTACGGATGGCAGGGGAATTAACACAAATCGCGTTGGCGAACTGATTGACCGCGAAAATACGACGGAAATGCGAATCGACCAATTGTTACCCGGTACAACCATTAGTAGTTCACCGATTTCTGAACTGCGACCCTATCAGCGGATTGTGAGCGTACTCACGTTAACGTTGACCGTCTTTAGTGTGCCAATTGTCGCACTCTTAATCGTATTTCTGATGATGATTGTCGGTTTAATCGTTGATCGTCAGCGTAACGAGACTGCCATGTTACGGAGTCGCGGCACATCGCCTTTTCAGATTGTTGGTTTAGCGGCGGTTGAGGGATTTATCTTTGGCGGCATTGCACTGATTATCGGGACGGGACTAGCCGTTGTTTTTACCCGTTTGATGGGATCAACGAAAAGTTTCCTTGATCTGGGCTATGATCGAAATTTTATCGTCTCCTTTCCGCCAACTATTGTATTCACCGCGATCATTGCCCTCTTGTTTACCGTCATTATTCGATTATTGCCGACGATTTCAGCATCGCGTCATACGATTGTAAGTTACAAAATAAGCACATCGCATGTGGCAGTTCGCCCGCTACTACAGCGGCTTGGTGTTGATTTACTGTTGCTGGTGGTGATTGGCTATTTCTACTACCAAACAGTTCAGCAGGGTGGGCTAATCAATATCGAGGGGGGAGTTTCGAACATTGATGAAGCCTACAATCAACCTTTCGTATTTTTATTGCCACCGCTGACGATTTTTGGAACCGCGTTACTGGTATTGCGGATTTTGCCCTATATTTTACGCTTCATTTCGTGGTTGATCTATCTGACTGATAATGTCGGCTTGTTGATTGTGACGCGTCAGCTAGAGCGTTCTCCTCGTAGCTATTATTTGCCGCTGATTCTGCTTATATCCACCATTAGCCTTGGAATCTATACCTCATCGTTTGCCCGAACGATTGATCGCTACCTTTACGAACAGCAGTTTTATCGCGTGGCGGCAGATGTCGCGATTCGCCTTATCCCAACGTCAGGTTTACCGTTCGGTAGTTCAGCGGATGATAGTGTAGATACCACATACGTTCCCATAGCAGAATTTCGATCTATGCAAGGTATTGAGCAGGCGACCCGTCTGGGTGAATATCAGGCAAGGGCGAGGCTGACGACGGGTTCGGTGCAGGGAACGTTTATCGGTGTTGATCGGACTGATTTTGGATCTATTGCGTTCTGGCGCAGTGATTTCGCTTCTACTCGTTTAGGCTATCTGTTAAATAATCTAGCGATTCAACCTGATAGTGTGCTCGCGTCACGCGAATTCATGCGAGAGCGCGGGCTTGATGTCGGAGATTTTGTCGATGTCGATGTAAGCAGTTCAGGTGAGACCATTAGCCTCACTCTGCAAATTGTCGGGGAAATTGATCACTTTCCCAGATGGTATGCTGAAGAAGAAGGTGCGCTGTTTGTTGGTAATCTGGATTATCTATTTGAGCAAGCACGAATAGAGCTACCCCACTTGATACTTGCCCGCATCAATAGTGAATTTGATGAAAATGTGATACGCAGTAATGTTTTGCCACTCGGGATTTCTGGCATTATCGTGGAAGAACCGGTGACTCGCATTGAACGCGAACAAGCACGTCCTGAACGACAGGGCTTATTCGGCTTGCTTTCAATCGGATTCATTGCCTCATCATTGGCGACTATGATTGGATTTTTACTCTATACAATTTTCTCTTATCAAAGGCGCTATGTGGAATTAGGGACGTTGCGGGCAATTGGCTTATCACAACCTGCGATGATGCTATCCATCGCGTGGGAGTTGGGTCTGCTCATCCTGGTGGGGCTGTCTTTTGGTGTATTTGTCGGTATAACCGTGAGTGCGATGTATATTCCATATATGCAATTTGTAAGTAATTTATCTGGCATCGTGCCACCTTATCTTGTGACGATTGCATGGTCAGAAATTGCACAGATCGTAGCGTCATTTATGCTCACATTTGTCATTATTATGGTGATCTTGATGCTGATTCTGCGGCGTATGCGTATCTTCCAGGCAGTTAAGTTAGGGGAGGTACTTTGATGGAAAACAAAGATGCTTATATCGTTTGTGAGAATCTGGTCAAAATCTTTAAGGTCGCGGAAACCGAAGTACTCGCGTTGCAAGGACTCGATTTGTCTATTAAACGGGGCGAGCTTATCGGCATTGTGGGTGCAAGCGGGAGTGGCAAATCTACCTTGATGAATGTGCTCGGTGGGTTGGTGCGCCCGTCCGTTGGGCAAATTGTTATTGCGGGTAAAAATCTGCTAAAAATGTCTTCACGAGAACTCGATACCTATCGCCAGATGGATGTTGGCTTTGTGTGGCAACAGGGCAGTCGTAATCTCATTCCTTATCTTTCTGCATTGGAAAATATCAAGCTCCCCATGACGTTGGCAGGGCGTGTTGGACGTGTGGTTGATGAGCGCGCAAAAATGTTAATGGATATGGTTGGTTTGCAAGACCGCTATCACCATAAACTTTTGCAATTATCAGGGGGCGAGCAACAACGTGTTGCCATTGCTGTCGCGCTTGCCAATGAACCGAAGCTGTTATTGGCGGATGAACCCACCGGTGATCTTGACGCGACGACATCGGATCGCATATATGCCTTATTCAAACAACTGAATCATGAACTTGGCTTAACCATTATTATCGTGAGCCATGATCCGGAGATTGCACAGCATGTTGGGCGCGTCGTTGCGATCCGCGATGGCAAAATGGCGAGTGAAACGGTGCGTCGTCGTCCAAATGAGACCACATCTACGACGCAAAATGACCATTTTGAGGAATTAATCGTCTTAGATTCTGCCGGACGTTTGCAAATTCCAAAAGACTTACGCGAACAACTCTCGATCCAGAATCGTGTGCAAATGGAAGTGATTGAAGACGGATTGCTGATTCGTGCGGTCAAAAATCTGGAAGAAACGTCATCGCAGGCAGAAGTGTATATTAAACGTGCATACAATCGTGTCGAAGAAAATAGTGGCATTCTGTCGAAATTGAGATGGTGGAAGAAATAGGTATGGATGGTGACATTGCAATTCTGGCACAGGATGTTGGGCGAACATATCCATCAGATGGTGGTGCGGTTCAGGCGCTTAAACGAATTAACTTTCTTGTCGTTAAGGGCAAGTTCATTGTGCTTAAAGGACGGTCTGGAAGTGGTAAAACGACATTGCTGAATTGTCTTGGTGGATTAGACACGCCAACAACAGGAAAAATCACCATCTTCGGACGTGATGTTTCCGCGATGGATGATACACAGCGTACCCGATGGCGACGCGAGCAAGTCGGGTTTGTTTTTCAGCAAATGGGATTGTTACCCAGTTTTTCCTGCTACGAAAATCTGGATATTATGGCGCGGCTAGGCAGTGTTCCACGTCGTGAACGGCGCGGAAGGATTCTTGATGGACTTGAGCAAGTGGGCTTATTAGATTATTTAGACCATCGTCCCTATGAGATGTCTGGTGGTCAGCAACAACGCATTGCCATTGCACGGGCGCTAGTCACCTTACCAGATTTAGTGCTCGCAGATGAACCCACCAGCGAACTTGATAGCGAAACGACCCATCATATTCTCGCCATGCTCAAAGAAACGGTTAGGCGGCAGGGGCTTACAATTTTGATGACTAGCCATGATCCGATTGTCGATGACTACGTTGATGACATCATTCTCTTGCAGGATGGGCAGATTGCGGCTTCCTTACCGCATTAGACCGATGGATGTCATTTTCGCGTCCCTTGATGGTGCGATCAAGTCAGCGCGTCAATGGCACTAGCCATCCATAGTTTCACCACGCCATAATCGCACCAGTGAAGACGCTTTCTCAGAAAAGACACGCTGAAATTCGATATAATACATCAGCATCTCTTTCGATGTGATTTTGAGTCCAGACCGGCGCTCAATGGCAGACACCTGTGTTAGATAGTCGTCGTCGCTAAATTGACCTTCAGCAAGCGCCTCAAGCATATGATTTGACCCTGCACCCTGCGAAAACTGTTCTTTTTTGCGCCATGTCACATGGGCGGGCAGGATATCGCTAAAGGCTTCACGCAAAGCCCATTTTTCAGTTTGCGTTGACGGATGAATTTTGTCTGATCGGGGCACACGCATCGACATAGCTACAAACTCGTTGTCCAAAAACGGGACACGCGCCTCAATGCTGTGCGCCATCGTCATGCGATCACAGCGTTGCAAATTGCAATTATAGAGACTCGCCGTTAATTCGATGAGTTCATTATGTAACTGAAGTTCGTCAAACTGTTTGAGATAGTGATAACCGGCATAGAGTTCGTCCGCACCCTCGCCAGTGAGTACGACTGTCACATATTCACGGGTCATACGGGCGAGAAAATAGTTAGGGATAGCACTTCGCACCAGTGATGGATCAAACGACTCAAGGTAATAGATGATTTCCGGCAACGCCTCACGGATTTCTTCGACAGTATAGAGATATTCATGGTGGGTCGTGCCGATGATGTCCGCCGCAAGACGTGCATTTTCGATATCGACGCTACCTTCTACGCCAACGGCGAACGAATGCACATCAGGTTTCGCCTGTTTGACAAGCGCCGCCACAATGGTGCTATCCAACCCGCCGCTTAGATAGACTCCGAGAGGCACATCTGACATCAGCCGTTTCTGCACAGCCCTTGTTAAACATTCACGGATTTCGCTCAAAGTAGGGGTATCAGACCCTGCCTGCGTGGTCGGAAGAGTCTTCAAGTCATAATACTGCACAAAAATACCGTCATGATAGGTGTGTCCGGGTGGGAATTCGTGCAGTTCATCAACGATGCGATGCAAACTTTTGATCTCTGACCCAAAATAGAGCGTATCGTCATGCCAGCCATAATATAAGGGTTTGATGCCAAGCGGATCTCGCGCTAATAACAGCTTGTCAGTTTCGCTATCATACAGCGCAAAGCTGAACATACCATCCAATCGCTCGACTGCCTGCACGCCATAGTGATGATATAAGGCGAGAATTGCCTCACTATCACTGTCAGTTTGAAAATGATACTCTGGAAATTGCTGGCGGATCGTTTCGTGATTATAGATTTCACCATTACAAATTAAGGTGTAACGCCCGTCAGGTGACTGCAAGGGTTGCTGACCATGCTCGACATCGACAATCGCCAGACGGGTGTGTCCGAACGTCACATGATGTAGAAGTCGCGTCTCCTGATGATCGGGTCCGCGATGGGTTAACAATTGAAGGTAGTCTTCAACAGGAATTTGCGACTTACCATAGATTCCGAAAATGCCACACATCAGTTATAGATTATCTCCAGTTTAACCTTCGATTTGAAGCCCGCGCGGTGTAATCACAAATTCGATTCGACCGAGTACATAGTCAATCAAAATTGCCAACAATGCCGCAGGGATCGCCCCTAACAAAATAAACGAATCGACAGTCATCGACAAACCGCTGGCTATCGGCGTTCCCAGCCCACCGGAGCCAACAAATGCGCCGAGTGTTGCCGTCCCTACATTGATTACCATGCTGGTACGAATCCCTGCCATGATGATGCTACTGGCGATGGGTAACTCGATTTGGAACAGAATTTGAAGCGGAGTCATGCCCATGCCACGCGCAGAATCAATCACGAAGTTATCGACTGCCTCCAAACCGGCGATGGTATTCCTCACCACCGGTAACAAGCCATAAGCGACCAGCGCAATAATGGCGGGCCAAAAGCCAAAGCCAATCAGCGGTGCCATAAACGCGACGATGGCGATTGTGGGGACAGTTTGCCCGCTATTGACAAGATTGTTGACCAATGGCAACACTTCACGGAATTCATCCCGCGTAACGATGATGCCGAAAAGTAAACCAGCGGGGATCGTAATGAGTGACGAGACAAACACCAGTTCAAGATGTTGTGCGGCGAATTCGATCACTGTCGCATTGGGATGCACAAGCTGATTGCTCGTTTTGAAGATCAGACCCAGCACATAATCCCAGAGTGGTTCATGCCCATAGAATGACCAGAACAGGAAAAAGACACCTACAACCCGCACAAGAGGACGTAACAATTTCTCATCCCGATTACGAAAATAGACGAATAGCAAAAATTCAATAATTGCAAAGGCAAGTGTGAAGGCAAATAGTGGAATACCCATATCAATCGGATCAATTTCGAGGACGCGTTCGGTACTTGTACCCACAGAAAACAGCCACAGATTCGGTTGTAAGGATGCGCGTGGATGAAAATCGTTCAACGCATCCTGAACACGCAAGACAACTTGATCTTCAACCGCGCCATCGCGATAGGATACGATCAAACTATCCCGATTGATCGTCAGGGCTTGTAGCGCAGATACATCAGCATACAAAAATTTTGCCAGCGCAGAGCCACTTTCGCCTTCTTCGCGTGTTGCATAAACTTCTTGCTCGTCTTCAGGGATCAACGCCGGCACATAGCGACCATAACGCCATTCGTCATCGCTGGTTGTAAAAACCAATGTTTGCTCGGCTTCCGTAGAAACATTGCCGGAAATACTATCGGCATCGTTCAACACTGAATTCACAACCGGACGTTGAGCGCGGCGCAACATTAAATCTGGTTCAATGTCGTTATCATAGACGATGGTTATGGTTTGTGGCGCAACGGTGATCTCCGTCAGATCGGGAACAGAGTCAAACAATGTACTCGCAACAGGATCATCTGTATCCGGCGCAAATGTTCCGGTTTCAACTGGATTGGAGATTTCTGGCGTAACATTATATTCAAATGTCCCTGCAACGATGGTCAATTCAACCGTGTTTTCTGCGTCAAGTTGCTCCGTTTCCAGCGCAAAGTCATTTGTGAAACGTTGTTGATCCCGCAATGTGACCACTTGCGTACCCACAATAAAAACCAGCACGGAAATAATCAGCCATATGATTGCCGCCCCCGGTAAGCTGATGCCGGATGACGCATCAGGCGTTGTTGCTGTTGGTTGCGTATCAGCCATCAGTCCATGCTCCCATTCGCGATAACCGATCCTGGATCATAGGATGCCAGGTCTTGTAGCGCCTTGAGTGTGATCGTGCCGACGAGCTTGCCGTGACGATCAACGACTGGTGTAATGCGGAAGCCACGGGCGACCATCGCACTTAAGGCTTCTCGTGCGGTTGCATCATCACGTACGGAAATATCAATATACGGCGCTTCATACATAGCATCAAGCAATGATGTACCGTCATCAATTTCTTCTTTATCCACCCAGCCCTTGAGGAGTCCTTCATCATCAATCACAAAAATGGATTTTGACCCGTAATCTACGAAGCATCCACGCACTTCTTCGACGGTTGAATCGAAGGTGCAGGTTGGGGGATTTGTATCCATCAACTTGCGAATGCGAACGAGTCCGAGCCGTTTCAGTGTCCGATCTGTACCGACGAAATCACGCACAAAACGATTGACCGGATGCGCGAGGATCGTATCCGGCGTGTCATATTGCACCAGATGCCCGTCACGCATAATGGCGATACGATCTCCCATTTTGATGGCTTCATCAATATCGTGTGTCACAAAAATGATCGTCTTGCCGACCCGTTCTTGAATCTGCAAAAATTCTGCCTGCAACACTTCACGCGTAATCGGGTCTACCGCGCCGAATGGTTCATCCATCAGCATAATGGGCGGATCTGCCCCTAACGCACGGGCAACGCCAACACGCTGTTGCTGACCACCCGAAAGCTGACGCGGGTATTTATCTCGCGTAATATCTGGATCAAGCCCGACGAGATCAAGCAGTTCATCTACCCGTTGATTGATCCGGTTGTTATCCCACCGTAGCAGGCGTGGCACAATCGCAATGTTGTCTGAGATGGTCATATGCGGGAGCAAACCGATCTGCTGGATTGCATAGCCGATTTGCCGACGCAATTCTTCAACCGGCAATTCATTATTGGGTTGCCCCTTGATGAGGATTTCTCCGCTACTAATGCCGATGAGGCGATTAATCATCCGCATAGAGGTCGTTTTTCCACACCCTGACGGACCGATCAGCACACAGATTTCACCCTCATGTACCATTAAGTTGAGATCATCTACCGCACGAAAACCGTTCGGATATTGTTTAACGACGTTTTTGAATTCGATCATATAGTTACTCCAGTGTGATGTTTATTGCGATACGCGCTGAATTCCGGGTGATGTGAATAGACTTTCTAATAGCTGTAATAGGGCATCCAGCATCACGGCTAAAATCACCGCAGGGATAGCACCCAATAAGATCAGGTCTACTGATGTCGTGTTTACACCTAACAGAATAAAATCGCCCAGTGCTCCCGCCCCGATGATAGATGCGACTGCGGCGATACCAACCAGCGAGATACCCGCATTCCGCACGCCTGCCATAATCACTGGAAACGCCAATGGCAATTCAATCTGAAAGAAGATTTGTGCCGGAGTCATGCCCATGCCACGCCCTGAGTCAATAATGGCGGGATCGACATTTTTCAAACCGGCGTAGGTGTTTCTTACCAGTGGTAATAAGGAATAAAGCGTTAGCGCGATAATTGCCGGCGCAGTCCCGATACCGGAAACGCCCAGATTACGGATTGTGAGTGTATCAAGCTGTCGTCCTCCAATCACCTGACTCGCGCCGTTGACCAATAAGACAACTACGCCGATCAGTGAGAGGATCAAAATGCCAGACCGCGCCAATCGTAACCCGCGCTTCAACTGATCACGATCCAATCGGCGGTCAATCCATGTGATCGTCGGAATGAGCGCAAAACCTAATGCGACAAGCAACAACCCTTGATTCATCGACTCATCGAGGAAGACGTTCAACACCGACCGGAAGCCGAACGTAATGACCAAAATTGTGAATAAGCTGAGGGGTAAGAACAGGACAACAAATACAAAAATGATCGTCCATGGATGAAATCTTGGTGGCAGTTGCGTTTGCAATAGCCTGACGGCGAAAAAGACTGCTATGCCGATTGCCAGACTCACGCCAAAAAATTGAAGCACATCTAAAAAGCGTTGATCGCCCAGACGCGCCAATGGGACAAGCAACACGCCAAAAAGCGCGAGGCTAGGAATGGTCTGGATAATCCCGACGGCGTATAAAATTATGTCTTGCATCCCTTCGTCGCGTGCCGCCCACAGTCCCAGCGCAATGCCGATAATCAAACCGGCGGCAAGCGAGACCAGCACAAACACGAAATGCTCAACAAAGCGTTGCCCTAAGGTTGCACCGCGTTCGGAAAATTCTACGAGGACAGAATAAATATCAAGACTGCCGTTGAGGATAATTAGAATGACGAAAAGCAAGCCAATACTGCTTGCCAGAAGTCGTTGCCAGCCGGGGGATTTCTCCGCGACTAAATCTCGCAGACCGCCAAACAGAACGATATAACCGCCCAATAAACCTGTGGCAATCGCGCCGGACGTAAATACACGCGGATTGCTGATGCGTGCGCCTTCTTCAAAAAATGCCGCGCCACTATTGAGCAACAATTCCCCGGCAGTCGCAGGTAATAATAAGGTCAGGAAGATGAGCAAATTACCGAGGACGACCAAGATCAAACCACGGCGATCCCTATGCGGCTGAAAAGCAACAAACATGGGGATTAATGCAAGCAGAAATAGCGCCATATAGCGCAAATCCCCTTGAATTTCGAATATATTAATTTGAACACCGGAGGCGAGCCGATTCGGTTTAATTTCCAATAAGGGGAAAAAGAAGAAGCCAATAGTAGCAATGAGGCTACCAAGAATCGAGATGCGGTTACTAATGGCACTACCTCCTAAATAAGATTTTCAGAGTATAATTTCGGCTGGATATGCTATCGGGAGATCGGCTGGACCCCGACCTCCCAATAAAGATGGTTTATCTAACGGAGGTGCCCGATGTTTCTGTTGGGCACCATTAAATTTTTATGTCACTTAGCCTTCGATGAAGCCGTTTTCAATCAGCCATGATGCCGCAACTTCAGCCGGATTTTCACCATCAACCTCAACGCGTGCATTCAATGTTTGAAGGGTTACGTTATCGAGGGAACGGAAAATCGGATTCAGGATACCTGCGATTTCCGGATTGGCACGAATGACTTCGCCACGGAAAACAGGCGTAGGGGCATAGATGGGCTGTGCACCAAAGGGATCTTCAAGCACAACAAAGTTATATGCTTGCAAAGCGCCATCAGTAGCATATGCCATTGCGACGTTCACACCGTTTGCGCCTTCGTTCAGGGCTTGTTCGGTCTGTGCAGGTGTACCGGCGGCAATAATCAGCAATTGTTCTTCTACGAGATCAAACCCGTAGGCTTCTTCAAATGCCGCGATACCATCGGGACGCTGTGCGAATTCATCACCTGTTGCCATGTATACTTCACCACCGGAATTCACATAATCTGCGAAATCGAGCGCGCTGTAGATGTTGTTTTCTTCAGCAAATTCACTGGTTACAGCAAATGCGTAAGTATTATTGGCGGGTGTGGGTTCTAACCATACAAGGTCATTCAGCGCCGCATCATAGGAGCTAACGAGTGCATAACCGAGGTCACGCGTACCATAGGCTTCTGTCGGGATGTTTGACCATTCCACGTCATTGAAGTAGTTATAGAGCGCAGTGCCAGTATATTCAGCATAAACATCAATCTCGCCATTCACAAGCGCGTCACGATTGACCTGTGTACTGCCGAGGTTAGTGCGATCTTCTACGCTATACCCGGCATCTTCCAACGCGGCAAGCATGATTTGACCGAGAACAATTTGCTCGGTGAATTGCTTGGATCCAACACGGATGGGTTCATCTTGAGCCGTAGCAACAAAGCTAAACGCACCCAACATCAAAACTACTACGAAAAACAATGAAGTTAATCGACGCATAAAGGGTTTTCTCCTAGTCTAAAACGATAAAAAATAGTGCAACGGCGCTCAAATAAAATTCAAGCGACCGATTTCACTCAAAGTGAAAATAGCAGGTGTCATTTCTTTTAGGGGAAACGATCCTTTACTAAGTTTTATACGCAAACACTTTTGGCTTACGCCGGGGACTAACTACCAACAAATACACTGTGTGGCGATTGTATAAACCCCGTTCCACACAATTGGAATCTTTGCAAAAGAAGGTGTTTCTAAACTGCAAAGTTATACCACTAATTAAAGAGTATAACGGAAATGAAGACATTTCAAGGCAAATTCGGTTAAGTTGAATTTAAATAACTGAGGGCAGGGGATAGGATTGGTGGAAGCTTTTGCATCGCTACATATTGCTGATTCATGTCTATGTGTGGTGCGGCAGTACGCATCGAAATCCGCCGATACCAGTATTCGGTGTCTCGTTGTTCCCGTCGCGAGAATCGGATAATGTGTTTGAATAGGCATGGTCGAGTCATGGGCGTGCTATAAAAAATGAGGGGATGAATAGTGATATAGCAGGTAGCTCCGCATTAAGTGGTGGATACCCAAAAAGGTTCGGGTTGGCGATATAAAAACTCTGCGACAGTCCATGGAGGATCGGTCAATTTTGCTGCCATTGCAGGTGTCCGTTTGCCTAAAGAGCGGTGTAAGTCGCAAAAGTTGTATAAACACCCTACCAAGTAGACAGCACGATGTACCGTCTCGATCTGTCGAGTAGGATGGCGAGTGCGCCGAGTGGCTACTGCCAAACGTCCGCGAAAGGTGGCATTAAGGCGCTCAATGTAAGCGGTGTTGATCGTCCCTCGCCCTTGAGATTGTTCAATCAATCGACAAAACATGGTACATGAGCCTTGTAAAACCCAGCGTGTAATTCCCGTAAACTGTCGACTGTTTTTAAGAACCTGAACCAATGTCAATGTGTGCCATGCAACCTGACGAGGCGCACCGGGTTTGCCTGTATACTGGGGTTCTCGAAATAGGCGATGACAGGCTTTGGGGTAGGCACTCCACCCATCAAAACTAATGATTAAGGGGAGTTGCTTCGCCCAATTGTAAACACAGGTGATGATTTGTCTCGCCAAGTGCTTGTCTCTTTTCACCTGACAGCTTGCGCCGAGCCACAACCGACTGCCGACTGCAATTGCCATCGCTACCCACACAATCAGGTTCTGCAATCTCAAGCGGAGTTCGTCCACTTGAACTTGCTTTAAATCGCGTGGCGTGATCTGTTGATGGTGAAAGATTTCCGCATGGTTGCCTGCTCGCTTGATCCAATCCGCTACTGTGCGCTCATCGAACCCGAAGGCTTTGACAATCGCGCTCTGTGGACACCCATACGCCACTAATATGACGACCTGTATATACCGTGTCTTCAGAGCTACGCAACCCATAAAACATCGTTCCTTCACGATAGGAAAACGTCTGTCCACAACTGCTACATTTACAACGTGGACGCTTACGCCCATGACTCACAATATTACCCGATCCCTTTTTAAACCTGTCACAACATGCCATATTCTTGCAAAATACCTCTTGTAGATTCATTGTCGTCCCTCTGGAATTCGTAGTGGTTTTCTCAGACTCGACAATGAATCCACATTTTCCCAATTATTTCCACCGTTTAGTGAGGTGCTACCGGACGTGCAACAGTTGTTCACTTACCCGAAGAAGAAACCGAACGTCGATGGCAAGCAACAACACCACAATGGCCCATCATGCACGCGGTTCTACACGGGATAAATCGTGACCAGATGATGGCACGTCATAAAGCCAATCATCTTAACGTGGCTTATGCACCGGATGCTGAAAATGCTGACAGGGCACTCCTAGCCAAATCTGCAATGCTCACAGAGATGGGAATTGAAGTTCATCTTTGTGGTAATGTGAAGGTAGAATAATTATGCTTCAATGATTAATCGGCATTGATGTCGGTTTTATTTGCACAACAAGCACTTTGTCAAAGCCTCGACGTTTGGAGCAGTGAAAGGGTAATTTATGAGGGTTGTAATTATTGGCGGCACAGGACACGTTGGCACCTACTTGGTTCCATTTTTGATTGAAGCCGGACATGAAGTCATTTGTATTACACGGGGCAATAGCCAGCCCTATGTACCACATGCGGCATGGGATTCTGTTACCTTCGTAACAATAGACCGCGAAAAAGCTGATAGCGAGAAGACATTCGGTCAGCAAATCCGCGATTTTGAAGCCGACATTGTTATTGATATGATCTGCTTCACTCTGGAAAGTTGTCAACAATTGGTTGAGGCACTGCATGGTACTGTACAGCATTTCTTGCATTGCGGTAGTCTCTGGATTCATGGTCACAGTGCGATAGTGCCTGCGACTGAGGATTTACCCCGCGAGCCATTTGGTGAATATGGTATTCAAAAATCATTGATAGAACGCTATCTCATGCGGGAAGCTCGTCTCAATGGATTTCCAGCGACAGCCATCCATCCAGGACATATCACCGGTCCGGGCTATCCTACTGTGAACCCACAGGGTAACCGCGATAATCGTGTCTTTGAGACGATTGCAAAAGGCGAAATCCTGATCTTACCCAACATCGGCATGGAAACGGTGCATCACGTTCATGGTGAAGATGTTGCACAGTCGTTTATGAAAGCAATCAATAATTGGAGCACATCAGTTGGAGAAAGTTTCCATGTCGTTTCCCCTACTGCGATCACATTGCGCGGTTTTGCCCACGCTGTTGCAAGATGGTTCGGGCACGCAAAAGCCAACATCGAATTTTTGCCATGGGAAGAATTTCGAAAAATTGTTGATAAAGAAGTCGCAGAAAACACCTGGGATCATATCGCCCATAGTCCTAATGCAAATATTGAAAAAGCACGTCGCCTGATAGGGTATGAGCCACGATACTCCTCATTGCAGGCAGTGAAAGAAAATGTTGATTGGCTGATAACGAATAAGAAAATTTCAGTTTGAGATTTTAGGGAATACTTAGCCTTACTCTGCTCTGTCGATGATAGCGCCTCTAACAAATGCCATTAATCATCAAGATATAAAAGAGATACAAAAATAAATAAGAGCAATAGCGATGATGATATGTGAGCAAGATCTCTTACAAAAGTGTCGCTGGTACATAAATTTGGGGCTAGACAAGCATACGCCTGATTGACACCGATAGTCAATCCCACGCCACGCTCATTACGACCGATCGCAACGCAAAAGCTATCGGACAGTTCAGACTATTTCGGGCATGGGCTTATGCACACGCGATTGACGATGGCGATGGAAGAGTTGAGCGTGAAAAACTTGAAAATGTGTGGCGTGATACAGGTTGCTGAAGTTTGAATCCAAAGCTGTTATCTTGAATCAACATCGTGATCGACTGTGTTTCAATCACCACCTGCACCGAGACTTCAGTTGCATTCGCATACACAAATTCAAGAAACATCAAACACACCACGATACTGGGTAAAACGCACTCTTTTTTGCAATGTCTTTACTGTTCAAAAACGTTGACGACGTAAGCTGTGATATTATTTGAGTGTGGTGTCGTAAACAATATGTACAATGAAGCGAAAGATACGCCACTCAAATGCGATTCTATAAAATGGATTGTATACGCGTTTTAAAATCCAGCGGAACAGCCTGAAATTGAGCGCGACTTGTAGTGCTTCTGCTTCCTGATTAACATGGTTGCGTGGCAATTTCTTATCACGCCTTGGTGGTTGAAGGTCATCAATATATAAGCAATGCCACACGCCATCGGTTGTAAATTCTCCACCCTTTAAGCATAGGTTGAAGTTTGATGTTTCTGCCTCGCTAAATAGGTTATCAAGATGCCATTGCTCAAACTGAGGTGACATACCCACGCCATGTTCGTAGCTCACGACAAATACAGGCTTGTTGATTTCTTCCTGATTGATGAATTCTTCGATATAGCCGTTATGTTTATTCCCATCATTGGCAGGTAGTGCATGGTTTTCAAACAGGATATAGTCCTGTACAGTGGTCATTTTCTGAATATCAATGGCATAAATATAGGCGGGGTCGAATTTGGGATCGTAGAAATTTGTGCCAAATTCCATGTCGCCTGCATGGACAATGTCCGAGATATGGGAGATAAAGCGGGTATTCGAGCGAATTCGAAAATCAAGATATTCTCTGGTTAGGGCTTCATCGCGTTCAAGGTCATCAGGTATATCATGACCGGTTTCACGCCGAAAATCCTCACGGGCAGATGCTGAATAATCCCCGCAGAATACAACCGGTAATTTTCCCGGTTGTGCCGGTACACCCAGCTGACCATGCTGAATGTTATCCATATAGATACCATCAAAGCCCAGATCGTATGTATCCCTGATTTTGTCGCTCACATAGTCTATAAAACCAGCGTTATGGATGGAACAAACACGACGACCACGATAGTAGGTAACGAGGCGATTTTTTTCATCTCGCGCCCACCAGTCTGTATGTTTGAAGTCATCATAAACCAGATTCGGTCCTTGAATATACGCGTGAACTTTGATTCCTAATCGTTTGAAATTTTCTAAGCGATTAACGAGAAATGCGCGATCTTCCGCTTCTTTTTCATCGGAAAACCCCCATGAGTACATCACCCAGTAATCTGTAATGCCAAAAAGTTCCTGTACTCTGGCGAGTGTGTCGTAGTCGTAACAGCTTAACATGCTTTGAACGTCAACTTTGGCGTTGAAATACTTCACATGCGTCATCCGTATGGTTCCCGGTCCACCCCAGCAATAATACCCAACACGGCGGGCGGTGATTGTAGCATTCTCTTGTTTGCTCATGGAGGGTAACGGCGTTTGACTCTGGTTTAAGACCATGATGTAGCACGTCCTCATTTATGGCGTGGTTTGTATTGGGGACAAGCATACGTAGCTTATTTTAAAGCAAGCCTGTGGGGGGTTAAGAGCGCGTTATTCTGTCGTTAAATGTTCACGTTTAACAAAATACCCCTCTAATTCTCAATTAATGATAGTGGTTGCTTAATGATGAATTCAACGAACGTTAGTAACAATTGCATACCATTAGCGTTATGTGATCGTTAATCTCTAACGAGGAGTCTCCGCTTGACCAAATCCATCTATGGACGTGCAGATTTGCACATGCACACTTCAGCGAGTGATGGTGCCTCATCAGTTGCTGAATTACTCAATTATGTTAACCAATATACGCGCTTAGATGTGATTGCGATTACCGATCACGACAAATTGGATGCTTCCCTGTGGGCATACGAACATGCTGACCGCTACCCATTCGATATTATTCCGGGTGTTGAAGTGACAAGTTGTGATGGTCATGTGTTGGGTCTATGGGTGACGAAACCGATCCCACGACTGATGTCGCTGGAAGACACAGTTCAGGCAATCCACGAACAAAATGGGTTAGCCATCCTCGCCCATCCCTATCATTTTCAGGTAAGCGCGGTTGCCCGCAGTTGGTGGCAGTATACACGCTATCCTGAGCGGTTACTTGAGATCAATCTTGATGGGCTTGAAGTTCATAACGCGGGCATCCTTGTTCCGGGTGAAAATATGCTTGCCCGTTGCCTCGGTCATTATCTAAAAATTGCGGTCACGGGGAGCAGTGATGCACATACGTTGGGCGCAATTGGGAGCGGGACCACCATTTTTTCCGGTCGTAGTGCCGGTGATCTTCGTCAAGCACTCATAAACAACAAAACTATTGCGGAGGGAAGAGCATGGCCACTAATCGATTATTGGAGGTATTTGAGGATTTCGACCCACGATACATCGAGCGAGTTTTTGGCAGAGAATTTGCCTTAAAACAGCCCGATCCTGCTATTCCGCTTGCGCCTGTTAAGCGTGTCGCCATTCTGACAGAAGCCTTTTTGCCGAAAGTGGACGGTGTTTCTAAGACGGCGATGCTTGCGCTTTCCTATTTGAAGCAAACAGGACGGGAGGTGCTGGTTTTTGCGCCGGACATCTCTCCCGATCATATCGGAGACACACGCGTGATCCCGCTTCGTTCGCTCGGTTTCCCCGGTGTGCCAGAAACGCGCATGGCACTCCCGAATATGCGGATCGCGCAGGAGTTGCACGCCTTTAAGCCTGATCTCATCCATCTATTTAGCCCGGCATTTATGTCCGTCAGCGGGATGGCGACCGGACGACATTTAAATGTGCCGATCATCGCAAATTTCCAGACCGATTTACCGGGGTATTCAAAAGTTTATGGCTATGGCTATGCACAAAATTTCGTGACCAATTGGTTACGTTATGTGCATAATGGGTGCCATTTAACCCTCGTTCCAACGCGCCAAACTGCAAATAGTTTACAGAAAGACCACTTTAAGCGTATGCGGTTGTGGGGGCGCGGGGTGGATAGCCAACGATTTAACCCGACTCATGCCTCCGCTGAATGGCGAGAAAAATTGCTTAACGGACGTGATCCAAATTCCCTTGTGTGCGTTTATGTCGGGCGTTTGGCGACTGAAAAACGTGTTGATCTGCTCATTGAGGTTGCAAAACTTGACGGCGTTGCGTTGACGATTATCGGTGATGGCGCACAGCGGGAAGAACTCGAAAACCTATTTGCAGGCACAAACACACATTTTACCGGCTATCTGCTCGGTGATGATCTGCCTGCCGCCTTTGCCAGCGCCGATGTTTTCCTGTTTGCTGGACCCAATGAGACATTCGGGCAGGTGGTACAGGAAGCAATGGCATCTAAATTGCCTTCGATTGTTATCAATCAGGGTGGGGTTCAGGATTTGGTGGAAGAGGGGCGCACCGGCTATATTTGCCCGCCAGACCCCGCCGTATTTGCGGAACGCATAAGTTATCTGCGCGATCATCCTGAAGTACGTTTACGAATGGCGCAAACCGCCCGTCAAATTGCAGAAACGCGCCCGTGGGAGGCGGTACTTTGTCAATTAGAAACACACTATGCCGAGGCAGTGAGAATCAATAATCGTTTTAAGCGTATTTTCGGCAGAACGAATTATCATCTGCCGATTAACTTTCACAGGGTGGTCAGTTTTTAAGTACCGTCTGCGCGGCGAATTTCATTTTCTTGAGCGGTACATAGACCGGTGGTGGTTGTGCCGTTTTTATATTCTTCCCGTTAGGCATTACCAATAGCCAGACCAACAGACTCCATACCAGCATCACGCCAGCAAATCCGATGGATAAGGTCAGGGCATGTAATGTTTCGCCTTTGAAGACCACAAGCATCGGCTGGTAGATCGTAATGAGGATAAAGGAGATAGCTACGATTGATTTGACGAGCAATGGGTGACGATATTTTTCCACATTCCGTAAGATTAAAACGTAAATGAGGATCAGCGGCGGTAACCCGGAAATCCATAGTGTTGATCCGAGCATGAGAATAGTCATAATGACGAGGCTGTATTCAAGATCGAATCGCCATCGATTGTTCTCTAATGTATCTGTAAAACGCGCTCTTATGATGGCAAAGAAGCTGATAATGAGTGTGCTGATTGTCAGACCAATACGCATCATGCTAAAGAGGGACGCGTTGATTTCTAAGGGAATCACAAATTGGTTTGATTGAAACAGGCGAGAAGCGAAACCAAAGATTGAGAGATTCTCATAGGTTGCTTCCGGTTGCCCTCCAGAATACAACTCAAACAACACATCAATGAAGTTTAGGATAAGGTCTGGACCGGAAATCATGATTTGCACACCGAGGAGTCCCAATCCGCCAATTATAAGCCCAATCATGGTGTACCAATCACGTCGCCACAAAAAATAAAGCACCAGTAAGGCGGGAAACACCTTAATCCAGATGGATAGTGCTAAAAACATGCCTGCCATGACATGATGATGTTCCTGAATACACATCCAGATAATCGCCAATAATGCCATCATAATAATGGTGATTTGACCGAGATAAAGTGCCTGCCAGAACGGAATAAACACAAGTGGCATCAGCCACAACCATCTAATTTTGCTCTGCGGAATATAGTGTGATAGAAGGCTGAGTGTGCTAATCATCATCGCGCTATTGATCGAAAACCAGACAACAGTCGACGTGGTATTGTGCGTGTATGCCGCCAATGGCATCAGAATTTGTGCTAATAGTGGCGGATAAAGGTAAATCCACCCGGTAATCCCGCTATATAAGTCCTGTGATCCGAGGAGGGATTTTGCCCCGGCATGATAGACATAAAATGCCATTTGACCTGACTCTGTAGTGAGGGAAAGTAGATAATTCGCCAATAGATACACAATCCATGTGCAAATCACGATAAGCCACACACGGCTTATGCTATGTAACGACGAATCGAAAGGCAGGGCGAATGGGAAACCTGATTTCCGACTACGATTACGGTCAACATTTTGGGGAATTACATGGCGTGTCGTCAAACAACTCTCGCTTTTCTGATGGCAAAAACTGACTATATAGGATAAACATAATTTCATTTACAGATATTTAAGCATTATTTAAATCCCGGTGTCTTATTGAACAGCAGATTTAATCGAGACCTTGTCAAACACCCGATTATTAAGGGATAAAGACGGTTTACTACATTACCTCCTATTGTTGATGTTCGGTTAATTCATATTTAATGCGCTGTCGTTAAGACATTCGTGGTGTGACAATCAACGAATTCCCCACCGCACTGTAGTCGCTCTAATGAGTGCATTTCGCGAGTTTCTTGCTAGCATTGATCTGGTTTCCTGTTCTCCGCCCTTCAATTGTATATTAAACTTTGAAGGTGAAGTTGTTTCATCCATTGTGGCACACAGAGGCTTGCATAGTAAGCATTAAGGTCGCGATCAAATTGACAAAGAAATTGTTGATACTGCGATGTCTGGAATGCTCAATCTGCGAAATGTTCGGGATTTTTTCGCCCTGTCGTCAATGCTATTTCACATAGAGCGTAAAATCATCTCTATTTGATGTTCGCCTCTGTATTCTGGCAAAGTCGATTTTCAGTGTACGCTACACATTCACAACCGTTGTTGTGGGCAATCCCTCACCTACTCATTCAGATAACGACCCATCGTAGACAGCGATTTTATCCTTTCCTGCCATTAGATAAGCATAGATAAGCAATTGGCAATGGATTGGAGAAAATCCCCTCTCTAAATCTCCCCCACTTCGTAAGGGGAGACTTGTTCCCCTTCATTGCGAAGCGGGGAAGGGGTTAGGGGATGGGGAAAATGCCCAAACTTAATCAAGGTTTACAGAGTATTTCATATATAAAACATGCTCTAACTGGTTATGAATTTACACGATTTTTTCTCTTTTACACATGAGCCTTTTTTTGCACTTAAAATATATAGGTAACTATGTCTCATTTCGGGCACTTAAGGGTATGGTCACTATAAATGTTGTTCCCACGCCTTCCTGACTTTCAAAACTAATCGTGCCGCCATGGGCTTCTACTGCTCGCTGAATAATCACCAGTCCCAATCCCGTGCCTGAGATCGCACCCACATTCCTGGCACGATGGAATGCCTGGAACAAGCGTTCCTGATCCTCCTGTGGAATGCCGATCCCCTCATCGCGGATACGGAAAGTTGCTTGTTTACCATCACACGAGAGATCGAAATAGACCTTACTATCGGCAGGTGAGTATTTCACCGCATTTGAGAGCAGGTTAACAATAATTTGCCTGAGTAGCATTTCATCTGATAGCACATTACCGCATGACTGCTTCACGGTGAACACTATACGATCTTCTGCACTGGTCGCTTGTTGTACTTCTTCGATGAACATCTGACAATAATTTTCCAGGTTTAGGGAGTCTGGTTGGAATTCCATGCCTACTGTCTCTGCTTTACCAAGTGTCAAAACATCTTCCAGTAAACTTACTAAACGGTGAACTTGACCCTGAATTTTGAGAAGGTGGTCGGTTTTTCGCTCATCGGTCAGCCGATCAGCATAGTTAATCATAATGTCAGTGGAAGCTAAGATCACCGCAAGGGGTGTTCGATATTCGTGCGATACCATTGAAACAAAGCGTGATTTCAGTTCGCTGAGTTCCTTTTCTTTGGCAAGTGCTACCCGCAATTCATCTTCCATATTTCTGCGCACACTGATATCGCGCAGGCTACAAACGAGACCAGCGATCTTATCATCATCCTGCTTTATGGGGGAGAACATGCAATCCGCGTGGAAGGTCGTTCCATCATCGCGGCGGGCAGGGATTTCAGTCCGGATCGAATCTTGTCCGTCAGTGACCACCTTTTGCATGGTTTCGACGATAAAATCGGCGTATTGAGGATCGAACAACATTGTCAAGGGATGTCCGAAAATTTCATCAGCCGTATATCCGAAAGTGATAGTCAACGCTGGATTCATGTTGGTGATTGTGCCGTCCAGGTGGAGAACGATGACTATATCACTACTGCTGTTGAGAATGGCTTCGACACGCTCAGTCGTGCGCTGAAGTTCGGCTGTGCGCTGGGCAACACGCCACTCCAGTTCTGCCGCCCGGCGATTGACCTCTTCATACAACTGCATTGTTTCCAACGCCGCCCCTGCGCGTTCCCCAAATGCAATCAAGATGCGCTGGTCTCGTTCGGTGAAAGCCTGAAGTTCGGGACTTTGTAAGTCTAGTACCCCGACGATGCCATGCGAGGTACTCAATGGGAGCACTAACTCAGATCGGGTACGCGGATCATTTGCCAGATAGTTAGGATGAGCGTGTACATCTGGTGCATAAATTAACTGCCCTGTTCGCATAGCTTCGGGGACGAGACCCGTTCCATTCAGGACGACGGGAGACTCTATATCCACTCGAAACTCGCCGGCTCGCGCCACCCGTATTGCCAGATTTTGAGACCTGTCCACGAGCATTAAACCGCAATCTATTTGCCCAAACTCTCGAACGACCGCCTGTACGATCTGTTGTCCCAGTTCCAGTAAATTGTCGGATTCGAACAGGATGGACAGTGCGTTATAAAGCGCGGTCAGCTCTTGCTGAGCTTGCTTACGTGCGTGGATATTCTGTACACTGCCGTCAATGTATCGAATTTCTCCCTGTCCATTATTGTCGATCCGCGCATTAATTAGACACCAGATCGATTCTCCTTCGTAGCTCCGGAGCAAAGCTTCGAAATCCTGTACAGTATTATGTTTTATCATCATTGCCAGCCAGAGGTCACGAGTCTCTGGAACCACGTAAAGATCGGCAGAATTGACTTTGCGTACTGTCTCTAAATCAGGAAAACCAAGAATCTCGAGCAGGGCAGGGTTAGCATCCAGAAATGTGCCATCCAGTTCCGCGCGAAATAAACCTACAGGCACATTCTCAAATAGCGTACGATGACGCTCTTCACTTTTGCGAAGCGCGGCTTCAGCCTGTCGCCGCTCCGCAACTTCCTGTTGAATTTCAGCGTAACGCAGTGCATTTTCATAGGCTACTGCGATCTGTGTTGCTAGAGTCGTCGCTACACGCTCATCCTCGATATTGAATTCTGTTGCTCCAATCTTATCGGCAAAATAAAATGCGCCGTAACGCTGTGTGGATGTCATGATCGGCGCACCCAGAAACGAGCGCATATCGGGATGATTCGCTGGAAAGCCAACTGACTGAGGATCGGCACCAATATCAGCCACACGAAAGGGTGTATCGGACATAATCGCTCTGGCAAGTACACCTTTTCCGACGGGTAATTGTCCGATTCGCGTTGTTTCTTCAGGACTGATGCCACTCGTAATGAACTGCGTAAAAGTCTGCTCGTCTTCCCCGAGCAATCCGACAGCGGCATATTTAGCACCAAGGACATCCCTGGCGGCATGACAGAACTGTTCGACCAGGAGTAGCGGATCACGAGATCCAATGAGTTGCCGTCCTATCTCGATGAGTGCCGCCAAGCGAGGCACAACCTCGCTAAGCTTTCCAGTCATCAATTGAAGATGCGATTCACGGAATTCCTCAATGGGTGGCGGAGTGACAGCGGGTACGACTTCGCCAAGAGCGGTATTTACGATTTCAAGAATATCTTCAGGGTCGGATGGCTTTAGGAGAATATGTGAAACACCGCAACTTGCCGCCAACTGACGTGCTTCCTTTTCGAGATAACTGGCAGTATAAAAAATGACAGGAGTCAGTGCGGTTGCGGGGTCAAGCCTCAGCTGGCGTACCAGTTCGAAACCGTCCATTGTCGGCATGAGAACATCGGCGATGATAAGATCAGGCTGGTGGCTCCGTGCAAGTTCAAGTGCCTCTACCCCGTCCCCAGCTTCGATTAAGCGATGATTGTAGTAACCGAGCAGGGTGGTGAGCATCTGCCTTGAAACAGCACGATCATCAACAATAAGGATTAAAGCCATAATTAACTAGCCTCGTTAAATAAATTTAGTGTCCAAGTTCAGGAATGATTCCACTTGCCCGACAAATAATTCAGGTTCAATGGGCTTGGAGATATAGCCATTAAAGCCCACATTCAACACTTTCTCCCGGTCATCGACCATCGCATAAGCGGTGACAGCCACCAGCGGAACATGTTGAAGTGAGGGATGCTTTTTAAGTTGTCGAGCGACCTCGTAGCCGTTCAACTTAGGTAATTCAATATCGCAGATAATCAGGTCTAAGGATTCTCGGAGAGCGGTTTCCAATCCGACTTCTCCATCGCGTGCCGTAATCGTAAAATGACCAAAGGCATTAAGCAAGTAAGTCATGAGTTCCAGATTAGCTGTGTTATCCTCGATGACCAGAATCCGAGCCGGCATATGATTCCTACTTTCCTAATATCTGAAGTGTGAAGGTACTACCCTCACCATACTGACTTCGTAGTTTAATTTGCCCCCCAAGCAGGTCAGCCAGCTTTTGACTGATATAGAGTCCCAGACCAGTCCCTTCATGATGGCGCATCACAGGGACATCTATGCGCTGGAATGCCTGAAACAGTCTTTCCTGATCTTCTATACGGATGCCAACTCCTGTATCTATCACATGGAAGTCTGTCACAAGCCCATCATTGCTGTGGTGTTGTTCGATCTTGAGATGGACTTTACCCTTGTCGGTAAACTTGATCGCATTATTGGTTAGATTAATGATGATTTGTCCGAGTGCCCGACGGTCTGTTTGGATGATGACCGGATTGGTTGGCATATCAATATCGAATTGCAATCCCTTAGATTCGGCAAGCGGGCGTAAAGTGGCGGCTACTTCGCGGATAACACTTTCACAGTTGATTATCTCAAAGCTAAGTTCAACCTTGCCCGATTCGATCTTGGCAAGGTCAAGCAGATCGTTGATGAGAGAGAGCAGATGTTTGGCACTTGTCTGAACCGTCCTGAGTTGATTTTCTTGATCATCTGTGAGCGGTCCAGGTAGCCTCATGAGCAATGTACCTGTAAAACCGATGATGGCATTGAGCGGTGTTCGCAGTTCATGAGACATGCTCGCCAGGAATCGGTCTTTAGCAAGGTTGGCTTTTTCCAGTTCCGCATTTTTCTCTTGCAAAGTCTGCTCAAAAAGCTTTCGTTCAGTAATGTCCCGTATGGCACTGGACACCAGCGTACCTTCTTCGGTATCTAGCGGGCTTAGGCTGATTTCAACCGGGAATTCAAAGCCATCTTTACGCAAACCGTAGAGTTCCATGCCTGCGCCCATGGGTCGCACTCGCGGATCGGTAAAGTAGCCTACGCGATGTTCTGGATGTTTTTGACGAAATCGTTCAGGCACTAATTTATCCACCGATTGCCCGATTAACTCTTCGGCAGTGTAACCAAATAGTGCCTGTGTTTGAGAATTGATCAGAACAATCTTTCCAGCCTGGTTGACGATGACCATCGCATCCGGTGCAGATTCCAGCAGTCCTCTAAATCTTTCTTCGGCTTGTTTACGCTGGGTGATGTCGCGGATAGCACTGGACACCAGCATTCCTTGTGCTGTCTCTAGCGGGCTTAGGCTGATTTCAACCGGGAATTCAAAGCCATCTTTACGCAAACCGTAGAGTTCCATGCCTGCACCCATGGGTCGTACTCGCGGATCGGCAAAATAGCCTACGCGGTGTTCCGGGTGGATTTGGCGAAAACGCTCAGGGACTAACTTATCCACCGATTGTCCTATTAGTTCCTCAGCACTGTAACCAAATAGTGCCTGTGTTTGAGAGTTAACCAGTACAATCCTGCCCTGCTGATTGACAACAACCATCGCATCGGGCGCAGATTCTAGCAGTCCGTGAAGTGTATCTTCTTCTGAGATGCTGGAGATTGTGAGGAAACCAATAATCTGTCCCTCCGTGTTGCGCCGGGGTGTAGTGACAACATGGGCAGTGAAGCGATCTCCATTCTTGCGCAAGCGGTTAATCTTTCCCTCCCACTTACCTTCTACCCGTGCAATTTCCAGAATTTGGCTAGGTAGCCCTGCCTCCACATCTTCAGAGGTATGGAGGATAGTTGAATTGGCTATGCCAACTACTTCTTCCGTTTCATAGCCATACAGCCGACGTGCGCCCTCATTCCATAACAAGATTGTCCCGTCAAGGGTCTTGCCAATAATTGAATATTCTGTGGAAGATTCCAGTATGTTGACAATGAAATCTACAACTTGCTGAGGTGTGTCTAATATCCTGCTATCAAATAGTTTGATAGTCATGATGACCTTGTTTATCCGTTCTTTTTAGTTTTGTAGCGAGCGCAGTGATACATAGTTGACTAACCAACGATAAATGAAAATCACTTAACTCACCCTTTTGTTATATTATATACTACTTTATTTACATCAAATTACCCTGTTTGTTTTGATCCAACATTTAGCCCATGTTAAGTAATATGCAAGCTTGCTGTGCAGAGACAGTTGGAATCAGATAAATGATCTTGTCCCATTCCGTGGTATGCAGATAAAAAAGTTTGGGAAATAAAGTTTGTTGTTCGGTTGGGCAACAAGCAAGTCAGTTGTGGCACCTCTATCTTACAGACCCCATTCAACCAGGTTTATCTCTCATGATTACAGAAGGTGAGTTTGATGCGTTGATTATCAAACAAGTTGCAGAAGAAAAAATTAGTACAGCTTCTATTGGCAGTGCAGTAAACAAGCGAATAAATCCACGATGGTTCTCGAAGTTGATCTCAGCGCCAAGCATCTTGATTTGTATGGATAATGACAAAGCAGGGCAAGAAGCGAAGGCATACATTGCCCAGATGTTACAGTCCACAAAAGATATTTGACCTTCACCCGCTATAGTGGTTCATCCGCACTTTATGTGAAAAGCAATATGTGAAGAGTGATGTGAAAGAATAAAATAGTGGTTTACATATTTGGCATCTGGAGTGGCAAGAGATCATCGGTACACTTCCATATACAAT
>JAVJSU010000074.1:0-28481 GCA_040219275.1 Aggregatilineales bacterium | reverse complement strand
AATTATCGACGCTTGAGCAAAGACTATGAACAGTGGTTACATACCTCTGATGCCCTCATCTACGCCGTTATGTCCCATATCATGGTACGTCGTTTAGCTCGACTTAAAGCCACTGATTGACCTTTTCAAACAGCTTCTAAGTGGCGGCATGATTGGTACGGTCTACCGTGTTGATCTGCATGATACGACGATGATGGTCGTTAAAGTGATGTCCGGCGAAGTGGCGAACCTAGATATTGAAGGCTACATGCTTCAGTATCTCGCTGAACATAGTCAACTCCCTGTGCCAGAGATTTTTTACAGCACCAAAACGCTCCTACTAATGACCTATATTGAGGGAAATAGCAGTTTACCTGCTACGGTACAGGAAGATGCGGCGGAGCATCTGGCAAACTTGCACGCGATTTCAGCATCTCACTATGGATTAAAGCGCGACACACTGATTGGCGGATTACATCAACCGAACGCGCAAAATCAGTCGTGGATTGCCTTTTTTCGGGATCAACGCATTCTCTACATGGCACGTAAGGCACTAGAAGAAAAACAGATGCCAGCAGAATTTTATGGTCGGCTAGAAAAATTTTGTGACCATTTAGATCATTGGATCAGCGAACCTGAACAGCCATCGCTCATTCACGGGGATATGTGGACGACCAATATTCTCGCCCAGCAAGGCAAAATAAGCGGATTTGTCGATCCTGCGATTTACTATGCTGATCCTGAAATCGAACTGGCATTTTCCACTCTTTTCGGGACATTTGGACGAACATTTTTCGCCCGATATAACGAAATACGCCCGATTTCAGCGGGATTTATGGATACACGCAAAGATATTTACAATCTGTATCCGTTATTGGTACACGTTCGCTTATTCGGCGCTGGCTATTTAAGCGGTATCGATCAAACTCTGCGCCGATTTGGATATTAACCTCGCACGGTTAGGATAACGAAAGCGTTTGTCGCAATATGTCATCGAGTGTGCTCTCTTTGCCTTTTTCCCAGATGGGTTGCACCACATCTGATGAAAGTTCACTCTCAATATCAAACAAGATGCGTTCTGCTTCATCTTCAATATCATCAGAACTATCGGGGTAATAAAACAGAAATGCCAATAATTCTAAGGCATGTTCCTTTTTGTCCTCGGCAACTCGTAAATGAACCACGTTCATGAGGGTTTTTAGTAAATCATCTTTCCTGTCGGTATCAGAAGCCTTCTGTAGCGCACGCCGTAAATGCTTGGACGCATTTGTAAAATTGCCCATCTGTATTGAAACCGAACCAATCTTATTATGTAGATCAACAATTCCTTGCATATCTGCAAGTTCCCTTTTGATGGCTAGAGCGCGTCCAAAAAATTCGTTCGCATCATCATAAGTTTTCATGTCTACAGCAATTTCACCAAGCTCGGTCAGTTTATTGGCGATTGTTTTCTGTTCACCATTCCTCGTCAAAGTCTCAAGTTCGGTCAGAAGTCGATTCTTTTGGGTCAATTGTTCATTGGATATTTCAGAATTGGCATCAACGCTGGACACTGAGCCTGCCATACCCCACTGACCGCCAATTTCACGGGAGATATTCATACTCTGTTGATAGAGTTGCTTGGCGATATTGTGATCTCCCTGATCGTATGCAAGGTTGCCCAAACTATGAAGCACGCGTGCAATACCTGCTTTGTCATCAACCTCACGATACAAAACGAGGCTTTCTTGATAATATTCGCGGGCTTTTCCCGGTGTATTCAACACATAATGCACATCAGCAAGCGCACTTAAAGAATTAGCCATCAGCAGAGGGGTGTGAATTTGCTCGGCAATCAGTAAACTGTTGCGATATAGAAGTTGCGCCTGCTCATATTGCCCCATTCCAAGGTAGGCTTCCGCTTGATAATTTTGCAGTGTGATCTGGCGGCTACGAAGCTCTGTATCATAGCTATCATCTGCAAAGTTAATGTCCAATAGGCGGACTGCCCGCTCAAACGATGTGATAGACTCTTCGTAAGCGCCTGTTCTTAGCGCCTGTCTGCCTGCAATGATGACAAAGTGGGATTCCTTTTCACGATCTCCTGCCCGCCCCCAATGATAGGCTAAGAGCGCAGGACGACTTTCAGAACCGTAACGTGCTTCAATCTCCTCAGCAACCTGATGGTGCATTGTCATCTTTTGGTCGTCAGGGACATCAGCCAATACTGCATCACGGAGTTTGTCGTGTGTAAAGCGCCACTCTCCATCCTGAATTTCTAAAACGGCGGCATTCACACACTCAATTAACCATTGGCTGGCATCCGTTTCAGAATCTAATATATTGAGTACATCAACATCCTGATATCTACCTAAAATTGCCGCATACCTGAGCATCTTTTGCGTCCAGTCAGGCAGACGTTGTAAGCGCCGTTGAATAATGAGGCGTACACCACCCGCAAACACATCTTGTGGCAAGGTCATCATACCAATTTGAGACAGATCACCCGCTTCTTCCGCCAGTGCACGAACGACTTCAATCAAGAAGAAGACATTGCCTTCTGTTTCACGCTGTAACAAATTCACGATCTGTGGTTGTGCACCTACGTCCCCCAGCATGGCTTGGCTCAACTGGGCAATATCCCGCTCATGCAATCGGTTGAGTTTCAAGATCGGTACATCAGGTAGGGTATCCTGAACATGGGAAAATTCATCATCACGATAGCTACCAACCACAAGCAAAGGCAACTCTTCAGCAAGTTGAGTGACCTGCCGTAAAAGCGTCAGACTTTCCTGACCAGCCCAGTGTAAATCCTCAAGCAGAATAACAAGTGGTCTTTCCTGCTCGCGAATTACTCTGTTTATTAGTTCTACAAGACGTTCCTGTACCTTACCCGGTTCAAATCCCCCGTTGGTTGTCAGCGATGGATCCTGTACTCCCGTAAGCTCCGGCGCAAGTAACTTGATGATACTCGCATCAGAGTCGCTTATGTCAGCGAGGAGTGCCAACCAGCGCAAAATTACACGCCAGATCATATACGGCGTACTACCCTCTTCTACCGACTGACCGCGCATCACTAACGCACCATCGACCAATGCGAGCGTCCGCAATTCGTCTAGCAGACGAGATTTACCAACACCACTTTCCCCCGCAACTAACCATGTGCTTCCGTTTTCATTTGTTGCGTTCTTTAGCGCACTGGTTAATGTCGATAGTTCATCATCGCGCCCAACCAACTTCGCGGCTTGTAGGAAACTCTCTCGTATCTCTATGGAATCAGTGATTTCGACGGACTCAACCGCTGTATCGATTGCCTCAAGCACTTTACGTGCGCTGGAATATCGGTTCGCAGGCTCTTTATCAAGCAATGTAGCTAGAATTCCTGCAACCTCAGGCGCGATATCGAGACTTTCGGTATCGGGCGTTGTGTAAAGCACATGATTGATAATTGAAGCAACATCTTCACTCCCAAAGGGATGTGCTCCAGCAATGATTTCAAAAGCAATCATGCCTACTGCGTAGAGATCGGATTGTTCGGTGGCGCTATGTCCCATCATGATTTCAGGTGCCATGTACGTGATTGTACCGGCTGTGGAGGTATCTTCGTCATTTGCCTCATGATTAAGATGTTCGCGCATCGCCGAAAGCCCGAAATCCAACACCTTCACCTGACCATTAATGACAAGCACGTTTGCTGGCTTTAGGTCACGGTGCAAAATATCGCGATAATGTAGATAAGAGAGTGCCTGAAGCATCTGCACAAGATAATCAATCAGAGTCTCTAAGGACTGATCTTTGGTGGCATCGACAATGGTCTCAGCATTTTCCAGCAATTCCATCGTGAAATAGGGTTGCTGGTCGTCATCAAAACCATAATCCAACACTTCGATGATGTTTGGATGCCGTAAAGAGGCAAGTAATTTGAATTCCTGTGCTAATCCGAGGCGAAAATCATTCGAATCATAGCTTGTGCTGAAGTCGATGACTTCACTGGGACTCAGCACACGCTTTAGTGCCACAGTTTTTCCTGTCAGGCGATCCTGGGCACGATAAACTGAACCCATGCCTCCTTGCCCGATTAGGTCATGGAGAATATAGCGTTTACTTACCGTTCCCACCGAATTTTCAGACGGCATCATGTTATTTTCTACCACGACAATCTTTCCACCATCACTATACTAAACACTCATCAACTTCAATTTTATCGTTTCCTTAATCACGTAACCACTGATTTACGGAAATTTTTCAGAAATAAATTGTAATTATTTAATTCGTTTAAAACAAAAGCTCACAGACGTTTGTGAGCTTTTGTTTTAATAAACGCGATTGTACGTTTTAAATCTACACTTACCTATTCATCTACGGCGATAAACATAGCGATTTTTTCCATCAATGTAGGAAACTTTATCGGCTTGCTCTCATATTCATCGCATCCCGCCGCCAAACATTTCTCCCGATCACCGGCAATCGCATGAGCGGTTAAGGCAATAATCGGGATATGCTTGGTATCCGGATTCGCTTTTATCTGGCGGGTCGCCTGCCAGCCATCCAGCACTGGTAAACTCATATCCATGAGAATCAAATCCGGCATTTCCTCCGTAGCTAAGCTCACGCCCTGTGCGCCATCCGTTGCAATAACAATTTCAAAACCACGTCGACTCAAACGACGTGACAGCATATCCAGGTTCATTTCATTGTCCTCAACAACGAGAATCTTTGCCATCTAAACCACCCCTTTTAGATTCAACTGCGTAAATGGTTGTTGACGATATTGTTAATCTCATCCAGTAATTCTTCACGAGAATAGGTGTGTTTTGCCAGAACGTCCTGAACATAACCATTCAAGCGTTCGCGGTCTTCGGCTGTTAAATCTTTTGCCGTAATTACAATAATGGGAATCGACTTCCAATCAGGATTATTCTGTAGCTCTGCTACGAATTGAAAGCCATCCATCTCCGGCATCATCAAATCTAAGAGAATAATATCCGGAATTTCAGATCGGATAAATTCCAGTCCAACCAGCCCATTTTCAGCCGCATCTACCCACCAGCCATCTTTTTCAAGCGTACGCGAAAGCATATCACGGGTATCAGGATCATCCTCTACAATTAGTGCCTGCCCTGTGGATGCGGAATCCGCACGGTTTGTCCTAAATTGACTTATTAAGCCAATCAATTGTTGACGATCAACTGGTTTCGTCAAATATCCAGAAGCGCCCAGGGCGAATCCACGATTCTTGTTATCGACAATGGTAATCATTACCACAGGAATTGAAGCGAGTTCAGGATCATCCTTAAGCAAGGATAACACTGACCAGCCATCCATACCCTGCATCATCACATCCAGAGTAATCGCATCCGGCTTTAATTCCTTCGCTTTACGGAAACCTTCTTCACCATCAACAGCGAACTCAATGTTAAACCCTTCCTTCGCCAATGATCTGGCGACAAGTTCCCGTACCGCAGGGTCATCGTCAATGATTAAGACTGTATTCGATTTGCCATCACCCTGCATAATCCTGAAATTATCAGGAATCGCTTGGTATGTACGTTCCAGCCCGTCAGTCGTCTCATTAATTTGTTCGACATTCGCCGGAAGAATCGCAGTAAAGGTCGTACCTTTATCAACCACACTATCGAGCGTAATATCGCCACCCATCATCTGGCAGAAACGGCGACTAATGGTCAGCCCTAAACCTGTACCGCCGTATTTACGCGTGGTAGAAGCATCAGCCTGAATAAATTCCTTAAAGACATTCTCCATTTGCTCTTTGGTCATGCCGATGCCAGTGTCACTTACCCTGAAAACGAGCCATTCGCTGTCGTTCTCCACCTGACGTGTTGCCTGTACGGTAACAGTACCATTTTCAGTAAACTTAGCCGCATTACTGAGCAGGTTTAGTAGAGTTTGCCGAACTTTCGTTACATCTGCACGCCCTGTTCCCACATTTTCGTCAATGATTATTTCAAGTCGATTACCATTTTTCTCGACGAGTGGTTGCGCCGTACTGATGATTCCGTCGAGTACATTCGCCACATCATAATTCTCCAAATACAAGTCCATACGACCTGCTTCAATCTTGGAGAGATCAAGAATGTTGTTGATAAGGTCAAGCAAATGGCTACCTGCCGAGCGGATTTTCACTAAATCCGGCACCATATCCTCATAACCGAAGTCTTCCGCATCTTCTTCTAGCATTTCGCTATACCCGATGATGGCATTCAGCGGAGTACGTAATTCATGGCTCATATTGGCAAGGAAGGCACTTTTCGCACGATTAGCAGATTCCGCCGCTTCCTTAGCCATTTGCAACTCACGTTCAAATTGCTTACGCTCGGTGATGTCACGCGCCATACAGGACACGCCGACGATCTTGCCACCTGTCGTCAAAATAGGATTGTAAGAGACTTCAATTTCAACCACGATCTCATAGGCTTCAAATTGATCCTCAATGACAAAGCGTTCGCCTGTTAATGCGCGATCATAGCGTGCCTGCCACGTTTGCTGATCTTGTTCGCCAAGTTCCGCAATCACATCGCTATCAATGTCTAGTAGCACACCGTAAGCGAGATCATATACGGTTCGGAAGCTCGAATTCAGAGTGACCACACGGTAGTCTCTATCAATCGACCAGATCATATCCTGCGTATTCTCAATGAGTGCAGTCAAGTTGGCTTCATTCTGGCGCATAATCTCTTCAACACGAATGCGTTCAGCAAGCTCCTCCTGAGATGCGGTGAACAATTGGGCATTGTCTAACGCAATAGCGGCAAGCTCGGCAAAGCGCGTCAGCATTTCGACCTGGTCATTTCCAATCGTTTCGCCACCAGCTTGATACGAGACACCGATCACACCTACAACATCTTGCCCGTGTTTTAATGGCACGCCAACGGAAGGTCCAATGGCATCGTAATCTGCATTTTCAGCGCGTCCTTCCCATGTGCTGTAGTCCGCTACAACAATGGGTGATTCTCTGTGCCAAACTTTACCTGCCAGACCTTCGCCGCGTTCCAGTGTTGACCCGATCAATGGTTCAAACTGCCCGATACCAACCCGCAATTCAAGCGCATTCTTGTCTTCATTAAACAGGTAAATGTAGCCGTTATCGGTATCAGACAATTGTGCCGCACGAATAATAATGCTTTGCAATAAGCCCGCTAATTCGAGGCGATTCATCAATGCAAGTGCGGTTTCGTGAAGCGTCGCTAAATATTCATTTTGACGACGAAGCTCAAGCTCGGCTTTCTTCTTTTCGGTAATGTCTCTCGCAATGCCCCGAAAGCCGCTAACTTCAGCATTTTCATCTAATATCGGGGAAGCCGTAACTTCTGTGATGCGTTTTTCACCATCCCAACGAATAATCTCACAATCCAACAACGGCGCGCGTTGTTTGGTGCGGAAAATTTCGTTATAAGTCGCAAATATCTGTTCCGATGTTTCAGCAGTCATGTACTCGCGGTTATTCATTCCGATGAGTTCGGATTCAGGGTAGCCAAAAATTCGCGCCATCGCTTCGTTCAAAAACACGAAGTTTCCCCGAAGATCAACCTCATAGTACCCTTCTTCGATATTTTCGATGATCGTGCGATATTTCGTCTCACTCTCACGGACGGCGGCTTCCGCTTTACGGCGCTCGGTGATATCTCTCACATGTAGGAGCACAGCGGAAATACCTGAGTAATCAATCCGGCTGGCACGGATTTCAACCGGAATTGCCCGTCCAGATTTTGTGTAGCTAAAACTCTCGATTAAATAATCGGATTCTGTGTCGTTGATATTGCCAAAATCAATCGAAGTGTCGTTTTGCATATCGGGTGGAACTAAATCAATGACATTGGTACCCACAAGTTCATGGCGTTGCATCTCGTGCAAAGCACATGCGGCAGGGTTAGCATCGAGAACATTACCCTCATAATCTTCAACAAAAATTGCATCCGGCGACCCTTCAAATAAGTCACGGAAGCGATTGCGGGTTTCTTGCAAAGCAACCTCAGCAGTCTTTTGCTCGGTAACATCACGCGAATTAATGACAATACCCTCAATAACACTCTCACGGATGAGATTATTGGCGACTGCTTGATGTATACGCCATTCACCATCTTGATGTAGACAACGAAACTCAATGATCGGACTTGTACCACCAGCGCGCAATAAACTAGTCATCACATGAATAAAATCAGCAGAATCTTCTGGATGAATATACGCAAATAAGCTCTCACCGACCATTTCATCCGGAGCGTAACCGAGGATACGATCTAACGAAGGGCTTTGATACTGAATTATGCCATTATCAGAAATAATTGTGATGAGGTCGCTGGCATTTTCAATCAATAAGCGAAAATGCTCTTCACTGCGTCTTAACGCTTCTTCGGCCTCTTTACGATCCGTAATATCACGGAAGGTTCCCGTGAAAAATATGTCATTGCCGTTAGCAACTTCTGTAACTTTGACTTCTATTGGAAATATTTCCCCTCCGGAGCGACGACCATACATCTCGCGGTATGTGTCCAGATGAACAAGGTCGCTAATCATTGATCGCAGAGAATTATCAGAGTTAACGTTATCCGACGGAGGCGCTAACAATAGAGAAATCGATTCCCCTTCTAACTGTCCGGGATGATATCCAAAAATGGTTTCTGCCGCGGGGTTCAAAGTCGTAACAGACAGGGCATCTTGCGAAAACGTAATAATCCCGTCCATCGCTGTTCGAACAATCGCCTCAGTACGATTTATGGCATCTTCCAGCGCATTCATTACCATATTATAGCGATGGGCAATTTGACCCACCTCGGTAAATGGTTCCACAGGGACGCGCAGGGCGAGGTTCCCTGTCTTGGATTGTTCATCCATGACTTGAAACAAATCTAACAGGTCATTTGTTGCACCGTGTTCAGACACATTCAAGCCGATTTGTTCTTCTTCGGCGGTCACGCGCATCGGGTAGTAGCGATTTACAATTCTAAGAATGATATACACCGAGAGGAATGTCCATACAGCACAGACCACAATTCCGACGAGCTGAACAACGATTTGCTCGCCCCGCGCTAACCCCGTTCCCAGAAATTCAGGATCGCCAAAAATACCAACCGCAAGCGTCCCCCAGATACCAGCACCCAGATGAACAGGAATCGCGCCAACAGCATCATCAATCTTAAACATGATGAGCAATCGATCAATGAAAACCATCACAAGACCGCCCACTGCACCAATGACAATTGTTTCTGCGGTTGAAACTGCATGTGCACTCGCCGTAATCGCCACCAGACCAGCCAGTGAGCCGTTCATCACAAGTCCAACATCAGCGCGATCATTTAAGAACCAGCTAATAATCATGCCCATTGTCATACCCGCCGCGCCCGCAATCACGGTATTTGCGACGATATGGATGACTTGATCGTTCATCTCCAAAGTACTGCCACCATTGAAGCCAAACCAACCGACCCAGAGGAGAAGCACACCAAATGCCGCCAGCGGAATATTCGCACCGGAAATTGTTCGTGGCTTGCCATTTTCATCAAAACGCCCGGTACGTGCGCCCACGATTAATAAGATAGCAAGGGATGACCAACCACCGACACTATGGACAACAGACGAACCTGCAAAATCAACAAAACCCATTTTCCCAAGAAAGCCGGTTAACTCACCAGTGTTCAAACCGTTCCACGCCCAATGCCCAAAAATGGGATACACGATACCAGATATAAGTGCCGTAATGATGATGTAGCTATTAAAGTTTAAACGCTCCGCAACCGAGCCGGAAATAATCGTTACAGCCGTCCCACAGAACATAATCTGAAAGATCAGAAAAACCATGATTTGCACATTGACCGGATCCGGAGAAAAATTTGGTGCGAAATCGACAAAATCCTTGCCACCGATCAATCCGTTGATTGTGGGACCAAACATCACTGCAAAACCAAACAACCAGAATAGAATTGTTGTGATGCCAAAATCAACCAGATTCTTGATAGCAACATTGATATTATTCTTTGTACGGGTTAAGCCTGTTTCTAAACACAAAAATCCGGCTTGCATCATAAACACCAACGCCGAACTCATGAGTATCCAGAAGTTATTGATCGTTTGTGGTTCTATGTTCATAGATAGTGTGCCTTGTTATGGAGAACGTTTTTATCTGCCTGAACTAATTAGAAAACGATTTCACGAGTGTGATAACGTGCTCCAGCAAATCAGACTGAGCAGAATTCAGCTGACCTAATTCACCGGAAACAAGTTTCGTCAGTGATTGTTGAATTTCAGTCAATTGGTCGGCATTCTCTGCCGAACTTCCCACTGTCGATGATGAGAGTTCATTTGCACGCTTCTTATCTAAACCTGCCCGCACACGCGCTTTTAATAAAACAGGGTTAAAGGGCTTAAAAAGATAATCCTCAGCGCCAAGTTCGATACACTTAACAACGCTATCAAGATCATCAACTGCGGAAATCATAATGATAGGAATGTGTTTAAGCTGATTATCTGCCTTTACTTGCTCAAGTACTTGATAACCATTTAAGCGAGGCATCATGATGTCAAGCAATACCAGATCGAAATTATCGCTCCGCATCATTTCTAGCGCACGCTCACCGTGTTCCGCAACGGCAACCTCATAGCCCTGTCGTTGCAAGCGTCGGGAAAGCATATCGCGGTTCATCTCATTGTCATCGACGACCAATATAAACCCCTCGTCAGCAGTCGTCATTTGTTGCTCCTAGTTTTTGATTATTAAGTGAAAAGGTTGAGTGTTTGTTTTAATCGTATCACAATTCTTAACTACAAACCTTGAAGTTTCTACTTGTTATCGTGGATATTAACATCCAATTAGTTTAAATCCTCAAACAAAACGCATTTACAAGTTTCTCAAAAGCAATATGTGACCAAATCACTGGTTGCTACGAAAAGTGATTGTTCACAATCTATCATGAATTCTGGTCTGGAGTGGGTTGTGGTCATAACGAGAACATATCAGGTAATATCCAATAATCAAAAGAAATGCCATTTCTATAGTAATACGCTAATCAATATCGAGCCAAAATTATGCTAAATGTATTTCTAGATAGACTGCCTATTGGTTGGTCAGTAAAATTTGCACTACTAAGACTAGCCGCCCAATGGCGCTCTTTGGTTACGGTAATCGTCGGGGTAATTCTCGCCGCGACTATCGGCGCAAACGTACCACTTTATACATCTGCCGTCTCACAAATAGGCATGATAGAACGCCTAAATCAACAATCAGACGAACTCATTCATATTTACACGCGAATCACATACACCGCAAATGCCGATATTGAATATTCTGATTTCTGGCAACAATCAGACGACACGCTAAACGAGCAAGCAAATGTATTTTTTCGAGAACCGTTTCCAAATTGGGTGCGTGGCATCTATACAGCATCAGAAACCGCACCACTCATTCACGAAACGGTTGAAGGTGATTTATCAGTTGCGCCAGTACAACAACGTCTAAGGCTTGCTTATTATGAAGATTGGCAGAATTTCGTCACAGTCGTTGACGGGAATTTACCGGAAGCCAACTCTGAAAATTACGATGATGTATTTGACGCAGAAGCGGTCATTGCTGTAGTTGCCGCCAATGAGTTTAACATTCACATTGGGGACATTATTTCGCTACAGCCCCAGAGCCAACAAGATCAAACTGCGCTGAGAATTCGAATCAGCGGCATCATTCAAGAAAGCAATTTAGAGGATCCATATTGGATTACACCCTCTCCCCTGCGGATAGATCGTACCGCATCGCACATCGAAACGAATTTGCTGTTGACAAGGGGAGCATACAATCAAATTATTGACGATTCGCTACCTGAAGCCCGCACACGCATTAGTTGGCGTATTCTATTTGATTATGAGCAACTGCGTTTTGAGCAATCAAGCGATGTCATCAACGCACTCAATCAGTTTGAAACAAGTATCAACACCCTTTTTGAAAATGATCCATCTGGCAATTTGAGCCTTATTTATACTAACGAGGTTGTTTCGATACTAAGAGACTATCGTGAGGAGGTATCACGCCTGAACGCCCCATTCGGGTTGTTGCTCTTACAAATTGGCGCGATGGTGCTCTTATTTCTGGTGGTCATCGTTACGTTGGTGCGGCGTGGTGAACGTCGTGAAATTGCATTGTTGCAGAGCCGTGGTTCATATGATGGGCAAATTTTATGGATACGCGGCATAGAAGCCATGATTATCGTGTTGATTGCCACGCTTATTTCACCGTTGATTGCGCGACAAATTCTGATTGTCCTTGTACCTGCTCTTGTAAATGTAGAACGTCTCCGTCTGTCACTGACTTCCACAGTTTATCTATACGCCGGCATTGCCGCGTTTTCCGCGCTCTTTGTGTTGATTATGTCGTTGCGTCCGGTGCTTCGTTTGCCACTAATCAGTGCAGGCGGTAGCGCATTACGTAGCGAAACGAAACCATGGTGGCAAAAATATTATCTTGATGTGCTCTTGATGCTTTTCGGGCTACTCGGTTTATGGCGCTTATTGTCTTCAAACTCCACATTAATTGAAACCAATGCCGGCGTTACCCGTGCCGATCCCTTACTTTTGCTTACACCTGCTATTCTTTTCGTCGCTATTGGGAGTTTACTCTTAAGATTTTTTCCGGCTCTCATGACCTTTGTGACCGGATTACTTTCTTCGCGCCGTGGTCTGGGTGGGTTACTTGCAGGGTGGCAGGTGAGCCGCGAACCGTTACATTATTCGCGCATCACTTTTTTGCTGGCGTTATCCATTGGAATCGGTTGGTTTGCGACCAGTTTTCAGGCAACAATCGTCCGTAGTCAGGCAGATCAAACATACTATCGAGTCGGTTCAGATTTAAGACTTACCGAATTCGATACACAACAAAATGTGCTAGCGGTGCGTCCCTCTGACGATTATGACGAGGTTGACGGTGTGGACTCAATCACACAAGTACGGCGCTTCGATAACGTCGGCGTGGCTGTGAATACGGTGAGTTTTCAATCTGGCGAATTACTTGCGGTCGACCATCGCTCATTGGAAAATACTGCCTTTTGGAGGAGTGATCTTGGTGAACTTCTGCCACCCGTTGACCCTGATAACCCGCCACCCGATCCTGACACATTTGGCGTTGATTTACCGCTTCAACCGTCAAAAATTGGGTTGTGGGCGAACATGCCTCAGCCTGCCCTGCTCAATAATAATGAGACCACACCGCTCTATGACACCTTGCTACTGCCATTAACACGATCAACTGGTTTAACGTTAAGCCTAATAGACGAATCCAATACGATCTTCACCATTCCGCTTCGCGTAAATATGATTGACGGAATGAATGACTTTGCACGATTTCAACAATTATCTAATCCATTTGAAACAATTTCCGATGACGAGCGAGAAGAGCTACGTAGCATCATCAATCAAAGTTCGGGATGGGTACATTTTGAAGGTATGCTGACAGAAAGCGAATATAGTCCTGTTGGAAATATACGATTATTAGCCGTAAACATCACCTACATTGCGGAATATCGGTTCTCTGATAATGAGAATATCGGTTTGTATCTTACCGATTTAACGCTCACTGACGAATTTGGTGAAATAACCACGACCAATCTCTTACTGCATGATTCGATAGAGCTTGCAACAGAAGACAGCAATTTCGAGGGCATCACAGAAATTCGACAATCGCCTGAACGTGAAGACTCAGTTAGCCGGTATGTGGAATGGCACCCGAGGGACTTTATCACTGCCTTCCGGTTACCCGTGAATTATGTACTATCCAGTAATACGGTTATTCCAGCTATCGTAAGCAATTCATTTCTGGAGTTGAACAACCTCGATGTTGGCTTGGATTTCACTATGTCGCTTGATCAGGTGGAATTGCGCTTTCACATTTTAGACTCGACCAATTTTTATCCGACGATGTATCAGGATGAACGCCCATTTATTATCATTGACCTCACGACTTTGCAGGACATCATGAGCCAGAGAACCGGGCAAAATTATACGCCGAATGAAACATGGATCAAGCTACAGGACGACGTATCCGAAAGTGATGTCATACAAGCATTACAACTTTCCGGCGAACGCTATCGCATCGAATCAGTTGAATCATTTACAAACATGCTAGAAAACTTAGAAACTGACCCACTCTCACTTGGATTGATTGGTTTACTATTTCTGTCATTCATCATCGTGCTAGTTTTGAGCATTATCAGCCTGCTCACCTATGCCGGACTTACGGCGCAATTTAGGCGGGCGGAATTCGGCGTGCTGAGGGCGTTGGGTGTATCCAGTACACGTTTGATACTGAGCATGGCGCTGGAACAGGTCATGGTCACCACAATAGCCGTTTTTATCGGCGCAATCATCGGTGTGGTATTAAGCACACAAATCCTGCCAACACTAGCGACCAGTATCACCACACAAACCGTCGCACCACCCTTCATTGTCCAAACCGAAACGAACGCCTTACTCCAATACGGATTGGTGATGGTAATGATCTTGTTTTTAGTGTTGATCTTTACACTCTTGTTGGTGCGTCAACTTTCACTCGCACAGGCGATCAAATTGGGGGAAGAATAACCGATGTCATTTCGTTATATATTCCCTAGACTAAGTTACTATCGCACCTATTTTATGATGCTAGCGATAGCCTTAAGCCTGCTAACGGGTTTTGCCACCCTGTTTGTGTTGTATAGCAACGTGCTCACCCGGGATTACGTGACGACACAACTCGACAATGCGACACCGACCGATTTTGAAATAGTCATCCGCGACAGCACACATCCGATTGACTCAACATTGGCGGATTCACTCCAACAAAATCTTGGCGCAGTTTTTCAGGGCTATCAATCCACTGATCGTACGCTTGGCGTAACCTGTGGCATCAACTATCCTGACCCATTTCGCTGTTATCAAGTCGCTGTCATTGACAATCTGGAGACACTCGCCACACCGATTGAAGGAACATTCCCCCAAATTTTACCGGAGCCGCTCACAGATAATCTGGATGAACCTCAACTTCAAGCGGTTGTCATGCAACGTCCGGCAGAACGCGCCGATGTCACACTCAATGAATTGGTCTATTTTGGGAATGACCCCGACAGCACACTCCCTATTGAAATCTCGGGCATCGTTGTTCCTACTGATGCTGACGATATTTTCTGGGCATTACAAACCAATGTGGTTGATGGAATCAGCACGCCCGTGGGTATTGATTATCGTAATGACGTGGTTTTACTGGTCACGCGGCAAGATTTTAATACCCTGATCGTGCCACAATACGCGGATAATCTCGTCTATTCGTGGCGAATAACCACCAATCCAAACAGTATTGAACCTGTGGAACTCGCACAAGTACAGGCAGGACTACTCAGATTCGAGCAAGATTTTTATCAATCACATCCGCAAGGTCAAATCGATAACAGTCTGCTGTCATTGGTCACACGCATCAACACGCGTATTGACACTGTAATGGTCAATGTCACGACGATCATAATTTTCATACTTTGTGTACTGACTTTGCAGGTGTTTTACCTTTCAACATTGATCTTGCAGGCACAGACCGACGAATGGACAACACTTGAAGAACGTGGCGTAACAAAGCGCGATAAATTACAACTTCAATTGGGTTCGGGCATTGTTGTCGTATTGATCGCAGTTCTTCTTGCACCCATTTTTGGCTGGATCATATTCAACGTGCTAACGCGACTCGACGTGCTTTTGAAAGCACAATCAAACCTTGATTCACTTTCGCCAAAGGTATTCATCTGGGCTATGGGTGCTGGCATTACTGGCTTAATCGCCATAATCGTACCTGTCTGGATAAATGACACCACTCAGCGAGAACAATCAGCCACGCGAACACAACCATTTTTGACGCAATTTTACGTAGACATAGGCATAATCGTGTTCGGTATTCTTCTCATCCTTCGCACGTATTTCGTCAATAGTGACAACGTTAGCCAGAGCATCGAAGCACTCATCACAAATCCGGCGATTCTGAGCGAGACCATCACCAATCAGCAATCCAAACCTGACCCGCTTAATTTACTCGGTCCGCTTTTTATCGGCGTAGGACTGGCGATTTTTTGCCTGCGGATTTTTCCTATCATAGATGTCGTTGCCACGTTTGCGGGACGGCGCAGAAAAAGTGTTTCGCCCGAAATAGCCTTACGTCAGCAACCGACGATGAAGTATTCCTTTATTTTGTTGTTGATGTTTATGGCGGTTATCATCATGTTGGTCAGCGCAATAGCATTACGGTACACGAACAATCAGGTGCTGAGACAACGCGCTATTTCGCTAACGGGTGGTGATATTCGCGTCAATTTTCTCCAAACAGCGACCAATGTAACGGACCTGTTCGCGCCATTTGTTGATCCAGCTACACAATTCACACCTGTGCTGAACTTGATTGAGCGTAACCCAAATCAACTTTCACTGATCGGCATTAATCCTGAAACCGTCGCAGAGCATTATCCAGAATATTCGGATGTATTCAACGCAATGACGGCAGAAAATACAACTGCACTGAACGGATTGCTCTTACCTGAAGATGCACAAGCAGTATCCATGCAAGTCAATAACCGCGCTGAATATACCGACCCAACTGACCTTCAAATCGAAATTACCATCGAAGATCAACTTGGCATTAAAGAGCGCCTCAGATTTTCACCAACTGCCGACCCACAACGAAATGTATTTGTTGAATACACGGTTAATCTTCCGGTGGCTATCCAACCACCGTGGCGCGTTACAGAATTTCATGCTCGCACCGTTTTACCCGCATCAACCGCATTTGATGACTTCACACAAGCAATATTTATTGACGACATCACCGCCATCACCAGCGACGGTGAAGCCGTTCTCATTGATGATTTTGAGCGTGCGCGTCTGGTTGAATGGGAGCTACCCAATCGCTTGCCGCGCGGGTTGGTTGCCGTGCGCTTAACCACTTCACCCTACAGTGGAGAAGCCAGCTTACGGATAGGTTATGAGGTATTGGAGGCAGAAAATCTGAATCCACAATTCAACAACATCCCGCTTAATAGTGTACGCCAAACGACAATCCCAATTATCATTTCTGAAAGCCTCGCAAGCACCTGGGGGAATCAAGATAATAATGGTGATGAACTCGTCAGTGGTCTTGAAGGCGAAAGAACATTGCCATCAGGGTTGGGCAGTATCCAATTAAACTACCGAATTGTCGCCGTTACACCACATTTCCCCACGCTTATTGAGGATGAGCAATTCATCATCGCTCCCGTGAACCAACTATGGCGATTACTCAACCGAAACAGCCAACCTGACGATTATTACCATTGGAATCAGGCATGGATCAATACGGATAAACCGGAAAGCGTTGAACCATTTATTGCCGAATTGCCAACACTTAATCAAGTTATTAGCGCATCCGAGACATTCATCGCATTGCGTGATGATCCACTAGCAAATCTTTTCCAGACGCTCGTCTATGCAGGCGGTTGTATGAGTGGGGTTCTTTTCCTTTTGGTATTCGTCTTCTATCACTCCATCACCCCGGCGACAACGCAGGTTCATTTCAGCACGCGCTTACGTTTCACATTGCGCGAAATCCTACTATACATACTTATGTTTATTGGAGCAGTAGGCGTTACCTTTTGCGTGTTGGTATTGATACTCCCGTTTCTAGCATTTTTCAGCGCAGAACGTATCCAAATGCCGCTTAGTACTCTACTTTTACTTGCAGGACTATCTATGTTCGGGCTATTGGCATTGTTGACGGTGCTAACATCACGTCATCTTTCCATGCAGAAAAATGAGGACGCATAATGAGTTTTGTACACTGTGATAATCTTGTCAAAATCTATAAGGTTGCTGATCTTGAAGTCGTCGCTCTGCAAGGGGTAGATTTAGAAATTGACAAAGGCGAAATGATGGCGATTGTAGGCGCTTCTGGTTCGGGTAAATCGTCGCTCCTCAATATTTTAGGCGGATTAGATAAGCCATCTGCTGGCAAAATACGCGTCGGCAATTATGATCTTACCCGTCTCAAAAAGCGTGAACAAGTCGCGTATCGACGCAAATCAGTGGGATTTGTATGGCAACAAACTGCCCGAAACCTCATTCCTTATCTGACCGCAAAACAAAATGTCGAATTACCAATGGCGTTGAATCGCCTGAACAAACGTGAACGGGAAGCCCGTGCGGTGGAACTACTAAACAGTGTTGGATTGGGTGACAGGCTTAATCATCTACCAAGAAACTTAAGTGGTGGTCAGCAACAGCGGGTTGCAATTGCTATTGCGATGGCGAATTTCCCCGATTTGCTCCTCGCAGACGAACCCACCGGACAAGTCGATAGTGAAGCCGCCAACACTATTTTTGACGCAATGCTTCAGCTTAATCAACATTATGGTGTGACAGTTGTCATCGTAACCCATGACTATACAGTGAGTGACCGCGTTGAGCGTGTGATAACCATGCGCGATGGTCACATGATGAACGAATTTATCCGCGATAACAACAGCGACCTCGACCCCACGGAATATGCACTCGTTGATCGTGGCGGCAGACTGCAATTACCGCAGGAGTATCTTGATAAACTTTCCATCGCAGACCGTGTGCGCTTGCAATTACACGCGGATTATGTTGCTGTGTATCCCGCTAGCAAGCGAGAAAGTAACGAATAATCAATGACGGCAATTATTCAGACCAAAAATTTAACGCGCATTTACCAGCTTGACGGCGAAGATATCAACGCTGTTAATGCGGTTACGCTTGACATTCCACGGGAGAAAATGACGGCGATTGTCGGGCGCTCAGGATCAGGCAAGACAACACTCCTTAACCTTATTTCCGGCTTAGATGTTCCTACAAATGGTGAAATCTGGTTCGACAATGATCGACTTGATACCATGTCCGAACAAGACAAACGTCTGCTTCGGCTTAATAAGATTGGATTTGTTTTTCAATCTTTCGGCTTGCTTCCCCTGTTGGATGCGTCGGAAAATGTGGGTGTTCCTTTACGAATGCGCTATATGGATCAACAAGAGCGTAATTCACGCGTCAATGAGGCATTGGATTGGGTCGGCTTAACCCAGAGAGTTCATCACCGTCCATACGAATTAAGCGGTGGGGAACAACAGCGCGTTGCCATTGCCCGCGCTTTAGCGTCGCGCCCGCAGATCATCATGGCGGATGAACCCACAGGACAATTAGACACACACACAGGTTACACGATCATCGCCCTGCTCCGTAGGCTCGTAAATGAGCAAAATATCACAGCACTCATCATCACACATGATCCAAAAGTGATGCAGGAAGCTGATCTTGTCTACCATATGAGCGACGGAAACCTTGTTGAGAGTGTATGGAACACTTCCAATGGATAATGGATATAGACGACATTAAAAGCACGTTCACGCAAATTGATTTTTGGGTCGATACTGAATGGCTTCGGCAACGTGTGGCACTTCGATTAAGTCACTTTCACCAAGATCGGCAATGGTACGACTTAACTTCAGCACCCGATGATAGGCGCGAGCGCTCAATTGCATCCGCCGGACAGAAAGCTCCAACAGTTGCCGCGCTTCGGGTGTCATCACGCAAAATTGCTGAATCTCGCTGACCGTCATATCTGCATTGGCGAAAATCGTACGATGTTGCATAAAGCGATCTTGCTGACGAAGACGCGATTTATTGACTCGCTCACGTATCATAGAAGATTCTTCACCCCGTCCCTGCCCCATGAGCTTATCATATTCAACGCGTGGCACATCGACATGAATATCAATACGATCCAATAACGGACCGGATAATTTGCTTTGATAACGTGAAATCATCGTCGGTGTACAGGTGCAGGGCTTCGACGTATCTCCAAAATAACCACAGGGGCACGGGTTCATTGCACCAATGAGCAAAAAATTCGCCGGAAATGTCAGTGATCCTTTGGCGCGACTAATGGTAACCAGTTTATCTTCGATGGGTTGGCGCAAGACTTCTAATGCCTTTTGCGAAAATTCGACCATCTCATCTAAAAACAATACCCCACGATGCGATAAAGTCACTTCGCCGGGACGCGGAATCGTACCGCCTCCAACCAAGCCTGCCTGTGAAATAGTGTGATGTGGAGAACGAAACGGGCGTTGGCGCATCATCGGGCGATCTTCCTGAAGCAAGTCAGCAACAGAATAAATCCTTGTCACTTCCAACGCTTCAGGTTGCGTAAGGAGGGGTAAAATCCCCGGCATAGCACGCGAAAGTAGCGTTTTGCCCGAACCCGGCGGTCCACTGAGCAATACATTATGATTGCCGCCCGCCGCAATCTCTAACGCTCTCTTAACGTGTTCTTGCCCTCGTACGTCTGCGAAATCTACAAAATCATCGAGCAGTGGCGCAAATAATGTGCCATCAGTTTCGTCAATTTCATAAGCCTGAATGGGATTCATCCCGTAGAGATGTTCAACAAGATGACCTAATGATTTTACAGGATATACACTCACACCCTGCACCAATGCCGCTTGAGGCGCATCTTCCTCTGCCACATAAACAGCCTCATAACCGTCCTGCAACGCCGTGTAGACCATTGGCATCACCCCTTTAACGTGCCTTACACTGCCATCAAGAGATAATTCACCGATGAATATCGCTTGCTCAATTGCTGTCAAAGGAAGTTGATCTGTCGCCGCAAGGACACCCACCGCAATTGCCAGATCATAAGCAGGTCCATGCTTGGGCAAATCCGCAGGAAAGAGGTTGACTACATAGCCTTTATTGGGAAATTGCAAACCGCTGTTCTTTATCGCCGCACGCACCCGCTCACGGCTTTCTTTGACCGCCGAACCAGGCAAACCCACAATTGTAAAGTTTGGCAACCCTGCTCTTGGGTTAAAATCCGTTTGTACTTCGATGACACATCCATCAAGTCCCACAATCGCACAAGCGCGAACAATCGACAACATAGCAAGCAATCCTAGTGTTAAGCGATACAGTTACAGTATAAGCGATCAACGGGCATGTTTATGGTGATAACCTGTTGGAATATTGAAACACTGACAACTTTTTGCGATAGGTTCACGTACAACAAATTAGAGCTACAATTTTTAAGTCAAATGATACTGTAATTACAAATTTCCAACGCGCATAACATTTTTGCGACCCAATGTTAAGATAACTCTATCACAACACGTCTACAATGAAACAAAATCCCTGCCTATGCAGAAACAGTCACATCAGGAAAACACAATGACGCAATCACATCTTATTTGTAATCGTTACGAAATAAAAGAACAAATTGGTGCCGGTGGTATGGGGACGGTCTTCCGTGCCATCGATCAGCAATCTGGCAAAAACGTCGCGCTAAAATTGCTCAAATCAGAAGCCGTTGCCCATGATTCAAGCATCCTCACCCGTTTTGAACGTGAAGCTGAGGCACTGCGTGAACTCAACCATCCGAATATCGTAAAAGTATTTGAAACAGTGCAAGATGGTGACAGTCATTACATCGTGATGGAGTATGTGGCAGGCGGGGCATTAAACTCAGTCATCAAAAATGAAGGCAAACTACCCGTTGAGCAAGTGCTTAAATTAGCCATTGAACTGGCAGATGCACTAACACGCGCCCACTATCTCAAAATCATCCATCGTGACATCAAACCTGCGAATGTGCTGATTGCAGACGATAATACGCCGCGCCTCACGGATTTCGGTGTGGCTTACATGGGCAAAAAAGAGCGAATCACGCAGATTGATGTCTCTGTTGGTACGCCAGATTATATGTCACCCGAATCTCTAAAGGGAGAATCAGCAGACTCGCGTTCAGATATCTGGTCTTTTGGCGTAATGCTATTTGAGTTACTCACACACAGGCATCCCTTCTCTGGCGATTCGATTGGTCAACTTATTACCGCAATATTGAGTGAACCTACGCCTGACCTTGAAGACCTGCGTCCTGATGCGCCTGTCGAATTGGTTGATCTGATTTACCGTATGTTGGAAAAAGACCCGAACGCGCGCATTCCGAGCATCCGTCTCGTTGGTGCCGAACTCGAAATCATTATGCAAGGTGGTCTGGCAAGCACATCATCAATTTATCCAGCACGCATTCGAGAAAGCAATGATCGCTTCGTAACGCCCACCCCGACACCCAATAAGATCAAACACAATCTGCCCGCGCAAACGACACCGTTTGTCGGGCGCGAAGATGAATTAGCGCAAATTGAACACCTCATGAATAATCCCAATATCCGACTACTCACAATTATCGGTCCGGGTGGGATGGGTAAAACACGGCTGTCATTAGCGGCGGCAGAGGATCAACTGTTGAATTACAGTGATGGCATATTCTTTGTACCATTAGCGCCGTTAAGCGCACCCGAAGACATCGCCAGCGCCATTGCAGATGCAGTCGGCTATTCATTCCTACAAGATCAACGTTCGCCGGAATATCAACTCGGGGATTTTCTGAGCGACAAAGAAGTTCTTCTAGTCATGGATAACTTTGAGCATGTTATCAGTGGAGCAAATATTGTCAGTGACATTTTACGTGCCGCCGCTCAGGTGAATGTTCTAGTGACCTCCAGAGAACGCCTAAACCTCAGTGGTGAAACATTATTCCATCTGAACGGCATGGACTTCCCTGAATGGGAAACGCCAGAAGATGCACTCGACTACAGTGCAGTAAAATTATTCCTACAAAGCGCCCAACGTGCCAATCCCGCTTTTGAGCTACAGGCAAAGGATCTGAAATTTGTCGCACGTATTTGCCGTATGGTCGAGGGAATGCCGCTCGGCATTTTGTTATCTGCGGCGTGGGTAGAAATGCTTTCGCTGGCAGAAATTACAGAAGAAATGGCACAAAGTCTCGATTTCTTGGAGACAGATACGCGCGATATACCTGACCGTCATCGTAGTCTTCGGGCAGTTTTTGACTATTCATGGAACTTGCTCACACCTGATGAACGGGATGCGTTTACGAAATTGTCCATTTTTAGGGGTGGCTTTGAACGCGATGCCGCACAAAAAGTCGCAGGAGCATCCTTACGGAGCTTAACCAATCTAGTGAACAAATCCTTGCTTATTCGTAATCCTGATGGGCGCTATTATGTGCACAAATTACTCCAGCAATATGCCGATGAGCAATTTGTGGGTTGCGCTGAAAGCGAAGACGATGTGCATATGAAGCACGCCGACTATTACAGCAAATTCCTGAACAAAGTTGAAGCCAACTTCGACACAAAGCGGGAATCCGCCACAATTGATGCGATAGAAGTGGAATTCGATAATATTCGCGTGGCTTGGCGTTGGGCATTAGATAACAAGCAATGGGAAGAAATTGATCGCGTTCTTCACACGATGTTACTATTCTTTCTCGGTAGAAGTATGCTCACGGAAGGCATAGCAACATTTGACACACTTATCAAAGCACTGGAAGCAGATAATCAATCCGAAACCGTGCTCTACTGGCGTGCAAAATCGCGGCTAGCATGGTTATCAGGACGCTTAGGACACTACAATCTTGTTCATGATCTGAGCAGTGCGGCATATTCATACTTTAGCGAAACGAATAACACGCGAGAAATCATCTGGTCGCTAAACAACCTCAGTTATGCTTGCATGTTCACAGGCGATTATCAGGGTGCTATTGAGGTAGCTAATGAGGCGGCAGAGCTTTCAGAAAAAGCCCGCCAGCCAAATCTACTCTACACCTCGTTAGCCAATCGTGGTTATGCAGAATTTTTGAGCGGAGATTACGAAAAAGCGCGTGATACGTATGAAATTTTATTCCAGTCACAGCACACAAACCCTGATTTTTCTCCTATGAACGCCGCGTTCGGATTGAACAATCTAGGCGAGATTAATCAGGCATTAGGTAAGTTCAAAGAAGCTAAGGCATTATTTCACGAAGCGAACGATATTTTCAAATCCTATAAACACAAGCGGGGTATGGCTTTTTCCCTGAATAACCTTGCCGGGATCCATTTCGTTATCGGCGATCATGAAACCGCATCCGATTTATACAAGGAAGCATATCGGCTGTACAAAGATATTGGTGACCGCAGTGGAATCGGGCATTCGTTAAGTGCCTTAGGCAACTCTGCTGTAGTCATCGGTGATTTTGACCTAGCGAAAGATTATTATCAGCAAAGTCTACAAATTCGCCGTGAATTAGGGGATCGTCGCACGATTGCCGATTCGTTAGGTGATCTTGCAACGCTTGCCTTTTCTGCGGGTGATATTGCCCTCGCATCAAAACTTGCTGATGAATCTTATGCGTTACGTACCGCGATTGGTGACAAGCAAGGCACTGCAATGGCGCTCATGATGCGCGGACTGAGCCAATGGTTTCTGGGAAATCTGGACGAAGGTGAGCGCCTACTTCGTGAATCCTTCGCAGAAGCAGAGAGCCTACAGAGCGAAATGATGATTTCGATGGGTTTAGCCATTTTAGGGGAAATCGAGTTCCAGAAAGGCAATCTTGATGACGCATATGATTATTACCTTCGCGCCATAGACCTACCAGAGAATTTTCAGGTCGAACGTTCCTATCAATTCGGTCTTGCGGGTATTGCTGGCATTTTACGTGAACGTGGTGAAAAAGAACGTGCGCTAGAGATTGTTTCTACGGTGGTGAAATCTGCACATAATTTCATACGTTACGTCACGGAAAAAGCAGAAAAATTGAAGAAACAACTACGTGATGAGCTTGATGCGACTACTGCCAGAGAAGCAATCCAACGCGGAGAGAACAAAACCTTACGGGAACATGCGGAAACATTCTTAACCGCATCCACCTCATAACATGATGAAGCGGTTATAGTTGACTTTTCCATCGCTTCATCATTGATATACTCAATACTCACGATTTAGGTGTAGAAAACTGTGTCATGTGCTATATATAAAGCATCATTCAGCCAAGACGCAGAAAGGCACCCATGAGCCAGAAAACGAGCCTCGCTGTTGGTCATTTTCCTGATGCCAGCATTTGCCGCGTACAAGACATCTATTATATGGTGTGTAGTTCCTTTCAATATTTTCCTGCCCTACCTATCTTCCAGAGCACTGATCTTATCCAGTGGCAACCCATTTGCTACGGTCTGTCTCAAATTCATGTCAACGCCTTAATTCCACAAACGAAATCAATTCACGGCATCCGGTATCCAACTCTGCGCCACAATCAGGGTAAATTTTATCTGTTAGCTACGCTGACCGAATATAATCAGCACTTTCTTCTGAGCACAGACGACCCGATTGGATCATGGAATACGCCAGTACAGGTAAAAGGTGATGCTCAACGCGCCTCGTTATTCTTCGACAAAGACAATCGCGCATATTGCGTCTTCTCTACCGGATCATCGGCAAGCATCTGCGAAATCAATCTGGAAACTGGCGATCATCTGTCCGAGGAAACGGTTATCTGGAAAGCGGAGGATGGGCATTTTCTACACGCGCCGCATCTGTACCACATAGATGATGCTTACACGCTTCTGGCAACCACAAACCAGATTGGTGGCGAAAAACTGGTCACCTTGCTTACCAGCCCAACGATCAACGGCAACTATAAGCCTGACAGGGTGCAATCGCCTTTGCTAGATCAGAACACAGGGTTACTTCTCCATGTAGATCACGCAATTGAAATTATAGATACAGCAGACGGCGGGCAAATTGCGCTGTATCAACCGTTTGACTCTAATGCAAACTCACACCTTGGTTCAATCATCCATATCGCGAGTCTTAGTGGTGATCTACCTTCAATAAATAAAGCTGATGACGCGGAATTAGCGCCTGACGAGCATCGTGATGACTTCGTTTTGCCGGAATTACAGCTAGAGTGGCAATTTATTCGTCAGACACCCGACGATTCCGAATGGTCGGTGGAAGATCGTGCAGGTTGGTTACGACTTAGCGGAAGTGACCATACGCTCAACAGTACCGAAACTCCCCTGTTCGTCGCACATAAGCAACGTCATGGACAGTGCAAAATCGCCACAACGATTGACTTTGAGCCACAACGCGGACAGGAAGAAGCGGGTCTCGCCATCTATGTGGACGAAAATCATCATTACGAGATTGCTGTCACATCACTCTCGGAAAATACCCGTAGCGTAATCGTCCGCAGAAAAATCGGGAGTCTCTCGGCAATCGTCGCCTATGAGAATATCCCGCTAAATGGTTTACTTCAGCTCATCGTGAGCGCAAATAATTGGTCATATAATTTTTCATATCAACTACTGGACGCTGAAGAAAAACAACTCGCAACAGGTGAAGCACATTACCTCTCGCAGGCGGTTACCGGATTACAAAGTGGAGTCTATTTCGGAGTTTACGCCACAGGCAACGGGCGTAAAAGCACAACCGACGCTTTTTTCGATTGGGTGGATTATATTCCGATCATGCTCTAAATGGGCGGAGGAATTGACCTCCGCCCAACGACATTCACAGAATTTTATGCGTCCAATTGCCCCTCAGCAAGACCAATTGGCAACGCGGGTGGTCTTGCCACCGGACTTTCAAGATAGAGGTGTTTCTCTTGCGCTGATGATTCTTCCAGCGTTTGCATCACATCCAATACATGAAAGGCGAGCGCCCCACTTGCGCGATGTTTTCTACCGGAATTGAGTGCATATGCCATATCTGCAACACCGATACCCCGCCCCACTTGATCGGAATGCGTGAGTGGAACTTCTGTCCATTCAGGATTTTCCGTTGTCCATAACTTCACTGGACCAATAAAGGTATTGGGATCAGGCACGCTGATAGAGCCTTCTGAACCATAAATCTCGATGCGTGGCAAAGCGTGTTGCCACACGTCAAAACTGGTTATCATGGTCGCCACTGCACCACTTTCAAAATCTAGTACACCGGCAACATGCGTATTCACTTCAACTTTCAGAGCATCGCCGTTTTTAGCAATCCGCTCAGTAAAGGATTTCTGCGCTGACGATGTAACGCGCTTAACCCCTCCCATCAAATTCACAAGCGCCGTGATATAGTACGGTCCCATGTCAAATAATGGACCACCACCAAATTGATAGAAAAAGATGGGATTGGGGTGCCATGATTCAGGTCCGTGTCCGGCAAGGAAGGCAGTTGCGGCAACCGGTCTGCCAATTGCACCATCATCAATCAACTTACGGCACGTTTGAATACCACCGCCCAAAAATGTATCCGGGGCACACCCTATCAACACACCTTTAGCATCTGCGGCTTCCAATATGCTTTTACCCTGTTCACGAGTCAATCCTAGCGGTTTTTCACTGTAAGCGTTCTTACCTGCGTTGATAATCTTCAAAGTGACTTCGGCATGGACTGCGGGAATAGTCAGATTAATGACGATACGAATATCCTCGTCCGCCAACAAATCGTCAATTGAAAGCGCCCTGATGCCATTCTCGCTGGCAAAATTCTCTGCGCGTGCCATATCAATATCAGCACAAGCAACTAATTCCAAAATTTCAAATTGATTACACCCTCGCACGTATGCTGGTGCGATATTGCCAACCCCGATAATACCAACTTTGACTTTAGCGACCATGTCCCAGCCCTTCGTTTACGAGATAATTAAAGCTGTCTTCTACCGCAGTCATCATGTCCGTCGCGCAACGATCAAGCTCAACTACAAGCATTTCGACATGATCGCCACCCGCATCCACAATCCCGGGAATATCCATCACACCTTCGCCTGCCGCCACCATTGGATCATCGGTGTTGGCTGGACCGTCTTTAATGTGCAGTAACGGCGCACGGCTTCCCAAACGTGAAATTACCTCAACCGGATCATGACCGCCGGTTTTCACCCAATAGGTGTCCACTTCCATAAAGATTGCTGGATCAATGTTATCAAGCAAAACATCGTAGCCGATTTGCCCCTCAACCGCGTAAAATTCCCACCAATGATTATGATAACCAAGGCTAAGATTGGCGGCTTTTGCGTTGGCATGAGCTTCATTCAAGATGTCTGCCAGTTGCTTGATGCTATCGATGCTTGCAAATTGATCCGGAGGGAAGAAAGGCACAGCAAGGCGCTGAATACCGTATGCCGCCGCCATATCGAGCACCTTGTTCTTATCATCGCCGACAGGTGGCGGTAGGTGGGCGCTTACCATCTTAAATCCCGAAGAGCTAAACAATTTTGCCGCATCTTCAGCGGGAATGGGCAATCCTCCATATGGTTCTACGGAGACAAAACCAATATCCGCCAGTCGATCAATCACCCCTTCGAAGTCCTCCACTAAAGCATCTCTAAGCGAGTAAAGTTGTACTGAAATAGGAATTAAATCTGCCATAATAGTTCAATGTCCTTTGCGATCACGCCGGATAAAAAGTCGACTACTTACTGTCAATCAAACTTGTAACAGTGATGATAAAACTCAACGCTGATTTTTACGAGTATCCGATCGTCATATTTGAAATTTTACTAGCAACCGTACACTGAACAAATGAGCGAGTTGAACAAAAGGAAGTCTCTGGTAAGGTTGAATTTCTCACAAAACAGCCTGGAGGAGACCCCCAATGTTCAGCTCTAGAAATTATGGTAAATGGCGCAGTCGTTT
>JAVJSU010000073.1:0-33949 GCA_040219275.1 Aggregatilineales bacterium | reverse complement strand
TTTCCTGTCCCTGAGTATTTGTGATTGTGTAGACGACTTTTCCTACTATATCTCGTAGTTCATCACTGGTGACAGGAAATCACCAGAAACGAGCTTACAACATCTATTAAAGCCAATACCAGCACCCAAATTAAGCGCGTTGATGTTACCGAAGTGGTTTAAAAATATGATTCGCGCGATTTACTCATATGGTTGGAGTTGTATATTGGTGATACACGTGTATCGGAAAATCTAGTATTGCTATCACGCCCCAAACATATTGAATTTGCCGATCCACGAATTAGTGTACAGATTGATCCAATAGAAGAAAATGTCTTCGATATTACACTAAAAACACAAGCACCCGCCCTGTATACATGGCTCACATTACCCGATGCAACATTCAGTGATAATTTCATTGATTTACGACCAGAACATGAACGTACGATACGTATGACCGTACCATTAGGGATGACCCGGCTTCAAGTACAGGCGTTATTGAAAGTTCAAAGTCTCTATAATACTTACCAACGTGGGTGAACATGCTCAATAAATAATATCGAAAAGGTGTATGGCGCGACCTTAAATGAATCGTTATTACTCATCAAAGATCATGCTGGATCGACTACGGTCAACTTTAAATAAGTGGCTCAGGTCGGTTATGCTTGATAGATGATTGTCCCAATAGATGGGTATGCCGTGCCGGATCGTGTCACATCGGATTCAGCGAGATCTTCGGTTGGTTAGACACCACCACCCCAGCATCTGTAAAGTGTCCGGTTCATTACTATATGAAAATTTGACAAACGTCTCACCACGTGGCATATTGTATACAATATGCGAATTAGATGATTATTTAAAGACCTTTTTGATGAAAAATCTTTCTCCCGTGCGTGCAATCAGCCTCCGTGAACAGGTTGTTGAGCAAATACGCATCGCCATTATTGAAGGACAACTAAAACCCGGTGATCGGATTACCGAAAAGGCGTTGACGGATCAACTGAACGTCAGTCGTACGCCGATTCGGGAAGCCCTCATTTTGCTTGAGCGTGAAGGGTTGATCGTCACCGTCCCATATCATGGCAACTTCGTGCGAAATTTTACCGTTGATGATGTGTCTGCCATTTTTTCGATGCGAACGACGCTAGAGAACTTCGCGGCACAACTCAATTACGCAAAATTCGCCGACGACGACCACGCGTATTTACAAGACCTGATCGATACACAACGGGCGTATATCTCCAAAGGTGATTTTAAGCAGGTTCGTAGTACGGACGTGGCATTTCATCGCTATATCATCAACTTCGCAAACCATCCCTTACTCATCAAAAATTGGGCAGAGATAGGCGCACAGATTGCGGCGTTGCTCTATTTACGCGCAGAGGCGATCCCCGATTATGACGAATTTTTGGCGGTCAAAGATCATCAATCTATCGTAGATGCTTACAAAAAACGCGATGTCGAGGCTGTTTTTTCGGCAAATAAACGCATTAATGAACGGGTAGCAGGCGAGTGTTTGTATGCCGTAAAAACCCTGTTAGAAGACGAAACATCTTAAAAATAGTCCATATTGTATACAATATACTTATATTCGCTGTAAATTCTAAAAAATTAGTTGAGAGCGATTGTATACAATATACCTGATTTGTGACTTTCACCATTTTCGGTGTTAGCAGTGACCTAAATATGAACCTATGAAAGGAGTGAACATCACAACTTTACATATATTAATCAAGAGTTTGGCAACTTTCACAACAACTATTCATTCAAAAGGAGTTTTTACCCATGATTAGAAAACTTACCCTCCTCTGTCTGGTACTTGCTTTAGGGATGCTGAGCGCGCTTTCCCTAACCGTCAGCGCACAGGATGACACGACAATATGTTTTGGCTTTCAGGATCTGGAAACGGAATTCTGGGTTGCCGGTCATCTTGCCATCACCACAACCTTGCGCGATCAAGGCGTAGAAGTGCTTGAATTCAACGCCAACGAAGATCCGAACCGTCAGTTGGAACAGGTGCGTGAATGTATCGCTGAAGGCGTAGACGGCATCATCATCATCCCGCAAGATGGCGATAGCGCCGTGACCATCATCAATGAAGCGCAGGATGCCGATATTCCGATTGCCGTGTTCAACCGTCCTCCCAATGATCGTACCAACGGCATCATCGTCGTGGCGGATAATCAGATCATCACCGAACAAGCCGTCTCTTTTATGGCGGAAAAAGCCTTACGTCAATTTGAAGTCACTGGCGAAGCCATCACCCCGTTGATCCTTGTCGGCGCATTGCAAGACACAAACGCCATTGGTCGCCGTGACGGTTTCTTCGCCGTGATCGAACGCTACAACGCCCGTTACCCCGGTATGTTCAATGAACCGATTGAAGTGGCGACTGAATGGGATGCCGCAACCGCGCTGGCAAACCTCGAAGCGGCAATCACCGCCAATCCTGATGTTGATTTCATCTTCACCTCTTCGGACTTCCTGTTCCCGACCATCCGCTCCGTGCTTGAACCGCGTGGCATGTGGGCACCCACCGGCGATCCCAACCATGTGATTATGGGCGGGCTGGACGGCGACGCAACCGCCTGTATGTTGATCGAACAGGGCTATGTTGATACCACTGGCGTGCAAGACCTCTTCTTGGAAGCAGAATTGACGCTTGATGCCATCCTCGGCGCAATCGAAGACGGTGATGCACAGCCGAACGCCGTTCTGGAAGACCCCGGTTTCGCCCTGACCGCCGCCAACTATCCTTACAGCCGTCTGGATATGTGGGGCTGTGTGCTCTACGACGAAGGTTTCCTCGACCAATAATGTACTGAGAAAGGCATGATGCACAAAAATCATCATGCCTCTCACCGGAAGCAGTAACCAACAACGTGGCGGAACACGTAACCGGTTATGAAAATGGGGTGGAGCCTGTCTGAGAGGATACTATTCACCCCATGTATAAACATCAATCCGTGTTGGTTACAATCATCCGGCAACGATCATCATTTGTTTTTGAAGCGGGGGAAATAACGTGTCTGTAGTACAAAATGACTCCGAAGTGCCGGGGCTAACCCTGAAAGAAATCAACGTGGGCAAAAGTCAGCCCGCACCTTCAGGGCAACAAGCCATATTCAAATGGCTTAAGCGCCTGTTAGTTTCCGATTACTTCATCCTGATGTTTACCGTCTTTGCCTTTGTCGTCGCGTCGCAATTTTATGGACGCTTGTCAAATCCGGTCAACATCGTCAACCAATTGTCGAATATGTGGCCCCTGTTTGCGATTGCCATCGGGCAGACATTTGTGCTTATCGTCGCCGGCATTGACCTGTCTCAAGGGTCAATCATGGCGATTACAAGCGTGGTCGGCGCGATGATTATGACGGGCGAACTCAACCCGTCTATGTTCGATAAATTGCCATTATGGGGAATCTTGATTGACGAGAACGGCGGGCTTCTGGCGAATAGCAACCTCGCTATGCCGATGGCGGTACTTGCCATGTTGCTGGTTGGCGTTTTCATCGGCTTTTTGAACGGACTGCTGATTACGCGCTTCAAAATTACGCCGTTTATGGTCACACTGGTTTCGTTGATTTTCTTTAGCTATTTCGCCCTTTGGCTGACTCAATCGCGCAACATTTCCGGCTTACCGGATGCCTTCATCAGACTTGGCGATGATGGGCAACTGGTCTCCATTTATATCGGTCAGAAAGTCGACTCAGAAATCGCTCGGCGGGATATTCCCACGCTGATTACCTCAGCAACGGTGATCGCGCTCAGTCTGGGACTTGTGGCGAGTTATATCCTGAATCGCACGGTGTTCGGCAGGCGCATGTTCGCCATCGGCACCAATGACCGTGCCGCCCGCATTTCAGGTGTGCCGACCAACCGCATAATTATCCTCGTCTACATGTTCAGCGGATTCTGCGCGGCGGTAGCGTCTATCCTCTATACCGCACGCTTGGAGATCGGGCGACCAACGCTCGGCGAAGGTAGTTTGTTGCTGGATATTATCGGCGCGTGCGTTATCGGCGGGACGAGTCTCTTCGGGGGCAAAGGGTCGATCAAGGGAACGTTTTTCGGCGTGGTGTTCTTCACCCTATTATTGAATGTGCTCAACGCGGCGCGACTTTCCCCGTTTGTGATTGACGCGGTCAAGGGGACGGTCATTCTGGCGGCGGCATTGCTCGATATTACCCGCACGCGCTTATCGAATTCGGAGCGTGCCTCATGACAACTTTATTTAGCACAGACGGATTGACCAAAGCCTATTTCGGTGTGCCTGCCGTACAGGGCATCAGCATTGATGTAAAAGCTGGCGAGATTTTCGGGTTGATCGGACAGAACGGTGCAGGGAAATCTACGCTGATGAATTTGATCGGCGGGGTGGTTCAACCGGATGCCGGCATGATGACCCTTAAAGGTAAATCCCACACACCGCGCAACCCTGCGGAAGCCCATCATGCAGGAATCGCGTTTATCCATCAAGAATTGAACTTGTTTACCAATCTATCAATTGCAGAAAATATCTTTATTGATAACTTCCCGACACGCGGTTGGGGTCCGCTCCGTTTTGTAGACCGCCGCAAATTAGAAACGCAATCCGTCGATATTCTCAAGCGCGTGGGCTTATCGGTCACTCCGGATACGATCATCAGCGAGATGTCACCGGGGGAACGCCAACTGGTGGAAATTGCGAAGGCGCTCTACTTTGAGGCAGAACTGATTATTTTTGATGAGCCGACAACCTCCCTGACTGCGCGGGAAACCGAGCGCTTATTCGCCATCATGAAGCAATTGCGATCAGAGGGCAAGGCGATCATTTTTATCTCGCATATCCTCAACGATGTGATGGCGCACGCCGATACCATCGCCGTGATGCGTGATGGCGTGTTGATGGCACAGGAAGCCGTCAGTGAGTTTGACATCAACCGCATGATTAACTTGATGGTCGGGCGCAAGCTGGAGCAACTCTTCCCTCCTAAAAGCGCACAAGTCAGCGATAAAACGGTGCTGGCGGTCAGAGATATTTCTGCCAAAGGGATTGTCAAGGACATACACTTTGATCTGTATGCGGGCGAGGTGCTCGGCGTTTTCGGTTTGATGGGGTCTGGACGCACGGAATTGGCGCGCATCATCTTCGGTATTGATGAGTATGACTCCGGTGAGATTCACATCGGGGAAACGTCGCTCGGTTTTCATTCCCCGCGTGATAGCATCCGCAACGGCATCGCTTTCGTCACGGAAAATCGCCGTGAAGAGGGCTTACTTATGAACATCAACATCGCCGACAACATCGGTCTGGTGAGCTTACCCCAATTCGCCAACAGCCTATCAAGCATGATTGACCATGCCCAACTCAATGGCGCGGCGAAACGGGCATCACAGGCGTTGCAACTCAAAAGTGGAGATATTGGCATCCAACCCGCAAAGGCACTCAGCGGCGGAAATCAGCAAAAAGTAGTCATCGCCAAATGGCTACTGAGCGATCCGAAAGTGTTCATCATGGATGAGCCGACGCGGGGTGTGGATGTGGGCGCGAAGTACGAAATTTACTCGATCATTGACCAACTCGCAGAAAGTGGAAGCGGGGTGCTGTTTATCTCGTCCGAAATCGAGGAGTTGGTCGGCATGTGTGACCGGATTCTGGTGATGAATCAGGGCGAGATCGTCGGCACATTTACGCGGGAGCAATTCACGCCGGATGCCATTTTACGCGCCGCCTTCCGGGAAACCATCGCAGACAATATCTCAAAAGCTGAGGTGGCTTCATGAAACGCCTATACGAAAACAACCTCTACAACCTGCTCATCAACAACGCCACCTATATCCTGTTCGTCATTATTTTCGCCTTCTTCGCGCTGACGTCACGCAACTTTTTCTCTACCGATAACGTGCTGGCGATCATCAAAAATGCGTCATTCGTCGGGATGCTGGCGGTGGGCATGACTTTCGTTTTGCTGACTGCGGGCATTGATCTGTCCGTTGGCTCGAATATGTATCTGTCTGCGGTGACGGCGGGTTTACTCATGCGGGCATGGGATATTCCGGTAAGTATGGGCTTGCTGATCGCGGTGGCAGTCGGCGCGGCATACGGCGCATTTAACGCCTTCTGTGTCGTCAAGTTGAAGATCATCCCGTTTATGGTTACGCTGGCGACGCTCGTCATGGGGCGCGGAATCGGCACATTTCTGACCGAATCCGAACAGGTCGATTTACCTGAAAAAGTGAACGCCTTCGGGCAATTGCGCCTGCTGGGGGTGCCCATGCCGGTGATTGTCTTTCTGCTGATCTTGATTGTCGCCACCATCATCCTGCGTTATATGCCGCTTGGTCGGCAGATTTACGCTGTTGGCAATGATCTCGAAGCCGCCAAAAAAGCGGGCATCAACACGGATCGCGTGATTGCTTCGGTTTATGTGATTTCCGGCGTGTGCGCGGGTCTGGCAGGATTTATCCTCGCGTCGCAGGTCATGCGTGTGGATCGCAGTTTCGGCGAACAATACGAATTTGATGCAATCGCGGCGGCGGTGCTGGGCGGGACGAGTTTGTTCGGCGGGACGGGCAGTGTGGTTGGCGCGGTCTTCGGCGCAATCTTACTGCAAATGGTGGAAACCGGACTGGTCTTCCGCAGTGTCAACCTCTATCTACAGCCGATGGTCAAAGCCATCGTCATTTTCATCGCCGTGTTTCTGGATAGTGTCCGCACAGAGAACCTCACCCGTTTGCGTCGGCGCTTCATCCGTGCAGAAGTGGAGGATGTTCGTCCATGACGTTGCCAACACAACAACAACTCTTTGACGGATCGAACGTGCCACCTGCAGAAATGGTCACATTACGAGCCGGTGCGTTGACCCTGCTGTACGACAACGGCACGATCCGCCACATTAAATTGGGCGAAGTCGCGGTTTTGCATCAGATTTATGCCACCGTGCGGAATCAAAATTGGGGAACAGTATCGTCAGAAATTCACGATCTGACGATGGACATTCAGCCCGATCATTTTGACATCCAGTTTACGATGCACCATCAAGAAGACGACATTGACTTTGCGTGGCAGGGACACATCAGCGGTGATGCGCAAGGCACGGTTACGTTCAGCTTTGAGGGCATCGCCAATAGCACCTTCAAGCGCAATCGTATCGGCTTTTGTGTTCTTCATCCGATGCAACTCGCCGGAAAAACTTGTCTTGTGGAACACGTCGATGGCGCAGAGGTTGACGGGGCGTTTCCCGCGTTGATCGCGCCACATCAACCGTATTTTGACATGCGGGCGCTGACGCATGAAGTCGTTCCCGGTCTACAGGCGCGGGTTTTGATGGAAGGTGACACCTTCGAGATGGAAGATCAGCGTAACTGGATTGATGCCAGCTATAAGACCTATTGCACCCCATTGAGCCTGCCTTTTCCAGTGAGCGTCGAAAAAGGCGAACGAGTCTCCCAGAAAATCACGTTGTCGCTGATGGGTGAATTGCCACAAATTGACGCTGAAGCCAGAAAATTACACTTCATTATTGGCGATGAAGCCATGCCGTTGCCGTCGCCTGGTCTGGGACTGCCGGAAAATCGCGCTCTGCCCACTGAACGGCAAATTGAGCACCTACGCGCCCTGAATCTCGCCCATCTCCGCGCTGATGTGCGTTTTGATGCTGAGAATCCGCAAGGCGATTTTGACCACGCCGTTAGTTACGCTAAGTTGCTCAATACACAGCTAGAATTGGCGCTCTTCTTGACGGATAACGCGGAAAATGAACTCAATCGCGTTAAAAGTTGGCTCAACGATGCTTCTTTATTGGCGCGACTCTTGATCTTCCATGTGAACGAAAAATCAACACAGCGCGACACAGTGACTCTTGCCCGTCAGGTGCTCGGTGCGCTGGATGTGCCGATTGGCGCGGGGACGGATGCCTTCTTCGCGGAACTCAATCGCGCACGACCTCCCGCCGATGTGCTGGATTTTGTGACCTATTCCATCAATCCACAGGTGCACGCCTTCGATAACCTCTCTCTAGCAGAAACCCTTGCCGCACATGTGCCAACTGTGCAGACAGCGCGGGATTTTAGCGGAGCAGACACGCCGATTATTGTCAGTCCGGTCACGTTCAAGATGCGCTGGAATCCCAACGCAACCGGTGAACCTCCGCCTATTCCGGCAGGCGAATTACCGCCACAGGTTGACCCGCGCCAGATGAGTTTATTCGGCGCAGGCTGGACGCTGGGCAGTATTAAATACCTCGCGGAAAGCGGAGTCCATTCAGCGACTTATTACGAGACAATCGGCTGGCGCGGCGTAATGAACACACTAAACGACTCGCCTGTGCCGCAAAAGTTCGCCTCTGTGGGTGGCACGATCTTTCCAATGTTTCACGTTTTTCGTGCATTGGGGGAATTTGTAGGCGGTGAAGTCATCATCAGCCACAGCACGCATCCGCGGAATGTAGAAGGGTTAACGCTTTTTAATGGTCAAAATTTCCGCGTGATTCTGGCAAATTTGACGGCAAAATCGCAATCTGTGACGCTGGAAAATCTTGTTGGGGATTGCACAGTGCGCGTCTTAGATGAAGCGATGGCGCGGGCGTGCATGACCGATCCCGACACATTCTGGGCGCAATCTACAGCATTTAACGGCAAAACGCTTGAACTCCCGCCCTATGCGCTGGCGATTGTCGATCAGGAGGTGCGCTGATGGTTTTGACGATGGAACGCGTAACCGCAACCTATCACATCGAAACCGCGCATGATCTGCACAAATCCGCTCAGATGATGGCGGGCGAACAATCCGCCGGAACATTCGTCAAGGTGCATGGTGAAACGCCGGAATTAACGGCACGGCATGGCGCAACGGTAGAACGCATCACCGAGCTAGAAACAGTCGAGTCGCCCGCGTTGCCGTGTTATCAGCAGGCGAAAGGCACGCAATCCGGTGGAACGATCCGGCGGGCGGAAGTGGTGCTGTCGTTCCCGCTGGAAAATATCGGCGTGTCGTTGAGCACCCTCATGACGACGGTCAGCGGCAACCTGTTTGAACTGGCGCAATTCAGCGGCTTAAAATTGCTCGACGTGGACATTCCCGCCGTTTTCGCCGAACGCTATGCCGGACCGCGCTTTGGCATTCATGGCACGCGCGATCTCGCTGGCGTAGATGCCCGCCCGATCATCGGCACGATCATCAAGCCGAGTGTGGGCTTATCACCGGATGCCACCGCCGAATTGGTCGGGATGCTGTGCGAAGCCGGTCTCGATTTTGTGAAAGATGATGAACTCCAGACAAATTCGCCCCATTCCCCCTTTGAAATCCGCGTCAAAGCGGTGATGGATGTTGTCAACACGCACGCGCAAAAGACAGGCAAAAAAGTGATGGTTGCGTTCAATGTGACGGGCGATCTTGATGAAATGCGGCGCAATCATGATGTCGTTCTGCAACATGGCGGGACGTGCATCATGGTCAATATGCTGGCAGTAGGCTTGGTCGGTGTGCTGGAAGTGTGCCGTCATAGCCAACTCCCCGTACACGGGCATCGCGCCGGATGGGGGCAATTTTACCGCAGTCCGGCACTCGGCATGAGTTACGTGGCGTTCCAGAAATTTATGCGCCTCGCAGGGGTCGATCATCTCCATGTGAACGGCTTACGCAATAAATTCTGCGAAAGTGACGACTCTGTGTTGGGTTCCGCCCGTGCTTGCCTCACACCCATTTTCCATGAGGACGATTGCGCCATGCCGGTTTTTTCGTCCGCGCAATCTGTCGATCAAACCCATGATACCTTTGCCGCGCTCGGTAGCGTTGATCTGATGTATCTAGCAGGTGGGGGCATTCTGGCACATCCGGCGGGACCTTCTGCGGGCGTGCAGAGTTTACGGCAAGCATGGTCAGCGGCGTTGGATGGTGTATCACTCGCGGAAAAAGCGAAAACCCATCCCGAATTACAACAAGCGATAGAAAGATTTCAAAAGGCATGAGCGATTTACTATTGACCTATTACGGCGATGATTTCACCGGCTCAACCGATGTGATGGAGGTGCTGGAGTGGGGCGGTGTGCCGACGGTACTCTTTTTAGACCCGGCGGACGCGAATACCCTGCAAGCACGTTTCCCCGAAGCCCGCGCCATCGGCATCGCCGGAGTCAGCCGAACGATGTCTCCCGCGCAGATGGATGAGCACCTGCCAACCGCATTCGAGGCGTTGCGTGCATTCGGCGCGCCCTATGCCCATTATAAAATTTGCTCCACATTTGATTCATCGCCCACTGTCGGCAGTATTGGTCGAGCGACAGAAATCGGTCAACAAATATTCGGCGCGAAGGCGGTGCCGATGATGGTCGGTGCGCCCAAATTACGGCGCTATGTCGCCTTTAGCAACCTGTTTGCGCGGGTGGATGATGTCACGTATCGGCTAGACCGCCATCCCACCATGAGCAAACACCCGATCACTCCTATGGATGAAAGTGATTTGCGCGTGCATCTCGGCAAACAGACCGACCTGAGCATTGGCGCGATGACTGTGCTCCATATAGAACGCTCCGATGCCGATGTGGACGACTATTTTCAGGGACTCATGGACGGCAAATATGACATTATCCTGTTCGATAGCATCAACGACGCGCACCTGCACACCATCGGGCGCTTGCTGTGGGCGATGCGTGACAAGGACGCGCCGATTTTCCTGGTCGGGTCATCCGGCTTTCAATATGCGCTCACCCATTATTGGAACACCGAGGGCATCTTTCAGCCGAAAGACACCACAAACATCGTCGGCGCGGTAGATCAACTCATCGTCATGAGTGGTAGCGCCGCCCCCGCCACGGCAGATCAAATTACATGGGCGCTGGCGAATGGCTTTACCGGGTTACGGTTGGACAGTGAAAATCTGGTTGATCCCGCCACCGCAGACGCGACCCGCGAAGCGACTATTCAAGAGGCGTTAACCCTGATCGGCGAAGGCAAAAATTTACTAATGTTTTCCACTCACGGCTCGGATGATCCGGCGATCAGCGCGACTAATGACCGTTTAGCCCGGATCGGCAAAGCGGGTACAAATGTCGGCAGTATCTTAGCGCCACAGCAAGGCATGATTCTGCGTGACTTACTGACGCGCACCGGCTTACGGCGGGCGGTGGTCTGTGGCGGGGATACCTGCGGTTATGCGACCCGTCAACTCGGCATTTTCGCCCTTCAAGCATTGATTCCGGTTGCGCCCGGTGCGCCCCTGTGTCGCGCCTCGTCCGATGATCCTTACTTCGATGGGTTAGAAATCTCGCTCAAAGCCGGACAGGTCGGCAAGCCGGATTACTTTAGAAGCATATTGCGTGGTTCCGCCACTTAAGTTTTTTCGTTACTTACTGTGAGTAGTCATTTTAATTGGAAGTTTGAACTTTAACTTGAAAGGGACAGTAAACACATGACCACAACAATTGCACTCATGGGCGCAGGCGGCAAAATGGGATGCCGTATCACCGATAACATGAAAGACCTCTCAGACTATGACATGCGCTATATCGAAGTCAGCGAGCAGGGTGTTGCCAACCTCGCCGAGCGTGGACTTACCCCCACGCCACAGGCGGACGCACTCGCGGCGGCGGAGATGGTGATTCTAGCGTTACCGGATAAGCTCATCGGCAAGATCACCCATGACATTATTCCCACCCTCAAAGCCGGAACCATCGTTATCGGGCTTGATCCGGCGGCGGCATATGCGGAAGTCATGCCCGTGCGCGATGACCTGACCTATTTCGTCTCCCATCCCTGCCACCCGCCCATGTTTAACGATGAAATCACCGAAGAAACCCGCACCGATTGGTTCGGCGGGGTTCATGCCAAACAGCATATCGTGTGTGCGCTTTATCATGGCAAAGAATCCGATTACGACAGAGCCGAAGCGGTAGCAAAGGCGATGTACGCGCCCGTGATGAATAGCTATCGCGTGACGGTGGAGCAAATGGCAATCCTCGAACCCGCGTTGGTAGAAACCTTCGCCGCGACGGTCATCACCGCCATTAAAGAGGCGTTGGATATCGCCGTGAAGATGGGCGTGCCAGAAGAAGCCGCCCGCGAATTTTTATTCGGGCATATCCGCATCGAACTGGCGATCATCTTCGGCTTTGCGGGCTTCCCCTTCTCCGATGGCGCGAAATTGGCGATCAATCAAGCCTATGAGAAAATCTTTAAGCCGGACTGGAAAGAACAAATTATGAACATTGATGCGCTCAAAACGAGCGTCGCCAACATCACCGGAGACTAAGGCGAGATGACAGTAACGCATGAGCAACTTTGTGGCACATTAGATGCCCACGCGCTCCCCTATGGTGTGATGCCCTTGCAAGCGGGTATCACACTGGTCATCACCCAGCACGGCGGGCGGATTTTCGCATTTGATGTGTCCGGCGAGTCCCTTTTCTGGATCAACCCTGTGCTGGCAAATGCAACCGCATTCGGTGACTTCTTGACGGCGGGCGGGTGGAATCTCGGCGGGGAGCGCATCTGGATCGCACCAGAAATTCAATATATCATTCAAAATCGCGCGGATTTCTGGGGGACGCATCACCTCCCGTCGACGATTGATCCCGGCAAGTATACGCTCACGCAAACCGGCGCGGGCTGGTCGCTTTCGCAATCACTCCGGTTACAGGCATATAACACCGCGCAGGGTGAAAAATCGCTCACCGTCGGGCGCACCATCCACACGCTGTTAAATCCACTCCGTCAACTCGCCGATGTTGAGTCGCTCATGCGCGATGTGCGTTTTGGTGGCTACGCGCAGACCGTGACTCTCAGCGAAGAAGATAGCACATCCATGTTTAGCGAATCGTGGAATCTGGTGCAGTTGAATCCAGATGGAAGGCTGATTATCCCTGTGACCGCACCGCCGGAAGTCGCCACCTATTTTGGCACACCCACACCGGACGCAGTCACCGCACATGATGGCGCGTTACGCATCAACATCACCGGCAAACAACAATACAAAACGGGTTATAAATCTGCGATGATGACCGGAAAACTCGCCTATCTCAACGCGACAAGTGCGACAGACGGCTATTTGCTCATCCGTAATTTTGATAACAATCCGTCCGCGATTTATGCCGAGGAACCGCCTGGCGCGCCCGGAAATCACGGTTATTCGGTGCATGTCTATAACGATGGTGGGGAGTTAGGTGGCTTTGGAGAGATGGAAGCCAGCGGACAAACTATCGGCGGGGATAGCGGACACACAACCAGCACGGATAGCTTCCGCATGTGGATTTACACGGGCAACCTGACGCAATTGAACCGCATCGGCGCGCTATTGCTAGGGCGGGCGTTATGACCCAATTCGGCATCGGCACCTATGCCTATGCGTGGGCGATTGGCGTGGCGGGTTATCCTGCCCCCCAACAGCCGATGACGCTGACGGACTTCATCGAACGGGCGGCACAATTGGGCGTATCGCGGGTGCAAATCGCCGATAATTTACCCTTACATACGCTCGATGAAAACGCACTGTCCGCCCTGATTAATCTCACCGAACAGCACGGAATCGCTGTTGAAGTCGGCACGCGTGGTATCGCCCCCGCACACTTACGGCGCTATTTGGAGATTGCTAGACGTTTCGATTCGCCCATTTTGCGGGTGGTGGTCGATACTGCTGACTATCATCCAGACAGCCCGGAAATTATCGAAACTCTGCGTGCCATGATGCCCGAATTTGAAACAGCACAGGTCACGCTGGCAATCGAAAATCATGATCGCTTCAAAGCGCGGACGTTAGCAGACCTCATCCAGCAAATTGACAGTCCGAAAGTGGGCATCTGTCTGGATACGGTGAATTCTTTCGGCGCGCTGGAAGGACCGGATGTGGTCATCGAAACGCTCGGTCAGTTCGTGGTTAATCTGCATGTCAAGGATTTTTCCATCGGGCGCTTGCCACACAATATGGGCTTTTCACTGACAGGTACCCCCGCTGGAGACGGTATGCTGGATGTGCCGGATGTACTGCGACGTTTGCACAGCTATGGGCGGGATTTCAATGCCATTCTCGAAGTCTGGACACCCGACATGGGCAACGTTGAAGCGAACATCCGGCAGGAAAATGAGTGGGTAGAACAGAGTGTGCAGTATTTAAAAAGGATTTTTACATGAAGCCACTAAAATTTGCATTGTTCGGGACGGGATTCTGGTCACGCTATCAACTTGCTGGCTGGATAGAAGCGGGTGGCGTGGAGTGTGTCGCGCTTTACAACCGCACCAAATCCAAAGCACAGGACATGGCGACCGAGTTTAACATTCCGCATGTCTATGATGATCCCACCAAACTTTTTGAGAACGAAACGCTGGATTTCGTCGATATTTGCACCAACGTTGAAACCCATCTGGAATTCGTAAAAATGTCGGCAGAACGTGGCTTGCCTGTCGTCTGCCAGAAGCCGATGGCGACCTCACTCGCCGAAGCCGAAGCCATGCTCAACGTATGTAACGCGGCAAATGTTCCCCTGTTCATCAACGAGAATTGGCGCTGGCAATACCCCATCCGCCAATTTAAGCAACACCTGAATAGTGGCAACATCGGCACGCCCTTCCGCGCACGGATTGATTATCGTAATAGCTTTCCGGTGTTTGATAATCAGCCCTTTTTGAAAACGCTGGAGCAATTTATCCTCACGGACATCGGCAGTCATATTCTAGATGCGGCGCGCTATTTGTTCGGGGATGCCAACACACTCTATGCACAAACGTACCGTGTTCATGCCGATATTCAGGGCGAAGATGTGGCAACGGTCATGATGAACATGGGCGATAATATGACCGTTGTCTGCGAGATGAGCTATGCGAGCAAGCGCGAACATGATCGCTTCCCTGAAACCTATATTCAGGTGGAAGGCAGTCATGGATTTTTAGAGTTAGCGCCGGATTTCTGGCTACGTGAAACAACTGATGCCGGAACATTATCAAAACGGGTGGTACCGCCGCATTACGACTGGGCAGATTCCGCCTATGATGTTGTGCATTCGAGCATTGTTCCCGCTCAGGCAGATTTTGTGCAGGCGTTGCAGGGCAAAGGCTCCGCAGAAACCACCGGCGCGGATAACTTCAAGACGGTACAACTGGTTTTCGGCGCATACGAATCCGCCACGACGGGCAAGGCGATCACTTTCGATAAACTTAAATAGATCAAGTGCATGTAGTCATTCGTTATAAGATTAGAAATTTGGCTTTGAAGTAGCTTGCAGTACAGAAGTAGGGAGATGATCGTATATCTCCCTCTAAGAAATATATAGAAAATCATTGGTGAGCACATTACTACAGATTTTCACATTTATTACTAACCTTGAAGATTTGAGGGGAGACAAGATTCGAATCTAAAATTACGGAATATTCACAAATGTTTTGTCATATGTCGCCATATTAACGTCTAAAAGCAAAAAATTCCGCCAATAGTGACGAGATTTCCTAAATATTTCTAAATATTACAAATTTACTGAGGAGATAGGATTCGAACTCTAATATTGTGATTGCTATCCTGATAACCCGTAAATTAACGCAAAAAGTCCCAAAAGTGGCGCTTTTCGCCAAATTTAGGACTTCTATCTTAATATTATCTTTATTGTGGACCTGAGGGTCTCAGGTACGTTAACTAGGCATATACTCCGGTTCGATATCCCCCTACCAGCCTCAACTGAAAGTGATCTGCGTTATCCTGATAAAGAACAGCTCCGTACCAACGTTCTCGCCATGCGTGCCAATGGCATGAGCTACCGGGAGATTGCGCGAGTTGTCGGTCTGCACTGGACGCGGGTTCAGCAGATTGTGAACAGGGAGACTTAAGCGTTCAAAAATAGGTTTAACCCTACACACATCATCATAAATGTTCGGCTATATTAATCGGAATAACGTCATTAAGACGGCGATACCATTGGTTTACTTATAAGTTTCGAAGTTACCGATATAACTGTTTGATCGCTATGAAACCCCTACTTAATGTGCAGTCGCCTATGCCCAAGAAACGTTCCGGTGATCTGTTTGATCTTTTGAAAACATCACATAGATGTTCCACCTCTTTTCTGCTTAGAATTTCAACATTCTAAATGGCAGTTAAGAAAATGTTCGCCCCCCCAAAATTGGGGTGGTGGATTTTTCTAATGTGGATTATTTTATTATGGTCATAAAAAGTTGTCGAAAGCCTTGCCGTTTCCGATTCGACAACAGACATAAAATATTCCCTTTCGGGAGCCACACTCGGAAAACGGTGTTTCCCGAACTTAATTCACTCAAAATTACATTTAAAACCGGGTCCAATAGACTACGGTCATTCTCATATACATAGAGGGAGATGCAATCCTTGCCTATTCTATTGCTTGTGGTTGGCATGCCATTTTTGCTGGGTATGACACAACACATTATTCAACGTTTAAATGGACGAATGAACACGGGTTGGTTAGCCAGCGGAAGCATGTCTGTGTCATTTGTACTCTTGCTCACCATTGCGTATCAACCTGTTATTGTCGGACAGGGTGCATTAACGTATACGCTGGAGTGGTTACCTGATTACGGGCTTAATTTGAGCTTTTATCTGGACAGCTTATCACTCCTGTTCGGGCTTATTATCACCGGTGTAGGCACTGTAGTGTTTCTATATTCGGGGTACTATTTTGATGAAACGGATGAGCGTAACCGTTTCATACATCTGTTATTACTGTTCACAAGCGCGATGCTCTGGTTGATTTTCTCAAATAATCTCATTACGCTCTTTATTGCGTGGGAGCTTACCAGCATCATCTCTTTTCTGCTTATTGGCTTCAAAGGCAATAAATATGCCTCTGCCCGTGAAGGCGCAACGAGAGCGCTTGTCGTGACGGGAGGTGGTGGACTTGCATTGCTGGTTGGTTTGTTAGCATTGGGTTCCGCCGGTGGCAGTTATGAATTCAGCGATCTACTGGCGCTCGATCTGACAGAACACGCATGGTATATACCGCTGACACTGCTGTTACTACTCGGTGCATTCACCAAAAGCGCACAATTTCCATTCCACTTCTGGCTACCCGGAGCAATGGATGCTCCCACACCTGCCAGTGCATTTTTGCACTCCGCAACAATGGTTAAGGCGGGTGTTTACCTGCTGGCACGGTTGCATCCGGTGTTGGGTGACACACTATTCTGGAATAACGCGCTGATGATCGTCGGGTTGACAACCATGCTTTTTAGCGCTGTTGTTGCTGTGCGTCAACCTGACCTGAAGGGACTTCTAGCGTTCACGACGACGAGCAAACTCGGCGCACTCGTCGCTTTACTCGGTGTACCTGGTGGCTACGGTGTGAAAGCGGCGCTCATAGGTATTCTCGCTCATGCGCTGTACAAATCTGCACTTTTCCTGAGTGTTGGCAACATTGACCATGCCACAGGTACCCGACTCGTCAACAAATTAGGTGGGCTGTGGAAAAATATGCCCATCACTGGCGTTGTTGTGATTGTGTCATCTCTGTCTATGGCCGGGCTTCCACCATTGCTCGGATTTGTGGCTAAAGAGACGCTATTAGAGGCGTTTGTCTATGATCCCTTGTTACTCGCCATCGTTTTTATAAGCGCGGCGCTCACTGCGACCGCGGGCTATATCCTGATCTGGGATGTGTTCTTCGCTAAAGCCACAGAAGAGGTGCATTTCCACCCATTACATAAACCGCTGGAAGTGGGCTTACTCGTGCTCGCTTTGGCGACAGTGATCCTTGCGCTGTTTGTGACACAGTTGCTCATACCACTATTCACGCCACTCATTCCAGTTGAGTTCAAACTCGTGCTTTTCCCCGGCTTTAATAACGTGTTTTTCCTGAGTGTGGCGGCAATCACAACCGGTCTAGCACTGTTCTTCTTGCGTAATCTGTGGCGACGTGTGTCCGAATTCTCGTTTAATACAATAAGCGTTTATGATCGTTTAATTGCCACCTCTGAATGGGTTGCGGATCAGGTCTTAAAGACCCAAAACGGTCTCCTCCGCCATTACCTGATTGTCATCATTAGTGTCGTTATGGCTATTTTGCTCTACGGTGGTCTGGTACAGGATATTTTTTCCATGCCATCGGTCGAGTTGGGCACGTTTACCCTGCCCGATCTCCTTGATGTGATGCTCTTAGTGTTGGCGGTTGGTGCAGCATATGCCTCAGTGCGCGTGCGTCATCATCTGAACGCGGCGCTTGCATTGGCAATCTTTGGTTATGCTATTGGCGGTGTGTTTTTTGTAGAACCTGCACCGGATGTTGCGCTAGTTATGATTCTGGTAGAAACACTGGCAACGGTTGTACTCATCATCATGATCGGCCGGATCAGTGCTAAACAGCGCGCCGAAGCGATGGAAGCACTTGATCGCAATTTTAATAATCGTGCTGGTGCGTTCGCCTCTATCCGCGACATCACCATTGCGGTGATTACAGGTGTCAGTATGTTCGCCTTTGCGTTGATTGCGCTTGTCAATCGCGATAATCGCGACAGTATCGCCGTCTGGCATCTGGACAATGCTGAGTCCGCGGTAGGGGTGACTGATGTTGTATCCGCTATTCTTACGGATTTTCGTGGGACAGATACCCTGATTGAGATTGCGGTATTCGCAACAGCGACGCTCGGTTTACTGGCTCTCTTGACGATCAATCGTGAAGCAGGCGGCGAACCAGAAGATCCGATAGAAGAAGTCACCCCCGCAAAAATTAGCATCTTTACACCAATGATTCAGGTCGTTGCATCGCTGGTTTTCCCGTTAACGTTGATAATCTCTGCTGTACATATCCTCTATGGAGCGAATGCCCCGGGGGATGGTTTTACAGCCGGGATCGTTTCGGGACTGGGGATCGCTTTGTATTATGTTGTTTTCGGTTATGACTATGTAAATGAGCGCTTCACATGGTTACGTCCTGTGCGCTTCGTGGTGTTTGGGCTGGCACTGGCACTGATAAATGCCGTAATTCCAATACTTTCAGGTGGGAGTTTTATGGGACTGGTCGAGTACGCTCCCGGATTGGATTTCGCCAACCTCAAATTCAACACGACACTTGTTTTTGAAATTGCTATTGCCGTAACTGTCTTTGGCGGGGTAAGCCTTATCATGGAGACCATTGCACATCCCACACAGGTGCCATTTCCGACAGATGCACGCAGAACGAGTACATCTGAAATGCCAGTTATCGTTCAACAACCTGAATCTGAATTCGAGCAAGCATAAGGGAATTTACATATGAATCTTGTTTTCGCAATGACTGTTGGCATCCTATTTGGATTGGGTGTTTATCAACTTTTACGACGGGACTTAATTAAAGCGGCGATGGGATTCGCCCTATTATTTACCGCAGTGAACCTGCTTCTGCTGGCAGTAGGGGCGTTTGATGGCACAGTTCCAGCCTATACCGACCAGACTGAACAATCCAGTGATCCACTGGTACAAGCGCTCATTTTAACGGCTATCGTCGTCAGTTTCGGTTCATATGCGCTGTTGTTGGGATTGGTAAACATTGTATCAACTCGCTTTGGTACCGCCCGCACTGATGACGTTAACCATTTACAAAACTAAGGGTATATCATTTTGGCTCCAACAAATTCGCTCATACTTCTGACTGTTTTTCTGCCTCTGTTTGGAGGTGTATTAAGCCTTCTGCTGTGGGGTCGCCATAAGGCACAACGTTATGTGGGTTTTGCCGTCGGTGTTGTCGCATGGATGGCTAGTGTAGGTGTGCTGTGGATGAACTGGCAGGATGGCATACAAATCTATCGCTTAGGCGGATGGCAACCGCCCTTCGGCATCATCCTGGTTGCGGATATGCTTTCGTCCTTGTTCGTCGTGATGTCAACCACGGTGTTAATGATGGGTTTGCTCTATGCTATTGGCTGTAATGATAAAGTCGTAAAACATCCTACGTTCACGACCTTGTTTCTCGCCATGCAAACCGGGCTTGTCGGCGCGCTCTACACGGGCGACCTCTTCACATTGTTCGTTTTCATGGAACTCATGGTCTTAAGTTCGGTGTCTCTGGTCGCCATCTCAGATAATCGTCTGGGGCTGGAAGCCGCCATCAAGTATCTCTTCATCAGCAGTATGGGAACGCTCTTTCTACTATTGGGAATTGCGGCAACCTATTCAGCATTCGGTACGCTGAACTTCGCGGATATTGGCCAGATTTTGGCGTCCAGCGAACGGCCTTTTCTGGCACGAGAAGCGGCCATCATGTTGACTGCCGCATTCCTGCTGAAAAGCGCGGTGTTCCCGTTCCATTTCTGGCAACCCGATTTTCATACCACCGCGCCCACACCTGTGCATGCGGTGCTTTCGTCGGTTGTGGTCAAAGTTGGCGTGTACGGCCTCATCCGCATGACGACCTTGCTGTTCACCTCGGAGATTGAGCTAGAGATTATACGCACAATTCTGCTGGTTCTGGGTACGATCAGTATTTTCTTTGGCAGTCTGGGCGCTTTCCGCACCTATGACGGTAAGCGGATGCTCGCCTACTCTACGTTCGGACAAATTGGCTTCATCCTGTTGGGAATCGGTTGGGGAACACCTTTAGCACTGGCGGCGGCATTTGTGTATGCCTTCAATCACGCGTTTATCAAATCCGCGCTCTTGATGCTCTTTGGCGTCGTTTCCAGCCGAACAGAAAATAAAACGGCTAATTTGAGTGAAGTCGGTGGCGTAGGACACAGCCTCCCCGCGTTCGTCGGTGTCTTATATTTGCTCGGTGGATTGTCGTTGGCAGGGGTGCCGCCAATGAACGGCTTCATCAGTAAGCTCGGATTGGTGCAAAGTGGCATTGATGCGGAGATGTGGCTGACGCTGGGTTTGGCCGTCGGCGCGGGTATTCTCACCTTGATGTACATGACGCGTACATGGCAACTGGTGTTCCAACAACAGCCAACCGACTCGACCGCCGCCGTAAAAAGTTATAACGACAATCCGCTCGCACCGGCATTGCTGATTTCAGCGTGCGTTGCGTTAGGGCTGTTTGCCGCACCTCTGGTTGACTTTGCAACCGCGACTGCGGAACAAATCATCAATGCGCCGATTTATATTGAGGCGGTGCTTGGCACTGAATCCTCGGCTATTTCAAGGAGATAAGGCATGTTGCTACGCATGATCTATGCTGTTCCGTTCGCATTGATATTTATGACCATGAGCAACCAATGGGAAATCACGGGTCTGATTGTCGGTTATCTGTTCGGGTTGGCGACTCTGCTCTTAATTGGTGAGATGCCCGGACGCATTGTGTGGGGTCGCTTACCATTCCAACTATTCTGGCTAATGGTCTACATCACCTGGTTGGTATGGGAAATTTTGCTTTCTGGCTTTGATGTCGCACGACGGGTACTCGACCCGAAACTGCCCATCCATCCCGGTGAATTAGTTGTGCCTATTCAAGATGAAGAGGAGCGGGTCATCGTCTCTGCCCTTAGCGCCCATGCAATTTCAGTAACACCGGGCGAACTGGTGATTGGCTTTAGCGTGATCGATGGTAAAAATCACATGATCGTGCATTCACTGGATATTGATGTATCTCGCCAGCAGGTTGAACAAAGCCAGACGAAGCGTTTAAAACTGCTCAAACGAATTATGGGAGATAGAGACTGATGGAAGTCTTATTGAACGTGGCGGTGGTCACAATTGTCCTTTTGATGTTGCCCTGTGGCTGGCGGGCGTGGCGTGGACCTACAGTGGCAGACCGCCTGCTAGCAATTGACTTGATGGCAACCTTATTTGCCGGTGTCATGGTGGTGTTCGCCTTGTTGTTTGATCAAGCTATTTTTGTAGATGTCGCGCTGGCAATTGGTGCTTTGAGCTTTATCAGCACAGTCGGAATTTCACGTTTTCTAGCAGAAGGTAAGGTTTTTTAATGCTTGGAGAAATCATCGGAAGTGGCTTGCTTATTTTTGGTCTTTTCTTCTTTGTGGTCGGTGTGGTTGGTATTATCCGCTTGCCAGATGCCTACAGCCGTTTGCACGCTTCCGGCAAGGTGGCAACGCTCGGTTTATTCGGTTTATTGGTAGGCGGGGGCATCCTCATGCCACCCTTGTTTCCGCGTCTGCTGTTGCTCGGGCTGTTTTTTCTGCTGACTGCGCCTGCCGCATCACACGTCATTGCTGTCGCCGATCAAGCCGCAAACAAACGGGATAAACAGCGTTTTTCAGAAAATGGAGAGCAACCACAGATATTCACATAGTGTTTGGGAAATGGTGCCTGTAGACTAAACCAACCGACCCGATCAAAATAATCGGGTCGGTGGTCTTTCAATCGGGAACTAATCCTCGTCTTCTCCTTCCTCGTCTCTTTCATCTTCATCTTCAGCTTCTTCACCGTCACCAATAATCTCACTGGTGCGTCCTTCGGTGTCGTCGTCATCGTCTTCATCACCGCCGCCACAACCTGTCAGAGTCAAGGTCAGGAGTAACATGAGAATGACAAGCCATCGGGATAATGGGCGATTTTTCATCGTCTCCTCTTTCTGTTCGCTAAGGGTTTAGAACTGCCAGAATTTTTCCGTCAACTATCAAGGCATTCTGACTTTTGGTAGCCAGAATGCCCGTACTTTAACCAAAGAGGTCGAACACATCCCCAAGGAAGGATGATTTTTTCTTTTTCCCTTGCGGGTAAGAACGATCATTGTCACGGTAGCGATCACCGGACGAGATTTCATAGCTATCGTCGTCTACATCAGTATAGAAATCGTCCCGTTTTTCACGGCGAGGAGGTGGAGGCGCAGATTGATGTTCAATCTGTGCGGATCGTTCAATTAGCTTGTCCAATTCACCCCGGTCAAGCCATACCCCCCGGCATTTTGGACAATAATCAATCTCAACTCCTTGACGATCCGCAATTTTCAATTCAACATCACAGACAGGGCACTGCATATTTTAGCTCCTTATCAATTTTACGATTGACGTGCTTGAAGGTAGGTTGCTAAACACCGCCTTGTGAGACGCAGGTGATGCATTCGAACCAGCCACATACCTATCAAGTAGGGCAGAGTAATGATCACCGCCAACAGTACTTCGGACTGTAGCAGGATTGCCGCTCCAAATCCTGCGAAAACGACGATGAGCACCACAACAGGTAGCGCAACTTGCTTCAAATTCACTAAAGTCATGTTGTCCTCTTTCAGGTTTACTATGCCGCTAATGGCACACGTTCGGTCTGATTCATTCTCCTCAAGCGCTCAATACGCTCCTCGGTTTTTGGATGTGTGCGGAATAAGTCCGCTATGCCACCCCCATGCAAGGGATTAACAATGTAGAGATGCGCGGTCGAGGGATTGACCTGTTCAGGTATCGCTTGCATAGACTGCGCCTCGAGTTTCTCCAGCGCGCTAGCCAGTGGTAAGGGATTGCCCAGAATACGCGCCCCGCTCGCATCAGCGCTGAATTCGCGGGAGCGTGAAATCGCCATCTGGATTAGTATTGCGGCTAAGGGTGCGAGGAAAATCATCAGCACACCGCCCACAATACCTGCAATCCCATCGTCCTCATCATCCTGTCCGCCTAATCCACCAAAGATCAGCACCCACATTGCCATATCGGCCAGCATCGTTACTGCGCCACCAATGGTCGCCGCAACGCTTGAAATTAACGTGTCGCGATGCTTGATGTGAGCCAATTCGTGGGCGATGACACCGGCCAGTTCATCGGGCATGAGCAGACGCATAATTCCGGTGGTGACGGCAACTGCCCCATGCTGGGGGCTACGTCCGGTGGCAAAGGCGTTGGGTAAATCGCTTTCGATCATATAAACGCGTGGCTTGGGAATTTCTGCCCGTAGCGCTAGGCTTTCAACGAGCTGATGTAATTCCGGAGCATCTTCCGGTGAAACCTCGCTTGCACCACTGAAACGAAGTGCCAGCGAACTCGAAAACCACCACGCTCCCATATTGAGCGCACTCGCCAGAATGAAAGCGATAATCATGCCACCTCTTCCGCCGATTGCTAAACCGATGAACAGGAATAATCCTGTCAATGTGGCTAGCAAAAAGGTTGTTCTTATCGTGCTATTCATTGTTAAACCTCCTTGTTCACACTAATACTTATTCGATTAGAAACTTATTCAAAGCACGTTCGAATGCTTTAATCGATAATATCCTTCAGTTTTTTCAGGAGTTTCTTTACATCAAACTCATCACTATCATCATCCCGTCGCTTTTTTTCTCGCATTCGTCGATTACGTTTCGCCTGATGTTTATAATCCTGAAATTCACCCCGCCTAACGCGTGGGGTACGAATCTCTTCAATTTCACCATCATCTGTCAGGCTAAAAGTAGATGCTGATTCCATATCGTCTTCAGCATAACGTTTCCTTTTTCCGTGGCTGTAGACTTCCGTCATCTGGTTTTGATGTATTTCACGTTCGACCTTATGCTCCAGCCAATAACGGTACTCTTTGTAAGCTACCTCCAATGCGTGAGGTATTAAGGTCAACATCACGAGCACAGTTAATCCAGTCAGGTTTGGTGCAATCCACGCCAGAAATAAGCTAACCAGCAATACTGCTATGTGCGCACCGAGAAAAAAACGCCGGTTATAACGTTGCTTAAGCCGCTTCCGAATTTGCGCTCGATCATCGTCGTAGTACATCTATAATTTACCTAAAGGCTTATCTGTTCGGGCAATATGGTTCAATTGCATACTTCAGCCACTCCCGTCGGATCGCTAATTTCTCCAATTCCACTCCCCAAAAGACGAGTGTATTCAGGGCGAAGCAGAACAACAGTTGGTCTAAAGTCAACGGGTTGGTGTTCAACAGGCGATTGAAGAACGGCGCTAACAATGATGGCAAAATTATCATCCACGCTACCATACTGATCGAGATACTCACTTACGTCCCAATCCGTCAAACCTGTGGCCGTCGATACATCGATTGGTCAAGAATCGTCGTCGTTTACAGAGTATTCCCGGCGACTGTTGTAGGTTCATGTTGCCCTGTGTGATCGCTATTGCTGTTCTTTCACTTCATTAATAGGTTTGATCAAATGAACCTACCAAAAATAAAAAAAGCCGACGTAAACCACACCAATGGTGTGAATTAACGTCGGCTTACTTTGCAACCCGTCCACTTCTTAAACGAAGGCTTTCCTTCGTTGGAATTTACGCTTTGCCCAGTCTTCCGAGACTAGTTTATTCAATTGAACTTATTTTAGGATAAAAGATGCCTTGCATACCCCCTAATTCGAGGGGGTCTTTGTGACACTGGTACTTCAACTGAATTGCTGATCCAGATTAGTATCAACCGTGAGAACAACCACCCGCTCGCCTGTCTTAGTACTCATATCCGTATGCAGACTGATGAGATTGCACCCGGTAATGTCTTTGACCATTGCTTCGATTATGGGACGTGAACTCTCGAATAACTGGCGACGGGTCTCTTTTACCAGTGCCTGTCCCTCACGGCTTTCTGATAGCTTCATTTCAGCCGGGGTCAAAATACCTCGTAATCGGACTACAATCATATCGCCTAAAAAGGTGGTTTTGACATCCTGAGGTCCACGCCCCAAGTATTCCTTCTCAAATTTAATCATGGCATTGGTAAATTCGGCTTCGTGTTCACCGCGTGTTTTCTTTTTCATTCTCGCAATCTTTCAAATATTACTTTGTGATAACCTGAGTTTCTTCAGAATTAAGATCTGTATCACTTGTCTGTTCTACGGCTCAACAATCTATTCCCAATGGTACATCAGTTGCTAAGTAGAAGTAAATCACTGGCTTCCAACTATCTATCCAGAACCTCAATCTGCTGTTGTTTGACCATGCGGGTGCGTAATCATAGGCGAGTTAACACGTGATGTTGGCGAAGGTAGAGAGTAGTATCAGTATATGTTGCTCCATGATAGTGATGTTCACTTCAACCTGACTCTGGAAAATCGAAGCCTGGCAACAAGTGAAGATCGAATAGCGGTCAGCTTCTCGAAAGTTTAATCTATGGGAGACTTTTTAGGCGGATGGTTCGGTGGTCCCGTCCGCAGGTGTTTGATGGGGAGGATGCCCGCGTCGTAAAATTGTCCGCGCGGCGGCTGTGCGAGATATACGAGAGGATTCCAAAAACGACATAAACGCTAAAAACTGATCTCATAAAAATTGTCATACTTGACAATCTATCGGTTTTCGATCTATTATGTTGTCAATATCGACAATTGATTAGGATGTCGGCATGGGACGAAAAAAGCTGACCGAAGAACGTACCACAGAAATTCTGGATGCTTTCGCACGCTGTATGGTTAAGTATGGGCTGGATACGTCACTCGATCAGGTAGCGGAAGAAGCCGGTATGACACGGAGTATCATTCGCCACTACATCGGCAACCGTGAAGAAGTTGTCAATGTACTGATCGAACGTATCACAGCGGATTTTCTGGCGGAGCTACAAACAGAAGCGGCACAAATCCCTCAGGAGCAAATGATCGCCGCCACGCTGGATTATTTATTTGATGATGAAGCGGGTTACGACAATACGGACAAGCTCATCTTCGATGTGATGATGACCGCTCAGGATCGCTATCTACAGGCAAAACAGACGCTCATCGGCATGTTTGAAGAACTCATTACCATGTTTGCCGATGATCTGGAGTTTGCCTATCCGCAGGCAGACAAAACGCACTGTCGGGACGTAGCTTACAGCGTTCTGGGTCTGGCAATGAGTCATGAGTCGTTGCAGGGGTTGGGCATGAACAAACGCTACCATGCCACTGCCCGCACTAATGCGGAAACCTTAATCCGTACACTGGAGTTTTCTGGCTAACTGATTTTTGCTTATAACCGTATAGAGTCGTCACTGGCAGGGGAAAAACCGCCTGCCCTTAGTTTCATATTGCCTGATACAGGAAAAGGAGAATCAATGAATACAACAACCATTACACCGGTTCAACAGCGTATCACCGCGTTGGATGTTTTGCGTGGCTTTGCGTTGTTTGGGGTGCTTCTAGTCAATATGCTGGATTTCAGCAGTTCCGCCCTGCGTGTTGATACAATCGGCGTTCGCGGCGGTGAATTCGACCAATTGGTTGACATAGCCATCGCTTTTTTCGCCATTACCAAGTTCTATCTACTGTTCAGCTTTCTATTCGGCGTGGGCTTCGCGGTGCAGATGCGCCGGATGGCGGCAACGAACCGACCTTTCATCAGCTTCTATCTGCGGCGGTTACTTATTCTGCTGGTTATCGGATTCGCTCATGCTATCCTGCTGTGGGATGGCGACATTCTGCGACTGTATGCGGTGGCGGGTGTACTGTTGTTAATGGTACGTAACTGGTCAAATCGCATTTTGCTGATGCTGGCTGGCGTAATTACGCTGGCTGGGTTGGTCATCTTCAGCCTCGTGTCGTATGAATCCGCTACCGCGATGACTGGCACAGAGAGTCTGGGTCTCTTCACTGATGGCACCTATGCCGATCTGGTCAAATACCGCCTGAACGAACAGGTTGTGCTGGACATTCAGATTCCGATGGTGCTGGTGATGTTTCTTGTCGGGCTGGTTGTCGGGCGGTCAGGCGTGCTGGATGAGCCGCAACGTTATCAACCTTTTCTGCGGCGCTGGTGGAAGTGGGTATTGCCATTCGCGCTAATCGGAAATGTACTATTCCTTGTTGGCTTTGAGGTTAAAAGCATGTGGATGGTGAGCATAGGCATTCACATCGGCGCGCCTCTTCTGAGTTTTGTCTATACCGCATGGGTGCTACTATACGCCGAAAAACTGACCTTTTTTGCCCCGATCGGTCAGATGGCGTTGACGAACTACTTGTCACAATCGCTGATCGCCACCACTCTATTTTATGGTTATGGCTTCGGACTGTACGATCAGGTGCTACCCACTCTGATGTTAGTTCTCGTGCTCATTATCTTCGCCGCACAGATCGTTTTCAGCCGCTTCTGGCTTACGCGGTATCGCTTTGGTCCGATGGAGTGGCTGTGGCGTTCGCTGACCTATGGAAAGTGGCAGGAACTACAACGGCGCAATGTCTTACAGAACCAGCAGTAACGCAAAGCTACCACAAAATTCAAACGAAAAAAATGATAGTAAAACACAACACAGAGCGGCGCATCGTGTGATACGCCGCCTGCCATGGACGAGGCTACCTACGCGATCAGAAAGGGACTTGCTCGTTTTGTAAGTCGGCTCTCAGGCGGGATGGTGGTGCTGGCGTTTGACCACGAGAAGGAAAAAGTATTTGTTGAGAGCTGAAAAGATGCCTGTCACCGGAGTCACCGCTGTCTCCGGTCATGAAATCAATTCTAAAAGTAGTGTTCGTCCCCCCCCCGTTTTTTTGCAGAGTTTTTTGGCTCAAACACACATAGAGATGTGCCAGCGGTGACAGCGGAGACAGATGTTCGCAAAACTGAGTTAGTGTCACCGGAGTCACCGTTGTCTCCGTACAAGAATCATTCACTTACTGTAGTCGTTTGGTCGTCTTCATCAGATGCGTCACCGGAGTCACCGTTGTCACCGCGAAATAAATCGGCTTTTAAGCGCCACACGCGGACGCGCCGTCCGTTCACACGAAGTGGATCGAGCGCGGCACAGGCAGAGACAGTCTCGCGCACCTGCTCAACTGTCGGACGTTCTGGCTCGGCTGAGTCCCGGCGATAGCGGCTGACGAGCGTATCAACCCTTTCACGTGCCTGCTGGCGTGGTGCAGCAATGGGTTCTCTGGGCGGCTGGCGGTAGGTGCTGGCGATGGTTGCTTGCGCTTCCTTCTCCCGTGTCGCAGGATTCTCACTTCCGTTTCCATCAGCAACATGCCGGGCAACCAATTCTCGTTCAGCATCGCTCTGACTGTACCCTGCATCGCGCAGCTGGCAGGCGGCGGCGAACAGTTCGGCGTTGCGGCTACCGTTGTGCGCGCCACTAGCAAGATACTGCTCCGTCCTCGGCGGTAGCGGATGCTGCCCATTACCATTGAGCGTCACCACCCGCAGATCCCCGATGCGCTCCTCACTTGCCTTGCTTTCCAGCCAACCGAAATCATCCAGCGAATAACGACTTTGCGAATTATCCTGCACGATCTCTACCACCACACCCCTGCGCTCCGGTTTGGTATTTACCGAATCCGGTAAGCGCATCACAGACGCGACCGACTTCACATACCCCGGATCGCCATGCAATGCTGAGAACAAGCCTCGCAGAACAGCGGCTATTTTTTGCCTATCCGCGTCAGTTTCCAGCGTGCAAGGCGGTTCTAACAACCAGTATCCATGCCAGCCGCCACCACTGGAAACAATGAACGACGGCGCAGGCTCAAACGCCTTCAATCGATCAAGATCACGTGGATCGGTACTGTCGATATCCAGCCACAACGCGGGTACCCACACAGCGGAATCCGCATTGCCTTTCTTCTCTTTTCGCAGACAGGGCGCAAAATAGAGACCATAGCCTTCGCTATTGAACTTATCCGCCTGCTTCAATGCACTAGAAAGCCCACATTTATCACTCATGCGTGCCCACAACGTCCGCACCTCCCTTGTTTCAGGATGAATGCAACGCAGTTCAAGATACAAATCATCCGGCGCGGAACCGTAAAGTGCGCGCAAAAACAGCCGCCGTCCGGTAACATCGCGCGTGTCTATCTTGCCAACAGTTTCCATATGGGTCATACTTTCCTCAACTTTCATTAGTCACGATTCGGCATGTGCTTCTGTCGCCAAACTTCAAGCACATGTCGTTTCTATTTATAAGTCCAGATCATGCGATACTTGTCTCTGAGACGATTGCTCTTTCACAATATCCGCTATGGTCTCCGGTTGTTTTGCTCTGAACACGTAGTGCTCAATGCCAGCGACTTCTAGCTCTGCATCGTCAGGACGGAACTCAATCGTGCGGTGTCCGTCTTCGTCCTCAAACAGGATGTAGTAACCCACCGCACAGCGTTTCTCATCCACTTGCCGCACACCTCGCCACATGGGCAGGCGCTTGCCAGCGCCATCATCGTAATACTCGTGCGGATCCTGTTCCGTGACCTGCCGCTGATTGTCCCGCACCGCCTCAAGCCGATCCATGCGTTGTTCCCATTCCGGTCCGATATAATGATCGAGCATATCAACCATGTTTTGCTCCGTCACGTCATGCAACATCTCGATATGATTGACCTTTTTGTTCCGCGAAAAGTACAGCGGGATGCGCTCACCACTTTCCTCACTCCACACCGTTCCCGGCAACACCACATGCGTATGCGGATTGTGTAAGCCCGGTGTTTGTGGATCTTCGCTCTCACGGTGATGGAGGACGTATGAATACTCACAGCCCGTATCTAATCCACGCTCGTCGAAAAAGTCATCCACCGTGCGTTCGGTCAGTTCCCGCACAAATCGCTCTCGCTGATCGGGCGGAATCATCGCCACCAGTTGCGGATTGGGATTGATGACTAAAGAGAAGGTCAGGACATGCTCACTGCGGAGGTCATCACAGCGACGGGCAATCGTACTCACCGAACCACCCATGCCGCGATCCACCCAGCGTTCCCTGCCAGCAACCATCCTCACACCCCTGTCGTGGCTGTCACGATAGGTCAGATAGCCGAGCAGATTACGCATCCGCTTTGCTTCGTCCGGCGAGGATCGCTTATAACGCAGATTCGCCACACACAATTGCTTTCGATCCACTATTTCTGTCTCCGCTTCATCACCCTGTCAATAAACGCATCCAACCGGGTCGCCATCGCTTCGACCTTCTCGTCCAGTGCATCCACTTTCGCCTCAACGCCTTTTGCAATCGCCCGACGCGAACCGGGCAGATCCTCCTGCGCCGCCAGATAATAGTTGACCGCATCCCGCACCAGATCGGTGATGTGGATCAGTCGCCCATCCTTGCGCGCTCGAACGGAACGGAGTTCACGCAAGCGCCGCATCTGGTCTGGCGTGAAGCTGACCGTCTGCCGTTCGGTGTAGAGATCACTCTTTTTGCGTTTGCTCATACTTTTCCTCAACCTTCTGGCGTAGCCAGCCCGACGGACGAAAGCGGTAATTGAGCCGCTGGATCGTCGTTGGCGCTGTGCCGTGCTCCGCTTCAATCCGGTCGCGTACTGCCCCGCCGACCCGCATCTGTTGCGCTTCGATCTGTAATTTGCCAAGGTTCATCAGCGTAACTTGACTGCAGGGTTGAGCCAGTTCATCTGCCCAGACCTCAGCCACGACTTCTAAAACTTCCGCGACGGTATGACGCTGAAGATGCGGGAGCCGCCGTGCCACTGCCTGCACTGTCTGACGATGATTCATGTGTTCGATCTCCTGTGTAAACTATTCCCCGTCCTGTGTGTTTTCTGTATCCGCCTATAGTTTCTTGTAGTGCGATTTAAAAGCGTAATTTGCTTGGTGGGCGTTTGGTGAGCGTGGAGAACCACGCTCACCGGTGCGACAGGCGCTCTGCACTGTTGCACTTGTGCGCCACGCTTTGCGGGGTGCATCAGCCCCTCCGGCGCATGAGGAGCGAGCGATGATTTAGCTCGCTCATGACCCCGCCGACTATACTGATCTAAAGACAACCTCATCAGGGGTCATGGAGGGACGCTGCGCCTCGACGCAACGTCTGCCACCGCATAGCTCATTTGGACTTTCGGTTTCGCGATTACACCTTTCAGGCATTGCTTAATCTCCTACTACCATTGCCGTCGTTTCATGCGTTCTTCCCGACGACGCGCCGCATCATCACCGATGGTGTCTGACGCGCTCCTGTTCTCCGGTTGGACGACAACGGCATTGACTGCCACATGCTGGATTACCCGCTCAACATAACCCGGCAATTCGGTGAGCGCATCCCGCATCCAGGCAATATCGTCAACCACCTGCGAGAGATCCGCATCCGGCTTTGTCGCAAGCCGGTGATAGCCCAGTGCCAGACGAAGCAAATCGCGCAGGGCATCGCTCCGCTGACCGACACTAATGCTCTCCCACCATGCCAGCAGATCGGCATCGGTGTCTGCATATGCCTTGAAGCCGATGAGCTTATAGTCCCGTTTCTTCGATTTGCGCCGCCCCATCATCCCTCCATTGTTTACTGCGTTAAACGTTCTCGTCTAACCCGTTAGACACGCTCAATAAAGCGGGCGTAATTGAGATACCCGCGTGCGTTGGCGATCTGGCTGTTCGGTACCAATCGCGTCTGCGGATACGCCTCTGCGACCTCATCACACACCAGTTCCGCACCGCCACCGGATAAATAGATCACATCGACGATGGTGCCGCGTTGCCATTTTTCGCTCAGTAAATTCAAGGTCGCACTCCGCAACGGCGTGAGCGCTTCCTGTACCACATCCCGATAATCCACTGGATGACCATTGGCATGAAAAATGCCCGTCCGGAGCACTTCTTCCACGATCTTGAAGGGCATCTTCTCGCGGTAGTCACGCTCCAATGCCGCCGCGATCCGTTCCTGCGCCGTGTAAACGCCACTCTCCACACTTCCGCTTTCGGAATCCAGAAACTCGCCTTCGTCATCCAGCGCCAGATCCACCGTGTACGTACCCACATCACAAACGCCTGTCCGACGATAGTTGTGTGTCCGGTCGATCTCGCCGTTTTCCGTCAGGGTGGCGGCGTAAATGGTGCCGTAGGGTTGGGGCATCACCATCACCTTGGTGACATTGGCGATCACTTCACACAGATCGGTTCGGATGACATGCTTACCAAGAAGCGCGTCCTTCAACTCGCCTGCATCGCGCATGTGGTCTGTTGGTAGTCCGGTAGCGATGCGGAGATGCACCACATCGCCATCACGGACACCGTTCATCAGCTTGCCGATGGCAACCTTTGCCAACCGCAGACGGAAGGCATTGCCCATCGTGGATTCGTTGGCGGTCCGTCCGCGTAAACGCAGGAGTTCTCCAGCAGGGAGCTGAGACAGCGCTAGATTGCCGACAAACCAGCCACCATCGTCATCACTGATCCAATCACCCGGATGTCGCTGAACAATTTCATCTGCCTGAAATTTGATCTCACGCGCATGTCCCATCACAGACGGAAACGTCACGATCTGCTTATCGGACACGGCCTTCACCACCCCATAGCCGATATCCAAACCGATCGTGAGCGCGCCGTTCACAGTTGCCTTACGCTTGCTTGTCATAGGTCTTCTCCTCCGGATGAATTTGAATGGATGGACGTTGCTTACTCACAAGATGCTCGTCAAGCGCTTGCCGGATCACGGCACCACCACGACGATAGAGCAAAGAGGGTCTCAATGCCCAATAGATGGCCGCCTCCTGTGGGTCTTCCAGATTCAAGGTGAATTCGATTCGCTTAATCATTGCGGTAACCTTCCGGTTTGAGTACGGATTGAGGGAGTAAAAAAAGAGACACGCTCATCACGCGCTCTCCGACATAAAGGCCGATTCCGATGCTGTGACCTGATGCTCGTCCGCCTGAGTCTTTTCTACACCCGTTTGAATAAGCCGAGCGAGTAGGTGAGTATTGGCTTCGAGCGCCTCCTGCAAGCTGGCGAAGCGCCACAGAGACGGATCATTGCTGACCTTCATCGGAATGGATTGGGGCTTCCGCCCGCGACGTTTTGCCATGTTTTTCCCCATGAAATACGTTAATCGTATTTTAGTACGAATTTTCAAGAAAAAGAGAAGGCGCTTTATCGCCTAATCGTACAGAAATACGAAAATCGTACTAAATTGTATAATACGTAAAATGGTAATGTTTTGTCAAGTAGGCAAAAACAAATGAAGTTGTCTTCAGGTATAATTAAATGATGAGGACTTAGAATTTTTGTAAGGATATGGCTTTTATGGCAGACACTCCACCCACATTGGGCGCATTCATTGCTGATCTGATGAGAAGGCATAATCATAATAATGTTTCATTGGCTACAGTTGCCGGCGTGTCGGAGGGTGTTATTCGCAATCTTCTCAAACATGGTATTGAAACCCGTGTCAAAGATCCCGATCCCCGAACTTTACGCCGGGTGGCTGATGCGCTGGGTGTAGATGCCAGTATGCTCTTCCGTCTAGCAGGTTACATTCCTCCACAAGCCAACGCCAACTCGGTACGTGCCGAGTATCTCGCTGATGT
>JAVJSU010000072.1:0-88098 GCA_040219275.1 Aggregatilineales bacterium | reverse complement strand
TGTGTAAATCGTGACGGTCTGGTTCACTGTTTTGAGTGCTTTCAGCCCGTTCACCACTGCCATCAATTCCATCGCATTGACCGTTGTATCCGCGACACTGCCGCTCAGCACTTTACGATGCTCGCCGCAACGTAGGACAACCGCCCAGCCACCGATCCGTGTCTGTGTCTGACACGAACCATCTGTGTAGAGTGTAATTTCATTCATATCACACCTCGCGTAATTATTTTCGTAATGTTCGAAGGTAAAAAAACGCACCTCACAATCCGTAGATCATGAAGTGCGAGAATGGTCAGAAAAGTTGTATTGCATACCGCCCGATGTGTGCTGAACCCGTGTATCTGTGACATACACCGATTCGTGTTTCACGCGCCTGGATGCGCCCCGGATTCGCATGAGCGAATACCTCGAGACGTTGGCTTTTCCAGTCTGATGGAGTCACTTTCCATCAGCATCCACGACGGCTAGCACCACCCAATCGGATTATTGGGGGCGGGGATGGCAGTGCAGATCAGAGCGATCATCTCTAGGAGACCGTCGGGGCACAGTGGCTCCGGGAAAACTTACAGTGCGCCCTTTCGAGCTAACACGGCCTGGTTAACGGTTCATCCGTCTGATCGGATATATCCAGCTCTGCATTTGTTAAAGTGCCGACTTACACATCAGGGTAACCACGTCTGGGCGCACGTCCTGTCACCCGTAGGGCGAGGGGATTTTCTGGTGAGCGTAAGCGGCACAAGCCAGGAAGAAAATCCCCTCGAAGCTTTGCTTTGACAGGATGGGCTGGCGTGGTCTGATGTGTTGGAAGTCGGCACAAAATGCCAGAGGTCGGATTGAGCAGAGGATGTGAAGCCAGAAGACGTAAAGCGAAAGGGGAAGAAAACGGATTAGCCAGGGCCAACCGTTCGGGAATCAGATGGCGACCCGCTGACCAGCACGCGCACAAAACGATGCCTTTCTCAATTTTCACCCTTCTCAAATCGTACTCTTGAAAGCCAGAAAACAGGGTCTAAAACTGCCTCTTAAAGTGTCGTATAATAGGAATAATGCGACACTTTGTGGTATACTCTACTCATGGTTAAAAATGACCTCACTCAACGAGCTTTAGGTGGTGGTTTACCACCACATTCTGATAACAAAAATATCGTGTCGCATGTAGCACGATATAATAACTGGCTGGCCGAAACAGGACATGCAATGTATCTGCCAGATTTGAGCACTTACCGCGACCATCTGCTGGCCACGCTCGCGCCATCGAGTGTGCGTGCCCATCTATCCAGCATCCGCCGCAGTTACAAGCTGTTGGTTGAAAGTCTGGACCATCGGGTGGCTTTAGTTGCCTATCTGGAACAGCAATTTCTCAACGAGGATTTTGCGACCATCAAAGCCAAAGCTGATGAACTTGAGTTGCGGTTAATACGGGCGATTGACCCTGAACGCTCACAAGTAACGACGCAGACTGTTCAGGATGAAGAAGACAGCAAACACATTCGTCTTACTCCGGCACAGGGCGCGGCGCTGATGATGCAACCCGATGTCTCGACACTGCGTGGGCGGCGTGATGTGGCAATTATTGCGCTGATGCTGGCAACCGGCTTACGCGAGGGTGAAATCGTCAAACTCCAAGTCGATGATCTTTATCAGACTTATGGTAGTGTTCCTGCTGTACGGGTAAAGTCAGGCAAAGGGTCAAAAGCAAGAATGGTGCCTTTCGGCGATATGCTCTGGGCACGACAGATCACAGAAATCTGGCTGGCTGGACTTGAGTCAGGTTTTGTGTTCACAAAAATGTCCGATGGTCGCGGTGATATGCTAAAACAGGTGGCGACTTACAAAAAGATGACGACCCGCAGTGTACAGCGCATGTTGAAACGCTATCCCATCGCGATTAACGGTGTTCCAACCAACGTCACACCGCATGATCTGCGTCGGAGCTACGCACGGAATCTATTTCTAGCCGGCATCCCAACCGAGGTCATTCGACAAAATCTGGGACATGTTGATGTCAAGACAACCCAGGATTATATCGGCATCCTAGATGGCTCGACCCGTGCACCTGTAAGCGTATATAATCCGCAAGAAATCATAGAGAAACTGATAAATCTCTAAATATGAGATAAGGATAAGTCATTGCAAATCGATTGTATTGTAATTTTCAGCGGCGGTTTTGATAGTACAACGCTACTGTATTATCTGTTAAATCAAAAACGCAACCCGGCAGCAATCACTTTTCAATATGGACAGCGACACAAGAAAGAAGTTAGCTTTGCAACTAAACATGTTTCAGTATTCAATCTGCTACATAAAGTCGTTGATATATCATCACTATCTGCTTTGTGGTCGATGTCATCGTTGATCAACGAACAGATTGATATTCCTAATGCAACAAACGTCCTGCCAGAAGAACAACCAACAACTTATGTACCAAATAGAAACATGATTTTTCTCGCATTGGCAATTGCCTGGGCTGAAACGTTAGGTGTAAACGAGGTATACTATGGTGCTCAGAAACATGACATCTACGGATATTGGGATACAACTCCGGAATTTGTCAATCACGTCAACGCCCTATATAAGTTGTCACCAAGTCATATTAATATTGTGGCACCTTTTCTCAACTTCTCGAAGGCAGATATCCTGCGTATCGGGCTTGAACTCGGTGTAGATTACAGCAAAACGTGGTCATGCTATGCAGGTGAAGAGGTGGCATGTGGAATTTGCCCAACGTGTGTTGAACGGGTAAAGGCATTTGAAACCCTCGGCATAAGTGACCCGATACCTTATCGATAACCTAGGAAGCAGAACATATGGATACAAGAAACGGATATTCAATTTGGTTTGTAGCTATTGTTGGTGTATTTATCACCTCATTGATCACTGCCAACATCGCAGCCGTAAAACTAGTAGATGTTTTCGGCCTAATCATGCCAGCAGGAATAGTAATTTTCCCCATTAGCTATATCGTTGGCGATATTCTAACTGAAGTGTACGGATACGAGAATGCGCGACGAGTTATCTGGCTAGGCTTCTTTTGCAACTTATTGGCCGTAGTCGGTCTCATTGCCGGGCAACTCCTTCCACCTGCTGGTTTCTGGGATGGACAAGAGGCGTATGAGCGAATTCTAGGATACACGCCTCGTTTGCTGGTGGCATCCTTCATCGCGTATCTGATTGGCGAATTTACGAACGCCTATGTCTTGACGAGAATGAAGGCTCTAACAAAGGGCAAGTGGTTATGGACGAGAACGATTGGATCGACTTTTGTCGGACAGGGACTGGATTCACTGATATTCATCGTCGTGGCATTTGGTGGAACGATCGCAACCAATGAGTTGGCAACAGCCATTATCACCCAGTGGCTGTTCAAGACTGCTTACGAAGCAATGGCAACACCACTAACCTATGCAACGGTGAGCTTTTTCAGAAGGCAAGAGGGAATTGATGCTGACGCTTCTACAATGCCCTTTAGTCCTATACAAGTCCCTGATTAACGAATTGATTGACGAGTTTAATACACTCACCAATGGTGGAGGCAATATTCCGTCCGTAACCGCATACTCCCCAAATCATGTTATTCATCCACCTCATATCATCAGTGATGCCAAAACAGGGTTTACCCTTCGCATACATATATCCCAATTCCACCGAAGTACCCGAGTCGTGGTCTGCACCAGTGAGCAGTGCAATACATATATCGCATTCGTCTAATGCTTTTAGATCGGCAAGGAATATAGTTCGGCGCGTAGTCTCATCCAAACGATCAACCAGTCCAGCATCTCTGTGCGGCAAAAAAGTTGGATAGCCAGATGTCTCAAACGTTTCAGCTATTTCTTCAAGATAGCGTCGCTCGTGGCTATTAAACAATGGACCTGCGATGTAAATCTTTGGCATAATATCAGAAAACCAATTTCAGCTCGTTATGTGTGTAAGTTCGTGCAGAGCCGTACCTATTTGTCGATATAGCACAGGTTTCGATGTTACGATAGAGGCTAGTGGGTATTAGATTGGCTGACATCTGTAGAATGCTATTTGATGTAGCAATCACTTTGGCATGTAGGTGTGGCTCTTCGTGAATATGAATAGAATTAGGGAACACTAACCTTACTTCATGAGTAATAGTGCGTATGTCGCGGTCAAACTCTCGAACAAATATGTGCAAATGCACGTGCCTACGAGACACAAGCAAATGAAGGAATTCGCTGAGTGGTGTTTTGTGTTGAGCTAGCACACCTTCTGTGCCCACGATAATCGGAGGCTTCAGCAAAACTTCACGAATCCATGGACTGACAATACATATCTCTGAGGATTTGGGTGCTGCCAGAAGCATTTCTGCAATTATCCGCGGCAAAGCTCTAAAAGCGCACAATGTCGTACACATCCTCTTCAAGGTTATGTCTTAGTTGGAATGCTTCACTTCCGTGAGTCTCTCTACGATACCGATTCATCGCCTCGAGTCGAGTGTTATCCACAGTTAGGCGGAAATAATCCATAATGGCTTCTGCGACAAAACGGCTGACCTTATGGGGCTGTTCAATATGCTCAGTGCAAACTGTAACATGGACACAGGCAGGGCAACCATCATCTTCACTACATGCTTGAGATGCTTCCGCTTGCCGCGCTACTATTGCACCACGTTCGGCTTTTACTTCGCGGATAATCCCATCGATTAGAATATCTTCGCCATCGAGTGCCCATCTTTCTGAAAGAATCCGTCTTAGACTTTCATCGGTGCCCGGCCACTGAGTGTCCTCAGCATAAAAGACTGGGCAAAGTGCTGATGCGAGTAGCTCTCGATAGAATAAGATTGGATCTTCTTGCAGTGTGTCTCGAATAATCTCGGAAATACCTACACCACCTTCGTAGCGCTCCCACACCACCACCATCGCACGCTCGCGTCCATCAATACCACTGCGTTGAATAGCATACTCAAGTGTAATGTCGTTCACACCACTGATTGAGGCAATTGCTTTGTGAAGCATATGAGATGCGGTATGCAAGATTAACTCAGCATCAAAGTTCTTATCCGGATAATGTGAAATCGTCTCTCGAAGTTGCTCATCACCCAAAATATGGCTAATAACATTGCTCAAATCCCAAGCAATGCCATGCGTAACAAGATCGTAGACAATGGGATAGGGAACCTCACCATTACGATAATATAGTGCCGTAAATTCTTGAGGATCTCCTCCAACACTCTTGAACTGCTCTCCATCAAACCATTGTCGAATATAACGGACATTAGCACCATCAATCTGAACATGTCCTGTAAGATCATGGCAATACCAGAAAGTATCCGAGATTTGAAGCGCATTTTTGAAAAGAGCCTGTCTCCGAACAATTGCTTCAGAGCGTAAGCGAACCTTCGTAATCTCAGTATTGCCGCATGTACTACATGTACCGTTGTAACTTGCACGGTGCAAAGCATAACAATTGAGGCATAAACCAACCACACCCTGCCCTTCTTTATCAGGTCGGATTGGAACAACATGTATCTTGTTGGGTTCAATGCCGGTAATTTCATCAGAAACTTTACGCTGTACGCCGACAATACCTGGTTCAAGACGAACTATGGTCTGATTTCGGACGTGTGAAACCCAGTCTGCACTGGTTGTAGTACGCAAAACAGCCATTGCATCTTGATCGCTGAAATACCTGTAGAATGTTTTATAAGGCAACAGCATGTTGGCTAGTTTTGTTGTATCTTCTACGTGAATTTCAGCCTGAAGATTCTTGCCACGGTTTGTCCATGTCTCAACAATAATTGGCTTAACTTCCTGAAAATATGCATCTGGCACAAAATAACGAGTACATGACTCGCAATGAGAATGTCGTGACAAACACGCATTACCAATATAGAAGAGAGACTGTAAAACTATCTTCACCATATCTTCGGCTCGATTTAGTGTGCCCGGATAGCGCTCATCAACAATGCGTGCTTTAAGTAAATTGAAGTAGTCATAGAGTGCTGAGATAAGACGCTGGTCAGCCTCAATATCAAGCTGTTCAATGGATTGATGGTCTTTTGTAATTTTTCTTATGAGATTCTGTAGTAGCTTATATTTCTCTTGCTCGAGTTCTTCTTCAGTGTCGAAAATTATGCTTTCTAGCGCCATAGCAATTTGTTTGCCGAGTTGTTTAATCTCTTCGATATCTACTCCTTCTTTGTTTCGGTAGGCATATATCATTTCGCTAAATCTTGTGACATTGCCACGTTGATCAACAGGCACTCGTGAAGTCAATTCATCAAGCAAGAGATCAAGATCCAAATGACGTTTGAAACGATCATGCTGATCACGGATCCACTGCGTAAAATCCTGTTGCAAGGTTTGATGATCACTGTCTTGGCGCAAAACAGAATTTTGCAGTTCAGTGAGTTTCTCTCCAAATACCCGTGATAAAGTTTGGCATCGTAGATACTTCTCTATCATCCATCGGAATATCGCCTTCGAAAGATTACCCATCTGATTGACATATGTTCCAATTGTTTCACGTTCAATCTCGAGTTGATCATGCATACTCTGGATGATAACATTGCGTGGATTGAGTGGTAACTCGAAGTTACCTGGATCCATCAGGCGATTGCGGCGACGGAAATAAAACTCATCTGACGGTGTACGTCCCAAAACAAGTATGCTATAGGCAGTGTCACCTGCACTACGACCAGCGCGGCCTCTGCGCTGTAGGAACGAAAAAACGGACTGAGGCGGACGATAGTGAATGGTTGCTTTGAATCGTTCATCATCAACACCGACCTCAAGTACGGGAGTTGCGACGATCACATCCGGATCCCAATAGTTGCCACGATCTTGCGAAGTGATGACATCGACATTGAGTGGTCGATTAATTATAAACGGCTCAATGAGGTTCGTATGACATTGCACACCACCACGGATTGCACGCCAGCATTCGCCTTTAGCATAGATATGGTCGCATTCCAATGGGCTTGTCGCTGGACAAGTTGCATCGTTGTACTTAATATCATTCACTGCCATTCGGAACTGCCACAAACGTTTTTCGTTTTCCTCATCAAGAAGTTGCCTGTAGGTTCGATTAGCATGATCGATAGACTCTGTAAATACAATTGCCCGCTCATCAGCACCCAATACACTGTGTCCAACAGCCATGATTGTCTGGAGCAGAGTAGATTGCGTTCGCGAAAAGCTTTCTGTTTCCGTAGTTTGTAGAAACACTACAGTTTCGAGACCTGCATCCTCCAAATCGTAATGAGAGTGTTCAGCGTCCAGAACTTCAACACGCGAGTCCTCATCTACGCCATAAAATAGTCGTGATATAAAGCGTCCAGGGTTAGAGACTGTTGCCGACGCTGCAATCTTTGACAAAGGTTGTCCATGTTCTTGAAAAGCTTCAATTCTGCGAATAAGGTTATAGATATGTGCACCATATAGGGAGTGAAACAGGTGAACTTCATCAAGAAGGATGCCCTGAATGTTGCGAATGTAACTCTCTAATTTGGGATTGAGATACAGTCTATCTAGTGATTCCATGGTTGTAACAAGTATGTGCGGCTTAATTCGGGCTTCAGCATGATCGTTTTTCCCAATAGTGACGTGGAAGACAGCACCGCAACTCAGATTGTCACACTCCAAAGGAATTACTCTCCCATTAGCACGCCCTGCTTTCAACCTTCCACATTGTTCATTGCCTTCACGCATGTTATCTTCACAAATGGGACAGGTTGGTACTAAAAGAAAATACTTCTGCTCATCGAACAGGCTTCTCTCTTTGAAGGTCCCTTGATAAGTGGATCTCACACCACCAAATTGAATACCAACGACAAAGGGGTGTTTGGCCTGCCGATGCCCATTGAATGTTGACTGCTGACCATCAGTAAATTGCTGTTCGGCCCGATAAGCATACTTTAGATTGCGTGAAACTTGATCTTTCAGCAACTCTACACGTGGATAGATCATAATGTAACGTGGCACATCATTGGAGTTGAGCTTACTCGCAATGTGATAAATAACCGGTAAGAGAAAGACCTCAGTTTTACCTGAACCTGTCGGGGCCACCACCACCACACTTTCAGGGGCATTGTCATGTTTGAGTACACCTATAGCTTCGAGTATTCGACGCCAACCATCAACTTGAAAACGAGAATATTTGTGTTTCTGACCAATATCCGCCAGAATTCGGGATATTTTCCCTTCTTCAAGGCTCGATCTCAGGATATCACGAACAGGCCGCCGTCTAATTAGTGCCTCAACTCGAAGCTGCGCGACGAGGGGATTAGGGTCTTCTGCATCGGCGGAAAAACGTTGCTTCAACTGTTGCAATACCCTGACCGCCTCATAAGATTGTGGAATCCAAATATCAGGGCCAATCTCAACTAGATGACGTTTAACAGCCATAACAGCTTCGTCATCAACATCTGGATTATCAAGAATTGCACGTATCTCATGTTGATATCTCTGCCATAGTTTTTGGGGAGATTCGAGGGGTTGCCCGTCATTGAGTTCATGGAACATCTGAGAAAGGATGTGATGTAGATTGGCCCACATTAATAATTTCCTCGCAATAAAAACTAAAGATCAGTATTAAGAGCTATGTCTATAAATTGTACAAGCTCTTGGATATTCGTAGCCCTAAAGAATTCTGTTAGTCGACGCGACTTTGGTGCTGATGGCAATACAGTAAGCTCTTTAAAGTCCTCAGCTACCCGTTCAAAGACAATACGATAAGCCTTGCTGGTAGCATAGGCAACATAATGTGTGTAGCCTGTCCGGTATGCTTCCAAGTAATCTAAGAGCCGTTTGGACACCAACTTGATCTGTGCTTGATTTTCAGGAGTAAGTCGATAGTTGTAATTGAGTATTGGTTCATAGGACTCATAATCTTCGGGAACTGGACCATATAAGCCTGATAAAGATACCTTATGAATGCGGTTTCTTTGCTCTGGGAAATACTCCTCTAAGTACCGCTCCACATAACTGTGGGTTCGGGAGGTGGAATACGGTTTATCGGCTGAGCATGGCAATAAAAGTGCGATGCGCGGTGGTGTGAGAATTGCACTAAGGTTACCATTCATTCGCGCAAGATCGAAGTCGTCAGCCGTGTGTGTAAACGTTTGGTAGATCTTCGGGCTTGTCTTTTTGAGAGGTTTTTCGATCGGTTGTAGTACCCGTGATACTTGTCCTTTGAGACTATCATCGATTTGGCAGAGAGCATCGAGCGCATATCGCATTCGGGGAAAGCGCTCTGTCATCTGAATGATGTACTCGTTCATACAATCCTGGTTAATTGCATCCCTAGTCTCCCTGACAATTTGAATGTCTTGTTCCAAATTGTGCAACGCAATATCAGCATAGTATTTGCTTTTATGATGATTGTGTGGTGGCAACGGTTTACCCTTACTATCCGTTGCTAATGCGACCTGAACCTCACGCAGATTCAGGTACCGACAAATGTCGCACTGGCAATGAAAGCTATCCTCTGTCATCTCTAACACGGCATGACCCGCGCGCGTGTCAGGGTCCATATACTTGAGATTAATTGCCTCCTTAACATATGTACTGGAATCAAATGTATCCACACCGCAGTATGCAAGGTAAGGAAGCACTGTACCTGTTACGCCGAAAACGTGAACAGGAATTTGATCTCTTAAGCGCTCTGGTATAGCGTTTACAGCCGCATTAACAATTTCGATAATCTTATACAAGTTGGTACGTGAAAATCGCAACGGTACCAATGAACCGATAGCAATACCCAATGGCTCACCTTCGAGATCATAGTATCTTATACGCCCAAATAATTGTTCAATATAATAGGTAATGGATTCAGGTGACAACCCGTGAACAGGCATGTAAAAGAACGGACGCCAGCCGGGAAACCTCTTGTCGCGTAAGTCACGAGCTACTCGGATGGCATTCATTCGGCTACGTTTCATCCTCTCACGAGCCTCAGCAGGTGCGAGATTAGGTGGAATTGGATAATCCAAACTGGCGATGATGTCTGCACCCAGATCGTACTGAAGCTGTGAAATACTCCGAGCTTCAGCGGACTTACTGAGATCAATACCATAGGCATCGAGATCCAGTCCTTCGCGCCACATAAGCTTGAATCCTCCAGAATCCAGAAAAATTGGCGCACGGTAATCCATGGTGTGTGCATCATTATACATTTTGCGAATGGACTCATCCCGCCAATACTGTACCTTGGACGGACTAACACCATAATCTAAGAATTGTAACACCTGTGAGAGAATCGGAGTCCCTCGACGCATGAGAGACTGGCTTTTTAGCTCGCTTGCATCTTCGTCGTACGTTTCAGGATACGCTTGTAGAACGTAACGCCAAATGCCACCACCATTAGCTGTTGTTCCTGTAACAGTAGATGCAACAGGAAACATAAATGGAGTAGATATACTTTTAATACCATTTTGAAATTCAAATGAACCTAAACGGCCTCTGCGAGATTTTTCGCTAACTGTGAATCTTGGGAGCATAATTTACACCAATCTAAAAAAAGAAAAATCTCGTCTAGCTATTTCTAACCAATATCTAACAGTATATATTAAATTGTCCATTGAGCGAAGATGAGCTTGAAATCTATTCATGATGCCAACTCTTCCTCAAAAACACCCTCAAGTTGCTTGATAACCCGATACTTCAGCATCGCCAGTGTCTGTGAAAGCTGATTGCGCTCATGTTCCAGATTTTTGACACGAGTCTCATATTGTTCCCGAATACGCCGATTCTCTAAACGAAGCGCAAACAGTTCAGAACGCAATACTGAGAGATCACATTCATGAGGAGCTTGTTTCCCTATCACATCATAGGCAGGCGCCATTAGAATCATGCCACGTGATACTTCACCCACCTTATTGATGTATCCTGATCTCACAAGACGATTGATCTGGTAGCTTACTGCTGATGTCGAGCGGATGCCAGTAGCTTCACAAATTTCACGGATGCTGGGAACAAAACCATAATCCGTCTGGTAATCATAGATAAAGGACAAAATTTCAATTTGACGATTTGTTAATTCATGGTCATAGATTTTCATCATTTCTCATTATCTCCGATAAGCTCAATGATCCAATTATGTACGGCATCGTGTCCTGCAAGTATGTAAAAATCATTCACATCTTTACCTTGCGGAACCTGTATACATTGTGTCGCCTGTGATAAACCCGCAATTTTTTCTGAAGCCCCCTGCCCCGCATGATCATCATCCATCCGGATGAAGATACTCGGTGCAGTGATAAACTTTGGAAACCAGCGTGAATTGATACGTTTATTCGCCGCACTTCCGATAGCTGTTGAGGCGATCAGCCCTGCACCAGTCTGTTTTGCGATTAGTGCGTCGAACTCCCCTTCTGTGATTAGGATTGCCAAACCGGGTTCGATGGAATCCGCTAAATAGAGTCCACCTTTGAGATTTCCGCCACCAACCTGATGGTAGCGTTGCTCACCCGTAGCACGACGAACTTTGATACCCCAAATCGCTCCTGATGCGAACCATGGAATCGTAATTCCGCACGGGACATTCAATCCTTCTATTGTTTTCCATTCACGATAGTCACCCGGAATGTATCCCAGACCAGCCGCAACGATAGTATCTTCGGTTAAGCCACGTTCTTCTTCCAGATAACGCCAGGCACGTTTACCTTCCTTACCCCACAACGTATCCATTGCTTGTTGGGCAATCTTGCGTGCTGCCTTTTGCCAACCAGAATCTGGCGGTTCAGATATAGGCTCGATCTTGGGTTGTCGTGAACGGTTAACTTGATCGATAATCGGTAGATCACCTGATGTAAGTCGTTCACATGCTTCCTGAAATGACATACTATGATATTCCTGAAGCCACGAAATGGCATCGCCACCATGACCACAAGCGCCAAAACAATTCCAGTGATCGGCATAAACAACCAGTGAGTAGCCCTTCTCTTCATTATGAAGCGGACATTTGTACTTACTATGTGTGTTGTTCCGATACTTCGGTCTGCCCAGATCACGCTCAATCAAATCACGGCAGTCAACACGATTTTTGATACGTTCAACATCTATCATTTGACACCTCAGATAATTATGGCAACAAGTTTACTGCCACATTAAATGACACATTTTTAATCGATTTTTGACGTTTTATGTCAAATAATCGAAAAATCATCTAAATTTTGAACTCTTTAGACCTATAAAAACCCGTTAAAAATGCGGCAGTGGAAATGCCATTTGCCACAATGACACAATTACCTATATCTGACTTATCCACTGCCATAATTACGTTATTCTTCACTAATGACAAAAGCTGTAGCTCCCCTACCTCGCGAAGATTTACGCTCAACAGATTCAACTACGCCTGACTCAACCAAAGCATCGACAGCAGCATATGCTTCCTTACGATTTTTGATACCAGTGCCTCGATGAATTTCTCGTTTGGTTGGTGGCTTATCTTTTTGAGCGCGTGCAAGGAAATCTAAAATTTTCTGCTCATTTTTCACATCCTGGCTGACGTTAAGTTCCGCTAGCAAACGATGTGCTGATGCCCGATATTCTTCAGAGAGAATCTGCGCTCTTGCCCAATGTGCTAAAGTGATACGCGGTGCATCTTTTGCACCATCCTCCGCCCAGTCCATCAAGGTAAGGATGAGAGATAATTTTGCTGTTAGCACTGGCAAGCGTCCATAGTTACCACGTAAACGCTCATCCAAACCATTACGCGGATCAGTTAACTCATGCATGGCTTTTGAATAAGTGTTGAAACGTGCCATGACTTCTGGCTCAAGTAACACGTCAATGCTTGGCAACTGTACTGATTCCTGCGAGTTATAGAGAGCTTCCCATTCAGGTGGTTGGGGAAAGGCGTTATGAATGCGGTGCAGGCGTGACTTCAATCCTTCAGTCATTCGATCAAGTTCAGGCGAGGGATCACTTACGACAAAAGGCATATCTTTTTCAGCGGGTGTTAATGCAATAAAACGTGCCATCAACCCACTTTCCCACTCTGTATCGGACATATACCGGGAAAGCATGGTTGGCGTGGTTGCACCAATCAATGACAACGATGGATTGTAGATGATGAGCTTGCCATCACCTCGAAGCTCGCGTTCCATGCGATCTCCCCCATCGAATAATTGCATTAGTGCTTCAGAGTGCCCTTCCATATACTTCTTTGGGATAAGAATCTTGCTGGCTTCATCAATACTCATACCGCGCTGTCCAGCAAAACGGCTGCCCATATCCTCCAGCTTCTTTTCGCTAGGGAGAAGCTGATCATAGTTTGTTGGCTTCTGCCCAGCGAGTTTCGCCATCAACATCTCAGGCGTGGTTGTTTCCGCGAGCAATAGATGAGGCAAGACACTACGTACCAGTTGGGTCATCGCCTTCAAGCCAGTACTTTTGTGATAATACGTGGTTGGTGCTGACCACAGAATGTACAAATTGGGATGAATATCACTGAATGGCAAACGCAATACAGCTCGGCGAGCAATCGCTAAGCCAACTGCCCACAACGGCGCAGACTCCAGAAAAATATGCGGAGTCATAGGTGATTTTTGCTTGAGCCAATTGGTGCAGTCACGATGAAAGCGCCCTACCCCTTCCGCAGACTTGATAAGTTTTTCATCAAGCTGAGCAGCTTTAGGCAACGGCGGCACATACAATTCATCACAGACTTTCAAGTCTTCTGGTAGTTCTGCTTTAGGATCAATGAACATGACCTGTTCAACAATAGACTGATCACGCATCACCATATCGTAGAGCGTTTGCCAACCCTCTTTTTTGTTGACTGGATCAAGAGTATCAATCAACAATCGTGTAACGGGACTAAGTGTTAGTCCGTCAGGTATATCCATTTTCGTCATAATACGGCGAAAGGCATAAGCATCTTCGCGGGTTAGTTTCATAATTAGACCGCTCCTTCACGTGTTTTAAATAACCCTGTTATCTCTTCCTGAACTCTGGAAGTGATTGCAAAAAGGCTGAACGTTGCGAGAACGAACCACATGAAGAAACCTGTGAAAATACACGCTTGATGAAACTTTTTTCAAACGATGGTATAATATTAGATCACTTTGAACAGAGTCTTTGATTCTGTTCAGTCGTGGTTCACCGGGTCGATCTACGACGGGCTTGCCAGGCATTGACGTAGATTGGCTCGGCTCCAAATAGGGACTTTCGCGTTGTTGCATCCTAATTTCTCCTTGTTTTTTGTGACATAGTTCAATCACCAAATACGAACAAATATTCTAGGATTTTATCATATCACAAAAATGAAACACTGGTGCATCGGGTAGTGTCAAAAAACCTGTTTGTTGGAAGATTCCTACCAAAACCACCGACAAGTTTAAGGAGCGTTAACTTGCAAACTCGAACAAAATCCGCTATTATATGAAATAACAAAGCGAACCTAGTCCGGGGCTTTACAAGTCCACCCCGGTGGGATTGGATAAAGCTCTCTGGATGTAGGCGGCTAACCAAAATACAGAGGGCTTCGCTGATTCTAGGCACAGTGACAACTGCTCGGATGGCAAGTCCGCGCCAACTACCCTTCTAAATCATTCCCCTTTATGGATCCATTAGTACATGCCTCTTTTATAAATCACTAACGATTTTTTACTACGTCCACAGTTTACAACAAAGTGGGAACATTTGCCAACTCCCCTACTCTGTTTTCTTCTTCTGACTACGCTTTGGTCTATCAAGACGATAAGAATGCTTAGCTGAGTATTCTTTTACTTGCTCTACATTAACAATGCGAATGTTACTGGTGCCAACATTAAAGCAAGCGATCTTGCCATTTTCTGCCCAGTAACGAATGGTTGAGGTATCACGGTCTATGATTCGACCAGCCTCTTTCATTGTCACCCAGCCGTCTACCGGGTTGTCAAATATTTGTGTCATCGCACTTTGCATTCTGATTCTTTCTAACAGTTTTGAGTTGCACTATAAGAATACCACGAGTTCACACTTCATGGGGAACTTTACTACAAAATACCATACTTTTTGAATATGCGCCGAAAAAAGCTCTTTACATTAGATTCAGCAATAGACTTGTTTAGCTCCACTGCACCAAAGCGATACACTTCATAGCCCATCAATCTCAATTCTCGATCCTCCATCATCATCTCGCCATATCTTTCAGGGCTTGCGATATCCCCATCCGCATAGTGATGTTTGCCATCGACCTCAATCACGATACGCACATCGTATGGCAATAACAAAAGGAAATCCATTCGCTGTCGGTTCAGAACCTTTTTCCCATTTCGTTCAATAATGGTCTTAGGATCAAAGTGAAGATATACCTCTGGAAGTAATGCAGGAAGCCGCTGAATCCCCTGTTGCTTAAAGCTATAGTAAGAATGAAACAAGTTGCGGGCGGGTGGTGATGTTTCGGGGATTGATTTCCTCAACCGTTGATAGAGTTCTCTTTCAATAATATCACTTCTGCTTTTCAACTGATTCAAACTCATCCACCACTCGACCAGTTCATCCCATGACAACCCTGCTTCGTCATTGATGTGGTGATCATAGACTAGGCAGTGTTCAGCATTTTGAGTGATTTCGATTTGATTAGTCAGTGCATCACGAAGAACGATATCTGGTTTTGGTCCTGTAGAGCCAAAAATGATGTTCTTTATCGGTTGACCAGAATGATGACGATTTCCCAGAAGCTTTACTTTGTAGCCATTCCTTGCTTTTATGAGTAAAAGATCATCAAGAGCAAGAAACCGATTGGCTTCCGCAATGATCTCTTCAATGTCAATTTCTGATTCAAAGAAATTTCTTGGATCAACTGCTTGTTCAATAACAGAGATGAGCTTTCCCTGATTATTTAATTCAATAAGTTGCTGTTCAGTGTAGTTTGTGCGTGACGGGTTACCATACACATCGGGTACATCGAATTGTTTGAAGAAGATAGTCAGTTCACGCATTGTTCTATAGGGCGATGTCATGATGAGGTTGCATAGATACGTTAGGATTTGTACAGATAGTTTTTGCTCCATTATTTCCTCGTATGTATATCTGGTGAATTATGGCAATAGGTTTACTGCCACATTAAATGCTACATTTCCGACCTGTTTTTGACGGTTTATGACAAATAATCGTAAAATTACCTAATTTTTGAACTCTTTAGACCTATAAAAACCCGTTAAAAATGCGGCAGTGGAAATGCCATTTGCCACAATGACACAATTCCCTATTCTGTCATTTGCACTGCCATAATTCACTCCGAGTTACTACCATCCGTTTGGCTGTATCGGTAAACAGCGATAATTGTTTCCATATCGAAGAGAAAGCCTGTACCCTGTTTCCCCTCGTAGGTTCCAGATGGCTCCAGCTCTAGTTTTTTACGCCGATAATCAAATGCAGATGGTGTGATACCGAGATAGCTGGCTGCCTGGTAACGTGTCATCGGATAACGCTTGGGCACTGGTAACCCAACTTCAGCAGCTTGCTTTGTTGCGTGTTTCTTCTCACGCTTTTGTGCTTGCTGGTTACGATTACAGTCCTTGCAGATATGCTGTCGATGACCTTTTCCGCTAAATTTTTCGTTGGCTCGGTAACGTCCACAGACCCTACAATAATGTCCTTGTTGCTTTTTCTTGCTCATGATTTCTAACTGCCCTACTTATCTGCATTGTTGTTTTGGAACACTAGACAATATCATTCGTCGTTTGTGCTTTCCTTGAGCATTTCAATTTTTGCTTCTAGTTTGCCGATCAATCGATTCAAATCGTTGATGGTTGATTGAAGTTCTGCACGTTCAGTCTTTGCTACATCTCGTTCTTCATTCCGAACTTCCTCAACTCGCTGGCGCAACTGTTCGATCTCAGCCTCTTGATCCCTGATAGTTACTTCCAGAAACTCAATTCGCTGATGAAGCATTATTTTGTCAGCAAAACCTTCTGCAGCTGTTTCCTGTAGAACCAAAGCGGCAGAAGCGGGTAAATCCTTATAAATGTTGCCATCTTCAAGGAAGTCAGCTACATCTTGCCAACTATTGTGACGTGTCTTCGCTTTGCCAATTGTATTTAGAACATAGAGGTCTTCTATCGTATATTCACGTTGTTTAGCGTGTTCAAAATCATTCCGGCGGGTTGCCATATCAGATAGATAAGGCTGAAGTTCTTCTTGCTCAGTCCAATTTCTAATGGAGCTTGCACTAACTCCAATTACAACTGCAATTTCTCCAGGTGTATAAGTTTTCACATTCCAACTCCTATAAGCTTGACTTGTAACTTCTACAAGTGTACTCTATATTATAGCTTTAATCCCGTAGTGTAATTACGAAAAAGAAGGCAATTTTAACTCTAAGGAGCAAAAAAGACCCCCCTATATATATACAACCATATATATAGGAACGATTTTGCCCAATTTCCATCCAAATAAGCCAGTTAGACTCTTATATGAGCAAAAGAAAGAGACGCAAAATGATCCGATATAAACCGAATAAAACGCTAATTCCACTCACGCCCGCAGATGCCAATGCCAGTGATTTTCAATGGGAACTCGATCCGACAATCATCACATGGGATGGTGGTAATGGCACATCCAGTGCATGGCATTTAGTGGATGGAGAACTCCATTATTTTATGCTTCCTAACGTGCGTGTGCCAGTTACCGGCTATTCTATGAACACTGATGTGACCACCATCGGGCTGAACGAAATGGTGTACGCGGATGTAGCAGGGGGGCGCTTTGCCATTGGAGATAACGTCTGGGAGCAGAGCAAGTATCCGCCAGAGACTTTCGTAAACTCCGAAGAACGCTATGGCTCAGAGATTCATATTTTCATGTTGTTATGTCTGCTGGCAGCCCTTAACGCACCAGAAAATACACCGCTGACGATTGTCACCTCTGCACCTCCCGGATTGGTCAACAGTGTGGCAAAAGCGATTAAACAGAACCTCAAATATGGTGAGGCGAAGGATAAAACTGGCACATGGACCATCCAGATGAGCTATGACAAGAAACCTCGAAGCTTTATCATCGGTAAAGTCGTTGTTGTGCCGGAGGGCGTGGGAGCATTCAGTGCGTATGCCTATGATGCCAACGGAAATGATGTGTTAATTCCATCTTCAGATGGGCGAGATGATCTGCTGACAGGGCAGGTACATATTCATGATGCGGGTCATGGTACCTACGACACTTATGCTGTTCGTAACGGTAAGCTCGATGCAGAAAGCATGGCATTTGCAACGGATCGGGATGCCGGAGTTTTACGCCAGATGATTGAACCGGTGATGGATTATATCCGCGATCAATTCCTCAAGGCAGGTGAATCCACACCGCGCATGAAGCCGGTACAGGTGGATGCCTGGTTGCGAGAATGGTCACTGGGCAAGATGAAACCCAACTATGCACGGGTGAAACTCAACGGGCGGATTCTCGATCTACAGGCGATTTTTGAACTGGTATCAGCGCGTTTTTCTCGCTATATCATCGAAGAGAAGCTGGAGCGTAGCTATCAGCAGGGGGCAGATTCGATCTTATTGGCAGGTGGTGGCTGGGTGTATATCCTGCCGCAAATCCTAAAACAGTATCCGAATAAAAACATTCTGCATCCGGATGTCGTACCGCACTTGAAGGGTATTCCACTGTGGGAACTCAATGCTTATGGTGCACTGCCGATGAGTGCCAGCAATAAGAAGGTCAACCGGAAAGTAACGGGATAATGGCGAAACGGCATTATCAGAAACCGCCCAATGGACAGGCGGAATCAGGATCATATTTGTTGGTGTTTGATCTGGATGATGAAGCACAAGCTAAAGCCTGGGAGGTCGCACAGGAACTCGCCAGTCAACGTAAGCTGAAACACGTGCTGGTGGGGATGTTGCTGGCAGTTCATACGGTACAGGAGCAAACGGGCAAGACGCTGGATCTCTTGCAGTTCATGGCTTCATTCATTACAGGATTGATTCATGGCAGGGGAGGTGGCTATGGTGGTGTGCAGATCACTGAAGCCACCGAGCCGGAAGAACTGCCAAGTATGTTCGCCGGAACGGATGATCACATTGATCCTAGTGATGCCCGTGAAACGTTTAGTGTTGGTATGGGTAATTTATTTGGGGATGAAGATGATGATGAATTATGGAATTAATCTATGAAACGATGGGGTTCAGAGGTAATTATTGAAGTCGAAGATGTCATTAAGCCTGAAAAAGTTGATGAATACAAGAAGCAACATGCAGTTACGTGGCAACATCTTTCTGATATTGCACAACAAATCATCATTTTACGTCGATTAAGCAACTTCCCATATCAGTTGTTTGTTCCGGAGGACAAACGGGTGTTTTGGCGACTCACCAACAAGTCATTTTTTGATTCAGTTCTGATTGCTTTCTCAGCGATATTTGATAAATCCTCTGAACTTTCACTTCGCCGATTCAAGAACAAAATATTTGATCCAAAACAATATCGTGTAGATAAGATAGACCTGGAAGTGGACGAGATTTTGCGCGAGAGGACGAAGGGATTTGAAAAGAAAGTTGCCTCGCTAGAGGAAAAAATTACAGAAGTAAGAAATCATCACATCGCACATCTTGACTGGAAGAAAGTAACAGGACCGGAATCCATTGTGCCTTATCAACTTTCAATTGATGTTCTTCAGGAGTTGCTTGATGCCTCATCGAGTGTATTTCATGTACTTGGTTTCAGTACCTATTATGACCTTAGGTCATGGGATTACGGTCAATCGCGTGACGAGCGAAATGAATTGGATATTGATGAAATTTTTGAATTAGTTGCTGGTCAAAGCTATTGGTTTTGTGATGATCCAATTATTGTTTTTGCTGAAGAATACGAAAAATTATCAGATAAGGACAAGGTAATTTTTGATGAGTGGCGTAAAAGGCTGGGGAAATGATCCTGAATTTTCCAATTCTAAAACAGTGAATATGGATGAATTGCTTGCGGCACTTGAAGATATTCGTGAAGGGCTGAGCGAAGAAGATTTTGCTGATATCGAACGCGCCATGAATGATGAGTATATCAAAGCAGAAGATGCTGATCATTTAGATTAATCCCCCCTCAAAAAACCAAACGAAACTATAACGACAGACACCTTTACTGGTGTTTGTTTTTTGTAATATAATGAAGAATACCAGAACAATAGTTCGTATTTTGAGTTCATATCCCATGTAAAAAGCAAAATAGAGGCGCAAGATTGTGAAACAAGCCCGGATCGTAATCCTAGACAAAGAGGCACTCAGTCGCAATGGACTGCGGATGCTGGTTGAAAAGACTGGCGTGCCGACAGGGCAGGTACATGATTTTGCTGACTTCAAGACACTTGTTGCTCATCTAGAAACCGTTTGTGCCCGTATCCTGTTGCTTTCGGATCAACTTCCAAAGGAAGAAAATGCGGTTAAATTGGTGCGCTATCTCCATCAACACTATCCCGGATTGGGGCAGGTGGTGATTGGCAGTCGTCTCAACACCGACTATATCGGGGCTTTGTTCGCGGGTGGGGCACGAGGCTATATTTATCACAAGAGCAAGTTAGAGGAGACCATTCCAGCCGCAATCAAGAGTATCCTGGCAGGCGAAACATATCTATCCTCAGAAGCTGCGGCACTGCCGTATCATCGGCGTAGTGTGCGGGAATTGACGGAACGTGATCTGGAAGTCCTGAATCTACTGGCGGCAGGGCAGTCGGTGCGCGATATTGCCGACAGAATCGGTGTCTCGCGGCGCGTCATTTACGATACCCGTACCCGCATCAAGAAATATCTTCATGTCAACAATAATGAGCAGATCATTCCAGCAGCAGTGGCCTATGGTTTGCTGAGAGAATAATCCTCGCTTTCTCGCTAATTTCACCTGAATGAAAAATTGACGAGCGCCACGTACAAATTAACGGGCGTGGCGTACATATCGACGAAGCTTCCAGATGCAGTCATGCTATGCTGGGTTTTAACATGTCAGAAAGGTGGAAGAGACTGTATGAAGGTTCGATTGATGATTGCCGATGCCGCCGACCTGATCCGTCTGGGAATGGAAGCGGTACTCAAGGGACGATCTGAATTCATCATGGAAGCCAGTGTGAATACACTGAGCGATTTACGAGTCGCGGTAGAGCGCCAGCCACAGGTGATTGTTGTTGATGAACGACTTGATCCAGAGGTGGATATTTTGCAGATCGTGGAAGATGTGTTGCAAATCTCAGCAAAAACGAAGGTGCTGGTCAGTGGCTACCTGCGCGATGGCTTGCTCATCCGGGATTTGTTCGCGGCGGGTTGTCATGGCTACCTGTATAAGGGGGATGAATTGCAAGACTCCCTGATCTGTGCGATTGAAACGGTGATGCGGGATCGTTTGTATTTGTCGCCGACAGCCAATGCCGAATATCTGACTGCCATGCAGACACCCCAACGGGACTGGCAACTGGATCAGGAAGCCCGCGGTGTCTTACGATTGCTGGCACAGGGGCGACATGTCGGACAGATTGCACTCGCTCTGGATATCCATCCGCGTCGTGTGTACTGGGTGCGGGAGAAGTTACGTGTCCGTTTTGGTGCGACGACCAATGAGCACATGATCAGTCGGGCAGCCGCTGAAGGCTTCATCTTTTCCTCGTAAGTCCGGTGGGGAGCTGTATTTTTCCCCACCGAAATCCGATTTTTACAGTCCAAAACTGAAATTTTACAGCCTGTCAGCGCTCTCATTTGCGAAGATGGAGAGTGTATTTGTTTGTCAGGAGTTGGAGGCGTATGCAAAAAAGAATGATCCTGATTTTGTTGGGCTTGTTGGCCTTGTGTTTGATGACCTGGGCACTGGCTTTTGCATTGTTGAGTAAGCATCAGACGACAGTTGCCGTTTTGCCAACGCTGTTTGTGTTGCCAACACTGACTGCAACGGATGTGCCAACTCACACGGTGATGCCAACGCAAACCAGCACGCCAAGTGATACGCCAAGTCCTACAGCAACAGCCAGCGCAACAGCGACGTTCACGCCGACGCTCACACCGACTTTAGCGATGCGTTTGCTGGAGATGCAAGCGGTGATGCCTGGCGTTTATGTGCCGCCTATGCCAACCAACTTCCCGATGGGAACGATTTTGCTGCCTGCACCGCCACAACCGGTTGAACCGATGCCAAATGCGACTCATGAAGCACCACCTTATGAAGGTTGGTACAGTTTTGAATCCGATCATCCACTGGTGCAATACAGCAGCCCCTGGCAAGCCCGTCAGGTCGTTCAAGCCAGTCAGGGGCAATATCATCGGTCAGAGAATACCAGTAGCACCGTCGCCTTTCATTTTGAAGGGGAGGGCTTGCGAATTCGCTATGTTGCGGCACGCAATATGGGCATGTTCGACATCATCGTGGATGGTGTGCTAGTAGATACAGTGGATGCCTATGCGACTGAACTCAGTTATCCCGGCACACAGGTGTATTTCGTTGGGACAGGAGCGCATACGCTTACTATCCGTAGTTCACAAAATAAGAATCCTGCCAGTGAAGGCTATGTGATCGGATTGGATGCTATTCAGGTTTTTCGTGGCACTGCCAATACCCTGATTATTCCGCCACCTGCCATCAGTGCGACACCCTCGCCCGTGCCACAACCTGCGGCTGGCATTGAATTGGTCGCCGCACCTCCAACGATTCAGCCCACGTCAACGCCCATTGCTCCCGGATTGCTGACGGTTTCAGTGGTGATTGCCTACGATGAAAACGGCAATCGGGATGTCGATCCAGCCGAGGGCGTGAGCGGTATTTCAGTCCGTGCGGTTGAAGTCGGCACCAATCGGGTGATTGCTCAAGCATTTACGGATGGACAGGGTTATGCCCAGTTACAGGTAGTGACCTCGGCTGAGGCACGAATTGTTGTCCCTTATTTTGGTACAGTCTGGGATATTCCGCGCAGCCGTAGCGGTGGCGGACAAGCCAGTTTCACGCTTTTATTGCAACCCGGCAATCAGCCCGGCTTAATCCCTTAGATGAGTGAGGTCAGATGAAGAACAACCCATCCCTGAAAGAAGTACAGCGCACGATGTTATTGCGCTCAATTTATGTGCTGGTGATCCCCATCTTCATGATTTTTGCCATCTTAGCCTGTGCGGGAACGGCTTTAATGGGCTCGCCCGCCTATACCTGTCCCACGCCCATCCCACAAGCCACAGCAACGGTGTTGGCTGGAACAGCGATGCCGACACTCGCGCCACCACCCACACCCTATATCATCCTGCCACCCGCCGATTTTTATGTCGGTGATGCAATCTTTGTCGGGTCATCCAGCAGTGAGAATGGGGTGCGTTTCCGCTTACAAAATATCATGAGCTATCCAGCGTCGCCGGATACCAATGGCGATGCCCGTAACATCACCACCTGGCAATTGGAGGTCAAGAATATCGGTACAGCCGACTACGAGATTTTTCCGACTGCCCAGATGTTTTTGAGTGAAATCAACACGGCTTATGTCAGTGTAAATGGGGTATGGCCCGCTACCCGTGAGGCGGCAGATGAAGCTGGCGTGACATTGGATGAGGATGCCTACACGCTGAATTCAGGTGAGTTGCGCGTTTTTCGTTTTGCTGCTTTTAGTCCGGCAGGGCAGGCGGCACGCTTCACATTTCAGCTGGATCCGACTGTCAGTGAGGGCAGTGCCGTGATGAACTGGACGAACCAGACCAACCCGTATTGTGTAGGCGACATCAGCGAGCCTTAAAGTGGAGGTGCAAATATGAATGTCATTGGTGATTTGAAACGCGCCATCGACACCTTTTACTACAACATCATTTTAAGTCTGGCAGAACTGCACTGGAGCTTAATGCGCGGTCTGATCTTGATGGGGCATACCATTGAGACGATCAATCAGTGGCTGATTGAACAGGCTTTTGCACCCCTCATTCAGCAAACCAATGCCAGTCTGAATGTGGCGGTAAGCTTTGCCTTCATCATCGCTTTGTTGATTCTGGGGCTGACCTACATGCTGGCGGCGCTGGTTCGACTGGAAGTGGTTAATTTCCGTAGTGCCATTACCTGGTATGTAGCAGGTGCGCTGTTTTTTGCGCTGGGACCTGCACTCTACACGGGCATGAATGACTTCCGGACTTCGATAGCACAGGGCTTTTATGTGTCTACGCTTCAGGGATTGCAGGACAATATGGGAGCAACCTTTGGTTCACTGGATCAGGTGCAATCTACTGATCTGGCACTGGGTCCGCTCTGTGATTATCTGGGTGTGTATCTACCAGGAGCGACGGGTGCTGGCGCGATTGATGGCTTAGATGTTGCATTGGCTTATCTGCGGGCAGATGGTCCCGATGTGATGGGCTTTCCATATCCTCTGTACTCGCCAGGATGCCCCGCACATCTCTTACATCCCTTCACAGGCAACTATATCAGCGGTGTGCCACAGGAATGGTTCTTTGATGAGTCCTACTTTGATGTGACCGTCTCACCTTATTATTTTGATGATATGGATGATGGGGAACGGGCGGCGGCTATCTCGATGGGAACGGCATCCCATGCGCGGATGCTGACCGCCTGGCCGCTGGTGATCTTTGGCGTGGTGGAGCAGCTGGTCTATCTGCTGATTACAATTGCAATGGGTATCACCTTTCTGTCGTTCAGCATGGCGATTCTCTTTGCTTTCTTCAAGAAAACGGAAGTGATTGCCAAATCCATCATTGACCAGTGGATTGAACTGATTGTGCAAACAGTGGTGATTGCCATGGTGCAGTCACTGGTGGTGGCTTTCTTTCTGGCAGGCACAGCCGCTGGTAATGGCATGGTTGTGCTGGGCATCGGCTTAATCTGCCTGATTTTCATGTTGATTGTGCTGTGGTCAGGGGTCAAAGCCGTCTGGAACAGCCTAAACCGTTTGTTCAATGCGATGGGTCAAGCAAGCGGTGGCGTTATGCTCAGTCCAGGAACAGCAGCTATTGCCACAGCAGGAGCAGGTGCGATGGCAACTGCCGCGACAGTCAGTATGGGTTCCGGTGCGATGGCAGGTATGACGGCTCTTCGCAGTGGTGCAACGCTTTCACAGGCGGCAGGTGTCGGTTTTGGGGGTTCACGCACTTTAAGTGGTGCGGCCCGGACGCTGGCCTATCTGCCCGGCGTTCGCAATACCTCACTGGGTGAAGCGGCAGAACAATTTACCGAAGGCAGTATCACCCGTCAGGTGGTCGGGAATGTGCCCTTGATCGGGCGTGTGACGGGTCCAATCGTGGGTGCGAAGTTGCTCACAGATCGCCATCCCGATAACGCTGAATACGATGAACAGGGTCGGGTCGTCGGTCGTCCGATGCTGGTTCCGGCAGTAGGTGAGGGTCTGGATCAATGGACGGTTCCCCGTGGTGCAACTCGTCGTAATCGCGCTGGTCTTGATCCCGAATTCATTGAGGATGAAAACGGGGAGATGTTGCCGATAAGCCCATCCTCACGTCGTAGGATGGGTACGTTTACACCGGTGACTTCAGTGTCACCCATGCCAACGACGGATAGCGAAGATAATCTGCAAGAAGAACGTCGTCAGCAACGCAGTGACCATGCGGCGGAGATGCAGGGCGAGGAGATGGAACAACATCTCTCGGATGTGATGCGTTCCAATACGGGCATTAGCTCCCCGATGGCGGCGCTGCTTGATGAGGATAGTAACAAGGACAGTGAGAGTAGCCATTTAGGACAGGTGGCTGCCCGTCTGGAAGCCAGTGCGGATTTATTGGCACGGGCGGCACAGATGCAAATGATGGTCGGGCAGTTGCGGGTTTCAGGTACAGCGGATGTAGCGGGTGTCATGGCAGATGTGGTGGGACAGGAGCAAGCCGAACGTCAGCAAACAGGTCAAGCGACGAGCGATGGAATCAATCACTTGCAGGTCGGCGAACGTTTGGCGCAGGTGATGGGCATCCAGCCGCAGGATGGCACAGGTTCAGCCATTCAGCGTGATCTGGCGCGTTTTGGCTTGTTTGTTGATCAGGCACTCCGTATGGGATTAAGCCCGCAGCAAACCGAACAGGTGGTGCGCGAAGTCCAATCTTCACCGGAAGGTAAGATGCAGCCTCAAACCCGTGAACTACTGGATAAGCAGGTGCAGACCAGCCAGAATGTTTCATGGCTCAAGGCACGCGATCAGGTCGATGGATTAGAACACAGTGCCAGAATGTTGCCACCGGAGATCACTGCTTATGGTGCTATGCGCGTACCCTCCGAACAATCGTCAGCACAGGTGAAGGTAGAGCCGACAATCACGGTTGATCCCAACATACAGGTCAATGTGCAGTCAGCCGCGACGAAGAATGATGAATACGAGACGGCGATGAAAAAACAATCCTCACTGGGTGGTAGCGGCAATGTGATTGGAGGCGGTCAGGGTGATTGAGAAATTGCAGTATAAGCGTATAGACGAACTAAAGGCACTTTCTCTGGCAGAATTACAAGCATTGTGGGAGTTGGTGCCCACTGAGCGTCAGCGTGCCTATCGGTCGGCTTATGATCGGGAAGTGCGTAATGCTGGAGCGATTGGTTCGGATGATCTGGAACGACGGGTGGCGGCGGAGTTGTTGGAGCGATATAGGGATTCTGCCTTAGTCCCGGTGGGTTCTCGTTGGGCACGCACACCCCAACGGGTGCAGGATGCCGCTCGTGACAATGAGATGCCTGATTTAGGGGATCATCGGCTGGAAGCGGGTAGCGGTCAAACATCGCCTAAAATGAAGCTGGCAATAGGGGCGCTGCTCGTTGTTTTTGTCGCTTTCATGTTGTTGCGCCTCAGCGGTGGTGGGGGATCTGGGGAGATGGAGATAGAAGGGACAGTTGAGGCTTCCATAACACCCACGCCTGAAGTCAGTCCAACACCCACACCCCTTGCGCTTGAAGCTCAGGATGATGTGATCACCGATGGTGACGCAGATCGGGCAGTAGCTTATCCCGTCAATTTACAGGTGGTTTTAGCCGATGGGGGTGCGCCACGTGTCTGGGTGGTACAACGACGCGAAGTCCGGGCGGCGCAGTGGAACTTTGACCCGAATCCCGATATTGCCTCGTTCGTGAATGGCATGTCGGTACGTCCGGTGATTGGCATTCCATGGTCGGAGGATAATGCTGAGTTATTCAGTGCAATGCGCGAGGGTGCTGTTTTCAATCTGACCATGAATACCGGCGCAATTTTGCGCTATGAATTTGCGGCAAAAAGCGAGGTACTGCGGAGTGATACGCGCATTTTCCGTCAGGTAGGACCCGGACTCGTTCTGCTTTTGATTGGTGAAACCGATGGCGATGGTTTGCCGACAGGCACGCGCACCTTGGTGACCGCCAGTTATCCGCCGGAACAGGAACTCTCACGGAGCGGTGAAGTGCTTGGTTTGAGCGGACTTGTGCAGGATGGTGAGGTCGGTTCGAGTTTGACATTGGGTGATGCGGGGAGCGTACTGTTGCGACAGGTATCCGCCCGTGATGAGGGGAATTCTGGTCAGCAATCTCTGACATTTGACTTTGATGTTATTGCGGGTGAAAGGGCAGTCGATACCGGGTCGTGGCGGCTGGAGTTGCTGGATGATGGCGGACAGGTCTACTTACCGGCTATCAACAGACAAGAGGATGTTTCATATGGCGGCTTGCCCATCGACATTCCGGCACTGGCACAGATACCTGTTTCGATGGACTATCTCGTGCCTGTTGGCTTTACGGGTGGGCGTTTGCTGATCTCGGATGGTCGCGGTGGGACAGTCTCTTTTCGCTTCGCACTAGAAATGCCAGAAGTGGATCTGGATTATGGTGGCGTGGATGTGCGTCTGGTCAGTGTCAGCAGTTTGGAGGGTCAGATCACCACGCAACTGCGGATTTATAACGGTCAGGTGACACCCATTACTTTAACGCAAGATGACATCTGGTTAGCTCTCGGCTATGCACCTGATCCACCCGGACCGCGCAATCCCGCAGAAGGTTTACAGCCCTTTACCTTACAGCCCGAACAAGCGGTTGATTTGACATTAGTGTGGTACTGGGGCGGTGAGCCATTTGGAGCACTTCAGGTGGGAAGTTATCGCTTTGCGATTCAATTGACACGTTAGACGACATCCCGTGTTGCAATATAAAGCCCCCTTGTTTCTGGAATGAAGCAGGGGGCTTTTTAATTGGATGTTGATCTCCGAAATTTTTCATTGCCCGAATGAAATTTTACAGCCGAAAACTGAAATCCTCGCACGGTTGAGCCACGTCATTTTGATACGCTGAAAGTGTCAGGAAAGACAGTAGCGATGAGGTTCTCTGCGAAGTGCCGGATGACCCCACACTCTGAAAATACAGCGTCATGGCGCACGACGAGAGGACCTGTCTGCTATTTGAAACCTGATAAATCGTTCATCTCCTGAAACACTCGATATCGAGGAGGAATTTCGTTGGATTTGTCAACCGCAATAGAACAGTTTTTTGGGGATGTGCAGGTCGCTGCACAGACCATCGCACCGTTGATCGCCGTTATAGGCTTCATCGGTCTAGGGGTGATGTATATGGGTTCTTCATGGCCCATCGTGGGGGACTGGAAGAAGGATAATCCTAAAGCTGCCAATCAGGTGGTTGTGGGTTTGCTCTTCGTCATCTTCGCCTCCAGCGTCACCACGCTCATCACTTTCCCTTAGTCCTCTATCTCAGGATAGAACCGTTTCGTTCGATGGGTGAGGCGCGTCGCAGTAGGGCAACATCACACCTGTGATGCCCTCACCTTATGACTTAGATCAAAAAGGAGACATGAAATTTGGCGGCAGACTTCAAATCTCATGTGCTGTTACGTGACGAAAAAGGCTTGTTTGGTATTCCATTCAAGCGGCTGTTGCTGGCAGGTGTTGGCGGTGGTCTAACGTATACGATCTTCAATCTGGTACTCACCGGTTGGGCGATTCCGGTAGCAGTAATCACTGCGCTGGCGATTGTGATTCTAACCGGACTGCGTGGTGGTATTCCGCTGTGGAATCGTCTGGTCTATCGCTTGCGCGGCACCTTGCTCTTGGTCGCTGTGCGTTTTCCACGCAGTCCTCTGGGTCAATTAACCGAAATACTGGATTTGCCTACCGAACTGGTACGTCTGGATGGGGCGCGGGTATTTGTGCCACCCACCGGCAACATTGACATTGATTTGCGGGAGTGGATTACCTTCGCTTATGCGGGTGAGGAAGATGGTCTGGTGTTTGTCGATGCACCCCTCAAGGAGGGCTTATATGACTAAGGTACACACCTTTCTGATTGAACCCTTTGACATCATGCTCCATGCCACCGAAGAAGGGGTTGCATCGTTGCAGGCACGTTTTGCCACCTGGTTACGCACATTGAACAGTCCTGCCCGTTTTATCTGCTGGCAGATGCCTGCCACGCTCGATGAGAAGATCAACAAACTCAGCCGGACAGCAAAAGAGACGGATGATCCGCAACGCGCACAACTGCTGATGGAATATCGACGTTACTACGAGCAGTTGGATGATAGCGCGGAATATCAGCGTGCCTTATGTGGGATGGCGGTCTGGAGTGATCAAAATCCACGGGCGCTGGCAGGCGGCATGGGGTCGTCATTTGATACGTCTGTGATCGAAGGCGCGTGGCCTGCTTTATTTGAGGGTCAATATGAGATTCGGGACACACCATTCTGGCATCTGGCTCCGGTGGGTCGTCCTGGTGGTCGTCCGTTATGGGCATTACTCAACAGTTATGAGTTCGCACCATCTACATGGAATTTCTTTCGTCCATTGCCGCCGCTGTTGCGCTTGAATTTCCCACTGGCTTTGTCGGTGGATATCCCGAAGACCTATGAACGTAACAGTGCGATTGATGCGCTGGAAGGCATCATTCAAGCCTACGAGGTACATCTGTCGGGTGCAAGTGGTGAGGACAGTCGTAGTGTGCAGCGCATTACGGACTGTCGCAAAGCACTTCAAGAAATCAATGCCGGTGATGCACTACATCTGGTGCAATTGAGCATTGCGATTGCGGCAGATGATCTGGAAACCCTGCGCGAGCGGGTGCAGGCAGTGGTGCATGAGACCAAAGCCTGGTTCAGCTTACGCCATGAAGTAGGGGAGTTGCTGGCACGTAGTCTAGGTTTTTTCGCTGCCAAAAGTAGCAAACAAATTGCCTTGCCGGATACGACCTGGCCGGTGGTGTCGCGTGAATTGGCATTGATGCTCTCACCCTTAGGCTATCGCAAATTGTCCGCTACGGAGGGTGTGTTGCGTGGAGAAGCAGTGGGTGCGTCTTATCCTGTTTTCCATGATTCATGGCGTGATAAACGGGCGACTCATGAAATCTGGGTGGGTACATCGGGTTTCGGAAAGACTTTCGCCAACAACTGCTATCTGACCCGTGAATTCGCTGAGAATGGCATTCCATTCGATCTACTCGAACCGATGGGGCATGGCAAACACATCGCCGATGCTTTTGGTTTGCCGTGGTATGTGATGAGTGCCAAAGCAACCCGTCTCAATCCGCAGGATGTGATGTTCCCAACGCTGATTGAACAGGTCAGTCATAGCACCCGCATTTATGAAACGGTGCTGGGTCGTCCTCTGTCAGGTGGTCAGCGTCAGAATCTGGAGCGTGGTTTGCTGGGTGAGGCGCTCGAAAAGCTCTATCGTGGCTTTCCTGAACTGGATCAGGTGACACCGGAGATTACCCCGACCTGTGATGTGGTCTGTGATGTGCTTTCTGGCTTAGGCGATAAAGATGCCACACGGCATATTGCGCGTGATCTTGCAGATGAAATCGCGGGTTTGTGTACCGGTTCGGGTCCATGGGCGAGTTTCCTGAATGGGATCACCAATGTGGATTTGACCCGTGGTGGACGCGATTGGATTCGTCCGCGTGTGTTTAGTTTCCACGAGTTAGAAAGCGATCCGATTCTACAGGCGCTGGCTTACACACAGGTCTTGAGTGCCATCCGTCGTGACAGCCTGATTGATGAACAGCCACGCATTATCGCGGTGGATGAGGTTTATCGACTGATGCGCCATCCGTCCCTGTTGGATTTCCTGATTGAAGCGGCGAAGACCTTCCGCACACGCAGAAAAAAGCTGATTAGTATCGATCAAAATATGAGTGTTTTCCTTGAGCCAAAGGCGCGAATGATCTTTGAAAACAGTCCGATTCGGGTGGTTTTCAGTCAGCGACAGGGCATGAATGTCTTTCATGAGGATGCGGCATTTCAGCACCTCAATCAGCAACATCGGGACATCATCGCGGCATTACCGCGTTTCCACTTTGTACTGGACATACAAGACGAAGGACTCTGGTATTGCCGATCCACAACAACGGCAAACGAGCTGGCACGCTTCGCCACAACATGAATTGAGAGTGAGATGACATGGCAAAGAAAGATACCGTACATCCCTGGCAACAAATCGAGGAGCAGGCATTTCATGCTTTTCGAGAGTGGCCCTTATGGCTGGTCTTGCGTGAGCGCGAACTGGCGCAACAAAGCACAGGATCGTCGTCAGGTGCGCCATCTGCTACGGGTACTGACAAAACAACTCAACAATCAAAAGGCAATTAGCCAATGGCTGGAGGAACAAAACATATGAAGCTGCTCATCGTGGAATCGCCCAAAAAAGCCCGTTCTATTAGCAAATTTCTTGGTGAGAGCTGGCAGGTCGAAGCCTGTCGCGGTCATGTTCGTGATTTACCCGAAACCGAACTGGGCGTGGATGTTGGGGCAGATTTCCGTCCGCAATATCAGGTCTTGCCGGGCAAAGGCAATCTGGTCAAAAAGTTGGTGAAAGCCATGCGGGAGGCAGATGAAGTCTATCTGGCAACCGATCCAGATCGAGAAGGGGAAGCTATCGCATGGCATCTCTTACAGTTGGCTGGCAAGCTCAACGGCAAGCCGATATACCGTGCGGCATTTAATGCTATCACAGAAGAAGCTGTCAAAGCGGCTTTAGCCGAACCGCGCGTGTTGGATGTCGCACTGGTTGAAGCACAGAGCGCACGGCGTATTGTGGATCGGCTGGTGGGTTATCTGGTATCTCCCTTAGCGTGTAAGGCACTGGATGCTCGTTTGTCTGCCGGACGGGTGCAGAGTGTTGCCTTGCGCCTGGTGGTCGAGCGTGAACGTGAAATTGAAGCGTTTCAATCTGAGACTTACTGGACCTTGCAAGCGTCATTGGAAGTCGAAGGCAGGCAATTTGAGGCAAATTTGCATCGCCTGAAAGAGCGTGATATCAAGTTCAGTTCACGGGATCAGGCTGAGAAAGTAGTCGCCTTACTGGCAGGTGCGACATTCTGGACAGGCAAAGCCGCGCAGAGTTTGAAATTACGCAATCCCTTGCCTCCCTTTACCACATCCTCACTTCAACAAGCTGCATCCAAGGGCTTGGGCTTGTCGCCTGAAAAAACGATGCAGTTGGCACAGACGCTCTATGAGCAGGGCTTGATTACCTATCATCGCAGCGATGCGGTTCATGTGGCAGGGGAGGCACAAGCATCCGCTCGTGAGTTGATCGGGCGTGACTATGGAGATACCTATTTACCACCCACAGCTCCGATTTATAAAACGAAGTCTGCCAATGCCCAGGAGGCACATGAAGCCATCCGTCCAACGGACATTTTTCATTTGCCCGAGGAGACAGAAGGTGTTGGAGCGAAATTGTATACCTTGATCTGGAAGCGGTTTATCGCGTCGCAGATGACAGCGGCGCGTTACACCCTCACCGGTGCCTTGATTCATGCTGGAAAGTCAGTAGATAAACCATTTCCCCTGGTTTTCAAGGCGCAGGGGCGTGAACTGATCTTCGATGGGTTTCTGCGGGTTTATGAAGAACCTGAAGAAGATGATCTTGCTGAAGATGAGGGTGGCACAATGCCGCTACTTAAAGAAGGGCAGATGCTTGCTCTCATTGATTTACCGATTGACGAGTCCCGGACACGCCCACCAGTACGCTTCAGCGAAGCGGGATTGGTACAAAAACTAGAAACACTGGGGATTGGTCGTCCTTCTACCTTTGCCTCTATGGTCGGGGTGATTAAAAGCAAGCACTATGTTGCGCTCAAGCAAAAACACCTGTGTCCAACGGAAACAGGTCTACAGCTCAATGATTTTGTAGTGGAACGTTTTCCACAGGTCTTTGATGTAGCCTATACCGCAGGTCTTGAAACCGCACTGGATCGGGTAGCAAACGACGAATTGAGCCGTCATGATTTGCTTTCCGCTTTCTGGCGTGGGTTTCAACCGCAATTGAAATCTGCGACGGAATACACGCTCACACAGATGAAATCCCGTCCACAGCCCAAGCCGCTTGGTGAAACTTGTCCTGAGTGCGGCAGTGAATTGGTCGAACGACAGGGATCCAAAGGGGCATTTGTAGGTTGCTCGACGTATCCCAAATGTAGCTACACGCGCAATATCGAGCATAAGCCTTTGCTCTTGCATCCAGCGGAGGACTAGCCGATGAGCGATATGTACGAACCACCACCGATGGACTACGACAATCTCGAACCTCCTCCTGATTTTTATATGGAGGATACCTGGGCGGGGATGCCACTGGATGATGACTATACCTACGATCCGGGTCTGGATTTTGATCCTTACCCACCCCCGCCAGATGTTGACCTATTACCAATTCCAGATGATTACACACTCGATGATCTCAGAGATCTGCCGGATGTGCCACCACTCTCACAGGATGGTCTACAGGGCTTTGAGCAAGCTGAACCACTTGATGAAAGCTGGTCATGGCATGATGCCCGTTTGATTGGTGTCGATCGTGGTGAAGATGCAGGCGAAAATCGCTATGAAATCGGGGCAATTGATCTTTACGCAGATGCCGATACCGGTGATTTAGGTGGGAGTTATCTACCCATCACTGCATCGGGTGATGTGGATGAGGCGACTCATATCTACCACGATTTGCAAGAGATGATTCATGAGGAGGGACTGGCACCTTGGCAAGTGCCTGAATTTGCCGAGAACAAAGCCTTTGCGATGAATCCGGAACCACAGAACTGGCGCGGTGCAGAACCGGAAGAATATGTGGCGTATGACTATATCCGTGATCTGGAAGCCTTTGCACCTGAGATGGCAGATGAACCCCCGATTGAAGCCATTGATCCGCTGATCCAGACGGCGATTGAGCTGGGTGGGGTGGTGGTCGAGCAAGAACTGGAACCCGAGCCTGAAGTGGATGAAGCGGCGTTTCAGGCATTGAATGCCATTGGGGTGCAGGCTGAGAACTTCGATCCAAGCCTGGATCCACCACCATTTTATGACGTGGAAACGGGGACAGCTTATTGGATTGGTGTTTTTCAATCAGATAAGGATGATCGCGAGAACTGTGTGACCAGCATCCTGTCGCTGGGACGTGATCCGGAAACGGGTGCAATGGAAGCACAACTTGCTCCCTGCGTGCCGGGTGATTGGGATAAGGCTTACAGTGCGGCGGAATATCTGATTCAGGTTGCACAGAAAGGTGGTATTGAGCAGGTCTTTGATACGGCAGAAGGCATGGCATTGGCAACTGACCAGCGTGAACTGTGGGAGAACGAGCGTGGATTGGCTCTGGAATCGGATACGGCACGCGATATTGCTGATTACACACGGGATAACTGGGAGGTGGAACTGTGAGCGATAGCATAACACGCGATTATAGCTTCACGGTGCGCCTATCGCCCGAAGAAAAGGCGCATCTGGAACAATTGTCCAAGCGTTTCAATCTGGATAAATCGGCAACAGTTCGCCGTGCCTTGCAATTGACACTCATGACGAGCAAAGCGACTTTGACAGAAACAGGACTGTTTGTGCCACTTCGGGCAGAAGATCTGGCATTTCCGGTTCGTTTGAGTGGAAAGGATGCCGATGAGCGATAAGCCAATCCGTCACATTGATGAAGAGGGTTCAATCTATGCGGCTGAAATTGTACCACCGGAAGGGGACGAATATGGTGCGAAATACCATGTCGATCTGGTTCGTACTTCAGTTGATGATTATGGACTGGGGCGTGAACAGCGATTGACAGTGGGACAACACAATTCATGGATGGAAGCTGAGGAGCAATTCCATGAGATCGAAGGCACACTGGAAAAAGACGGCTTAGCAGGTTGGGGTGACGATGTTCAGCGTTTGAGTGATCAGCCCTTTGAGGAAGATATTTTCTACATGGCTGTGACCTATCCCCCGGATGCTCCTGAAGATGATACGCCCTCTGCCGCGCATTTGCTGGCAGTGGGTGAGCTTGGCATCCAGAGTGCAAGTTTGGCGGTGGGTGAGCGCGAATCGCTTGAACAACTTATCGATCTGTTGGATGAAACTTTTGTCGAAGAAGGCGTAGATCGTTTGCTCGAAACCGCTCAGGTTCAAGCAGAACTGAATGGCAAGTCCATCACCACACCCCTGTTTGATGCTGATGATGACTCAGTTCGTCATGTTGACGGGGGTGGCACGGCGCACCGGTTCTCAGTAGTAGAACGGGAGAACCCTGAATCTGACATCACAGCGGACGCTTATGAGTTACGTTATTTCAGGGCATTAGAGCTGGATGATGGCACACAACGGGCTGATTCCTATCCGGTCATGCCTCTGCCCGATGATGACCCTGCATCTGCGTGGGCGTTACCGGGCTTGGAAATGTATCTCCAGAAGGGTGATGTCTTCATGGCACAGCAGTTTGCTCATGATGTGGCGGATGCTTATGGGCAGGAATTTCCCGAACCGCTGGATTTGCCGTCGCTTGACCCACGCCCTGAATATTACTTCGGCTATGGCGTTAGTGAAGATAATCAGCCCTCACTGGAAGCTGTGAAAACATGGATGTCAGGTGGTGAGCGTCGCTTTGATACGCTGACCATTGGTGAGTATGGCATGTACGATGAAGCCGCAGTCGATGAACGTGAACTTGAAACGTTGATGGATGAAAAGGGCATCGAGTCCGCGCTGAACCTCGCTGAGAGTATGGCAGTGGCAGGTGGCTACCTTGATCCTGAGCGCGACGACCCACGTATCTTCTTTGAAGATAATGCACCGCCTGATGCTTTTACGACCAACCGCGAACGTGAATTAGCTGGTCCTTCTTATACCATTGGTGCGATTTCGGCGAATGGAGAGTCTTTCCTCGATGTTTATAAGGAATGGGGAACAGACGACTATGAACGACTGGTTGTTCCACAGCCTGATTGGGAAGTTGCCCGTGATAATGCGGTGATTGCTAATGAGATGCTGGACGAAGATCGTTTGCAGGATGCGATGCGACTGGTAGAAGTTGCAGGCATTGAAGCAGGTGTCATCGACCCTGAGCGCGATGACCCACGATTGTTTACACAGGGTCCACTGGATCCTTTTCAGACTGCTCGTGAGGAAGAAATTGATGATGATCTGGCGAGATACGGTGTGACCTGGCGTGAATCCTATGAATGGGCAACAGAAACACAGCAAACACGAGAGGATGAAAACTTAACGGTGACTAATGAGTTTGAGTTGACATTAGATGGGGATGATGGTCGTCTATTATCTCCACTCGATTCGACAGTGAATTACGCTGTAGTGCTGAATTCAAGCGATACTTCGTCATTAGCGTTGGCAGTGGAAAAGGTTTGGGAGGAAGAGGGTGGCGATGTAGAGCGTGCTTCACAGACTATACAAACCTATGACCCTGATGATGAGCGAGAATTGGCGCAGGCTGATCGTGAGGCTTTGCTTGATGTATATGATGAACGTGGCTTGGAAGCCATGATGCACAAAGCCGAATTACAGGCGATGCAAAATGGCTATCTTGATGTAGATCGGGCGGATACGCGATTATTCCGCGAAGGTCCACCAGATCGTTTTGAGACGCTGGCTCAGCAGTTAGAAGGAGAGATCAATCCTTACTGGAATACGGATGGTGAAGTGATTGATGATCCTGAGCCTGACCCCCAAGCGCAAAATCCCTACTGGCGTTTAGAAACCATTCCGGTGAATGATCCAGAGGGTGAACCGCTCGGACATGCGATGCACATGGTTGTTTATGATGGCATTGAACATGATCCAGAGGCAATTGGGACTCCTGCGATGGATGAAAATGAACCCTTCCGTATGCTGGAAATGGCGCATTTTGAAACAATTGAAGCGTCTGACAAGTTCGGTGAAGAGTTTAAGGGATACCTGATGCCTGGGTTGCTGGAAGGACCCGAACTGGCAGAAGAGGTGACTCGGTTAGAAGGACATCCAGTGGAGTGGAAAACACTGGAAGGGCAGGAGTTGGACGATTACCGTGACCTCAAGTTGACGCTAACCCGCGATCCAGCAGATTGGCATCCCTACAATCCCAACGCGGAGCGTGATGCGCGAATTGAGGCCGAGGGGCTGTACACCGATCCGATTCACCAGTTTGTAAAGTTGGATGAGGTTGAGGAAGAGCCGAAGGCTGAGCCAGTGTCACCCGATTTTGATTTGTAGAACAAATTTGAAGAAGAGTCTTTCACCATGTTAATCAACCTAATTATGGCGAAAATAACTCTTCTTCAAGAGAAGAACCTGTAAAAATACGGATATATACCTCGTCACAACCATCACCGCAATCTCCAGGAAATGTTAGATTGCGAGCGTGCCTTTCAGTTTCGTTTATTCTCTGTTGGGATGAACAATTTTCGTATATAGCATGGTAATTGTAGGTTGGGTTCACATTCGTAATGTTGTATATTGTCTGTTCGTTACCTACAGGTAAAAAGACAGATATAAACCCTTTATATCCCTCATCTTGTACGCTAGAAATAACCTCCCCTTCATAACTTACTGTGATTCTACCAGATGACCAAATATGAAACTGGTTAGGCTCTACAGTGAGAGTGTATTCGCTACTTGAAGGCATATTATTCGCTTCATCTATAGGACGGCATGTTGAAATCGAAGGAGTGGATTGTGTTGGTGTTCGTATTTCAGGGGTAGCAGTAGCAGACGAATCATCCCTGACACACCAGTATGTACCTGGATAGCTTGCAATAATCGCTCGATTAGTTAGGAATAACCCATATCCATCGTTGTTGTTTATTGGAGTTACTCCAACAGAATTAAAATCTGTTGTATCGGGCTGATAAGGGCTGAAATCTGTAGCTATGACAACATTTTCTGGAATTGTTTCACCGACGATATAATCATTTTGTCTATATCCAGCAAATGCTTCAGCCTGACTAATGGAATCTGATGCATCTTGTATTTGCTGTAATGACGAAATCTGAGACAGGGTTAGAAAAGCACAGAAGGGTTCAATGGGAATTGGCGTATTTGTTGCAGTTTGACTTGCTGATGAAGTTGGGATAGGTGTTGCAGTATCTGTAGGTAAGGATGTTAGTGCTGTAGCTGTTAAAGTTTGCTCGGCTACTGCTGTCAACGTTTGTGCTACTGAAGTTTCTACTGGATTAGGCGTTGGCGCATTGGCTGTAAGTGTTGCGGCAACAGCGATTTCTATATCCCTGTTTTGGTATCCACAGTTGAGAATGGAATTGACAAGCTGAGAATTTAAGATAAGGCAAAAAGCTGGTACAAGTTCCGTTTCCCCAGATAGAGTTTCACGGGGGAACAAGGGAATTATTCCAATTATTGCAACAATGATAGCAAACACACCACCAATGACAGCGACTTTGACAGAGGAGTCAGGTTTTTTGGCGGGTAACTCCGATTCTACGTATACCCGATCCCCATTCTCATCAAGATAGTATTGCTTGTTTTCGTACTCATCAAAATAAAGTCGCTTGTCGCCCATTAATTCCTCCAACTAACACACTGTATCAGTTTCAATTGTAAATCAATACGTGTGATTTGATTGTAAATTTCGATCAAATTTCGGTATTCAGTAAAGATTTCAACTTTTTGCTCACCCTCAAACTTATCTGTCGGATAATGCGCGGCGCTTCACCGCTGGTGAGCGTCCCGCGCTGTTCACCCCGGTCAATAGTCTGTGTCTCCAGCACAAGGAAGTTCTCTAGCTCAATCCTGCCACCAGCGACAAGCTCTTCCATCCACACGTCAATGAGTGTTTCTAGCATCAACTGCACATCCTGATTTTTCAAGCGGGTACGTCGCCCAATCTCGCGTACCATCTTATTCTTGTTCAACGAACCTCGGTTCGCACTCATGCCTGCACCTCAATCTGCTGTTTACGTTGTTCGTGTTTTTGACGCATTAGATCCATGCGGGTGAATTGTGTTCCGCTCGCTTTTTCTCCGGCTTTATCCATGGCTAGTTGATATGCCTCTCTCAGCTTATCGCGCTTGGCTTCTTCTGGTGGGGGAGGTGGTAATGCTGGCAAGTCCAGTGAGATACCTCGCTCCAGTAATAGCGGTTCAATTTCCCTTACATCACTCAATCGACGAGACCAATCTTCGCGTTCGTAGAAGCGGGTCAGTCGGGCATTCAATACAACTTGTGTGGCAAATCCGGCTTCAACATAGCGGGCAAAAATGGTGCAGTTACCGACTTGCGGGGTAATGACCTCATCGACAGTCAGCAATGGGCGGGATCGGCTGTATTTATCATCGCCTGAGCCTTCCTGTGTGGCTGTTCCACTGGCTTTGCTGTAGAACTCTGCCGTGTCCGCATCACAACCGCCATAGATCACCTGTGTTGCCAGACCAGTGAATAATGCCTGTGTGCCTTCATTGCCGTAAATCAGGTGGAATTGTCCTTTTGTCTGTGCGCCAATGAGAATGGAAATTCGGCGTTTACGCACGAGGTTCACATCAGCGACAAGTGAATCGAGTTTACCTAGTGTCGGAAATTCATCGAGGATCACGCCAACGGGCATGGGTAGCGGACCTTTATTGCGTTCACCGATGGTATCCAGATCCAACATAACTTTACGCAGGGTCGCACCGAGATAAGAGGCATAGACAGCACGCATCCTGCCCGGACAGGTCAGCACGACAACAGTAGGTTGCTCAACGATCAACTCTGCATCGAAGTCCGATGCGGCAGTGTTATCACGCACATCCGTAGATGCCCAACCCGTGAGTGCTGTTGCTAATGTTGCGACGACATTGGATGCCACTTTGCCATCTGAACCTACAGAGGCGATAAAGCTATTTGCCAATAATGCCGCATCATCTTTCTTTTCAGCCAGTTTGGTCGCCAATGCTTTAAGATCATTCATCGCATTATAGATTTCGCCGAGATTGGGAAAGCGTATCAGGCAGGCAGCCAACAACGCGGCGGCACTGTCTGTCCAGAATTTGTTGTCTCCCTGCGCGGATGGCACAAGGACATCAGCAATAGCACGGGCATCCGATACGTTATCAATATTCTCAGCCAGATTATAACGTGGTCCAATCGTTGACGTTGGATCATGTACCACAACCAGATGACGTGTGATGGCGGCATATTTGAGGATATGCGTTGTAATTTCACCCTGTGGGTCAGCCACCACCAGCGAGTGTCCTGCCAGCATTCGATCTGCAATCGCTGGTAAAATAATTCCCTGTGTCTTACCTGAACCCGGTCCACCGAGTGTCAAAATACCGCGTGAAATATCCTCTCCACCCAGACAAAATCGCCCCGTACCCAGATCAAGTCGTCGTTTGTCTTCACCCCAGAACGCACCCAGCAAGATTAAGCCTTCAGGGTCTTCGCGGCGAAAGCGTTTGTACTCGCGTTGTGAACAGAAATGTGATGACCCCAAAGCACCTCGTTTGACCTGTGGTGTTCGCAATCGATCTATGCGCTCACGTAACCAGCCACCGCTCTTCAAGCCATTGTGCAAGCCAATCGTGATGACAACCCAGCTGAACAAGAGCATCATGCCAAAGCCGAACAAGCGCATGTGGTCGATATTATCAGGACCGCCTGCCATAGTACGGATGAAGACATTGGTCGCTTGTCTACCGCGTACTGTCTGAATTGCCATGTCACTGACCAAAGACAGGTAAATTGTAGTGATGCCCATCAATACAATGATGTGGGTGAAGATTTTTAACCCACGTTTCCAACCAGAGATGCTTTGAAGGTCGCTACTACGTTGAATACCTGCACCGAAAACAGCACTGGCAATTAAAGGCATGAGCAATGTCAAACAGGATAAAGGAATGAGCAGGCTACTCAGCATCTCACGCCCATCCGTAAAAAACCAGTAGATCATGTGTCATCACTTTCGATTTCATGGGTAGGGGAGTTTACACGTCGCAATAGAAAACGGTTGAGTAACCAAATAATCCCAATAAGGAAGAGGGTTGCAAGGTAGAGCGCTTCATCAAAGCCAAAGCCCAATACACGCCCAATAGCTGTGCCTGCCAGTAAAAGCGTGAGCAGAGTGAATTCGCCCAATGTAGTTTGTGGTTTCAGGTGACTCATTGCATATTCCTTTAACTACGTGTGAACCATGCATCCAGGTCGTTAACATCAGGTTTTATCTCAGGTTCTTCTTCGCGTTGTAAACGCCATTCGACACCCACTGCCTCATCTAGCATGTCAGCAAAATGCCGGGACGCGACCTGCCGGAAGAGAGCGTCATGACCACGCTCTTTATTGTTGTAAACGGGTAGACGTTCAGCGATAGATGACACGGTTCCCGGAAGTACGACATGGGTATGTAAATGTTGCATGGGTTCTTCACCTTCTTCTTTTGTGTCGGTCAAACGATCATGAAGGACATAGCTGTATTCAGGCAGCTCAAAACCACGCTCGGTGTAATAATCTTCCACGATGCGTTCGGTTAAATCACAAAGTAGTTGAGGTCGTTTTTCTTCAGGAACAAGTGCTATCAGATCGGGGGCAGGGGAGACCACCCATGTCCAGGCAAGAACGTGCTTGCTCTGTAAATGATCGCAGTTTTCAAATATTTCACGGTAGTGTTGACCCATGCCCAGATCACGCCATCGTTCGTTGTCTTGCATTTGTGGCAGATGATCGGTACGGTTGTCACGATACTGCAAATATTTCAGCGTGCTACGTAGTCCCTGATGACCGGTGCCACGCCCTTTGCGATGAGGTCCTTTATAAGCGAAGTCTACAACGATAATCGCTTTACTCAATCGCTGGACTCCTGCAATTCGCGAACAGCTCGCATCTGCGCGAGTAGTGTTTCGCCATCTTCTTTGGTGGCGATAATGGCTTCGCGTAGCTGTGTTTCATCCGATGCCAGCAAGTGGATCAAGACATTAAGGTGGAATGCGAGCGTTGCTTCCAGTTGATCGACACGTTCACGCAAGGATTTCTGGAAATGTTTGCGACTTCCAATGAGGTCTTCCTGCTCATCCAGATATTGCCTAATTGCCTGACGAATGAGATCAGCTTCAGTGATGTTACGGGGTTGTTTGCTGACCAATTGCGCTAGACGATCACGCATATCCGGGGTCATGGCAAGACTACGGCGAACAGATTTTTTGGACATACCTACTCCACCTAGAATAATCGGTATCTCTAGTATGCAAGGTCAGTGGGTGGGGGAGGCTGTAAAATTTCAGGATTTAATCAGTAAAATTACGGATCATAATAGGTATGTGAGTTGAGCTATGGCACAATACTGGAACTAAGCAATAATTAATACAAAACGTGTAACAACGGCATCATTAACAATCATATTGTTATTTTCGAAATATATCTCATGGTAGAGACTGTTACAGCACAAAGGGCTAAGGAATGGATGTTTTTCATATAAGAGAGCAGCTGATCCGCGATTATGCGGATTATGCAAGTAGCTTTATCCAGATTCGAGATGAACGTGTCTATGAGGAAGTGCATCATAGTCTGGATGAAGGCTTATTCTGGCCACATCCATTAATCCAACTCAACCCAAGATTTGAAGACGGTGGAACAGTCAGTGAGGCAGTTCAAAGGGGTTTGTTACACCCTGAATGTGAGCGCATTTTTGTTCGTAATAAACATCAGGGTGGACAGGTCTTACGCTTTCACCGTCATCAGCGCGAAGCCATCGAGATTGCCGATCAAGGACACAACTACATCCTGACAACGGGTACAGGTTCCGGCAAAAGCCTCGCATATATTGTACCGATTGTGAATCATGTCTTACGCCGTGGCAGTGGTAAGGGCATCCAGGCAATTATTGTGTATCCAATGAATGCGCTGGCGAATAGTCAGGCAGGGGAGTTAGAAAAGTTCTTATATGAGGGCTATCCTCAAAATGGTGCGCCCCTGACCTTTGCCCGATACACGGGACAAGAAAATGAAGCAGATCGTCAGCGCATTATGAGCCATCCGCCAGACATTCTGCTGACCAACTACGTCATGCTGGAACTCATCATGACTCGCCCCCGCGAACGCCAACTGATTGAGCGTGCCAAGGGCTTACGTTTTCTGGTTCTAGACGAACTGCATACCTATCGTGGACGACAAGGGGCTGATGTTGCCTTACTGGTTAGACGGGTACAGAATCGGCTGGAAACCAATGAACAAAAGATTTTATTTGTGGGGACATCGGCAACGCTAGCAAGTGAAGGAACATATACTGAACAACAGGCACAGGTAGCCGAAGTTGGGTCGCAAATCTTTGGGTCGCAGTTTGAAGCACAAGATATTATCGGTGAAACACTCAGGCGAACCACGCCTGCCCGTTTTGATCTGCAAAAGCTCCAGCAATTTGTTACACAGGGCAATGATTTAGTCGCGCCAACACACTATGAAGACTTCATCGTGCATCCACTTTCTGTCTGGATTGAAGACACCTTTGGTTTACAGGAGAAGGAGGGTCGTCTTGCACGTCAGGAACCGCGTAGTATCCAGTCAGCAGCTAAAGATTTAAGTCGATTGACCGATGTCGATGAAGTGACCTGTGCCTCGGCGATTCAAAATTGGTTACTCGCAGGTTATCGTTGCTCACCGGATCCCAATACCGGATATGCGCCCTTTGCCTTCCGCTTGCACCAATTTATCAGCCCTGGCGATACGGTTTATGCCACGATAGAGTCCGAACCGGAGCGTCATATCACGCTGAATGGACAGCATTATATGCCAGGTGATCGCGATAAGGTGCTGTTCCCTTTGTGTTTTTGCCGTGAGTGCGGTCAAGAATATTACACAGTACGGATTACAACGAACAAAGAGGGCGAAAGACGGCGCGTTCTGCCCCGCGATTTCAGTGATCGGCTACCCGATGAAGATAGTGAAGCCGGTTATCTGTATATGGGTTCGCATAAACCGTGGCCAGATGATGTTGATGAACTCATCAGTGGCGATTACTTACCCGATGATTGGCTCGAAGAGCGCAACGGTGTGCGGCGGATCCGCTCGCATCGTCGTGAGAAATTACCACGCCATGTCCATGTTTTTCCGTCTGGCGAGGAGAATGCGGAAGGGCAAGTCTGTGTTTATATGACTTCCCCCTTCATGTTCTGCCTGAACTGTGGAGTGTCCTATGCTGCCCGTCAGAGTGACTTCGGTAAGCTGGCAACACTGAGTTCAGAAGGGCGTAGTAGTGCGACAACGCTCCTGAGCTTGTCCGCCATTCGTTCGCTTAAAACCAGTGATTTGCCTCAACATGCTCAGAAATTACTGAGCTTTACCGATAACAGGCAAGATGCCTCCTTACAGGCGGGGCACTTCAATGACTTTATTGAAGTGAGCTTATTGCGTGGCGCGATCTATCGGGCGGTAGAGGATGCAGGTACAGAGGGATTGACCCATGAAATCATTGCTGAAAAAGTATTTGAGGCTTTGAATTTACCCTTATATCTCTATGCGAGTGATCCGACGGTTCGCTTTCAGGCACTTCAGGACACACAGAAAGCTTTGAGGCAGGTTCTCGGTTATCGTATCTATCGGGATTTGCGACGGGGTTGGCGTATTGCCTTACCTAACCTTGAACAATGTGGTTTGCTTGAAATTGATTATACTGATCTGGATGCGGTGTGTTCAGCCGAAGATGTGTGGGAGGCAACCCATCCGGCTTTAGCGACCGCATCCCCACAAACGCGGGTGACGATTGCTCGCACCCTGTTAGATTACATGCGACGCGAACTTGCTATTAAAGTAGATTATCTGGATAGCAGTTATCAGGAACGGATTCAACAGCTCAGCAGTCAGCGTTTGATCGATCCATGGGCAATTGATGAAGATGAGCGTATGGAATATGCCTCAGTGTTGATCCCGCGATCCTCAGCAGGGGAGGATGGTCGCGGTAATTACACCTATGTTTCGGCGCGAGGTGGTTTTGGTATTTATCTGCGGCGTCCGGGGACACTGGGTGAATATAATGCGGTTGCTTATGGCAAACTCGGACTGGATGAAACAGGGACACTCATCCGCCAATTGTTAGAAGGGCTGCGTGTTGCCGGGCTGGTCGAAGTGGTGCGTGAAGCACAATCTGATAATGATGTACCCGGTTATCAGCTGGTAGCGTCAGCCATGCGCTGGTTTGCAGGAGCAGGTGAACATGCTTTCCATGATCCCATCAGAGTTCCGAATGAATCGCAAGAAGGGGGTCGCCCGAACAAATTCTTCGTTGAATTCTATCAGTCAGTTGCCGGATCATTGGTTGGTTTAGAAGCACATGAACATACCGCCCAGGTTCCCTATGAAGAGCGCGAACTCAGGGAACAGCAGTTCAGAAAGGGCGAACTCCCGATTTTGTATTGTTCACCGACGATGGAGCTGGGTGTTGATATTGCCGAGCTGAATGTCGTCAATATGCGTAACGTGCCACCGACACCTGCCAATTATGCCCAACGTAGCGGTCGTGCTGGACGTAGCGGACAACCAGCACTGGTTTTCACCTATTGTTCCGGTGGTAGCCCACATGACCAATACTTTTTCAAACGTCCTGAACGCATGGTTGCAGGCGCTGTTGCGCCACCACGACTTGATTTGAGTAACAAAGATTTGCTGCGGGCGCATATTCATGCCATCTGGTTAGCGGAAACAGGGGTTGATCTCCACGATACACTGAAAGAAATTCTCGATATGAATGGGGATCCACCTTCACTGGAATTACTGCCAGAGATTCGCCAACAAATCGAGTCAATCACGGCTCAACAAACAGCCCGCCAACGAGCCGCACAAATCTTGAGAACGATCCCTGACCTGGATGATGCTGAGGCATTGCTTGACCTCACCATCCAAAATGTGGCTTATGCCTTCGATCAGACTTGCACGCGCTGGCGCGATCTCTATTGGTCAGCACTCAAACAGGTGAAAGTGCAGGAAAATATCCGTCGTGATCCGACGCGCCAGCAAGCAGACAAACGTCAGGCAGAACGGCTTCGCCGCGAGGCATTGTCACAAATTGACTTGCTCACCGAAGTCAGTAGCCTCGCGCAATCCGATTTCTACAGTTATCGTTACTTTGCCACTGAAGGTTTTTTGCCCGGTTATAGTTTCCCGCGTCTGCCTTTATCTGCGTTCATCCCGGCGCGACGGGCAACTCAGCGCGATAGTTTCTTATCCCGTCCCCGTTTTCTGGCAATTTCGGAGTTTGGTCCACGAGCGATTATCTACCACGAAGGGTCACGCTATCTGATTAATCAGGTCATTATGCCTGTCACCGAAGACGAAGATGGACCACTGACAACGCAGATTAAACAATGTAGTCACTGTGGATATGTCCATCCAGTAAAATCTGATGTGAATTTCGATTTATGTGAACGATGTGGAATGCCTCTGGATCCGCCGTTCTCTCAACCCTTATTGCGCTTACAAAATGTGGTCACGCGGCGACGAGATCGGATCAACGCCGATGAAGAAGAGCGCCTGCGTCTGGGCTACGAGATTCGCACGGGTGTGCGCTTCAGTGAACGCGACGGCACAATGGATGTTCGTAGTGTCATGATTCAAGTCGATGGGCAGGATGTGGCACGGCTTACTTATGCTCAGACTGCAACGCTATGGCGTATTAATCTGGGATGGGCAAGACGCAAGAATAAGCATCAATATGGTTTTGTACTGGATATTGAGCGCGGTTATTGGGGACGCAACGAGCAAAATGAAGAAGATCCCGATGATCCAATGTCCGAACGCACGAGGCGGGTTATTCCCTACGTTGAGGACAGTCGCAACTGTCTGTTATTTGAGCCTCTCGTGGAAATGGAACTCGAAGAGATGGCATCCCTGCAAGCGGCACTGAAGCGTGCGATAGAAGCCGTTTTCCAGCTTGAGGATAACGAGTTAGCCGCCGAGCCTTTACCAGACAGTAGCAATCGTCAAATGCTGCTCTTTTATGAGGCATCTGAAGGTGGGGCAGGTGTCTTACGTCGTCTGGTGGATGATGCACAGACACTCCGTCATGTTGCCGAGGAAGCTCTTGCAATTTGCCACTTTGATTCGACCACAGGCGAGGATTTAGGTCGAGCACCCCGTTCAAATGAGGATTGCGAAGCTGCCTGTTATGATTGTTTATTGAGTTACGGCAATCAGCGCGAACACGCCATTCTGGATCGCAAGCGTATTCAAGCATGGCTTCTGGGCTTGACCCGCGCCAATGTGAGTGTCAGTCCTGACCGTTCAACCCGTCAAGCTTATCTGACCCAACTGATGAGCCTGTGTGAGTCAGATTTGGAGCGTGAATGGTTGCAGCATCTATCTCGCTCAGGTTTACGATTACCAGATAGTGCACAGGTTTACATAGAAGACTGTCAGACACGCCCTGATTTCCTCTATAACAGTGGTGGCTTGTATGTGGCAATTTATGTGGATGGTTCACACCACGACTATCCCAATCGACAGAATCGAGACCAACAGCAAACTGGATGTATGGAAGATTACGGCTATCGGGTCATTCGCTTTGCTTATCGGGATGATTGGGATGTGATTTTTGAGAAAAACAAGCACGTGTTTGGAGGTGAAGCGTGAGTACAAATTCTTCGTTTACAGTGGGTGCACTGGTTAAGGTTCGCGGACGTGAGTGGGTGGTTCTGCCCGAATCAACCGATGCCTTAGTAAGAGTACGTCCATTAGGCGGTACTGAGGACGAGGTGACAGCGGTACTGACGCATCTTGAACACGTCGAGCCAGCTACCTTCGCTTTGCCTGATCCGCATCAAATCGGAGATTATCGCTCGGCACGCTTGTTACGCGCTGCTGTCAGGCTTGGATTTCGTTCTAGCGCAGGTCCATTCCGCTCATTTGCGAAGATCAATGTCGAACCCAGACCTTATCAACTGGTGCCGCTCTTGATGGCATTGAAGCAAGACCCGGTGCGATTATTGATTGCCGACGATGTGGGTATCGGCAAAACTGTTGAAGCACTCCTGGTTGCCCGTGAATTGCTGGATCGTGGCGAAATTAACCGCATGGCAATTTTGTGTCCACCACAGTTGGCAGAACAGTGGCATAGCGAACTGCGTGAGAAGTTCTACATTGAGGCGGAACTTGTCTTATCCAGCACAGCCACCCGACTGGAACGTCGCTTGCGAATGGGGGAGTCGCTGTTTGATCGCCATCCTTTCACAGTGGTTTCTACCGATTTCATCAAATCAGAGCGGCGACGTGATGATTTTCTTCGGGCTGCACCCGATTTCATCATTGTTGATGAGGCACATACGGTAGCGCACACGACAGATCGGCGAGGCGGTAAACATCAGCGTTATGAACTGGTGGCGCAATTGGCAGAAAAGCCAGAACGCCATCTGGTGCTAGTGACGGCGACACCCCATAGCGGTAAGGAAGAAGCTTTCCGGTCTCTGCTGGCTTTGTTGAACCCTGAATTCGACGATTTACCCGATGATTTGACAGGTGCAGAAAATGCACAGCTTCGTCGGGAGTTAGCACGCTATTTTGTACAACGTCGGCGCGGGGATATTCGCGCTTATATGGATTCCATCACGCCGTTTCCAGAGCGTGAGGCGGCGGAACAAACCTATAAGCTGTCCGACGATTACAAACGTCTGTTTGACCGTGTTTTGAATTATGCTCGTGAGACTGTCTTACAGCCTGGTGAAGGCTATCGTCAGCGTGTGCGCTGGTGGTCAGCACTGGCATTGCTCCGCTCGCTGGCATCCAGTCCTGCGGCGGCGGCCGCGACCCTACGTAGTCGGGCAGCGACAACAGAAGCGGAAACCGAAGCCGATGTCGATGATATTGGACGACGTACCGTGCTGGATTTGATGAATGATGAAACTGCTGAAGGGATTGATGTGATCCCCGGTAGTGATATTGGTGAGTTAGCAGGAGATGCCAGTAATCATCGGCGACGTTTACTGGATATGGCGCGTCTGGCAGAGGCACTACAGGGTGATGCGGATAACAAACTATCTGGTCTCATTGATCTGGTAAAGGAACTTGTGCGGGATGGCTATAACCCGATTGTGTTCTGTCGCTTTATTCCAACGGTGGAATATCTGACTGAGGCTTTGCGGAGCGCCACCCGTGGTGTTGAAGTTGCAGGCGTGACAGGTTTACTGCCACCTTCTGAACGCGAAGAACGAGTCTCGAAACTTGCAGAAGCTTCAAAGCGCGTGCTGGTATGTACAGACTGCCTCAGTGAAGGGATCAACCTGCAACAGGGCTTTGATGCTGTCATCCACTATGATTTATCCTGGAACCCGACCCGTCATGAACAGCGTGAAGGGCGCGTTGACCGTTATGGACAACCCAATGAACAGGTCAAAGTGGTGACATACTACGGCATTGATAATCAGATTGATGGCATTGTGCTGGACGTTTTGCTGAGAAAACACAAAACCATTCGTAATTCGCTCGGTATTTCTGTGCCAGTCCCCGGTAACAGCGAAGATGTGGTCGAAGCAATCTTCGAGGGCTTGCTTTTGCGCGAGAATGCCAATTTCTCACAGACGACACTACCGGGCTTCGATGAATACATGAAACCCCGACAGGCAGAACTTGACCTGCAATGGGAAGCGGCGGCAGAACGCGAAAAACGCTCACGGACGATGTTTGCTCAACAGGCGATTCGTGTCGATGAAGTCGCGGCGGAATTAGAAGCGGCACGCAATGCAGTCGGTTCCGGCATTGATGTGGCGGCATTCATGAAAGATGCGGTGCGGATGCACAGAGGCGTTGTTTCTGAGAATGGGGCAGTTGGCTTTGACCTGACCGAAACCCCGCGTGGTCTGCGCGACATGATCGGACAGACACAATTTTCAGCGCGTTTTGAACTCCCTGTAAAAGACCAGCAACAGTATCTCACGCGCACGCATCCGCTGGTTGAATCGCTGGCAACCTATGTCATGAATACCGCGCTCGATGCCGTTGAACTCGAAGAAAATCAGCCACAGGCAAGACGGGCAGGTGCGATTCGTACAGGCGCGGTCAAACGTCGGACAACACTGCTACTGGTGCGTTTTCGGTATCACATCATCACCAGAACGGCTGATGAAGAACGTCAGCTTCTTGCAGAAGACAGCCTGACACTGGCATTCACAGGCTCACCTGAGAGTGCAGAGTGGTTGACACCTGAAGAAGCCGAGCCATTGTTATTGGCGGAACCGGATGAGAACATCCATCCACAGCAAGCGGCTGAGTTTGTTCAGCGTGTCGTTGATGGTTTTGACCATATCGCACCGACCTTGAACGAAATTGCTCAACAGCGTGGTGATGACTTGCTGGCGGCGCACATCCGTGTGCGTGAAGCGGCTTACCGTCGCGGAGACCGTCGTCCACAGCACAGAGTGGAAGCACAATTACCCCCTGATGTGTTGGGGATTTATGTATTCTTGCCTGCAATGGGGGGAAAGTAAAATATGGCGAAATCAACCAACATCTTCACGACTATTCGCACAGAAGGCGCGTTACTACCACCTGATTTGCTTCAGCGTATCAGCGAAGGCACGAACATCGACGGACTGACATCGGAAAGTTATCATCGCCCCGGTGAAAAACTGAACGAAGCGATTAACCGCTCATGGAATGCACTACAGGGTGCATGGGCGAGTTTTAAGAATGCACAGGAACGTTTACCAGAAGGTGATCTCGGCACGACGATTACACGTGAACGCTGGCTATTGCCTTTATTCCGTGAACTGGATTATGGACGTTTGCAGACGGCGACGGCGGTTGAAATTGACGGGCGCAGTTACCCGATTTCGCATGGCTGGGAACATGTGCCTGTACATCTGGTAAGTTATAAGCTGGAACTCGACAGGCGCACACAGGGCGTTGCTGGTGCTTCGTCTGCCAGCCCACACAGCCTTGTACAAATCTACCTCAATCGCAGTGATGACAACCTCTGGGGCTTCCTCAGCAACGGCTATAAGCTGCGGATTCTGCGCGACAATCTGACGCTCACACGGCAAGCCTATGTCGAATTTGACCTTGAAGCCATGATGGAAGGCGAAGTCTACAGCGATTTTGTCCTGCTCTGGTTGTTGTGCCATCAATCGCGCCTTGAAGGGGAACGTCCCTCGGACTGCTGGCTTGAAAAATGGATGAAAGTCGCGGAGGAGCAAGGCACACGCGCCCTCGACCAACTACGTGATGGCGTTGAACAGGCGATTACCGCGCTTGGATTCGGTTTCATCGAACATCCAACGAATGCTGAACTGCGTGACAAACTCAGTGATGGCAGGCTCAACGGGCAGGATTACTACCGTCAATTGTTGCGGATTGTCTACCGTTTGCTATTTTTGTTCGTGGCAGAAGATCGTGATTTACTGCTGAACCCCGATGCAGACGATACAACTCGCGCAACCTATCTCGACTATTATTCAACCGGACGACTACGCCGGATGGCGGAGAGCTTCAAAGGTACAGGACATCCTGACCTGTTTGAATCTTTGCGGCTGGTGATGCACTTACTTTCAGGTGAAAACAACGGGGCAGGGCAGGCGCTGGGACTCGTCCCCCTTGGCTCATTCCTGTTCAGTGATCCCGCCGTAGCGGACATCATCGCCTGCAAGATTAGCAACCAGCAATTGTTGAACGCGGTGCGGGCACTCTCGCTGACTTATGACGATAACGCCAAAGTGTATCGCAGTGTCGATTACAAGAACCTCGGACCGGAAGAGCTGGGCAGTGTCTACGAAAGCCTGCTGGAACTGCACCCGCAGATTAACGTACAGGCGCGACGCTTTGCACTGGCGACGGCTGGTGGCAATGAGCGCAAGACGACTGGCAGTTACTACACGCCCACATCCCTGATTAACGCTTTACTTGATTCGGCACTTGATCCGGTATTGGATGAGGCGACGCGCAAGGGTGAAGAGGCCATCCTCGACCTGAAAATCTGTGACCCTGCTTGCGGAAGTGGACACTTCCTGATTGCGGCGGCGAACCGCATGGCGAAGGCGCTAGCATTTGTCCGCACTGGCGAAGAAGAACCCACACCGAGCGCGATTCAAGAGGCAAAACGTGCTGTGATTAGCCACTGCATTTACGGCGTGGACATCAACCCGATGGCGGTGGAATTATGCAAGGTCAACCTGTGGATGGAAGCCCTCGAACCGGGCAAACCGCTCAACTTCCTTGACCATCGCATACAGGTCGGCAACAGTCTGCTGGGGACGACACCTAAGCTGATGGCAGGTGGCATTCCTGATGACGCATTCAAAGCGATTGAAGGCGATGATAGAGCTTTCGTTTCCAGCATGAAGCGCGTCAACAAAGAAGAACGCAAGCAGCGCAAAGCCGAAATACGCCAATTGGGGCTGTTCGACAGCACACCCGCCACCAACTACGGCTATCTGACTTCTGCCATGCACCGACTGGATGCCACACCCGACGATACATTGGAAGGCGTGCGGCGCAAAGAAGCGCAATACGCCCAACTTGCCAATGATCCCGAATACATCAAGGCGCGACTGCTGGCGGATGCGTGGTGCAGTGCCTTTGTCTGGGAGAAACGCCAGAGTGATGATCTGCCACTGCCCATGACCGACTTGCTCTACCGTCGCATGGAAGCTGATCCACTAGCAGAAAACCTGCAAACCATCCGAGAAACCGTTGTCGCACTGACAGACCGCTATGGTTTCTTTCACTGGCATGTGGCATTCCCCGATGTATTCAGCGTGCCAGATGATGTGACCCAAGCGGAAAAAGAACAAACCGGCTGGAATGCTGGCTTTGATGTAGTTCTTGGCAATCCCCCGTGGGAACGCATCAAAATACAGGAAAAAGAATGGTTCGCGGAACGCGCGCCCGAAATTGCCAGCGCACCCAACGCCGCCGCACGCCGCAAAATGATTGCTGACCTTGCCGAAAATGACCCCTATTTACTGCAAGCCTTCGCCGATGACAAGCGTAAAGCGGAAGGGGAATCGCACTTTGTCCGCAGTAGCGAACGCTTCCCTCTCTGCGGGCGCGGCGACGTGAACACCTACACGATTTTTGCCGAGACTTCGGGCCACATCATCAATGGCTACGGGCGCGTCGGGATTATTGTCCCGTCGGGCATCGCCACCGACGACACGACAAAATTCTTCTTTCAAGATTTGATGCAAACGCACTCACTCGCCAGCCTTTACGACTTTGAAAACCGTGACGGCATCTTTGCAGGGGTGCATAGGAGCTTTAAATTCTCCCTAGTGACCATGACAGGTGCGGAAACTCGTGCCCCTGAAACCGAATTTGTCTTTTTCGCCCACGATGTCGCCGATTTAAATGACGACTGGCGATGCTTTACATTGAGTTCAGTAGACCTGGTTTTGATAAATCCAAATACCCGAACTAGCCCGATATATCGTAGTGCTAGAGATGCAGAACTTTCGAAATCGGTCTATAGAAAAATTCCAGTATTAGTAAACGAGTCAAATCCCGATGCAAACAATTGGCAATTAGACATAGGTCGAATGTTTCACACTTCGGATGATTCAGAACTATTTGTCTCATCTCATGGATCTGATACAAGAACAAAATTACTTTATGAGGCAAAATGTTTCTGGCATTTTGATCATCGGTACGCTACTTATGCAGTAGAAGATTTCATTGATGTAACGTTGGATCAAAAACAAGATACTAGCTTTACTATCCGAACACGCTATTTAGTTCGAGAAAACGAAATACCGAGAAAATTCCTTACACGGTTACAGCCTTGGTATCTTGCATACAGGCGTATTTCGAATGTTACTAACGAAAGAACCTTAGTATCCAGCATAATCCCCGATTGTGGATTGCTTGATTCGGGTAACAACATATATCAGATTGAAGCTTCGATGGCTGTTTGCTTACTTATAAATTTAAATTCTTTCATCGAAGATTTCTTCTGTCGTCAAGCAATGGGAGGCTCGAATTTACACCTGTACATACTGCAACAACTCCCCGTCATCCCACCGCACACCTACACCCAAACCCTGCTGGATTTCATCGTCCCCCGTGTGCTGGAATTGTCCTACACCGCATGGGACTTGCAGCCCTTCGCGCAGGATGTGGGCTATGACGGTGCGCCCTTTGTATGGGATGAAGAACGGCGTTTCCTCATGCGTTGTGAGCTGGATGCGCTCTACTTTCATCTGTACCAGATCGGGCGTGAGGATGTCGATTACATCATGGAGACCTTCCCCATCGTCAAGCGCAAGGACATCAAAGCCACATCCGATGAAAACGGCGAAGGCGGCGAGTACATCACGAAAAAGATCATTCTTGAGATGTACGATCAGATGGGGCAGTTGCCGACGATGGCTGTCCCCGCGCCGAAGGATGAGCATAGTACATATGATGTGCCGGATGTCAGTCAATGGGAGACATGGTTGAGTCCGTCGCCTGCTGATGAGTCAGTGGCGCACGGGGAGTGGAGTAGTTAGATAACATGGTTAAAAAAATCACTTGGAAAGAGAAGTTGTTCAATGCATTGATACTGTTAACTTCGATCTTAGCGGTTATAGTCGTTGCTATTCGGGTTGTTTTTCCTCAAATTCAGTTACCCCAATTCAGTGAAATAGTTGTGTTCATGAGCTGGCTTGTATCAGTATTTGGCGGCTACCGATACAGCGATGGATTTCGTGAATTTATAACATCGAATCTTGATCGAGCTATACAACGCATTAATGAATTCACTCATGCAACTGGTTCGCGAGTAATTGATCGAAATCGTGAAAATACCGAGGAAATTACACAAAGACAAACCGAAGAACTTAAGCAAGATAGCCAAACTAAGCAGGAACGCATCCAGGAAAGCATTGGTGATATCGAAACTGGAATAGTGGCTGTTCAAACCATGGTATCAGAGGGATTAGATGGTAATCAGGAAGCACTAAGTCAATTAGCCGTTATATTGCAGGATCAACCTGAAAGAATTGAAGTCATCATCAAGAATGTTCTTGAAAGCGAACGGGAAAAACATGTGCAAGATCGCGACGAATACGCACGAAAACTGGATATGCTTTTAAATCAACAAAACCGTTCAGGTTTAGATGAGAAGAAGTCCTCTTTGCGTAGCGAAATCATACTTACGTTTGTCAGGTTTCGCGATCAGTTCGCAATTACAAAAGAAAAGCGGCACGTTGAGTCTCTTAACGAATTACGCTTGAGGATTCTCGACCTAGCACAAGAGTCGGAAGTATATCTTGAAGACGATTTACAAGACATCAATTACGAAATTTGGTCGGCTTATCTAGAATTAGTCATCGCCATTGACCGTCACGAAAAGCAAGTGCCTGCTCCTGAGAAAACAAAAGAACAGTGGTTTGACCGCATTTATGATAAACGGAATGAAGAATTATATGCTCAAATTCGATCGATAACCGAACAAATAAAAGCAAGACTTAATACTGAAACAAACCCCCGTATAACTCTAGACCATGACAAGACCCAACAAACTCAAATACTTGAATCTCTAAGCTCAGCAAGTCAAACTGTCAAGAATGCTTATACGGCTCTATTTAGCGAAGAAGCTAACAAACGTACGAGTGCAGTTGAAACGTTATATCAATCCGAAGACCCCCATTCAATCACCGCACTTGAACTCGCCCAGTCCAATTCTATTCCACAGGTAAGAATCCACTCTGCAATTGCTCTAGCTGAGAAAACTGAGGGCAAGAATGAACATGCATTGTCTGGCTTGCTAGAGGCATTGGATGTTGAAGACATTGATACGAAAGATCGTGCTCTAAAGTCTATTTGGCAGATATTCTTCGAGATTCCATTATCTGTGTCACGGAGACCGATTGAAAAGTTAATTGAGGTTCTAAGTGATATGGATGTTGATACGCGGTGGACTGCTGAACATGTGTTGATCAGTCAATGCGACAAAACGTTACCTTATCTTATTGAGGCAATAAGTCACGAATTCTCAAGTGTGCAGATAGCCGTGCTGGAGGCGATCTGGATTATCACAACCAATAACACATTGCCACGCTCTCAATTACTTACAGCAGTTCCACAACTGATCGAAGCATTAAAGAAACATGATCAGAGTGTCACGCCTCGTGACAAAGAATATACATCAGTAAGTAAGCTGGCTCAAAAGATATTGATTGAGTTAGCTCCAATAGAAGAGCTTGAAGAATATCTCCAGAATGATCGAACCTGGATGCACAAATATGTCAATTCGGTAATCCGTTTAATCCAGAACGGAGAAGTTGACGATCAAGATATTCCTGAGACACAAGTTGAGGAGGCTGAAATTGTTGCAGATGTTCCCACAGTATTTGGTCAGGAATTTGAGTATGAATATTCATTAGACGAAACAACGGACACGATTACTCGTGAAGACCTCTTGGTAATGGTCGAGTTGACGCGCAATATGATGATCGACTTTGCCACTGAGAAAGGTTATTCGGAATCAAATGCGTGGAAAAGTGAACAAGAACGTAATTACTTGAGGAATCAGGCAATCCTATTATCAATCAATGATGGGAACGTTCAATCCGCTATTCCCAGAATTTTAAAGACAAATATGAGCTTATCTTCGGTACGAAATGCTATGCAAGCGGAATCCGAAAACTACAGGGGAAGGCGCGAATATTTACATCAAGCTTTTTCTGCTCTGATTGATCTGCTGGATGGTGATCATAATTGAGGCAACTACCAATCAGTTCCTCTAGGGAGAATGAGAAAAGTGATAAATTACGCTCATTATAATGAAAGGCAACTCGAATCATGACAGTAAAGTGGAAAAAATTACGTGAAAAAGCAAATCAGATAACAGGTTTTCAAATCCCAATTATTGGGGCGGGTTTATCATGGGAGCCGAAAGAACTTGACATCTCCAAAGCGAATAAACTATTCGTGTATTTGGATGACAAAAGAGTCCTTTATTATGATCCAGAGTGGGAGTTTATGCCTCATGTCATAGAATCTGTTGCCAATATCCGTCAATATATTGTTGAGAAAATCCTAATGGAAACGGACTCGGATTCACCTCTTTATGAATCATGTAAAGAACTTCGAGATGCCTCTGTCGAATTTCTGGATCTGACGGAAAAGCTAGAGCGTCGTGAAGGTGGAATGCCTGAATGGAAGGAAACAAATTATCGTCTAATGCGAATGGTCTTAGGGCGTCTTCGTAGACGATTTGGAAAAGAACTTGCGAAGCTTGCTATTTTGTACAAAGTTGATGTCGAAGATAATCTTGCAACCATCCTTCCGGTTTCACCCAGCTTTGATGAACAGTTGTTAAACGAAACTTGGCAAAGCAATTCGTAGCACATAGGTTCCTGACTTTATTCGACAGACTGTAATCCTCTGTCGGCTGATGTGATTGGAGCGCATAAGGGATGTAATGATGCCAATTGAACGTAACGAAATTATAGTTTATCTAACAGGAACAAAATCTGATAATTTTGTTTCTTCGGTAAGTGCTGCACGCGATAACGCGATTATTATTCATTACAATCCTGAAAAAGGTGTTTTGACAAAGATTGCTGGCAAACGTGGTAGTACCGCAAATTTACCAAATGAGATAATGGCAATAGGCTTCCAAGAACTCACTCAATATGTTGATGTCTTATCAATGGCATCAGTCAGAAATGGTGATCATCGCAAACTACAATCAGGGGAATGGTCACGTTTACGTGCGGCAATCATTCGGGCTATACCCACTCTGGAAAGTACCATCGAAACTCTTGAGGATATTCAACTTCGACAACCAGTCATAAGTGCGAATGTCGCGGTAATTTATGACACATTTCACTCAATTGTAGAGATATTCAATCCAAAAGGTATTAAGTCGCTCAATGAAACAATGGATCGGTGGCGCGAGGGAATTACAGGGCAGTTCGATCAAAAGTCCTCAGTTTCACCCTCAGATTTAATCGTATCTTTGGGGAATGCGATTAGAGGACACGATGTGGTTGATTCTTTTGAAACGTTAGATCAGCAGATTGAAGCTGCTTTTCAACAAAGATTAGATGAGATAGACAATATATCTTTTGACGCTAGGACAGGTTTACCTGGAACTATTCCTGATCCAACCCAGCCTATAGATGAAACAGCTTTCAAGTTTCGTTTTTCAGATGTTGAAGCACAGGGAAGACAGTTAATAATCTGGATGGCGCATCAAAAAGGACATCGCCGTACTGATCTTCTTGGTTCTGACTTGATATATCAACACGAGACGAATCAATCTATTGTTTTCATTCAGCATAAGCGTTTCAAAGAAAATAAGACATGGAAACTAAGCATAGATGATACCCAGCTTCAACTAATGCTTGGAACTTGTGTGGCGCAAGGTATGTGCCATAACTACAACGTAGATGATGAATGTTACATGCCAAGCAGTCAGATGCGTTTGTATGACTGCCCTGTATTCTACAAATTGCTAAGACATGATGCTCAGATTAAGGCTGGAACACGTTCTTCATCTGGAATTTATGTACAGGCATGTCGTGCTAGGCAGTTGATGGAGGAACATCGCGGACCCATTTCTCGCGAGACTGCTCGTAATAACGGCATATATCTTGACTCTTTCAGCGAGCTTTTCCGTAGAGCACAGTTAGGCTCAAGATCAGCCTCATATGGGACGTTAAAACAGCGAATATTGGATCATCTGCTTGGTAGGACAGAGACAGATCGTCTTATTACAGTAGTGGAAGAGGTGGCTGTATAACACGATAGTGGGGTAGCTCATTGATCCGTGTCGTAGGACATCTTGATAAAGGTGAATGATGGTAGAATAAGGGTAAAGTGTAGAAAGTAAAAAAACATGTTGAATCCAAAAACCCGTACCGTCTTTGATGAGGTTACCGATTTTCTGGCAACCGAACCCTCCCCACAGGAGATTATCGCCTATCATCTGCCAGACGATCTGCAACAACGCGCCGATTATCTTGCTGAACAAAACGGTGAAGACGCGCTCACCTATGCAGAACGCGAAGAACTTGATGAGTACCTTAAAGTGAATCGTATGTTTTCCTTGCTCAAGACCAAAATGAAACTCAAACTGAAGAAACAGTCTGAATGAGCGTCAGCAACGAACAGAAGCGCCTTGTTCGCCAGCGCGCCGGAAATTGTTGTGAATATTGTCGCTTGTCTCAAAGCGGGCAATTGGTAAGCTTCCAGATAGATCACATTATCGCAGTCAAACATGATGGCACAGATGAGGATGATAATCTATGTCTGGCATGTTATGACTGCAACATATACAAAGGGAGTGATGTCGCCGCTCTCGATCCATTAACCCGCGCCGCGACCAGACTCTATGACCCACGTCAACAGGTATGGGATGAGCATTTCAGGCTTAACCCTGATGCAACAATTAGTGGACTAACACCCGAAGGGCGTACAACAGTTCGCGTTTTGCGTATCAATGATATAGAACGGGTGAATCAGCGTTTTGGTGAGATGGCTGTCGGTGATTATCCTTGTAAGAAAGATTAGCTTATGCCCATACCCTCACAAAATGAATTTTTATTGCCATTCCTCACGATTCTCAGCGATGGTCAGAGCTATACACGCTCACAACTCTTATTCAAATTAGCCAAGCATTTCGACATTAGCGAAGATGAAGCGCAGGCGATGAGCGGCAATCAGTTGACACTGGTTAGCCGTATCGCGTGGTGTGATGTCCACTTTGTCAAAGCCAACTTCGTCGAAAAACGCCAGCATCACAGTGAGAGCTTGCAGGATGAGTTTCGCATCACAACGCTGGGCATCCGTGAATTGAATCGTCGCGCAAATAAGCTCACTGTTGGCTATTTACGCGGATTCTACATGGGTAATGTGCATCGTGGTGCAGGCAGTGATGACACCACCAGCGATGCCGAGCTTCAACTCTATGATGCTTTTGAAAAATTACCAAAAAAATTTACAGTCCTACATGCGGTCAAATGGTTCGCTCGTACACTTGGCACAGTGGGCGAAATCGACTTCCTCATCGCGCATCCTGATTATGGTGTGCTGATTATGGAAGTCAAAGGCGGGGACATCAATATCGCCAATGGTCGCTGGTACAGCACCAGCCAGACTGGGCGTACCAATGAAATCAAAGACCCCTGCGAACAAGCCGAGCGCAATCGCCGGGCACTGGGTGATTGGCTAGACAGCGATCCCCGCACAAAAGGCATTCCCTTTGCTTTATTCCCGACAGTAGCTTTGCCCGATGCCAGTGTATCAGGGCATATCCGACCCGATTGCCCGCAGGATATTTTTGTGGATATGAACCACTTGCACCTGCTGGAAGATCGTCTGCTGTCCATCTTCCGCTATTGGCAATCTCATGCGGATGCCCGTAATGTCAATATGGGCGGTAAACGGGCAGTGGATGCACTGGTTGATTTACTGGTTCCAACGCGCAGTCTGCAACCACGCATTGCGGAACTCTTTGAAAAAGAGAATCGCAAGATCGAAGAGCTGACACAACAACAATTCAAGATACTCAAGATTCTGCGTTACCAGCGCCGTGCCGCAATTATCGGTGGGGCAGGTACTGGTAAGACTTTGCTTGCCATTGAAAAAGCGAGTCAGCTTGCAGAGAGTGGATTGCGGACACTGTTTGTCTGTTACAACAATAACCTCGCTGGATGGATTAAAAGCAAACTTCAACACGACTTAGTGGATGTAATGACCTTCCACAGTCTTGTCGGACATATAGTTCAACGGGCGCGAATTCCGATGCCCCGCACCAAAAATTGGGATGATTTCAATGCTATCGCCCCTGATGTGCTAGTTGATGCGGCAAATGTGCTTCATGCTCCGGACGCGAATCCTGATTTGTTGTATGACGCGATTATTGTTGATGAAGGACAGGATTTTGAGGATACGTGGTGGATTGGTTTATTAGACATCCTCAAAGACCCTGAAGCAGGTATTTTCTATGTTTTCTTTGATGATAACCAGCGCATCTTCACTCAAATTAGTCAGGTACCATTGGATGGCAATCCCCTGTATCTTGATGAAAATCTGCGTAATACACAGCACATTCACGAACGCTTGAAACCCTACTCCCGCGATACAGAAATTGAGTGTATTGGACCGGAAGGTCGCCCTGTAGAGATCATTGCAGTCTCGAAGAAAGAGGAACAACGCCGTGAACTTCAACGTGTCCTCCATCGCCTTGTCAACGAAGAAGGCATACGTTCTGAAGACATCATTATTTTGACACCGGCTGGCGAAAAGCGTAGCCAATGGCAATCAGATGACCAGCTCGGCAATTTTGTCCTCACCTGGCAGCTCGATACGGAGATGCCAATGGCAGCACGGGTCTGTACAATTTACAGCTACAAAGGGCTGGAGAGTCCCGTTGTCATTCTGACAGAACTCCATGCCCTGCGTCCAGAGATAGCCAACCAACTGCTTTACGTGGGGCTATCCCGTGCCCGCCATCATGCAGTCATCATTGGTGAATTGCCACCCGCTATTGAACCAACAGAATACCAATGATGATTGCTTAAGGTATCGCTATAGTAGGCGATACCGTCGAACACACAGCAGGTGTGTTCGGTGGGTGTGGTTTACCACGCCCACATGCTGACCAGCACGCAGTAGCATGGTCAGCGGTGCGTCACGTGAGCGTGGCGTACCAGCCCCTCCGGCACATGAGGAGCCAGCGTTTTAGCTGGCGTGGTAAGGTGATGTTACACCTAAGCCTGGTTTACCAGCACAAGGTACCAGATAGGTGCACCTTCCAACGGTGGCAGATGAACGCTGGAAGGACAGTGCGCGAATGGCTACTTGTTATGGCACCATTAAGGTTACAGACGAGCAGCCAGCATCGGAGAGAACCATTAGCTTGCCGTCCTACGAGGACCTTGTGTTGACTGTATCCCCGGTGTTGCGCCCTGTGTGCGGTCATAAAAATGTTGCGCCATGAGCGCCTTACCATGCGTATCGCAAGACACAGGTTTATGCTCATCTGCATGTGTATCGTTGGAATGGAGAGATGAGCCATGTATGTAATCGGAATTGACTGGTCGGACGAGAAACACGATGCCTGTGTGCTCGATGACAGCGGCAACATTTACAGTGAGTTCGTGTTCGACAACACAGTGGATGGGTTTGAGAAGTTTCGGAAACGGATCAAGCGACTGAATGGATCGGTGCGGTTCAACATCGAACGCTCAGATGGGTTGTTAGTAAATTGGCTTGTGCGTAATCAATTTGAGGTTTACATCACACCGCCACTCACGGTGCATCACCGCCGTCCGCGACGGAGCAAAGATGACCGGAGCGATGCCCATTTGTTAGCCTATTTACTGCATGTAAAAGACCCTGAAACACGTCCTTTGGCACAAAGGAGTGATCTGGTTGAGAAGTTGCGGCAGATGCTTCGTGCGTATGATGCTATGGTGCGCGAGCAACGACGGTTTGGGAATCGCCTGACTTATTTGCTGAAACAATATTACCCTGCCGCACTCAAAGCGTTCTGCCAGCCTCATCGCCTAATTGCTCTGGCGTTTCTGGAGCGTTATCCAACACCAGAATCTGCTCGCGAGGCGACCATAGACGACCTACGGCAGTTTCTGTGTGAGGAAAAGTATCGTGGCAAGAAATTGGAGATTAAAGTCTACGAACTTTACCAGGTGTTGCAGGCACCTGAACTGGTTGCTTGTGTTCAGGATGGTTTGGTTATGTATGTTCAAATGCTACTGCCTATCCTGAAGCAGATTTATCGCAACCGTGTTGAACTGGAAAAGCAGATCATCCACGAATTTCAGGGGCATCCCGATGCCATTTGGTGGCAACAGTTTCCGGGTGCAAAACGGCTGACAGCCGCCCGCTTATTGGCATGGATCGGTGATGACCGGAACCGGTTCCCCACAGCGAACAGTCTGCAAGCGACAGCAGGCACAGTGCCCGTGACACGGCGGAGCGGCAAGAGTCATATGGTCGAATTTCGAACAGCTTGTTCGCATAAACTCCGAAAGGCTGCTGACGATCTCGCCCGTCAAAGTGTCAAATCATGTCGGTGGGCACAGGAATACTATGATTCCCAGCGAAATCGCGGTCACACCGCAACCCGTGCTTACCGTGCTTTGGGCAACAAATGGCTGAAGATTATCTGGACCTTGTGGCAACGTGGAGCGTCGTATGACGAAGATATCCATATGGCAAATCGATTGAAAAGCCAGCCACAGGCTGAAATGCAACGCGCAGGATAAGGGCGTTGCGCGTCCGACAAGGCATGAAGGACGCTTTTACAAACGCATAAGCAACAGATTAAGGCTGAACGCGTTGGACAGCACGATGAGTATCTTCGTGTCTGACAAAACAGGTCAAAATGTTGCGAGGTGTGTTTGGTCGGTGTGGTGAACCACGCCGACATGCTGACCAGCACGCAGGTGCATGGTCAGTGGTGCGTCACGTGAGCGTGGCGTACCAGCCCCTCCGGCTTGAGGAGCCAGCTTGTTTTAGCTGGCGACGCATCTCAGCCTGTCATACACGCTCACGCGATGGTATGACCTGAGACAGCTATAAACCTGTCCTGCGGACAAAGTTTAAGCTGAGATGCGTTCGGTCGTCCAATAGGGACGACAGCACCGCTGCGAGGCGGTGCTAGAACAACGCACGATATTCTGGTAGGTCGATTGTAAGGCGACGGTAGATCGATGGTAATTATAGTAAGATTGAAGGTACGATAATGTTGGAAGAATTCGTCTTAAAATGCTTGACAGTTTAAAAATGTCAACCCCTCAGCCTACCTCCAAACGTCGTGACAACGACGCACATGCTTGTCTGACAGTACCTGTCTGACGCATGTGTTTAATGGAGGCTGTAGGGGGTCGAGCTGTCCGATGGACAGCCAGCATCGTTGCCAGACGATGCTAGGAGTTGCTGAGCGCAACCCGATGACTGCATGCACAGAAGATCATGATGAGCAACAATCCAACAGGTGAAATTCCAAATTTGCTCATATTGGGGCTATGCAGTCTAAAAATGTCAACGCATCTCAGTCCGTAGGACGCGGCACTGCTGCGAGGCAGTGCCAACGGCGATACCACATCCATGATGTACGTATCGCCGCAAAAGCGCACGGACTTACAGACAAGATATATTGTTGGGAAATGGAAGAGAGTGGGGGAGTTGCCAAACAAAAAAAGAGGCAGCACTCTCATGAGTACCACCTCAACAGGGGCGTTATGCGGGGTCAAATCAGAAGGGAATCTGTTCTTCGGGGTTAGCTTCGGTTTCGCCATTTTCGACACGTTCCAAGAGGATCAAACGATCAACATCCATGTCCAGACTGGCTTGAGGATTACCGTTCTGGTCAACCCATGCACTCGGGCGCAACCACGAACCCGTAAATTGAGCGAGACTTCCACGTTTCAGGTAGCTACTCGCCACTGATGCGAGCTTATCCCAGCAATTCACACGTACCCAGAGGGTTTGTTGCTGTCCACCACCATTGGTGCGATTGACTGCGATGGAGAAGGATGCGACTTGTTTTTCACCAGTGCTGGTTTGTACGGTGCGTACCTGTGGTTCGCTTCCCACGTGTCCGGTCAGTGTGATACCAATATGCGTTCCCATTTGAAACCTCCTGCGCGTTTTGCGCTTATCTGTTTAATCAGCCCTATGCTGATTTCTTGACCTGCCGAAAGCGGGCGAATCAGTCAGATTTCATCCGTAGGACGCTACCCGTTTTGTTGAGAGAAACGGCACAAGCCAGACAAAAACGGGTAAGGCGAAATTCGCCCAGAATTTTGAAAGATGACGCGCCTGCTAGCATGGTCAAATGTAAATCAGCTATTCATGGCGCTGAATAACACAGGAGATGAGCGCCACGCCAGAGAGGGAAAGGTGAGAATTGTTATCATCCATAAGCCGGATGGGGAAGCACGTTGTACAGCCACCGTCAGACAGACGAAAAACAGGGTGATATCAACCGTAGTGGCTATACCAGATGAGGGGCAAAACTAACAACTCAGGATACAAATAGATGCTGGCAAAACACATCAGGGATGAGCAGGAATACGGATAGGGTAGTCAGAGATACAAAGGTTGCCTGTGCATCAGGTTGAACATATTCTCAAGTAGATTGGCATTGGTGTATCGCCATACGGAACGACGATGATGAAACGATATGCCCTGAAAGTCACTCTATGGACTGCAATAACAGCCTGTGGTGGTGAGTGTTCTTGCCAACAGGCAATCTCACACACGATCTTGCTCAGTAGGGAAGTGGGTATTGCTAAAATCAAACAGGTTCGGGCGCTTGCTGTAACGCAAGCCTTCATGTAAAGCACCGGTGATCCGCCGTATACCATGCTGTAACTTCTCGCGGATGTAAGACAGATTACCGTCACTGAGTAGTTGAATCGCCGCTTGTACCAGATAGTCAGATGCCGCTAGTAAGTCATACGCCATCCGTCCACGCCAGCCATGTACACCATTCGCACAAGAAACAGCCGCACGTAAAGTATCGGTAGCTTCGTATGCCTTCAACAGACATTTGGCAGTCATCTGAAAGTCGTCAGCTCGTGTATCAGATGGTTTCTGGTAAATCAGCAAGTAATTGTAGATCATGTCGATAGCAACAATACTGATGCCATTTTGACCACAAATTGTCGCCAATTTGATCCAGGCATCGTCGTAATGGCTATGTCCAACCAAATTTAGGGCAACATTCGTGACCTCGTTCATCATATCAGAAACGCGCATCGAATCGCGTTCTGAGTGTAAATCAATCGCCAGTTGAGCCGCGATTGCCTGATATTGCTGATTATTGAAGAGGCTGTTGTAACGAGCGAGAGCTTGTGTGTTGTCGTGAATCATAAGATTTCTCCTCATTGGGCTTATATAAATCAAAAAACGGCGCATTCACGCTGAAATACGCCGTTGGTAAACTGGGGAAAACATTGCATTTAGGGCTACTTCTTATAAATCGGGGTTGTTATCCAGTGCAGAAGTCGCCACTCCAATTGTGGATCATCGGGATTTGTATCCAGCGTTTCCAACAACTGTTGTTGTGCCATCTGAACCTGCTGAAAGATCATAAACCGATTATGGTTATAAGGAAGCACCCATGTACCGTTGGGGATAATCGCAGAGACTCGCGGATCACCTTGACGGTGAAAACGAACAGGTAACTTAAACGGTACATCACGCATCGGTTTCCACCCGACAAGTCGAATACGTGGATAGACACGCTCTGCTAAGGGAAGCTCCCATGCAGAAAAGACAACACCATCCGGGTGCAGTGCCAGATGAGCGCGACTGACATGCAAACTACAATGTGTGCCCGTAAAAGGTTCACGGGTGACTTTGACCAGCAGGGCAGACTGCCAGTCCAAATTGGTGTATGGATTGGGCATAAGATATGGCTTTCAATTGTGTCGGACAGAGGAAAGTGGTTTTACAGGTAAAACATAGCGGTTAAACGCGGTTTTACGGCTACCAGGGTAAGGTGAGTTGTACCGGTGATATAGGCTTTGTAGCTATTTTGACCGAAGCTTGTGGGGCTGTCTGACGGAGTTGTGCCAATCGCTGGCGTTGTTCGTCTGACAACAATTCCGGTTGCATCTCAGCCAACCAGCGTCCCTGCTGGAAGCTGAAGCCACTGGTCAATTCCAGCTCAACCAGATCACGATAGTGGTCAGGATTCCAGAGAATGCCATTGAGCAAATCGTTCTTATTGGCAAGGACGCACAGCCGACAGGAACAGCGATCATTGCCGAGTGCATAGACTGGATTGGCATGGTAGTTCCAACTTTTGAGAAGTGCGTATAAGCCTTCACGATCACCGGGTTGAATGTTTACTTTAACCTCAGATCGTAGGGCTTCCAATTGTTCCAGTGTCCAGCCCAGAGTAGTCCACACATCGGATAAACTGAATTCATGAATGGGCAACCAGCGATAAACATGCCGATTCTTCGTCGGCGCAGTTGGGGATTGGGTGTAGGATTGAACCACCTGCTTATGCTTTCTGGCAGGGGATTCATCGGCTCTGATCCCGATGCAGGACAGGATTAAAGCATCTTGCGGGTAGTGTTTGACGATAAATTTGTTGACCTGTGCTTCCTTCTGCGCCTTTGTACAAAATCGGGCTGATGCTGATGACCAGGGCGGTACACGATCCGCACGACCTTCCTGTTGTAAAGTATGATAACGTGTCCACCATTGATCGACTAAATCACCTTGCTCACGATGGATAACTTCGACCTGTTTGCCAGTGGTTTCAGACACAAATTTCTGGATATGCGGCAAAGAGAAATCCCATTCATTACGCTGTAGGTCACAGGTCAAGACCCGAAAATCGCCACGCCAGTCGTGCTGTGTGTAGGCATCCCAGAGCAATTTCAGCATAGAATCAGAATCTTTGCCGCCACTAACATTGACCAGCGCATGAGCACCCCGTTCCAGCAAGTCACGGATTGTCTGTGGGATCTGCAAATGACGTGCCATCAGCTTGCTCCCAGATATACTTCCAGTTCCTGACGATTAATGATTTTGCTCTGAACCACAAAATCATCGGCATTAAGAAAAGTCAGGAAACTTGTAATGGGTTGCCTATGCAAAAGCTTGTAAATATAGCTACCCATAACGCTTGCCATCCAATCATTGACCAGCAAGTGCTGGCTACCTTCTATGATCATTTCAGCACAAGAAGCATTTGTTATCACTGTCGGACGTTCAGTGTTACGTCTCAAAGTTGTTGCACATAACGCCATAGTTGTTGCTCCTTGTCTCAAAGTTGTTGCTCCAAATTGGATTGAAAGTGTTTCAGATCAGCCCGGTGGTAGAATCGTGTGTGCATGTCCTCAAGGTGGGCCAAAGGATATTCACCACGCCGAACGCGTTGCCGAAAGACACCGTAGCTGGTCCTGCCAAGTAACCGTTCTGCCTCACCTGCGGTGATGTACTGAGCACGCCACTGTTCAACCACATCACGGTCAAAGAGATACGCTTTCCCCCTGCCTGCATCCAATCCACGAAGCACAGGCAGGTAGCCAGCACATACCCAACTGCTTAATGCCGCGTCACTTGTTTCCAATAAAGTAGCTACCTCAGCAGATCGCATGAACCGTTTTTGGAGGGTGGCAACAGCCGTGCGGTCGAAGTAGATAGATCGAGAGGAATGAGCAACTGGGATGAGCAGACCATTTTGTATCCAGAGATGAACGGTCTTCAGATCCACATGGAGGAAAAGTGGAATTTCCCTGAGTGCCAACCAGTTATTTTCAGCCTTAATGCGTTCGGTGAGCGTGGCTACTTCCTCGAGATCAAACCAGAGATCGCTAAAGGGACGTAAGTCGGGGTCGGTGTGGAAAGCCTGGAGTTTACCCTCCATAACACATTGCAACACGCGAGCAGAAGTCATGCCAATCTTGTTGTTGCGCATGCAGACCATTTTCAGCGTCATTGTGTGACTCGGTCGTTGTTCTTGCAGACAGGCGCGGTCTGCTAACTGTTCGAGAAAACGGTCTACATCATGACGGGTTAAACTGGGATGAGCTTCACCCCGCATGAGGCGTGAGCCAGTTGGCGACATCAGACCGGTGTCCATCCATTCCTGAACGACTTTGCCAGTTGTGAGAAATTCAGTGGCAACCTGATTCAAGGTCAACGGTGAAGTACGTTGTTGCAAGCCACTTTCCAGATCCTCGCGGTAGACGAAGTATCTCCCATCATGGGATGCTTCGTTAACATAGTAAGCCCGCACATAACCGTCACGCACCATACGACTAATCATAGTTGCGGAAACACCTAATAAACGCCCCGCATTACGAACGTCAATCCATTTCATTCGTTCGCGCAGTTCAGGATATCGTTTAACACGGGCGAGACTCAGAATCTGGTGCGAGGGCGGAAAATGTGTGACAAAGTAATCATTGAAAGTAGTTTGCACAGGCTCAAGATCAGAATGACACCACTCCCGTTCCAGCCAGATATCATAGAAAGATCCCAGACTGCGTTTCATCGTCCCATTACCTCCACCAGGGCGGCGAAGATAGCCGTCAAGAAAGGTATAGAATCCCTGTGGCCAGTCATTCACGACGCGCCATGCAGTGGTATATAAGCTGCCATACTGGATGGGGCTTGCACTCTGTTGGGGATGCGAGGGAAAAGGATGTCGAGTAACACCCTCAGGCTGGTAGCACCCTTCCCCTTCCCATCCCAGTTGGCGCGTCGCTGCACATAAACCCTCTACTAAACGAAAAAGAGCTTGAACCGACAGCAGGGGCAGGGTCTCTGTGGGCAGGTTTCCGGTTTCCAGACAAAACATGAGATGCTGCTGTGCATCTGCGACCATGGCATCAAGCGGAATGACGGGCATATCCGCCAGCGATGCGGAACACCTGGTACATTGAGATCGGACAATCGTCTCGACAGAGACAGATGCACCACAGCTTGAGCATGTATCCAACAGCCAACAGTCATGCTTTGGACAGGCAAAAATCGCATGGAGAAGCCAGGGTAAGCGGTGGTAAGCAGCTTCACGCAAGCACAGTGGGCAAAAGGCTGACCGCGCTTCGGTACGCGACCAGCTTTTTAGTGAATGACTTTGCTGGCAGAAGGCGACTTGTTCACCAGAATGTAGCATCTGGTAATGTGTAGGTCGTCCAGGAAAAGTAAAGATGGCAGCGTAGCGATTCAGAGTCATCTGGTAGAGGTCAAATACGGGCACCCCGGTTACGGTTGCCAGATTTTCCAGAAAGCAGGTCTCATGTGTAGCCGTGGGACGAAATTGTGAGCGACTTCCGGGGGTGTGACGTAAACCGCGTAACCACCAGGTTAACCAGATAAGACCGTCATAGTGGTTGGCGAACTGAACCCGTAGCAGATAGGACAGCAGGGATTCATCCGGATAGGGTCGCGGACGACAGACCAGTGTGGTGGTGTGTTCAACCATGTCTCAATGTCCCTTTCGTCTCAGGAAGATCGCCAATAAAGGGATTGGCAAGTCCGCGTCGCTGACCCGCCAGACGGTAGTCAAAGGCTTCTGCCAGCAAATCCATATCCAGCGCAGGGCGGTCTAGCACAATAGCACGTTGAGCCGCCCGCCGCACCAGATTCATGAGATAGGCCATGCACCCATCCGAGGCCACGTAACAACGCCATGCGACATCGACTGAGGTGAGGGGTAGCGTCTCAGCAAGGGGCAGTAGCTCTTCGAGGGTTTGCAGAAAGCGCCGAAACTCGACAATGGTATCCGGTTGTTCGCTGTTCCAGGTAAAGGGATGAAGTTGGTGCGGATCACCAAAGAGCCGCCCCAATTGTGGATTTGCACGCAGGACTTTTTCGGCTTCGGGTAACCCAGCAATGACACAAGCCGTGTGCGTTTCCTTGACAAGGTTCTTCAACCAGTTGCTAATGTCATGTAGCACCCGGTCGCTGTCGCGGTCAACGAAATGCTGCAAGTCATCCACAACCAGCATCTCAACCTGGCATTGACGCATGAAGTACAGCAAACGATTCTCCATCGCACCGACCGTGCCCTTATCCGCCAGCGGATCACCGACAGCCAGCAGTAAACGGGTGACGAAATTCCGGATCGTCGCTCGTGCAGGGACGGTGACTTCAAGGATGGGCAGACGGTCAACCTCCGGGCGTGGCTCGCGTGGATAGGTGGCGGTGTAGGAACGCAGCAGGGTTGACTTGCCAACACCGGTTGGACCAACGACCATGAGGCACTGAGGTTCGGCGCTCACTGAATTGAAGTCATGGATGTGGGCGACAGCGTCGTAGATGGACTGCACACGCGGGTACCAGATGCGGATATGTTCGACATAAATCTGACGTTCGCGGGCAGAAAGCAGGTGTAGGGTAGATGAATGTGTGGTCATATTAAGTCGGCTCCTGAGTAGATTGCGGTAAGTTGTAGTCGCCACGCCAGCCGTCATCCCCGGTACGGTCTGGCAAGGGCAGGTCGGGTGGCAACAAAGACATATTGGGCGAGGACAGCCCGAGTTGAGCCACTGTACTGTCCTCCTTCAACAGACGTGCCTGCTGCTTACGTCCACGCTGACGGCGGGTTTGTGCAAATTCCTGTGCAACGAGGTCTTGCAACCGTAAGCGGGCTTCCGCCAGCGCGTAGATATCGACGCTGTCGTGTTTGTCAGCCAGAAGCATTTGCCGAATGACGCGATGCTTGTAGAGCGACAGTCCTTGAGCGTAGTCAGGATGAAGGGCAGGAACGGTCAGCCAGCCAATTTCGGGGTCAAAGACATAGATTTCGCCCAGGTTGTCCGGGTCATAGCGAAAACGCACCACATCGCCTCTTGTGCGCTGTCGTAAGTAAGCCAGTTCTGAGCTGTTGTACTGCAACGTTTCCCAGGCAATCCCCCGACGGGTTAGCGTCCGGGTTTCACTGGCACACAGCAAGATGCGCAGTTCTTCAGCATCGTGGTAAAGCGTAGGCACCAGTCCACTCTGTATGCTCTGCTGCCAACGGCGAGCAGGGATGTCCTGGATGCCCTCATGCCAACGCTGCGCGTAGATGTCCAGCAGGAAGATGTGTAGTAGATTGTGAAAAGCCTCCAGCGAGATGCAGGCATCCTGTACCGGGTCGTAATCCGCACGGGAAAAGATGTCGCCAAAGGTGTAACCAGGCAGTCCCTCCAACAGTCCCTGGTTCTGGGTGCGGAAGAAGCGTTCAATACTGCCTTTGTACCAGGGTGTTCGTCCGGGCATGACCTCGTGAATGACACCTAACATGCCCAGGGCATTGACCAGACTGTTGCCGACAAACTCCTTACCCCTGTCAACAACTACCGTCTCTGGTAGCCCGTATACAGGAAAGGCATGGGTTGTTCCATACAGCGTCTGGCAATCCGGTTTGGGTAGAATGCCATGCCGCAGACAGCGCATGACCGTTAGATAGCTTCCGGGCTGGAAGCTAATGTCAAAGCCGAACGGCATTTTGCTGTAGGTGTCCGTTGCCAGCGTCAGGGTGGGTCGTCCAATGGGGAGACGGTCGTCCATGTCGACCACAAACAGATGCAGCGGTGTATGGTCAATCTCAACCCGTTCCAGCAGCCGCGTAGGACGTGGCCCACTGGCAACATTGCTTTCACGGTGCTGCTGCGCCCGTCCTGCCCGCCGTCGTAGAATGTTTGTCTGGCCCGCTTGTTCCAGACGGCGGTAAAGCGTGGCTCGAGAGGGTGGTGTTAGCTGGTTATCCGGTTGGCGGTAGCTGTTGGCGTCAGCGATGTGGTATAGCATGAGCGCATAGATCTGGTCGGATGTACGGTGAGTCGGTTGTTGCTGGCAACTTGCCAGCACGGTTTGCACGACATGTTCGACGTCGGGGTGCAGGCGCGACTGTCCTTTTCCGCCACGCTGGTTGGTCAGCGGTACCAGAGCACGCAGGTCGCCACCGCTCTCAAGGAACGCTTTTAACCAGCGTTCGACCGTGTTGGCGCTCACAGTCGTGGTGTCTTGCGTATCCAGAAACGTCTGGATAACTGAGCGCGTGAGTAGTGTCCAGCGCGGTTGCTGGCACCAATGAAACAGGGTGTCCAGCAGACGATACCGTTCCCAGGCCTGCTCACGCTGTCCAGATGGTAGCGCGTCGAAGTCAGCCCGTGTGTAAGCCGTTGCCAAACCTGAGTTGGTGTCCAGGCGTGTCCCCGGACCACCGACCTCAAATCGCAGTCGTCCCTCAGCCCAACAGGAAGCAATGTCATCTGAGTTGAGCAACCGACTGCCACCAAAGCTCAGATTTTCCAGGTGTGCCGTACCGTCAGCATGGATGTCACGCACGATGTGAAGCTGGTCATCCAGTAGCAAACGTCGTCCAACAACCACATGAACGCGTCCCATCTAACACCACACCTGACTCTGCGCGGTCAATGGCTGGTCCAGATCCGCTTGCAGATGGTGGTGGAATAGCAATGACAGAACGGTTGGCAGCCTGTCCGGTGTTTCGGTGAGAGCAGACAGCGTGGTTCCAGAACAACACCACCGCTGGAAGTCATGGCGGGATGTCTCGGAAATGTTCAGGCGACTGTAACGCCACAGGAGTTTGAGGTTTGCCAGTCGTGCACCCTGACGCAGCTCAACATCCGTTACGACCGTAAATGACCAGTCATGAAGGCGCGACCATTGGGTTCCGATCTGGATTTGCTGAAGCGTGTGGATGTCGGTCATCTGTGAAGCAGGTTTACACTCGACCAGTAGCCGTTCCTCTGAGGTCCAGATCGCGTAGTCTGGCGTGTAGGTATGCGACATGCTGTCATCCAGCACCGCCTGAACCTGAAAGGGTTGTTCGTGGTAACATTGCACCTTTGCGTCGTACTCCAGCACAAAGAGCAGATCACGCTCAAGGGTCGAGGTGTAGCGGACAGGACGCTGGAGCTTGAGGCTCGGAAACGTCCCCTGAATAGCACCACCGGGTTTTCCGGACATAGGGTTGGCCTTTTCTAAACAATTTGCGATGACGAAAAAACCCCGATGCGGTGAAAAAGATGTTGGTTTACCGGTATGCCTCCAGATTCTCGCGTGTTAGGGGCACACTGCGAACGGAAACGAAGGGATCTAGCGTCACGAAACTGGCGAAGGTAGTAATGGGGTCGCGGTTGAGCAGCTTGTACACATACTGGGTGACCAGGTTACCCATGAAGTCATTGATGTAGATGTGCTGGTCACCTTGAGCCACTCGCTCTGCACAAGACAGGTTGGGTTCAGGCTGCGACGGCTCAGGTTCGGGTTCCAGCAGCGATGGGAACAGCAGTCCCGCATGGGGAAGAACCGTACTTTTTCCATCGCAGGCACGATCCAGCCCTGCGAAAACCGTCTGCCAGTCACCCGTGTTGCCAATGATGACCTGACCGAAGTCGAATTCATTTCCGGCATCTATCCAGGTACAGCGCGATGCTTTGGCAATCTCCCGGCGAGCATGATGGTTGTCCACACAGCCGCAGACGATGGCACCATGTGGAATATGTTTCTGAGCGTCCAAAGGCTCGCAAACTGCGCTGATGCTCAGACCAAAGGCCAAATTGTAGCGTCGCGCCAACACCTGTGCTTTGGGTTGGTTTAGCTCAGCAGGCGCAAATAACTGGCGTCCGATGTTGCTATGTTCAATGATGTCCGGGTCAACGAACATCAGCTCCGGGATGAATTGTCGATTTTGCTGGCGGTGGTACAGCAGTCGCGCCAAATTGCGGGCAACGTGCGATCCGGTGCCGCCCAATCCGACGACAACAATCTGCCGTACCATCTGGCGCGGGTCAAAGGTGTATGTGTCCATATGTTCTTCCTGTCAGTTTGGGGCATTTACTTTGAGATTGATGTCGGGTTAGAGCAACAACTTTGAGACGGCGGTGCAGTAACTTTGAGAATAGTGTCCATTTGTACGGGGTTTTGGAGCAATTACTTTGAGACGTAACATTTGCTTGTAGGTTCGGGTTCGAGCAATTGGGGGAAGAGCAAGCCTTCTTTCGGCAGATAGGGATACTTTCCATCACGTCCATCCAGATAGTGGCGCATTTGCTCAGGGTCGTCGCAGTTTCCGATACATAATTGTCCGGAATTTTCATGATTACCTGCCCCCAGAATGACACCATTAACCTGGTGGATGGCTTTGCGTGCTTCGTGGTTATCGACACAACTGACCACCAGATTAGAACCGTAGCGTTCAAAGTGGTGTACAGGATCAACAAAATCAGGAATCCAGCGCACCTCCAAACCCAATGCAAGATTGAGCATTTTGCCAACAGATTCTGCTTTGTTTTTGCCGAGCATTGAGGGTGAGAAAAGTTGCCGTCCAACATTCTTATCTTCAACCGTATCGGGATCGATCAGGACGATTTGTGGCGTGTGTTTACGCGAACGCTGCATGTCATACACAATCCGTCCGACAATTCGGGCGACCTGTGCGCCAGTGCCACCAATCCCGACAATCGTGATCGACTTGATGTATAAATTGGGATCAAATACACCACTCATGATTTGTCTCCTAACACCTGTGCTAATGTTTTCCTCGCGGGAATCAGGTCAGTTGTCGGATAGCGACGGGAATCCTTTTGTTCGAGTTCAATCAACTTCTTGCGAATATCCTGCGGAAAACTGGCAGATTTTCCTGAAACTGCGTGGTCGCCAAAGGGAGAACCTAATAACATCGCCCAATCTTCCGCCAGCGATGCACCAGATAGGGCAGTGTCCGACACACGCTGTACCGTTCCCCAGCAAATCGAGCCAGAGTTGAACACATTGGGTAAGGGTGCTTGAAAGAGCGCAACATCCAGTGATTTGGGTTTGCGCTTCACAGCGTAGACGGCGTAATTCGGGTTGCGGTCTTCACTCGTCGTGCGAATCATCAAAAGTGGTGGTAGCGGAATGCGTAATGCAGTCTCCGAACCTTCCAGATAGATTCCCGTTTTCTGCCCTTTACGGTATTCAACGACAGTTTTCTTGACACCTTCCGTGCGAATTAGCAAGGTATCACCGGACAGCAGCCCTGTATCGAATGTCACTTTGGCTGCCAAAGCAACTGCCACCTGCGCCGGATCGACGGCGTATTCCGTGAGCATGTCACCTTCGCGCTTGCGGAGCATCACACCGTATGAGTAGAAGTCAAGCGATAAGCTCGGCTCTTCGTTCAATGCTGTCTGTAAGACACGGCCATGCCAATCGTATGCGGGGTTCATCTTTTTTGCCTTTCTGCTTTTCAAGAACTTTATAAATGCGTTGGATGTTTTGCTGAAGTGCTGTCAGAAGATCAGGACTGTTGCTCAGGAATTCCAATCCCTCCAGCACGTCAGACATAATGCCTTCAGCTTCTTCGATAATGTCCATTGCGAATGCCAGTTCATCTTTTTCCCATGACAGTGGTTGAAATTCATAAAGTTCATCCACTGAGAGGTCAATTGAACTGTTCCCGGAAGCTGACCAGAGCCATTGCATCAACCATGAGATCTGGCGATAGCGTTCATCGGGATGTTTTTCCAGATCAGCCGCGATATAACGTCCTGCGGTATAAACGCAGTCAGGAATGGTCATGTGATAGGGATTCGGTTCGGGAGAAATGCCAAAACATGCCAGAATCGGAATAACTTCGGAATGGGTTGTGTAGAAATCGGCGTCGTTCAGTTCGACACCATAGGCAGGCATCGGTACACCAAAGCCAATCCATTCTAAATTCTCAAGCGGAATGCCACGCTTGGTAACTGCATTACAGATGAGGCGATCCAGTTCGGCGTAAGACGCGCCCTGTCGAATCGCTTCCACCGCTTGTACATAAACATCGGGGAATGCCATACGGGTGACTCGTAAGGCAATTGCCAGTGTGCCATCTTCATCGTGAGGGACATCCCAATCTTCATCATCGTCCTGCCAGAGTGGATCCAACCAGGTGACGGCACTTGCCAGACAGAATTGGGGATCTGCTCGCAGACCTGCTGCGAGCAAAGTATACGTTTGCAATAAATTGTTCATTAGAGACCAAATTCCAGAAGTTCTATAGTGACCAGAGGGATGGGTGCAAGGTGAGTCAATCGCCGGGCAACTGCTGTACAACGTCCGGTGTAATCCACGATTTCGGAAACCGCTTCTTTGAGGGTTTCACGGGGTAAATCTGTGGGATACAAACTGGGTTGGGGACAGGTCTGCAAGAGACGCATCCCCAACAAATCCAGTGGTGCAGCAGCAACCAGACAATCGCGTAATGTTTCAACGGTCATGCCTGATGTGACGTAAAGCATAATCTTGCCACTCCTTAAAGCATGTCTTTGCCAAATTTAGCGGTTTTCGAGATATTTGGTTGTGTTTTTGATACATAATTTAAAGCATATCCTTGCCTAGAGTCAGAATTTAAAGCATATCGTTGCCTAGAGTTTGCGTTTTGCAGTAAAGATTACAGAGAAAATAACAGTGCAATGTCATTGGAGATGAGCTTGCAAAGTCACATTTTCAGGCTAGATATCGGTATTCAAGGCTTGTACCAGAGCTTTTAGGGACAGAGACAATGGTTTAGGCATCACGAAGATGCCTATGATGTGCCAAATCGACATTTGATTTTTGTCTTCTGGCGCTTAAACCATATCTTTGCCACTCGCTTTTTAAAGCATATCGTTGCCGTTTGGCAATTTTATGCTTTAAGTTACACCTGAGTTAAACATTATTGCCTCCGATCAACCTTTACGTCCTGCACGGGCGATGAAATCGTAGCAGATGCTACCATCTTCCAATGTGCGTTCACGGACTGTGGCGTGAGCGACTTCGGGATAAGTCCGTTGCAAAATTTGTTTCACAGCATCGAGATCAAGTCCTGACATGCTTTCGTCTTCCACGATGGTGCTTGTGCCGATCTTGAAGATACGGGCTTGGGTGTTATTGCTTTGTTCGGTCATGCGATTGTGTTTCCTTTCAACTTGTCTTTAGAGAAACAAAAAAAGCCGATAAATCACGACTCTTAGAAATACGAACTACGGAGGTAAGCCTCCCCGGAAATAGATCCAGTGAAAAGTGGAGTTTTCCAGTAGAGTAAGCATAGCTGAGATGGAGAATTGCACATGAAGAAATCACGCTACAGTGAACATCAGATCATCCAGATCCTCAAGGAAGCACAAGCAGGCAAGAAGACATCCGATGTGTGCCGAGAATACGGCATCAGTTCGGCCACATTCTACAATTGGAAATCGAAGTATGGTGGCATGGAAGTCTCAGATGTGAAGCGTCTGCGTGAATTGGAGGAGGAGAACCGCCGATTGAAGAAGATGTTTGCTGAGCTGAGCCTGGATCACCAGATCCTCAAGGAGATCGTCGAAAAAAAGCTCTGAGCGCCGAGAGGCGGCGCGAACTAGCGATGGCAATCCAAAACGACTACGAGTTGAGCGAGCGGCGAGCCTGCCGGATTGTCCCCATCAGTCGGTCGGTGGTGCGGTATCAGCCGAAACCGCGAGATGATATGGCGATCATTACGGCGCTGAGAACTGTCTCAGAGGCGCATCCACGTTGGGGTTTTGGCAAGGTGTATCAATATCTGCGTAACCAGGGACATGGTTGGAATCACAAGCGCGTGTATCGCGTGTATTGTGCCATGAAACTCAACTTACGTATCAAACGGCGCAAGCGGCTACCCAAACGGTTTCCGGCTGAGTTGGCTGAGCCGAAGACACCCAATCAGTGCTGGTCAATGGATTTCATGAGCGATGCTCTGTTAAGTGGGCAACGTATTCGCACACTCAATATCATTGACGACTTCAATCGAGAAGCCCTGGCTATTGAGGTTGACACCTCGCTGCCTGCTCAGCGTGTTGTACGTGTCTTGGATCAGATTGCTGATTGGCAAGGGTATCCGACTCGCATTCGTATTGACAATGGGCCCGAGTTTATCTCGAAGCGCTTGATGAGTTGGGCACAAGATCATGGTGTGTTGCTTGATTTCATCCAACCAGGTCAACCGGCACAGAACGCCTACATCGAACGTTTCAATCGGACCTATCGAGAAGAGGTGCTCGATTGCTTTCTATTTGAATCGCTGACACAGGTTCAGGAGATTACACAACGATGGATTAGCAGCTACAATCAGGAGCGACCACACGATGCCCTCAACGGCATGACGCCCGCTGCCTACCGCCTGGCAGCCAGTTAGTCTCTCTACTTTTCGCTGGTACTAATCACGGGATGCCTACACGGATATTCAAGCTAATTGTCCACAGCGGTTTGAAAGTGAGTTAAACTTATGTGATAGAAACTATTGGAATTCCCTTAATTTGCCTATAATTGTTGGAAAAGGATTGTCAATGTCTATCTGGTTTGAAGGCCATAGTGAAATTGAATGTAACATACAAGTTGTGATAAACACCCTCGAAAATCACGGTGAACATTATCTAGGCGTTGTCAGTCTGATGCCTGGTTTGACGAGTGTTGAGCTTGTTGAACAAGGTAATGATTTTGTGACCATCAAAACCAATGAAGGTCTCATGAAGCGTACAAACATCTCCAAGAACATTGAGCCTCAACGTGTGATTATTGAATTCGATGAAGAATATGAGGCTGGATCAATGGTCACTGCAAATTCACATTTTAGAGATGAGTTTTCGATCAATGGCACCGGAGTCACACATCACCTGATCATGAGCGATGTTAAGGCTCGTGGATTATTGGGTTTTTTCTATCGAAGGTTTGGTAGCTCCAATATAGGGAATGCTTTATTGAAATCATACAAGGCGTATCTGGAGAAGCAAGCAACATAAATCTATATCCCCTTCAATGATTGGCTCAACCAACCTGCACAAAGTCTTCCAGCGAGAACAATGAGAAGTCTTTGTCGGTGAGATGTTTCATCTTCTTCGCAACAGCGTAGACATCATCGAAACGAATGGGGGTTTCGCCTTCCCAGAGATTGCCATCAATGAGTCGTCCTGCGAGTATGGTTGCCTGACGATAAGCAGCCGCATCGCTTTCACTGCCGATGATCTTGAGGTGGCTGATTTTGACGGCTTTTGTGCCTTTCTTGAGGGGAATCTCGATGGTGGGTTCTTCGTCAGCTACAGCCTCTTCTTTCCAGACTGATTTCGTCTTGCGTTTTGCTGGCGATTTTGCTTTTTCTGCGAGCAAGTCGGGAATGACAGGCGGGTTATCTTCAAGCAATCCGAGCGATGCGCTTGCTTCACGAACCGCATTGAACAGATCATCCAGCATCCCGGCATAATGAAACTGCCGGACATGCGCCAGATCACCACGCTGAATCAGCAGGGTTGCGGTTGCCCGTTCCGGTGCGATGCCACCGCCTTCAGGTGTGGGCAGTGTCAGGGTGATAATGGTTGGAGGTGTTTCTTTTGGTGTTGTCATAATGTATCCTTTCTGTAATACAAAATGTGATGATGGGTAGACAAAGAAAATGAGTTACTACAATATCCAGAAGAATGTAGAACAATACATTCAAATGGCTGAAGGCTATGATGGCAAACTGTTGATTGATGTACTTGGGAAACATCTGCCAGAAGGGTCAACTGTCCTAGAGCTTGGCATGGGACCGGGCAAAGATTTGATGCTACTTGGTGAGAAGTTCAATGTGACTGGCTCAGACGTTTCACCTTTGTTTCTAGAACGCTTTAAAGCCTCAAATCCCGATGCAGATTTATTACAGCTTGACGCAGTTACCATGAAAACAGATCGAAAATTTGATTGTATCTACTCCAACAAAGTTCTATATCATCTCACGCAAGAACAATTGATTCAGTCATTGAAGCAACAGTTGCAAGCCCTGAAACCAAATGGACTTGCACATCATTCGTTCTGGTACGGTGAAGGTAGTGAGGAAATGCATGGACTGCAATTCACATACTACACTGAGGAAAAACTACAAGAAATTATTGGAGAGAGCTACGACATAGTTGAAATGCAACGCTATACGGAAATGGATGAGGATGATTCGATCTATATCCTTCTTAGAAAGCATAATTGATCAATCACTCTTACAGAAATAGCCCGCCGTAGTCATCAGGCTGAATTCCTAAAGTGAGGCAGATGTCTTTCAGCAAGATCGAACCACAGCGAAAACAATTCCCATAACCTGTACTGGTGTTAAAGCCGAAGCTGGGATGACGGTCATCGTGCTGATGCTGGTGTGGATAGAGGCAATGACCGCTCAACCAATCGCCGCGTCCGACATAACCCATGTGAAGCAGATGATCGGAAACAGCTTGTAGTAATGCTGGATTGAGCGTATTCCCTGCTCGATGCTGACGGTTTGGCTTTTTTGTGCGTTGCGGGACTAGCTTTTTCATCGGACGTGGCAGAAGCTGTTCAAATGCTGTTGCGGGATAGTAGCTGTTCTGCTGTTCAACGATATGACAAAGCGCGTTGTGACGCTGTGGCTTGCTATTCCGACTGCCGGGTAAGCGCAGCGAATTAACCACACTCAAAGCATCTCCACCAGCCTTTCGCTGCAATCCACGCAAGATAGTACGTGCCAGCGTCATGTCAGACAGAGGTTCGTTCAACCACCAGTAAGCGTGATAACCACCTCCCGAAAACGTGATACAAGAAGGTCGTGGCTGTATTGCTTGTAAGCGGCGTAGTGTTTCCTCATCTGAACGATCCACATCCACAAAGACAGCAGGCAGAGCCAGAATATCTGACTCTCTGCCACGTTGATAACGCTTCAATCCCTGTCTGCGTAAACCCATCGCCACAAATGCACCCCAACCAAGCCGATTGCTTTCCATCAAGCTCGTCAGTGCATTTTCGAGTAGGGCAGGCTGATCCAGTGGTATATGGCGTGAAGGGGTTCGATGTTTGCCATCCGGGTGAATGGCAGTGAGTGTCAGACAGCTATTGTGGAGATAGGCATCGCTCCGTACCAGCAGTGCTTCGAGGAACTGACAGGTTTCGTCGGGGATTAGAACATTGCTAGCTGGGTGGGCAATTCTTCCTCTGTGCTTTGTTTCCGCACTAAAGGGCGCTTTGGGACAGATACCTCAGTTGGCTCATCTCCCGGAATTGCCATCAGGTCGATTTTTCCACGCTTCCGCTTCTTGTCTGACTGCCGTGATGTGTGCTTTGCGGATGCCTGTAGTTCTTCATCTTGCATATCCTGTAACTTCTCGAAGATGCCGAGCTTGATGGGGGTGAGTCCCAACGCCTGTTTCGCCAGATCAACAATGGTCGCGGCGCTTTCGTCCTCACAACCCATGAAAACAAAGCGATGTTGTTTCAGCCAGCCACGAACATGGCGTACCATACTCTCTTCGTGAACCGGATACTGACTAAAGTCCGGGTCGCGCATCCCAATGACTTTATAAGTTTCATCATCATTTTGCACACCATCGGTCAGGATCGTTAGCAGTTTTGCCTGTAACTTCGCCCGTTTCTTGTCCTCATGAATCAGGTGTACGGTATCCAGATAACGTGTGACATATCGATGCAATTTGCCTGTCCCATCTGAGGACTTAGCGACAGTTTCTCGAATTGGAGACGTATCTTCTTCAACAAGAACACCGCCGAGTTCAATCGCAACCTGCACCAATGGATCATCTTGAGTTACGGTGATTTCAGGTTCATCGTCGGCGACTTCGACATTCCAGTACGCCATATCTTCGGCATCAATTTCACTCTGTTCCGCACTGACCTTGAACATCTCACTGGGATCGAGTAAGGCTTCTTCTTTGGCAATCGCATTCAGCAAGGCTTCCTCAAATCCAGATTCCTGTTCCGTCAGGGCATCGAGACCTGTTAAACCCACATCACCGGTGAGCAATTTCGCGGCGCGTTGTTTACGACTCATGAGCTGGACGGCTGTATGCTCCATCGTCCCCTCAGCAAAAATGTAGAAAGTTTTACATTGCTCATGCGTTTGATTCAGGCGATAGGCACGGGCGGCAGCTTGCATCATCGTCCCCAAGTTGAACGTGATCTCGTGAAAGATTAGTGTCGGACTGAACAGCAAATCTAATCCAGTTTTCACTAACTCAGGGTTGGTAATGAGTACGTTCATGCCTTTTGTGCGTTCAGCTTCAATCACTTTTTCACGGCGTTCGGCAGTGACTGTGTTCTTCAGAATGTAGGGCACCGCACCCGGCACATGCTTGCGAATCAGCGACTCAATGCGTGGTTGGATGTCTTTGGTTGCCGTCTGACGCAGATAAACCACACAGGGACGACCATCCGCCAGTTCTTGCTTGAGCAGGTCAATTAATGCCTGTTCTTTGGCGTAGACCCGATCCTCGCCGTAAGACGGAATGCGTGTAACCACATGTGGACGCTTCTCACCGGTGATCGGGTGTTTGATGTTGTGGATTACTTCTGTCGGACGAAACGCCGCATTGATCCAGCCCAGGCTCCACTGCAGATAACTGCCACGAAAGGTCGTGTCTCCCTCCCAGCGCCGCTGAATTAAATAATCCTTGAGCAAGGAACGGGTGCGGTCATACTCATCGTAGGTATCGGCATCCATCTCAACCGGAAGCGCAACTTCTTCATAGTCCGGCAATGCCTTACCCAAATCCGCCAACGAGAAGAAAATCGCATGATCGAGAACTTCAGCCACCAGCAAAGGAGAAATTCCTGGAGCTTCCTGATAAGGCCTCTCATACGTTGATGTACCCGTAAAAGCACCTGTGTTGCTGTCGTAAGTTGGACGTTCTTCAACAACTTGCTCACGCACACCCATGTCCGACACCCAACTTGATTCAGCCCGTCCACGCTGTTTGCCTGCACCCTCCAGCACACTCTGGAAACGGCTTGAGCCGCGTTCTTTACGACTGAAACGGTCTGCACCGCCCCAGTTGTAGCGTCGTCTGACACGCGGATTCAAATGGTATTCAATATTGAAAAGCGAGGACGATTTACCATTGAACGGTGTGCCTGTCATTGCCAGCACCTTCTGTGCCATGCCTGCTAGTCTGCCGAATGACTCCCCATTTCCTGTATCCCCGTTTGCCGCCTCATGGATTTCATCCCAGACCAACAAGTAGACTCGATCTGGATAGACTTTTTTGAGGTATTCATCGAGACGATAACGTGGATTCTTGGGGGCATATTTATGTCCGGGTTTCGGACGTGAACCGCGATCCCGTGCGTCTTGCCATAAGGGTGTCTGACAGACTGCACAGGCACGTTTGCCCGATTTCAACCAGCTCTCCGATGCGGGGACGCTCGTTCCTTTGCGCTCTTGCATGACGGTACAACCACAATGTGGACACTTCGGCACGCGCTGTTTGACAATTCGTTGGTTCGGTTCATAACCCTCCGGTGTGGGTTGATTATGTCGCCACAGAGCAATTGGTTCATTGCGCCAGACAACAGCGATATCCCGACTGCAACCCAACTTGGTTAGGTCACGTTTGATGAGACCGATCTTAGGTACACCTGCACCGATTTTTTCAGCACGGGACATGAATCGCTTGATATCTTCATGTCGATCCAATCTTTCAATAATGCTGTTGGGATAGATGCTGAGCAGTTCACGTTTCCATTTATCAATGAGGTGCGGCGGTGCAACTACCAATATCACTTGATCTGCTCGCATATCATCGGCGATTTTCTGGACGGCACTCGATGCAATAGCGATTGCCGCAGTACCTCCCATCGCCGTTTTGCCCACACCCATTTGTCCCACCAGCAGGATACTATCGCGTTTTTCAAAGCCCTTCGTAATCGCGGCGATGACGTGTTTTTGGGCAGCGTAGAGCGGATATTTGCCCTTTAACTTGACTCTATCCAGAAAACGGCGGAGACCATTCATGTCGAACTTATAAGCTGGCGAAAACTTATTGTTGAGATAAGTTGCTAATGCCTTTTTATTGCTGGTGATGAACTCCAACAGCGCATCATCCCCATCCATCTCAACCAGCGTACCATCTTCGGCAAGCAGTGTGAGCGTGGTCGAAGGCTTCAGGCGGATGGTTGTTTTCTTGACCTGTCGTTCTGGATCATTCGGGTCAGATTCGACATCCACACGGGCAATCTGTTCAACATGCTGGGTCTTGCCACGAATGGCGACTGTGCCGTAGCATTCAGTATCAATCACCGCACCATCTGCGACACCAGCCGCGAGCACCAACGCCATATGACCGGGACGTGGTGCAACCACAGGTTCAATCTGTTCGGGTGCAGGTGGAATTCCCAGCAGTGCCTGAAAGCCATGTGATTTCCATGCGCCCTGTTCTTCAATCAGGCGTAGACCTTGCTGTTCATCAATGACATCCGGCGCAAAAACAAAGCGCGATAAAGGCTTCGGTGCAGGGAGTTTATAGACAGGTTCAGGTTGTACGGTCAAAACCTGTGGATCAGCCTTTTGTGTCATGATCTGGTCATACATGGCTTCTGGATTCGGATTTAAGCCTTTGACGGCGGCAACCACAATCTGATTGTATTCCCCAAGATGCTTGCCCGGCAGTGCCCAAACATCGACGCGAATGCTGTTTTTGGACAAGAATGCAGCGACATCTTCGGTGAGGTGCTGGATATAGACTGCCCATAGTACGAGACCGCCATCCTGAATCCATTTCCAGGCATGACGTAGATAACGAAACTCAACCCGCTTATTGCCAGAACTGAGCGCATCATGATCGTAAGGCGGGTTATACCAGCCCAGTGAAAATGCGTTATTGCTGGCAATCAGGCGTTCCACATCACAACGCACTGCCTGTTTCGGACCAAAACGTTCAATACATTTGGATGCACGTTCTCCGTCGAGTTCGTTGGCGTAGGGTGTGACATTCCAGACATTGGCAGCCACTTCGAGAAATTCGCCTTCACCAGCAAAGGGGTCGAGGAGACGATGAGCAGTTGTCGCGGGTGCAATCAGTGAAATAATTGCTTCATGATGATGTGGTTCTATCGGCAGGAAGCCGAGTTTTTCTTTGGAAATTAATCTAGCCACGTTACAGTCCTTTCCAGAATCAAAAACAGCCACCTGCATTGAACAAGTGGCCGTGAGTTATCTTATATACAGAAGGGCTTAGAGGTTTTGCGGTAGCCTGATGATGTTTTGAGCCAATCCACCCGTGATGAGCCGTGTCCATCCAGAATCATTCAGTGAGATCGTCCAGAGCTTGACATCACCTCCGGTGCGTGTCGTACGAAGCAACATCGCCCGTTGTCCAGCATCCCACAGATAGCCTGTCCATTCCGGGAACACCGCGACTTTGACCAGCTTTGTGATGTGCTGATGCAGTTGCGCCATCGCCTGCTCATCCGATACATGAATCATGAAGGTTGTGCTGGCTCCACCATAGTTCGGTTGAGTGAGCAGTTCATGACATAGAATCAGGGATGTGAATTTGGCTTCAGGAATGTTTTGCATAAAGGCGCTGTACATGCCTGTATTGCCTTCACCTGCTGTCAGTTCAACGCTTGGAGCGTCCCACGGCACGCATGAAACGATGTCACCTTTGGCAAGTTTCGCACGAATGGCTTCTACTGCCATGCGCGGTCCACCCATATTCAGGTAGACGCAGATGCCATCATGGATGCCATAGCCATAACACCAGACACTACCCGTGATGCTTCCGGTCAATTCACCACATACAGCTTGTGGAATACGAACTAGGTTACGTCGCCCCGATGATGGGCTATTGGATGATTGTAAGACAGGTAACACTTCAAGTTTCGTCTGACGCACCGCCGTGATAACTGCATCTGCTTCTTCACCGTCGGACACATCCAGATTGGGTTTGATAATGCGGATTTTGGGTTCATCTTCTTCGATATCGTCCGCTTTGTCAGACAGCAATTCGATGTCTTCAATGGCTTCCGGCTGATGCCCACTTTCGAGCAAATTTCGTTTGATTTCCATGTCAGACAGTGGCGATACTGCCCCCGGCGGAACCACGCTACCGTGAGTGATACGAATACCCGCTATCGGTTCCAGACTGCTCAGTTCACGCTCGAAAAACCAGCCTGTGCCAATGCCTGTAAAGTCCACATCATAGCTCCAGCCATGTTTACCATTACGATTGTACAGACGGGTGATGACACCACTCGTTCCCGTTGGAACAGCTTTGCCATCCAGCGTTTCCAGATCGTGACGTGCATACACCGTCTCGTTCAAATCGAACAAACGCGGTGGATGCTCCGGTTGTGGTGTAAGTGGTTCCGATTTCACTTGTAAACCAAGAACCTCAGCAGCTTCTTCAATCGAGCAAGGATCGTGGTCATCCTCATTTGCAGTCGCAGTTGTTTCTAGCTCGTCAATGAGTTGCTGAACAGCATCTGGTAAAGTCGCACCCATGTAATACCATGCCTTGCGCTTTTTGCTCCAACGACAACCCCAGCGTTTCAACAAATCACGATGCGGGTAGGTATCGCCACGCAACCAGTGCCATGGCGTGTCCGACGGGCTACGCTGGCTTTTCTCAACCGTGATGCCCGCAATCGCTGATTCGGCTTCACCTGTACTTGCTGACACAAGCAGCATACCGGTTGGATTGAAATCAGGTCCCGAACGTCCGATCATGGTGGTGTAGTCCGCCTGATTGATACACGGAAATTCCTGCCATACATTCTCTTGCCAGCGATACACGGCTGGACGATGCGTTTTGCGGGTAATCGCTTCGGCTTTTGCCAGTTCTTCAGCCGTGATTTTGAGCAGGATGTATCCGTGACGAACGGTTACTTCGCTATCAATCTGGATGTAATGATAGGAGGCATGTTTTGACGAGACATCGCGTGCCTGATCACCATACAATGCCAGCAGTACCGCACTGGCTGCTGACGAATAGCCCATTTTGTAGGCACTAATCATCTGTCCGCTGTGCGGATGTTTGACGCGCTGACTACCATAAGTCGATAGTGCAATAATGATTGAAGCCATGATTAGACCTCCATACCAAAATTGATGAGATGAGCATCTTTGCCACGTTGGGTTGCATAGTCGTAGCCCGCTTTTGTACCTGGACTGTCGCCATCCCATACGAAGAGACCAATTTGAGCTTGATCCACCAGCCAGCGATCCCGCACGGTGTAGCGATTGAGCAGATACCCACCGGATGCGCGATAGGTATCCCGATGCACTTTGACATAGCTTCCGTGTTTGCATCCGCCATTGCGCGGAAAGTTACCCGCACCCGCTACAATCACCGGTATCTGCAAACGACGACATTCACGCACCACCGCCATATCCACACCTTTCGGATTATCTCCAACCAGAATGGTGAAGCCTTTATCGTGAGCGCGACGTACTGCTCGTCTGGCGTAATCCAGCATTTGCGGGGTGGCATCCCGACTGCCCGCGATCATCAAATGTGTGATCTGCTGTGTTGTCGATTTAGTTGTCGCTGTCATACCATGATTGAGACGTGCTTCCTGTGCCAGTCCATCTGCTTCAGCATTCTGTTCACGCGGAATCCACTTCACCGTAACTGTATGAGTTTGAAGCAAAGTCTGAAGGGCTTCCCATAACTCACGATTGGCGACGGGCTGTTTGGCAGCAGTCTGCCAGCCGCGTGCGATCCAGTCAGCAAGCCACTCGTTGACCCCACGTGATACATACTTCGAGTCTGTGTAAATCGTGACGGTCTGGTTCACTGTTTTGAGTGCTTTCAGCCCGTTCACCACTGCCATCAATTCCATCGCATTGACCGTTGTATCCGCGACACTGCCGCTCAGCACTTTACGATGCTCGCCGCAACGTAGGACAAC
>JAVJSU010000071.1:0-142678 GCA_040219275.1 Aggregatilineales bacterium | reverse complement strand
ATTAAACGACTGCGCCATTTACCATAATTTCTAGAGCTGAACATTGGGGGTCTCCTCCAGGCTGTTTTGTGAGAAATTCAACCTTACCAGAGACTTCCTTTTGTTCAACTCGCTCATTTGTTCAGTGTACGGTTGCTAGTCCGTGCCAATAAATCTCAAGGTAAAGTTGTTCTGGTCGCCTGTGGCGCAGGGATTAGCCGTTCGGTTACGTTTGCTATGGCGGTGCTAATGGAGGAAGAAGATTTGACCTTCACAGAAGCCTATCGTGAAATCCTCGCTGTGCATCCTGATGCCATGCCCAATCCTTTTCTGGTTGAATCACTTTCGTCGTATTATCATCTTGGATATGATCTGATTACGATTGTCGATCAACTTGATGCCGTTCAACGCGGTGAATGAGGGACAAAATGACAACTATCAAAATCCATAGTCTGTGTTATCAGCCGTCAGAATCACGCTATGAAGAACCGTATCATTTCAATCGGGTGGCGACGGAATCAGTAAACTTGATCGCCGGACACGGCATTGAAGGGGACTTCAAAGCGGGGCGTAACCGCAAACGCCAACTGAACATCATGTCGCTTGAATTGCTGAAAACGATGCGTGATGAGGGCTTCAAAACTGCGACGGGTGAGATGGGCGAACAGATTCAAATTTCCGGCTTGGACGTGATGACGCTCAAAACGGGGGATCGCTTGCAGATGGGCGAGTCCGCGATTGTTGAAATCACCAAACCACGCACGGGCTGTAGCTGGTTTGAACTGATTCAACAGAAGCCCAAAAAATCGACTGTGAAGCGGTTAGGGATGCTGGCGCAGGTGATTGAAAGTGGTAATGTGTGCGTGGGGGATGAAATAGTTATTTTGGCGCGCATGACAGAAGAGTCGTAACGCGCCAACATAGTTCAACGCTTTTTGACGACGACAGTGTTGACGATTTTATCGTGCCATGTTTGCGCGTTTTTGTCGCCTAATGCCCACAAGAAACCAAGAAATATCACAAGTGAACTGACCTGATAGCCGACGACATTCCGCAGAAACGCATCCAGAAAGCTCAGTTGTTGACCATTCGTCTTAATGATTTTGATGCCAAGCGCCATTTTACCTGGTGTTTGTCCATCTCGCTGGGTCAAAAAATAGACGTTATAGACAATGTTAAAGAGCAAGACCATTAAATTTAGTGAGTTATTTTCGCGTTGAATCACGTTAAAATCGCCTGCATTTAAGGCATTCATGGTTTGTTGGTCGAATGGATTGAAAATGACTACGATGACGAACGTGAACACGAGTACGTAGATCACAAAATCGATAAAAATCGCCGCGAACCGTTGTCCAAAATTCGCTAATTCATAGGATTGGACTGCTGACGGATCGCCACCTAAAGCAGAAAGATCACTAAAATCTCGCTTGGGTTTCGCGTCAATATATGCTGGATTAGCGGATGATTGCATGGGCGTTACATTAGCATCCGGCGCTGTTTCGCCACGAATTAGTGCTTGTAGCGCAAGATCGGCTTCTTGATTAAATGGGTCTAGTTCCAACGCTTGATTCAAAAATTTACGACGCTGATAATCATTGACTGCCACGCGATAGGCTAAATAATAGGCATCGGCGGTGGGTTGGTCTATTAAATGTGGGCGTAGTAAATCACGCGCCCGGTTAATATCGCCCGCGTTTATAGCGGCGCGAACTTCCGCAAGAGGATTTAGATTCACCCCGTTTAACTCCGTGAAATTGATTGTTTATTGAAGTGTCGTCACAGACTCAATCAGTATACACTGTTTCGGGCGAATCATAAGCGAGAAATCAATTCTCCGCGCTCTAAAATTATGCACAGACTATGCCCGATTAAGTCAGGGCAAGTTCAACCTGAAGTGCTTCTATTAGCTTGTCCATATCGTTCTCGGTATTATAGCCCTGCACAGAGATGCGTAAGAAGGGCATACCGTTCCAGATGATCCCCGGCAATTCAATCTTATATTCATTGTACAACCGTTCCTTGAGTGCCATCACATCACAGGCAGGCAATTTGACGGCGAACATCTGCGAAAAGAACGAATCCGGCGCGATGGGCGGGATGCCGGTTAATTCACAGATGCGATCACGGGTACGCATCGCCAAATAATGACAGCGTTCGCGCTCAATATCCCAATTGTGTTGTTGTTGAAATTCAATCGCCGCCGGAATAGACAAAAAGGCGGCGATGTCGCGTGTGCCTTGCCATTGATTGCGCGTTACAAATGTGGTGGTTTCGCTGTTATTACGGGAACGCCAACCCCAGCTAATCACTAACGGGTCTAGCAGGTCTTGATATTGTTTGCGGGCAAAGAGAAATGCCGCTCCTTTAGGCGCACACAACCACTTATGAAGGTTGCCCGTGTAAAAATCAGCGTCAATCAGCCCAAGATCGAGCGGGATTTGTCCGGGGGCGTGCGCGCCGTCAATGATCGTCATGATTCCGGCACGGCGGGCGCGATCACAAATTTCTTTGATGGGCAGGATAAGCGCAGTCGGCGAGGTGATATGGCTGATGGCGATGACTTTGGTGCGTGGTGTGACTGCCGACCACAGGCTATTCACGATGTCATACGTTTTGCCAAGCGGCAGGTCTATGGGATGACGGATATATTTCGCACCGGTTTGCTCACACACATACTCCCATGTGTAATCCACCGCTCCGTATTCATGATCTGTCGCCAGAATTTCATCACCGGGTTGCAATTTGAGCGAACGGGCGACAAGGTTCGTGCCGTGTGTTGAATTGGGTAGGAGAATTAGGTCATCGGCGCTTGCATTAAGATAGGTGCCCAATTCGTTGCGAACTTCATCGAGCAGGGCATCATAACGCCTTCCCAAAAATTCTACAGGTTGGCGTTCCATTTCTACTTGCCAGCGTTGATAGGTTTCAAAAACGGATTTTGGACACGCACCAAATGAGCCGTGATTCAAGAATATTACGCGAGGATCAAGCAAGAATAGATCGTGAAGGGTGTTAAACATGGGTTTCGCCTTCTGGCTGATAATTGATTATGGGATCACTTGCTGAGTGATAGTAAAGGTCAAAAGCATAACGCATGATGTACACCTGTGCGAGACATTATATCGGAATTTATTATGAATTAAGGAATAATTAATTTATTTTATTGACATAAAATTAATTTAGTTGTATAAAATAATTAATGATTAGCAAAAAGTGTTGAGGGAGACAATATCATGGCAATTAATGTTGGGTGGGACAACGACGAGCAAACCGTCATCTGCTATCAGTTTAGTGGCACATGGACATGGCAGGATGCGGAAGCCGCTTTAGAGACGAGCTTCAGCCTGACAGAAACTGTGGCGCACAAAGTTCATGTGATCGTGGATATGCGACACAGTAAAGGATTGCCCGATGGAATTATCCTCAAAATTAACAAGGTCTTGCAAATAGCCCCGTCTAATCGTGGAAACATTGTGATTGTCGGCGCGAATTCTCTTATGAAGACCACGCTTCGGATGGCAGGACGTATTCACAAAGCTGTTGCCAATCGCATCGCTACGGCTGAAACGTTTGAAGATGCCTATGCACTCTTACGCATGAAACCCAATCCTGCACGGATTATGGATATTTCTGTACTCAGAGAAGTTGCTCCGGCTGAAAAACCGAACCGACGCTTTGGGGCTTCTTTCGCAAGTTTGACTGCGATCTTCGGCTAATTTACACATGCGTTTTTCATGGCAGGCGGATAGAGACAATCCGATCATGCCCTGCATAATCTTTGATAATTTTAACTTCAACAGGGTGGAGTGATTGCGCGAGTCGGCGCGTCGCTTCACCCTGATCTGCCCCGATTTCCAGCAAAATCAGCGCACCCGCATTACACACTTGTGGACACTGTTCCAGTAGTAACTCACGGATCAAATCTAATCCATCTGCACCACCATCCAACGCCAGATGCGGTTCAAATTTGCGAACGTCCAATGTTTGCAACGTCTCCGTGCCAATATATGGCAGATTCGCCATGAGCAAATCAACATGAATATTGGCATCTATCAACGGGTGCACTAAATTCCCCTGAAAAAATGTGATCTCTACACTATTTTCCGTCGCATTTTTGCGTGCAATATGGAGCGCGTCCGGGCTGATGTCCGTTGCATAGGCGTTGATATGCGGGGCGTTCGCCTTGACCGTGACGATAATTGCGCCGCTTCCCGTTCCCACATCCACCGCCGTGATCCCGTCGCGGATCTTAATAAAGTCTAGCGCCGCTTCGATAAGATGCTCGGTTTCTGGACGCGGGATAAGTACCGCAGGCGACACAATAAACTCGCGGTCATAAAATGCGCGTGTGCCGAGGATATAGGCGATGGGTTCGCCCTGTGCTCTGCGGGCGACGACGGTTTCATAGGCAGACTGTTCTGCTTGCGTCAATATCTGCTCTTTATGGGCGATGACGTAGGCTCTGCTTTGTCCCAAACACTGCGCGAGAAGGAGTTGTGCGTCCAAATTTGCGGAGGAAGATACCGGCTCAAAACGGTATCTGGCATCCTTTAAAGCATCAAATATGCTCGTCATGAATGGTTCACTTACCCGATATGCCGGACGAGCTTATCAATTTGGGTCGCTGCACCCGTTGTAATTGGCTGACCGTGCCCTAAAAAAAGTGCATCTACGCCCATACTACCGACTTTGCGAATCGAGTCTTTGGCGGCGGACCAATCCGGTGAGGCGGCACGGATGGGCATGGTCAGCCGAAATGGGGTTCGCATCATCACATCACCTCCGATGAGCATTTTCTCCTGCGATAGCCATACGCCGATCTGTCCATAGCTGTGACCGGGCAAGTGGACGATCTGCATTCCGGGATAGATTGCGTCTAGCGTGTCATCGTTGCCGAGTTCAATATCCACCCGTGCAGGTGTGCTTGTCGGTGGATTACGGAAAACGACGTTATACATTAAGCGCGGGATGCCGCTCAGTTCATCAGGATTGGCTAGTGAAGGCTGTTTTTCGCCCCTGATAATCGGTGCATCTAGCCGATGGGCATAGGTCGTCGCGTTGACCTGACGTTGTAAATCCGCCAGACCACCACAATGGTCATAATGGGCATGGGTGATGAAAATATGTTTGATGTCCGTCTCTGACCAGCCGAATTTCTTCAAGCCGTCGAAAAGGCGCTCCACATGCTTACGGTCCAAGCCAATATCAATCACGGCAACGCCATCATCCAGCGTGAGCACATACGAATTCAAAAAGCCGAATTGCGTTAAGATGCCGTAGACATTTCCGACTAAGTGTTTCATTCAAATAACTCGCTCACTTTGACAGAAAATTCGGGTAGCGTTTCGCCACCATCTAACATTTGTGAGTCTTTATAGGTAATCGGGTGGGCTTGTGCCTGTAGATGTACGCGCACCTTACGGCGTTGCGGGTCGATAATCCAGATGCGTTCGACACCATCGGCGAGATAGGTGTCCACTTTGCGGTCAATATCACTGTAGCTATCGCCCGGAGAAACCACTTCCACGACGAGATCAGGCACAATCATCAACGGTTTTTCGCGCCAATCCGGTGTGTTCGTTTTATAGTCATCCAATCGTCCAGCACGGATAAATATTAAATCCGGTAAGCGTGACCCCTTAACCCATTGTTTGCTGGTATCGGGCAGTACAAAGGTGCTTTCGGTGAAGACTTCGCCTAATTTGAAGTTTGTTACGAAAGTATGCAAAATCAAGAACAATGTGCGAATGGTAAAAATATGTCCGAAAACATTGGGACTCATGATGATAATTTCCCCGTCGATAATCTCAAGCGGACCTTCTTTATCAAAAAGTCGGATGTACTCTTCAATTGTCAGTTGTTCTGTCAACACTTGATCGGTCATCATTACACCTGTTGCTCTATTTTGTCTTGTTTGTAGCTGTCTAGACCTCAATATCCCATGCGGCGAGGTCTGCCATAAATTGATGGGCGGTCAGATCAAGGTGAATGGGTGTGATGCTCGCGTACCCATTATTCACCGCCCATAAATCCGTGCCAAATTCATCCAATACACCCGTAGGCGGTTCGCCGACGATGCGATAGGCAGACTCACTGACTTCAAGCTCATCCAGATAAATGCGGATGCCTTGCCGTGTGAGGCGCAACCCTTTCACTTTATCCACCGCCGGAATATTGACGTTCAAGATGGTAAACGGTGGTAGTTGATGTTCTAGTACACGCTTAACCACCGCAACGGCGATGCGTGCCGCTTCTGCATATTCCTGTGGACCATTCGCTTGCTGATTATCCAGCGAAAACGCTACCGACGGAACTGCATGAATGGTCGCTTCGAGTGCCGCCGTGACCGTGCCGCTATAGGTGATGTCCTGACCCATATTGCCGCCACGATTAATGCCACTGACGACCAGACGAGGGGGCCACTTCGCCGCGCCGAGTGCCGCCACCGCGATGCAATCCGCCGGAGATCCGGTGACGCTCAAGGCGGGTGTGCCATCAGCAAGGGCGGTTCTTTGGTAGGGAATATCCGTAAAGAGGGTCTTCTTATGCCCGCTCGCGCTTTGATTGGTCGATGGGGCAGAAACCTGTACCTCGCCGAATTGTTGCATCGCCTGTGCCAGCGCGAAAATGCCGGGTGCGGTTACGCCATCATCGTTTGTTACCAGAATATACGTCATTCAGAGTCACTTTCCTTGTTGTCGCCTGTACTTGCGTCGTTTCCGTCCACTTTTTCCATCTCTGCGGTATCGACGACCGTTTCCGCAGAGGCGACCAGCACCACCCATTCGCCTTTTTGCACCGCTTTATCCTCTTGATTGACGATGCGGATTTCTAGCGTCACGGTGCCACCGCCGAGTCGTTTGGCGGGCTTCATTTCCTTAACTTTGATTTCCACATGCACCGTATCGCCGATATAAACGGGCTGGCTGAATTTCATCGCCATTGAGCGGAATGACAGCACAGTTTGCTCCAGAAAGCCGAGTTGATAGGCTTGCCCGACAGCATAACTGACCGTCAACATGCCATGCGCCACGCGGCTACCGAGCATGTGATCTTGCATGTAATCTGCATCAAAGTGCATCGGGTTGAAATCACCCGTGAGTGAACCGAATTGCACGATGTCCGACTCGGTAATGGTGCGCCCGCGTGAAATCATGGTCTGCCCGACTTCGTAATCTTCAAAGAAGTAGCCGACAGGGCGATCTTTGCGTAATTTCATAATAAACGTTCCCTTCAGTTGTTGATTGCGCCAAAGGTTATCTAGTGCAACATCATCAGCATTGTTTCGAGTAAATCAGATCGAAGTGACCTAGTACCAATCCAGTCTGCCTCAATGCCTCTGCACCATGTAGTTGATAGTATAAGCCGGAACGAAAAAAAAGTAGAGGCGCAAGCCCACCATAAATGTCATGGAATTGATTGTTAGTTACCAATAGGATCAATTGCAAAAAAGGCGACCTAGCAGGTCGCCACTACATAGTAAGCCGCGATTAAGCAGGATTTTTATACAGTGCTACGCCATGCCGTCCGGTTTTGAGGCGACCAGTGATGACCAACTGCCTTCCTGCACAACCTCGTCGTTTTGGTTCAAGATTTCGACTTGTTGCGTCACCCAGCCGCCGGGTTGTTTGGAGGATTTGCGTGTTTCGGTGACGGTGGTTTTTAGCCGGATGGTATCGCCAATAAAGACCGGTTTGCGGAATTCGATGTTCAAGCCTTTGAACGCCAGAATCGTGCCGAGGTTCGCGCCTAGTTGATTGCCCAGTCCGGTGGCAAAACTAAGCGTCAACATGCCGTGCGCGATGCGTTCCCCGAACATACTATTTTTCATGTACTCTGCGTCAAAATGAAGCGGGTTAAAATCACCGATGACGTTGCCAAAATTTACGATGTCGGCTTCAGTGATCGTCCGTCCCTGCGTGATAAGCACATCACCGACTGCGATCTCCTCAAAAAAATGTCCCACCGGTCCCTTGGGTGTGTAACGCATTTTTCTCACTCCTAAAAAATCAAGTCATTATTCAAATCAAGATTAGATTAACGCATGGATTGTAACGTAAGCGTATAAAAGACGACAACTACGCGGGCTAGCGTTGTGTCTAATCCGCGTGTTTATGGTCTATGTAAGCCGGGAAGATTAGTATGATTTTTTATTCCACCGTTGGCAACAGAATATGGACGGTGGTGCCGTGATTGATCTGGCTGTCTATCCAGATGTGTCCTTCGTGCATGATGATGAGGCGTTGCGCGATGGCGAGACCTAAGCCGGTGCCTTCAAATTTGCGAATCGTCGAGCCATCTACCTGCCGGAATGCGTCAAAAATAATGTTCTGATCCTCCGGTGCAATGCCGATGCCTGAATCTTGCACAGAAATCGCCAGCCATGTGCCATCATGGACGCGTTTGGGCAGGGTGGGGAGTTTTTCACAATGCCCGGCTTCTACTTTAATAGGATAAACTCTAAACGAAACAGACCCTTCCGCAGTGAACTTCACCCCATTATCGGTAATGTTGATAAGCGCCTGATTTAAACGCTGGGTGTCGCCCTGCAAACGGGGTAATTTATCGGGCGTTTCGATGATAAATTCGAGACCTTTCGCGTCTGCTTTAGGCTGAATATCGTCGATGACGCTTGCAATCACTTCATCAATGTTGACCGGCAGAATTTCGAGTTCCATCTGTTCCGCTTCGATCATGGATAGGTCAAACAGATCGCTAATCACGTTCAGCAAATGTTTGGCGCTCTGGTTGACGGTCACTAGACGTTCAACTTGTTTGTCTGACATTTCGCCATACACCCCGTCGACCATTAAATCTGTGTAGCCGATGATTGGATTAAGCGGGGTGCGGAGTTCATGGCTGATGTTGGCAAGAAACTCACTTTTCAACCGGTTCGCCTCAATTGCCTGATCGTAAAGTTCCGCATTGCTGATGGAAATGGCGATTTGGGAGGCGACAGTTTCCGCAAATTCACGATCAATCGAGTCAAAATGTTTATCAGGATCATAGGTGTCCATCATAATGATTCCGATGAAACGGTCACGGGTGATGAGGGGCATCAGCATAATCGCCTGCACCTCTTCGGCATTCATCAGCAATTTTTCCGGCAAGGCGTGATCGTCTAATTCATTGATCGCAAATGGCACGCGCTCGGTAAATGCCTGTAGCAAAAGCGGATAGTCCGCGATGGTGATTTCCTGCGCCAAGCTATAGGTATCTGGATGTTCCGCGACAATTGTCAGGGTATGGTCTTCCTGATCGTAGAGCGCGATGGAACAATGGCGCACGATAAATAAATCGGTGAGTAGCTCGGCGGCACTATGCAGAATAGGGTCACGTTCCAGCGTGGAGCTAGCAATCGCCGCAAGTTTGTTGATGATGGCTAATCTGCGGGCACGTTTTTGCACCTGTTGCAGGCTTTCCTCAGAGCGTGCGAGCAAACGGGCATTTTCAATGGCGACCCCTGCCTGCCGTGCGAGCGCAAATATGGTTGTGGTATCTTCGTCACTGTAATAATAAGGCGAGACTTTCTCCACAACAAGTATGCCCACAACTCGCTCCTGAACCAGCATCGGCGCACCAATCCATGAGCGGGTGCGCGGGTTTATCATGCTCCAGCCAGCCTGCGAATGGGCATCCATATCACGGATGACCACCGGTTGATGCGACGCGGTGACCTGTGAAACCAGTGTTTCTGCGCCAAATGCGAGGCGCGTCCCTTTCATCTCTGCGCGATACCCTCTTATGGCTTCCATGACCAACCGCAGTTGACCGTCTTCTGATGGATGCAGAGCATCTGCTTCAACAGGGAGCAATACAACCGCCTGATCGAAATTGAGCAGGCGCTCCATTTGTTCAAAGATGCGTTCCAGCAATTCATTGGTCTGTAGTGTGGAACTGACCACGCGCCCCACGTCCATCAGGATATTGGCGATCCGTCGGCGTTCCTGTTCAGCATCTAAGAGAAAGGCGTTATCAATTGCCAAAGAAATCTGCCCGGCGATGGTTGTGAGTAGGGCAAGGTCATCATCATTATAGGCTCCCGGCATGTCATTCTGAATGGCGATCAGCCCTATAGTTTGGCGGTTACGGTCACGTAAGGGAATGCCCATCCACGAGAGCGCACCATAGCCGGGTTCACGCTCATCAGGGGAAATACTCAGAGCGAGTAGCCGCTCTCGTTCTTCGCTCAGGTCATCAAAATGAAGCGTTTGCCCATGCTTGATGACACCGAGGCTGAGACCGCATAATTGGATGGGTTCATGATGAATACGTAAGCCGTTTTCAGAAACGAGCGTTAAATTTAAGGACTCACGATGGGCATCGTATAGTCCAACAAACAGCGATGTTGTATCAAACAAATAGATGAGTTGATGGTGTAGGGGTTCCCAGATAGCTTGTCCACTGGCATTCCGTGCTAGAATTTCGCTGATTTCGTTGAGGGCGCTTAGGGCACGATTTCGCAATGTGTCCTGTTCGAGCAAATCCGCGCTGGCGACCAATTCAAGCGGTTCGTCAGAAAGCACTTCCATGGGGGCTTCAAGATGATGCAGGCGTTCGCTGAGGAGCGCCGCAAGGATCAAGATTTGTGACGACTCTCTGGGGTTGCCATCCAAACAAATCATACCGTATACGATACCATCACACCGTAACGGAATGAGCAGGGTGTCGCCCTCAAAATCGAGCGAACCAACCGGATTGTTATTATCGACCTGACGCGATGTCTCCCATTGTTGCCAGTTATCTTTGTCTTGCAACCAGATCATCACGTCGTCAGGTAAGGTGAAATTTCGTGCAGAGAAGATCAGACCGGACTGGCTCAAATAGATGGCAGACGGCGCAATATGTTCATTCAGCCAATCAATAAGGGCTTGTGCGCCATCGCCTGTGTTAGTAAACGTGTTGAGCGTCCGAATAATTTGTGTGAAGGCTTCCAAAGGTATTTTTCTCACTTTTGGCTCTTAGCATAGCTGGTATGGGTAAATTGTGTTGTGTGTTGGCTACCTAGCGGGTAATTCGCTGAAAACAGTAAGCCACATGATCTGTTCTTATTTATTTTACTCTATATTGATGTGATTTTCCTTAAATCACCGTTTCCCCTACGCTCATATAGACGGAAATAGACTGGCGCATTATAGTTGTCCCAACTTGAAGTTAACCTGCTCTCAGGGGTTTTACAAAGGTTTTTGTATGAAAAAGTTAAACCGTATCACCTTGATAATGATATGTATGCTTCTATTGATTGGCGGTAACATCAGCGCACAGGATGACCCTGCTAGCACGGTAGAGGCGTTTCTGGAGGCATGGAACGCCGCCGATTACGCACGGATGTATGGTCTGTTGAGTTCGCAAAGTCAGGAAATGGTTGCACAACAGGCATTTGTGAATCGCTATCAGCAAACACAGGAAATTGTGGGCATTAACGAGATCAGCTTCACAATTACAGATACCCATTTGCAGGGCATTACCGCCGCCATCACCTATGATGTGGTACTGGATTCCGGGGTGTTCGGCACCATTCAAGACTCCGGACGCATCATGCGGGTGGTCAATGAAGCTGGGCGCTGGGGTGTGGCGTGGTCTAGCATGGATATTTTTGCCGAACTCGCAGGCGATGCCCGTTTTGCGACGGGTGGTGCTACCCGTAGACGGGCTACCATCTATGATCGCAATGGGGAAGTACTGGTTGAAGATGGTGGTAGTGTGATTAACCTCTGGTCAGCCCAAGAAGGTATGGCAGGAGTGGATAATTGTATTGACTTGATGACCCGCCTCATGCGCCGTTCTCGGAGTGAATTCGTGCAACGCTTTGCACAGTATAGCCCGGAGACGATTTTCTTTCTCGGTTGGCTGGATACAGATACCTACGCGCAAAATCGCAACGACCTGGTGAATACCTGCGGGCTGGAGGAGAATTTCAGCAGAACATCCACCATTCGCACTTATTATGGTGGCAATGCGCTGACGGCGGTCACCGGATATGTTGGCTCTATTCCAGCGGAAGCACTCACTGAATATCAAGCGCGTGGCTATGGCGCGGGCGATCAGATCGGTTTGGCGGGTGTTGAGAGAGAGTATGAACCGGTGCTTGCCGGTCAACCGGAACGCCTGTTACGCATTGTCGAACCGGGAGGCACCTTTACGTTACGTGAATTTGCCAGTTCTGCGGGTACAAACCCCGTGCCGATTGGCTTGACGATTGATCGCCGTCTACAGGTCATCGTGGCGGATGCGCTTCAAGACGCGTTTAATTATGCCGCGCCGAATTGGGCGAGTCGGTCTACCGGGGCGGGTGCGGTGGTGTTGGATGTGAACACGGGCGCGATTCTGGCGATGGGCAGTTACCCGACAGTTGATCCGCTTATATTCAACCAGAATGCCAGTTTTATAGAGGATCGTGGTACTTATGTTGCCGCCGCCAATGACATTAGCCGTCGACCCTTAATCAATCGCGTTACGCAAGAACAATTCTTCCCCGGCTCGGTCTATAAAATTATCACCATCGCCGCCGCGCTAAATGAAGGCATTGTTGCGGAAGATACCATTTTTGATTGTCAGCTAGAGTGGGAGAACGGTCCGCAACTCGGTGATACGATTGCCACCCGTTACGATTGGCGCTTTGTGAATGAACGCGAACCTGCGGGCGAAATTTACCCGTATCAGGCGCTCATGGCATCGTGTAATCCCTTCTTCTATGAAATGGGTGCGCGTTTGTTCCGTGAAACAGGCGGTAATGTGCTGGATGATTATGCGCGTCGTATGGGTTTGGGGCGCACATATCGCGTGAATGCCATCTTAGATGGAACAGCCGGTAATCTGGGCAGTCCGCAAGACGTAACTAGCGCCATCAATAATGCCATCGGGCAAGACCCCGTGCAGTTGCCCCCGCTTGGGATGGCGGTGGTTACGGCGGCAGTGGCGAACGGCGGCACCGTTTATGATCCCTACCTCGTGCAACAAATTGGCGGCTATGATGGCGTTGAGGTTCAGCAAACCTTTGGTGCAGAAGTGCTCAACACGCTAGATTTTAACGACGGCGTGCTGAGGATCATTCAGCAGGGCATGTGTGGTGTGCCGATTGATACTGAATTCGGCACGGCTGAAGGTGTCTTCGGGGATGCGTCTTATACACTCTGCGGTAAAACCGGAACCGCCCAAGCAGGGAGTGCGCCTAATGCGTGGTTTGTCGCTTATAGTCCGGCGGAAAATCCACAGATTGCGATTGTTGTCGCTGTGCCGAGTTCACGCGAAGGATCCGAAGTCGCCGCGCCGATTGTGCGCCGTATCTTAGATGATTACTACAACGTACCGCGTGCGCCCTTCCCGGTCTGGTGGACAGAAGATTATAACCCGGTAGATATACCTGAAGGCACGACAGCGGGATAATCTGCAACACTGACTTAATCATGCAGAAGGTGAGCTAAACAGCGCAAGCCTTCTGCGTGATTTTTACTCGATCATTTCTACATCAATGCCTTCAGCGCCAAGCGCGTCCCGTAAATCTTCCCATTGATCGGCACGGACGACGACGGCGGTTTGACCGAGGCGTGCGCCGGTATAGCGCCGTAACGCGGGCGTATTGACGATGCGATCTAGCACTTCTGGCGCGGTAGTGCGTAAGACCAGCAGACGCTCCAACGTAACGCTGGACGATGCGCCGGATTGCCATGTTTCCAGCAATTTCGTGATCTGGGGTGGTAATGCCCCGCCATCCACGAAGCGCGTGAGGAATGCGGCGATGTGTCCGGTGTTGATTCCCTGTTCGTCCGCCTGTTTGATGCTCTGTCCGGTTAAGCGATAGCCATAGGGTGTGCCATCGGTGGTCGCGGGTTGATCCCATGCGGTGAAGCGTGCCAATTGAAAACGATCCATACTGGCGACTCTGCGCGATGCGAGTAGTGTGCCGTCCTCGCGAATAAGGATTTTTTCTGCCTCGATATTTGGATTGGGCAGGGGTTGCTGGGTGACGAATGCCCGTCCGTAGGCGTTGAGGCGGGCGGCATCTTCCGCAAGATCGACCATACCCAGCCAATGAAGCGGTCCCATCAGATAAAATTCGAGCAATGCGCCTTCGATAGCATCCCAGCTTTCATACCCGTTGAGATAATCACCTTGATCGTTACGGATATACCAGCTTTCGTAATCCCCGCCCGGACGCTGAAAATCCGGTTCGGATTCTTTTACGGTGAAGATAAATTCGTCAATTGACCACCATTCCTGACGGGGCACGTAATCTCGCATAAAGCCGAGCAATGCCGCCCGTGCTACAGCGGGATCATATGCCCAACCGCCTGCTTCAGGATGCAAGCCGGGGACGTGCCACAATTCTCGATAAAGTGTGCCGGTGTGCCATGTATCCGCGAGAATTTTTAGCTGTCCGCTTCGGGGTGCTTCTAGCCAACGCCTGACTTCGGTGCGACGGGTAAAGGCTTTGCCCTCGCTCACTTCGATCAAATCCGCGCTGATCGCCAATTCCAGCAAAAACGAGAGGCGGTCTTCATCTTTGACGAGTAAATGTGGCGAGATCGCCTGTAAATCCGCCATCGAAAGTACCAGCACTTCGTTATCGCGTTCTAATTTGGCGGCGGTAATCCGCAAATAGGCGAGCAGGGTGGTCAGATCGTCAATCAGGCTGGTATCCGCTTGATGAATTTCGTCCAGCATATCGGGATCAATCGGGTCAATGGTCAGCGCCTCGTCGTCGTCCTCAAACGGCACATCGTCGGCTGGTTTTGTGCCCGTAGCGGCGGGCGCTTGAGGTACGGGTTCCTCTTCCAGCCCGTCGTAGGTGGTGCGATGGGTGGGCAAAATGGCGATCAAATCTTCCGGCACATAGACGATCACCTGTGCGCCTGCGCGGGCTTGCTCATAGCCTTCATACAGCAAGCCATGATAAAACAGCGCCTCGCCGATACTCTGCGGGTTATTTTCTGGTTTTTCCCGTTGGAGCGCCCCTCTGCCGAGCTTACGAATATCGCCATAAATGCGCTTGAACATGGGCAGAGACATTTTCCCGCCGGAGCCGACCAACGTTTGGAGCGCACCACGTTGCTCGTCGTTCAGACGTTCCCACACACGCTCAGAATTTTTGCCATCTTGCATCGCATCATGTAGCGCGGTAGCGATGTCATTGGTGGTCATACTGTCGATGTCAACTTTCCAGACACCCGCCAGCACTTCCAGCACCGCCGCGTCACTTTCACGCAAGCTCATGATTAAATTTCGCATCGTCAATCGCTCCACCTGTTATCAAACGTCATACGCATGATGATAGCTGAGTCCGCTATTCGGGACAAACAGTTTGCCTGATTATCAACCATAACCGGTTTATGTCCAATCGTTTATTGGTTTGCATATCTACGTTATACTGTGGTTGTAATTTAGATGTCTAAAAGGATTAGGAATGTCGGGAAAAGATATTAAAGGGTCAGTAAAGACGCAATTTGGTAATGTTGCCGCCAATTATAGTACCAGCCGTGTTCATGCCAGCGGCGCGGATTTAAACTTGATGGTCGAACGCGCAGATTTACCCGCCTCTGCGATTGTGCTGGATGCTGGATGTGGTGCCGGACACACCGCCCTTGCCTTCGCGCCATTTGTTGAACAGGTGATTGCCTATGATCTGACCCCCGCCATGCTCGAACAGGTTGAAAAACTCGCGCAGGAGCGTGAAATCGGTAATGTCAGTACGCGCCTCGGTGATGTGGAGCAATTGCCATTTGCTGACGCTACCTTTGATGCGGTGGTTTCCCGTTATAGCGCCCATCATTGGGTTGATCCACAGACGGCGCTGGTGGAGTTTGTGCGCGTGCTTAAGCCAGGCGGTAAATTCATCCTCAGCGATATTGTTTCAGCAGAAGGTCATGCGGCGGATACGTTTTTGCAGACCTTAGAACTCCTGCGTGATCCATCCCATGTGCGCGATCATCGTGTGTCGCAATGGGTGGCGATGTTTGAGGCAGTCGGCTTTTCAGCGGAAGTGTTGATGACCTTTGATCTGTCACTGGAATTCAACACATGGGTGACACGCATGGCGACCCCCGATTTATACGTGCAAGCGATCAAATCGCTATTTAACGGGGCATCGGATGAGATCAAGGTGCAATTTGCGTTGCCTGCGAACGTTCCAGACGATCCTGACGAGGAATTTACATTCAGCATCCCCGGCGCGGTCTTGCTGGGCAGGCTGTAGAAAAATAGCAATTTTATGCGCTATGTTCCGCTAAAGTTGTGCCTTTGTAATGCTGTCTAACGAAAGCCTAACCCCCGTCAGGTAAGCGTAGGCTATGCGCCGTTTGTGCGTCCATCACTGGTGAGTGTGGCATGTTACCTTAAGGGCATCAACACACTCCACGCGAATTTCAGGGCAAATTGGGAACGATTGAGACCTGAACATCGTCAACTAAACAGACACACAATTATTCTGCGTTTTGGACTTATTTTGGAGAGAAAATGAGCATGACGACGAGCAGTTCACAGGGTCACCAATTGAAATTACCCGTTATCGGACGCGGAAATGCCGATTCCATCGCCTTCAGCCCGGATCACCAATTTATGGCGGTCGGGCGCAAACGCGTAGAAATCTGGGATATGCGCCATCTCAAAGCCGGCGAACGCTATCCATCACCGCTGTATCGTCTGGGTGAATTAGCAACGCCGATTAAAGCAATGCGCTTTGTCGATGCCAACACGCTGGAAACCATCGCCGAAGATGGCACGTTCCGCTGGAACTTGTGCACCGGTGAAAAGATTCAATAGCATTGCAAACCGTACAATTTCACTCATAAAAAGGGCGCTATCGTGATGATGAGCGCCTTTTTGTTTTAAACTTTTGCTAGTCGCTCTCGCGCAGATCATCGAATCCCATATCAACCATCCAACGGCAGATGACCGGCTCACCGTAGCCATCCAGCGCGGGTCCGCCGTAGCCTTCCGGTAGACCGTTATAGCCGCGCAGATAGCCATACTCGCCGTCGATTTGTTCGCGTGCGCCTAAGGAAAGTTCTTCATCACCGATAGCGATGGCGTGAATATGAATCGGTGAGTCCGCGTAGAGTTCGCCCGTATCACGCAACCACGCCGCAAATCCCGCCACGCGTAGCGCATCAATCATCGGCATGATTTCATCAGTGAGAACGCTCCAATCCAGATAACTCCGCACGGAAATATCCACCGCGCCGCCGCCGTCATGGGTGCCGAAACTGGCGCTGACTCCGCCGGGGTTATAACTGCCCTGCGTCACGGCTTGCCGGAAATTGACCACCTCGCCGCCTGCTTCGTCGTAGAGGCGTTGGGCATGGTCAAGCATGGCGAGTGTGCGCGTGTTTAGCGTGGCGTAGCCTTGTTGCACCTGTGCGTACTCATCCGGTGGACGCAAACAGCCAGCCCGTTCCAGATTGCCTTCATCATCGGCAACGTAGGCAATTTCTACACCATTTTCTTCGATATAGACGAGTTCGCCACGCGGTTCTAGCCAGAAGTCGCCACTCGTCGGGTCACCTTCTGCCATCCAGCCTATGATCGTTTCTACATCGCCGAATTCGGCTGTGTCGTACTCGTTGGGTGTATATTCGACTTGCCACCAGACATAGCCTTCCGCGCAGACCGGACCATCCAGCACAGTGAAGGATGATCCGCCACGTAAAAAGCCGAGTCGTTGAATATCGGTGCGGGGTTCGGCGCGAATATTGACCGCATTATCCGAAAGCACGCGTCCCAATTCGCCAATCGTCAGATGAGGGTCGGAATCGGTGCAGGTCGAGGAGTCATCGTCCTGTGCGGCGAGGCTCACGCAGAAGATGAACAAAACGGCGACAAGACTTACGAAACTCGATACGTGCGTGATCGTTTTATTTTTAGTCATCAAATGTCCTTCAACGGATGCAAAATTTAACCTGTGCTTATTGTAAAAGAGGATTTGCAGGAAGTCGTTAGCGCGTCGGGTAAACGGCGGGGAATAAGGTGGTAATCACAAAAACGGGATCGACAGGTTGCCGACCCCGTTTGAGTTCGTGACTAAATTAACAGGGGGCGTTGGCGATGTCTGCGCCATTGTAAACGATATAGGCGGTATAGTTGCTATTGCCTGCCTGTCCGAAGCGGTGATTTGCGTTCAAGAAGCCTTGCTGATTGAGCGTACGATCAACACTGTAGGTTGTATTGCCCTGACGGACATCAATTCTAAATGTGGCTCCGGCGGGACCGGTTACATTAAAGTCAACCGTAGCGCCATCATTTTGGAAATAACGGCAACTGAGAGATACAACGGCGAAAGGCACGGCGGTTGCGGCGGTAGTCGGCGTTGCTGTGACTGTCGCTGTTGGTTGTTGATTATTTGCGTTGGTGGCTGTGGGCGGCGCTGATGATGTACTGGTGGCTTGTGTGGATTGTGTTGCCTGTTGAACAGGCGCGGCGGGTGCATTCACTGTCGGTAAGTTTGCACAGTTACCCGTTGCCGTAACTACACCGGAGGCAACCCACGCACTTTGCCCGTTGTACGTTCCGTTGTACCATCCGTTATTTTGTCCGGTGGCAATAAATTGATTACCTGCATTGAGCGTTCCGATGGCATCAAAATTGATGCCTGGTCCACTGCGGACATTGACACCACTACCTGTGATGGTGCAAACATTAGGATCAGTATTCTGTGGTGCTTGAACCTCTTCTGTAGCAATCGGGGCTAAAGCATCACCTAAAATTGCAAGTTCAACCTGTGCGCCAACGGATGAGTCTTCTGCATCAATCTTCACGATATAGGATGAAACACCTGCTGGAATAACAAAGGTTGTCCCATCAAGTCCGCCAGCAATAGAGGCAAGTACTTTGCCATCGTCGGATTGTAATTGCGCGGAAAAGCCAACAGAGGGTCTAAGATTCTGTATCCGTAATACTTGCGGGATTTCTGGATTTGCCGCAATCGTAAATTGTTGCGCCGGGCTATCCGGTTCAATGGTTACGATAGTCGGTGCGGTAAGCGGGTTACTCAATAAAGGCTCGGCAACCGATAATGAGAGCAGGAACATTCCGGCTACACTACTTTGATTATTTACGGTCACAATATAGGTTTCGTTTGCGGGTAATTGCGCCGTCACACGCACATCATTGCTCATCGGTGTGAGCGGATCACCTGTACTAAAACCCAGTTGTTGCCCACTGCTGTTACTGAGTGAGAGGGTTGCCTGTAAATCATTGCTCCCAATCATATATACGGTGACCACATCATTTTCAGCCCCTGAGAACGTATAGATAATGGGGGTGGCGGGATTCAGTGTATCTGTCAGGACGGTGCCATATGCTAATTGACCACCTTGAGCACTAATCACACTGCTTAGGGCGATGAAGAGCAAACATATCATCATTAAACGGGGTAAGAATTTGCGAAACATAGGGACTCCTTATTTTTAAGTCGAAACAATATGAAACAACACAATCAGTTCATTTTCAGGGCGTTTTGTAATTAGGGCAAATCCAGCGCGGCACTCTGCGAGGGGAACAATGACCTACGACTTCCCAACGGTTCATTAAAATGGTTGAATTGTCCTATTCAACAAGTCCGCCAATAATATAGGTCAGTCGGTTTTGTATTGGGTATGATTTGTATCGAGTTAGCCTTTGACTTGCATTATGTCTGTTTCCCGCAGGAGGGATAATTTATGTCCAACAGTATTGAAGAACAAATTGAGCGTATCCGCACGTATCCGGCACGGTTGGAAGCCGTCGTCCGTGACCTGAGCGAGCAAGACCTGACCACACCCTATCTCGATGGTGAGTGGACAGTCGCGCAGAATGTACACCATGTGGCTGATTCACATCTCAACGCGTATATGCGCTTTAAGTTATTTTTGCTGGAAGAAAATTCTGTTGCCAAGCCCTACGATCAGGATGTGTGGGCAACGACGGCGGATTCTATGAGTCCTGATATGAGCGCGACCTTTATCTTGTTGAACGGGATACATGCGCGCTGGGTGGCGTTAATGGAGAGTCTCTCCGATGAGGAATGGACACACACCGGCGGCTATACCAGTGGACGGGTGATTACGCTGGTGCAATTTCTGGATGTGTATGCCAAACATGGCGACGATCATATTGACCAGATTCAACGGACGTTGGCGGCGAAACCGGACGCGTAATTCATTATGCTATCCCAATTATGAGCGCGGCGCGTTACAATACGGGTATCATTCGCTTTTACAATGACCTTTTGAGGGAGAAGCCAGATGCTCACCGTTGACGAACGCAATGCGCTCATAATCAAAATGCGAACCCTACCCCGTCAACTGGCGGAATTAGTGCGCGGGGTTCCAACTGATGAGCTAGAAATGGTTTACCTCCCCGGCGAATGGAGCATCGCACAGAATATCCATCACGTCGCCGATGCCCACATGAACGCCTTTCATCGTTTTAAGCATATTCTCCTGCACGAACAACCGGAAATTCGCTCGTTCGACCAGAAGAATTGGTCACGCACGGTAGAGGCGACTTTGCCCAACGTCGAAGACTCGTTGTTTATTTTGCGTGGTCTGCACAATCGCTGGTGCACGCTCATGGATAGCCTCGGCGAAGGTGATTGGGAACGGCGGGGCTTGCATAATCAAGCGGGTGTGGTTACGCTGGAAGACTTGCTGATGTCGTATGCGCGTCACGGTGACAATCACCTTGAACAAATCAAAAAAACGCTTGATGCGCGTGAACAACATAAACAATCCGATTCTTAGACGATGACATCACCTCAGAACAACACTGTTTATTGTTACTGTATAGATAAGAATGACTGAAAACACACACAACTGGCAACTATATGGGCATGATTGGGCGGTGGATTATCTACGTAAGGGGATGATTCATCAGCGGGTTCGCCATGCCTATCTTATAACGGGCGTGGATCAGATTGGAAAGTCCCGTCTGGCGCACGAATTCGCCAAAGCATTGACCTGCCTTAACGACGATGTGGCAATGCGTCCCTGTGGCGTGTGTCGCTCCTGCAAAAAAGCCGAGAGTGGCAATCATCCCGATATGCTCTTTACCGAGACGGACTCCACCACCGGATCCCTCAAAATTGAGGCGATCCGTGCAGTCACCTCACAGATCGCCCTCAAGCCCTATGAAACACGCTATCGGGTCGCATTTTTCCAGCATTTTGACCATGCGGGTGGGCAGGCGCAGGACTCATTGCTGAAGACATTAGAAGAACCGCCACCTCACGCTATTTTGCTCCTGCTGGCGAACACGCTTGAGCCGATTTTATCGACCATTACCAGCCGAGCACAGATTATCCATTTGCGTCCGGTGGCGGCAAATGTGATTAAGGATGTGCTGATTAAGCATTACGATCAAGCGCCGGATCATGCTGAATTGTTGGGCAAATTGAGCGGCGGACGCATCGGTTGGGCGATACAGGCGGCACAAAATCCTGACTTGCTCGATCAACGCACACAGGCGCTTGATATGCTGGATGATGCGCTCAAGATGAATCGCGCCGCACGCTTTGAACTGGCGAATGACCTCGGACGCGACAAAGAAACCCTGACCTTGTTGCTGGATTTATGGCTCTCCTATTGGCGTGATGTGCTCCTCTTGGCGGAACACAGCCCCGTGAAGCCGTGTAATAGTGACCGCCAAATTGCGATAGAGCAGATGCTATATACGATCAATGCGGAAGAAACCCTGCACGCCATCCACGCCACGCAGACCGTATTAAAGCAGTTGAAAACCAATGCTAATCCACGCATGGCGCTGGAGGTCATGTTCCTCGATTATCCGGGTCTGGTGCGTTGATCCTAAGCCGATTATGGATGCGTGTATTCATCGTCACTGTTGGGATATGCGTTATTTTTGCCGGACTTGCGATTCTCGTCGGGCGAAGATCAGAATCCGCTATTCTGGAATTCGCCTCCAATAGAACAGGCACATCACGCGTTTATTTGATGGATAGTCGGCATCCGCGTTTGCTGTTGATTCAGCCCGCAGAGCGATTTGTCCCATCCTCCAATTTTTTATGTCCGAACATCAACCAATGGCAGGGCATCGCTACCTATCAAGCCTATCCTTATGCCGCGCAATATCAGCCCATTTTCCCGATTTACTCACAGAATCAAACTCAAATTCTGTTCGAGTCCGCGCTGGATGGTAATTTTGATATTTATCTCCTGAACACCACTACGCTCCAACTGGTAAACCTGACCGATGCGAACGGCGAGACCGGCTATCAGGTCTGCCCGATCTGGTCGCCTGATGAGTCGCAGATTCTGTTTATGTCACGCATCAACGGGGATTTTGACATCATCCGGTTAGATGTGGAGACAGGTGAGCAGATCAATTTGACCGATCACGAAGGCACAGATAGCGAGTATGCGTGGTCACCGGATGGCACACACATCGTCTTTACTTCATTTCGGGATGGGGATGGCGAAATTTTTGTGATGGATGCCGATGGTGGCAATTTACACCGACTGACGGCAAGAACGGGCAGTGATTTTGCGCCGGTCTGGTCACCGGATGGCACACACATCGCTTTTAGTTCGCGCCGCAGTGGTAATCCTGAAATTTACATCATGAATGATCGTGGTGGCGATGTGCGCCGGCTGACGACCCATCCCAACAGCGATTACGCGCCATTCTGGGTAAAATGATGACCCCTTATCCATACTTTCGCCTCCGGTGGATTGTGCGGCAACTTTGATTCTACGAAAATTGGTGATTCTGGCGTGTGTTCTGTCGTTCTGGCTGGCTGGTGTTTCGTATGCGCTGATTCAACTCGGCACACTTCATAATCAATCGCGTGAAATCATTTTTGTGCGGGATAGCATTGGACTGCGGGGGCACGGCTATAACATGCTTGATATTGATCGACTTTTAGAGATCAATTTGAGCACCATTTTCAACATGCCACAGTGGTCACCAGACGGCGAATTATTGCTTTATGATGATTACTTTCGATCAGATATAGTCATCCAAACGAGACAGGGCGAAATTCGTAATCTGACGAATAACCCTGCGGGAGATTTTGACCCGCGATGGTCGCCGGATGGGACGATGATTGCTTTTCGGAGTGATCGCACCGACGTGATGGAACTTTACGTCATGGACGCGGACGGTACGAATATTCGACAGGTGAATAGTGCATTTGGGAATGTACTTTTTGGTTTATGGTCGCCGGATAGCCAGAAGATCGCTTATTTTGTGGCAAATGGTGGCATCGGGGGCTTTTATATTATGGATGTCGATACAGTGGAAACCGCTGAACCTGAATTGGTGGCGACCTCATTGGTGGGCTGTACCAATTATCAATGGTCGCCCGATAGTCGCTTTTTGATGTGTTATATGCAACCCGCCGACGATATTTTTCGGATGGATGTGGAGACGGATGCCACACTTAATTTGACCAATCATCCTGCTAGTGACACCAATCCGGTCTGGTCGCCGGATGGCAGTCTGATCGCTTTTCAGTCGGATCGTGGCAGGAGTATGGATATTTATGTGATGGACGCAGACGGAAACAATCCACGTAACCTGACGAATCATCCTCAACCGGAGGGCTATCCGCAATGGTCGCCGGACGGCACACGCTTGTTGTATACCGGCGGAACGTCCGCACAGCCACAGTTGTACACGGTTGATATTGTCAGCGGCGAAACCATACACCTCACCGAATCACTGTATCAGCAATCGCCTTCAGCCACATTTTTCAGTAATTTAGGAAACGGTAGCTTCTGGTCACCGGATGGTGAACAGGTCATTTTCCGTGTCGCAAATGGGCAGGGCAGGCAACTCTATATCGTCAACGTAGATGGCACCGGCTTACGTGCGATTACCCGCGCTAATCCATTGGCTTCAGATTCGGATCCGCGATGGCGACCTTGATTAGCTGGTTCATGATTAAGCTGATCGTTCCCCTTACTCTGTTTGCAATCGGGCTGATTTATGGTGCGGGTGTTGCTGGAAATACAATTTTTCGTGCGGAGATGATCGCCTTCTTTAGTCAGCGGAACGCGGTGCAATATATCTATCTGCTCGATTTGCAACGACGGTGGGAGATGCCGTTAAATGGCGCGGTTGCCAACGATAGCGGCATGGTCTGGTCTGCGGATGGTGACGCGCTTCTGGTGACCTCATTTCGGGATGCGAACAGCGAGTTATATCTGGTCTATCCGGGTAGTCGGCGCGGTGCGAAAAACCTGACTCACAATCCGAGCAGTGATTTTGCGGCGGATTGGTCACCGGATGGCACACAGATCACCTTTGAAACCACCCGTGACCGTAACAACGAAATCTATGTGATGGACGCAGACGGGAGTAATCCCCGCAACCTGACGCAAGACACGGCGCTAGATCGTTTTCCGCAATGGTCGCCGGACGGCACGATGATCGCTTTTTCGACGTTTAGAGGCGGAGATCGGAGTATTTATGTGATTGCGAGTGCGGGCACAGAGGCGCAATTTTTAGTAGGCGTGCGCTCTCAAGATCATGAGTTTGTGTGGTCGGCGGATAGTCTACACATCGCGTTCGTCACCTCGCCCAATGGCAATGCCGATATTTTCGCGGTCAACCTCATCACAGGCGACATCATCAACCTGACGGACGACCCCGCGACGGATGTGCAACCGGCATGGTCACCGAATGGGGCAGAAATCGCATTCGTCACCTCGCGTTATGGCTTGCCGGAAGTCGCCATGATGAACGCGGACGGCACGAACATCCGCAGACTCACGTTGCACGGTGGCTCTGCGCCCGTGTGGTCACTTGATGGCGCTTACATTATCTACGAAACCACCGAGAACGGTAATCGTGACCTCTATAGAATGCGACGCGACGGCACGCAACACGAACGCTTAACGCAATATGCTGGTGCGGATTATCATGCCGTGTGGCGACCCTAAAATCTGGTTAAGTTTTATTCATCCGCCTCGTATGCCAGCAACCACGCCAGAAATTCAACATCTAATTCATCGAAGGTTATGTCAAAAATGGCTTCAGTTGCTTCGTCAATAGTCATGTCATGAGCGAGATTGTGTAGCCACGCGTTACGGGCTTCCGCGCTGTGTACTTCCGTCAGAAAGTGCATAAATGTGTAGCCCTGTGGATACACGTAACGCCATAGCGGAACAGGCGTATCTTCAAAAACACTGATCTCCTCCCACCCGACTAGACTTCCACGCTCGGCTAATTGTTGGATTGAACCAACCGTAATCTCCGCGAAGGTTTGTTCGCCATCGTTGATGTAATTCTGCGCCATGTAATCCGCGATACCTTCTGATGCCCACCATGGGATATTTCCGTGTGTGTCGTCCGCCTGATTAAACGTCAAGAAATGGGTGAATTCGTGTGCGACAATGATGCCATCACTTTCCGGTCCCGCGTCGATAATTTTGAGCGATTCGCCCGGTTCGTTCCATCCGGCGATCTCCGGCAAACTCAGCAGAGTCGTGGCGACGAGTGCCTGCCGCGTGGCGTAAATTTTGATCTGCATCTGTGTGTTGGGTTCGTACCCGTAGGCAGTGGTCACGCTGTCGTAGATGTCCGGTAATTCTGGCAGAAGTGCATCGGCGGCGGTTTGCTGACCCGGTGCGGATAAGATAACAAAATGTTCACTCGGAGTGCTTTCCCAATATTCCCCTGCGTAAAGCGCGATGCCCATTTCGGTATCGACGATAAATTTTGCGGCGAAGCGGGCAGTCATGCCGGGATTTTCCTCTAATGTACTTTCCCAGCGCATCGTTAGATCAGCAATCGTATAGCCGTTGATTGTGTCGATATTTTCCGCCTCAAGCTCAAAATCAGTCAGGTAATCACCGTCCGCCCAATCTTCCGCCCAATTGGTGTGCTCCCGTGCAAAAATCGGATCGGAGAGATCAACATTGGCGAGATAGGCAACGGAATCACCACGCATCACGGCTTGTTCCATACGATCTAGCAGGGTATCAACCAAAATTGTTTCGTCTGATTGCGCGGTGATTGCGCCGGAACAGAGCAATAATAGCGACAGGAGAATCAGCAAGCGTTTCATGAAACCATCCTTCATTCAAACATTTGTTAAGTGTACTTTACCATAGCGCGTCTCATATTTTTTCAATCCGGTAATATTCGCGTAAAAGTCGTTGATGTGACCGTTGCCGAAACCAATGGATGGTGAACTCGAAGAGAAACCCCACACGGTCTTTGCTTAACCAAAAGACATGCGAGCGGTGAGGTCAAGCCGCCTCACCTTTTTGATTCCGATGATATAATTGACGACATCAGGCGGTATTTGAGAATAAGCCATGACCTTAGAACAAATTGAGACACCCATTTTTACACTAGAACAGTTTGAAACATTTATTAACACACCGGAAAACGCGGAAAAAATGTTTGAATTCATTGCCGGGGAGATCGTCGAAGTGCCATCAAATCCGTATGTATCTGCAATTTCTGCACAGATTATTTTTCTCATCAAGCTATTTTTGCATCAAAATAAGATCAAAGGGCATGTCACTGGCGAGGCGGGCGGCTACATGGTGGCGGGTGAACGTTACGCGCCTGATGTTGCCTACATCTCCTACGAAAAACAACCGCAATTGGCGAAATCCGGCTACAATCCCAATCCACCTGATCTCGCTGTAGAAGTGATTTCATCGGATCGTCAGGACGAGATGGATAAACTGGTTACCAAAGTCACCAATTATCTCTCTGTTGGAACGGTTGTCTGGGTGGTTCGACCCGGCGAAAAACGCGTTTCCGTGCATCTACCCGGTGAAAAAGTCCGGCATTATCGCAAAGATGCTGTGATTAGCGGTATGCCCGTATTGCCGGAACTCAGCATCAAAGTGAGCGATATTTTCGCTGACTAATTTCTCAATCTAAATGGGCTATAATCTCCGTAGTTGGCTTACACGAAAGAGACGCTCCCATGCCTGATATGCTCGTGAAATTGTATGACCTACCTCCACTCGACCCGTTTATAGAAAAACAACATTCACTCGGAATCACGATTCGCCGTGCAATCGCGCCGGAAAAACACCTCATCACCCAATGGGTGGGCGAAGAATTCAGTGCCTATTGGGTGAGCGAAACCGAGGCGGCATTCGGCAACAATCCGCCGACCTGCTTCGTCGCGGAACATGAGCGCGATGTGATCGGCTTTTCTGTGGTAAATGCCACCATGAAAGGCTTTTTCGGTCCGACAGGGGTGCGAGAAATCGCACGAGGAAAAGGCACAGGCGCGGCGCTACTCGTCATTGCGCTCTATGCTATGAAGTGGGATGGCTACGGCTACGCAATTATCGGCGGGGCGGGTCCGGTAGATTTTTATACGAAGCTGGTCGGTGCGACGGTTATTCCGGACTCGCATCCGGGTATCTATAAGGGCATGTTGAAGAAACCAGCACAACAATAAGCCATCTGGTGGGTTGTCTGATAACGGTTTTTTCATTACAGTTAGCGTGACTACCTGAATTCAACATTTATTGGAAACCCATGACGACTAAAACGCCCACAACCAATTCAATCAGACGAACCGGCACGCATATCACAGGGTTAAGCGCCGCGCAGGTGCAAGACCGTATTCAGCGCGGGGAAGTCAACCGTTTTGAGGCGCGTGGCGGGCGTTCTTACATTGATATTTTCCGTCATAATGTCTTTAACGTGTTTAATATCGTGCTGTTTGCGATGTTGCTGATTGTGTTGCTATCGCAGGATTATTGGACAGTCTTATTCGCTGGCTTTAGCGTGGTGACCAACTCGCTCGTTGGCACGGTGCAGGAGATTAACGCCAAGCGTAAGCTTGATGAGTTGGCGGATTTAGCGCCGAAAACCGTGCAGGTCATGCGTGATGGACAGATTGAGACCATCCCCAACGATACAGTGGTCATTGATGAGGTGATTCTGATTCAACCGGGGGAGCGTATTGTTGTGGATGGCAAGGTGATCCATAGCGATTCCCTTGAAGTGGATGAGTCTCAGGTCACTGGTGAATCTGACGCGGTACACAAGCAACTCGACAATCCTATTACCTCTGGTTCATTTTGTATCGCAGGTTCTGGCTTGATGATCGCAGAGCAAATCGGTGCGAAAAGCACGGTTAACCGCCTGACAAACACGGCGAAGGTCTATAAGAATACCCTCACGCCGACACAGAAAAAGATCGCTACGATTGTCAAGTTAGCATTGATGATCCTCGTGATTTTCGGTCCGATGTTGATGATCGCTGGTTTCCGTACAGATGAAGGCTTTATCCAGACAGTCAAGAACATGGTCGTGTTTTCGACAAGCCTTGTCCCACAGGGATTGGTGCTGGCATCGACTTTGGCGCTGACGATTGGCGCGGTCAACATCACCCGTCACCAAACGCTGATTCAACGGGTGAACGCGGTTGAATCGATGGCGAATGTCACGGTGCTGTGCTTCGATAAAACTGGAACGCTTACGGAGAATCGTCTGGCGGTGGATAAAATTTTGCCTGTTGATAACATTGACGAAGCGACGATCAGCCAGCAACTCAAAAATTATGTGGGTAACTTATCGCATCAAAACACGACTGCAACGGCGATTTCGCATCACTATGCGCTAGATGAATCGCAGTTGGACGAACTTGATGAAAAAAACGCAGAAATTCCTTTTACCTCTGCGCGTAAATGGGGCGCAATGGTCTTCTCGGATGGCACCTATTATCTCGGCGCGCCGGAGCGGGTGATTGGCGGCGCACATGGTACGACGGTGATGGATTACGCTTCTGAAGGCTATCGTGTGCTTGCCTTTGCTAAATCGGTCAATCCACCATCACCGGAAGGACATGATCTGGATAAGGCGCAGATGACCCCGCTGGCGTTGATCGTTATTAGCGATCAGGTGCGGCATGACAGTAAGGCAACGCTGGAAGCATTCATGGCGTTGGATGTCCGTCCGAAGGTGATTTCCGGCGATAGTGTACAGACGGTACGGGCGGTGGCGGAACGCGCAGGTATGGATGTGTCCGTGGCATATACCGGCGAACAATTGGATGCGATGCCGGACTCCATCTTAGAGCAAGCGGTGCTGGAAGCCGACGTGTTCGCACGGGTGGAACCGGAAACCAAGAAGCGTATCATCGCGGCATTGCGGCGACAGGGGCATTATGTGGCGATGGTCGGCGACGGCGTGAATGATGTTCCGGCGCTAAAAGAGGCTGATCTGGCGATTGCGATGAATGCGGGCGCGCAAATCACCAAAGATGTGGCGGATATTGTCCTGCTGAATAATGCGATGTCCACCTTGCCATTAGCATTTGAAGAAGGGACGCGCATCACGCAGACTCTGTTCGGTAGTACCAAGATGTTCCTGACGAAGAATGTCTATAACACGTTGTTGTTTATATTCGTTTACTTTATGGCTTTGCCGTTCCCGATTACGCCGATTCAAATTAGCTGGGCGGCGTTTGGGACAGTGAATATCCCCGGCGGGTTGCTGGCGATTGGCTTGATTAGACCCAATAAAATCAAAGGCTTCCGGGATGATGTGTTCGATTATATCTTGACGGCGGGATTGATTAGCGCCATCGGGATCGCCTTTACGTATCTGGTGACCTATCGTTATGTGGATGAAAATTTACTTATTGCACGGAGCACAACAACTCTGCTGTTTATCCTCTATAGTTTGATGATCTTCCTGTTTGTGTGCGGGATTGATGTTGCACAACCGCGAACCTATTTCCGCTATCCATTGGCGACGGTGATTACCTTTGTGTTGACGGGTGGGGCGCTGGGTGCGGCGACGCTGTTCCCCGATATATTTGAATTTCAGTGGCCCCCAATCGAGATACTCGGTCTGGTGTTGCTGGTGTTCTTGCTGTGTAGCATCGTCGTTAGCGTTGGGATGCGGAAACGTTCGCTCTTGCATGACTATTACACCCTGACTCAGCCGGATGTTGTCCCTGTGGAATAAATCGGGCGGAAGACGCTCTACAGAAACGCGAATTTCAGCGTATAATAAGGGCATGATAATCATAAAAATGACGAAACGGCGCGATCAACTGTAGGGGCACTGCCCCACATAAATACCTCCCCGATAAGGACAATCCGCAGAATTGAGACGTTGATTCTGTTTGTGTTATATCCATTTATTCATCATCCTGTTAGTCACATACGTTGAGGTGTGAACCCTATGTTAGAAAAATTAGCGGAAGTCGATAACCGCTTTACTGAACTTGACCGTCTGCTTGCTGATCCTGAAGTGGCGATGGATTATGAGAAGATCGTCGAATATTCCAAAGAGCGCTCCAATCTTGAAGAATTGGTCACGAAATACCGCGAGTTCAAGCGTATGAACGATGAGCTTGATGACGCGAAGATGATGCGCGATGAGGAAGAAGATCCTGAATTGCGCGATATGGCGAAGGAAGAAATCACCAGTTTGGAAGCCGAGATTGACGCGCTTGGTGAAGAACTCAAGATGATGCTCCTTCCGAAAGATCCGCGTGATGAGAAGAACGTGATTATTGAAATTCGCGGCGGCGCGGGTGGCGATGAAGCGGCGCTGTTTGCGGCGGATTTGTTCCGTATGTATGTGCGTTATGCGGAAAGCCAGCGTTATAAGGTAGAAGTCACCGCCGAGAATGAAACGGGCGGTGGCGGTTACAAACGCGTGGAGTTTGAAGTGAAGGGCAAGGGCGCGTTTAGCCGGTTTAAGTATGAAGGTGGTACGCATCGTGTTCAGCGTGTTCCGGCGACGGAAAGCCAGGGTCGGGTGCATACGAGCACGGTGACGGTGGCGATTATGGCGGAGATGGAAGATGTTGACATTGAACTCGACATGAACGATGTGCGCGTTGATGTGTTTCGTAGTCAGGGTGCGGGCGGGCAGTCGGTGAATACGACGGACTCCGCGGTACGTATGACGCATATTCCCTCCGGTCTCGTCGTTGAAATGCAGGACGAGCGTAGTCAGTTACAGAACCGTCTGCGTGCTAAGCAGAGATTGCTGAACAAACTATATGAGATGGAAGTCGAGAAGCAACGTTCCGAGCAAGAAGCCGAGCGACGCGACCAGGTAGGGACGGGTGACCGTGCGGAGAAAATCCGTACCTATAATTATTCCCAAAACCGCGTGACCGATCATCGCATCAACCTCAGCAATTACAACTTGCCGGCGGTGATGGATGGCGACCTTGACGAGTTTATCGACGAATTGGCGACCCGCGCCGAGGCTGAGAAGCTCTCGATGGGGTAAATTATCGGTGGGCGACCTAGCAGGTCGCCCCTACAATTTCCAATTTTTATTAAAGGTGAATTTTAGAAGCGATCACGATGAAGTGGTCGCTTTTTTATTGGCGTAACCTGGCGGTTTTTGCCATGAAATTGGCGGAAATGCCAAGATTTTGGCGATATTTTCCCCGTGAGCTGCCAGCGCCAAGCAATAATTTTTTTCTGCCAACAGTGGCAGTGAAGTGCTGAGCAAAGAGCAATGTGTGCTGAGTGAAAAGATAAAAGACGATAGATTTTAGACGATAGATGTTGGGCATGGTCGGTTTTGTATATGGTCAGGTTGTGTATTGTAGCACAAAAGTTCTGTTTTGTTGGTTCGAGTTTGGTTAGAAAAAAAGTGCTGAGTGAAAGATAAAAGATGAGAGATTTTAGATGTTAGATGGAAGGCGCTTGGCATGGTCGGGTTTGGTTTGAAAAGTGAATGATAATCCCCCCTCTAAATCTCCCCCCGCTTCGCAAGGGGAGACTTTACCGCGCCTTTTGATCTGTCCAAGATTTGAAGTTATTCCGGTGGCTAAGTGTGCTTTCTCTATTATTCAGAAGGATGCGGGACAGGTTCGTAGCCGAGGTTTTTTAAGAGTTGATAGCCATCTGTGATGAGCATTGGTGCGGTGTGAGGAGCGGGATGCCAGTTTAGTTCTCGTCGGGCGTGTCGAATGATACGTAATGCTATAACAGGCTGAAAAAACATTATGCCTTTTTCACCCGTCCATTTATAAACTTCGGTCGTCCCTTGAGGGAAGTGATGTTGGTGGTCATTAAAGGTGAAATAAATCTCAAGATGTCCGCCTTTATGATTGGCGCTATAAATCACGAGTTTTCCGTGCATGTCATCATTATAAACATCGCGGAAACGCCATAAGTATTCGTTTTGTTCTACGGTAATTTGACGTGTACCAGTGTCACCCATGATTTAGAACCTCCAGACATTCAGCTATTTAACAAAAAAGGGCGACCTAACAGGATCGCCCCTACAGTGATTTTGACTTTTGACCCGGTTATACGTCGCTGTCTTCGCTGATGCGTTTGGGCGTGGCGTGACCGTTTTGCTGTTGGGCGGTGTCCATCGCCTCGTTGCGGACGAACGCGGTGGCGAATTGTTGCATCATGTTGGTGATTTCCATCGGCAGGACGAACTTGGTTGAGCCACTTTCGCCGATTGTCCGCAGGGTATCGAGATATTGCAACAGCATGGTTTTGTCGTCGATGTTTTTGGCATCCTGATAGATGGCTTCCAGCGCCTTGGCATAGCCCTGCGCTTTCAGCAATTGCGATTGACGCTGACCTTCTGCTTCCAGAATGGCGGATTGCTTCTGACCTTCTGCACGGAGCACGGCGGATTGCTTATCCCCTTCGGCGACGGTAATGGCGGCTTCACGTTCACCACTGGCGCGGGTGACGGCGGCACGGCGCTCACGTTCGGCGGTCATCTGGCGATTCATGGCATCCTGCACTTCACGCGGTGGCTCGATCTCGCGGATTTCCACGGTAGTGATTTTTAAGCCCCAGCGTTCGGTTTCGGAATCGAGCTTCATGCGGAGCGTATCGTTGATGCGTTCACGCTTTGAGAGCACATCGTCAAGGCTGATGTCACCGATGACAGCGCGTAAGTTGGTGGTGGCAAGGTTAACCGCCGCACCGACCACATTTTCGACTTCGAGCACCGAAAGGCGCGGATCAGTCACGCGGTAGTAGACGAGAAAGTCGATGGCGATGGGCGCGTTGTCTTGCGTGATGGCGGTTTGTGCCGGAATATCAAGGAAGCGTTCACGGGTATCCACCTTGATGGCTTTCTCGAAGAACGGCAGGATAATCACAAGTCCGGGTCCACGCACGCCGGAGAACTTCCCGAAGAAGAGGACGACGAGCCGATCATATTGTGGCACGACGCGGATGACGCTGGTGAGTAACCAGACGATCACCAAAAAGACGACAATTCCGATGACTAAAGTGGTTTCCACGAGTTTTGCTCCTTGATAGTTTGCGGTTAGCTTCTGGTTTTAGTTGGTTAGTTTATTTGGGATGAGGGGATATATTAGCACTGAAAAAAATCCCCTCCCTAAATCCCTCCCCGCTTATGGGCGTAGACACTCCTGATTCGCAAGGAGGGACTTTTACGTCCTGTCTTGTTATTGCTCAAGCGGTTGATGGTTGAAGCCGTTGGGCGTTTCTGTATCTGTATTGAGTTCGTCATGTTCGCTGTTAATGTGTGAGGCGAATTCATGCGAATCGTTTTTCAGCTTGAGTGGTTCGACGATGAGTTTTAAGCCTTCACGGGCGACGACGATCACTTCGCGTCCGGCTTCTGCATATTCGTCTTCGCTTATGGCTGTCCACATTTCGCTTTCGACGTTGACGGTGCCGATAGGATCGAGGGGCATCATGACGCGACCACGCTTACCGACGAGTAGCTCATCACGGGAGGCGGACGGTGTTTCTCGCATTTTGTCCATCAGCGGGATGAGGGCAAAATAGTAGTAGGCGAAGGGTGTGATGGTGGTCAGTGCGAGGATGAGTGGTGACACTCCGCCCGCGCCGAACAGGAAAAATCCACCGATTGCCTGCAAGCCCAAACCGATGAGCGCATAGGGGGCGTATTCGCGTTTGATGAAGGGTGTGATGAGGAAGCCACAAATGCCGATGACAATCGCCATGACAGCGAGCCAACTGGTGCTCATCTGAGTCATGACGAGGATGCTTAAGCCCACCGTGCCGAGTGCGATGAATTCCAGCACACCACTTCCGGTGACATAAGCGGCGGTTACGCCTGTCCACAAACCAAATACAAAAACAAGAAAAATAATGTTCGGGTCAATTAACGTTAAATCAAACATAGGTTTATTCCACCGTGTTATAACAACGGACGGTCATCTTTATTATACAGTCAAAATGGGTGTGGCTGATAAATTGAATCCCCCAATAACTGGGGGAGCGAATCGTGTAGGGGATGGCTAAACGTATTAATTTTGTACATTTTGCAAACAAAACATCGCAATTTTGTGTTAGGTTGGTATAATTGCCCGCCAATTGAATGTGTGTACTATGATATAAAAATGGCGTGTGATTTATGCTTATGACGTGGGAAATGATAGGTGTTAACGAAAGTCGTTTAAAGCAGGATTTTGAAGAGCTTGCCGAAATTGGCGCGACTGTTGACGGCGGGGTGAACCGTCTTGCGCTCTCTAATGAAGATTTGCAAGCGCGGGCATGGTTCGCTGATCGTGTGGATGCCGCCGGATTACAACTGCGTGATGATGATGCAGGTAATCTGAGCGGCGTTTTATTTTCTGATGATCCCCATGCGAAGACGTTGATCCTCGGTTCACATATGGATACCGTGCCGAACGGTGGCAAGTATGATGGGTCGGTGGGGATATTGGCGGCGCTGGAATGTTTGCGGGTGATTAAAGAAGCGGGGATTGCGTTGCCATTTCATCTGGAAGCGATTGATTTCACGGACGAAGAAGGATGCTGGCAATCGCTATTTGGCAGTCGTGGATTGACGGGCAAGCTCGATCAAAATTATGCGAACGAGAAAGATGTCGATTACGGTCCATTCCGTGCGGCGTTGTTCCGCGCAGGGATTCGCCCGATGGATGCCCATAAAGCGCGGCGTAATCCTGAAAGTGTCGCGGGCTATCTGGAATTGCATATTGAGCAGGGGTTCCGGTTAGATCGCTCGAATGTTGACATTGGTGTGGTGACGGGCATTGTGGGACGATGTAACTATGAAATCACCTTTCACGGGCAAGCCTCGCACTCCGGCACGACGGACATTCATGATCGGCGGGATGCGTTGCTGGGTGCGGCGGAGTTTGTTACCGAAGCACATCGATTGTGGCGAACTGAGTTTACTGACGGCATGTTTAATTGTGGTAGCATCAATGTTTCCCCCGGCGCGTTTAACATCATTCCTGATAAAGCCATCCTCGGCGTAGAGTTTAGACACACAGACGAAACAATCATTGATACATGGCGAGACAGAGCGGTTGAACTCGCCGAGCATGTGGCGCAGACGCATGGGCTGACGGTGAAGCATCGGTTGATTAAGCACATGCCCGCCGCGATGTTGCCGGAACCGCTTGTGGAAGTGATTGAGCAAGCGTGTAAAAGCGCCAATTTGAGTTATACACGGCTAATCAGCTATGCGGGACATGATGCACAAACATTGAGCACGTTTACGCCAACCGGCATGATTTTTATTCCGTCGGTGGGCGGGATTAGCCATAGTCCGAAAGAATTCACGCGCTGGGAGAGCATTGTGCAGGGTGCGAATGCGCTTTTGCAGACGGTGTTGTTGCTGGCGGAGCGGTATTAGCGACGAAGCGAACTGTTTGATTCAAAGTAAAATTGTAGGGAGCACACCCTTGTGCTCCCTTTTTCGTTACGCCGTTTGCTGGGATGTGTGGGCGGGGATGGGGGCGGTTTCGCCGAAGAAGTGACGATAGGTGGCGGCAAGCGGGATGGCGAACAAAATCAAGAAGCCGACATTCAGCAGGGCGTTGATGCTCATGCCGAAGCGAATGGAGGCGTAGGTATCCAGCACGAACCATGATATTAGACTGGCATCTAGCGCGAGCCACGCCCATTTTTCGCCACGGCGGAAGGGGATGTGAATGATGAACAGCATTGAGACTGCCCAGCCGATCATCACCCCACCCGCGACCCCGTAGAAGACCGCCTGAAAATTGATGTCCGCGCTGGAGAGGGTGGCATAGGTGCCTTCCGTATAGAAGAAGTCGGTATAGATGCGGAACATGAGATCACGGAAGAAGTCTGGAGAAAAGACCATCAGCAGACCGAAGACGATGGTGAAATCTGCCATTACAAGTAAGACGTTCGTCCAGAAATTAAGGCTTTTTGTGTTTTGCATGAGGATAGCTCCTTTAGTGCCTGTCAATATCCTCAGCATAGGGGAAAAGGCACTGCCATCACCACGAAAAGTACTGCCATTTACTGCCAGTTTTAGTATTTCAGCGGGTCAGTTAGTCAGCTTGTCAGTTGGTCAGCTACGGTAAGTGGAACAGGAGCACAGAGGTTTTTACTTCACGATTTCTGTCACCGTTGATGTGAAAGCGGTACTTATACCAACCATCATCATGTTTGCCTTCAAAACCTAAATAGTTGGAGTGTTGGGGTGTAACTTCTTCTACTTTAGCAAAAACGTTACTTAAATCTTTGTTTTTTACAAACATAATTACTGCGGTTTTTGAGTCTCTCCATGTAAGGTAACCAAGCAGTTGTGTGATGGTATCCCGATAACCTTTTTCTCCTTTCCAGATTTTACATTCAGCAACAAAGATGTTGGAATTTTCGTGCCTGATTAAAATATCCGTTTTACCTGATTTGTTAAATGTTTCGCCTGTAGTGGATTTCTCAAACACTGTTCCAAGAGCAAGTAAGAAGTAATCCCTCAACCCTTCTTCATTTTTGTTCTCGTAAATTGAGGGTAGGCGTTCAATGTTTTTGCCGACATCAAATATTGTTTTAAGAATTTCTTGATAATTTTCATTAGGCAAAGTTGGCTCAGGTTTAAAGCCTTTTTCGTGAACTTGAGGTTTGGAAGGAATATTTAATCTTTTGCGGACACTTGGAACTGCGAACGTTGAGGGGAGATTATTTCGTTTCTTAATTGGAACACCAAGGGAAGCTATTAGCTCGTTTTTCTTTAATAGTTCATCTTTTCGATACTTGAAGCTAGATGATATATATACCTCAAGCTCATTATTGTATGCACTAAGATCACCTGCAATCCAATTCATATACTGACTAATTGAATCCCTAATATCCTCGGATTCTTTTCGAGTACGCTCACTATTATTTTTGTCTGCAATTATTTCAAAACATAGCTCATTGTTTTTTATATATACTTCATGTGAGGTCCAAAAATAATGACTTGGTTGACATCTTAGTAAATGAGAGTCTCCGTAAAATGGAAGATGATAGACAATTTTTGTTACGCGGTATGATATTCCATGACGGTCTTTAATAGTATCTTCAAAATCACTGATTGATACTTTATCAAACTCTATAACGATAGGGTCAATGGAATATTTGCTTACTAAGTGGGCGATATAGTCAATTTCATTAACATTAAGAATATGGTTCTCAGCCGCACTTTTGATTTCGTTAGTAACTTCTTGCCTTTTTTTGGAAATGTAATTTTGTATGTCTATCTCGCCAAATAACTTAAATTTCGGTGAAGGCATGAGGCATTCCATTTAAAACTTATCATATGTATGTATATATTATTAAAATTTCCCATTTATGCAAATCAAATGTTCTAAACACGCTCACGTAAATCTTGCGCGATGAGGGATGCGGCGGCGTTTTGCCAATTGTAGAGGGTGCGCTCCGGCACTTGCGCTTGAAACCATGTGAGGGCTTCGCGGGTGGCGGGGTCGAGGTCGTCTAGCGTTAGGCGGCGGCTATAGGGTTTTACGCCGATGACATAGGGAAAATAAAGCGCGTTGTAGTAGCGCCATTCGTCGGAGGTGCCGAACGAATCGTCACCGAGGGGTTTGAGGCGGGCGATGCTTTCTGTCAATAAGCGTTTGAGTTCGGTGGCGCGTTCGAGGGTATCATCACGGGCGTTGCGGTGTTCGATGCGGGTGGTGATGATCGGCAATTGAGTGAGTGGGCTGGCGGCGAGTTTGGTCAGGTCACCGTAATGGCTGAGTGTACGGCGCGTGAGGCGGGTGAATGAGTCGTCGTCCAGATCGAGCAGGGGCGGGTTGGATGATTTGCGGGCGAGGGCGATGGTGGCGGCGCGGAGATCACGGCGTTCCTGTTGAATCTGCGGGAAGCGAGAAAATACTAGTTGATCCAACAGATTTTGGAGCGGGGCGGCGAAGGTGACAAGCAGGATTCCGGTGGCGCTGAGGGTGAGGATGAGCAACATCGCAGTAAAGGTTAAGCCGTCGGTTGTGAGCATAATCAGCGCGATTTGCCCGCCTAATCCGAGCGCGGCGATCCCTGAAAAGACGAAGGAGCGCGTCATATCGAGCACGATGGATTCACCGAGATCGAAGGCATCTAAAAAGGCGATGAGGATGCCTAGTATGAGCAGGTCAAACTCGATGGCGAGAACGGTTATTTCCAACGGAAAGAGATCAAGCGGCAGGACGATGAGCGAGACACCGAGCATGAATAATACGGTGATGAGCGTGAGTAGGGTATAGGGTGGGCGCGGGGTGGATTGCCGGAAATGGCGAATCATCAGATAGAAAGCGACTGCGGCGGGGAGGGTGACGGTTAGGGCGAAGACGGCATAACCGATATTTATGCGGGGTACGGTGCTATCGCTTGCGGTGAAGGTGAGGATGAAGTTTGTGCCTGCGCCGATAATGAACACAATGAGGGCGAAAATCAATAGACCAGTGCGCCATGCCGACGGTAAACGGTGACGGATGGCGGAATTTTCCGGTAAGGATTCCACGATTGTGCCGAACCAGAAAAGCGAGGGCAAGAAGATGGATGACCAGCGCAGATGGATCAACGTGGCGTTATCGGTGGAAAGGGGGATGAGTGCGTCCATGCCGAGACCGAGCGCGTAAGTGATTAATCCCAATCCGGCAAACCGTAAACGCCAATCGCTGAGGTCACGGGCGATCAAATAACCGCCGAGCCATAACGCAAAGCCGAAACCGAAAACCTGAACGATTGTGAGCATCTAGGTGTGCATCACACCGGAGAGGGGTGCGTCCCACGCTAATTTTTGGTGAACGGTCAGGAGCGCGTCGATTTTTTCCGCGATGTGGGGCGGATAGGGGGCGGTTCGGCGGATTGTTAGATCGGCATGTGCGCCCATTTCTTCTATGGTGGCGGCGAGTTTACCTGTATTGATGTTGACCATAAACAGCATGTTGTGGATGCGTTTTTCGGTGCGTCCGAGGATGCGGGCGTGGATGTGGACGGTTTCGCCGAGGCGGACTTCTGCAATGTAGTTGATGATCTGTTGCAGGGCAAAGCCACCGGTTTTGTTGGCGCGATAGTAGTCTGCGGTTAAGCCGATGTGATTGAAGAGTTCCCAGCCGGCATCATCGAAAAACGAGAGATAATGGCGGACGTTCATGTGTCCCATGATGTCGAGATGATCTTCGGTGACGGTGAATGTGCCGACGTGTGGGAGGGCGGTGATTTGTTCGATTGTTGGTAAGGATTGCGCCATTTTTGATTTTCCAGCATGTAGCGAATAAGACTAATTAGAACGGATTGTACCCGCCGACTTGATCTGCGCCAACAGCGGGAAAGGCGATGAGCAAAAAATTAAGAGCACAACGCAGAGATGCAGGGAGCGCAGAGAAACGCAGAGAAACGCAGAGGAGAATGGGTGAAAATATAGGTGTTTGGAATTTTTTGCCACAGGATAAGTGTGCGTGGTAAGGTCAGTGTATCGAAATAGTATTTTGGAGAGCCTAGTTATGACTGACCATATATACAAGAAAATTGAGCTTACGGGATCATCGGCGACGAGTATTGAAGACGCGGTCAATAATGCCGTCGAACGGGCATCAAAAACGATACGCAATATGCGCTGGTTTGAGGTGATCGAAACACGCGGTTATATCGATGAGAATAAGGTCGCGTACTGGCAGGTGACGATCAAGATTGGCTTCACGCTGGATGATGGGGAGTCTGCTGAGTGATCCGGTGGGTTATGGTGGATTCGTTAAAAAGCATCATTGGTGAGTCCATGAATATTTGGGCGAACTGGCAGTTCGCCCCTACGGTACACAGACGGGATTGAGGATGTTAGACGCTGCCGGCGAAGGCGGTGCAATTGATGGCGCGGAGGGCGTTGAGTACCACGTCAATTGTCGGGATGCCGTCTTGCAGGATGTTGAGTTGACCGTCGACGATTCGCAGGAAGCCATCGCCAGCAGAGAAGCGCCCCATGACATAACAGCCGGAAAAGGTGGTGAATGTGCCGTTGGTGTTCTGGCTGATAAGGACGACGGGTTGATAGCCATTGACATATGTACGTCCGGCGGAAGCGCCGAGCGTTACATAAGAGCCGGTATAGACGGTGATGTGGGCTGTCGTGGCGTATCCCTGCGCGAAGGTGTTATAGGGTGGGCGATGATCGACCTGGGGTGAGCCATTCGGGAAGGGTGGCGGGAAGGGGAACATCCACATTGAATAGGCGGCGATGAAGTTGCCCGTGTTGATCGCTTCATAATAAGCACGGATGGAGGCATCCGCTTCGGTCTGGGATGCGCCTGCGCTGATGGCGGCGGGTTGCGAGGTGGCGCAGGGTGTGTTCAGAAAGGCTTGAAAGGGTGTGGTGGCGGGTTCGCCCGTGAACGCGAGTTGTTGAATGCGGCTGGTGTTGATACGCCATGTGCCGAGCGCGGGATTGATGTTTTCCATCGTGAAGCATCCGGCGAAAGACTGGATTGTGCCGTTGGTCTGGTAGCCGAGCACGACAACAGGCACATCCATGAAATTGACATTGGCTTGAGGTTGGAGCGCCCCGAAATACGGCACAATCTCCCGCGTGGTGACGAAGCCGTTGGTGAATTCGGCGAAGGTCTGCGTGGGGTTGAGGCGTAAATTGTAGGCGCTGAGATAATCGTGCTGATTGATGCTGTTGTAGTAGTCCATGAGTGCGCCGAGCGGGGAAGAATCCGGCGCGGTCTGGGCGTTGACGGAGGCGATGGGAACGGTTAAGAGTAGGACGGTGAGAAGCAAAGACGCGCCCATCATAGCGCGAAGACGGTTAAACATAATGCTCTCCTATCTGTTTGTTTATGCGGTGGGTGCGATGAGTCTATCGTAGTCTTATTTTGCGGAAGTGGAAAGCGAAATTGGCTGAATTGAAAAACGGGAGCGCATGGGAGTCGAACCCACCGTCGCCTAGCACGTAGCCGACCACCGATTTTGAAGACCGGGGCATCCACCGGGACACATGCACCCCCTTGTAGTTCACAGTTATCAGTAGACAGTTATCAGTAAAAACCCGGTTACCACAACTGATCACTTTGAACATACAGAAGATTATAGCGAACGAGTGGCGCAAAATCAGTGGTGAATGGTAATGTGCTCATGGGATGTTCATTGGGCGTATTCGTCCAAGATGGTGAAAAAAGTATATGATTGTTAGTCTATTCTTATCGTGGCGTATTCATAGTAGCCAATAACGGAAGAAGAAGTCGGCACGATCCCAAAAGCTTTACCGGAGAACCGCAATGAAACAAAGAGACTTCCTCGCAGTTTTTCAACAAGATGGTTCGTTTGAATTAACTGAAGTTGACATATCCAAAGATCCCATCGAATTTCCCTCCAATAGCCTGGATGTTCGTCTTCACGATATACACGCATCGGTCATAATCATCTTCCACAATGAGATGTCCCGTGAATTTTTATCTTCGCAACAGATGCAACAAGTTTATGACGCAATAGACGACAAACTCAACAATGATGATATTTAAACACCTGTCGAAAAGCTCCTTTTAATCCTCATCGTCGAGGTCGGGTTGATGCCAGAAGTGGATATGACCGAGTTCTTTCGGCACGGGGGGCATGGGGTCTTGCCACCACACCGGACGGATAAAATTGGGGCGGTCAGTTTCGTACTTGAGGGCGTGTTCCCACTCTTGCTTGACATAGGGACTTTCTGCCGCCGTTTTTGACCAGAAGAGTTGGAAGACATCGGCGCGGTCAATCAGCGCGAGCAGTTCGTCGCTCCAATGGGTGCCACTTTTGAGGGTGGTGATGTCCCGCAGGTAATCCATGCCGAGCGATTTATAGGCGCGTTCCAGCCGTTCGATGATTTTTGTATCGGTGTGGCTGTAACTGCAAAAGATGGCTTGATACATTTTGGTGGTGTTGTCTTTAAATTCCCACTCAGCGGGAGTCTCTCCGACGAAAACCGAGAGCGGAACTTCGCCGACAATCAACCCTTCGACAGTGAACACGATGCGTCCGGTGGCGAATTGGTTGAGCGGGGCGGATTTGGCGCGAAGTTCAAAGTTGAAGCGTTCCCATGTGTCGTAAAATCCGACGGTGACGCGCAAAGGCTTAAATTGAAAGCCAGCGAGTTCGGGCGTGGCGGTGATTTCTGCGCCTTCGCGGATGGTGGTGGATGCAGGTTGAGACAGGGTGCTGTATTCCGCCTGCTTTTTGCCGAGCAATTTTGATGCGTCCGCATAGACTTGAGCGGCGGCGGAGGGACGGAAGACATAGGCGTACATCGGTTGCCATTCGTCAAGGGGCATGGATTTGGGACAGGTTGAGAGGAAATACGCGGCGGAATCGTCAACACTCCCTGCGAGGGTAAGCGAATCGTCGGGGGTTGATTCCTTTTCGTTTTCAATTGGCTCAATCGACTCTTGTTCCTCGTCTTCGAGTGTTGCCTCCCGTTCAAGTTCCATGAAATCCATGTCTGCTTCAAGTGATTCTTCTTCGTCGACATCGGCGAATCCGTCACCATCGTCATCATCTGATACACCGCCGTAGGAATTTCCGGGGGCAGGGGTGATCGGCGCGGATGGTGGCGCTGGTTTTGGTGCGGGGGTGTCCTGAGCAGGTGGGACAGGCGCAACCGCTCCCGTTGAGGTGGTTGTTTCCGCTGGAATATCGCCTTCATCTTCACCTTTCTCCATTTTTTTGTCGAGATTGCCGAGGATTTCGGTTATGGCGCTGTCGATTTGGTCTTGCGACGGTAAGTTCCCGCCGAGTACCTGTGGCGGTGCGGAAGGTGTCGCTTGTGGTGGAGGCGGTGGGGCTGTGCTTCCGGTTGTCGGCGTGTTGTCTCCGCCACGGGGCGGTTCTTGACGGATGTCATCGCGTCGGCGTGGTATGGACGCGGGTGGCATTATGGGCGCACCGCCGGATGATGCGTTGGTGTTGCGATTGCGAAAGTATAGGAATGCACCAATGAGGAAGACGGCAAGGACGATCAAGACGATAATGGCTGTGGGTGACATTTTCTACTCCTGTTTGCATACAACACGGGGTTGGAAAATCTAGGTAGTCGCGCCTTCGCCGCGTTTGAGCAAGTCAGGTTTATAGGCGAAGTGAAGGTGGCTGAGTTTTTGGGGGATAGGTGGCAGTGGATTTTCCCAGCAGACCGGACGGATGAAATTGTGGCGTTTCCCGTTAACTTTGAGCGCGTGTTCGTATTCCTGACGGACAGTGGGCGATTGTGCGGCGGATTGTGACCAGAACAATTGGAAGACATCGGCGCGGTCAATCATGCCGGGCAAGTCTTCGCTCCAATGGTTGCCACTTTTTAGTGTGGTGAGGTCGTGCAGAGAGTCGATGCCGAGTGTTTGATAGGCGTGTTCTATCCGCTCGATGATATGTGAATCGGTATGGCTGTAACTGCAAAAAATGGATGTGTAGAGTGGACTGCTTGTCGATTGGACTTCCACTTTTTTGCGGGATGCGTCTGCGCCGACATAAATGGCAATTGGCACATCAGCGACAATGATTCCGTCAATGGTGAAGGTGACGTGTCCGGTTTCAAACTGATTTTGCTGTGCGATTTTGGCTTTGATCTGGAAATCGAAACGTGACCATGCCTCATCGAAACGTGCCGTTTGTGAAAGCGGATAGAATTGAAAACCCGGTACATAGGGCGTTGCGGTGATGGCGATGCCGGTGGGGATGTTGGCATTGGTGTTGCTGGATTTTTCGCCGAGCGCACGTATGGCATCCGTCAGGACATCGTTTTCCGCGCTGGCACGGAAGACATAAGCGTAAAATGGTTCCCAGATGTGCGGATTCACGTTACGGGGATGATAGGCGGAAAATTGCACAGTTGTGTCTGTTGACGGTGAAGGAAGGGGCGCGGCGACGGGAATGACATCTGTGGTCATCGGCACGGGAGACATGACTGATCTACGGGCGCGTTCCTGTAAATCCGAGTCGGTTTTTAAATCATTGGACATGATTTCGAGAGTGTCCATCTCGTTTTTGCTAACCTTCAACCATTCCGGCATTTCAAGCGTGTCGGTGGATTGAACGTCGAATTCTTCGGTGAGCAGATCACCAGAATTGGCTTCCTGTGCTGGCATCATCGCGTTGAGCCATTCAGGGATTTCGTTGACGGCGCGCATATCGTGCATGATGTCATGAATGAATTCTGATGGCATCACATCGGTCATGCTACTGAGCTTATCCGGTGTGACGGCGCGCTGTGATTGTGTGATGTGTTGTTGTTGGGCGAGGCTTTCTAGCCAGTCGCTATGATCGTCTTCATCATATTCAACTAGCTCGTCCTCGTTGCCCTCCTCAACATAATCAGGGTTTTTCGATGACGCGAGGTTATCCAGCCAGAGGGCATCGCTATCGTCATCGTCTAATCCTTCAAGATCGTCCTCAAGGCTGAAGTTATCCAGCGATGGGGCAGTGTCCATTTCAATTTGAAGGGTAGCCCGACCTAATGCGGCGATTTCCGTCATGATTTGTAGACGCAAAATGTCATCAAGCTCAGGATCGTCAATTGCCGCGTTTAAATCAGTAATGGCGCTTTGACGAATGGCAGAATCGTCACTTTTGAGTTCTGCTAAGGCTTGCTGGATGCGGTTGCGGTCAATCATACAGTACAGGCTCCGGTAGATGAATCAGGATCTACGCCATTTTCTTATAAGTATACGAACGTTATCTATGCTACGCCAAGTATAAGCTGGTTTGGATATTGAAAGGTGGAGGGGGGAGAAGAAAGCAATGAGCGATGAGTAACGGGTAATGCGTAAAATTGTCGTTTTCGGTTGCTAGGTGGATTTGCTGTGTAGTTTGCCACTATGCCAGAGTAGGATCATGCGTTTGGCTTCTGGTGTGCCGATATTGTTCAGTGCGACGGTTATGGCGACACTGAGCATGGTGTTCTGGAGTTGGAAGGTATCTGATGACTCGCTATCGAAGAGTGTTTGTCGTTTGAGTACGGCGGGGTCAATACTGCTAAGGACGATGACGAGTGCCTGATAAGCCTCCTGTGTGCCAATTTTGCCGAGCGCCCGTGCGACAATCGCCCGAACACGCTCGTGCTGGTCAACATCGTAGAAAATCTTGATGAGTTTGGGGAGGGCGGGTTCATATTTTTCTCTGGCGAGATTTTGAATCGCACGTTTACGGACGTTGAAATCCGGGTCATCCAATTCTTCTAGTGCTTTCTGGATTAACGCGTTCCCGGTAATCATCATTAATGCGTCCCATTCCGTTAATTTTTTCTAACCTTAGTATACGTAAAAAACCGCCAGAACATCAAGTGCTCTGGCGGTTACTGACAGTACTATGACAATTTGTAACGGTTGTGGACGCGATGTTAGTCGCGTTTTACCCATGCACGGACGGCTTGCCGGGCTTCTGCGGAATCAATCTTGGCGAGTGCGCGGAAGGCGGCGATGCGTGCTTTTGGGTCACGGTCATCAAGTACCTCCACCAATTCCGGTACGATGCGCTCATTGCCGAGTCGCCCTAAGGCTTCTGCGGCGAAACGACGCACGCCATTATCAACATCCAGCAACGCGGTGGAAAGTCCTCTTACAGCGTTTTCTGTGTTGATGCCAATTTTGCCGATGGCTTTGGCGGCGGCACGGCGTACGGCTTTGTTTTCATCACGGAGCGCCTCTACCAGACCATCCAGCGCAGGGTCACCAATTTTGATGAGCGCACCGGCGGCGGCGGCACGGGTAAAAATGTCATCCCAGCGCATTGCACGGAGCAAGGTCGGGATTGCATCTTCGCTAGAGATGCGACCGAGGGCTTGCACGATGATATAGCGTGTTCCCGGATCAACCTCGTCGACAATTTTGACGAGATGCTCAACTGCGGGTTGAAATTCTAATTCACCGAGCAGGGTAATGGCTTCGGCGCGATCTTCAGCATTTGTACTGTACAGCGTTTCCATTGCTTTTTCGATTTGTTCTATGCTGTTTTCCATAATTCCTGTACCAATTTATCTACTTAATCGAAACTGTGATTCACCACAAAAAACGCCCGCTAAAAACAGCAGGGCGTGAACGCAGATAGATAACATTGAACCGTGAGAGATACAGACTTTCGGCGGTATTATTCGCCTTCGGTCTGTGTGGTCACACGGGATGCTTGTCGTTCTGCTTTACGCTTGAGCGCGGCTTCACGGCGTTTCTGACGTTCGTCTTCGTCACCAAGCTGATCGCTGACTTCGCTTTCCAGCGCAGGTGAGTCGTCTGAACTGCCGTTCGCATCGCCGGATTTCAGATGTTTTTGGGCGGCTTCGCGTTTGGCGAGCTTTTCATTATATTCTTCGGCTTCTCGTCTTAGCATCATCACTGCCTGTGATGAATCCGCAGTTCTTATTTCGGTATGCGCGTCATGCTTAACGCCGATCCGAAAAACATAATACACGGCGATTAGATCAAGGACGATGATAATACCGAGAATAAATATCCCAAACTCCATACGATTTCCCCTATTATGCTCATAACACTAGAAGAAGCACGGATGCTTTATCTTACAGTGATATGGTGAATTCTTATATCAAATTTACACTGATTATAACCGGAGTGCCGCTCAAAACACAACACCCACAACAACATTGCTGTGGGCGCGTTTTGAAAGATTTGTGGATATGGAGGGCGAACTAGCAATTCGCCCCTACGAAAGTAAGATACGAGTTTAGCCGTTGCCAACTGTGCCGGATTGTCCGTCCGGTATGCCGTCCCCGTCTTCGTCTTTATCCTTACTTTCGTCTTTAAAGGCGATCCATGCACCGTTTTGTTTGGCGATGATGTCTTCACAGCGTTCGACGAAGGTGAGGAAGCGACTTTTTGCACGGCGATACGGTCCGGCGTGGGCATCGTAGAGTGATTTTTCGCGGTTGAGTTCTTCTGCCGCGCCTCTAAATGTGCGCCAATTATCGCCATAAGTTTTGACGCTTTCAATGGCGGCGGACGCGGCGACCATCAAACTGATGGCAACGGTAATGAGTTGCAGTGAATTACGAGCCACTTCATTGGACGCATTCAGCCCGACAAGCACGGGGACGGTCACTGAGCCGATACCGATGATAAGTTGTAGGCGCTGGTAGATGGTTTTTGCCTGTGTTGCTTTCTGGTCGTAGTAGCTCCATTGGGCATACCAGCGATGTTCCAGATAAAAACGCTCTTGATCTGAGGCGTTCAGGCTATCGAAGAAGATGGGCGGGGGCCATTGACCACCGGGTTTGAGTCGGTTCGGGTTTTCTTCTAAATTAGCGAAAACACTGGCTTTGGTATAGTCGATGAGATCTTCTTCCGATTCATCCTCATCCTTTTCAGCTTTTCTTGCATTGATTTCAGCTTTAATAGGATCGACTGGTTTTGCAAAAGTAGGCTCTTCGGTGGGTTTCGTAGCGCCGTTGGGTTCGCTGGCAGGGATGGGCTTTGCAATGGGCTTTGCAACTTTTTCGCTTAAGGTCATGGCTGGAATGTCCTTATCAGGCTCAGTAGTCGATTCGGGTGTATCGCTGGTTGGGTCTGTCGTGTTTTCTACGACATCCTGCGCCACTTCGGTAGTTACTTCTTCGCTGATCTCTCTGGTTAACTCCGGTGCGGGTGCGGCGTTTTCGACAACACTCTCCGTCGTGTCCGGTGTGTCGATGAGATCGTCAGGGGATGGTGATTTGTCTATGTCGATGCTACCCATAGTGTATTGCTCCGTTAATTTTTTCTAACGTGCGATCATCTATTCATTATATACGGCAATTCCATGGAAACTTCCGTGTTATCCCTTAAGAAAACCTCCAAAAAAGTCACCACAAATTATGCTATACATAAGGAAACAATGTTTGGTAGAAGCTGTTTTTAGTATAAACATAACTGACAATAACAATACTATACAATAGTTTTCTACAATCTAAAAATGGAAGAGATTTAGCGCGTTATGAGGCTGAATTATGGGGTCGAAATTGAATATTAGAGTTTTTACTTTGGTTAAAGTTGTCGTTTGCCGATGCTTGTCAAACTTTGGGTTGTTAGGTACAATACGTTGCAGGGCGATTGTGTAAAATTTAACAAGCAAGTTTTCTTTGTGATGTAAATATTGCACAAATATTTGTTAGCAAATCCTCACTAAAGGCGGTATATTTGTCCATTGTTTGGACATAAACATCGTAGCTTAACCCTGCAAGGTGGGTGTCATCTGATTTCAGGGGAATTTTGTATCCCGTTTGGTTAACAACTTCGGCAGGAAATATACATGGATTTTGGAAAAAAGAGTAACTCCAACAGTCTGCTAATCCCGATCATCGCGGGCGGTATTTTTATCGTACTTGGTGGTCTTGCGATTGGTGCGCTCACCCCGTCAGTTTTTCCCGATCAAGCCTCAGCGGAGTCCGAGCAAGTAGATACCTTGTTCCGGTTTTTGCTGGTGATCGGCGGGGCAATCTTCCTTCTTGTACAGGGTTTACTACTGTACTCCGTTCTCACTTTTGGTAAGCGTGATGATGACGAAGAAGATGGTCCGACGATTCACGGGAATACGACGCTTGAATTGGTCTGGACGGCGATTCCGGCGGTGATCGTACTGATATTGGTTATCTACAGCTATCAAGTGTGGGTAGATATTCGTGAACCGAATGAAAATGAAACCACGATTACGGCGGTTGGTGCGCGGTATGCGTGGACATTCGGTTATGAAGATGCACAAGGGCGCACCGTTGCCGATTCTCAGGATGTGATTCGGGGCGCTTTACCTGATTTGCACACATATGCGGGTCAGCATGTGGTGATGTCTATGCAAACGCAGGACGTAATCCACGCGTTCTGGATTCCGGAGATGCGCGTTAAGCAAGATTTGTTGCCGGGGCGCACGACTGAAATCCGGTTTACTCCGATTGTGCCAGAAAATGGTTGGGATTATACGGATGAAGCGTCCGGCACACAGTACAACCGTTATCGTGTGGTATGTACAGAATTATGTGGTAGCGGACACGGTAATATGTGGGCGAACGTCTACGTGCATGAATCTGAGGAAGCGTATCTAGAAATTCTGGAACGTGAAGTTTTCGATCCGATTATTAACCCACCTGCTGATCCGGTGATTCGTGGTCGTCAGGTGATTCAGAATTACCCGTGTTCAGGGTGCCATGTGTTGTCTGATGTGGGTTGGGCAGGCGTGACCGGTCCGGTGCTTAACGGCGTGGGTGATCGTGCGGCGACGCGTGTAGCTGGTCAAACGGCAGAAGAATATTTGTATCGGTCATTGCATTATCCTAATGAATATCTTGTCCCTGGCTATGGCGCATTAATGCCACAATTCCAACCGGGTGATCCGGCTGGTGCGAATTATATGCCGACCAATGACTTTTACGCGATTGTGTCTTACTTATGTACGCAAACAGGGTCGGGTGAGTCTAATTGTGATCTGGACAATCTGCGTAATGTGATTGATGCGGATAATCCTGATAATCCGGTTACGTTTGGTGCGGGCGCAGATGCAACGGACGTTGAAGCCACAGCAGAAGCTACGGCTGAAATGGAAACCACTTCTGAAGCCGAAATGACCCCTGAAGCTGAAGTCACTCCGGCGGCAGAGGATACCCCGGAACCAGATGCAAATATTGGCGTTGGTAGTTAATTAGAGCGAGGTTTTTATGGCTACTTTATCGTATCCTTATGGAGGCGCGCAGGCAAAACCAGCCAAGCGCCCGGCTTTAGCGGAGTATTTTCGTTGGAGTATTGATCACAAAATAATTGGCGTGCAATATATGGTGACATCGCTGGCGTTTTTCGTTGTCGCCGGTGCGCTTGCAATGATGATCCGGTGGGAATTGCTCACGCCGGAATTAGACTTGATGGAAAATGGCTCTAACTATAATACGCTATTTACCATGCACGGTACGATGATGATTTTCCTGTGGATTGTGCCGGTGTTCGCGGGTTTTGGTAATTATTTAGTCCCATTAATGCTCGGTGCGAAGGATATGGCGTTCCCGTGGTTGAACGCGCTGGCATTCTGGATGATCCCGCCGGCTGGTTTGTTGATGCTTTCCGGTTACTTTGTTGGTCCGGCAGAAGCAGGGTGGACGAGCTACCCGCCACTGAGTTCTGTTTATAGCCCTGATGGACAAACGCTGTGGATTTTGTCGCTCCATTTGCTCGGTTTGTCGTCTATTCTCGGTGGGATTAACTTCATCGTGACCATCAAGAATATGCGCCCTGAGGGTATGGGCTACTTCCAGATGCCCCTGTTCGTATGGGCGATTCTGGCGACTTCGATTATTGTCGTTATGGCAACCCCTTTCCTTGCGGGTGCGCTGACTCTGCTTCTGCTTGATCGCGTGGCAGGCACGGCGTTCTTCGATATTGAAGCGGGCGGTGATGTCTTGCTGTGGCAGAACGTGTTCTGGTTCTACAGCCATCCGGCGGTGTATATCATGGTCTTGCCGGGTATGGGTATTCTAAGCGAAGTGCTTTCAGTACATTCACGTAAGCCCGTTTTCGGCTATCGGATGATTGCGCTTTCAAGTATGGCGATTGCGTTGATCGGTTTTACGGTGTGGGCGCATCATATGTTCACCAGCTTGAACCCGTCCCTGCGTATTCCTTTCATGATTACCTCTATGATTATCGCCGTGCCGACGGGGATTAAAATTTTCAGCTGGCTGGGTACGATCTGGCTGGGTAAAATTCGCTTTACTGGCGCGATGCTGTTCGGGTTGGGCTTCTTGTCGATGTTCGTGATCGGCGGTATCACGGGTGTGATGCTGGCGGCAATTCCGGTAGATATTCACCTTCATGATACATATTTCGTGGTAAGTCACTTTCACTTCGTGCTTTTTGGCGGTAGTGTATTCGCCATTTATGCTGGTTTCTACCACTGGTGGCCGAAGATCACCGGACGGATGATGGATGAACGGCTGGCGCGTATCCATTTTGCGCTGACCTATATCGGCTTCCTCGGCACATTCTTCCCGATGCACATGCTTGGTATGCTCGGTATGCCGCGTCGTGTCGCAGTGTATGATCCGCAATTTCAGGATATGAACACAATTGTCAGCGTTTTTGGGTTCGTGCTTGGTATTTCGACCTTCATCTTCCTTTACAATCTTGTTGCGAGCACGGTAAGCGGTAAAGTTGCGGGTTCAAATCCGTGGCGCGCACTCACTTTAGAATGGATGACTTCTTCGCCGCCGCCTGCGTATAACTTCATCGGCGATCCGATCCCGTATGAAGACCCATATGGGTATGGTACAGAAGCCTCCAAAGCGTATCTGGATGCGATGGATGGGCGTTTTGCGCCACCTTCTCCGCCGAAAGCAAAGCCGGAATCGGGCGCACCTACAACGCCGATGGAACCACAACCGGCAGGGGACTAGTTGGGTTAATTTTCGAGATGTAGGGGCGATTTGACGGGGGCGACCTAGCAGATGGGTGACCTCGCAGGTCGCCCCTACAGACTAAATATCTATAAAAACCTTTTCGAGATGTATTGTAAATTGTGATTGAGATGCAAAACCAGGACTTGTTAGAACAAAATCTATCCCGCGCTGAGTTACAGGCAATCCGTAATCGTCGCACCGGGATGACCGTATTTCAAATTTCGTGGATCATGGCGTTTTTGTGCCTGATTATGGTGAACTGGCAATTGCGGTATTCCTACACGGAATGGCCTCCCGAAGGTGTAGATCGTATGGGAGTGTTATTGCCAACAGTCGCGACTGCGGCGTTATTTCTGAGTGTATTTTTTGCACGGCGCGCGTTAGTCGCCATTCAGAATGATGAACATGCCGCGTTTACCACACAATGGCTTGCGGTCATCGGGCTGGGTGTGGTGTTTATGGCGATCATGGTCTATGAATGGATCATCGCGCCGATGGGAACGCAATACGGGGCGGTTTTCCGGCTGATGACCGGATTTCATGGGCTTCATGCTCTGGCTATCGCGGTGTACATGGGTGTTGTGTACAATCATGCGCGAGAAGGGCGCTACGGCTCGCTTGATTTTTGGGCAGTGGAAGCGGGCGTAAAATTATGGTATTTTGTCGCTTTTGCGTGGATATTGTTTTACACCGTGTTATATTGGATATAAATTGAGCCATTAGCTGGTAGCGATTAGCTTTTGCTTTTACTAAAAGCTAATTGCCACAAGCTGATCGCTATTTTTCAAAGGAGCGGAATTTATGCAACCCGGACTTGCTCGCGGTGTGTCAGTTGGAATCTTAGGATTTCTACTGGGACTGCTATTGGTAGCACTGATACGTGCGCTACAAAGTATTGATCCTGTGTGGGATCCGCAACTTGCCCTGACGATGGCGGCATTCACAACGTCGGCGGCGTTTGTCTGGGGTATGGGTGCGGCGAATCCTGCCGTAAACGCACATCCACATGAGCCTGAAGAAGATGAATATGGCTTGCTGGTGGTGGATGAGGATGCCCATGACGATCACCATGCTGAAGACGTTGAGATGGAACCGCGTGACACACTCGGTTATACTATCTGGGAAATCTCCTTCTGGACGATCCTACTCATGGTCGGGTTGTTCGCGCTGGCGACGGTCTCCTTTGGTCCGGCGTTGAAAGTTTCAACAGACCCCGGCGCTGAACCCACGCAGTTTACAGATAACGTTAGTATTTATCTGCCTTTACTCGGCGACTTAGAAGTGACGCAATTCACGCTGTTTGTGCTGTTTGCGGGCTTCACGTTGCTTTCGCTGGCGGTTGTGGGCGGTGGAATTGGTCTGGCGTTTGTCTCCTTGACGAAAGGTGTTAAGGAAGCACAGGCGACGGAACCGCAAGAACCGTTTGCGCTTTTGACTGCGTCTGCTTCTGAACGTAAAGCGGTGGCAGAGATGCAGGGCATCGGGACGGTATCGACCTGGTATTTAGTGGGTGTTGCTGTGCTGGCGGCATTGATTATGTTTATTCTCGATGGGGTGGTCTTTAAGTCCATGATCGAGATTACGCCTGCATGGATACGGTCACTATTTTCGCTGGTGGTTGGCTTAGGGCTGACGTATGCCATCAGTTATCCGGTGTTTAGCCGGGCGAAAGCTCTGTCTTCATTGGTTCGGTTACTGGCGTTTATCGGGATTGCCGTGTTCCTGTACTGGGCATTCTGGTATGTATTGATTTATTATGCTCTGCTGGGTGTGGATCGTATCTTCGGATTTAGCAACGCGACCTTCTTCATCGGCAATATTGATGTGATGGGTGTGTTCACCATTAAGCTGGCGAATGTATTTGATCTGTTAAATACACTTCTTGCGCTCGGTAACGCGGTGGGTATCGGCGTGACGTTGCTGTATCCGGGACTGCTCTTCGGCGCTGTTGGACGTGGTGCGCGTGGATTGGCGCGTGTATTACGGGGCGCACCTGAATTCTTAGGACAAAAATAATTAAGGGTGATCTGACTAATGAGTGAAATAAGCCTTGATCGCGCAGAGCAAGTGCGGAACGCTGAAGAAGCCAAAAAAGAGGCGCTCAGTATTGATAATCAAAAGTTCGCCATGTGGCTCTATCTGGGTTCAGAAGTGGTGATCTTTACGGTGTTGATTGCGACGTATGTGGTGTTTCGCATCCGTGAGCCGGAAGCTGTGCACCATGTCCATGAGGCGCTTGGTTTTACGGGTATTCTGCTGGTGACATTTAACACCTTTTTGTTGTTGACAAGTAGCTGGTCTATGGTGATGGGTTTGCGCGAAATTCAGCGGGATAACATCGCCGGATTAAATCGCTGGTTCAGCATTACCGCCGTGTTGGGAGCGATCTTCGTCGTATTGCAATATGTGGAATATCGCCGTCTGGGTGATGAAGCGGTGACATTGGATTTTGCGAGTGATGCGTTCAGTGGCTTCGGGATGCACTTTTATGCGCCGACAGCCTTTCATGGTGCTCATGTGATTGTGGGCGTGTTGTGGTGCTTGCTGGTGATGAACCGCGCTCGTAACGGACGGTATAGCAGTCGGAATTACGTGGGTGTGGAGATTTTCGGGCTGTATTGGCATTTTGTCGACGTGGTGTGGATTTTGCTATTCACAATTATCTATCTGGTTTAGGGGGGATTGACGATGGCTGAAGAACACAAAGACGAACTGACCAACGGCGAAGTTGAAGAACTCGCCAACTCTGTCCCCGGTCCAGATGAATACCCGGAAGGTCAAGCCGAAGACGTACTTGCCAAAGCTGATCCTGATGATGCGACTGCAAAAGCGACCGCAGAAGCATTAGACTCTACCGAAGAAGCGACGGATTCACCGATTGTTGAAGCATTTGATGCAGGTGTGACGGCTTTAGAAGAAGGCATTGAGAAGGCGGGGCGTGCACCGAATTCACCCGCTGAGGCATTGGCACACGATGCACACGGCGATGTGACCGTGTGGTTCGGGCGCGAGTTTCCATTCCCCGTGTATACGATGGTGTTCGGCTTGTTGGCGGTTGCTACACTCATTGAAGTTATTCTGGCTGAACTGATTGGTAGTGACCTCAAAATCCCGATCTTGCTGGGGATTGCAATTGTGAAGGCGGGCTTGGTGGTCTGGTATTATATGCACCTGAACCATGACAGCCGTGTTTTCGCGCTGACTCTGGCATTGCCACTCATTATTGCGTTGCTCTCTGCGTTATTCCTGATGGGCGTGGATCCTACGAGTTACTAGATTTAACAGTTCTAATGATTTTATTCACGGGTGGGCGTTGAATTGCTTGCCCGTGTTTTGTTTTAAAGAGAGGTAGTTCATGACGACGCTTTATCACATCACGACGCGGGATGAATGGGACGCGGCGAAAACAGTAGGTGTTTATCGTGCGCCGTCGTTGGACGCGGACGGATTTATTCATCTGTCGGCAACACCCGATCAGGTGGAGCGGGTGGCGAACGCGATTTATCAGGATGTTGCAGGTGTCATTGTGCTGGTGATTGACGACGCAAAACTGAGTGCGGAAGTGAAGTTTGAGCCGCCGGATTTGTCCATCCCCGCCGAGCATTATGACGGCGAATTATTCCCGCATCTTTACGGTGCGCTGAACGTGGATGCGGTAAGCGGGACGAAGGCGCTCAACAAGGCGGAGAATGGGCAGTACAATTTTCCCATAGGGTGAAAAAGCCAATTCGGTTATCCTATAAACGTGGTGTTTATCTCCCTATACAGAAATGTGTGGGTATCTTGCTGATGTGACGGAAAACGGTCTCGATAACCAAGAGACCGTTTTTCGTTTCTATTGGCAAGAGTGAAAAAACAGTTCAAAGCGATGAGCGATGAGTCAAAAGGTCATGCCACATTTCACCCTCTCCTGCGTTACAATTTCTTCAGTAGTTATATCAGTCATACTTTCTCAATTCGTGATTTATTGACGCACAGACCAACTCAGTTTTCACATAAACCAAGTAAATGAACTAGCGAAAGCGACACCATCTGGTATTGCAGGAGGATTTATTCATGACAAAAGCAGAAATAGAGCAATCCATTGTACAAGCATGGTACAGTGTGAAATGGTCAAATAGAGATTTTGACTGGTTAACGAGTGAAGAATTTTTAACCTTCCTAAGGGTGTTTGGCAAATTGCACTCATATTATAGAGCGCATAGAGATGAGCCAGATGAAACAGAAACCATCTACTTTGAAGTCTTGAGAGTCTATTTTCATGTAGAACGCTTACTCTATCAAATTTTAAGAAATCCCAAACTATCTCAATACCATGATATCGTATCAGACAAAATAAGTGATATTGAGTATTCGATGGATAATCTCATCGGTATAAACTATGAGAGGATGCAATTAGAAGAGGACGAAAGCGAAGAATAAAATTAACCTTTAAGGCAAGTGATCGAACCTTTGTGTTTTCGGGAGGTCGAGGACGAAATCTGCGCCGAAAGCGAGGGCGGGAGTCGTCGCACCGATGATGGGGGTTTGCGATTCTATCCCCTGTAGCATGGCTTCGATCACACGCACGCCTGCGACGGCTGTGAAGTCGTAGCCTTCAAGTGTTTCTAGCCACGCCTCGTTAATATTGCCTGCATCATCCGTTGCCCGTACCCACACAAATGATTTTGCGCTTTTGCGGGCGTTTTCATCAGGTCCTTTGACCACTTTATCCACCATCCACAGCAACCCATTTTTGACCGTTCTGCTGGACATCACGTAAGGAATCATGCCGCCTGTCAGCCGTGAAAGTGCGATTAACGCGGCTGGGAACGCCATGTAGGTGGTGATGTTGGGGATGCCTGTCGTGCGATAGGCGGTGGCGAGATCACCCCAGGGAATGGGCATAACGCGCCGTTCACGATCATTAAAGCGAATTTTCCGCGCACCCTGTCCAAACGGAAACGGCTGTAATTCACCATCGCGCCGAACTTGTCCGCCGCCATCGGCGAGTTCGATGCCGGATTTGGCTGTGCCTGCGCTGGTTTTGCTGATGGCGGCAATGGCGATGTCTAAATGGGTGGCGTTGGGCGTTTTATCGGCGATGTAGCGTGCCATGCAATCCGTCGGGATGACATCAAAGCCCACGCCGGAAATGAGCGCGATTCCGGCTTCGTGTGCTTGCTGGTCATAGCTGAAGGTGTTCTCAAAAACGGGGATTTCGCCGGTGATGTCTACATAATGGGTTTTCGATTGAAGGCAGGCACGGATCATCGGGTCGCTGGTATAGATGAACGGTCCGGCGGCGTGATAGAGGATGTCTATGTCGTGCAATTCTGCGGCGATTGCATCACTATCATTCAGCGCAAACGCGCGATACGGTAGATCGTAACGTGTGGCTAACGGTTGCAATTTAGCTTCTGAGCGTCCGGCGAGCATGGGACGGTGTCCACGTTTGATTGCTTCTTCAATGACCAGAATACCCGTGTACCCATATGCCCCGTAAATCATCCAATTCGCCATGCGGTCTGATCCTTGTTATATTATTCGTCATAGTTCCCTTTATATTTATTGTAACATTTGGAGTGAGATATGACACGCCTCGTCGTGGTTGGTAGTTTCAACGTAGATATGATGACGTATGTACGTCAACTCCCTCTGCCGGGACAGACGATCATCGGGCATGACTTTGCGACGATGCCCGGTGGCAAGGGGTCCAATCAGGCAGTGGCGGCGGCAAAACTGGGCGCAGATGTGACCTTCATCGGGCGGGTCGGTGCGGACACATTCGGTGAAATTGGTTTTGAATTGTGGCGCAACGTGGGCATTAACACCGATTGGGTTGTACGTGATGCGGATAATTCAACCGGAGTCGCAAATATTATCATAGATGATAATCGTGAGAAGCTGATTACGGTTGCGCCCGGCGCGAACCTTGCGCTTTCAACTGCGGATATTGACCGTGCGGAGGACGTTATCTCCGGGGCGGACATACTAATAACACAACTTGAAATAAACTTCGAGGTGACCGCGTATGTGCTCAAAATGGCAAAGAAATATGGCGTGACCTCTATTCTAAATCCCGCACCGATGCCATCACATTCGATTGAAATTCCTGATGAGATGCTGGCGGATGCTTCTATCCTGACACCCAATGCGCTAGAACAAGAGTTTTTGCGCCAAAGTGCCAAGTTACCGGCAAATGAGACGCAAGCATTGGTGGTTACGCATGGGCGGCGGGGAATACATTGGATGAAAGGGTCTGTTGATAGCATGGTGCCGTCGTTTCCGGTTGAGGTGGTGGATTCTATCGGCGGGGGCGATGCGTTTAATGGTGCGCTGGCAGTGGGGTTGGCTGGTGGGATGGCTATGGAGGAGGCAATACGCTACGGCAATGCCTCCGCGGCGATTTGCCTGACACGGCGCGGGGTGGCGCTCAGTATGCCAACGGGTGCAGAGGTGGAGGCGTTCCTCAGTGCAAATACGTAAATTGAAATGCTATCCAAACGATTTTCCAGCGAATACCTGACCATAATTAATTAATAATTGTGATAGAATTGGCGAAAAGTCATGAATTTATGGAATGGATCTCATCATGCGTCAATTCAAACAACTACGTTTTTTGCTATTGCTGGGATTGGTTGGGCTGGGATTGTATCTGCCTGCGCGTCCGGTAGCGGCGGTGACTGCGCCCGATGTGCTGACGATTTTGAATCAGACCCGCGCCAATAACGGGTTACATGCGCTTTCGATGAATAACGAGTTGGTGGTGGCTTCTCAGCGACACAGCAACGATATGGCGGCGACCAACAACCTCTCGCATACCGGCTCTGATGGGTCTAGCGTAGGGGTGCGGGCTACACAGGCAGGGTATAGCTGGAGCAACATCGGCGAAAATATCCTCTACCGCTTTGATGCGAGTGGGGCTGGTGCCTTCGATCAATGGTGGAATAGTCCGCCGCATCGGGACAATATGATGAGCGCCACGTATTGCGATATTGGCATTACCTATACGTTGGCGGGCAACGGACGCTACTACTTCACGATGGTGCTTGGCAAGCGATTCGGGCAGAATTGCGGGCAAACAAGTGGCGGCGGCTCGACAGGTGGTGGCGGGTATACGGGCGGCGGTGGCTCCACGGGTGGAGGCGGTGCGCTGGGATCAACAGCTTTAGAGAGTAGTGGCTCATCGTATTATACCGACGGACGCATCAATTTCATCGATATTGCCGCCGTAGTAACTGCCTATTGCACCGGAGATGGGATCGCGGTCTATGCGGTTTCCCCGCGTGGGGATGGCATCTTGCAATTCAGCGTGACCGGGGCACAAATCGCCACCGGATTGAATCAGGCAGTGAATACACGGCAGAATGTGGAATTGGGGTCACGTAATGGATTCTCACTCTATGCGCTGGCATCCAACGAGTTGCAACTGAACGGATTTGAGCCAACAGGTAGGCTGTATGAATTCGTATTTTCGCGCAATCGCTGTGGTGATGTAACCGTCACTAACACGACACCGACTACGACCACCACGCAATCGACAACGGCAAATTCCACGCCAACCACAACTCAGGTGACTTCGTTTGGCGATGGAACGTGTTCACATACTATTGCGGCGGGAGAGAATTTGTATCGTATATCGTTACGCTATGGGACAACGGTTGCGGCGCTTTCCGCTGTAAATGGTATTACCGACCCGACACGCATTTTCGTCGGTGATGTGTTGCGCGTGCCGTGTTAGTAGTGGAGGCTCGAAAAGAGCAAGAAAAAAGCATAACGTTAAGACGCAGGGAGCGCGGAGAAACGCAGAGAATTAGATAAAAATTCCTCTTCATTTCCTGTGACTCTATGGTGAAATATTTTCTTGAAGAACTTCCAAGACTATACGTTCGTTTGGGTAATGAGAATAGTTAAACATCAAGAAATGCCGTCTGAGGTGTAGATGGCATTTTTGTTGTGTAGTCATTTCGGGGGATTGGCAGGCATAAGGCAAGAACCTATAGTAAAGTGAATATAGGTTAAGCGATAAGGACAACGCAATGCGACGATTAGGCGTGGTGCTTTTTTTTGTGATATGTGTTCTGGCGCTAAGCGTGCCGATTGTGGCGCAAACTGGTGCGAATTTGTGTGACATATCGACCTCTGTTGATACAGTTTTAAGTGATGGACAAACGGCGCTCCTTTCCGGTGAGTATGAGACCGCGCTGGAGGTATTTACATGCGCGGTACAGATCAATAAGGATAGTGTGGCGGGATATGTTGGACGCGCGGACGCTTATGCCGGGCTGGAACGCTATCCTGAAGCCCGTGCTGATCTGTTGAGCGTGCTGGCGATCAGTCGTGATTCACAGATGACGACTATGGCAGAATCTACGCCTGACCCCAATGGTGAGCAGGCGACAGGTGATGGCTTAGATGGCTTACCTGTTGATGAAGCTCCTATTATTGAACGTTTGACGCAAATTGAAGCAGAAATGATGCCTCTGCCTCAGGATGGATATGCATCCTCGCCTAATTCGCAATTCACGGTAAATTTTCCGTTTGAAGAATTGATTGATATTACGCAACCCGCCGCGGTGGAAAACATCACTCTGGTGAATGACACGGCGATCTTTGCATCGGGCGCAATGTCGCTCGATAATCGTGATCTGTTGATTTCGCTGGATTTGGGTGATCCGCAAACAATTGCGGGTATGGCGATTGATAGCAGTCTGCTACAGGTCGCCGAGGGATTACGCCGGATCAATGGAACAGAGGCGACCCCGCTGACGCGCATCAGCACGACGAATTTTACGGGATATACGTTTACGGTGATGCAGAATGGCAATACGTTTCAGCGCGTTTTGACGTTTGATGTTGATCCGTCTGATGCGGGAGTGCTCATCCTGAACATCAATGCCTTTACCGCCTCTGAAGATGATCTGGATGCGAATCTGGCACTGGTGTTGGCGGTGGCTGACTCATTTATGCTCGATCCATTTTTGTTGACGCAAGTAGACACAGGATCAGGCACGGATGGCGCGGGCGGCGCATTTGTGAATTCCGGTGATGGCTTCACGTTGGCGTTGCCTGCTGGCTGGCGTGGCGAAAGTGTAACTGAAAACGGGCGGGGTGCGATTGTAGTGACGACAGGCGGTGCTTATGTGCCGGATAGTGTGCCGGTGGCGGGTGCGCCATTTGCGATTGTGAATTATGGCAGTGCAAGCGAATTGCTCAATGTGTCTTTAGGCGGGCTTGATCCTGAAAATACGCCGATACAGGTGATTGAGGCGATCACAGGGGTGGCGCAGGGGGTGCGTGCCGTACCATTCGAAGGTTTTAACGCGGCGTTGTCGTTTACAAGTGATGGCACCTCCGACACGTTTATCTTTGCGGTGATGCTCGATGATGATTTTTATGTGCTGGCGCGTATGCTCACGGCGACAGGTACCGATGGCGATTTCTTCGACGCAATGATGAACACGATAGTTGGCGCGAGTTTTAGTAACTAATCGGAAATTCCTTTGACGAGAGGCGGTGTGCGACTGCCTCTCTTAAGTGAGTATTACATGATTTTCCCGTAGTAAAATTTGACAAGGGGTACGTTTTGAAATAACTTTACGAACGAGGTAGTGTCGATCTCACGTTATTTTTCACTCAATATAAGCCTCAGATGTATTCGTAGGGTGAATATTTATTTTCTTGAAGGAGTAACTACATGATTTTACGTTCAAAGCGATCTTTATTTTTTGTCCTTGCCGCCGTTTTGCTGATTTTGAATGGCAGTGTGCTGGCGCAGGATGATGAGCCGATTGATACACCGCTTGATCCGATGGAAGAAGTGGTTGTCGCCTATGTGCCGATTTTGAAATTCGCCCCGTTGTATGTGGCGGCGGAACGCGGTTTGTTCGAGCAATATGGGCTGGATGTTCAGATTGAAAGCGTCGCATCCGGTACAGAAGCGATTGCCTTCCTTACCGAAGGTCAGATTGATGTGGGCGGTATCGCTATCGTCACGTCGCTGTGGAATGGCTGGAACAGCGGGCTGGATATTCAGATAATCGCCCCCGGTGGTCTGGAACCGCTGGAAGATAGCCCGACGGTTCTTGTGGTACGTGAAGACCTCTATGACGACGGTACTGTGACCGAAATCGCCGACCTCGAAGGTCAGGTGGTGGCTGTTGCAGGTGGTCCGGGTAGTGGTGGTGAATACCTGCTGGCGAAAGCCCTCGAAATGGGTGATCTGACGATTTTCGATGTGGAAACACAAAATGTTGGTAATGCTGATATGCCTGCCGCGTTTGCAAATGATGCCGTCGCCGCCGCGATTATTGGTGCGCCGTATGCAGGGCAAATTATTGAAGCTGGTGATGGTGTTGCGCTGGCGACTGACCTGACCCCCGGTTTGATGACCGTGGCGTTTGTAGGCTCCGGTAACTTCATCAACGAACGTCCGGAAGTGGCGCAACGCTTCGTGCTGGCGCTGATGGATGCCACCCGTTTGATGCAGGGTGAGGCGTTCTTCGATCAAGAAAATCTCGATGCGTATGTGACGTATACTAACTCTACCGAAGAAGCGATCTTGAGTGGGACACAATTCGTGTTTGATCCTGATCTGGTGATTCCGGTAGAAGGTCTGGCAGATATTGAAGCCACCCATCGAAGCAATGGGCGCACTGAATACGAAGAGCCGATTGATCTGGAAACCGTCGTGTATACAGGCTTCGCAGATGCCGCGCTAGAGTTGCGTGGTGCGTATGAAGATATGATGATGGACGAAGAGATGGAAGAAGAAGAAAGCGACTAACGCGTTTTCGACATAATGCGGGCGACCTAGCAGGTCGCCCCTACAACATATATGTATAAATGGGTGTGACTTTTTCTTTAGATAGTGGATTATTGGTATGCAACTTAAAATTATTGCACAAAATGTTGTTAAGACATATGAGTCTAACAATGGCGATGTGCTCGCGATAGACAATTTTAATCTGGAAGTTGCCGATGGGGAATTTGTGTGTATTGTCGGTCCTTCTGGATGTGGAAAATCAACCTTTCTTCGTATTCTGGCGGGTTTAGTGCCGCAGACCTCTGGCACAATTGAGATCAAGCGTAGCGAAAACTCACAAAAGCCACTGAATAGCATGGTGTTTCAGGAATATGCGATCTATCCGTGGAAAAATGTGCGTGATAACGTGGCGTTTGGTTTGCAGATGCGCGGGATCGGCAAAAAAGAACGGTTTGAGGTGGCGGATGATTGGCTAAAGCGGGTTGGCTTGAGTAAATTCTCTGATTATTATCCACATCAGCTTTCCGGCGGGATGAAGCAGAGGGTGAGCATTGCCCGTGCGCTGGCAAATGATCCTGAAGTGTTGCTGATGGATGAGCCATTGGGCGCGTTGGATGCACAGACGCGGACGGTGATGCAGGATGAATTTTTGAAATTGTGGGAGATTGATCGTAAAACGGTTGTGTATATCACCCATAGCATTGATGAGGCGATTTTGTTGGGGGATCGGGTCATCATCATGACGGCGCACCCCGGCACGAAGAAGGTTGAATTTACCGTAGATATTCCTAGACCGCGCACGATTGAGACGATGGCGACACCGGAATTCGGGCATCATAAAGGGATGATCTGGGATGCGCTGAAGGACGAGGTTTCAAGAGCGTATGGGGAGCAAGTATGAGTAGCGAATCACTGACGACACCGAAGCCAACTACACCCTCTGCACCGTCCCCGCGCTCAATGGCATTCGATGCGACGATGCGCGAATTATTGCTGACCGTTATCGGCTCGGTGGTGTGGAATATTGCCTTCACTGTTTTTGGTCTGTGGCAGGATTTCTGGTGGGCGGGTTTGCTCGTTAATTTTGTGTTGATGGTGATCGCCGCCGGACGAGTCGCTGAAATTATCCCGATGCGCTATCGTGCCACATTTGAAAGGGTGCTGGCGCTTGGTTTTCCGTTGATTATTTTACTGTGCTGGGAGGGGTTGGTCGCTGGTGGTGTTTTGAATGCACGCTGGTTTCCTGCACCGTCAAGCATTGTGCGGGGCTTGTGGGAACTGACGGTGGAGTATGATCGCTTTAACAGGTCGAGCTTAATAGGTCGCCCGTGGTTGATCCCGCAGACATTTAGCGAAGACGGCTTTAGCGGCGTGCAGGCGCTTTTCGCGGAAAGTCATGTGTATGCTACGTTGATGCGTGTGTTTGTCGGCTTTCTTTTTGGCGCAATTCCGGGTGTGATCGTCGGCATGTCGATGGGGATTAACCGCACGGTACGCGTGATGCTGGACACGACGATTTCCGCGCTGTATGTTCTGCCGAAAATTGCCATTTTTCCGATTATGATGCTGGTGTTCGCTGATCCGTTCGGCGAAGGTCCGAAGATTGCTGTTGTCGCTATTTCCGCATTTTTCCTCGTGGCGATTAGCACGATGTCCGGCGTTCAGCAGATTGATCCGGTGTTGCTACAGGCGGGGCAAAATTATGGTGCGAACCGCAGGCAGATGTTCTGGCATATCATCATCCCCGGTGCATTGCCAACGATTTTCTCCGGTTTGCGGTTGGCGCTGGGTACGGGCTTGATTGTGACGGTGGCGATTGAATTTGTGCGGGCGAAGATCGGCGTGGGGCGGGTGATTCTGTATCACTGGGAGATTCTCTCCACCGAGAAAATGTATGCGGGCTTGTTCACGGCGATGATCCTCGGCGTGTTACTGACTTATGGTTTGCAATGGATTGAGCATTATGTCATGCCGTGGCGACGGAAATAGAGAAGTGCGTTAGCTGTTTAAATCCCCCCTCTAAATCTCCCCCCGCTTCGCAAGGGGAGACTTTATCCCCCTTACATAAGTATTGGGGATGGGGATTATTTGCCTCTATTTGTTTCCAATCACTGATTTTTCCACCATGAAGCGCCTGTAGGACACATCGAAGTCGATGGTGTGACCGAGCATGTGCATCATGGCGCACATTTCCGCACGATGGACGGTGCCATGATTGACCAGATGCAGAATGAGCGATCCGCGTGTTTGGGTGACTTCGATGCCATCATGGTTGATATAGGTCACGGACTGGTAGAAATCGGCTTGTGTGAGTGTTTGGACGTAGGCTTTGACCTGTTCTTCTAGCGCGTCCCACGTCGCACGAATTCTTGCGCGATCAGAGGTGTCGTCGGGCAATAATTCCGGTGGTGGTTGTTGCATAGAGCGATGTAACCACAGCGTATCGGCACGGATCATGTGGACGACTTCTCTCTGGATTGACCCTAATGAATAGCCAATATTCTTGACGAACGTCTCGTCATCCAATTGGTTCAGGTGCGCCCACAATTCACGGTGTTCGGCGTAATTGTAATCCACGAATGAAATTAGCCAGTCCATATTGTTTCCCCTATTTTCCTCATTACTTCAGGAACTTAAGTAATTCATCTGCTAAATCCCAATCCATGCGATCTGTATCACGTAGGAAGCGCACAAACCGTTTAAAGCTGACCTTATTGATGCCTCGCTGACCATAAACGTAGTTTTCGATATGGTGTGAATTGAGGTCTAATAAGAATTGTGGCGCATCTTGTTGGAGCATAAAGTCGTCGGAAAATTTCGTGATGACATCGAGGTGTTCCTGCATTTTTTTGGGTGATAAACTGGATGCACCTAACGCTTTTTGAAAGGCTTTGAGTGTTCTTGAATTGCCTCGTTGCACTGTTTCTTTGTCAAAAGGTTGATTTACTGGCAGACTAGTGACAACACCACCTCGTTCCTGTACTTCGTTGTATGCGTCTTTCAGTGAAGATTTTATTCCACCTCCGAAAAAGATGGGATAGGGCATCATCAAACTATCATAGATGATACGATCTTCAAATGGGATCAAAATAATTTCGGCATAGATAGGTAGGTTGTCGCCGAACATCTCATCAAAGCCATCCATGATTCCTATTACGCCATAGGCGACTGGCGACCTATTTTCTGGTATGAGGATGGTATAGTTTTTGAGGTTGCGGAAGATAAACATATTTTCAGAGATACGATGATCCCAACTTTTAACGAGCGCCAAATCCGCATCCGATAGTTTAGCGGGATTTTTTGAAATGAATTCTTCCCGCAGTTTGTCATCTTCCCAGAGTGCATTCCGTAGCGGTAAAGCCATTTCCGGTGTGGCAGGCGATTCTTTCCATTTTGAGGGGAATGATGGAATGAGATTTTTTTGCTCATTCACAAAATGAAGTAAGGGAAACCAGATACCGTAAAATCGTTCTACTTCTTGAGGAGTGAGGTGCATAAAACTTTGTCATCCTGCTGATTTTGAAAATATGCTTTTATTGTCCAATTTTAGAGGTATTTTGCAATAATTCACGACATAAGCCTATTCGCGCCGTTACTTTAATAAAAAACGGGCGACCCGTGTAGGTGCGCCCGTTTTGACTGTTGATTAGACGGTGATTGGTGGTTTTGCTTGTAGTGAGTCCGCGACGTTATCGCCGAGTTTGTCTTTGAGGAAGCGTTTGACGGTGTGCGATGGGATGGCGAACCCGACTTCCGGTCCGGTAATCATGGTGTTCACGCCGATCAAATTACCATCAATATCGACTAAAGGTCCGCCGGAATGCCCCGGACGTAACTGGAGATTCAAGGCGATCCATTCGCGTCCGGTAGCGATTTCGGGTAAATCCGCGCCAACGCCGATGACTACGCCCGCTGTGATCGAGTCGATTACGCCCCACGGATGCCCCATCGCCATTACCCATTGACCGGATTTGACTTGCTTTGAATCGCCGATATTGATCGTCGGTAAATTCGTTGCGTCTACAGAGAGTGCGGCGAGGTCGTTTTCTTCGTCGATCGCAAGGACTTTGACGGGCATTGACTGACCATCACCGAGCACAACATGCACCTCACGCTGACGGTTTACGGGAACGCTCCCGAAACGTCCACGGCGCATCATGGCGCGTTCGACGATCACATGGGCATTGGTGATGATTAAACCGTCCGAATGCCAGATCGTGCCGGAACCGATGCTATTTTGTCCATCGGTGATTTGGACTAGAGCGCGTTGGGTGGTGCTGGCGATGGTCGCCATTTCGTCGCTGAACGCCTGTAGGATATTTGTCATTTGCGTTTTCCTTGTGAGAAATATGCCCTATCCCCTCCCTAAATCCCTCCCCGCTTACGGGCGTAGACACTCCTGATTCGCAAGGGGGGACTTTTTTTACCCTAGCGCTTCAGAAATAACGCGTACGGTGGGACAAGAAGGGGATAATTATATGTCGAGTTTTACTTTGAACTCATTACTTTTACTGTTGCTTATTCGCGTTCGCCGATGGTGACGTTGATTTCGCTGGTTTGTCCGCCACGCACGACGCGCACGGGAACTTCTTTGCCGACCTGTGTGCCACCGAGCAAGCTCAGGAGTGCATCTAAGGTGGGGGTGGGTTCACCGTCAAGGCTGATGATGATGTCACCGAGCAATAAGCCGCCTGCTTCTGCGGGGCTGTTGCTTTCGACGGATGCTAGCATCAAGCCGGTTTCTTGATCGAATTCTTTGGCGAGTGCTTCGGGCAGACGTACGGGCTGTGCGCCGACACCGAGATAGCCCTGACGCATCTTGCCATGTTCGAGCAGATTATCAACGATGGATTGTAGATGGCTGTTGGCGATGGCGACACTTGCGCCCCGATTAAAGCCGGAGGTGTTCATGCCGCGCACCTGACCGGAGGCATCCATCAATGGACCGCCGGAAAAGCCCGGATACATGACGACATCCGTCTGGATAAGCCCTTCCATGCGGCGCGACCCGATGCTACTGACCACGCCGAGGGTGGTATGAGTCGAATTTCTTGGGCGACCTACCGCGAGGACGAGATTGCCCACACGCAGTACATCATCAGTTTTTGGTTTCGGCAGAGCGGTTAAGGTTGCGTCCACTTTAAGGACGGCGACATCCGCATTCGGTGCGCGTCCAACAAGGGTCGCAGTGGTGGAATTGCCATCGGGCAGATTAACGGTGATGCCTTCATCCCGACGGACAACATGGTTGGCGGTAACGATAATGCCGCTATCGTTCCAGACGATGCCTGTTGCACCGAACCGCTTGCGCCCATCTACACGGACGATGCCCGCGCTGGTGGCTTCTACGGTATCGGCTAGGGCGTTGGAGAGTGCTTTCAGTGTTTCACTCATTTTTTGTTCTCCTCATGGCGTAAAATACGCTACAATAAATTCTGTGGTCAACGTGTTTGAGTTTTCGCTGTGGTTATCATCGCATAGAGGCGCGAAAAAAGCGCCATCACTTAGATCAGGCGTGTGCCTATGAACAAAGGTGGGTTGCCTATCCGAATGGGTAGGGACATCCTAGACGAACAAAACACATTTAAACAATTCTCAGATTAATTATAGAGGTGCTGAGTGAGTGAAGCAGAACAAGAAAATCCGTTGTTAAAGCGCCACTTGCGGCGTTATTTACAGGATGCGGTAGAAACTGAACGGCAAGAAATCGAGCGTGAGCGCAAATTTAAGCTGACGTTCGTGCATATTAGCGATACGCATATTCACCCTGACCCGTTTTATACCAAGTCCTATGCGGATGTGACCCCGCACGCGGGTGCGCTGGCGCTGGTAGATGAACTGAATAATTTGCCGTTCGAGCCGGATTTTGTGTTGCATACGGGCGATGTGGCGTATGATCCTGATCCGGGGGCGTATAGGGCGTGTTTATCGTTGATGCAACAGATCAAGTATCCGATTTATTATGTGGCTGGCAATCATGACCATTCGCCGACGTTGCAACGCTTGATGCTTGATCGGGAAGAACCATTGCCGACCCTGCATTATGCGCTAGAAGCCAACGGTATTCAGATTGTGTGTGTGGATAGCAACGGTCCCGCTGATCCGCCTGCCGGTTATATTGTGGATGAGCAACTCGAATGGCTTTCAGGGTTGTGTAGCGCGGTGGACGAGCGCCCGATGATTATCGCCGTTCATCATAATATTCTGGATGTGGGTGTGCCGTGGATGGACAATTACATGGGTGTGCGGAATGGCGAGATGTTCCATCAGGCGATTTTGCCGGCGCGTCACCGGATTCGCGGGGTGTTCTTCGGGCATGTGCATCAAAATTTGGATGTGGTGCGCGACGGCATCATGTATTCAAGCTGTCTGAGCAGTTGGACGCAATTTCAGGCGTATCCGGGGATGACCCATACCACATCCGATAAGGGCGCGGAACCCGGCTATAGCGTCGTGACGGTCACGCAGGATCAAACCTTCATCCGGCGTTGTCGGTTTCCTTTGCCGAATTGATTCTGGTGCGGTTGGCGATGGGTGGACGGCTAGAAAACCTGCCATTTTTTGGTGAAAAAACCATCAGTGTTGAAGCTATTGGCTGTTGGCTTTTAGCTATTAGAAAAAACCGACCGCATACAGCAATTGTGTGATTTAGTCGCGGTTTGAACCGCTGTGTGTTGTGAAAAGAGGTAGGATATAGCGTTCCTGCCTCTTTTATTATTGGCTACCGTACCACTATACTCTGGGACTGTACACCTAGTTAGGCTTTTGCGCTTTCGAAGGCGGCGACTAAATCCTGTGCTTTGGCTTTGACGGTGTCGATTTCTTGCGTGGTGCCGTTGAATGTTGTGGGAGCGAGCGCACTGCCGATTCCGATTCCGACTGCACCCGCTTTGATGAAATCTGCAAGGTTGCTGGCATTTATGCCGCCGGTGGTGATGAAGGCGGCGTTATTCAGTGGAGCACGGAGTTGTTTAAGATAGCTCGGTCCGGCGGGCATGGCAGGGAATAATTTGATGTAATGTGCGCCTGCACGGAGCGCGGTACGAACTTCCGAGGCGGTATATGCGCCGGGCATGGGTGTTAAGCTGAGTTTGAGCGTTTCTTCGATAACCGGAGCGAACGTATCCGGCGAGACGATATATTGACCGCCTGCATCTGCGACGGCTTTTACTTCTTCGGGTGTGAGCACCGTGCCCGCACCGACCCACATTTTGTCGCCATAGGCGGTGTTGATCTCCTTTATCATGCCGAGTGCATCGGCGGAATTCATAGTGACTTCCACCATGCGGATGCCGCCTTCGTACATCGCGTCAATCAGGCTCATGACATGCCCGACATAATTGCCTCTGAGAATGGCGACGAGACCATAAGTTTCTATCCAACTTGAATCCGGCATTGGGTGCTGTTACCTCCGTAATTGGGTGTGTGAATTATTCAAGAGTTGTTCCACTTCGGCGCGGCTGGTGTGGGCGATGTCTCCCGCGATAGTAAGTTTGACTGCGGCGAGGGCTGTGCCGAAGCGTAATGCCTCGTCTAAAGGCGCATCATCAATCAGACGGTCTAGCACCCCGCTGGCGAAAGCATCTCCCGCGCCAAGACGATCCAAAATTTGCACGGGGATGGCGCTGGCTGAATGGACGGTGTTGCCATCAGAGGCAACCGCGCCGGACTCGCCACTTGTGACGATGACCGTGCCGCCCCATTGTGATTGTAAGGTTGTGACGACGGACTCGATTTCGCCATCCACACCGAAAAGGCTTGCCGCGTCACGTTTTGCAACGAAGACGACATCTGCACGCTGGCAAAATCCGGTGATCTGGCGTGCGGCTTCTTCTGGTGTCCATAGCAGTGCGCGATAATTGACATCAAACGAGACTTTTACGCCGGAGTCTTGCGCGGTTTTGATGGCAAAGGCGACGGTCTGATGACACGAGTCGCTGAGTGCGGGCGTGATTCCGGTCAGGTGTAACCATTTGCCGCTACTGATCCATCCAGCGGGAAGGTCTGCGGGTTGGATATGGCTGGCGGCGGAATTGGCGCGATCATACCACACGCGGATGCCTCTTGGCGGGGTGCCGAATTCGACGTAATATGTGCCGAGGCGTTCATTCTGGCTAAAGGTCACGTCATCAACTTTTACGGCGTGACCGCGCAGGGTTTCCGCCAATTGATGCCCGACTGGATTTTCCGGTAAGCGTGACCACCACGAGACGCGCCGACCCAAACGGGCGAGATTGGACGCGACGTTGGATTCTGCGCCGCCGAAGTTCATGTCGAGTGTGCTGGATTGACCGAGGCGCAACGGGGAAGGCGGTGAAAGCCGGAGCATGGTTTCACCGAATGTGATTAAATCGTATTGAGTGTTTGTCATGCGAAAAAAGTAGCCTTATTTATTGATGAGCGGCGGCATCATCAATCATCTTGAATATGTCATATTGGGGCATGTAATCTAGCAGTCGCATCGCTTTTTCCACGCTCGTCTCATAATCATAACGTGTCGTCGCTAATCTTGCATCCACAATCGGCAATCCTGTGTGTTTCGCAAGATAGCGCACGGCTTCATCAAACGTGAAACTACTTTTCGCGCCGATGTTAAAGGTTTCGTTGATCGCGTTTTCGTGTGTGAGCGCCAATTCGATGCCCCTGCACATATCGCGTGCGTCGCACATGCCCATGCGGAAGGGATTGCCGTCAAGATCGTAGCTGATGTAATGCTGTTCTGAGTCGGTGGCTAAGGCTTGCAGGGTTGCGATGGTCTGGGTGATGGCGGGTGCTTGTGGCAGATTTTGCAGTTGGCGAATTTTCGCATTCAGGTAGAAGCGCGGACCGGAGAAAAAGCTATTCGCGTCCAGCAATTCGCTCGCCATTTGTGTGTGTGAAAAGCGCAGAATCGTATAGGGTAAATCTGATTGGGCGGCGATGGTCTTGACCATTTGCTCGCCGAGGAGTTTGGTCATACCGTAGGGGCTGTTGGGCAAGGTGGGATGGTCTTCTGTGATCGGCAATTGCTTCGGGTTGAGTTCTGGATAAACTTCACCGGAGCTAGCGAACACAAAACGTTTGAGTCCGCGAGTTTTGGCGACTTGTAGTAATTGAAATGTGCCGGTGACGTTGACTTCAAACAGGCGAGGATTGTCTTTTGGATGCCATGTCATCAGTGCCGCTAAATGGGCAACTGCGTCTATGCCGTCTAATGCCTGATTGAGTGCGTCAAGATCAAGCAGACTGCCGACGACGGTTTCATCAATGTTACTGCCGGAGGGCACGTCAGATACGTCTAATCCACGTACCCAATGCCCCTGTGCCTTTAAATAATTGGCGAGCGTGGAGCCGATGCGTCCGCTTGAACCTGTGACGAGTATTCTCATGGTTTAGCCTTTAAGTCCGCCGAGTGATAAGCCACCGCGCAGATAGCGTTGCAAAATGGCGAAGACCACGAGCGCCGGGACTGCCGCGACAACAGAGGTTGCCATCATTTGTTCAATTTGAATTTCGTATTGCCCGATGAATGAATATAAACCGAGTGAAATCACCCATTGGTTGGTATCACCTGCTAGCACAAACGCCAGCAAATAATGATTCCAGCCTTCCAGAAAGATGAATAGCGCGGTTGCGGCGATTCCGGGCGCGGCGAGGGGCAAGGTGATACGTAAAAAGGCTTGCAGAGCATCACAGCCATCGACCAACGCGGCTTCTTCAAAATCGAGCGGGATGGATTGCATATAGCCCCATAACACCCAGATGGACATGGGGAGCATAAAAGTAGTATAGGCAATCATGATGCCGAGTGTGGTGTTGAGCAGTTGATAATCCTTGAAGATCAAGAACATCGGCACGATTAAAGCAGATGCAGGTAATAATTGACTGAGTAACACCAGAAACATAAACGGTGTGCGTCCCCAAAATTTGAAGCGATTGAGGCTGTAGGACGCTAAGATAGCGACCGGTAAGACGATCAGGGTGGCACCGACTGTCACGACAATAGTATTTGTCATCCATTTTAATAGCGGACGTTCGGTGAAGATTGTTATATATGCGTCCAAACTGAATTCATCCGGTAGCAGGAGTGGTGCATGAGATAGACTGTACCCCTGTGGCGTGAAGGATGCCATCACCATCCAATAAAAGGGATAGACAACGGCAATCGTCGTTGTGACGACCAGCACGAAGAACCCAAATTTTTGAATCTGCTGTCTACGTTTGGCATCAGATTTCAGTTTAGCGACTTCTTCTACGGTTTCGCGTTGGGCGGCTAAGGTCATGAGTCTTCTCCTTTCTCGTCACGGCTGAGGATGCTGAAATAGATGACGACCAGCACGAGACTGAGTAAAAATGACATCATCGCTAATGCCGAACCACGTCCGAGCCGGTTGGATGAAAAGGCTTCTTGATAGGTGTAGACAGAAAGCACCTGTGTTGCGTCACCCGGTCCGCCCTGCGTGAGTGTCCATGCGATGGTGAAGAGTTTTGATGACCAGATGGTGAGCAGGGTAATCATGGTGATGCTGACTGTACGGATGCTAGGCATGGTGATAAAACGGAAACGTTGCCATCTGTTTGCCCCATCGACTTCTGCGGCTTCATATTGTTCTGAGGGGATACTCTGTAAGCCGGCTAGAATAATCAGCGATGCGGCGGGGAAAAGTCGCCAGCTGGTGACGAGGACAATGCTGAGCATGGCGGTATCACTGCTATAGAGCCAGGATCGCCCCACATCAATGATGCCAAGCAATTTCAGGAATTCGTTGATTGGTCCGATTTGCGGGTTAAACATGACGAACCAGATCAGCGTGACCACCAACCAGGGCGTTGCCCACGGGATAATGAGTAGCGTGCGTGCCAATCCGCGAAAACGGAAATTCTGATTGAGGATCAGCGCGACGAATAAGCCCATTGTGTAGCTTAATATGACTGTTCCAGCGGTATAGGTGAGGGTGCGTTCTACGGAAATACGGAAGTTATCCCTCTCAAACAGGCGGGAATAGTTATCTAACCCGATGAATTCTTTCTGACTGAAGCGCAATAAATTGGCATCGGTCAGGCTGATGTAGGCGCTATAGAGTAGCGGATAGATAATCACCGTAAGGATCAAGAAGGTGGCGGGGAGCAGTAACAGATAAGGTAAGGTGCGCCCCCGTACTGAAAACAAATTCCCGAAAAGAGGTCTATTTTGTTCTTCTAAATAAGTTGTTTGCGCCATAAAGTTATCAGTTCACAATAAGCCAACGAGATATGTGTTACGCGTTTGTCCGGTGCGTGTGAAAAAATGAAACGATAGGCTGTCAAAAGCGGCGGATGTGTGCCACACGGACACACATCCGCCCACCTGCTTAAGTTAGGAATTGTCTTCCAGATATTCTTCGACTTCTTCTTGCAGTTCTTGCATGGCTTCTTCGACAGGTAAATTGTCGTACATGACCTGTACCAGCTTGTTGTTGATCAGATTGACCATGTCACCATGATAGATTTCCAAGCCCGGTGCGGCGACAGGGACATAGTTTACGAGGTCTTCTGCGAAGGTGGTAAACCACGGATTTGCTTCGATGAATTCTTCGGTGACTGAACCTTCAACAGGATTGATTGTACCGCTTGTGCTCGTCCAGACCTGACCCCATTCGGTGGTGGCGATGGACTTGATGTATTCGCAGGCAATATCGTAGTGTGGGGATTCTGCCGCAATTCCGATTAAGTTATTCGGACCGCCGGTAGGACTTTGTGAGTCTGTGGGCAGAACGTGAATTTCAACATTTTCCTGCATTTCAGGTGCGGCTGAACCCATTGATGCCCAGTACCACGGACCGTCAATGGTCATGGCGACGTTGCCACTGTTGAAGTAAGCATATTGTGATGGCGCACCATCAACACCCTGCGGCATCACACCAGCGTCAAACAGGTCTTTGAAGAACTGCACACCCTGGATGACTTCCGGCGCGGTGAAGTTCGGTTCGCCGTCGGTTGTCCAGTGACCACCATAACCGGCGACCATCAGCAATACACCTTCGTAGAAACGGGAATGTGCGGTATTGGTCAAGACCAGACCGAATTGCTCGTTTTCAGGATCGGTGAGCGCGATAGCGGCTTCACGGAATTCTTCAAAGTTGGTCGGTACGTCTATGCCTGCCGCGTCGAACATGGGGCGATTAACCCATAGCGCGAGGGTACGGGCAGACAGGTTCAAGGCGTACATATTGCCGTCTTCATCAACTGCGTAAGAATCTTGCCCGGCGACACGCTCGACAATATCGGTATCGGCGAAACATTCGTTCAATGGAGCAAGTACACCGAGGTTCATGTATTCGTACACATTAAAACCGGTGACTTCGATCAGATCGGGCGGTGTACCGGCGGCGACTTCAAGATTGATGCGATCCCAGAGTTGATCGATGGGGAAGGCGAAGCGTTCGATGGTGACGTTGGGATTTTCTTCCATGAAAGCATCCGTTGTGCCTTCCCAGAATGGTAGATAAGCGGCATCTTCCCATTGCCATGAAGCAAGGCGCAAGGTGACTTCTTCATCCTGACCGATGGCGGTGGTGAAAGTTGTTAACATGAGAAGTAGCAGTAGTGCGATTGAAAAACGTTTCATGATAAGTGTTCTCCTTGTACAAATGATCTTTTTTCAACAAATAGGCTGAACGGTAATTTGTTGTAGGGTAATTTTTTTACGATACGAACTCCTTTCTGCCTCTCTTTTTTGATCGTAAAAATCGAAACTGTACCCATATAATAAAGTAAATTCCCATAATATACAAATAGTTCCCAAAAATGAGATCGTTGAGAAATGAAAACTTTCCTCAATTTGTCTTAGGCTTGCAACTCACGCAGACGGTCTTCGTCCAATTCGATCCCTAGTCCGTGACCTTCTGGTAGATGGAATTCCCCGTTTTCGCAGATGATCGGTTCCTTAAGCAAAGTGTTCGCCAATTCAAACACGGGCGGTTGATATTCCAGCATGAACAAGTTGGCGATAGCGGCGGCGACGTGAATCGATGCGCTGATGCACACGCCCAATCCCACGCTTAAATGGGGCGCGACGGGAATGTTGAAGGTCTCCGCCATGTGAGCGATTTTGACCAATTCTGTGATTCCGGTGCGTCCGACATCCGGCTGGAGTAGATCCGCGCCACGCCGCACCAACCACGGCTGAAATTGATAACGGGTGCGCTCGGTTTCGCCGATGGCTACCGGAATGGCGACGGCTTTCGCCAATTGTACATGGGCTTCGATGTCTTCGGGATTGATGGGGGCTTCAAAGACGGCGGTATTTTGTGCTTCTAGCAGATGACCGAGCCGGACGGATTCATCCAGTGAATAGACCCAGTGGGCATCGAGGAGCAGGGTCGCGTCTTCGCCAAGCGCATCACGGAGCGCACGAATACTTTCAGCATCTTCTTTTACGCCAAAGCCTGCCGCCAATTTGAAAGCGTTGAAGCCCTTCGTCGTCCAATCCAACGCCAGCGCGACACGTTCGGCATCGGTGGGTTTGGGCAAGCCGGAGACATAGCAGGGAATGGTTTCTCGATATTTCCCGCCTAAAAGTGTGTGCAGGGGTTGCCGTAAAATTTTCCCGCGCAAGTCCCACAGGGCGATGTCACAGGCGCTGATGGCATCCAGCATAAAGCCACCATAATAGCCGCGTTCGCGCATCAGGTTATACATCACTGACCATAACACGCCACCTTCTAATGGGTTTTTACCGACCAATACTGGCGAGAGTAATTGCTCGACGATGGTCTGAACGACTTCCGGCGCGACGGGCGCGAGGGCTTCTCCCCAGCCGATAACGCCTTCATCGGTGGTGATTTTGACGAAGGCAGTTTCAAAATAGGCGGAATATAGCGCACGGTAGGGTGGACGGACGAAATATTGCTCCGCGTTTACGTCGTCCGGCAATGCGCCTAAATAGGCAACATCTCGTTTGATTCTTACTGGAATGGCTTCTACTGACTTAATTTTCATGATTTATTTTGCTTACCTTTGTAATTCCCGGCGCATACCGGGAGCGGAAATATAGCCTAAGCGCATCGAAATGCGATCACAGACTTCGATAATTTTTTTCGTGAGTTGTTCTTTGCGCTGATCCCATTGAATCTGGCTGAGTGGACCGGAAAAGCTCAGTGCACCGACTACCGTGCCGGAGGAATCCCGAATTGGTCCGGCTATACACGCCCGTCCGAGTGCGAGTTCTTCCATCTCTACGCCCCAACCACGCTCACGGATTTGTGCTAATTCTTTCAATAGATCGTCCGCATTGGTGCGAGTATGGACGGAATAGGGAACGAGATCTAGGCGTTTGAGGATGGCTTTTTGCTCATTTTCTGGCAAAAAGGCGAGCAGAACTTTGCCCATGCCGGTGGCGTGGAGCGGATTACGTCTTCCAATGAGCGTATAGGGGCGGGGTGTTTCCGGTGTTTCAATATGAGCGAGATAGAACATCGCATCGCCATCCAACACGGACAAATTCACACCTAAGCCAAGCTCCGATGAGGCATCCTGCATTTCAGTGAGGGCTTCCATCCGTAACTGGTTGTGATTGAGCGCGACACCCGCCAGAGTTAATACCGCCCGCCCCAGATGATACATGCCGGACGCGGGGTCTTGCTCCACAAAGCCATCATGCTCCAGCGTTGCTAAAATACGCGAGACAAGGCTGGTCGTTAAGTTCAGGCGTTGACTGATGTCCGTCATGCGGAGTTGGGGGGTTTGATCGTTAAAACAACTGAGGATGCTCAATGCACGCATGACACTCTGCGTTAAACCACCCGTCCCATTGGAGTTTTTAGATTTCATGCCCATGTTGTCCTTAATATTCTGATCCAATTGTCATGTAAGATGCAGTCAATATCTGCTTGAGCGTAGCCACACTGTTGTAATAAGGGTATCAGATGTTGCAAATCGGCGATGGTATCGAGATCGTGCGGGGATTGTTCTCGCCCGTAGCCACCATCCAGATCAGACCCGATGCCAACATGCTGAGCGTTCCCTGTAAGCTGGCAAATGTGGTCAATGTGCTCAATGATACGTGATAAGGGAATGTCTTTGTTGCTGGTGTAGCCTTTGATGTACCCCGCCTGCATCATCCACACATCAAACGCCATGCCGACAACGCCGCCACGCTCGGCAATCGCGCGGATTTGCTCGTCGCTGAATTGACGTTGACTCGGCACAAGTGCGCGGCAATTGTTGTGGCTGGCGATCACCGTGCCATCAAATTTTTCTAATGCTTGCCAGAAGCCAACATCTGTCAGGTGGGTGAGGTCGAGAATCATGTTGTGCTGTTGCATCTCATCTAGCAGTTGAAAGCCGATGTCGGTAAAGCCATCTTCAACGCCTGTGCCACCTGCATAACGCCCCATGCCATAATGCGCCGGACCGATTGCCCGCACACCGAGCGCGTACCATTCGCCGACTTCAGCCGGTTCCAAGATGGCATCCGCGCTTTCCATGCTGATGACAAAGCCGATGGGTGCTGGTTTTGGGTCGTCGGGCAACTCAGCGATCAATTGCAGATGTGCATCAAGGGCTTGTAGTGTGGTGATGATGGTGACGTACCCGTGATGTTCAAGAGCGCGATAATAGGCTAACTGACCGCGTGAGATGCCGTGTGCCTGCATCGCGGAATGAAAGTCCACATGGGCAGAGGGTGTGCCGGTACTGCGTCCCATGAGGGTTGCCACGCACAAATAAATTTTGCCTGCACGGAGTTCCGGCAGGGCGACGGTGTTTTGTCCGCGTCCGGGAAGGGCGGCTTCATGCGTGCGGAGCGTGTAGACAGATTGGGTCAAATCACGGTTCCATTGCAGGGCATTCCAGCCTAAATCCAGATGAGCATCAACGATCAAGTCCCGCATAGCAAGATAAATTCCTATATAGTGGAATAAATTCATATTATACGATATAGTATAGAGAATTCGAGGTTAGATGGCAATTATTGATAATTATTTCAGGAGAAACTTAACGTGCTAGCGGGCATTTTTCAAATATTACATATCCCCTTTACTGATGATGGCGCGATTGACTGGGCAAGCTACGAACGACAGGTTGAGTATTGCCTTTCCGCGGGCGTGCATGGGCTGGTTGTGCCGGCGATGGCGAGTGAATTTTTTACGTTGAGTGATGCCGAGCGCCATGAAGTGGTTGAATTTGCCGGGAAGAAGATTGCCGGACGGGTGCCGTTTGTCGTTGGTGTACAGGCGATCACCTTGCCGATTGCGCTGGGCTTCGCGGAACATGCCGCTAAGAACGGTGCGGATGCGTTGATGGCAATGCCGCCCTATTTGCGGAAAGCGGGCAAAGCGGATGTCGAAAATTATTATCGCCAACTCGCTGGATTCAAGTTGCCCGTGATTATTCAGAATGCACCTGCGCCAGTGGGTACACCGCTTGCTCCAGCGGATCTTGCCGCACTGCTCAAGGCAGAAACAGAAATCCGCTATGTGAAGGAAGAGACACAGCCAATTTTGCAACGCATCACCAAAATTGCCGAACTCAGTGGTGCGTATTGCGAAGGCATTTTTGGCGGGGCGAATGGCTTGTATCTGGTCGATGAGCTTCAACGTGGCGCGTGTGGCAATATGCCTGCGGGTGGCGTGGTTGATGTGCAGGTCAAAATCTATGAACTGTACAAAGCGGGGAAAATCGCCGAAGCCGAGGCGCTCAATTTTAAGGTACTCCCATTGTTGACGTATGCCTCTATGTATGGCGTGACGTTCCATAAGTATATTTTGTGGCGACGCGGTGTGCTGGAGTCACCGTTTGCGCGTGATCCGCAGAAGACCGATATGAATAAAGAAGACATCGAAGCGATTGAACATCTGTGGGGGCTAATCGCCGAATACACCATCGATTCTTATCCATTTGCCGAGCACACGAAAAGTCTTTAGGCGATGAAACCGCTTGAAAATCGAATCGCTATTGTGACCGGAGCCGGAACGGGCATCGGTCTGGGGATTGCGCGTGTGCTCGGTGCACGTGGTGCGAAGGTTGTGCTCGCAGAGTTGGATGAAACTTTGCGAGAAACGGCGTTGGAGTCGCTCAAGGCGGAAAATATAGACGCGCTTTTCGTGCAGACCGATGTGACTGATCCGGCGAGTGTGGCGGCGATGGTTGAGCACACTATCGCAACGTTCGGCGGGGTCGATATTCTCGTGAACAACGTCGGTATTACGTATCGTCAACCCTTCAGTGATCTGACCGCAGAAAGTTTCTCCAAAATTATGGACATTAACCTGACGAGTATGGTGCATTGTGTGCTTGCCTGTCAGCCTCATTTACTTAAGAGTGACCACCCCGCCATCGTCAACATTACCTCCGTGAATGCTTACTCAACCATCAAAGGCATGGGCGCATATCCTGCCAGTAAAGCCGGAATCATTGGCTTGACGCAGAGCCTTGCGCTTGATCTTGCGCCGCATATTCGCGTGAATGCGGTTGCGCCGGGGGTGATTTTGACGGAAACATGGTCGAAGCAGGTCGCTGATGTGGACGCGGCAATGTCGAATCGTTTGCGGTATATCCCGCGTAAACGGGTGGGTGAGCCAGAAGATATTGGCAAAGCGGTGGCGTTTCTGGCAAGCGATGATGCGGATTTCATCACGGGGATTGTGATACGGGTGGATGGCGGGATGTCCGTACAATTGTATGCGGATGATTAAACGGGATGAAAAAATTCCCATCCCCTAGCTCCTTCTCCGCTTCGCAATGAGGGGGAATAAGTCTCCCCTTGCGAAGCGGGTGGAGATTTAGAGGGGGGATTTAGTTAAAGACCGTGACTACATTGAAATCACTTTTTTAGAATACGAACTGTTTAAGGGACACCATTTGACATGAAAATTGTTTCTGTAGAAGCCATCCCGATTCAAGCCTCTATGAATGAGGTGTATTGGGGCAATCAATCGTGGGGGCATAACAAAGACAGCGAAGGCAACGCGCCGGGATTGCCACCGGGTGATAATCGCACAACCTATCCCTATTTCTGGCGCAGTCGTGCCGCTTATTCGCGCACTGTTGATACAACCATTGTGAAAATCACGACGGATACGGGCATTGTCGGCTGGGGCGAGGCGAAATCCCCCGTTGCGCCGACCATTACCGCTACTGCCATTCGTGATCTGGCGGCGGGCTTGCTGATTGGTGAAGACCCGACAGACCCGATTTTACATTGGGATCGGCTGTATGGCGCGATGCGTATTCGTGGCGGATCGCACGGTTTCTGGATGGATGCGATCAGCGGGATTGACATTGCGCTGTGGGATATCACCGCCAAAGTCTATGATCTGCCGTTGGTGAAGTTACTCGGCGGGAGCTTCCGTGAGCGTGTAACGATTTATGCGTCCGGTATTCCCGGAATGCGGGCGGATGCACCGGCTGATGCGTGGGATAACTTACGCAAAACCGCCGAAAATGTGCGGTCACTGGGCTTTCGGGGGACGAAAATGGGCATCGGTCTGGGCGTGGAGGGTGACATTCGCTCTGTGCAGACGGTGCGCGAAACACTCGGCGCGGACTTCATGATTTTCGTGGATACGGCGGGCATGTATGGCTTGACGGATGCGCTTCGTCTGGGTCGTGAATTGGAAAAATTAGATGTGGGCTGGCTGGAAGCGCCCGTTCCGCCGGAAGACTTTAAAATGAGCGCGGTGCTGTCGCAATCATTGACTGTGCCAATTGCAAGTGACCAGATATTTAATCGCTGGCAGGCACGGGATTTGATGCTGGCGGGCAGTATTGATGTCATTCAGCCGGATGTGTGCCGGACGGGGGGGATTACAGAATGCAAGCGCATCGCTGAGATCGCGGATGCCTTCGGTAAAGCCGCTACTCCGCATGTCAGTATTGGCTCGGCGATACAGTTTGCGGCGAGTGTACATCTGGCGGCATCTCTGCCGAATCAGACATGGATGGAATACTGGTACGGCGCGAATCCACTGGGGAATGCCATCCTCAAAGCACCGTTTCATGTCGAAGATAGCTATTTCTATGTGCCGGAAGGGGCGGGTTTGGGGATTGAGATTGACGAAGAAAAATTACGGCGCTATGAGATTATCGGGATGGGACAATATGCAGATTAAAACGATAGAGTCATTTGTAGTACGCATCCCATTTGACGATGATCGCCCTTTTACGGAGTCAATTGGCGCGCCCAAAGCGGGAGCAAACGGCGATCCTATGAAAACATATCCTCCGGTGTGGCGCACGAAAGCCGTTTATACCGATATGATCGAAGCGGTGATTGTGCGGATCGAGACGGATAACGGAATCGTCGGCTGGGGCGAATGTCATACGCCTGTCGCCGGAGAGATTACGAAAGCCGTGATCGATCAGTTGCTTGCGCCGGTGGTTGTGGGCGCTGATCCGCGTGATATTCATCCGTTATGGGAGAAAATGTACGCCACGATGCGGGTACGCGGGCAATTCGGCGGGTATCATCTGGAAGCGATGAGCGGAGTTGACATTGCGCTGTGGGACATCCTCGGTAAAGCGGTCAATGCGCCGATCAGTAAATTACTCGGTGGCAAAATTCGGGATCGTGTGCCGGTATATGCCTCGTGTTTGCCGGCTGTTGGTGAAGATGGCATCGACGACATTGTTTCACGGGCGCACGCGCTAATTGAGCAGGGATTTGGCGCGTTCAAGATCAAGCTGGGTGGTAAGCCGGAAACTGATGGCGAGGTGTTGGCACGATTGCGTTCGGCAGTCGGTAAGCATATTGGCATCGCTGTCTATGTGAATGGCGCTTATGATTTTGCGATTGCACGGCGGGCAGGCAAATTGTTTCAGGAATTTGGTGTGCTATGGCTGGAAGACCCGCTTGCGCCGGAAAATTTGCGCGATTATGCACCGCTGGCGAAGTTTCTGGATGTGGCGATTGCCGGCGGCGGGAGTTTGAATACGCGCTGGCAATTTAATGAGTATCTCGCCCACGCCGCCTTTGATCTGGTACAGCCGGATGTCAGCCGCGCCGGAGGGATCAGTGAATGTCGGCGGATTGCTATGTTAGCCGATACGTATGGTGTGCCGTTTGCGCCCCACGTCAGCAGAGGAACGGCGATTTATATGGCGGCATCCTTCCAATGGGCGGCATCCGGCACCAATTTGATGACCTGTGAATATCCGGTGGATCAGAACCGGGCGGGAGACGGTATTCTCAAACAGCCCTTCGAGTTTGCAGATGGATTTGTCACGGTGAGCGATGCGCCCGGTCTGGGGATTGAGATAAACGAAGATGCGCTGATGCAATGGGTGTCATAACCTTGAATTTGTCTCAAAACGAATGGTTTTTGCGTTATCAGAAGCCCATCAATTATCTGGTCGTGGTGGTCTCGTTATTCTTTTTATCGTTATCGCCGATCATCGTGCGCTATGCACAGGCGGAACGTGTGCCGTCTATTTTGATCGCTGGTAGTCGGATGATTCTTGCGTCTTTGCTGATTACGCCGATTGTCGTGCGTTATTATGCCTCTCAACTGCGTGCCATCACGCGTGCGGATGTGTTTTTGCTAGCGCTGACGGGCATCTGGATGAGTGCCAACGGCATACTGGTCATCATTTCGCTGGAGCATATCCCCGTGTTGACCAATCAAATGCTGGCGAGTACCGCGCCGATCTGGGCGGCACTGATTGAAGTGACATGGCTCAAAGCCCGTTTGCATCCGCTTATATGGGTGGGGATTGGTCTGGTCGTTACTGGCAGTTTGTTGATTACGATTTTGCAGGCTGATGGGGGCAACACAGATGTCTCGTTATTGGGTGTGGTGCTGGCATTGCTGAGTGCAATTTGTGGCGCGATCTATACCGCAATTGGTCGGCGCGTACGCCCGAAAGTGTCGATTTTGCCGTATCTGTGGGTGGTGTATGGCGTTGGTGGCATCTTCGCGTTGAGTATCGTTCTGCTGACTCAGGTGCAGGTCTTCGGTTATTCTGCGTCGGGCTACGCGTGGATTGGCGCATCAACGATTCTCGTGCAGTTGTTAGGCTTCTCCGGCATGGCATACGCGCTGGCATTTTTCCCCGCAACGGTGATTGTCCTTTCCACACGGGCTGTTGCCATTCCCGCGTCTATCTTCGCCTTTTTGCTTTTTTCTGAAGTGCCAACATGGATACAAGTCATCGGGAGTGTGATTCTCTTCGCCGGAATCATCAGCGCGATTGTCGGGCAGGAAGTGGCAGATTATCGGGCAAAGGCTTTTGCACGCAACCTGCAAGGAACACATCATGACTCAGCGTAAAATTAGGCGCGTGATGGTCGCACCCGATATGCTTTCTGAGTTGCGCACCACGTTTGCGCCACTCGTCGAACGTGGCATAGACGTTGTTCATAATCACGACATTTACCCGATGAACGCGGAACAACTCGCGCTGTGGCTGGGCGATGCAGACGCGGCGATTATCGGGCTAGATGAAGTTACGGAAGCTGTGTTTGAAGCCTGCCCGAATTTGTGGATTGTCGCCCGTAACGGCGTGGGCATGGACAACGTGGACATCCCCGCCGCCAACGCGCACAACGTCATCATCACCGCGCCGTTCGGGGCGAATAGCACCTCCGTCGCCGAGCTTGCGCTGGGTTTGTTGATTACGCTTGTTCGGCATGTCGTGCCTGTGCATAACGACGCGCAGGCAGGCAATTGGTATCGCTTGCAGGGCATGGAACTCGCAGGTAAGACGCTTGGCATTATCGGCTTAGGGCGGATCGGCAAGAAAGTAGCACGACGGGCGCAGGCGTTTAATATGCGCGTGATCGCCAACGACATCGCGCCGGACGGTTACTATTCACGCGAGCATCAAATCCCGATGATGGCGTTTGATGAGGTGCTTTCACAGGTGGATGTGCTCAGTTTGCATGTGCCACTGACTCCGTTGACGCGCCATATGATAAACCGAGATTCACTCGGCAAAATGAAGCGTGGGAGTTATCTCATCAACACGGCACGGGGCGGAGTGGTCGATTCGCAGGCGTTGTCAGAGGCGTTAGATAGCGGTCACATTATGGGCGCGGCGCTGGATGTGCATCCCGAAGAAGGGGTCGTCGAGGATTGCTTGCTCAATCGCGCTAACGTTATCACGACGACCCATCTGGGCGCATATACGCGCGATTCTCTGCAACTGACGGCTGAAATGGCGGTGCAGAGTATTGTCGATATTTTCGATGGCAAACGCCCCGCCGGACTTATCAATTCAGAAATTTGGGAGAATCGCCAATGATGGCTGACCGTGATTTTACGCAGATCGAACGTATCGCGGAACACACGATGACGTATCCCTATAAAGTGTGGGGTTTTGGCGAAGGGATTGCGCTGGAAGCGTTATGGGAAGCCGCCGATGTTTTGCAGAAAATAAGCTATAAGCAATTTGTGCTTGATCTTTTCGAGCAGTGGTTAATCCGTCCCATTGTCGAAGCCGATCATTCCGCGCCGGGGATGTTGGTGTTGATGGCTTACGAATACACGATGGATACGCGCTTTCTGGAACGGGCGATTGCGCTGGCGGAACATATGCAGGCTCTGCCACAGGACAAAACGGGCGGGACATTTCATCGTCCACAGCATCCTGATTATCATGATTTTCTGTATGTGGATTGCATGGAGGTGGATGCGCCGTTTTTATGCAAATTGGCGCGAGTTACCGGAGATAAGGCGTATTACGACGCGGCAGTCGGGCAAATTTTAGGCTATTCCGCGCTGTTGCAAGATGAAGAAAGTGGACTGTTTTACCATCAATATAACGGTGCGACGGGGCAGGTTAACGGGGCATTCTGGGGGCGGGGCAATGGATGGGCATTGCTTGGATTGTTAAAAACGCTCCTGCTGTTGCCTGCTAATCATCCCGAATACGCGCATATCAAAGCGATCTTTACGAGGTTGGTTGATGCGTTAGCAAAATATCAATTGCCGGATGGTGCGTGGTCTACGGTGTTGAATCAACCGGACACTTATGCGGAAGCATCGTTACCGGCGATGTTTGGTTATGGTGTGCAGGTCGGTATGCAAAATGGACTGGTCGATGCACCCTATGACTCACTCGTTCAAAACGCATGGAACGCTATGAATGCCCGCCTTGATGATGGATTGCTTGAGGGTGTATCTATCGCCACACCGCCCGGTGATGCACCCCATTACAACAGCATCGCCACTGCTAGCGGCTTTCCGTGGGGGCAGGGTCCGGCGTTGTTGTTCGCGCTGAGCAAAGTTGATTAGTTGCCCCGTAAATTGTTGATAATTTCCTCGATGAGTTGCTTAAATAATTCGAGATGATCGGCAGTTTTGAGCACAGAGAGCGGGACAGTCGGGCGACGGTCTATGCTGTCTTCGATGAGTTTCTCACCGTCAGGAATCAGGCGGTTGAGTGATTTTAAGGTAGAAAGGCGTAACGCGGTGGCATCATAGGGCGGTTGTTCGCTCAGATATTGGAATTGTACCTGCACGGCGGGATTGCGTTTGTATGCCCATAGCGAGAAGACTGTAACGAAGGTATCGCCGAGATTGACCCGCGCATGATAACCGGGCGTGACTTTACCGCCGAACTCCACACTATCCGCATGGGATTGTGCCCATCGGTATAGATCACGGGCGATGAGGGCATTTTCTTTGCCGGGCAATTGATCCACATATTTGAAGAAGTTCGATGTATCCGGTGTGGCAGGCAGATTTTTAGGTGTTCTGCGTGGCTGGTCACTTTTGAGGGCGCGGACAAGTTTTTTGAGGGATCTTTCACGCTCGTTCGGCTGTGCGGGAAGTGATTTATGCCATGCTGGATGAACCGCTTCGTGAGGCGTTTGGGTTTCCGAAAGCGAGTAGTGCGTTGACGGCAATGATTCATGGCGGATTAAAGGCGCGAGGGTTTGCTATTCGCACCGTGTTCCCGCCACGCAGTTCGCCGCGATTGTTCACGCAGGAAGCCAATTTGAGTTATCCAATGGGCTATGAAATTGAGCGTCTTGGTCCGGTGGATGTGCCACGCGATAAGGTGGTGCGAGAAAATAAAGATGCTAAATCCGGTGATTAGCTAACCGTGATGATTTGCTGAATGAGGGGGTTTTCGTATTCTGCGCCGCCTGTGATGACTTCCAGATTGGGGCGGATTTGCGCGGTACCGCTCCCATGTGTGTGTCCGCAGAGTACGGTGATGGTTTTGTCTGGATGGGTGGTTGCCACTTCAAGGAGTAAATCACCGATGACTTTGCAGGTGAAATGGGGCAAATAGGCATCATCGAGCGCAGGCGTTTTACCCTCATACCAGCAGGCTTCGATGAACGGTGGCGAGTGCGTCAGGACGTAGACGTGTTCGTAATCGTTCAGGGCTTTTTCCAGCAGGGGACGCAGGCAATCGGCGGCATCTTCACCGAGGTTTTTGAGTTTAGCGAGGCGTTCGGCTTTATCGTCTGTGATGAGTGATTTGATGTGGACATAATCATTCAGCATGATTTCTGATTGCATAAAATTGCCGTATCCACCATCAGACCAGCCACCATGCCCGACAAGCGCCGTCGTTGTGGAAAGTTCGACCACACCCGTTTGCGGTAACCAGAATAAATAGGGATTCTTGTCGGTCAGCAATTTTGCTGTGTGGCGGACTTGCGGGATGTCTGCGCCGTAATAATCATGATTGCCGAGCACGAAATACATGGGGATTTTGAGCGCGTCGGCGATTTTGAGCAGGTGCAGACCGAGCGTGTTGGCATCGGCAATATCCCCGCCGATGAGGAGTGCGTCAACGTCATGGTTGCGGATTTCCCTCAGGAGTGCATCAAGCCGTGATTGGGCGACCATTTCTAAATGGATGTCTGTGAGCCATGCGAGTTTTTGGGTCATAAGATGTGTCGGGTTAAATTAGAGATGCTCACCGCCGTTGACTTCCATGAGTGTGCCAGTGATGAAATTTTGGCTGGCGAGGAAGACCACCGCCCGCGCCACATCTTCTGCCTCTCCCGTATGACCGATGGGGAGCGACTCGCCGATTTTTTGCCATGCCTCTTCCGAATTACCTGAATCGCGCAGGACGGGTCCGGGGATTACACCATTGACGCGAATATTATCTGCGCCGAGGCTGAGGGCGCTGATTTTGGTGAGCATGGCGAGACCGGCTTTGCTCACGCTATGGTCAGCACGGTCTGCCCACGGACGGATCGCGCCGTAATCGAGGATATTGATGATCGCGCCACTGGACGGGTCGTTTTCACGCATCAATGTGACCGCCGCCTGTGTGCATAAGAATGGCGCGGTAAGGTTGATATCGAGCGATTGTTGCCACTGTTCAAGCGTGACATCCATGAGAACATTTTTGTGGAATACGGACGCACTATTGACCAGAATATCCAAACGTCCAAAATCTTCGCGTATTTCGTCGAAGATGGTTTTTACGCCTTCTTCTGTGCTGATGTTCGCCTGTATGGAAAAGGCATCCACACCGTAGGACTTGATTTCGGTCATGGTATCACGCACCTGCGACTCATCGGCGCTGTGGTAATGCACCATGATGTTGACACCGGCTTTTGCCAGTTCTAGTGCGATGCTTCTGCCGACACGGTGTGCTGATCCGGTCACCAATGCGACTTTATCGTTTAAATCAATCTGCATGGTTTCTCTCAATTCCGTTAAACCCCTCAAAATCATAACGCGCAACTGATATTCCTGCTATAAATAAGCATTTAGAACAAATATTCGTAATATTGGCAGGTCTTAGATATAATACATTTGTTCTATTTTTGAGAGGCGGACGATGACATTCAGACACATCAACTCAACATCGGATTGGCTTATTCTTGAGGCGACATTTCCAAAACTAACACCGGACAGTCTCTACGATCATTTCATTACACCGGATTTGCTCACACAATGGTGGGTGGTCGATAGCGCGAAAGTCAACGCGGTAGTTGGCGGGACGTATCATTTTGAATGGACGGCGATGAACTGGCATTTACGCGGGACGTATAAAGCGGCGGAGCGCGGCAAGGTGCTGGCATTTAGCTGGAAGTGGGATCATGAGCCGTCGTTGCCCGCTCGTGAAGTGTGTCTGGTTATTCAACCTGACTCAACGGGATCGAAATTAACGCTTCTGCACGGCATTTACAGTGAATCCGAGGCAGATCAGCAAGATCGGCAGAGTCATCTGGATGGATGGCAACATTTTCTGGGTCAGCTGGCGGCACTCAGTGAATGAAATAAGTGGGACATAGCGGAAATGCTTAACAACTATGCCCACTCAGATTAATTAATCGTAGTGATAGTTGGCGTGGTGATTGTCGATCATGTCGTAGGTTTTCCCAAAGGCATACTGGCGCGAACTAATGAAGAAATCACGCGGTAAGCCGTATTCAATTTTGCTGACTTCGTTGAGACTCGCCATGTGTTCATCGGTGAGCGACCATTCCAACGACGCGATATTATCCGCTAGTTGATCTGCTCCACGCGCGCCGAGAATTGGAATCATTTGTGCGTGCTGAGATTGGCGTACCCAATTGACGCATACCTGTGATTTGCTCTTACCGATTTCATCTGCAATTCTGGCGACTTCATCGACGATTTTTTGTGCGCGTTCAGAGACTTTTATGTTGTCTTTGTTGAAGCGGGTGGGATCGTCGCTGTTGTTGTTGGCGCTGTATTTACCGAGCAATATACCCTGACCGAGAATCCCCCACGGAAGCACTGCCATATCCCAATATTTTGCCATCGGGAGCAGATCGCGCTCGGAATCACGGCGCACAAGTGAATAGGGGATTTGTAAGCCGACAAAGCGTGACCATCCGCGCAATTCTGCCATCATATTTGCCGCAGATACCGCCCATGAAGGGGTATCCGACACGGCTAAATACATGACTTTGCCGGAACGCACAAGATCATCCATCCCGCGCATAATCTCTTCAATCGGGGTGGTGTCGTCCCACACATGCAAATAAAGGATGTCTAGATAATCGGTTTTGAGACGTTTTAAGCTACGCTCCACTGATTGCATCATATTTTTGCGACTGTTGCCACCAGAATTCGGGTTGACCGAATCCGTCCGTGTGAGGGTGTATTTTGATGCGACCACGAAATGTTCACGGTCAACGTGAATGAAATCGCCCAGAAATTCTTCACTGGTGCCATCAGTATAGTTGACGGAGGTATCGACGAAATTACCGCCTGCTTCTGCGAAGAGGTCAAATTGTTTCTGGCTTTCTTCCTTAGATGCTCCCCATCCCCATGTTTCGCCGAAAGTCATCGTGCCGAGACAGAGTTGCGAAACACGTAGACCGCTTTTACCGAGTAGTTGATAACGCATCATAGGTGTGTATCTTTCTCTAAAATTGGATTAATTGGTAATGATGTTGGATTCTATGAGTAGTGCTCGTGCACATAATCCTGCCATGTAATTTCCCCGAAACGCCAATCCGGAACGGTATTTAATCGCTGTTTAAAGCCTTCAACAGCGGGCGCAGGGAAGGATCCATTTTCTGGATCAGTCAGTGTGAAATTGGTAATGCCCTTTGCACGTAAATAGATTTCGGCAATTTCTGTAACAGTTAGGATCTCTGGTCCTCCCACGTCCGGCAATTTGCCCCGGACATTTGCTGACAACAATTCAATGATATATTCTGCCGCGTCGCGGGTGTCGATTGGTTGGAATTTTGCATCTCCAGCAATCGGAAGTGTGTAACGTGACTCGTCGAATTGCATACCACTCATCATAGAGTCTAAAAGTGTGTGGAATTGTGTGATTCGTTGAATGGAAAAAGGCACACCACTTTGCATCACCGCGTTTTCTGCGGCGATTTTGTGCTTATAATAGTCAAGTTCAATTTTCTCGATGCCGACAATCGACACATGAAAAAAGTGCTGAACATCTGAAGTTTTTGCCATTTCTGCCAGATGTTGCACCCCTACAACATCCGTTTTATAGACATTCCGGGGATTGCCGAGACAGTTCACGATGATATCAACTTTCGCAAGCGCCTTTTTTAAGCCGTCACCTGTGATGACATTGCCTTGCGCCCATTCTATGGGAGGTGCAATATTATCAGAGCGTGGTTGTTGGCTGAGGATGCGTAGGTGAACATCCTGAGACGATAATTTATCGAGGACTGCTGATCCTAATGATCCTGTGCCACCTGCGATCAAAATTCGTGTCATAACTATCTTCACTCCACATTGGTTTTAAGCATGGGGCAAATAATAGAAGGCGAGCGCGAGAATCGCATAGACACCGAGCATCATCGCACCTTCAAACCAGTTTGATTCGCCGTCCTGTGCGATGAAGGCAGTGATTGCAACCGTTGCCGCCAGTGCGATCAGCTCAAATTCGTCAAAGACCAGCAACAAGGGTGTATCGCTGATAATCAGGCTGATAAAGACCAGCACAGGCGCGACGAACAACGCGATTTGCAAACTTGATCCGATAGAGACAGCAAGGCTGAGTTCCATCTTGTTCTTATAGGCAACCTGCACGGCGACGAGATGCTCGGCAATGTTGCCGACCAATGGAATGATGATAAGACCGAGGAAGATTTCGGTTAATCCAAGTTCTTCAGTGACGGTTTCCACCGCGCCGACGAGTACTTCACTCATGAAGACGATGCCGATGGTAGCGATGGTGAGGATGATCCCGGAAAATTGCACCGTCCACTTTGCCGAGTGAATATCTTCTGCGGCGGAGTCGTGTTCTCCTGGCGCGGGATCGCCTTCTTTGCGGGAGAACGAGTAATAGACGCTCAATCCGTACAGAATGATAAGGATAACCGCAACGCCTTCGCTTAAGCCAAGTTCCGCCGCACGATCTTCCGCGATGGCAACATCGAACAGTGAGGGGATCATCAAGGCGGCAACAGCGAGAATCATGAGGGTGGCGTTCATACCTGCCGTGCGCCGATCAAAAACTTGTCGCCCGTTTTTAAGCCCACCGAGGAGCAAGCTCAAGCCCATGACAAGCAGAAGATTGCCGATGATTGAGCCGGTGATAGAGGCACGCACAAGATCAAGCAGACCAGCGCGAATGGCGAAAATGGTGATGATGAGTTCTGCGGCATTGCCGAGTGTGGCGTTCAGCAAACCGCCAATTTTCGGACCGGTGTGGATTGCCAACTCTTCTGTCGCCTCTCCGATGAGCTTGGCAAGGGGGATAATGGCACCTGCCGCTAAAACGAAGACCAGAATCGGATCGGCTTTCAGGATGAAATCAGCGATAAGCGTCACCGGAACAAGCAGTAACATGGCGTAGAGAATGCGCTGAAGCATGTTCAACACTTCCTTAGTTTATCATTAGGCCGAGGACAATGGCAGAAATTATAGGTGATGCGTAACTGCGCCGCAATCTGCTAGAATGGTAATGGCGCAGAGCTATATACGAGGTTGGCTAATCGTAAGCCTTTGCTTAAGGTTTTATGTGTCCCCATTAATTTGGGGTGTGTAGCGCGATTCTATGGTTATAATAGAGTATGAAATGATTATATGGAGCTTAATGTGATGGGCGCAGAAATTACACTTGTTGAAGTATTGGCTGTTGCAAGCGGTCTTTTGGGATTATTCGGTCTGTCATTCATCATCCTCTTTATCCCGGTTAAAAGTTGCGCGGATAACAGCACCCACGAAGAAGAACTGGTGCCGGAAACTATCATCGTTGATAAGCACGGCTATTTTTCCCGCCACGATAACGACCCTACTGCGTAGCGACAATGGCAAACCACCAATCGTCATCTTCTGTAGATGATCTTGATACGCTCATCCGTAAACAGGCACAACGCTTATTTGTTCAGCGCGTCTATCTGGTCGCACATTTGGCACTGTTTATCGTTGTTATAATTTTATCTCGCGGGCGCATTATCCGGTTTGAGTTACTGTTTGCCGCATGGGCGGTGATTATGCTGGCACATTTTGCGTTTCTTGCGCTGTATGAACAACGTGAAGCGGTGATGCGGCAGGGCTATAAAAAACGCAAACGGGAAGAGCAAACCCAAAACGATTCTGCTGAAGATGTGTTCTACGATATAGGGGACGATGGCGAACTCGTCAGGTCTTCCGAACATCTATCTGAAGATAAAGCAGAAGCACCAAGACACTTCACGGGGAAATAAATTGCCATGATTAATCCAACCAAACGCAGAATTCGTCGTGGGAACGCAGGATTAGGCTGGTGGTTGTTACTTGCGATTCATGCGCTGATTTTCGCTTTTGTGGTGATGTTTTTCCCTGAAATCCAACAACTTAATCCTGAATTGCTCACTGATAATCGGTTGCTGTTTATTGTGCCTGCGTGGGGATTTTTCCTGCTGTTGCACCTCGCTTATGTGCTGGTGGTGGATGCGCGACTCACTGTGAAGCGTAAGCGCGATGCCCGCATCATCAAACGCATCTACGCCCTGCCTGACCCGCGTCAGAATGTTCCACAATTGCCCGCTGGAACCTATGTTGTGCCGTTAGATGATGAACTCGACTATGCTGATGCGGAAGAATATGATGAGGAGTACGGTGATGTGTCGTATCCCTCACCGAAATCCTACTGAGTTTTGTTTAACTGACCGCCACAATCGCCTCAATTTCAATCAACAAGCCCTCCCGCGCTAAGGACTGGATTCCGAGCAAGGTATTTGCTGGCGGTTTGGGGGAGGTGACACGTTCACGCAAAACCGCACCGATAATGGCACGATCTGTCGCTGGATTATAATCGACCACATAAATGGTAATTTTGACGACGTTTTCCCATGTGGCATTGGTTGCCGCGAAAACACGTTCCAAATTGTCGATTGTGTGATGCGCCTGTGCTTGTAAATTGCCCGCGTCGAGGATGTTGCCGTCTGCATCATAGGCGACCTGACCGGAGATGAATAGCAACGCACCATCGCTGACTTTGATCGCCTGTGTATAGACGGGCGAGCTAAACATGCCTTCGGGTTGAATATACTCAAGTTTTGTCATGGGGTGGGTGCTCCTATATCAGTTTTCTTTCATCATAAACAATTTTGCAAACATTAGGCTATAAACTTTGTTGATTTGGGTGGTAGAATTGGCAATCTCCACATTTTCTCCATGCAATCCCGACAGAAATCCCACATTAATTTTCAAAACTATTTAATGAGCATTTCGTATAGATTGTGTAAGCTCATCTAAATTGTAGACCCTTCCGGTATTTTCTCCGGTTAGCAGGCGTTCAGATAACACTAGAAAAGAGGCAACATTCATGGCTACACAGAGCGAATTCGTTTTACAGGTGGATAACATCACCAAAGACCTCAAATTGGGGGAAGTGACTGTTCACATTTTACGCGGAATCACATTGAACGTGAAACGCGGGGAAGTGCTGGGCATTATTGGTCCGTCGGGGAGTGGTAAATCCACCTTGCTGGGCATCATCGGCGGGTTAGATTCGCCGACAACGGGTAAGGTCTATCTGGATGGTCAGGATGTGACCAACCTGAACGAGCGTAAATTGACGACAGTGCGGAATGAAAAAATCGGCTTTGTCTTTCAGCAATTTAACCTCATCCCCACGTTAACCGCGCAGGAAAATGTCTCTCTGCCGATTCAGTTTTCCAAGACGAACAAAAATAACCCGGACAAACGGGCGAAAGCATTGTTGACGACTCTCGGTTTGGGAGATCGCTTAAAGCACCGCCCCAATCAACTATCCGGCGGTCAGCAACAACGTGTGGCGATTGCCCGTGCATTGGCGAACGAACCGCCCCTTTTGCTGTGTGATGAACCGACTGGCAACCTCGATACAGAATCTGGCGAGCGTGTGATGGCGGCATTGCAAGAAATTCGTGAGACATTAAACGCCACTGTGGTCATCGTCACGCATGATATGGAAGTTGCTTCGCAGTGTGACCGCGTGGTGACCTTGATTGATGGTGAGATCGCCTCTGATGTTGACCCGCGTTCTACCGCGCAACGTGCTGGCGTAAAAATGTTGAAAGACAAACGCGCCACAGATGAACTCAGCGCATTGGCGAAGGAATAACAACTATGTTTCAGAAATTCGGATTTTACATCAAGCACTCGCTGAATGATCTGCGGGTGAATGGACAGCGGACATTTTTCGCTTTGTTGTGTATCGCGGCAGGTGTGGCGGCGATTGTCAGCTTGCAGACGCTGGCGGGGATGATCTCTAATACGCTGACGGATAACCTGCAACGCAACAATCGGGGTGATATTCAGTTCACGACTGAGGGAGAATTCGGCGGGGATGAGGCAATTTTTCAGAATGCCGTCGATGATGGCTTGTTGGTCGAAGAAACGTTCAGTGGTTTTGGGCAGTCTGGTTCACAATATTATGTATCCGAAGCAGGTCTACAAGCAGTACGCGACTGGCTAAACGGGCGTTATGGCGATCAAGTCGAATTGACGTATCGTCAACCGCTGGCAAGTCAGATCGAAGTGATTTTTGGCAGTGGTGCGGGAACGGCGATTACTGATCCTGTATCAGGCGTGGATGCGTCTCAATTGTCGCCTATCCTGATTGATAGTGCGGTGTATCCGTACTATAACAGCATCGAAACACAGGCTGGTACACCCCTGAGCGAGGCGTTATCCTCACCGGAAAGCATCGTACTCAGTGACAAGGTGACGGAACAACTTGATCTTGCTGTGGGCGATAGCGTTCGCATTAGCGGGTCGGATGCGTCATTTATCGTTACAGGGATCGTCAACACAGATGTTGAAGTCACCAATCCGTTAGAAGGTTTCTTTAACTCGCAATTCGGGTTTTATTATCTGGATGTAAGCGCGGTTTCGTTGTTCACAGATGTTACACCGCGTGCGAATACCATCTTCTTAAGAATTGAGAATGCCACGCCGGAACTGGTCAACGAGATTAATTCTGGCTTACAGGAGAACTTCCCATTTGTCCAGACGACAACGACTGAAGACCTGCGTGAAAATTATACGCAATTGAGTGATGCGATCAGTGATCTGGTGACGGTCATGGGGTTAGTGTCCATGCTCATCGGCAGTATCGGCATCATCAACACGATGCAGGTGATTGTCCGTCGGCGCACAGTGGAAGTAGCGGTGCTCAAGACGATTGGTTTACAGGCGAATCAGGTGACGACGCTCTTCCTCGTGGAAGCAGTCATCATGGGCGTTATCGGCAGTATTGCGGGTGTTGCACTCGGTTGGATCGCCACTTTTGCTATCAAAGGCGTGGCGGAATCCATCTTCACTACAGACATTCCGTTTGTCATCGTGCCGGGCGCAGTGGTGAATGGTCTGGTCGTGGGTATTCTGGTGACGACGATCTTTGGCTTTTTGCCGACGCTTACAGCGGGTCAGGTGCGTCCGGGGATTGTTTTGCGCCCGACGGATAACATCGTGCCACGAGCCGGAATTTTGCGCTCATTGTTTGCGATACTGGTGATTATGCTGGTGCTGATCGGGCTGGCGTACACGATCACGGGGAACTTCGGCATTTCTGCGGCGGCGGTGATTGGCTCATTCTTCGCGGTTGCCATACTTTATGGGTTGCTGAACCTCATGATCTGGATTGTGGGGCGTTTCTTCCCGTCATTTGGTAGCGTTGATCTCAAGATTTCACTGCGACAGATGGCGGCGGGGCGTGCGCGGGCGGCGGTGACCTTGCTGGCGCTGGTTATCGGCGTGTTCTCACTCAGTTTGATAACCCTGTTCGCGCAGTCCATCAACAATCTACTGTCCACAACTCTGGAAGATGCGGCGGGTGGTAACCTTGCGATTAGTCTGGAAAGTCCCGATAACCTTGAGACGGTGATTAACCTGATCGACGCGCAAGAGGGCGTTAATGGTTATAACATCAACCGCAGTTATAGCGTGCAATTCGTTGAACTGGTAGAAGGTGATACCGGAGATGTTGTATCTCTGGCACAAATCGGTGACCGAATCAACAATGCGGAAACACCCTTTGGTGGTACTTTTGGTGATGATGAAGACCCCGACGCTTCACAGGAACTCTTCGCGCAAACTGTCGGCACGATTGATGCCCGCACGATGGATGATTTGCCGGATCGTACCTTCAGAGAGGGACGCGGGTTGACTGCTGGTGATGAAGGTCAGCCGGTGGCGGTGATGACCGGTAGCTTCATCACGGATAACGCCGGTGTTTCCGCTGGAGATACTATGCGCTTCCAGCTGATCGTTGATGGTGAACCGACAGGTGACGTGTTTGAATTCATGATTGTTGGTATTGAAGAATCTTCATTTGCAAATGTGGGTTTTGATGGTGCGATCTATGCGCCAGTAGAGTCCTTCCCGCAGGGCTTTGCGCCGACAAACACGTCCGTGATCGTCGATATTGAGGATGAATTTGTGCCTGCGTTACGGCGTGAATTAACCAGTATTCCCGGTACGTTTGTGTTTGATACAGCGTTTATCACCGCGCTACTCAACAGCTTGATCGGTACATTCACCGCCTTCCCGACACTGGTCGCCATTCTGGGCTTGATCGTCGGTGGTGTGGTGATAGCCAACTCGGTTGCGCTCACTACGATGGAACGCCGGAGCGAAATCGCCGTGATGAAAGCGGTGGGTTTACAACGTGAACGTGTGTTGAGCATGATTCTTGTTGAAAACGGCATACTGGGCGTAATTGGTGGTCTGGTGGGCGTAGGGATTGGCTTGATTGCGCTGATTCAATTGGTTTCGGCGTTCGGAGTACCATCGTCTGCTGTGCCGATTGGAACTGCACTGCTGTTGATGGGCTTGTGTGTGGTCGTGTCGCTTGCGGCGGCGATCACGACAGCATGGGGTGCTTCCGGCGAAAAACCGTTGAACGTGCTACGTTACGAATAAGCCGGAACTTGTAGCAACATAAAAAAAGAAAAAAGCCCCTGTTCAAATTGAGCGGGGGTTTTGTTATATCGTCGTAATTTCCCTGTAAGGCTTGTCTGTAAAACTTGATAAAAAAGATAATTATGCCTAAGGATTAAATAACGAATGCAGAATTTTAGACAAAAATTCTTGTTGCCTGTGTTGAGCTTATTGATTGTAGGTGTTATTGGAGTCGTGTTGTTGACGGGTAATTCGGACATTTCTAACGCCCAATTGAGTTGTGACGATCCGTTCAACGGGGAACGTGCACCGTTTAGCGTGAGTGGCTGGGAGACGGATTTTTGCCAGACGACGATTGAATTTAGCGAGGTGCTTTCCGGTGGCGTGCCGCGTGATGGAATCCCACCAATAGACGCGCCGGTATTTGATCCGATTGAGGTGGCGACATGGCTACAGCCGCAATCGCCGGTAGTGGTGGTCGAGATGGGTGAAGAAGCGCGGGCGTATCCGTTGGCGATTTTGACACGTCATGAGATCGTCAATGACGTGATTGATGGTGTGCCGGTTGCGGTGACGTTTTGCCCGTTGTGTAACAGTGCGATGGTTTTTGATCGCCGTGTGGACGATCAGACGTTGCGTTTTGGTGTTTCCGGTAATTTGCGAAATAGCGATCTGATTATGTGGGATGATGTGACGCAAAGCTGGTGGCAACAACTGACAGGCGAGGGCATTGTGGGCGACTATGCCGGACGACAACTGACGATTTTACCGTCGCTGGTGGTTGGATTTGGCGAGTTCCAGCAGATGCACCCCGATGGGCAGGTGCTATCACCCACGACCACCGGACGCACCTACGGCAATAACCCCTATGCGGGTTACGAAAGCCGTGATCCGCGTAATTTCCTGTATCGTGGCGAGCTTGACGAACGCCTAAACCCGACAGAACGCGTGTTGGCGGGCATCATCGATGGCGAACCTATGGCATATGCGTTTAGTGCGCTTGCGGAAGTGCATGTGATTAACGATACGTTGGGGGAGCGGGATGTGCTGGCGATGTGGCAACCGGGCGCGGTGAGTGCGCTGGATAATCAAATTATCGACCTGAGTGTGGATGTGGGTATGGCGGCGCTTTATGATCGTGAATTGGACGGGCAAACGCTCACTTTTGTTTATGAAGCCGATACGGAAGAAATCCGTGATGAGCAAACGGGAAGCGTGTGGAACGTGTTTGGCGAGGCGGTTAGCGGAGAGTTAGCAGGCAGTCGCTTACGCCAGATTATCGCCTCGCCCCATTATTGGTTCGCGTGGGCGGCGTTCCATCCTGAGACACCCTTGTATGTGCTGGAAAGTACGGATGAAGAGTAGAGTTTGACGATAGACTATTAATTGCATGATAGGTTGGTAGGGGCGGGATGTACATGTTGCACCCCTACATTCTCTTAAAAGCATTTTCTAGTCAACCGATTGCAATTTGCCGGCATTGCTGAGTTTGCGACCATACAGGACAACGGCGACACCCAAAAGTGTAAATGTGATACCAAAGACGGCACCGATCAGCGAATTTTCCTGACCACAATAGCCGCACAACTCAAGAAAGGTATCCGTCGTGAAGTAGCGGGCGAGGCGAGCACCGTTCGTCAATTCTCGACGGGTACTGTTGCTCATGCTATAAAGATAGCCTTCAGGGGATTCTCCATCGAGATCAGCACAATCGACTTCACCGGATAAGGTGACAAACATGACAATTTCTTGAGCGTCAGCTGTATAAAATATCTCCGTGAATCTGGTTTCAGTACGAGATACGCCGTACCTGCTGTAAGAGGGTGAGCGACCCTGAACCTGCGTTAATGTTGCACAGTCCCACGTTCCATCTTCAATACGTGCATAAGTTTGCTGTGCATTGGCGACTTCTACGGCTTCTGCCAATGTCAGCGTTTGCGGTCCACCGAACGATTTAATGACATCTGGAATCAGGAACGCGGAAATATATAGCCCCACAAATAAGAGTATCCCGCCGATGATATACGGCACGCGCGGATTTACAGGTTTGGGGGAAGGCGCTTCTTTGATCGGTTGCTCTTCAGACATACAGTGCGTTCGTTCCTTTTTATGCGGTTAAAGGTTTTCTATTCTATAACGTGAGTGCAAAACGATGCCAGCTACGGGCTGTTTTTTTACGCATCATAACCATATTTGACAATCGTCGGATTTTGCCCGAACAGGCTAATGTTGAGTGAATCGATTTCGTGCATATCTGGCAAATGGAGCAGATCGGGCAGGCTCGTCAGGATGACAGCGCATCCGTCCGGCTTAAGCACGCGCTGAATTTCCGCGCAGGTGGCGTGATAAAAATCGGCTAAGGCATCATCCACGGTGATTTGCTTGCCCCACGGCAAATTGGTCACGATTTTATCAACGCTATTTGAACGAAGCGGTAACGAGCGGGAATCCCACTGTGAAACGTTCAAATTTGCGCCAGCGTGATCGGCATTTTCTTGCGTGGCGATCACTGCTTCATAATCATTATCGCCGCCTGTGCGCTGGATCGTGTGTGTTGCTTCCAGCAAAATCGTCCCCGCGCCACAACAAGGATCAACAAGCCAATCGCCCGCCCGTAAATCAGCTATTTGCAACATGGCATTTGCAACCGTCGGTTTGAGTGAGCCGGGGCGTTGTGCTTGCTTATAGGGGCGTTCGTGCAGGGCGTGTGTGCCAAGCCGTAAGCCGACATATGCCGTTTCTTCCAAGATGAACAGGCGCACGTTCAAATCAGACTCGCGGACATCGGGCGTATAATCCCACCCGTGCGTTTCCGTGATGCCTTCCGCGACGGCGAGTTTGATTTCGTCGCTGGTGTAGTTGCGCTTGCCGATGAAGCTAGCCGTCACCGAGAAGACGGTCATCCCCGGTATGGGGCGCACCTGCTCAATGACATCCAGAAATGCCCATAATTCGAGCGCCGCGCTAGAGTCTCTCAGGGTTTGCAAGGCGGTGCGCGGACGGTCTATGCTCTGCCATGTAGCGATCTCAAGGAAAACATCATCGACGGTTTTCAGCGCCAATAAATCGCCCAGATTACCTCGTTTATCAAAGGCAATTTTACGGTAAAGCGTTTCTGGATTAATATTCGACAGGGTAATCCCGCTGTGTGATGCGATTTCCTGCTGGCTGATTGCTTCTAAGCCGCGGGTCGTTAGCGCGAAGAAGCGCGTCACGAGGAGCGACTCTCCTGCCACGCGTTGAATTCAGCTTCGGTCACTTCAGCACCATTTTCTACAGACGTGGTTTGCACGTTGCGGTTTTTATCAAAATAGACGGTCAATTCTGCCTGAAACGGGCAGCGGATGGCGCTAGCAGTTTTCCGTACCATATAGCCGTCACCATCTTCGCGCACGCTCAGGTCATTGGCTGGGTCGACTCGAATTTTGACGACTTCCTCACAGCGTTTGGGTTGCACGTAAAAATAGATGCCGCGATCCCCGCTGGAATTTCCGCTTCCGCCGCCGAACAAGTTTTTGATGAAATTCATGAGTGTACTTTCTCCAAATGTGTCATTTACCCTGTGGATTATAGTAGAGTGGCGGGGTTGTCTCAACGCCGATCATAGACTTCTGGATTTACACAATGCGGTAGACGATCCCCACGCAACCCCGCCAGCACATTTTCCGCCGCAAGAGTCGCCATTTTATCCCGCGTCGCCACGCTGGAACTGCCGAGATGCGGGATAATGAGACAATTATCGAGTGTGAGCAAGGGATCATCCGGCGAGATCGGTTCAGGTTCGGTGACATCCAAGCCCGCCGCCGCAATTTGCCGACTTTTGAGCGCGTCATACAGCGCCTTTGGATCAACGATGCCACCACGTGCTGTGTTGACGAGGACGGCGGTTGATTTCATTCGGGCGAAGGCTTCTGCGTCAATCATGTGATGTGTCTCTGGCATGAGGGGTGTGTGAATGCTGATAAAATCACTCTGCTCCAGCAAGGTCTCCATTGTGCAGGCTTCCGCGCCCAGTTCACGAGCGGCGGTTTCGTCGCTACCACCGTGATAGATGATCCGCATGTTGAAGCCTTTTGCTCGGCGGGCGACGGCTTGTCCGATCCGCCCCAGTCCCAGAATGCCAAGCGTCGCGCCATGTAAATCCTGACCGAGCAAGAGGCTGGGCATCCATGTTTTCCAGTGACCGTCTTTAACGTAGCGTTCGGCTTCCGGTAAGCGACGAGCGGCGGAGAGCATCAGCGCGAAGGCGATATCGGCGGTTGTTTCTGTGAGCACGCCGGGGGTGTTACCTACTGGAATACCGCGTGATGTTGCGTCGTTGATGCGGATATTATCGTAACCGACTGCCATGTTGCTAATCACTTTGAGATTGGGCGCGACATCCATTACTTCCGCGTCAATCGTTTCTGTGAGCAAACTCAGGACGGCATCAGCTTCCGCGATATTTTTCAGCAGAGTGGCTCTATCCGGCGGTAAATCAGCGCCGATGGTCAGCGTGCAAGTGGGTTCAAGTAATTTAATGCCTGCCTGTGGCATGTTGCGGGTAATGTAGATGTGCGGTTTGGTCATCAGGTCGCTCCATGTCATTGTCAATCATGCCGCTATTATAGGGAATCTTACGGATTTGTGGGAATTCGCATGAAAAATTGTCTAAGATTGCCATTAAAGAATCTTGTTTTGGGTTATACTGATAGTGAGTTTGAAGTCTAAAGTTTGAAGTAAGCAATTATATACTATCAACAAAAAAACTAGAAAAGCATAATGCAAAGACGCAGAGATCGCGGAGAAACGCAACGAATTTTTCTATAACTCTCCAAGATTTTACATAAAAATAGCCTCTTTTGATACGATGCTAAATTCAATTGCGATGTTCACTGAGAGAGGGGGACAGTGTGGCAACCAACAATCTGAGCCGAAAATCCGAGCCTTTATCATGGGTTCCTGTGCGCGGCGGTCCAAAAGTCCGTATGGAAAAATCATGGACGCGTCCGCCGGAGGATCAATATCTGAAGGATTTGAACGACCAAGGATTCATCGTCCCGGAATTCTGGACAGACGATGAGATCAGTGATTTCCCGATGGTGTTGCAAGACCTGCGTGATCTTGATGAATATTTACTTCCGTTATTTTTTGATTTCAACCAGAAGGCGAAATATTACCAGAATCGTTTTTATTTGTTCCAATGGGTGTTCCTGTTTGGTGCATTTTTCACGACGATTCTGGCGGTAATGACCACGTATTTCAGTGCCTTAGAAGCACGATCTATTGACGGCACATTCAGGTTGTTCTCATCGACGGTGGACTTTACACTGCTGGTGTCCATTTTTGGATATTCTACACTGCTGGTCAGCGCCATTACCAGCTATTACACGCTATTGAGTAATCAGGGTGAACCGCGCAAACGCTGGGCGAGTTATCGCCGTTTGACGGAAGAACTTCGTATGATGTACTTCAAGTATGTGACCCGCCTGCAACCTTTCCATACCGAAGCGCGGGTGGATGAGTTGCGCCGCCGTGTGCTCGATATTCGACGGAGAGAGCAAGAAAATGGTTAACGCAGACATCCAGAACAAACGGAGACAATCCCGTGTGCAACGACAGATGAGCCGGATGCGCCGGACAAGCGTGGCGTTAGATCAGCGCACGGGCGAGATGCTGGCGCGGGTGTATCTGGCACGGCGCATCGAGTATCAGATCGAATATTATGAACAGCGCATCATTGATAATGACAAGAAATCTGATCGGTTCTTTCGCCTTGGTGCGCTGGTGATGACGGCTTCTTCGCTGTTCGCGGCGTTGAACACGCAAAGCCCATCACCGGAACTCAATATGTTGATTACTGCCTTGCCCGCTGTCGCGGCGTTGATCGCCTCGTTCCGTCAATTGTATCAATGGGAACGGCAAGCGGCGCTCTATCGGGATACGGTCTTCGGGCTGGAAGAAGCGCGTTTACTCGTACCGGACATGGATCAATATAATGCGCGTAAGGTATTTGAAGTTTTCCCGCAATTGGTGGTTGCCTCAGAAAAAGTGTTTGAAGATGAGGTCAATCAATGGGGTCAACTGGCACGCGGGAACGAGAAAGAAGACGAAGAATTTGATCCGTTGCGGGCGGTTGCCGAGCAATACGGATTGGATATTTTTGATGAAGATGGTGATGTTGATGAATCACGAATCGGGCAACTCGGCGAGATTTTGAACGCCGCCCGAAGTGGTGATGTGATGAATGTCGCGCAGGTGCTTTCTATCCAGACGGAAAGTGGCGAAACCGCGACCATTACACGACGGACCCAGCTTGATGGCGATTCCGTAAGTGTTGTTACGGATGTTGAGATGGATGAGGATATGGCGGAAGCGCTCGGTGAGGCAGGTTATGCACAAGCTGAGGCAATGGCTGTCGCTGTTGATTATGAAGCCGGTGCGCCGGAAGTAGATTCGTCGGATGAGGTGGACACGCTGGTGTCTGACGATTATGGTCCGACGGACGAAGCGGTGTTCTATGAAGAAACTGCGCCGGAACTGAACCTGACGTATGAAACGGATACGTTGGTTTCGGACGATTATGGTCCTACCGATGAAGTCGCTTATGATGAGCATGGCAATGTGATCGGCGAGCTTGTTGAAGAACCCATGCTCGACGAAATCAGCGAACCAACAATGGACGGTGAAGCCGAATATGTCTCTGAGACAGTCACCGAGCCTACAATGGATGGGGAAGAAACCTATTCGTCTGAAGAGATCACGGAACCCACGATGGACGGTGAAGAAGCCATGATGAACGGCAATGGGCATATGGTTGAAGACGAGACTCCTGCGACTGTCACCGAAGATGATGGTGAAGCTCGCGGGTAAGCTCATCGACGAATGATAAATAAACGGCGATCCATCACTGAGATCGCCGTTTTTGTTTTGTGTGGCAGGAGGGTTATTCTGCGCTTGCTTCACCTGCGCCGGATGCAGTGCTTTCCAGTAATTCACGATCTAGTAGATATAACCCGCCGGAAAAATCGCCCATGAGTTTGAGCTTCTGAATGACCGCATCAACGACTTCTTCTTCCTCGACCTGCTCATCCACAAACCACTTTAAGAAGCTCTCAGTAGCATTATCGCCTTCTTCACGCGAGGTCTTGACGAGTTCATCAATCGAGATGGAGACTTTGCGCTCATGCTTAAACGCATCCTCAAAGGCGGCAAGTGGCGTTTCCCAGGTTTGCGGCGGGGCGGCGAGTGCCTGCAATTGGACTTTACCCCGACGCGTATGCACCCAATCGTAGAGCTTCATCGCGTGCGTCATTTCTTCTTCGGCATGGTGGCGCATCCACGCGGCAAAACCTTGCATTCCGCCGTCTTCAAAATAGGCAGACATGGATAGATAGGTATAGAACGCGGTGAGTTCCATATTTATTTGGGCGTTGAGTGCTTTTTCTACGCGATCTTTTAGCATCGTCTTCTCCTTTGCATATCAATACGTTAAAACATTTATTTTAGCCGTTCTCTGTTAAATTTCGCTGAATCAGCAGTTGTGATACAGTAATGAAACACTTTTGACACGCGCATGGTGATAATGACATTACATCGACCTTCCGTCAAAACTAAGCGATTGTTCGTTACCATTATGATTGACACTGTATCTGCATCGACTACACAACAAGCTGTTTCAGACTTACCCGAAAATAATAAACACATTGCGTATCTCAATAGTCGCCGGCGGCGTTTGATGGATATTGTCGGGGCGGTCATCGGCTTGACGCTGGGTGCGCCGATTATGCTGATTGCGAGTCTGGTCATCAAATTTGTGGATCGCGTGCCGGTGATCTTTACACAGGAGCGGTACGGGCATCATGGCAAAACGTTCACGATTCTTAAATTACGGACGCTCCCTGTGATTGAAACTTACCGGATTATTGACGATGATAATGTTGATACGGAACGCATCCAGAAGAAGCCCCAATACGTGACGACACGCACAGGGGCGTGGTTGCGGCGGCACAGCATTGATGAGATGCCACAATTCTGGTTGGTGCTAAAAGGTGAAATGAGCCTGATCGGTCATCGTCCGTTTCCGGTGTATTATGTGCCACATCTGAAAGAACTCGACGGCATCGATGCAGGGTATGTTGACGATTATTTACGTGTCATCCGCCAATATCGCCCCGGTATGACGAGCTTGAGTTCAATCAATGGGCGCTCCAATTTGACCATGCAACAGAAGATGGCTTACGATATGCACTATGCGGAAAGTGCCTCTTTGTGGGGCGATTGCAAAATTCTGCTCCGCACGCTGGTTGTCCTCATCACTTGTGAAGGGGCGCGATAGCGTTCAGCTAATACTGATAGAGAGTTAATTAGTGTATGATTGTTGTTTTTGCCGATGAAATCAAACAGAAGACTTCGATCAATGCTAGAGAAACACAGGCAATAGCCGAGGCGGGGCGATTGTTTGGATGCCGGGTCTTCACGATTCCACGAAATTTTGATGATTGTGGGACTGCTGAAAACGCACTGGTTTATGTTCCATCGTTTGAACAGCCCATTTTAGGTTTTTGGACGGGTTTTATTCCTTCAAATGAACGCTATAGACAAATATATGAAGCAGCGTTACAGAAAAACGTTCACCTCGTTAATACGCCCGAAGAATTTCTGCAGGCGATGGCGTTCGATAAATTCTATCCCCTCATTCACGATGTAACTCCCAAAAGTGTGATCTTAAATGATTTATCGCAAATCAAAGATGCGGCGAACATATTGGACTTTCCGATTTTTGTTAAAGGATCGGTCAAATCCAATAAGGATCTGGGTTGGTCTCAAGTGGTCGCACATGATATACAGGAATTGAGCGTCGTTGCAGAAAATATTTACGCAAATACACGCCGTTCGCAGGGGAAAATTATTTTGCGGGAATTGGTTACGCTAAAGACAGTAGCAACCGATCCCAACGGTTTCCCGATAGGTCGAGAATATCGTGCATTCGTGCATAAGGGGCAAACGATTGCAATGGGATTTTACTGGGATGACTATGCTGATCCATATACATTATCCGAGAGTGACAAATCTGCGATTAACATTCTCTTGCGACAAGTGAGCCAGAAAATTTCTACGCCGTTTATCTCCGTTGATATGGGTCAACTGGTAAACGGAGAATGGATCGTTATTGAGATTGGTGACGGTCAATTCTCCGGTCTGAGCCAGATTCCAGTGTTGGAACTGTGGAGCAAAATCAAAGATTTGACGCTCTGATTTATCTCCCCATCAACCGCTCATAAGCCTGTTTGACGAGCGTGGCGCTGTGTTCCCATGCGTGATGTTGCACCACCCATGCGCGTCCGGCAGTACCGATTTGCTGACCTTTTACTGGATTGTCCATCAGGTCGATGATGCCGTCAGCGAAGGCTTGCGGTGTATCGCGGATGAGCATGGTTTCGCCATCCACCGCGCCCAACCCTTCACAACCAAGCGAGGTACTGACAACAGGGCATCCACAGGCAAGGGCTTCCATCAACTTAAAGCGTGTGCCGCTCCCGCTCCGTAACGGGCAGATGAACATGGCGCTACTTTGCAAATAGGGGCGGGTATCATCTACGAGTCCGGTGACGGTGATGGTGTCACTTTGCAGGGCGAGAAGCTCCGGTGAGGGGTCTTTGCCGAGCAGAGTCAGGCGGAAATCCGGTTTGCGTTGACGCACGAGCGGCAAAATTTCATGCGCGAAATAGGTGATTGCGTCGGTGTTCGGGAAATACTTATAATCGCCCATATACACGGCGGTGACGTTATCACGTTCGATGGCGACGTTGGTATTGAAGAAATTCACATCCACGCCGTTGGGAGTCAGGGTGACAGTGGCTTTTGGGGCGGCTTTCTGGATGATTTTCGCATCAATGTCGCTCATCGCGCCAACCATATCCGCTGACTCCCACACGTTTGGCTCGGCGAAGCGCATTTTGAAGGCTTCCACAGCGATGCCGGGGCGGGTATAAACCGGTTGGGCGACCTTGGCATGACGCGCCCACGCGAGATATTCAATCGCAGGCTCGGACATCAGCACAGGGATGCCGTGACCGTCCGGCAAATTCTGGAACATATAGAAGGACTCGACGTGAATGACATCCGGTTTTTGGTCGTTGATGATGCGTTGTAGGGTGCTCGTCATCTCATCCGTATGATAGAGGCGCGTGGTGATGGGCTTCGGTGAAGTCAGACTCATGAGCGCCGCCTGAAGTGTGCCGGGGCTGGATGCACGGTCAACGACGATGAAATCCTCGCAAAAGTCTGCCATTGGTGTGTAATCCAACGCACGTTCTTCCGGTCTGCCGAAGCTGACGAGTGTAATTCTAAAATCCGTGCTGAGATTTTTGACGAGGTTATAGGTTCGCATCCTGCCGCCGCTCACAGGGGGATAGGGTAGATAGGGAGTGAGCATCAAAACGTGTGGTTTCGCATTCGCCATTGGGAGTCCTTCAGGGTAATTCGGTTAAATCGCGCGTTTCATAGATTAATTGAAAATGCCTGATTAACCTCACCCCCAACCCCCTCTCCAAAACTTAGAGAGGGGGAGCACTGAATTTCGATCAGTCGCTCATAGCACGCTGGGGTGCAGTGAAGAATCGAGACATCGTATCCATTAGATCAGAAGTGTACAAACGGACTCATTGCGCGTCTATAGCGAAGGCGTTGCGTGATGCGGTGATTCGGCTTAAACTGTAACGTATATCCAATCAAATCGAATTCAGCAGAAAGCCATATATTGATGTCGGGGATTGGTAGCCTGAACCTCAAAGTCCTGGTATTGGATACAGACTTTTACGCCTTGCAAGCTGTAAATAGCTATCTGGCATGGGATCGTCGTACCCGTGTGACATTTCTCGCCGAGTCACGCGAGGGCATGTGGGCATATCTCAAGAAAATTCCTGTCGCCGAATTGCCGGATATGATTATTCTGGATGTCGCGCATATTGAGCAACCGGACGACCTCTTCGCAGAAATTCAACGCTTACGTGATCTCATTCGTGATGTGCGAATCATCTGTTTAACGCAGTTTGTTGACCCGCGTAAGGTGGATGCGGCGGCGAATGCGGGTGCGGTGGCATATTTGTTGAAGCAAGAAGCCCGTTTGAAAATCGCATGGGCGCTGGTGTATTCGCTGGATTATGAATTTACGGTGACGTTCGGCGTGGCGCGTGCCTGCCGTGAATTGTTCAATACCCGTGTGTTCCACGCGGCGATTTTGCCCGAACAGCGCGAATATCCCGAATTGACGGATCGCATCCGTCAGGCGATTAAGCTGTGTGTGGTGGAGGGGATGCCCGCGCATCTGGCGGCGGATGAAATGGGGATCAGCCTGCATACCATTCGTGGCTACATCAAAGAAGGCTATCGCATCCTCGAAGCCTACGACGAAACCGAGTATCCGGTGGATATGACCCCGCAAGAACGGGCGTTTATGCGCTTCACCGCCCTCGCTGATAATAGTGAAGCGAGTGAGTGAGTAAAATAAAACCGCCAAGACACAAAGAGCGCCAAGAAAAAAATCTATGAACATTTATGTATGGAACTTGCCTCAATACGGCATCCACATGCGGACAAAATCGGCGCTGTTGATCCAATAGCCATTGACCATCACCTCCCAATGGAGATGTGCGCCGCTACTGCGCCCTGTGTTGCCCACCATGCCGATAATCTGCCCCGCGCTGATGTCCTGCCCCTGTGTGACATGCACCTGCGAGAAATGCGAATAGCCAGAAAACACGCCGTAGCCATGATCGATGATGACCTGATAGCCACGAATATCGAGCAAGCCCGCAAAGGCGACCCGTCCCGCGCCCATCGCCATAACCGGTGTGCCAACCCCTGCGCGTAAATCCCAGCCGGTGTGGCGGGTTTCGGTGGTTTCGTTCATCACGCGGAAGGAGCCATAAGGTGAGGTGAGTTCGCTATCAATCGGGAAGGTGAAGCGGGTTGCATCCCATAAAATTTCCCCGGTGATCGTGCCGACGACGGCATCCATGCGTGAAAATTCCGCCCGTTCGATTTCCGGTGAGACGAGATAACTCCGATCTTCGCCGACGCTCACGGTTTCGCGGATGAACGCGCCGATGGTGATCGGAATTTCGATATTAAAGGTGACGCTGGTACCCCCTTCGCGCAAGGCAACCAGATCAAGCATGTAGCCGTTGGGGTTCTGGCTCATGCTGGCGGCGAGGATGCCATAAAAGCCTTCGTTTTCCACCGGAAAGAAGCTGATAATATCGTCAAGGAAACTGGCACGGACATTGGAAAGTCCCTCTCCTGTCACGTTGACCACGCCCACGCCCCCTTGCGGTAAGGTCTCGAACAGGAGCGAAACGGAGATGCCATCTTGCTCTAGTGTGAGTGACGGTGCAGGGCGCGGTATATAAGTTTGTTGGGCGCTGACGGATTGCGTCGCGGTGCTGACCATCAGCGTGAGGCAAGCGACGATCAGCACTATCCAGCGAGTAAACATTTTTTTCATCGTATCCAGTACTTTATAGCGTTAGGTCAAGAATTAGATCGTTCGAGTGTATCTAGTGAGTGTGTTATTTGACCAGTCTTTTTTCATAGCCGTAGGTTAATCGTGCATTAGGGTGCTTCGGTTGCCTCTGCTTCCGGTGAGGGCGTGAGGGCTACCTGTGTCATCCTATCCGCCACGAAGAATTGGACACTATCGAGAATGTTCTGCAATTCTGCGGGTGCGCCGGTTTCGTTTTGGAGCGCGCTACTTGGTTCCGTGAAGGCGTAGAAGATAAAGTTCGCGCCTTCGTTGTTTAATCCTGCGAACCATCCGGCGGTATCCGGCGTGTCGGGGCAATCTACAGCAGAGACGAATGTTCCCACAGCAGGCAAACCGCCAACGGTAAATTCACGCTGTAAATCTGTGCCAACGTTACAATCTGGTTCAACAACTTGTAAGCGCCAGAATCGTAAGCCATCTAACCACAGGCTTTGCGTCCCACCTGTGAGCGGGTTGCCCACCGAGATATTTGAAAATCCCCAGATGACGATGACATAGCCCGCGCCTTCCGTGACCGGACCGTTGTAGCCGGCAATCTGAATCACGCGAATGTTGCCGTCAATTTCTTCGATAGGTAGGGCATAATAGGCACTACTCCAACCTTCGGGAAGATCAATCGTAAAGGGTGGCGGCTGTCCTTCTGAAGGAGAAAGTTCAATACTGACGAGTGTAGCAGTGGCAGTTGGCAAGGCTGTGGGTTCGCCGGTGTTGGTCGGTGCGGGTGTGTTGGTTGATGTTGAAGTTGGCACCGGAGTCAGCGTCGGTTCTGGTGTGGGCGATGGTTCACTTTCCCCGCTACTACAGGCGGAGATAAGTACCATCATGATGAGTGCTAAGATAAATCCACGTCGAGCTTGCATAGTCATCCTTACCATAATGTCACTTCGCGATCACTTCAAATAAGCCACCCAATATATTGACATTTCCCTCAGCATCGCGCAACTGAAGAAAGTTTCCCGCTTCGTCCTGTCGATAAAGCACGACAGTCCAGCGATAATTTCCCGGCGCGAGTGTGCGTGGAATGTCAAGTTCATGATAATCACCGACGACTTCGCCTTCTGTCCAGCGTGAAGTGGGGTATAAGCCAGTGACCGGCGCTTGAATATCCCGCGACCAGATATAGTTCCAATTTTCGTCCAGCAATTGCAGAGAAATCGAATAATCGGCGCGTTCGTCGTTTACTGCTTGCCAGTACAGCGTGAGCGGGACGTGTGTGCCTGCGGGAATGATGTCTCCGCCGCCGGAATAGCCTGCAAATTCAATTACGGGCTGATTTTCTATCGTAAGGAGTGTTGTGCCTATAGGTGAGATGCCTTCCGGCAAGTCCGTTTGTGGCGCGGCGTTTAAGCAGATGAATGCGCCGATGTTGGTCAGATGCCATGCGTCGCTGACGGGCAGATGGCGGGCAAGACAGACCGGACGTTCCTCCACAAAATCCGCATACCGCTCAATTGGATAGAAAATGTCGATGTCGGGGCGTGTGCCTTCGACCTGTTGCGCGTACCATAAAATCGTCACCTGTTCCCAATCTGTGGCGAGGGCGGTGTTTTCTGGTAAATCGTTCAGATTGGCGGTCAGGCGTGCGCCCATATCCCCTGATTTGAGCGTCTGCCGCCAGATGTCAAGTGGATCACCGTAGATGGCACGCTCACGCGCATCGGGATAGGTTTGAGAGAATTGATAGCCTGTCAGTGCGAAGAGTGGCAGGGCGAGAATCATCGGCGCGATGATGTATTCGTACTTGAGGCGACGCAACGGGCGAATTTCGATCAAGCCGTTACGCGCAAATGTCCAGAGTTCACTCAATCCGTAGCCATACGCGTAAATCAGCACGACAAACGAGGGCAGATAATACGTAAATTGGCGCACATTGCCACGAAAATTGGCGCTGAGGATGGCTTGTAGCGCAAAGCTGACCAGCAAAAACAGGGCGGCGGTTGGCTTTTTGCGAAGCAGGATCACCATGCCAAGTAAGGCGACGATTGCCACAAATACCGTGTAATCGTTGACTAGCACATCTGCATAAATTTCGAGCTGTCCGCTGATGCCTTCATCGAAGACGAGCGCCTCGCCGGAAATAACGTGTCGTTCCAGGATGTAATCCACCCAATCGTTCACGCTTTCCGGCTGAATCAGTAGCGGGGCGTTATCGCGTGATTGTAAGGCTGGCAACACGGTGGGATAGATGATGAGTGGCGGCAACATCACCAGCATGATGCAGGTCAGGGTGCGTCGCCATTTGCGCCACAATTCAGCGCGCAGATGATAGACCACCAGAATGCCAATGCTGACGGCGAACAATGCCAGACTGCGATGGTGCAATAAGCCGAGCGCAAAGGCGAACGACAGTGCATAGAGCAATTTGTCGCCGTGTGGTTGGTCGTGGTCTTGATCCCACCACAGTGCCAAGCCGATGATTAAGGCAGATAGCAGAACATTGAAGCCATATTTATCCGCGAGGACGGCTTCTCCCCAGAGGGTCGCGCCAAACCCAAGTGTGAGACCGACAGCGACGGCGACAAATGGGTTTCTGGTGAGTTTAGCGATAAACCACGTCAGCAAACCACATCCAATGGCGGTGGATACGGCGGCAAGCAGATTCATTTCATAGGCGGCGGATTTGAGCGGGAGGAGGCTTGTCCACAGATAACCGAGCAGGACGTATAGTGGCTGTCCGGTGGGATGGACGAGTGATAGCAACGGCGCGGCATATTGCAATTCGCCCGCATCCCCGCCCACTGTCCCTGGCATCAGCGTACGCGTGTAGGCGATTAGGAGTGGAACACAGACCGTTAATGTGCAAAGACCTCGTAAAATTCGGTTCTTTGGTAAAAACATGCTTTAATGCACTACTCTGTTCATGGCGCGTACTCTACTCATCTGGAATAACAGTTAATTCTTCGCTGTTTACGCAATAATGCGTGTAATAGAATAGATAATCCCATTGATTAAGTTCACTGTTTGCGACAAGCCCATTTTCAACACTCATACCAACGAAGATTTCAGGATCATCACTTTCAAGTATAAAAATATAATGTTCACGCCCTGGTAGTCTTATGTGGCGATCTAAAAAATTGATTTCTAGAAAATGTATTTGATCTGTTCCCTGCTTTGGCAAAATATACAAGATGTTAGGTGTTTCTTCATAATGGACATTACATATGCTGACGCAAACATTTTTCAATGGATTGGGTTCTAAGTCATATTTTGTCTCGCCTTCAAAGGAGCGAAGAATATAATTCCTCACTTTGTCGAGACTATTATGGAAAATATATCTATACCCAAAAGTGTAGAACGCGAAAAGATATGCTGATGTTAACCATCCAACTTGCGCGAGATCCCAGCTAGCTTCGTGCGGGTATACGATTAAATCAAAGTGCTCTTGGTTTGTAATTAGTTCGTCAATACGACGGTAATCTTTATTATATTTAAATTTATCCGGCGTTCCCTCGAAGGTGATTGATCCAGATTTTCCATCTTCTTTATTAAAATAATCATAAATTGAAAAAGACTCCTGTCTATTTCTAGAGATAAAAGACATTTTACGTTTTCTAGATGGTTTTCCCTCTTTTTCACCTTGTCTAGTGATCTCGAATTCTTGCATTTGGTTATCACCAATAGAGCCAGCTTGGGAATTACAACAGGTACAAAGTAAAACTTGCTGATGCTTTACAGATTCGTCTTCCGTGGTGTTACGAATGTATTTGGGCCAAATATGACCCAAATTTACATTCGCCGGATTTTGTGCTTCCTCATAAGTAAATATAGAAAAGCAAATCGGACATACAAACACTACATCCGCATTTGGGCAAACACTTTTGAGATTAGCAATATGTTTGTCTAACAAGTTACTGGGTCTTTTTTTGCTCATATTACATACTCATGATTTGACACAAACAGAATATTTTAAGTGCTACTCCCACTCGATGGTGGCGGGCGGTTTGCTGGTGACATCATAGGTGACGCGGTTGATGCCCTTGACCTCGTTGACAATCCGGCTACTGATTTTTGCGAGCAAATCAAACGGCAGACGCGCCCAATCTGCGGTCATGAAATCGTCAGTGGTCACCGCACGGAGCACGATGACTTCTTCATAGGTGCGGTAATCGCCCATCACGCCGACGCTTTGCACGGGCAAGAGGACGGCGAAACATTGTGAGGTTGCCGCCCGTGCGCCATTTTGTGGATACAGCAGACCCGCTTTGTCGAGTTCGTCAAGGTAAATTGCATCGGCGGCGCGGAGTTTTTCCAGCCGTTCCCATGTGAGATTGCCGAGACAACGAATCCCCAGACCGGGACCGGGGAAAGGTTGCCGCCACACGATGGAATCCGGTAATCCGAGTGCTGTGCCGACGCGCCGCACTTCGTCTTTAAACAGGTCGCGTAAGGGTTCGATGAGGTCAAAGTTGAGGTCTTCCGGCAATCCGCCGACATTATGATGACTCTTGATCGTCTTGGCGGATTTGTGTCCGGCGGCGGATTCGATCACATCGGGGTAGATCGTCCCCTGTGCAAGGAATTTTACGCCGTTCGCGCTCATCTGGCGGGCTTGCTCACTGAAAATGTCGATGAATAATTTGCCGATGATCTTGCGCTTGGCTTCCGGTTCGGTTTCGTCTTTGAGCGCATCAAGGAAGTCTTCAGTCGCATCAACTGGAATCAGGTTCATGTGTTGTTGCACGCCGAAAACCTGCACCACTTCTTCCGGCTCGTTTTTACGCAATAAGCCCGTATTGACGAACACACAGGTGAGTTGGTCGCCAATCGCCTCATGTAGGAGCATCCCCGCGACGGCAGAATCCACCCCGCCGCTGAGTGCCAATAAGACGCGTTCTCCGCCGACTTGCTCACGGATGCGCTGGATGGCATCTTCGATAAACGCGGCTGGTGACCAATTCGCCTCACATTCGCAAATATCGAAGACGAAATTGCGAAGCAGGTCGATCCCTTCGGGCGTGTGAACGACTTCAGGATGAAATTGTACCGCGTAAATATCCCGCTTGATGTCACCCATTGCCGCCATAACACCGTTACGTGATTCCGCCATTTGCACGAAGCCTGACGGTAACTTGCCGACATGATCGCCGTGCGACATCCACACGCGAATTTCGTCCGGCAGTCCTTTAAATAGGGGATTGTCCGTTTCGTGGATCACCTGTGCATCGCCATATTCGCGGGTTTCGCCGGGTTCAACCGTGCCTCCGTAGGCTTTGGCGATCAACTGCATCCCATAACATACGCCGAGCGTGGGCAATTTGGCGCTGATAAGATGTGCTTCTAATTGGGGCGCACCGTCGTCATAGACGCTGTTCGGTCCGCCGGACAAAATGTAGCCACGCGGTTGATGCTGATTCACCGTTTCGGCAGGCGCATCGTAAGCAAAGACTTCCGCATAAACACCCTGCTCACGGACACGGCGGGCGATAAGCTGGGTATATTGTGATCCGTAATCAAGGATGGCGATTCCGCCTGTTCTCAGATCATCCGTCATCAATTAGTCTTCCGCAAGAATGATTTGACCATCATCCATCGATTCAATTTTGACGAGTGCGTGAATGGGCATGGTGTAGCCCGCTTTCACCATATTGCCACGTCCTCCCTCGAAGGTTTTTTCTACAACCACGCCTACGCCGACAAGATTTGCTCTGGCGCTAGCAATCATACGGGCGAGTGCCATCAACGTTTTGCCGGTGGCGAGGAAGTCGTCAATGATGAGCACATTTTCTCCTTCGTGCAGGAATTCCGCCGAGACCAACAACGGTACATCACCGCCTTTGGTGTGGCTGGGCGCGGTTTCCAGAAAGACGGGACCCGCCATTGTGATCGGCTTCTTCTTGCGGGCATATACTACCGGCACACCAAGCACGGCGGCGGTCATTAATGCGGGTGCAATTCCGGAAATTTCCGCTGTGAGGATGCGATCAATTTTCTGAGTGCTAAATTTTTCTGCGAGTGCCTTACCCATTCCGGTCATCATATCAGGATGGATCTGGTGATTGAGGATGCTGTCAATTTTAAGAATACCGTTACCGAGATTCTTTCCTTCAGCGAGGATGCGGTCTCTAAGTTCTTGCATTGTCGTCAGTTTCTCCTGTCGTGGAGGGGTTGGTCAAGGGTGTGCTCCCTCCAATCTCTTCAAACACTTCGGCAAAGATCAATTCGAACGAACCCGCCCCAAATTGCATCAACTGACCGCCTGCTTCTTGTCCGGCAGGACTGAGCATGGCGGCTTGCATGGTGGCTTGATCGTCAAAATACACTTCCAGAATCCGATAATAGGGGGATTTCCCCTGCGGACTCCCCACAACGTTAATGACCTGTCGCCTTTTGATGGACGGCATCCGTTCCACCAATGCGAGCAGGTCATTGTAGCTGTTTTCAAATTTGGTTAAATCATCCGGTTGGTAAAACACCATCATGAACTTGAACATGGGTTGGGTTCACCTCGTTTGTTTGGGCGCTATCCTATGATTATACGAGGCGGTGCGGTGCATACCAACCCTTAAACTGCTTAACAATGCGTTAAGTTTTTAGAACAGGCGTGTTTGTATGCGGGTAAGGTTAGAAAAAGGGCATTGTAAAAGGGAGAGGGCAATCATGCGCGTTTGCATATGATTACCCTGAGTTTGAAGAGAGGTCGTAATGATGTCGCCGGATTAGTCGTTGCTTGTGAGCGTTTCGAGATAGTCTGCCAATTTTGTGACGGCTTGCTTCCAACCTTCACTTGCACCCTGATCGTTTGCAGGCAAACCAGCGTGAGTGGTCACCATTTTTGTGCGTCCGTCGAGGTCTTCCAACACGACGGTAACGACGGTGATTAACGGCGATTCGTCGCCATCCATAATCACTAAATTGCCATGTTCATCGGATGGGCTATCGGTATAGGCGAGGCGTGTGTGTGGGGTGAGTTCGGTGAATTCACCAGTCGTCCAAATTTTCATGATGCGATCCGGTGTTTTCATTTCCATGCAGATCAGACGCTTGCCACCCACACGCACATCCATTTCCGCTATGGGGATGCTGAACCCCTGCGGACCATACCAGTTTTTTAAATGTTCGGGTTTCGTCCACATTTGCCAGATGAGGTCTGTTGGTGCATCGAAAGTACGCTCGATCACAACTGCGTCTTTAGAAGTGGTGCTGTCAGTCATCGTTTTTTCCTTGTGTTTTCTTGTGCATGTTTGTATTTTACCAAAAAGTTAATTAACCTATAAGTAAAATACGATAATTTGTTCTGTTTGTCAAGCCATTTAGACATTCTGTTTAAACAATGCGTTAAGTTAGACCGGCAAAAATAATTATCTGCTATTGCCTAACATCATTTCCCGCCTGACCGAACATCCAACTTATTGATTGTCGAAACGCGTATTTTGCGTTTACGATGAGGGCGTATCAATAGCTCACGTTATTATTAGGAGCACTATGCAAGAAACACGTATTCAGGTGCGACGGGTACTCATTATCACGCTCGTGCTGAATTTTCTGGTCGCTTTCGGCAAAATTTTCATCGGGTCGGTCACAGGTGCATTGTCGATTACAGCGGACGGCTTTCATTCGCTGATGGATGGCACGTCGAATATCGCTGGATTGATCGCCAATCATTTTGCCTCGCGCCCACCCGATGACGACCATCCTTATGGGCATCGCCGATTTGAGACGTTGGCGGCGTTGTTGATCGGCGCGTTGTTGCTGGTTACTGCATGGGAAATTTCGAGTAGTGCACTGGATCGCCTGCAAAATGAAACACTGCCGGATTTCACGCCCTTAGCGTTCGCTGTGATGGTTGGCACGCTTATCGGCAACATTTTTATCAGTCGGTATCAAATCAGGCGGGGCAAGCAGTTGCGCTCGGAATTACTGCTTGCGGATGCCGCTAATACCAGCACAGATGTGTTTGTGACGGCTTCGGTGATTATCAGCATGATTGTGGTCAGCGTGACGGGCTGGGTGTGGGTTGATCTGGTTGCCGCGCTGGTGGTGGTTTTGCTGATTATCAAAGCCGCGTGGGAAGTTTTGCAACAGACCAGCCGTGTCCTCGTGGATTATGCGCCGTATTCGCCAGAAGATTTGCGGAATGCGCTGGTAGATATGCCTGTCGATATACAGATTGCACGGGCGCGTAGCCGTGGATCAATCGATTCCGCGCATATTGATATTGATGTGACTGTTCCTCCGGCGATGACTGCCGCACACTTTGCCGCCATCCGTGAGTCGATCATCCGCGAATTGGACGAAAAATTGGGTGGCGTGATGGAAGTTGAAGTCCATTTCGTGCCGGATGACCTTGCAAAACCGGATGATTATGGCTTGATCGTGCGTGCCGCCGCTGATGCGCTGGGCATGTCTACCCATGAAACCCGCGTCACGGAAAATGGCGGGCAGAAGATGCTCGAATTACACGTTGAAGTGCCACCGGAGCAAACGCTAGCCGATGCCCACGAATGGGTGAATCGTCTGGAAGATAGCTTGCAGGCGCAATTGCCGGAAATTGACGAAATCGTGACGCACATTGAGCCGATCCAGACGACAACCGCGCCACTTGTGGCTGAAACATGCGATCAAGGGGTGTTGGGCGAGGTGAAAGGCTTGCTACGCGGGGCATATCCGCAGGTGCGCTGGCATCATATGCGGCTGGCTTCTCAACCGGAAGGATTGGTGGTAACGATGCACGCCGGATTAGCGCCCGATGTTTCTATCACTGAAGCGCATGACCTCACCGAAAGCGCGGAAGCCCTGCTCAGAATGTCGATCAATGGTTTGCATCGCGTGACGATCCACACGGAGCCGGAGGAAGGCTAAATTATTCATTGTTCCATGCGGGTTGCTGACGTAAGATAGTCAACGATACATCCGCCCAAAAGCAGGCACAAAACGGCAGGTCACACCCATGCGTTTAAATCTACCGATACTCGACCAATTGCAAGACGCACAGAACATTCTCATCGCCGGAGCAGGCGGTGGCTTTGATGTGTTTGCCGGACTACCGATCTATTTTACGTTGCGTGAGATGGGCAAAACGGTGCATCTGGCGAATTTTAGTTTTTCGCCATTGGAGATTGTCGGCACGTATTGCCCTAGCACAACGCTCGAATATGGGTTGCTGGTTGGCTCTCAGGGTAAGGTCGGCATGGAGTTGCCGTATTATCCCGAAGGATTCTTAACGCAGTGGTTTGAAGAAACGCAAGGCGAGGATGTGCCGATCTGGATGTTCAGCCGGACGGGGGCGAAGTCGTTAGCCGAATTATACGATCAGCTTTTGGCGCATCTCGGCACAATTGACGCGCTGATTTTGATTGATGGTGGTGTGGATTCGTTATCACGCGGGGACGAAACCGGCGCGGGAACGTTTCTTGAAGATAGTATCACGCTATCTGCGATTGAGCATCTTGATATTCCGATAAAAATTCTGGCATGTCTGGGCTTTGGCACGGAACTTGAAGTGTGCCATTATAATGCGCTGGATAACATCGCCGCATTGATGACAGCAAATGCGTTTTATGGCAGTTGTGCGCTCACCAAAAGCATGGATGTGTATCAACAGTATGAGCAGGCGTGCCGTTATGTGTGGGATCAGCGTTTTCACTCGCGCAGTCACATCAACATGCGCGTGGTTTCCGCAGTGGATGGCAATTTTGGCGATCATCACCTGTATCATGATTATCAGAAGCTAGAAGTGTTCGTCTCCCCATTGATGAGTCTCTACTGGTTTTTTGATGCAAACGCGGTGATTGAACGCAGTCTAATTATCGAACACATCCGTGATACAGTGAAAATCGAAGATGCCTTTGCGATCAGCATCCGATTGCGCGAACGCTTACAGTCATCTGCCCGCCCACACCGGAAAATACCGTATTAAGCTTATGAAACTGAATCTACCGATACTCGACCAATTACAGGACGCGCAGACTATTCTCATCGCCGGAGCGGGCGGTGGCTTTGATATTTTCGCCGGATTACCGATTTACTTTACGTTACGTGAGATGGGTAAAACGGTGCATCTGGCGAATTATTCGTTTATGGATTTTAAGCTGGCGTGTGCGCTGGATAAGCCGGAAATCATCGAAGAAGGTCTGGTGATGGGCACGCGGGGGAAGACGCGGCTGGATTTAGGCTATTACCCCGAAGCCTATCTCTCACAGTGGTTTAAAGCGACACGCGATGAAGATATGATCGTGTGGATGTTCCCGAAAATGGGCGTGCAGGCGATTAAGAGCGCCTATCAAACATTGATTGCCCATCTAGGTGGGGTGGATGCGATTATTCTGGTGGATGGCGGGGTCGATTCGATTATGCGCGGGGACGAAGCGGGTGCAGGGACGCTGATGGAAGATACGATTTCCACCGGCGCGGTGCAGATGCTCGATGATGTGCCGATTAAGATTCTGGCGTGTGTGGGATTCGGCACGGAGGTGGAAGAAGCGGTCTGTCATCATCATGCGCTGGAAAATATCGCCGCGTTGATGATGGAAAAAGCCTTTTACGGCAGTTGCGCCCTTGCACCGCAGATGGACGCGTTCAAACAGTATGAATCCGCCTGTCGCTTCGCATGGGAACAGCCGAATCGCCACAAGAGCCACATCAGCACGCGCATTATTCCAGCGGTGCATGGCAATTTTGGGAATTACGCGATGTATGAGGAGTTCCGCCATAGCACGGGGCTTATCTCTCCATTGATGAGTTTGTACTGGTTTTTTGAGAGTGATGCCGTCACCCGTCGGAGTTTGTTGCTGGACGATATTCGGGAGACGTACACGTTTGAGGAAGCGTTTCAGATTATCGCCCGCAAGCGCATTAGCATGAGTCTGCGCCCGCGTAAATCTATCCCCTATTGAAAATCTTCATTGAAAAACTTTCAACAACCGTCATAATGAGGCGCTGTACGATTTAACATAATCGTGGATAGGCTTTTCATCTATGACTTTTACTTTGCCGCGCAATTCTCCATATTTCCGCATTTTTACCCGTCCGGCATTTGTCGCGCTGATGGTGTTGAGTTTTTTGTGGGTGCTGTTTTTCTGGCGCTTGCTCACACCCTCGACGATTGACCGCGTGATTTTCCCTGAGGGCGATTTCACCGCGCATTATTACGCCTTCTCGGATTATCAGGCGGAGCGCATGGGACAGGGCGATATTCCGCTCTGGAATCCTTACAATCACAGCGGAGATACCTTCGCGGGGAACATTCAGTTCGTGACGTGGTATCCGCCGCGCTGGGTGGCGATTGGACTTGCTGGTGTGGGTGGCTGGTCAATCGAGGCGTATCAGCTGGAAGTTGCGGTGCATTATTGGCTGGTCAGTTTGATGATGTACGCCTTTTTGCGTCTGCTGGTGAAACGTCCCGAGGTGGCGCTGATCGGGAGCGTTTTGTACGCCTACAGTGGCTATCTGACTGGCTACCCGATGTTGCAAGTTAGCGTGATGGAAAGTGTGGCATGGACTCCGCTGGTGTTCTTCGGGCTGGAACTGAGCATAAAACATTCCCGCTGGCTGGTGCGGGGGAGTGTGATCGCTGGCATCGGCGTGGCGTTGTCATTTTTGGGTGGGCATCCACAGACGACCCTACAAATTATTTATCTGGCGCTGGCGTATCTGGCGTTTGCGGTTTATCGTGGACGGATTAGCCCGTTTGGATTCATTCTGCGGGCGGGGCTGTTCGGTGGCTTGGGCGGCGGGCTGGCGATGATTCAATTGTTGCCTGCGTGGGAATTCACCGGACTGTCGGCGCGGGTGGCTTCGCTCGGTTATGCGGACAAGTCGAACGGCTTTACGGTAGGCGAATTTTTAGGCACGATTTTCCCGCAATTATTCGGCGTATGGTCGCCATTGTATATCGGCGTGGCGGGATTTTTGCTGGCGGTTGGCGCGATGCTCCGCCCGAAAGCGCACCATGCCTTCTGGATCGGTGTGATTGTCGTCGGCTTGTTGCTTGGACTGGGTGGCAACAGTATCGTCTATGACTTTTTCTATAATTTCGTGCCGGGTTGGAGCATCTTCCGTCAGCAGGAGCGCACCGCCTCGCTCGTGGCGTTCGCGCTGGTTATTCTGGCGACGTATCAGGCGGATTGGCTGTTCGCGGGTGAGCAAGATGCACTCGATAAACGTCGATTTAGCTGGTTGGCGAATGGGCATCTGGCGCTGGTTGGATTTGTGCTGGTCGCGGTGATGATCGGCGATTTTGTGCAGACGGGCGCAACAGGCGATACAGTCAACTCGCTTGGTTTTGTGGTCGTGGTGGCGGTGCTGTTTATGGGCTGGCGCGTGTGGCAACAATCCGAAAGCTCATGGCTGATTCCGGCGGCGCTGATTTTGCTGATCGTGTTTGATCTGTTCACGGTCAATACGCGCTCGGAAAATTTCTTGCCGGACGTGCCGGAAAATCGCCCGCAATTGCCGGTTTCGCTTCAGCCATATATCGTCGAAAATCCGCAGGACATCGCGTGGCGGGTGGATGGTGGCGCGGGCTTGCAGGGTTACGGCACATTTTCCCGCGTGCCGGATATTTACGGAACGGGTCCCTTCTGGTCAGAAAATATCGATCAATTGCGCCGTATTCCGGTGGATCGCTTCTGGGAGGTGCTGGCGGTACGCTATATCACCACTTTTGATGAGCCACCGTCAGAAGTTGATCTTGAACTGCTAGCGTATGATGTCAATTTGATCGGCGATGAGTTCCGCGTGTTTGAGTTGCAAGACCCGCGTCCGATGGCGCATCTGGTATATGAGGCGATTGACGCGCAGAACAGCCCTGAATTTGCCCGTGAAATTATGGCGGATGCGCGGGTGAATCTGCGTGAGCAAGCCGTGACCTTGCAACCGTCCCCGATTGAACTTTCTGGCGAACGTCCCGAAGTGGCAGAAGTCAGGGATTTTCAGATGGTCACGCCGGAGCGGGTAGAGATGACGGTTTCTACGGGCGAAAATGCCCTGTTGACCGTTTCCATCCCAGATTATCCTGGCTGGAACGCTTATGTGAACGATGAGCGAGTCGACATTCTGGATACGTATGGTGGATTGATCGGTATTCCGGTGGAAGCAGGAGAGAATCAATCCGTCCGGTTGGAATTCGCGCCGCGTTCGGTGACGATTGGCGCGGTTTTGTCGCTGGTTGCATTGTTGGTGGGCGGTGTGCTGATTGTTTTTGAAATTTTCTGGTTAAGACGGCAAAATAAGCAGATTTAGGATTTTGCATCCAGCTTAAACCAGTTACGTATCCACAATTCACCCAATCCCGCAGGTATAAAACGTTTTGCGATAGGAACGAAAGCCTCTTTGCCGACGGCATAGCGCAACTTCGGGCGGCGACTCTTGACCACGCGGGCGATCACAGTTGCGACGATTTCCGGCGAGGGCGCGCTGTTCATTGAGTCCACATGAATGGCTTTGGCACGGGCGCGGGCGGCGGCATACGCGGGGATGGTTCTGGCGGATTCGACATCTTCGATGGTGGTGTTGATGTCGCCGGGTTGAATCAGCGAGACGTGAATGCCAAACGTTTTGACCTCGTGGCGCAACGCTTCCGAGTAGCCTTCAACCGCGTATTTGCTGGCGGAATACATCCCCTGAAAAGGCACAGCGAGAATTCCGCCGATGGAACTGATGTTGATGATTTTGCCTTCGCCCTGTTCGCGCATGATGGGCAGAGCGTGCTTGACCATGCGTATAATGCCGTAAAAGTTGGTGTCGAAGACGGTTTGGGTTTCTTCGATGCTGATTTCTTCTAGCGTACCCCATTGGCTGATACCTGCGTTATTGATGAGCACGTCTAAACGCCCCGATTTGCCGACCACGTTCTGGATCACCGCTAAAGCCGAGCCATCCGACGTGACATCAAGGGGCAACATCCGCACATTATGGATGACCACACTATCAGGATTCCGGCTCGTTCCATAAACGGTGTGTCCCTGCGCGGCGAGTTTTTCTGCGGTTGCCCGCCCGATGCCGCGTGATGCGCCTGTAATCAGAATGACTTTGCCTGCCATCATGTGCTCCGTCTGTTGGTTATGGTACAGAGTTTACATTATAGCGGGTGATAGTTGGGTGGCTACAAAATGGCTCAATTTGACATTAAATATTAAATCAAACGTTACTCTAACCGTTTCCAACCAATTTAAGAGCTAGGAAAATAGGTTCATTGATTTATACTACGGTTAAGCGTCATAATAGTGGAAAATACATTTAGTTGGGTAAAGCGCATGACTAATCGCTCCCGTTTTAGAGTTTCTTTGCTGTTCTCGTCGCTAATAACAGCCTTACTTATGGGCTTGTTCCTCATTGTAAATCCCGCCGAAGCCGCCGTTTTCACCGTCAATACCTGCACCGAAGCCGCCTTCATTGCTGAATTTAATAATGCCGTTGCCAATCCCGGATTAGATGAAATCCGTTTTGGATGTGGCGGTGTGCTCAATATTGCGGCGGAGTTCGTTGTTGCTGATGATCTGGTGATTGATGCGAACGGGTTTAACGTCACGTTTGATGGCGGGAGTGCTACGCGCTTTTTCACATTGAATGCCGGAACTACGTTGACGGTTAACGGTATCGCGTTCACGAATGGTTTCACGCCGACAGATGCCGGGGTGGTCGACAATACCGCCGGAGGAACGCTCAACATCAATAATGCGTCATTTTCGCTTAATCGGGCGGGTAATGATGGTGGCGCGATTGTGAATGGCGGGATATTGACGATTAATAACAGCACATTTGATCAGAATACCGCGACGAATTTTGGTGGCGCGATTGATAACTTTAGCACGCTCACCATTAATAACACGACCTTCTCAGGCAATGATGCCTTCCTCGGTGGGGCAATTTTAAGCGGTGGCTCATTACTGATTAGTGGCACGACGTTTTCCGGTGGCTTGGCGAATCTCGGCGGGGCGATTTACGGCTTAGGCGCGATGACCGTCGATAACAGTACGTGCTATAACAATCGTGCGCTAAACATGGGGGGCTGTATTTATCATGTCGGCGGGATTACGACATTCACGCATACGACGATTGCGAATAACGTCGCGCCCGGTGGAGCAAATGCGCTGGGCATTCCCGGTGGCTCATTTACGTTGACGAACAGTATTGTCACGTCGGATTGTACGGGAACGATCAACGACGGCGGTGGCAATATCGCGTTTAACGCGGCGGGTTGCCCCGGCTTGAATGTTGACCCGATGTTGCGCCCATTTGGTAATTATGGTGGTGGCACGGCGAGTTTACCGCCCTCAGCAGGTAGTCCGGCATTGAACAGTGCGCCCGATTGTGGCAGTTTAGCGGTAGACCAATTTGGTAATCCACGTCCGCAAGGGGGTGTTTGTGATATTGGCTCGGTTGAATTAATGATTAACGCGGCTACAGGCGAGGTGATTGAACCCGCCATCCCCTCTATTCCGCGTTTGAACGAATGGAACGCGGAATATCAAGAAGAGACACGCGCTCATGCGTGGGGCATTCCAGACGATGTGTATGGCACGGTGCACATGGAAAATGGCGCGTGGCAATATAATCCGGGTGGTGTGCCGATTGAATTGGTCGATTATGGTGTGTTGCTGGCGGTGGATGTGTGGATTCAGCAACCGGACGGGCAAACGCAATTCAATTTTGGTGGCTATCAACGCTTATGTTTACAGGGGCAAGGGCGCATGATCTTTATGGATGCGACCCAATCACCACGCACGATGACGGAAATATTGCCTGTGGACTTTGAAGGCGGGTATACCTGTGGCTGGATACCCAACGCGGGCACGGTCATCTTGATCCGTCTGGGGGAATAATCAACAAATCTAACTTCAAAGCGTATAAGAAAGCGTACTTATCGGGTCATAAGTACGCTTTTTTTTTGCACATAGACATAGTATGTAATGAAATCCACCGGTCAGGCGTACTTACTTTTAAGAGGAAAACAGGTATAGGGGACGGGTGTGTGACGAGTGCTGGATTAGTGAATGAAATCAACCTGATACAAGACGTGAAAGCTGAACCGGATGCCTTTGCACCCGTTTATGAGTATTACTTCCCAAAAGTCTATAACTATGTGCGTTATCGGGTAGAGGACGCACAGGTTACGGACGACCTGACCTCGCAGATTTTCGAGCAGGCATTGGGCAAAATCTACAGCTACAAGGCAGATGTATCACCCTTTGGCGCATGGCTATTTGCGATTGCCCGCAACAAAGTGAGTGATTATTTTCGTAAAAAGAAGCGCCGACGCTGGTTTTCATGGGATGCAATGGAAGGATACACCTCAGACTATCCGGCACTTGATGAATCCACACAGCTTAAAGACGATCAGATGCAATTGTTACGCGCCGTCAGTCAGCTTACTGGTCGAGAGCGTGACGTGATTGCGCTCAAATTCGCGGCGGATATGACCAATGTACAGATCAGCCAATTAACCGGATTGAGTGAAAGTAATGTGGGGGTCATTTTGTACCGTGCCATCCGTAAGTTGCGCGGCATGTTACACGGCCTTTTCCACGATGATGAGGAGGTACAGTCATGAACGACCAAGAGATCAGCCGGGACTTTAATCAACAATTAGACCGCATATTGGCGGGTGAGAATGTGCAATGTGATTCTGAAGAAATGACACAGATGATAGGGATTGCACGACGATTGACACAAGCCGACTTTAGTGTTGCCAGCCGAAAAAGATTGACACAGAAAGCACGTTTAGGTCAGCCAAACATCAACAGTGGGTATCGGATGTCGCGCTGGTTAAAAATTGTGGCGGGTATCGTTTTCATCAGCTTGATGGTTGTCAGTGTGCCACCATTGCGAAATTTGGCGCAGGATATTCTTGCGCGAATCGGTGGAGTGACGATTACCAATGCACCAACCGGAGTTGAATTACGCTTGACTTCTACGCCGGACGCACAAGCGCGAGTTGATGCTACCCAGGTAAATGTTTCACGATATTCTGTCGAACAAGCAAACGAACAATCACAATTTCAAGTGCTCAGTTTGCCAAGCATTCCTGCTGACTATCAACTATCGTGGCGAAATGCGGATTATGATGTGACAGCAGGCATACATAGTTCGGATACAAACTACAGCTACATGACAACTTGTGAAGGTGGTACTTCGTGTTTAAAGTTCTTCTGGATTTTCCAAACACAGTATGATGCAGGTGTCGCACCCCTTGAATTTCAGATCAATGTGGGTGAGGCAGACGTTTTTGACATTGCCGTGCGCGGTGCAGATGGTATCGCTATTGGCGGTGCTCTACATGGTTTTCGGCAAGCACCCATTACCGATGCACGACCTGCTGGTGTAGGGGAGATCGTTCCAGAAGCCTACAATCGAATTTTATGGGTTGAGGGTGACACGCAGTTTATGATGATGTCCAATAGTTTGTCCGTTGATGAGCTTATTGCGCTGGCAGAATCCTTGCAATAAATCCAATTGCTTGACATCTGACCCATACTGACCCTATAATGTCGATATTCGCGGCGAGGTTGTTTTTAGCCAACCTTCCCCGAATATCGTCGATTGAGTAGAAGGTCATGGTATGGCAGGTTTCGTTCGTCAATAAACTCACCGTTTGGCGGGATACCCCTATTGTCGTGCGAACTGCATGGTGACTTCTGATTCACCCTCATAACTTGATTCACTGACAATGTGTTGACGTGTTGCACTTTTGCGCCGTCGGGATCGTCCCGTATGGCGCTTTTTTGATTCTCACTTTTCTCGATGATGGGTGCGTGCAGACGCAACATAAAACGAAAGATAAACAACACCTATGTTAACTGTATCGCTAATTTCAAAACGCTTCGCCGGAGCGGAAGACGATATTCTCAAAGACGTAACGTTTACAACCAACGCGGGCGAACGGGTCGGGTTGATCGGTCCCAATGGGAGCGGAAAATCAACCCTGCTCAAGATCGTCATGGGGATGATTGAGGCGGATCGTGGCACTGTGCAATTTACAGTGCCGAATATACGCGTGGGTTATCTGGCGCAGGGCATCACTTATGCGGATGATGCGCCGGTGCGTTCGGCATTATTCCCCAATCTGGAAGCAATCCGCACAGCAGAAGCCGAGGTTGAACGGCTCGCCACGCAAATGGCGAACGCGAATAATGGCAATCTGGACGCACTCATGACCGCTTATGGCGAGGCGCTGGAACAACTCGAAACGCTCGGTTATGGCGTGGATGAAGCGGCAGGGATGCGCGCGTTGGTCGAGCTTGGTCTGGAAGGTGTGACGCTGGACGATTCCATCGGCAACCTTTCCGGCGGGCAGAAAACACGGCTCATTCTCGCGTCCATGCTGGTGGAAAAACCGCATTTGCTCGTGCTGGATGAACCGACCAATCATCTGGATGTGACCGCGCTGGAATGGCTGGAAAATTGGCTGAATGAATTTGAAGGCGGGGTGCTGGTTGTCTCTCATGATCGTGCCTTTATTGATCGCATTGTCAATCGCATCGTGGCGCTGGATGCAGAGACTCATCTGGCGCGGGTGTTCGTCGGCACGTATACCGAATATATGCAGACGTTACAGCATGAGCGTCAACAGCAATACACAGAATGGAAAGATCAACTGGATACCGTCGCCAAAATGCAAGCAGACATCAATTATCATATGTCGAAGGCGATCAACCGTGAAAACGCGACAGTCAACGATTTTCAACGTGGGCGGGCAAAAGTGGTCGCACAGAAGGCGATGGCGAAGAAAACGCGTTTGCAAAAATATGTAGAGTCCGATGATCGGGTCGAAAAACCGGGGCAGACGTGGCAGGTCAAAATGGAATTCGACCATGTGAAGCATATTCGTGGTGATGCCATCCGGTTAGAAAACTTGAGCGTGGGCTATGATGTACCTCTTCTGGCAGAGTTGAATGTTGCATTGCGTGGACAGGAACGGGTTGCCATTATGGGACCTAATGGACACGGAAAATCAACGTTGCTGAAGACGATCATCGGGGAGCTTCAACCGCTGGCGGGGCGGGTCGCTATTGGTGGCAGTGTACAGGTAGGGTATCTGGCACAGGAGCAGGAAATTCTGGATGCGCGTGAAACCCCGCTGACGACCATCCAACGTGAAGCACGTATGAGTGAAACCGAAGCGCGTTCGTTTCTGCATTATTTTCTGTTTGGGGGCGATGATCCGCTCCGCCCGAATAGCCAATTGAGTTATGGCGAACGGGCGCGGCTGATGTTGGCACGGCTGGTAGCGAAGGGGGCGAATCTGCTGGTGATGGATGAGCCGCTCAACCATCTGGATTTGCCGTCGCGGGAGCAATTCGAGGCGGCGGTGGCGAACTTCCCCGGTAGTATGCTGGCGGTAGTGCATGATCGCTACTTTGTGGACAAAATCGCCGACAGCGTCTGGCATGTGGAAGATGGCAAGCTCAATGTCGAGCATCTTCGTGTGTAACTCTCACGAAGGTTGTCTGATCACACAACACAAGAGGAGTTGATCTTATGTTAAATCCTGGATTAGAAGGAAAAGTAGTCATTGTCACAGGTGCGAACAACCCGCAGGGAATCGGCGCGGCAATCGCAAAAGCCTTTGCGTCGCAGGGCGCAAAAGTATTCATTACCTACATGCGCCTGCCAATACCAGACGATATAGACACCACCAATATGGATGAACCCGGAATGGCGATGTACAGTCATGGTCGCGCACAGGATGCTCATACTGTTGTCAAAGACATTCGTGACATTGGAGAAATTGCGGAAATGTGGGAAGCCGATTTGAGCGAGATATCGGTTATCGCAGCATTGTTTGATCGTGTAGAGGCGGTGTTCGGGCAAGTGGATGTTGTGGTGAACAACGCCGCTCATTGGGAGCCGAGTACCTTCGTTCCTCGTGATGCGGAAGTGCAAAATCAGTTGCAGTGGTTGCCCAACGGTATCGAACAGCTTGATGCCGGATTGCATGATCGTGCATTCGCAGTGAATGCGCGGGCTACAGCGTTGATGATGGCGGAATTTGCCAATCGGCATGTAAAAAGTGGTAAAGATTGGGGGCGGATTATCAATATTAGCACGGATGCCGCGCATTGTTTTCCGACGGAAGTCAATTACGGAGCGAGTAAGTTGGCGCTAGAGGGCTATAGCCGGAGTGCCGCTTCGGAATTGGGGCAATTTGGTATCACGGTCAACATCGTGTCTCCGGGACCCATCCAAACCGGCTACATTACGCGAGAGATGGAACAGGGGATCGCACAGGGCACGCCATTGCGTCGGGTCGGGTATCCTGAAGACATTGCCGATGTGGTGGTCTTTCTAGCATCCGAGCAAGCGCGCTGGGTCACTGGACAGTTGATTCATGTTGGCGGCGGACACCGCATGTAAATGAGGAAAAGTGAATGACAAATTATATACATCGCAATTATCAAACTGATGCTGATCTGTACGCAATGCAGGCGATGACGGCGGAGTCCATACAACAGGTGGGCATATGCGGGCATTTGCACATTGGCGATATTCCGCACCGCATCTTTAACGATTTGCGCCGCGAAGACCCCAAAGAATTGGTCTGGCTGTGGCATGATTTGGAAAATCACCTTGCTGGATATGTGATTGTATGTCCGGCACATAAGGGGTTTGACCTTCATATTCATCCAGTACATCGGGCGGGGACGCTGGAAAGTGAGATGATCGCCTATGCTGTGGCACAAACACGTCAGAAAATGGCGGAAAGCAAAATCGAAGGCGATATTGGCACGGATGTGGATGAATGTGACGATGTGCGAATGAAGCGGTTGGAAGAAGCGGGCTTCGTTCGTGGTAAACAGCTTTATTGGTTCACCGAGCGTAATTTGGGCGTACCGATCCTAAAAAGCACTTTACAGGAAGGCTTTTTCATCCGGTCGGCGGAAGGTGTGCATGAGGCGCAAAAGCTAATTGATGTGCATAGTAGCGGGTTCGGGTCTAGCTGGACGCTGGCGCAATATGAACGGGTGATGACCTCGCCGGGGTATGATGCGGAGCGTGAACTGGTCGTTGTCGCGCCGGATGGTCAATTTGCCGCGTTTTGCATCATCTGGCTGGATGAGAACAACAAGATCGGTTATTTCGAGCCTGTCGGTGTGCATAAGGATTTTCACCGTCGTGGGTTGGGGTCAGCATTGATGAACCATGCCATGCGAATCATGATTGATAAGGACATGGAGACCGCCACCGTTTTGCACGAAGTCGATAATCCGGCATCTACGGGTTTATATGCGTCACTTGGCTTTAAACAGATGTACCGTATTTTTGAGTATACGCTTGACTCCAAGGTATCAGGCTGAACTATCGTACAGTGTTAAGCATGGTCATCAGTCTGATGTTGATGACCAATTTGGCGTGCATAATTATCCTCAATAAAGAATGAGGATGATAAATGGCAGACATCATATTTAACTTCGTCGGAATTAGTCTGGTTAATTGGCAATCGGGACACAACTTCTTTAACGATACGCTGGGTATAAAGACGACGCTCAATCCTGCGTATGGCGATTGGGCAGTGCTTGGTGCGGCTTGGGATGGTTATTATCACGACGGCACACATAGCCTTGTGGTTGAGGTCTTTGATAATGGGCGGGCAGTTACTGCACGGCACTGGGGATTGAATCAGGGGATGCGCCCGGCGATTCATGTGAATGATTTAGGGGCGACCATCGAACGATTGCGTGAGCGGAGCGTACATTTCACTGGTGAGATTGAGCATCGTGCATGGGGTGACCAAATCGAATTTCTGACAGTGGAAGGCATTCGCTGGTCGCTCGCGCATTGTCCCGGCAGGCACGTTCGGGACAATTTTGCTTCGCCACAGTTCGGGCATGTTGGCATTAAAGCGATCCATTTTGATGCACAAAAGCGATTTTACGGCGATAAAATGGGATTTATGCTGACGGATGAGGGGGCGGATTTTGCCTTCTTCGATCAGAAATTGCCTGACCATCCCTTTATTGTGCTTGAGCGCGGCGGACAAAATGGCATCGAACACGAACCTATCCCCGGGCGTTGGCGGGATGATCCTGTCCGATCTGCGCCGGTTTTTCTGAGCTTAATGACTCAGAATGCGACTAAGATATTTCAGGAGTTCAAACAGGCTGACGTTAGGATTCTACGGGAAATCAGGCATCATGATGATTGGGGTGGGACTGATTTTCATGTGGCAGATGCAGACGGAAATCCGATTCAGGTGGTGCAATATAGTTGACTCGGACGTTTGAAATACAGTATAAAGAGAGCGTTGGTTTTAATTTTGCTAGCTCTTGCTTCTGTCAAACAATATGAGGAGTATCCTACTTATGTCTCCCCCGCGTTAATCCTTAGCTAACCCGCAATCTATTTTCCTCCCTAGGCGAGCTATCTTTCGTAGCTGGTCTTATTTTGATTCCGCGACTAGTCGTATTTTTCTGCATTTTCTCTATCCAAATTGCACATTTTTCAGTACAACCGTCTATAGAAAGGACGAGTCTTATGTTGCGTTCTATGCAACTGTTTAGACGCTATGCGCCGCTGGTGCAGAGCTTCGTTTTCATTTTGCTGGTCATCGAATTTCTCGATGAGTTGATTTATGGTGCCGGTGAAGCCGCTCTGCCGGTTATGCAATCTGATCTGGGGATGACGTATGTACAGGTCGGGTTGTTGTTCTCGATTCCAAATTTTGTGGCGAGTATTATTGAACCAATTATTGGTATTCGAGCAGACATTCCGGGCAAACGACGTGGATTGGTGCTGGGCGGTGGCATGATGGTGGCGTTGTCGCTGGCGGTAATTAGTGTCGCGCCCAATTTTCTCGTGTTGTTGCTGGCATATGTAGTGATTTTTCCTGCTTCCGGCGCGTTCGTGAGTCTGGCACAAGCCACACTCATGGATACTGAACCCGAACGCCACGATCAGAATATGGCACGCTGGGCGTTTGCTGGTTCAATCGGCGTGATTGGTGGCGCGTTGTTGGTGTTTCTCATCACCTCAATCGGGTTGACATGGCGCGAAATGATGTTCGGATTGGCGATTTTCACCGGATTTATTGTTGCGCTAACGTGGCGTTTTCCGTTTGGAGTTGAGAGTGAAACAAGTGATGATGACGAGGACGAAGATGAAGCGCCGCAGACGCTGATTGATGGGTTACGTGGTGCAGTCGGAATGCTCCGACAGTGGCATGTGTTGCGCTGGCTGACACTTTTACAGGTCAGCGATCTGTTGCTGGATGTATTCACGGGCTATTTGGCGCTGTATCTGGTGAATGAGATAGGGTTATCGGTAGAAACGGGTGCGCTGGTGCTGGTTGTCATGAAGATCGTTGGTCTGGTGGGTGATTTTCTGGTGATACCGCTTCTCGAACGGGTTGATGGCGTGACATATGTGCGTTTTAGTGCGGCTTTGCAATTGGTGCTGTTTCCGGCGTTTTTGCTAATCGAACCGATCATCCCGAAATTGATCTTTCTGGGTATTAGCCACTTTTTCACGGCGGGTTGGTATCCGGTATTGCAGGGGCGGCTTTATTCCGCGATGCCGGGGCGCAGTGGTACGGTCATGGCGGTATCCGGCATCTTCGGCTTAGTGGGGACGGTTATTCCGTTGGTTATTGGTATCGTTGCTGATGAGTTTAGTCTGGTGACGGCTTTGTGGATGTTGATGATTGCACCGATTGCATTGTTTATTGGCGTGCCGAAGTCCGTGCGTGGTTTTGTAAGTAATGCGGAAGACGATGCGTCTGGAAATTAGGTGTCGCTTAACTGTCAAGCTGAATTAAAATAAGTGCGTTTATCGCATGTCCTATTTTAATGAAGGGAAAATTTGAAGATGTCTGAAGCTGTTCAACTCACAGACGAAACATTTCAGGAAACGCTGAATCAAGATGTCCCGGTTCTTCTGCTAGTGAGTAACGGTGAAGGGCTGAGAAGCGAATTTTCCGTGGCGTTTAAGAAATTGGCGCAGGAAGAAAAGACCATCACCATCGCTAGAATTGACCCGACCAAAAATCCAATCGCCGCAGAGAAATTTAATGTGGGCGAGAAGCCGGTGTTAATTGCCTGGTTTAATGGTCAGGAAGTGGTGCGTCGCAGTCGCCCGTGGGGGACGGATGTTCCGCTGGCGATTGAAATGCTAAACGCCGCTTATATGCAGAGCCGTCCGCAACCTGTAAGCGACATAAATACACAAGTAATCCAAGAGGACAATAACACAATGATGTTAGTCGAAAATAAACCCTTTGCCGTCACCGATGCAACCTTCCAGAAGGAAGTGATTGATTATGAATTGCCGGTGGTGGTTGATTTCTGGGCAGAATGGTGTGGACCGTGCCGTGCAGTCGCGCCGATATTGGATAAATTGGCGGAAGAATTCGCTGGTAAAATCCGCATTGCGAAGGTGAATGTGGATGAAAATCCGGGGCTTTCGCAGACCTTCAAAATTCAGAGCATCCCGACCATTATGATACTCAAACAACGGAACATCGTCTTTAGTCAGCCCGGTGCATTGCCTGAACCAGCGATGCGTGATCTCTTCCAGCAATTGATTGATCTGGAAATTCCCGCGCAAGAACCTGAAGAAGCTGAAGTGGTAGACGAACCCGCCAACTAATTTCGATCATCAGCTTGGTTCGATTTTATGGAGAAGGCGCTACCTCAGTAATGCCTTCTTCTGCTAAGCTAGGGTCATAGGCTATCGGTACATAGATAATTTTGAATCATGTTTAGATAGCCCTTGTCCTGAATAATCATTTTGGTATAATGTGATTATTCATTGGGGAGTCGCCAAGCGGTAAGGCAGCGGACTTTGAATCCGCCATTCGTAGGTTCGAATCCTTCCTCCCCAGCTTTGTAAGACCCAATCCGAACTTTGGGTCTGAGCCGAACCAGTAACAACATTGTTGCTGGTTTTTGTTTTGGATTTCCCTACCAACCTACTATTCTTACTACCGTTTCGCATATGTTGCGATATTTTTCGCAGATATGAAAACGGTGCATGTAGCTCTAGTATTGCCTTACCCTCCGAGTTGACAAAAACCCGCTCTACCATCTGGTGTAAAAGTTCTTTTTGATCGCTATGTTCAAGTGAATTACACACGATTCCGACTTGAGAGATAATTGCAAGCGAAGTATCGAGATTTTTGATATGCGTTTTTTGCTCATGCGCCACTGATTCCAGTGTTAATCTAATTTTGTTTCGTCTATCCTGCCATTCGTGCCATAAATTATCCCAGATTTCTTCTGTAATTTTTGAAGCGGCATATAGTCTTAACGTTCGAGCTTCTTCCTCATCTATGGCTTTCAAGGCCGCTTCTAGGTTTTCAAGTTCACCGGGCTGAATATGTCCAAGAGCCTGTGCGACATCATTAGTATAGGCTTCGCGGATTAGTTCCACGTGTTCAGGATTTACCTGAATATTCATAAGCTCTTGAGGGACCTGTTCGTCTATCATTGAACAAAGAAAATTAATGTATGGGTTTTGCCGCTCCAACGTTTCGCTGTTCCAGAAAGGGTTTCTGTTCGGTTGACATAGCCATCCGGAGCACGATGACCGAATCCACCACTTTCGCGTTTAGCCTGTAATCCACCTTTTACACGGATACCGAGCAGTGCCGACTCGCGGCGGGCGAGCGTAAACGAGAGCGTGACGATTACCCGTCCATCGGGATCCATCGGGTCGAGATCGGGTTGATTGGCGAAACGAACGGCAACGCCAAACTCGTGCAGTTCGTCGATGGCACGCATGGCTTCGGTGTCATTACGACCGAAACGATCCGCGCGCTCCACAATCACATGGGAGAATTTACCTGCTCGCGCGTCTGCCAGTAATCGCTGATAGGCTTCACGGTTGGGCGTGCTTCCCGTCAGCACATCAATATATTCGGCATAAACGGGCATATCAGAGCGTTCAAGTACATTGGCTTCAATGGCAAAACGCTGACGTGCGCGTGACATCTCAGGTTTCTGATTTTCGTCACTGCTGGTGCGTAGATAGACCGCCCAACCAGGTGTGGGTGGTAGAATTTCAGGTTTTTTCTTCCGTCCCATAAGTAGCTATTCCGTAGATTGGTTATTCTGGACTTCATTACCATACCGCACTTTGTCGGTTTTGTGTTTTTGTGGCGGTGAGGCGCTGGCAACAATTGAGGCGACTTCAAAAATGCGTTTTATCCAGTCTTGTAAGGTGACATCATCTGGTTTGGTTTTCCTCTTTCTTGCTGACCTTTTGGACATGACATCTCCTAACTGTTATCTTTAGGTTTCTGTTTCATGGCGCGGAATTGGTCAGCGAGACCAAGACGGAATTTCCAGGCATTGAAGGCTTGTTGGGTGATTCCAATTTCTTCGGCGGCAGTGCGCTCGTTGCCGTGTCTACAGTAGGCATCGGTGAGGATTTGCTCGATGGTTTTGCCCGGATGATCGTGTTCAATCAACCTCATTAAGAAAGTCTTTGGCTCATGGTGAGACATGAGAATATCCTGTATCTAATATATGTTTTTATACCTACAAATCTAATATACACTGTAGAGCATCCAAAATGCAACAATTACAATTAGATTGTCAGGAATGGAATTAGAAATTACAATATGATTGTCAAACGGCAATGAACACGGATGGTCAAGATGATCGATAGCGACGGCAAAAAACAACTTGGTGAACGGGTGCGTAAGGCGCGCCTTGCACTCGATTTGAAACAGGGCGACTTAGCGGAGCGGGTTGGAGTCACACAGGGCGTGATCTCCAATGTGGAGAACGGTGTGTCGACGATTGCGGTGCCGGACTTACCAAAGTGGGCGCAGGCATTGGAACAACCACTACTTTACTTCATCGAGGATGAATCGGTGGATGTGCGCGAACGGGCTTTAGCCATCCTCAGCCGGTTTCCACCCGAGCAACTTGAGATGGTTTTACAAATGCTCAAAGGTATGGCATCTGGTTTGAAATCAGAAAACAACGCCTAGGTTTTCTTCAAGAGACGTTTCACCCAAACACGAACAATCCCCCACAGCACACGCGGATGAATCAGATAGAGCGGATGTTGAAGCATGTGTAAAACACGCAGGAGGGTGCGGGCGACTACAGGGTCGTGCGGGGTTGCTAGAAATAACTGGACGATGTAACGATGGGCGAGATTGTCAAACATCGTCGGTTTATCCCCTTCAGTTAAGGGATAGCGTCGATCCTCACTCGCCGCCATCAACCACGGGACGAGGTTTACCTTCGCTAACTTGCGGTGAAACCGATTTGCAAAGCCCTCCATAGACGACGATTTTTCCAGCAGTGTTTTGAGCGCGTTCACATGCAAGAGGGCAACTGTCATGCCCTGCCCGTAGATCGGATCAAGCGCACAGACAGCATCGCCAGTGGCGATAAAATGCTCTGGATAGTATTTGGCACGTCCATAATGGCGCAGACGGTTTACAGCGCGAAATCCCGCAATTGGACTGACCGGTGATAAGGTCTCTATCCAGTTCGCCACTGTGGAATCGGGTAAGCTCCGCGCATAATCCAGAAATGCCTGTTCTTCGGTCGGTGGATAATCCCCATTCATGCCTGCCAATGTAATCACGACCTGTCGATTTTCAAGTACTGCCGCCGCCGCGCCACGATACAGATCAGGAATAATGCCCGGTTGAATCAACACAGCTGGAATTTCTAGTTCTACTTCTTCTGGAAGCTGATACCAGCGCGTAGCATAACCCATCTTCGGATCGACAATTGTCTCCGGTGGGGCAGGATAACCCGCGTCGGCGAGCCATTCGCTGGTTTTGGAATAGCGTCCGGACGCATCCACGATCAGATCGGCATAAATAGCCTGCGTTTCACCTGTTTCACGATTTTGTACCATGCAACCTGTGACCGAATCGTGTTCAACCAAGAGTTGTCGAACCTCGGTATTAGTGTGAAATTGAATATTGGCGATGCGTTGGGTGCGACAGCGAACCACATACTCAAGCAAGGTGCGTGATAGTCCCCTTCCATAAACATCGGTTTTGACTTTGCCCACTTTGCCACCGGTGGTCAAGACATGCGTATCATTGCCCCACGTATATAACGGCGCACCGAGCGCTTCGAATTTAGCATCAATACCCGGATAAAGGTCTTCCAGTAACTCGCGTCCCTTCGCCAACAAGGTATGCACATGCCTTTCCTGTGGCACACCGTTTCGCCAGATCGCTTCTTCAGGATAGATGTCACGCTCGATGATGACAACCTCATCAAAAAAATCACTCAACACACGCGCAGTGAACAATCCCGCCATGCCACCACCGATGATAATTGCCTTCTGTTCGATCATTCGGTTACTCCAGTTTGTACCAATTGGAGAAATTGTTGCACAGTCTCTGGATAGGAGGCTTTTTGTTCGACGATGGTCCGTAATTGCTGATAAAGTGCCGACTCCGGTGGAAGATACGGAAATTGATCGAGTATGGTGATGTACATGCGATAATTCGCAAATTCAGCGGAGTTCAGGGTAAATATGCGCGGTTGCGGAATATCGTAGGGGACGGATAATCCGGTTTCATGGTAGATCATATCGGACAGGTGTTTGAGTTTGGCATAGGTTCTCAACCGTACAGGATAGTAAATCCAGTAGAGGTAGCGATCCGGTCCGATGAGGATACCGAGTGACAACATATAAATCGTGCGACTCAATTCCGCCACAACATACAAATTCGTATCAATCACACGCCAATCTGTAAGTAATTTCACCACGCCGTCGACGAGAAATAGAGTAGCGGCAACGGATGACGACAACAGAAATACAATAAACCACAGATGATGGGCTTCCCGAACCTCGGATTTTTGCTGTCGGAGCAAATGGCGTGTCATCGGCACAAGAGAAACAGCGGCGGATAGATTGGCACAGCTCACCAGACCATTGGATATAATTTGTACTTTTAAATAAGGGAGATATCTGTAACCGACTACACAAGATATCACCATGAGCATAAGGTAGGAGATCATAATGCCATCAATGGTGCGCGGGATGTCAAAACGCGTGTATTTGCGGATCACTACCAGGTACCCATAGGTGATGAAACCCGACGACAGCAGAACTTTGGTGATCGTGACCACAGGCAGACCGGTGCTATCAAAATACGATTGCAGATGTGCCTCAAGTTTGTAGTTATGCAGATAGTAGATGATGCCCACATTGAACAACATCAGCCACAGATAGAGACGTGGCATCTTTAAAATGTTGCCGATACGAACGACATTACACAGGCGAGTGAAATACAGTATCCACCATAAAAAGGACATCGGCAGGATGAAATGAACGGTTTCGATGTGTGATATGGCTCAATCCCCCGTAAAGGCATCCCCGGTAAAGGGCGGCATATAGATATCGTCAGCATGATCGGTTAGTGTGAGCTGGTGCAAGCGTTTATGGCTGGCAACATACCCCTCAACCACAAAAGCGAAATACTCTGCCTCATTCTCTTGAAGTATTTTGATTGGATCAGAATAGCGATGAACTGTCCGGGTATTGATGTGCAGAAGGATTGATAGAATCTGGTCACCGGATGATAAATCATCGACGCTAATGCTGACGGTGTGTCCGAGGATGAGATGAGCCAGTTCATGTAATTTGGTGTGAATCTGCAAATTCGGATGGCGCTGAATGTCATAAGCGATGTAATCCTGAGTTGGCGTACTGAGGCACAACCCCGAAAAATCGTAGAGCGGAAATCCCATCAGGTCAATTTTGCGCTGGCGGGTGTAGGCAATATGATTTATGAAATCTCCAATGGTGAAACGATTCCAATCATAGTCCAAGCCATCAACGGCAAAACGGACACGCTTAGTATCCATGGCAAAAACCTATATTCACAATAAAGACTGATTAGTGTCCAGCACCGGTTGAGAAGTTAGGAATCGTTGTTCAAATTAGGCAATGGTGGGATGGGTTGTCCGGTACGTTCTGCATTTTCTTTTTCGAGTACCCATTCGATGATCTCTTGAATCTGGCGGAGTGCGCGTGGTGAGAGATCCCTGCTCATCGTGCTACGCAGGTGGATGACAGGGAGGTTGCTGTTTGTGGCTTCGTTGATGATAGAAATGACCTGCTCGGCGGTTGTGGCGTTGAGCACCGTCATGGGAACGTCGAAGAATCCGATGATTGATCGGGCGGTTTCCAGTGAGGTATTTTGTCGCTGTCCACTCATGAGTAGTGAAAGCTGAGACGGACTGATGCCGGTGGCGCGGGCAATATCTGCAGCACGATAAGCAGTCCCATCTGTCCGGGTACGATGTGTGAACAGCAGGTTCAAAATTTCCGAAAACGCAAGCGGCGTATCCACCATAATCCCCTGATGAACTCGATTACGAGCACTCATTTGTTGAAAATTGAAAACAAAATGTTTACAATAGTAAAATAATGAGTGATATAACTCTATTTTACTTTATTATTGTCAAAGTTGCAATTTTGACAGCACAACCCCGCCCTCCTCATCTAATGTCGTGCTGTCCAGCGCATAGTGATGAGGACGACAGCCATGACAGAGCATGACTCGCGCTCTAAAGAGGACTTGTTGCATGATATTTTGACTCTGCTGGATCAATTCCCTGACGAACTGGTGTCGCAATTGATTAAAGACTGGGAACGCATTGCCCGCGAAAACGGCTGGTCGCCACCACCCCGAAAGGATCAGCCCATTGAAAATGAATCTGCGGGTTGAAGTCCGACCATCGCTTAGGTCATCGCATATCGTAGTGACCATAAACCCAATGTGCAGATAACGCTTACGATGATGACTTCAACACGGGTGATATGGCTTCACGCTGATGCAGTTATGCTTCATCCACACGCAAATTTCCATGATGGGTGCGTTTTTGCCGTCCCAATCTGTGAACAATACAGGGTTGATAGAATTTCTCCATGAGCGATGAAACGCGCAGAGAGTGTGCTGGTTGATGTGCGCTTCATGCTGTGCGGTGTACTTTTGGTTTTACAGCGTTTTGATGGTCGGTTAGGACTGCTTACGTCTGCCCTGCACCGTGTTCTGCTTTGGCTCCGTCGTCTGTTATGCACGGAGTAACGCCATCGTTGCACGTTTCGTCGCCGTGTCAAGGCGCGTGCATCTGGCTTGTGCCGCTACGCTCATTGCACGCGTCCAGGGATTCCCTTGACACAGCGCCTGAATGAAACGTGCCGAAGGCGTAGCAACTCCGGCATAAGGTCGGAGCGCATAGCAGGCGGTCAACGCCGGGAGACAAAATCTTATGTCCTATCAAACTCACATTATCGTCGGTAACCTCGGAGATACACCAGAACTGCGCGAAGCCAATGGTCAGCCAGTTGCCACCTTCTCAGTCGCGGTCAACAATCGCCGTGGCGAGACACAAACGACAACCTGGTATCGCGTCACGGTCTGGAACGGACTGGCAGGTACAGTCACCAAGTATCTGGAAAAAGGGCGGCGCGTGCTGGTTGAAGGTCACAATCTACGCGCGAGTGCGTATATCGACCGTGAAGGCAATCCCCTTGCAAGCCTTGAACTGACTGCAAATCGGGTGCAATTCATGGATAGTGCCAGCGAAGGCGATGAAAACGAAACTGGCGACGGTGACGACGACAATCCCTCGAAAGATATTCCATTTTAGGGCAGGGCTGATCTAAGTCGGGAGGCGGTCATGGCGACATGATCGCCTTTTTTGTGCAATGCGCGCTCTATTTTTACGGGGGCAGAATTTTTAACTTCTGAGGATGTTATTGTCAGATATTGGATTTTGAAGATGACATCGTATCATTTTTGTGTACTGTTTAAGATAATATATGGCTAGACAATTTTCGAGAAATTGGTTTCTTCAGGGAGGGACATGCATGGCTGAGAAAATTCTAACGCGAGCCAAAGATGGCTTCATTGATGACGTTAAAAATCCAACGATGAAGCAAGTACAAGAAGCATTTAATAACCTCAATCCTAAGAACACTGATATGGATCTGAGAGTTGGTAAAGGAAACATGCTGTTTATTGCAATCGATACAAGCGGAACACGATACGTGGTTAGTCAAGGTGAATTTTATATGGGTAAGCGCGTTGTCAATATGGATTTAATGGAGCGTAATGATGACTATGCTATGCGACCTCTGAAGTTTTATGCGCAAAATGGAGAAGGATATTCAAGCTCCTTTAAAACAACAATAAGCAAAGAAGAAGCTGAACGGGTTTTGCTCTACTTTTTTGAACACAGAAAACTGCCCGATGATGTAACCCTCCTATAACGAATAATGTTTAGTGAAACTCCGGAAATTAACCCACATGAAGGACGGAAATAGTAAACTATGGTATCCATAACCCTAACACGCGCTGAAGATGGCTTTATTGATTATGTCGAGAATCCCACAAGAGATCAGGTACAAAAGGCGTTTGAGAACCTCAGCCCAAATAACACTGAAATTTATCTGTGGCTTGACCTTGATAGTGATGTTAGATCACCCTATTTACATATCACAATCGATACAACCGGAACAAGTTACGTGGTTAGTCAAGGCGATTTTTATATGGGTAAACGCGTCATCAATGTGGATTTAATTGGACGTAATGATGAATATGCAATGCGACCTTTGAAGTATTATGCTCAGAATGGAGAAGGCTATTCAAGCTACCTTAAGGAGACAATAAGTAAAGAAGAAGCTGAACGAGTTTTGCTCTACTTTTTTGAACACCGAAAACTGCCCGATGATGTAACCCTCCTATAGTTAGTGATGTTATTTAAAACACGAAATATTGTAAAGCGTCCGTCTGAAAATCCTGCCTCTCGAAGTCACGCTCGCCGAACGCCCGCCGCAACAAACTTGTCCGATTTGGTGACTGTATGTGGTGAAGTGGAATGTGTGGTCAATCGAAGTTGTGTGTGCGGCGGCGAAGCGGGCTAAAAGCCCGCCTTTGCCCGACACGGAGCAGTCCGGTTGCACGGTAACATTTCGCCGACGAAAATCAAGATGCGCCGCTTCGCGTCGCGTGACTGTGCTAGCGCACAGCCACAGTCCGCACCATCCCCACTTTTTCCTCATTTTCCCCCTCGTTTCACACACTCGTCGTGAATTTCCGCCACCTAAGAAATCTTAGTATAGAACCTAAGAGATTGGTGTTGTTTTGAGTCTACGGTTGCCTGTTCAATGAAGTAAAGCAACTTGTGAAACAGGAACTTCAAAATGGATCAAGCCTATGACTATCATCTCGGCGTGCGCCTCACTAAACAGGATATTTATGGACTGTCAAAGCTGGTCGATGCGTGTGGCGTGAATCAATCGGAGATCATTCGCTTTTTGGTGCGAACGGCGGCGCAACGTCCGCAAATGGTCGCG
>JAVJSU010000070.1:0-106296 GCA_040219275.1 Aggregatilineales bacterium | reverse complement strand
AACAGTCGGGCAACATGCCAGCGAAGATACAATCCGAGCCTATGTGAAGAAACAAGGTACAGAGACCGAATATACAAAACTATATGCTCAGCAACTACGATTACTTTGATACCCCGTAGCTTGCTGCGGGGTAGTTCATTTTTCAAATATTTTCTGACCATCATAATCATGTCTCGCATTATCGGATGCAAGTCGATGAGAATTCACAAGAAACGATAGAGCCATTTAAACGATGATGAAGCGCATCAGGATAAAACCAACCACTGTCCATCCAATGACTAAATTGAGAGATGATCCCAGGGCTAACCTTGCAGGAAAACCCCACCAATTCCAGTATTGAAATAGCGTACCAAAAGAGGCAATGAGACCGATGAGTACAATCAAACTTAGCTGTGTTTCTGACGTTAACGCATCCGTCAAACCAATAATGAGCGATAGTAAAAACGCAACCGCTAACTGAGTCGCAAATTCCAGCGCAAAATAGCGCGGAATGGAATAATACGACTTAGGGCGAGCTACAACAAACGCGGCAACCACATCACTGAGAAAAAGCGCACGATTTCCAAGGTCAAGTTGCTTTTGAACCGCTTCGCCCAGTTCGGGTGCCTGTTCAATATTCGCGATACTACCAATTCCCCACGGCAGATTGTTGGTTATGCCACTCCATATGAACAAGAGGACACCACCAACCACCGTACCAATCAACAGTTGTATCCATTCCATCAAACACTTCCTTTACAAAGATATTCCGTGTTCCGCTTTTACGAAAATTACAAATTTAAGGAGTCTTTCCGTTCTGTCATTGCGTGGTTAACCAGGTTTGTGATTGCAGGGTTAACAACATCTGCTAAATCAAGGAGCTTAACGTGACGTATGGAGGCACCGGTCCCTTCCAATAACGCATGTGGATCATCAAGTTTTGTCGCATGGTAAAAGCCGAGATTGACGTGTTTTTTGTGTACGGATATAAATGCGTAAGCCTCGCTCATTTTTTTAGTGCCAAAACCATACGTGGCTGTTTTTTCCTTTGTACGCGGAACTTCAACCGTATAAGGATGTAATTTTTGTATGAGTTGGCGTACTTGCGTCGCAATTGTAGCGATCTTAGGGTCAGCATTCTCAAGCAGGGTTTCAAACGTGCCTAGCTGGGTAAAAGATTGCATTCGATTAGCTCCATTAAGTCAACAAACAACCCTCATGATACATTGTCGAAATCAGGAAGTCTTGTAAATTTCGGACACGTTTATAGAAATTAACGTGGGTTGCTTTGTAGGCTGGCGCGAAAAGCTGAAGGAGTGATGCCGGAAAATTCTTTGAAGTCTTTTGTAAAATGTGCCTGATCATAATACCCGCATTGGTACGCAATCTCCGACAACGTAGAGCTTACGTCATGTAGCAACGATAACGACCACTGGAAACGTAGCATTCGGGCATACAGAGTAGGCGAAAACCCGGTTTGTTTTCTGAACATACGATGTAACGTACGCTCAGAATAGCCCATTTCCTTGCTGATCTGGTGAATCGGCAAAGAAACCAGTTTTGCGCCAAGCTCATTAACCAGAGTCAGCTGTGTTTTCGGTTTTAAGCGACTCAAAAAGAAACGATCAAGTACGTTGACCTGTGCATTAAAATCTCGTTTCAGATCAAAGAGTCTACTCTCCAGCACATTTCCTTCATTACCAAATATGTGATCGAGACTGACAATTTCGCCCGTTAATTCATGAAGCGGTATATCGTCCAGAAATACGTGTAACGCGCCCACCTGTAAACGCACACCAATGAGATGGATTGACCCGACCTGAGAAATCGTCAACGGATAAGCGCGCTGTGCATCAAGATGCGTTACCCGAACAATCTGTGAACCGGCGATTTGTTCAGATGTCTGGCGCTGATAAGATACCCCAAAGTTAAAGATGATGTCTGCTTTCCCATCAGCAAATATGTGTTCGTTAAATTCATGCCTATTTTGATCGAGGGTTAGGCACCAATAATTATCAATATAATCATGTAGGACAGAATATCGCGGCTTTTGTAGAAGATACATGGCATAGACTTAAAGTATAAGATCAATAGACATCGTCCCTTTCATTATACTTAAATTCAAAACCATGAAGCATTCACAAACTTCTATTCGTCAGAATGAAAGCATTAAATTAATGAGATTTTTGATGCGATAGCCCTTATCGCCGTCGCTTTGCGCCTTTGTCTCTTCGTGACTTTGCGTTATGCTTTTCAGATCAGTCAGAATCATCATTGCACCTTGCCTCTGTTAGGAAAGACCTCCCCTCTCTAATTTTTGGAGAGGGGTCGGGGGTGAGGTAAGTTTATCCACCAACCAAAATCGAGTAACCGACCCTTGCCCACAAACAGCCCTCGCCACCCCAATTTTCTCATCCTTGATGTCGGCAGTTCATCCGTCCGCGCTATGCTGATGGATGCCCATGCCAGACCCATTGACGGCGCAATTTCCCGCCGTGAGCATCAATTTCACACCGACACAGACGGCGCATCCACCGCTGAAGCACCCCACCTGCGCGCCTTGCTGGAAGCCTGTATCGACGACATTTTGCGCCATCCACGAGCCAAAAATATCCGCGCTGTGGGGATGGCAACCTTCGTCGGTAATCTGCTCGGCATCGACGAAAACGGCACGCCCATCACACCTGTTTATACTTATGCAGATTTCCAACCCGCCGATGATGTGACCTTCCTTCAGACGAAAATCGACCTCTCAGCCAGCCATCAACGCACCGGATGTCGTCTGCATACCGCCTATCAGCCAGCCCGTTTGCACTGGCTAAAACGCACCCAACCGGAGACATTCAATCGCGTCAATACATGGCTCGATCTGGCGACCTATTGCTATGCACACTGGTTCGGGCGGGATGTGCCGTGTAGTTATTCCGTCGCGTCGTGGAGCGGATTGCTCAATCGTGCGGCGCTTTCGTGGGACACAATCTGGCTGGACGAACTCGGTTTATCTGCGTCGATGTTCCCGACTCTAGCCGATTTTTCCGCCACTCAAAGCGGACTCAGCACGCTTTATGCCGGACGCTGGCAAGCCTTGCGCGATGTCCCGTTTTATCTGGCGCTGGGCGATGGCGCGGCGGCGAATATTGGCTCCGGTGCGGTCTCTGCGGGGAACATGGCGCTGACCATCGGCACAACCGCCGCCTTACGCATCATCGAAAATAGCGTTACGCCTCCAATTGTGCCTGCTGGATTATGGAGCTACCGCGGCGCGCAAAATCAACACCTCATCGGCGGGGCGACTACCGAAGGCGGCAACATCTTCCACTGGGCGAAAAACACGCTCAATTTGCCGGACGCATCCATCATCGAAGCGCATCTCATCACCGCCGAACCCGATGCACATGGCTTGACCTTTTTGCCTCTGCTGGCAGGCGAACGCAGTCCGGGCTGGCGCATGGAAGCCACCGGAACCCTGCATGGATTGCGCCTATCCACTAGCCCGTTGGACATCATGCAAGCCGCGCTGGAAGGGGTCGCGCTGAGACTAGCCGCCATTGCCCATCAACTCGCCCGTGACTCCGTGACCGTGTATGCGTCCGGCGGGGCGCTGGATAATTCTCCGGCGTGGACACAACTCATCTCCGATGCGCTCAATCATCCGGTGCATTTGCTGGCAGAAGGGGAGGTGACGGCGCGGGGAGTCGGGTTGCTACTATTGAATCATCTGGACGGGGTGGATTTCCACGCGATGCCACCGCAAGTCCGTGCCATTTTGCAACCGCGTCCCAAAATCGCCGAACGCCTGCACCATGCCCGCCAACGCCAACACCACCTCTACACCGCCATCGGTCACTTAATGGAGTGAACCCCTTTATCCTGATCACTTCTTTATGTAGTTCGTAATAAAGGAGAACAAGTCTCCCCTTGCGAAGCGGGGGGAGATTTAGAGGGGGGATTATCTCAAATCCCATCACCACGAATAAACCATGTATAATCTACTCTATGAATAGAAAACACGTCTTCCTTGCCCTAATCATATTTGCGCTAACCATCTTGCTCGCCTCCTGTGACTATTTTTCGCCAGCCAGATCATCAATTCCCACGAATGAGGTTCTGGCACAGTTAGATGATATGGGTGAAGTGACGGCGATTGATTGGCGTTCTGATGGCACACAGCTACTTATTGGCAGTGTGGATCAACTATACATTTATGACGTTGAAAGCGACACTCTCACGCAACTAAATTGGAGCGGTGGCGGTCCTGTAACGGATGTTGCATGGCAACCGATGGGGCAAATGATTGTCGCTACCAATAGTCCCGATGTAGAGTTATGGGACAGCGAAACTCGTGCGGTACAGATTAGCTTAGAAAGTCATATTCAGTACCGGATTTTCAACTCAGCGGCATGGAGTCCTTCGGGTGATATATTGGCGGTTACCAGTAGTGGTACCGCACCTCGCGGGATGGTTAGATTTTATGACACCTCGGATTTTCACGTCATTCATACGATAGCATCTGATCTCTCCCAAATTGAGCAGGTCGGTTATTCAGACCTCGCCTTCAGCCCTCATGATAGTAACCAAGTTGCTTTTGCTAATATGGGAAACCATAGGATTGAGGTCTGGAATACCACAGATTGGGAATTGGTGTTGGAGTTAGCAGGGCATGAGGCTACTATAACTAGTCTGTCATGGCACGGTCAAAATTCCTGGCTTGCTAGCAGTGATCGCAATGGCTCAGTGATAATTTGGGATGTGTCCACAGGACAAGAAATTGATAGATACGCTGTTTCGAGCACACTGACTGCATTAGATTGGAAACCCTCAGAAGATGTGCTTGCCGTTTCAAGTGACGACGGGGTATTGCTCTGGAATTTGAGCGAGAACACGACGGTTGAACTTCTAGGTGAATCGGCAAATGATGTTTCCTGGAGTCCTGATGGTAATTTACTGGCGACAGCACTGCGCGATGGTGTGATTATTCTTGACATGGTAACTGATGAACAATAAATCTCGTTTTCTCCAAAATTGCCTGCTTCTCCTCCTCCTGCTGACCGCCTTGCTTGCGTCCGCGACGATTGCACAGTCACCTGCGGGTGATCTGCCTCCACGATTCCAACCTCCAACTGCGCGAACTGGCACAGGATGATTTTCATTACGGATAGGGAAAACACGACGACTCCGCGTGCGCCTCACACGTTTTGCGTGCAACCTCACATTTTGTCGATCCTTAAGGCTAAATTTTGCTACTAATATATTAGAATGTAAGAAGTTCAATTATCGGAATTATGGGTAACAAATAAGACGATCTTGAGGATGTTATCCTCCTGACGCACAAAGGAGAGAAACATAACATGGGAATTTCAGTGCAATGGTTTGCGCCGGGAACGAACATCATCTCATTCACGATTGACGGCAAATGGGTCTGGGATGATTTTCAGGGTGCGATGAAAACCGCCTATGAAATGATGGAATCCGCTCATTTCGAGTATGTCGATTATATTTTGGATATGCGAAATGGCGATGCGCTACCGTCAAATATTCTATCGAAAATGAAAAATGTCAGCCAACGTCATCACCCAAAATCGCGTGATATGGTCGTCGTTGGCGCGGGACGATTTCCTGAGATGATGTTTGGTCTCATGATGAAAATTGTGCCGGATCGTATGAAACACGTCAAACTGGTTTCTAGCATGGACGATGCAATTCAGCACCTTGAGAGTCAATACAGCCCTGCATAAGTAAAAGCGGTGTTTTTCAAACTCAAAACCTAAACGGTACACGGTCAAAGATTTTGGATACAGTAGGCGTTGAAACGAAGCGGTGAACGATGGCATCTAGCATCTAAAATCTATTGTCTAATATCTTAAAAATTCTCCCCGCCCCGCAATCCATTCGTAAGACTTTTATGCCACCATCATGCGTAAAATAGACGAGATGGAGACCTCACATGTACCGAAAACGCCTGTTGATCTTAATTTTGAGCACCTTGTTCCTCACGCTTTCTGCGGGCAACATCAGCGCCCAACGCAACATCGACACCTCCGATTATCTCGGCACGATGCGCGGGATGCTGGATAATTTCGTCGAGACCGCGCAGACCTACGACGGGAGCAATCGCGGGTATATTGATGCCGTCGCCAACAGTGGCGATCCGCTGTATCTCGCCCCGTTGATTGATATGTGGTATTTCGCCCGTTCGCCATTTTCCAACTTTTATCTGCTCACCGATGCCATCGTTAACGGTGTGGAACAGCTTTCCGATCAGGATTTTGGTGAAGATTGGCAAGCCTACTTTGAATGGGCATCCGCCGAAAATATTGAACTCCCGCCGGATTACGACGTGTTCAAGGGCGAGTTATTCGGCAGGGTGATTGACCCGCGCTTCGAGGAATTTTTCGCGGCGGGCGTGCAGGATAACGCCAACATCAATCTGCTGGAAGCGGTCTGGGGAGGCGTGCGCGTGGATGGCATTCCGTCGCTGGTGAACGCACGGCAAATTTCGCCGGAGCAAGCCGCGCTGGAAGGCGAGACTCTGCGGTCATTTTGTCGGGGGGATGATTGCCGTTATCCCGCCGATGACGAATTGGTTTTCGGCGTGAGCATCAATGGCGATAATCGCGCTTATCCCTTGCGTCTGCTCAACTGGCACGAGATGTTCAACGATGTGCTCGGCATGATCCCGCTTTATGATGCGCCAGACGGTGAGGCGATCTGCAATTTCCGTGCACCGCGTCCGTTTCAGGCACGCGGTCAGCAGGACGGCTGGATTTTCGTCACGGGTGATTCTGCTGGATGCCCCACCACAGGCGGATTTATCGACCCTGAAAGCGCGATCAGCTGGGCGAATTTTGACTCGACGGCGGACGCGCTGGGTGAACTGCCCGACCTGAGCGAAAGTGACATGCTCAACCTGACCGCGAGTTTATCCGGCAGTGTGGACGGCACACCCGTAATGCTGGCGTATTGTACGCTGTGCGGGGCGGGCATTCTGTATAACCCGATCATTCCCGATTTGACTGTCGATGGTGAAAATCTCGGCACAACCACGCTGGAATTCGGCTCTACGGGCATGTTGATGCGCTCCAATAAGCTGATGTATGACCGCACGACGTTCACCGTCTGGAATGCGCTGACGGGAACGCCCGCGTTTGGTCCGCTGGCGGAAAGTGACATCCGGCTGGAAATTCTGCCCGTCGTGACCACCGACTGGCAAACATGGCTCGACGATCATCCTGATACCAGCGTGTTGAGCCTGAGTACCGGTTTTGAGCGCAATTATGGCAACGGCGCGGCGTATTCTGAATATTTCAACAACGAAGATTTCATCATGTTTCCGGTGTTCCAGCAGGATACCTCCGAGCAGGAAAATAAGGAGATGGTCTTCGCGCTGAACATTGAACACACGCCGAAAGCCTATCCGCTGGCGACGATTATCCCTGAAGTGGTCGTCAATGATACGCTGGCGGGGACGAATGTGGTCATCGTGGCGCGAGAAACACCGGAGCGCGAGTTCTTCGAGCCGGGTGGCGCGGCGGTGCGGGCGTATGCGAGTGAAGGCTTCATCTTTAGCGCCGGAGAAGACGCGACTCACATTGTCGATGCAGACGGGGTGATCTGGGACGTGACGGAGGAGGCACTCGTCAGCGCGGACGGCGACACTCTGCCGCGCATCGGTGGACATCTGGCGTTCTGGTTCGGCTGGTATAGCTTCTATCCCGATACGCTGGTGTATGAGGCGATGGAGTAGTGGGTTAGCGGGTCAGTAGTTCAGTGAGTCAGTAAAAACACGATTTTCAACGGGACGATCTACACGCAAGGTCGTCCCGTTTTATTTACATATAGCGAAACGCATTTATGTCATAATAGCTACTAAGGCAGATATGGATCGCTATAAAATTTGGAGGAAAAATGGAATCATTGACATACCTGACAAAAGAAATTATCACGATCCCGCAAATCGGCGAAATCGCATCAAAAGAAAATTATGACTATGTTCGTTATTCTGAGGATGAACTTCAAATTCGGTTTCCAAGTGACCCGGAACGAACCTGTTTTTTCACCATTATGCGAGAAAAAGAGCACATATTTGATTCCAAGGAAGAAGAACAAAACTTTCTAGCGTTAAACAGCAAAACCATCGTTGCGGTAGAATTTCGTTACTCCAGCTTGGATGGCTTAGCCCAATTTTTGAAACTTATCCTGACTCAATACGATGGATGGGTAGAGGCTGATGGTGAATATCAGCACTTTTTTACGAAGGAGACTATCGAAAACCTTCCAATATATCTACGACATTCATCCAACAGGGAGCAACAAATGGCATCAATATCACCTGTGCTGATTCAATCGTACACAGAGTTAGCATCGCTTCTCAGAAATTTTCGTAGTTGGAACGATTCATCCGTTTATGATTTCAACGGTATTGGGCATCTCTGGCTCGAATTACTCGATAATTTACAGACTCATGCCGTTGAAGAAGAACTCATCCAAATTAGTTACAGCATCACCGCTTCGCAACGGGAATTTCTGTTGAAACTCGCGGACTATGCAGGTCGGACGAATGACGCATAAACATCTCCTACCCGAAGTGAAAATCGTCCTGTGCCAGTTCGCGCAGTTGGAGCTTGGAATCGTGGAGGTACTCGGCGCGGATTTCTGCGGTCACGGCACGGATCGAATGCCCGCGAAATCCTCTATAATGACGGGGCAGAGACAGCGATTATCCATCATTTCTTTTCACGCGTGTAGTAGTTAGTTTACTTCGCATCGGCAGACTGACAAAAATGAAATGCGTTATAATGGTAGAAAATCCGATGATCTACAGCATTCCTAAAATCGCGCAAGTAGGTTACATCTTCGTAGCGTGATGAGGGTGAAAGGACGAACATGCGAAAAATTATTATTCATCGTAGCGAGCCGGATGAAGAAGTGCCGTATTGGGTGGAATGTCCTAGTCTGGGTATTGCCAGCATGGGCGAGAGTATTGACGAGGCTATCCGCATGATGCGTGAAGCGATTGACCTTCATATCGAAGATTTGATCGCGCATGGTGAACCTGTACCGCCAATGGATAGTGATAGCGTTCCAGATGAACAGGCGCTTGTATTACCCCACCCACCGCAAAATCCTCTATAATGACTGTATAAAGACATAAAACGACATGACCACGATAGAAGTCAAGCTGAAATTATCCGATGACGTGCTGGCATACCTGCAACGCGAATCGAAAAACCGCAAAATCGCGCTCGATGATGTCGTCAGTGATGTGCTGGCAGATTACTTTGACGAGCCGACTAATGAAGAATTGGTGACTGGATTACGGCAATCTATGCTGGATGTACTGGCGGGGAATGTTCGTCCTGCTGATGAGGTTTTAGCGGAACTACTGCCACCGAATGACGATAAATAACACCGCGAAATCCTCTATAATGCCGGGACTAGTCGGCACTCTCTGCAACGCCTTGTGTGTCCAACCTGTTTGGCGATGTAATTTCTGCGTCTATCGCCAACCTAATAAACGAGGAACAGAACCTGTAGAACGTAATTCTATTGTCGCTATTATGTTATTGTTTAAGTCGATAGCATACAAATTTAATCCTTCCAATGTCTCCATAATATAAGCGAGCCACCTTCCATCACTTGACCAATCCACGTCATTTTGCACACCGTTAATAAAAAACATTCCACTTTGACATAGATCAACTAATGTATTTTGAGAGCGTTTGTATAAGATTAAATCACTCAATACGTTTGGACGCTCACGAGGCAATCTTGTTCCCAGAAAAGCGATTGATTCACTATCAGGTGACCATATGGGATATGAGAAGTCGTAATTCGGAACGGTTGGAAGCGGTTCAGTCTCCTGAGAATTAAGGTCGAGGATCAACCACTCAGAGGTATAAATAAGTACCTCACGGCTGGAAGGCGACCAGACAGTTGAAGATAAGGTGTTATAGTAGTCGAAAATATCCGTAGCATACACAATATTATTATCACTAACAGTCGCTACGTTAAAATGACTTTGACTAAAGAAACCCAAATACCTCATATCCGGGGAGTACACATAATTTAAGTTATCTGTTTCAATAATTGAAGATAAATCAACTAAACTTACAATTATGTCTCCTGTTTCTATATTTAATGTATGGCTTTTAATCCTCGCGGTAGATGTTGATTCGTTTATTCTAATATTGTTATCGTCAAGCCAAACTAACCTAAATACAGACGTAATTTCAACTGTTGTTACGTAATCTTGAATCAAACCCTCACTGATATCAAAAATTAGCAAGTTGACATTGCTATCGAGTGTCAGTATTGCTAGATAATCACCAGAAGGGGAGAGTTTATATTCTAGTGCTCCGCCATCAATTGGCAGTTGGGTTTCGGTAATGCCTTCCGTGGAGCCGCGATACAAAATTAGGTTCTCATCGTCATCATCTATATAAAAAACATCTTCTGTAGCGGTAGCTGGAAGACGGTTTTGAGTACTTACGCTTGGGCATGAAAATTCTATAATTGGTGTTTCTTGCGCGTATAAATTGAAGTTTAACAGTAAAACTAAGGTGCTTAGAAACAACTGTCTCATCTGAATAACTCATCCATATGTTTAAACAGGTCTATTTCTTTAGAATACTACCATGCAGGCAAATCAACAAAAGAAACGCCTATTATAGATCGACAAACCCCACCGCACAGATTTTCCTCAAAACTGACACTGACCATTCTAGTCGATGATTTTGACTGTGCCATCGCCTCATAAATTACCCCACCCGCCGCGAAATCCTCTATAATGGCAGACAGTCTCATAGATCATCCATGTTCGCTCAAATTATCTTTTATCTTTTGTCTAACATCTTTTATCTAAAATCTAACATCTACTATCTTACATCTTTTTCAGGAGGTGCATCATCGATACAATCGAACAACAGGTGGCGGAGGGCATTCTCTTCACCGACCTGTATCAACTGACGATGGCACAATTATACTTTCGCTATGGCTTGCACGAGCGCCGTGTGCAATTTGACCACTTCTTCCGCAGTTATCCCGATTACGGCACGCATCAGGCGGGGTATTGCATCAATGCCGGCTTAGAATGGCTGGTCGATTGGATGGCAGAAGCCCGCTTCGGCGATGCGGAAATCGGCTATTTGCGCTCACAAAAAACCGCAACAGGCGATCAACTCTTCAAGGATGATTTTCTGGCGTATCTGCGTCAATATGGCAACTTCGACGCGCTGACGCTGACGGCAATCCCCGAAGGGCGGGCGGTGCATCCCAACGTCCCGCTCGTCACGGTCGAAGGTCCGATGCTCGCCGCGCAAATCTTAGAGACGCAACTGCTTAATCAACTCAACTATCAAACGCTCATCGCCACCAAAGCCGCCCGCATCCATCAAGCCGGGCGCGGACAGTTGATGCTGGAATTCGGCGCACGTCGCGCACATGGCAAAAGTGCCGTCGCAGGCGCACGGGCGGCGCTCATCGGTGGCGCGGATTTCACCTCGAACGCGGGCGTGTCGTATGTGCTCGGCTATCCGCCCAAAGGCACGCACGCTCATAGCATGGTGCAGGTGTTTATGTCGCTCGGCATGGGTGAGCTAGAGGCTTTCCGTGCCTATGCAGAGGTCTACCCCGATGATTGCCTTCTGCTGGTGGATACGGTCAACACGCTGGAAAGTGGCATCCCCAACGCCATCACCGTCTTCAATGAACTCAAAGCAAAGGGACACAAACCCAACGGCGTGCGCCTCGATTCCGGCGATCTCGCGTATCTGAGCATCCGCGCCGCGAAAATGCTGGACGATGCCGGTTTCCCGGAAACCAGCATTGTGCTATCGAGTGACATTGACGAATTGGTGCTCCTCCAGATCATCGCGCAAATTCAGGACGAAGCCCGCGCCAACGGGATTGATGCTGACCATGTGATTGGTCGTCTGGTCTTCGGTGTCGGCACGCGCCTGATTACCTCGCACGGGGCAGGGGCGCTCAATGGGGTCTATAAATTGGTCGCCGTCCACAGCGAAAAAGGCGAATGGCTTCCGGCGCTCAAACTCTCCGAGAGTGCGGCGAAAATCCCCAACCCCGGCAGTAAAGAAATCTGGCGCATTTACGATAAACGTGGCAAGGCGATTGTCGATCTCCTCAGCCTCGACGACGAACATCCCGACCAGCAGGAGTCCATCTCCATGCACCATCCCAGCCAGCACACCATGTACCGGACGCTCAAAAGAGAGCGCATCAGCGAGATCGAAAATCTGCACGCAACCATCATGACCGATGGCAAAGTCGGCTATGAATTCCCGCCGATTGACGCGCTCCGCGAGCAACGTCAGCGCGACCTCGAACGGCTCGATAGCGGTGTGCGCCGTATCGTCAACCCGCACATCTATCACGTCTCACTGACCGAAAAATTGTGGGCGCTCAAGCAGGATTTAATCCGCTCCGGTGGCACGAATACGGTGTAAGTTTGATGTGGGAAATCGAGCATCACGCGGGACAATAATGTTATAATGATGCAAAAGTAAGGAGTAGTTGTGATGACTGTGACGCAAATTATGGAACAGGTAAATCGCCTGACTTTGCAGGAACGACGTGACCTTATTGAATTGTTGTCTGCCTCCATTCAACAAAGCGCCGAACCCGAAAAGCATAGCATTTTAGAACTCGCCGGATTGGGTGCGACAGTTTGGAAAGATGTTGACCCTCAAGAGTATGTAAACCAACTTCGGGCTGAATGGGATGATCGTTCGTGAACATTGAGGATGCGCTAGGCGGTATCAGGCAGTTGGCGATTGATACCGCGCCACTGATTTATTTCATCGAACGTCATCCAGATTATTTTGATCGCCCTTTGTTTATCAAACCTGAAAGCCCTCAACCCACCCTGATTTGTTGATTTCCCAACGCCACCTGTATACTCTACGCTTTACTATTTATACGCTTTTCTTGGCGTGCTTTGCGTCTTGGCTGTTTACATTTCAAGGAGAAACACATGAACACACAACGCGGGATGCTCAACGTAGAACAACTCACACAGATGGTCGCGGAAGAAGCCATCGAAACGGTGATCGTCGCCTTTACCGATCACTTCGGGCGTATGATGGGCAAACGCTTCGACGCGGAATTTTTCGTCGATGATGTGCTGGCAAATGGCACGCACGGCTGTGATTATCTGCTCACCGTCGATATGGAGATGGAACCCGTCCCCGGTTACGACTATGCCAATTGGGAACGCGGCTACGGCGACTTTCATCTCGTGCCGGATTTCAACACCCTGCGCGTGGCGAGTTGGCTGGATAAAACCGCGCTCGTGCTCTGCGATATTCAAGACGACAAAACCCATGCACACGTCCCCGTCGCGCCCCGTTCCATCCTCCGCAAACAACTGAACAGGGCAAGCGACTCCGGCTATACGGGCATGACTGCCTCCGAATTGGAATACTATATCTACGAGGACTCTTATAAATCCGCCGCGCAAAAAGGCTACACCGACCTCACCCCACAGGGCTGGTACATCGAGGATTATCACATCATGCAAGGCACGCGTGAGGAAAAATTCACCGCGCAAGCCCGCTATCACCTCAAGCATTCCGGCATTCCGGTGGAAAATTCCAAAGGCGAATGGGGCTTGGGTCAGCATGAACTCAACGTGCGCTACGCCGAAACGCTCACAATGGCGGATCGTCACGCGGTCTTCAAGCAATGCCTCAAAGAAGTCGCCGATCAGCAGGGCGTGAGCGTCACCTTCATGGCGAAACCCACCACCGACGGCGCGGGATCGAGTTGTCATATTCACTTCAGCCTGTGGAAAGACGGCAAAAACGCCTTCGCCGGAGATCAAAAAATCGGTCCCGTCATGGGATCAGACCTCTTTCGCTGGTTTCTGGGTGGATGGATGGCGCATGTGCCCGACGTGATGGTCTTCTACGCACCGACGGTCAACGCCTACAAACGCTATCAGGACGGGTCGTGGGCACCAACGCGCCTCGCATGGAGTTACGACAATCGCACAGCGGGCTTCCGTGTGGTCGGCAAGGGGAGCAGTCTCCGCATCGAGTGTCGCATCCCCGGCGCGGATTGTAACCCCTATCTCGCCTATGCCGCCGCGCTCGCATCCGGCTTAGACGGCATCGCCAACAAAATCGAGCCACCGGACATTTTCACGGGCGATATTTACGCCGCGCAACACTTGCCCCGCGTCCCCTACACGCTCGATCAAGCGGTGGATACCTTCGCCGTGAGCGACTTTGCGAAAACGGCGTTCGGGGAGGAGGTCGTCGCCCATTATACGCATTTCTACCGCACCGAATTGGCGAACTATCACCGCTCCGTCACCGACTGGGAACGCAAACGCTACTTCGAGCGGATTTAAAGGGTGGGGTAGTAGAGAAGTTGTTAACCAAAGAACTATTTCGGCGTATAATTGTTCTATGAATAGATTGAAAGTGAAATGCCATGACTGAACTCACATTAAAATTGCCGGATACGATGTTGGCGCGGCTACAAAGCGAAGCAAATCGCCTGAATGTACCGCTTGAGGTTGTCGTCGGCACAGCCCTTGAACGCTACTTTGAAAACGATGACGAACCTACCAAAGAACAAATATTGGAGAGTATTCGCATCGGGATGCAACAGGCGCTGGCAGGTGATTACCGTCCCGCCCATGAGGTGCTAGATGAGATCGAACGCGAAGATGTAGACGATGCCTACGAAGGTTAATATCCCGCCAATCGTCCAGAAAGAAATCAAACACCTGAAGCGTAAATACCCTTCTGTCGTGGGTGAAGTTCGTAAGTTGGTTATAAAGCTCGAAGCGGATGAGCGTCCGGGCGATAAAATTCCGGGTGTTGGCTATGATGTGTACAAAGTCCGTTTGCCAAATCCCTCAGCTAAGCGTGGTAAAAGTGGCGGTTTCCGTGCAATTTACTATGTGCAATTGGCAGACAGAGTAATTATGGTGACTCTGTACTCCAAGACAGAGCAAACCGACATCAGTCCAGAAGAAATCAGCCGGATACTGCAAGATTTACTGCCATCCGCTAATGACGACGAAACATGATCGAAATGCGCTTTCTTGATAGTCATATTGGCATACTCGACGACGCGATTAACCTTGCGAATCAGTTTTATTGGTCAATCACGATCAAACAAGAGGACGATAAGTGGGTCGTCCTCACAGGAGAAAAATTTGCGTTAGTTACTGATTCAAAAGATACAGCCGACGCTTTTCTATATGGCATAGGTCTAGCCTATTCAATCATACCCGATCAGTTGATAGACAAATTCCGCGAGATGTATCAAATTGACGATTAAATACGTTTACGCAGGTGTAATCCGCGTGTTCAATTTTCCATGATGAGCTTAGCGTTCGGGGAAAATCAGCCTGCTTATGATGTTTAAGAAAATAAACGGTTAATCCGTAGGGGCAACCTGTTAGGTTGCCCACCGCTTTTCGTTATGTGATTAATTTCTAATTTGTCCCTCATCCGTTGCCCATTACATCATTTTCTTGGCGCACTTTGCGTCTTGGCGGTTTAACTTTTCACCACCCAACCATACATTTTCCACGCGCAATGCGGTATAGTGTCCACTTTAGTGACTCACACAGCAAGCAAGGATGTTGACCATGCGCTTAAAAGACAAAGTTGCACTCATTACCGGCGGCGGCAGTGGCATCGGCTATCACACCGCGACCCTCTTCGCACAGGAAGGCGCGTCTGTCGTCGTCGTCGATATTAACGATGAAGGCGGCAACCAGACCGTCGCCGAAATCACCGACGCGGGCGGGCAGGCGGTTTATGTCCACGCCGATGTCTCTAGCGCGGCGGATTGCGAGAACATGGTCAAAGTCGCGGAAGACACCTACGGCAAGCTCAACATCATCTTCAACAACGCGGGCATCATGCACAGCGCCGACGACGACGCGATCAACACCGACGAAGCCATCTGGGATTTAACAATGGCGATCAACGTGAAGGGCGTGTTCTTCGGCTGTAAATACGGCATTCCGGCGCTCCGGCGGGCAGGGGGCGGGAGCATCATCAACACCGCTTCGTTTGTGGCTCTGCTCGGCGCGGCTACCCCTCAACTTGCCTATACCGCCAGCAAAGGCGCGGTGCTTTCCATGACGCGAGAATTAGCCGTCATCCATGCGCGTGAAAATATACGCGTGAATGCCCTCTGTCCCGGACCGCTCCGCACCGAATTGCTCATGAAATTTCTGGATACCGACGCGAAGAAGCAACGCCGCCTCGTCCATGTGCCGATGGGTCGCTTTGGTGAAGCCTCGGAGATGGCTTCCGCCGCGCTCTATCTCGGCTCGGACGAATCCTCCTACGTCACCGGCACGGAATTCATGGTCGACGGGGGCATCACCGCCGCGTATGTGACGGCGGAGTAATCGCAACTTTCAAACGCCAAATATGCTCGTCAATTTCTGGATAGTGAGTTTGGCAAGTAGGGGCGGTTGGACATGTTGCGCCCTTAGTTAAGAAAAATCGTACTTCTGTAGGGGCGACCTGTTAGGTCGCCCACCGATTTTCGTTATATGATTAATTTTCTAATCTGCATAAAACCTTCGCCTAGCATGTTGAAAAAAGTCCAATAAATGGACTCAGAAAACAACCCATTTATTGGGTTTATAGGATTTTTTTGTAGCATTCGGTTTTCAACCGGATGCGGCACAAATTCGCTAAATAATCAAAATCTACTCCTGAAAACCTCCCCCTCATTGCGAAGCGGGGAGGGGGTTGGGGGGAGGGGATTTATCACTTTCTCGCCTATGGATTTGGATATACCATCGGCGGTGTTTATCTTAACCGAAACGGATGCACACATGAGCACACTGCAAGAAACAATCAGCCCGATTGACGGATCGGTATACATCACCCGCCCACTCGCCACCGCACAGGAAATCGACGCGACCCTGCACCGCGCAGTGGAGGCACAATCCGTTTGGAAGCACACCTCACTCGAAGAACGCACCGCCATTTGTACGCGCATGGTGGATGCCCTCGTCGAAAAAGCCGATGAACTCGCGCTGGAACTCACATGGCAGATGGGTCGTCCGGTGCGCTACACACCCTTTGAGATCAAAGGCGGCTTTCAGGAACGCGCCCGCTATATGATCGACATCGCCGGAGAAGCCCTGCGTGACGTGCAAGCCCCGCCCAAAGATGGTTTCGTCCGCTTCATCAAACGCGAAGCCCTCGGCACGGTGCTCGTCCTCCCGCCCTGGAATTACCCCTACCTGACCGCCGTCAATTCAGTGATTCCGGCGATCATGGCGGGCAACACGGTCATCATCAAACATTCCAACCAGACCCCACTGGTCGCCGAACGCATGGTAGAAGCCTTCAAATCGGCGGGACTGCCGGACGGAGTCTGCCAGTTCATCCACATGACTCACGACGATGTGGCAAACGTCATCGCTGATTCTCGCGTGGATTTTGTCGCCTTCACCGGGTCAGTCGCGGGCGGTCATGCCGTGCAACACGCCGCCGGAGCACGCTTCATCGCCACCGGCATGGAGTTGGGTGGCAAAGACCCCGCCTATGTCCGCGCAGATGTCAATTTGGAGCACGCCATCGAAAATGTGATTGACGGCGCGTTCTTCAATTCGGGGCAATCTTGCTGTGGTATCGAGCGCATCTATGTCCATCGTGATGTGTATGATGCGTTTGTGGATGGGGCAGTCGCGCTAACTAAATCCTACGTGCTCGGCAACCCGCTGGATGCAGATACCACACTCGGTCCGATGGTACGCACCAGCGCCGCCGAATTTGTGCGCCGCCAGATCGACTCAGCCGTCCAGCACGGCGCGAAAACCCTCATTGATCCGGCACATTTCCCGCGCAATGAAGCCAACACGCCCTATATGGCTCCGCAAATTCTGGTGAATGTCGATCACACAATGGACATCATGATCGAGGAGAGTTTCGGTCCGGTGGTCGGTATCATGCCCGTCGCCAGCGATGAAGAAGCCATCGCCCTCATGAACGACAGCAAATTCGGACTCACCGCCTCTATCTGGACGCAGGATGTCGACGCGGCGCTGAAGATCGGCAATCAGGTCAACACGGGGACGTGGTACATGAACCGTTGCGATTATCTCGATCCCGCGCTGGCTTGGACAGGCGTGAAAGATTCGGGGCGTGGCTGTACCCTGTCAATGATCGGCTACGAAAGCCTCACCCGCCCCAAATCCTTCCATCTGCGCGTGAAAATTTAAGGTCGAGTCGCAAGATCATAGACGATGTACGGCGCGATCTGTATGAAATTTAAGAAAATAAACGGGTTAAATTGTAGGGATGAGCCAACGTGCTCATCCGCGTATGTGCGTTATGTGTGTGTATTGTAGATGAATTTGTTTGTACTTGTTAATATTGTCACCCTCATCCTGTACCTAATTAGACAGGAAATAAAGTCCCTCGCCCCTTGTGGGAGAGGGATTTAGGGTGAGGGGTAATGACGCTTTTAATCTTTACTGCTTGCTATAGGAGTCAGCCCATGCGAATCGGATTGCTACAATGTGACCATGTGAACGCGGAATTCCAACCGCTCGTCGGCGATTATCCCGATCTCTTCGCCAATCTGCTGACCCCCGCCATGCCCGACATCGAACTCGTCGTCTATGACGTGACGCAAGGGCAATTCCCCGCAAATGTCCGCGAATGCGAGGGTTACATCAGCACCGGATCGCGCCAATCTGTCTATGATGATGTCGCGTGGATACATGACCTGAGCGCCTTCGTCCGTGACCTTTACGCCAATCAACAGAAATTTGTCGGCATCTGCTTCGGGCATCAGATGATCGCCCATGCGCTCGGCGGGGAAGTCAAAAAAACCGGACGCGGGTGGGGCATCGGCGTAAAGTCCGTTGAGATCAACCAGCCACAAGCATGGATGCAACCCGCCATGCCCGCCTATAACCTGCTCCTCAGCCATCAAGATCAGGTGGAAACCCTCCCGCCGGATGCACGCGTCATAGGCAGTAACGCCCATTGCCCCAATAGCATGATCGTCGTCGGCGAGCACTTCCTCGGCATTCAAGCCCATCCCGAATTTACGCCACAATATGCCGAGGCGCTGATGTGCTCACGCATCGAACGCATCGGACGCGAAACCGTCGATCAAGCACTGGCGACCCTCTCCACACCCATAGACTCGCCCGCAATCGCCCAGTGGATCACCGCATTTTTGGGTGGATGAGTATGCAAAATACCCATTGCCGCGTGTGCGGTCTGGATCAACTTGTTCCACCTAGAGATGAGCGCGATGTTCCATCTTGGAGTGTTTGCGAATGTTGTGGATCAGAAGCGGGTTATGAAGATCAAAGTCTAGAAATAATCCGAAATCGGCGAAAAGGATGGCTAGATAATGGCGCGATATGGTTTCACCCAAAATCCAAGCCCGACGATTGGGATTTAGACGCACAATTGCAGAATATACCAGAAGAGTTTCGATGACAGGTGAAACTGGAAATATACTTGAATTACCCGATCCCGATTCATGGGGATGTTCCGTTACCCATCTTGCTAAAGGGCATGGACTACTGACAATTGATCTAATCAATCGTGGCGTTACTCATCAAGCAAAGGGGCTAGAGTTTACGCATGTGGATTATTTTTCAGGCTGGACGGCATGGAAAGGCGCGGATTTTCGCATCGGCACGGATCAGGAATTTGTGGAATTGATCCGTCGGATTGCCCCACGCTATGAGTCCGTATCTGAACATGACCTCTTAAACACCCATCCTTTTGATACCACCAGACTTTATATTTGCAAGACTGCGCAAGGCGATTTGATTTACATTAATGCAATGGGTGGACGGACATTTGATGCCGACAATAATACGATTGTTGAAGCATAAATCCGATCATTGGCATAATTTTCTGCCTCATTCGGACAATTATACATTCTCCTAAAATCCGCCTCCGCTCTCCGTGCTCACCCCTTTCCTTTAAGAATTAGCAAATCCAAAATAAAACCCGATCCTAACCGCATAAATCGAACATCCGTGCTATAATACATGGTTAATTCTGCTCATCAATTACGCGCAGGCAGTCCATGACGCTTAAACTAATCACTAAAAACTGTTCACTGATAACTGTCTACTGATAACTGTTCACTAAATCACGAAAGGACATCCACCAATGGCTGAACTCAAAACCCAACTGACCGAAAAAGACCCGCGTGAATTCCTCAACCAGATCGAACACGAGCGCAAACGGGAAGATGCCTTCGCCATTCTCGAACTCATGCAGGAAGTCACCGGAGAACCTGCCAAAATGTGGGGCGATACCATCATCGGCTTCGGCACATACACCTATCAATATGCCAGCGGACGCACCGGCGAATGGATGGTCTCCGGATTTTCCCCCCGCAAACAAAACCTGACGCTCTACATCATGGCGGGCTTTGAACACTATGACGACCTCATGAGCAAACTCGGCAAGTACAAAACCGGTAAATCCTGCCTCTATATCAACAAACTCGCCGACATCGATCAGGATGTCCTGCGCGAATTGGTCAAACAATCTGTGGATCACATGCACGCCACCAATCCACCGATTGAATAATGCCAACAAAAAAGACCCGCTTTGTCAGTCGGGTCTTAATCATTATTATGCTGTGTAGGGGAGACCTGCTAGGTCGCCCACCGTTTTGCACTCAAATATTTTACTCCGCCAATTCATACACCCGCACATAATCAACCAGCATGGTTTGCGGGAACTCGGTTGTGTCATCGGGATAACCGGGCCAGCCCCCACCAACCGCCACATTCAGGAGCATGAAGAAATCATGATCGAAAACCCATGTGCGGTTCGCAGGCAAATCGTCCGCGGTCAGCGTGAAATATAGCTCACCATCCACATACCAGCGCAGTTCGTTTTCGTCCCAATCCACCGCAAAAACGTGAAAATCGTCGGTCACAGGTTCGGCAAGGGTTGTCCCATCGCCAATCCCATTCCCGCCGGAATACAACGGACCGTGCACCGTGCCATAAACCGCATAAGGTTCGCGCCCGATGTGCTCCATAATGTCAATCTCGCCCGCACTCGGCCAACCTGCTCGCCTAAAGTTCGCGCCCAACATCCAGAACGCGGGCCAGATACCCTGACCGAACGGCACTTGAATCCGTGCCTCAACGCGCCCATACGTGAACTCCACTTTGCCTTCGGTGATGCACCGTGCAGAGGTATGCGTGCAGGTGCCATAATGGCACGTGTAGTCTTCTGGATTTTCTTCGCGGGCGACAATTGAGAGATTGCCTTCCCCGTCCTGAGACACATTGTCGAGGCTTTGATTGTAGTATTGCAATTCACCATTGCCCCAGCCATGACCGCCTTCTTCGCACGTCCAGAACTCGTCGTTGATCGGCGTTCCGGCTGGCGCATCAAATTCATCAGACCACACCAGCGTCCATTCACGGGAGTCCCATGTGATGTCGTCGGTTTCGTCTGTGCTGACTTCTTCTTCCGTAGCTTCTGTTGTAGTTTCCGTGCTGGCTTCTTCTTCTGTGCTGGCTTCGTCGCCGACAGGGTAGAAATACAGCTCACCAAACAGGCTCGGATTTTGATACGACTGATCGGCAGTATCCCACAAAGACCAGATGAGCTTGCTATCACGCCCGCCCGACGAGGCAATATTCAGATGGACTTGAAAGCCTATCGGGTCTTCGGAGGCGGAATCAATCGACCAGACCGCGTTTTCCAGCGGGATCGCCACCTCAACGGCATAGCCCGTGTCGGTCAAAACGGTGATGATCTGGGCTTCTGCGGTTTCGCCCTGCACACCGCCGATGATCGCGTCTTCCATCGGCATACCAGCATTCAGCGGGGGAATGGTGATCTGCGCCACACCCTCCTGATAGCTCGTCAGGTCAGGGTTGCCCGTCCCGTTGACGTAAAACTCGACGGAATCTTCATTCCAGTAATCCGCGCCATGCTCACCACTGATGATATTACTATCGACCACATCACCCCACAGGTACAAGAATTCGCCATCGGAAGCCGCCGCGAATGTCACCGAAGGCGCACCCGAAGCCGGATCGTTGCTCTGGGGCAATGTCACAGTCGGCACGCCCGCCCAATCTTCAAATTCACCATCGAGTGTGATGCTGACGGGAACGGGCGCGTAATAATTTTCGCCAAATGTCCCCACAGGCGCGATGAAATCACTATCTTCAGGGATGACCGCCGCTTCTTCTTCGTCCGGCGCACATTCAATTGCCAGATCAAGATAGGGCGATTCAGAATTTTCGTAAGTCAAGCCATAGCCGTAGGGGAACAGCGGTGCTTCACAGTCGGTTTCTGGCAAATTCGCAAAGTCGAACGGCAATTGATCCACCCCGCGCAACCATGTATACGACAGGGTTCCGGTGAAATCACGATCACCAAACAGCACATCGGTGATGCCCGCGCCTTCTGTACCGGGTAACCATGCCGCCACTACCGCATCCGCCTGTAACAGTTGATCGGTAATCACAATCGGACGACCCGAAAGCACGATCACGACCAGACGTTCACTCTGCGCCGCGACCCGTTCCAGCATCGTGTTATCAACCCGCGGGATGTTCAGCAGAAGATCATCGCCGAACCACTCCGCATACGGGCGTTCACCGATTACCACCACGCCAACATCCGCGATGATCGGATTACCGTCGTCGTCCGTCACCACATCGAAGCGTCCGGCGCGGTTATACACAACGCGAGTATCGCCATCGACTGCATCTTCAAACGCTTCAACGATGGTCGTGCCTGCGGTGGAATTCGTGCCGGTTGTGCCTTGCCATTCGATTGTCCACCCACCGTTTTGAATGCCGATGTCGTCCGCGCCTTCGCCAGCGATGAAGATCATGCCCGCGTCGGATGAAATGGGCAGGGTAGCCTCTTCATTTTTGAGCAAAACGAGCGATTGCGCGACGGCTTCACGGGCAACTGCACGGTGTTCATCAGAGCCGATAGTTTCGAGTAAGGCTTCATCGCCGTAAGGATGTTCAAATAAGCCGATTTCAAATTTCACGCGTAGAATGTTGCTCACGGCTTCGTCAATGCGCTCCATCGTGACATCGCCATTCTCGACGGCTTCCGTCAGCGCGGAGATAAACGTCTCGTAATCATACGGCACCATATTCATATCAATGCCCGCATTGGTCGAGACCACCACCGATGTATAGTAATCGGGTGAAATCACGTTGATCGCTTCCCAGTCGGAGACGATAAAGCCATCAAAGCCCAGTTCTCCGCGAAGCACATCTTGAATCAGATAGTCCTGCGCGTGCATGTTCAACCCTCCCCAGCTTGAATACGAGATCATGATGCTACGCGCACCGTTTTCAATCGCATCCAGATAGGGGGGCAGGTGGATGGCACGTAAGGTTTCTTCGTCAACATCTGTCACACCGCGATCAATGTTGGAACTGCCGAACGGGGACGTTCCCCAGACCGCACCACCATCACCGACGAAATGCTTGGGTGTTGCCAGCGCATTATGCGGGTCAGCCAGATCATCGCCCTGTAGACCGCGCATGAACGCCATCGCCAATTCGGTGACGAGATCAGTTTGTTCGCCATAACCTTCATAAGTGCGTCCCCAGCGAATATCCTGCGGGACAGCCAGCACCGGCGCATAATCCCAATAAATGCCGGTGCCGATCATCTCAAGCGCGGTGATGCGCCCGATTTGTTCGACCAGTTCCGGGTTACGGGTCGCGCCTAAGCCGACATTGTGCGGGAAGATCACGGCATTACGGACGTTGTTATGTCCGTGAACGGCATCCACGCCATAAAGCATCGGGATTTGTAAGGGAGTCGCCAGCGCCGCATCTTGAAATCCGCTGACCATTTCATACCACGATTCAGCCGTGTTCGGGCGGGGATAGCCACCACCACCGCTGAGGATCGCGCCGACAAAATATTCGGTGAGTTGCTCCGGCGTGATGCTGTTCTTCTCGATCAGCGTCATCTGCCCGATTTTCTCTTCGAGGGACATCCGGCTCAGTAAATCCTCGACCCGTTCCTCGACGGATAAATCCGGGTTGAGATATGGGAGCACATCGGGGTCATCCTGTGCGCTTAAGCCGACGCTAATCAGCAATAGCAATGCCACATTCAGCACCACAGTCAAGAAAAAATGGTAACGTTTCATGAATAATTCTCGCTTATCTATTTATAAATACATAAGGGACGCAATTATGTTTTACTAACAAAAACCATTGTAGGGGCGACCTGTCAGGTCGCCCGATCTGTCAGCTTTTGTTATGTGAGTCATTTTTAATCTGCATGAATTGCGCCCTAATTGTTGACACTGTTTCAGGTGATTATTCCAGACCATAGCCGAATGGAAACAGGGGTGATTGGTCGTGGGATTTAAGACGGCTTAACGGCAGTTGATCGAGGGTGCGGGGCCATGTGTGTGCCAGTTTGCCGGTAAATGGTGCATCGCCGAACAACACATCGGTGATGCCGGATGCTTCTGTGCCGGGCAACCATGCCGCAACAAATGCGTCGGCAATCTCAAGTTGATCGGTAATCACGATGGGACGACCTGAGAACAACACGACCACCAGCTTATTACATTGGGGTCGCATCTTCTCAATCGCGCTGATGTCTTCCGGCGAGAGAACCAGATTGCCATTGTCGCCGAAGCCTTCTGCATAGGCATTTTCACCGACGACGACAATCCCGACCTGCGCCTTGATGTCAAAATCGGCGGTTTCGCTGTAGATGATGGCGCTATCGGGCAGATCGCTATTCAATGAAGTGAGCACACTCGTTCCCGACGTGATGCTCCCTGTGCCACCTTGCCATTCGATTGTCCAACCGCCACATTGCATCCCGATGTTATCTGCGCCACTTCCCGCAAGCAGGATGGTCGACGTTTCTTTGGAGATGGGCAGGGCATTATTTTCATTTTTGAGCAGAACGAGTGATTTCTGTACGGCTTCACGCGCCACGGCACGGTGCGCCTCAGAACCGACTTCTTGCAATAGCGATTCGTCGCCGTAAGGATCATCAAACACGCCCATCCAGAATTTCACACGTAGAATGCGCCGGACGGCATCATCAATCCGTTCCATCGTCACATCGCCACTTTCAGCCGCTTTCGTCAACGTGTCGATAAATTGGCGGAAGTCATACGGCACCATGTTCATATCCACGCCCGCATTGATGGACGACACGACACAGGTGTAAAAATCGCTATCCAGCTGATTAATCGCCATCCAATCGGAAACGATGAAGCCTTCAAAGCCATATTCGCCCTTCAGCACATCCGTCACCAGATATTTATGCCCGTGCATTTTGTCGCCATTCCAGCTAGAAAATGAGGTCATAATATTGAGCGCACCCGCTTCAATGGCATCAACATACGGCTGTAAATGCACCCGCCGGAGCGTGTCTTCATCCATCTGTGCGTCGCCCTGATCGATGCTAAAGCCATCGTTCGCGGCTTGCCAGTTGCCGGTGATCCATTCGTAAGTTTTGGTTGTTCCCCATTTTGTGCCACCATCCGCCACGAAATGCTTAATCGACGCGAGGACACGGTGTTCGCTGTCCTGCAAGCCCTGCATATAAGCAACGCCCATCTTGCGGACAACTTCTGTGTCTTCACTAAAGCCTTCGTATGCGCGTCCCCAGCGAATATCCTGCGGAACAGAAACCGCCGGCGCGAAATCCCAATGGACGCTCGTCGCCAGCAATTCTTTAGCGGTAATTTGCGCCACACGTGTCACTAAATCCGGGTCATGGGTTGCGCCGAGGCTGACATTATGCGGGAAGATAACCGTATCCTTGACGTTGCTGTGTCCATGCACCGCGTCCGACCCATAAATAAGCGGGATGGCGAGACGACTTTTAAGCGCCGCTTCCTGAAATTCCATGACCATCTTGCGCCAGTTGGCGGGGGTGTTCGGGTCAGGATTACCGCCGCCACCGCTCAAAATTGAGCCAATCGCATAATCGGTCACGTCCTGTGGGGTGATGCTATTCTTCTCGACCTGTGTCATCTGACCGATTTTTTCTGCCAGAGACATACTTTCGAGAAGACTTTCGACACGATCATCAAATGATCGAGCGACTTCCTTATGATTGAGTTTCGTTTGAGCCTGCATAATTGCTCCTGCTGATATAGCGATTCATACCGTTGCCTGTATCATTGCAGACGGTATCTATAGCGAAAAGGGCTTTTTCAGCTTACCATGAGATAAAAAGTCCTTTGGGTTGGATAGTGGATTGCCCGGCGTTGTAACCGCATAAAAGGTCATAGTCTGTTTTGAAGGTTCATGTTAAGTTGAAAATATTGGGCGCTCGATTAGCGAACGCCCAACCATGTTTCTGTTTTGTGCCTGCGCTGGCTTATTTATCCACGCCAGTGATGACGATACCTTGAATGAAAACGCGCTGTGCCATAAAGAAAATCGCCAGCGGAAGTATCATCGAGATAATCGCCGCCGCCAGAATAAGATTCGGCTCTACGCTATAAATACCGTTAAATTCGGTCAAGCCAACGGTGATCGGGTTTTGATCGCGACTACCCGCCAGATAAATCAACGGACCGAAGAAGTCATTCCATGCGAAGAAGAAATGGAACAACGCGACGGCTGTCAGTGCCGGACCTGCCTGTGGCAAAATCACTGAAATGAAGGTGCGGAATGGACCCGCCCCGTCGATATAAGCCGCTTCTTCCATTTCACGCGGGATAGTCAGGAAATATTGGCGCAGAAGGAAGACGTTATACGCATTGCCGAACATCTGCGGCACGATCAATGGCCACCACGTTCCACCCCAGTCCAGCACCGTCACGAAGAAAGCATACGTTGGTACTAACGTGACCGCAGGCGGCAAAATGATCGTCGAAATTAAGATCATAAACAGGATGTTCCTGCCGGGGAAGCGGAAACGGGCGAACCCATACGCTGTTAATGAAGACGCGACCAGTGTGCCGACCATCGTGACGATAGCATAGGTCAGGGTGTTGCCGAGCAAACGGGCGAAATCAATCGTGTTCCATGCCCGTGAATAGTTGTCCCATTGGACTGCAAATTCACGCACAGGTTCTAATTGTCGCCAATTGCCTTCCCATGTAATTTCTCCAGCTTCAAGGTTATTGGGATCAAGAAATACGCTGGAATTGCGGCTTGGTCTTAATAACGCGAGTTCTCTATCGCCATCTTCCAATGACAGAGTATACACGCCGAGCTGTTGCCCTTCGTACTCAAATAGCACGGTTTCCATCGGCAGAAGTGGTGCGGTAGAATCGCCGACCTGTGCTTTCGATTTAAGTGATGTAACTATCCCATAAGCCATCGGCATTAAATATATGGAAAGCAAAATCACCGCTAACAAGGTAAGCGCACTGCGATTGAGTAAATCACGCCGACGTTTAGCGATGCGCCAATCCAACGATTTTTTGTCTATTTTGGTTTCTGGTTGTTTTAATGAGGCTGTTGTTGCCATTATTCACGCTCCCCGGAATAATAGACCCAGTAGCGGGCAGTACCGAATAATCCGGCGGTGATGATGAGACCGACGATAAACATCAACCACGCCAGTGCCGCGCCGTAACCCATATTCTGGAAGTTAAACGCTTGCTTGTAAAAATGAACCATATAGAAACGGGTTGTGCCTTCAGGATAGCCACTACCGTTATTCAACACCCAGGGGACGATGAAATATTGAAGCAAGCCCACGGTGCTCAAGACGAGGTTATAAAAAATAACGGGCGAAACCAGCGGTAATGTAATATTGAGCAGTCGTCGTGTCCAGCCTGCGCCGTCAATTCTGGCAGACTCATATAGTTCTGTTGGCACACCCTGTAACGCCGAAAGGTTAATCAAAATGGCGTTACCAATCCCCCAGATGCCAATAAATGTGTAGGAGATATAAATCAAACTGGGGTTATCGAACCAGCGTAAACCGCTCGCCCCCAGTGCGTTAATGCCGATTGCATCCAGCCCCCGGTTGACCCAGCCCGTCTGCGCGTTAAGTACCTGTTGCCAGATAATAATGGCGGCAATCAGCGGTACCATCGTCGGCGCATAAAAAAGCGTTCGCAGGATGTTCTTGCCCATCAAATGTTCAGAATTGAGCAAGACCGCCAGCATAAATGCCATCACCATCCCGATGGGTAGGGAAATCAGTGCGAACTTAAACGTTACACCGAGCGTGATCCATGTGTTAGGATCATCAAAGAGCATCCGCTTCCAGTTATCTAATCCGATAAAGGTCGCTTCATCCGGTGAAGAAAGCGTAAAATCTAGCAGGGAAAAAACAAAGGAAATAATCATCGGGAATAAATAAAAGGCAAGGAAACCTATTAACCACGGACTGATAAACAGCAGTCCCCATCTTGCTTCGCGTTTCTCCATTGGTGACATATGGGTCAAACGTCTGAGGCTAAAGCGCCCTCTTTCGCCGACCTTCATTTCTGCCATAAAGTCCATTTAAGTGACCTCGCTTATATCGTATCGTTACTTGCAACAATGTGCCTCTCCGTTAGCGTGGTAGCCAGGTAGAAGCACATTGTTTGGTATAGGGCAGACCGGCGGGTAAGTACCGGTCTGCCTGTGCGTTTTACAGAATGACTAAATTACCTAGTCAGCCGCATCAAAGATGGATTGCAGGTCTGCACGAAGAACTTCCAACTCGCCAGCAACATCAGCGTCACCGTTCTGGATAATCAAGTTCCAGGTTTCGGAGTAACGATCGGTTGATTCGAGGAAGCTAGGCATACCTTCTTCGTGGTTAGGATTGTCCGGGTATCCGAGGGATTGCACTGCGACATCCCAGTTGATGCCAGCGTCGCCTTGACCGATGTTTTCCGCAAGGCGATCAAAGAAACCTTCTTGCAGGCTGATACGTGCCGGTAGACCACCGTACAGTTGAACCAATGTTTCCGCATTGTCGCCGAGGAAGTAGCTCAAAACTTCGAAAGCCGCTTCAGGATTGTCGGTGCTCGCCATAATACCGAAGGTATCTGCGTGCAATTTAGCGGTGGTTACACCATTGTGTGAAGGTACCGGGGCGATATCCCATGCAACACCTGCCGCATCAAGATTGCCTGTACCCCAGCCGAGGTACCATGTGTGGATTGCGTGCATGGCGAGGTTGCCACTGTCGAACCAGTTACCGCTTGCGCCACCGAGAACATCACTGCTACGGTACACGCCATTGGGGTAGAAGTAGTCAACCCACATCGCGTCGTGGATCCACTGTGCGCCTTCGCTCCAGACTTCTGGAATTTGTGCCGCGCCGTCTGCATCAACGAAGTTGCCGGAACCGAAGAGGGTCAGTTCACCGCGCATGTCGGTGTAGCCTGTGCCGTAACCGAATTGAACGATATTTTCTGGATCGAATTCATCCATGGTTGCATCGTTACCATTGGTATCAACGGTCAAATACATCGCCAGATCGCGCAGGGTTTCGGTGTTCCATTCACGTTCTTCGCCGTTCCAGTCAATGTAGGGATCGCCGTAGTTGGCGGGCGGGTACGGTGCACCGGCTTCGTCAAACAGGGCTTTGTTGTACATGATGAAGTAGGGGAATACGGCGAACGGCAAACCAAGTTGACCTTCGCCTTCAACGCGGTAGAAATCAACCAGTTCTGAGTCAAATGCAGACAGATCATAACCTGTAGATTCAATCAGCGGGTCAAGATCAAGCCAGACACCGGGGAAGGATGCACGACCACGGATACCCATCGGACCAACGATGTCCGGGGCGTTGCCAGCGGCGATCTGGGTGTTCAGTACGTCATAAGCCTGTGTGTTGTCCACAACTTCAAGGATCAGTTCGATTGAATCCTGGGATTCGTTGAACTCTGCAACGAAGGCTTCTTCTGCCTCAATAACCGGACCATCTGTACCGGCACCCAGACCAACATACCAGCGAATCTGGACGCGGTCTTGCGCTTGTACTACGGACAACGAGAGCACCAGCATGGCGCTAACCATCAATAAAGCAAAAACTCTGTTACGCATATTGTTCTCCTCTAAATAAAATAATAGTCGCAGTTTTATTAGGAACTGCATGGTCTAAACCGACAGTGTAATGCTGAATGGAACTGACATCTTTCATACTTTCGCCAATAGCACCTCCATGCCGTCTAATACCCGAAATTACAGTGCACATTCATGGTTTTTTGAGAGCGCTCTCAATTCGTGCACGAGAAATTGATCGCATCCAAAGCTCTCTCAGAAAAAAGGTTATCGCAGTGCTCCACAGCTCCCACGAATAACCAATTCAACTGGCAAAATAGTGTTGCGCGGTATGGATGAACCTGTGTCTATGATGTCAATGAGGGTTCTGACCGCAATGCTTCCCGTCTGTTCGACAGGTTGCCGGATGGTCGTTAGCATAGGCGAGGAATTACTCGCAGAAGGGAAATCGTCAAAGCCAACGACGGCAACATCTTCAGGGACACGCAATCCAGATTCTTGAATGGCTTGCATCGCGCCGAGTGCCATTGCGTCTGATCCGGCGAAAACTGCATCTGGTTTTAGGGGTAACAGTTGACGCATCATTTTTGCGCCGCCCGCAAAGGTAAAATCACCCTCAACAATCAGTGATTTATCGACTTCAATCTGGCGTTCCTTAAAAGCATTCAGGAAGCCTTTAAGTCGATCTTCACCAACGCCAGTTGATAATTCCGGCGCGATGCAGGCAATACGTTTATAGCCTGTACGGATGAGGTGGCTCGCCGCCATATACCCGCCGGCGATGTTTTCAGCATCAACAAAACTCACATTGGCATCCTGTGGTGCGCGCCCGACCATGACAAATGGAATGTTGCGTTGTTTGAGCACCGGCACAAAAGGATCATCAATCGCGGAGGCTGTAATGATGAGACCGTCAATCAACCCACTGTTAATAATACGGTTGAACTTCGCTTTTTCTTCTTTGCGATTTTCAAAAATGAACAGGGTCAGAACGTAATCTAAATCATTACATTCACGCGAGATACCGTTCATGAGCTTGGGGTAGTAGGGGTCGATAAACAGATCAGATAACCCCACCAGCGGTTTGAATAAGCCGATGATGTTAGAGCGATTAGAAGCGAGTGATCTGGCGGCACGATTGGGTTCGTAACCGGTCTTGTCGATCACATCTTGCACGCGCTGGCGGACTTCAAGGCGAATGTTGGGGTGGTCATTAACGACCCGCGAGACTGTTGCCCGCGAGACCCCCGCTATTTTCGCAATTTCTTCTAAAGTCAACCGCTTCATCATTAAATAATCGCTTTTTATTAAGGCAATCTGTGCAATATTTTGAGAGCGCTCTCAGTAAAATACTTTTTTAGGGCGAAAGCGCACACATTCATCCAATTTTTGAGTCGGTTTTTGGTGATTAATCACAATCATCCTTGAAACCGCTCTCAACATTTAATATTAGATTAGCGATATTGACAAAGTTTGTCAAGTAATTTGTTTCAAGAATGTCCATTTTGGGACGAATGTCATGGATTTTCTCATCTTTCTTCCCGTACATTCGTCTGGAATTTTACGTAGTTGGCATTGAACACGTTTCAACAAAAACCGCTTTACACACAGTTTACAACTTCTAAACAGGGTCTACACGCCACCCTGCGATGATCTCAGCATCGAATTCAAACAAATGGAGTGTTACAAAAAAATGAAACGTACAATCGCAGTACTCATGGTCTTGATCGTCAGTTTATTCGCAGTCGTCGGTGTATTTGCACAGGACGACACCACACCGGAAGCTACACCTGAAGCCACCGAAGAATCCACAACCCGTCCAGACCGTCAGCGCGGTGGACGCGGCGGCGCAATCTTCGACATCGTCACTGAAACGCTGGGCGTAGAAGAAGCCGATCTGCGTAGCGCCCTACAGGAAGACGGCGCAACATGGACATCCGTCATCGAAAGCCTCGGTGGAGATGTAGATGAAATTCAAGCGTTGATCGTCGCCCATATCACCGAAAACTTGGAAGCTGAACTTGCAGATGTTGAAGCCCGTGTGACCGATCTTCTGACCAACCCGCGACCACAGCGCGGCGTTCGTCCTGATGGCTCCCACGGCAATAATGGGAACGTTGGTCCCCGTGATGACAGACGTGGCGGACGCGGTGGACGTGGTCATGGCGGGGCGCAAGACGATGCTCCGGCAACCGAAGACGAAGCCGGTTTTGGCGAAGCACCTGCCAATAGCTAAACGCAATCCGCTTAAGTCAAGTTGATTGATCGAAGAGCCGTACACTGTGTGCGGCTCTTTTTGAGTCTACAAAACCCTCATCCAAACACAGGCGCTTTGTGTAATTCCAGATCAACCAGCGTGCGGTTGGGTAGGCGCGTTCCACTACGGAAATCATCCACAAGGCGCATCAATTGTTCGCCGTAATTCGCCGGATCATAATAGGAGGTGGCGATCACCCGCGTATCCGGCTTCTGAATCTCCGCGAGTAAGTTGGCATCCGCGACATGACCGACGACTGCAAATTTATCAAGTGTGCCGAGTTGCGCGCCCGCTTCTATAATGCCGAAGGTCGAATCCGCATTAAAGGCGACCACGCCAATCCGATCATACTGCGCCCATGATTTCAACACAGGCAGGCTATTCTTAATCGTCGTTTCTTGATCGTTGCCACAATCCAGAATAAATACCGCATCATTGGACAAACCCAGTGCCTTATTGAGTATCTTGACTGAATGTTCCGTACGATCCCGCACACTTTGTAGCACACGCGCGTCGACTAACGCCAACACCTTGTCCACTTTACCATCCCAAAAACGCTGAATCCACTGCACGAGCGAATCACCCAGAATCTCGCCGGATTGTTGATTATTCACGCCAAAGTGCGGACACATGGGGAAGGGAATGTCGATGGTCAGCACGGGGAAGCGGATCATGGTGGAGCGCAATTTCATCCCGATGCGTTCGTTGATGTGGTAGAAAATCGCTAGATCGGCGTTGCGTTCTGCAAATTCCTCTGCATTCGCGTTTGCACGATCATCGTTCAGGTCATTATCGCGCAGAATAAGCTCAATATTGTCACGTTTTGCGACGGCTTCCTCCAATCCTTCGCGCACCGCAACCGCAAACGGGCTACGTTCTGTCAGGTTAGCAAATCCTATTCGAAATAATGCGTTAGTCATAATCATACTGTCCGTAACGTTAATAAATGTCTTCTAGATTATAAGCCTATCGCACGATGGACTATAATTGAGATTTCATACACAAGCGAACGGATAACAACATCATGAGCACACATTTTGACGTAATCGTAATTGGCGTGGGCGGGATGGGGAGCGCGACGGTCTATCAACTGGCGAAGCAGGGCTATCGCGTGCTCGGCTTGGAACGCTTCGACATTCCGCACTCGATGGGATCATCGCACGGGGTCACGCGCATCATTCGCATGGCGTATGCCGAACATCCAGCCTACATCCCCTTGCTCCGGCGAGCGTATGAATTGTGGCGCGAAACCGAAACGGCGTTCGGCGAGCAATTGCTGTATGTCACAGGCGGGCTGGATATTTCCGCTGATGAAGACGGCGCACATTTCCAGCGAGCGAAATTTTCTTGCGATGAATACGATCTGCCCTATGAAGTCCTCGAAGCCAATGCGCTCATGAGTCGTTTTCCGGCGGTGAACGTGCCAGCGGGCTATAAGGCGGTGCATCAACCGGACGCTGGATTTGTCATGTCCGAGCGGGCGATTGTGGCGCATGTGACCTTGGCGCAACAACACGGCGCGACGGTGCAGGCGCGGGAAGCGGTGCAAAAATGGTGGGCAGATGGCGACGGCGTGCGCGTGGAGACCGACAAGGAGACTTACTCCGCTGATAAATTGGTGGTCAGCGCCGGGGCATGGGCGAGTCAATTGCTGGCAGGCATGAGGATTGCGCCGAATTTGATGGTGCCGGAGCGTCAGGTCCTCGCGTGGTTACAGCCCCAAAAGCCGGAACTTTTCGCAATGGGCGCGTTGCCCGTGTGGATTATGGATGTGCCGGAAGGGGTGTTTTATGGTTTTCCGGTGCATGGCGTGCCGGGCTTCAAATTCGGGCGGATGCACCACCGTGAGCAAGACATCAACCCGGACACAATGAACCGTGAGCCGGACGCAGAAGACGAAGCCCTACTCCGCGATTTCGCCACAAAATATTTTCCGCAGGGGAGCGGGGCGACGATGGCGCTCAAAACGTGCATCTTCACCAACACGCCCGATGAGCATTTCATCGTGGACGTGCACCCGCAATTTCCGCAGGTGGTTTTCGGCGCGGGCTATTCCGGTCATGGCTATAAATTCGCGTCAGTGATGGGCGAAGTGCTGGCTGATCTGGCGCTGACAGGCACGAGCAAACTAGAGCTTGATTGGCTAAAATTATCGCGCTTCGGGTGAACACTGGATGGAAAAGCATAACGCGGAGGCTCAGAGGCACAAAGGCGCGGAGAAGGGGCTATTTATCAGCGTTCCTCTGAACATCGGTCAAATATTGCCAATCTGGTTTGCGTTCCATCAGAGCTTGAATATCTAACACGATCTTCTTGAGGAATGTGTCGAGATTGTCGGCAACGATGTATACGGGATTGATGTCGGCACGAAAGGTCGCACCTGTAACCCCGTAAGACGGTAAAAAGTAGACCGGTTCGCCCGTTTTCTGGGGTACTGCAAAAATATCCCCGCCGCCCGTTGATCCAAAAGCGATGATCGGCTCACGATGATCTTCACGTTGAATACCTGTCGGAATGCGTCCCTCTTTTGAAAACTGTGAGACGTTTTTTACGGTCATTACAAAGTAGCCGACATAAACATCCGGCAGAGAAATTTCATCAATGTGGCTATAGAATGAGGCTAAACTGTCCGGCAATGATAGCTCGATTTCGGCAATTTTTTTTGTGGCATTAACTGAAACATAATTCACTGATTTTGGATAACCGAGATCGACGCTCTCGAACTTGATAAGGGCAGTTTTTAGTTCGTGGAGTAAATTATCCATAGTTTTTAGATCAACCGGATCATATCTAACGCGCAAGAACATCTTTAACGGCGAACATAAGCCCTTCAAAGCCGGGTAGATTTTCGATGAGGTCGTCCATGCCATAGATGCGCGGATCATCGCCCCCGTCGGCGGTGAAGACTTCGATGTGTTCGTCTGGCATGAGCAAAATCACAACCGGCGTGCCATGCGCGATGTATTGGCGTGCTTTCCGGCGTTGTGCCTCGCGCGATTGTGTATCCGGGCGGATTTCGATGGCAAGCAGGGGCGGTTCGGTGAAATAGGACGCGTCGTTTGCCAGTGCGCGATTAATCGAAATATCGGGGATGAACTTCACGCCATCCAGCACATGCAACACTTCACTATGCAAATGCCCGATTGGATGCTCGTCCAGCCAATTTCCGAGCAGGCGAATAGCGCGCACCTGTAACCAGCCGTGCAACGGTTTCGGAGCCACTTCGACCAACTCCCCATCTATAAAATCAAAGCGTGTTTCAGGATGTTGCCCTGCGTAGGCGAGAAAGTCGTCGGCGGTTATTGCTTGCGAACGAATGACCATAATTCACCGTAATCCAAATTTGATGCTTTAATGATACCATAGCATCATAATCTGAGTCGCACATAGCGCCAATAGTTGAGGGAGACTCCATGCAAAGTATCATCCTGATCGGTCCCATGCGTGCCGGTAAAACCACCGTGTCAAAATTAGTCGCGGAAAAGCTCAATCTGCCCCGCGTTCGTCTGGATGAAATTCGCTGGGATTACTATCCAACAGTGGGTTACGACGAAGACCACGCTAAATCGCTACGCAAATCCGGCGGATTGGATTTCTTCACGTACATGAAGCCATTTGAAGCATCGCTCGTCGAGCATGTTTTGACCTTGCATCCAGAAGACACGGTGATTGATTTTGGCGCGGGACATTCCGTCTATGAGCAGGAGGCGCTATTCCAACAGGTGCAGAAGGCGCTCGAACCGTTCCCGCATGTCATCTACATCACACCCTGTAGCGATGTCGAAGAAGCGGTGGAAATTCTGAATCAGCGCGATATTGACGACGGCGAAAGTGGTCTACCAGCGGAGTTAAATCGGCATTTTGTCACCCACCCATCGAATTCAATTCTGGCGACGCATACGATCTACAATCAGGATCAAACGCCCGCCCAATCCGCCGAGCAAATCGTCCGCCTTCTAGGGTAGGAGAACGTCAATCCGCCCTCAAAATAGCGCATCAGCATACCTGATTGCGTATATACGGAGTTGTTCAAAATTTATGAGACCCTTCAAATTTCAGATAAAGACATTGATTTGGTTGCCCATTATCGTAACCATTGTTTTTTTGGGTAATGCAAGTACACAAGACTCAATTTCTGTGACCGATGCAGAAGGTGTAGAAATGAGATTTGTACCGGCAGGTGACTTTGTTCGAGGCACTGATGTTGATACCTTAGTGCAACTATGCAGAGATACTCAACCTGAAGAATACACCAGTGTTTGTTCTGACTCCATTTTCTTAGATTTATATGAATTCACTGAACATGAAGAAACGTTTGTAAATGGTTTTTACATGGATAAATACGAAGTCTCTATTATTAGTTATATCGAATGTATCGAGGCGGATGTGTGTGATCCATTTTCTATCGAGAATACATATCAATCGTACATCGTCGATCCTAATATTCCCACTGATTTACCCGTTACTGGAATAACCTATTACGAAGCCGCAGTTTACTGTGCATGGCGTGGTGGTCGTCTTCCAACCGTCACGGAATGGGAGTATGCCGCATCTGGAGCAACGAATCGCCAATTTCCGTGGGGGGATGATACCACAGAGATACCAGCTAACCATTGTGACGCAAACTGTTCACTGCAACACAGTTCAGCTTATGATGATGGATTCAGAGAGATTGCTCCCGTTGTTTCGTTCGAGGATGGGCAGAGTTGGGCAGGAATTCATAATCTATCGGGTAATGTTTCTGAGTGGACATCTTCGGGACCTAGATTACCAGACTATGACATCCGACTAACCAAAGGAGGAAGCTATCAATCGGCTATCTTTGCTTCGTCAATATGGTATGCGATACCAGTAAATGCAAATAACAGACTTGCAACAAATGGATTTAGATGTCTTCGCACCACCGAGCCATAATTTCCCTAAACCGCAATCAACTCCACCTGTGGCAACAACCGCTCAACATCTTCACGATTACACATGGCGGTGCCGGGTTGCAGAAGCACGGCGGCGGCAGTCGCAAATCCGAGGCGCAGACCGTCCTCGATGGGTTGACCGCGCTCGATGGATGCGGCAATTCCGGCGAGAATGGCATCCCCCGCGCCCGCCGCGCTGACCACCTCGACCTTCAACGGCGGGATGCGATAGGCGCGATCCGGCAAAATGGCGAGTGCGCCGTCCCTGTCGAGGCTGGCAATGACGCTGGTGCCGTGCGTGTCGCAAATCTCGCGTCCGGCGTGGAGCGCGTCCTCAAGCGAGTTGACCGTTCTGCCGATCAACCGCCCCAATTCATGACGATTGGGTTTGATGAAATCCGGTGCAACGGCGAGTCCCGTGCTCAGGTTCGGTTCGTCCGCGTCGAAGATGACCGGCACGTTCGCCTCTTTCGCCATGCCGATCATCGCGCCGTAAAAAGTCGGCGGGACGTTGTGGGGCAGAGTGCCACCGATCACCAGACAACTCGCACCTGTCAGCGCCTCCCGCAGACGCATTTCGAGCGCACCGATGTGCTCTTCGGTGACTTCAAGTGTGGACGTGGTGATCGTCGTGTGTGAATGGTCGTCTTCCGCGATGATGACCGTGTTGATCCGCGTTTCGCCATCAACGGGCGTAAAATCCACCGTCACGCCCTGCGCCTGCAACATCGCCGTGACCTGCGCGCCAATCACCCCCGCCGCGAAGCCCAGCGCGAGGCTCGGCATCCCCAATCGTCCGAGGATAAACGAGGCATCGGTGGGTTTGCCGCCCATGCTCTGAATGGTTCGGCTCGCGCGGATCGTGTTGCCTTTGTCGAAGGTCGGCACGAACAGGGTCTGATCCATCGTGGTATTCGCGGTGAGGGTGACTATCATCGTGTTTTGCCTTAAAAATACGCTTGAAAAAACTTCGCCATAAATGAACCACAGAGAATTATTGACTATGTTACGCATTAACAGTCTGCTTGTTTAACGCATTCCCGCGACATCGGCGGTGAAATATGCGACCTTTCTGTGATCTCTCTGCGTTACGCTTTTTTTGCCAAAAGCCAACAGCTTATAGCTATTTTACTCTTCGCTATATCCGCCGATGACCTCTTCCATATGGGCTTGCTCTTTTTCAAATGCCGGACTCGCGCCGAGATTTTGCCCCATGATGATGCAATAGGCGTTGGTATCGAAACGTTCCACCGCATCAAATGCCGCATCGAGGTCTTTGCCCATCAGGAACAACCCGTGCCACGGCGCGATGGATCCGGCGGCGTGTTTGGCGATGCGCTGTTCACGTCCACGCATCGACGCGACGATATTTTCCCCTAATTTGGGGCTGTGGGCAGGGGCGTATTCCACGACGGGCGTATCCCCGAATTTGCGATTGGCTTCCAGCACGGCGGGCATCGGTTTTGCCATCGCCGCAAACACCATCAGATTGCGGGCGTGGGAGTGAATCACCGCGGTGCCGTAATCGCTAAAATTTTGATGCAAGGCGAGATGCACATTCGTTTCACGGGTGATTAACCCGTCACCGACCAGCACGTTACGCTCAAAATCGACGACCAGCACATCCTCTGTATTGATCTGCCACTGGCGTTTTTGTCCGGCGAGGCTGGGCGACATCACGACTAAATTGCCCACGCGCACGCTAATATTCCCGCCTGCGGAATCGGTCAGGTTGCGTTCAAACATCATGCGCCCGATATAGGCGAGATGCTCACGCGTTTGTAAAATGGCATCACTGTTCACATTCTCTTGCACGGTCATCGTTCTGCACCATCCCCTTGATCGTCAAAAATTTAAGCTCATTATACAGTAAATTCTATAAAACGACAACAATCGTTAGTAAATGAAAGTAAATGAAAGAATTTTAGCCATATTTTAGATGCCCTTGCCGCGCAGACATCAGTTTGCTTTTAAAGTTAGAAAATGACCACAATATGTCCTAACCGAAACGGGCGCGGGCTATCGCCTCAAGGTGAATGTGTGAAGGGTGCTGATTATGTGTGAAAAAGAATTACAGCAGATGAAAGAGGCAGGTGAACAGCAAAATTGGGATGCGTTCCTCAATGCACTAAAATCAATCATGTGTGAAGTAAAGCATGAAGCACTGTTAAAATTATTGCTATCCCGTGTGCAAATTTTTATGACTGATTTTTTGAGCACGAACCCTCAATACGAGTCCCAATATGCCGGGTTATCAACATCTGACGACGATCAAATCTGCGTAGAATATCTGGTGGGAATTATCGAGATTCTTGAACAACATTGCGGTGAACCGGGCGTTAATAACTTTAGAAAGGCTATCTTAAAATTCCAAAGTTTATACGACCTAAATCATTGTGATGAGATTTATGTCGAAACATTTTTGCGTTCAATAACAAACTTGCTTATTGCCATCACTAGACAGACCTGGGGCAGAAGGCATCTTCAACTGCATAATCAGTGGCAGTATGGTACGGTCAATGAGGCTTTAACCATATCAGTGATGGACTATGCTACAAATCCCGACACGATTCAGCAACAGAAATTATTATTTCACCAATTCACCACTGACATCAGTCTGCTTCTTCAAGCTGGAAAGTGACCGCAATACATCCTGACCGAACCCGGCGTTGGCTATCGGCTCAAGGTGGATGTGTAACGTGATTCACGCAAAACTGAAAATAACACCCACTTGCAGACTATATATTGTGTCCGCAAATGGGCATGAAACAATTAAATCGTGCGGGTTAGGACGCGTTGATCGTCGCTTCGATGTCTGCCCACGCGCTCAACCGTGCGAGACCCAGCCCATCGTAGATTTCTTTCGCATGGTCTGCGCCACATAATTGACCCAATAGCACCACCGCCGCCTGATAGCTGACGACACCACCATTGGCAGTGACGCGCCGATTATCCACCACCACAGGCTGATCGTGTACTACCTTAATCGCCGGAAATTGCGCTTGTAAACTGGCTTCACCGCCATACCATGTGGTCGCCTGTCTGCCATCCAACGCCCCGGCATTGCCCAGCAAGAACGCCCCCGCGCACGCACTCCCTACCCAATCCGCTGAGTCCGCATGTTTCTGGATGTAGGCATTCAATGCTACGTTTTCCAATAGCTCGCTGATGTCATTGCCACCGGGGACAAACAGCACATCAAGCGCCAAATCGTCCGCAATGGTCGCATCGACGGTCAAGACAATACCTTCCTCGGTACGAATCGTCGGCTGTTGCTCCACGCCGATCAAAAGTGCTTTCGCGCCTGCAAACCACGCTTCGTTGCTGGCGATAGCGAAGACTTCCGCCGGACCAATCACCTCCGAGGTCAACACGCCATCAAAAACAATAATGCCAATCGTTTGTGTTGTAGACATATCAAAACTCCTTTATCGCTATTTCCTCTATAATAGGAGAGACGCGCCTGAAAAAATTGTATTTTTTCGCCATGTTTGAGGAAAGTTATGCCCCCTGCCGCCGCAGAACAACTCGCCTATCTTGGATTTCGGACGGTTGCGCCGGGTCAACACTTGCGCCCCTATGTCAGCGAATACTGGTATTTTCAGCGCGAAACACCCTTAGCGACCTATCAGGATGAATACATGCACCCCACAGGTGGCTATGGCATCGCCTTTAATTTCGGGGATGATTTGCGGCTGGATGGCGTGCCACTGAATGCACCCGTTTTTCTGGATGGGGCGAATACAGTCAGCCGGAAATTGGGCTTCATGGGACGGGTTGATCTATTCGGCATTCGCTTTCACGAGGGAGGGGCGTATCCGTTTCTCGGTATTCCACTCGTCGAATTACAGAACGCGTTCACGTTGCTAGAGGCGCTAAGTCGCGCCCGATTGTTACAGCTTCACGGGCAGTTGTATGACGCAAAATCCCTCATGAGGCGTATTCAACTAATCGAGAATTGGTTGCTGATGAGGCTCTCTGAGGGGAAAACACGCCACGCCGTAATACCGGAGTCGCTCCTGCGTTTGCGCGAAGATTGGGCGCACTTGTCCATCCCCGATTTAGCGAACGAATTAGCCATCAGTCAGCGCCAATTGGAACGCCTCTACCAGTATCAGGTCGGCATGTCACCCAAACAATATGCCCGTTTGCATCGCGTAGAAAGCGCACGCCTCGCCCTGAAAAACATGCCCGATCAATCCGCCACCCGGCTTGCGCTGGAACTCGGATTTTACGATCAGGCACATTTTATCCGTGAATTTAGCGCCGTCGTCGGCATGACACCCTACGCATATATGAAGCGCAAACGCGAGACAGAGTCAACGTTATAGCGCGCCCTCTCGACAGCTTCACGCGTGGGCATGGAGGCAGACGTGCCGAGTTTCTGCACACTGAAGGTGGCGAGGCGGCGCGTAACGCATTGGACGCGGTGGGTATTGACGTTCTGGCGGTACGTCAGGTTCTGGTGCAAAAACTCAAGCAAGATGTTCCCGGACAGTTGGGAATGTTGACGCGGATGATGGCGGAGGCAGGCGTGAATATTGAAGTGCTGTACAGCGATCATGCGAATCAACTGATCCTCGTGGTGGATGATTTTGAGGCAGGCGAACGTGTTTCTGAGCGATGGACAGCTATGCGATTCGACGCGTAGACACCTTCAGGGTGATTAAGTCGAAGACATTGGATTCGTTAAGGATTCTTAGTTTAATATTGTGTTATATTTAGAGGAAGAGGTCAGCAGAATACAATAGTTCATTGGATAAACATAATGCCCATAACTTTAACCCGCCTTGAAGCAGGCATCTATCATGGAAATTGGCACGCAAGCGTCACCACAAATGAGGTATTCGGCGCAATGGACGAACTGAGCGCCATCGCCACTGAACAAGGGGATGAACGCCTTGTTTGTATCATTGATTTGACCAACTGTACTAAAATCCCGTTTGATGTTCATAATATGAAGAACCTCTCCAACCGTGAAGCGCGCATGAATGGGTTTGTCGTCATGAAAGCAAACACATTGGCAAGAGTGATGGGACAGATGCTGGATAAAATCTCAACCAAGAGCTTCAAATTTACCGAAACACTAGAAGAATCCATTGCACTCGCGCATGAAATTCGCATCTCCTCCAAACAGCCGGAAAATAGATAAGACCCTACGCAAAACAAACTGCAAAAGTTGATTTTACCCTTCACTGTGAATTTGTGAACTTATGGACAAAACAAAGTCAATAGCATCATCCTGTTAAGGTTAATTCGTACGGAAATTAATCGGATGCTAATCAGTTTGTCCATACGCGAATGAAGGGTAAAATCCCATTTTATTGAACAGACACAAACGCACACTTAAGGAAAATAATGACTATACAAGCAGTGATTTTTGATATGGACGGCGTACTGGTCGATAGTGAAGTGTATTGGGGCATTTCGCGGGAAGAATTTGCGCGTGATCTGGGCAAGGAATGGACGGACGCGCATCAACGGCTGGCAATGGGACAGAGCACCGTCGGCTGGGCGAAAGTGATGCAGGAACGTCTTGAGATTGACTGGACAATTGACGACATCATCGCGGATATGAAACGGCGGGTCATCGCCCATTATGAAGAACGGATGCCCACACGCGACGGTGCGTTGGAGGCGGTCAGGCTGGCATCGGAGCATTTTCGCGTCGGGCTGGCTTCTGGCTCCCCCACCGAGATCATCAAGCATGTGATGCAACTGACCGGATTGGATCAAATTTTTGAGGAAATTGTTTACGGTGATGACATCCCCAAAGGCAAACCCGCGCCGGATATTTACATCGAGGCGATGAAGCGCATGGGCGTTACGCCGGAGGTTTCTGTGGGAATTGAGGATTCCGCCAATGGCATCCGGTCGCTCAAAGCGGCAGGGATGTATGCGATTGCCGCGCCGAGTCCTGCGTTCCCGTTGCCGGACGACATCAAGCAAATGGCAGACGCACACATCACCGAAATGACCGAGTTTTCAGTTGCGTTGGTGAATGGGTTGGGGTAGACAGCAGTAATGATGTGTTCCTAATCTTAGGACACATCTCAATTGCCTGGGACTTTAGCCTGATTTGGTGCATTACCCTATCGTTCAACATGGGTCGTTTTTCCACGATTTTTTGCTAACAATATTGATTCTTCTGATTGACTTTTCGATTGTAGCGTGAGACACGTACACACTCCATTTCATCATGTAGTACAACCTGACCATTTATCCCGGAAAACCCGGAAAAAACACAACCACACAATCATTAAAAAATGCGCGCCAACAGAGCAAAAATGATTACAAACATAGTCACAAAATTTTTCAACGCGCTACTCCTGTTTTTCTTATGCTGAATCATCTACGGACGATCATAGATGAAGACCACGCCCTGACTAAGCAGTGCAATTTGCTGGCTATCCGGCGACCAGTAGACTATGCCAGCACGATGACGCGGGAACGTGAACAATACATCACCAGATGCCACGTCAACGATGTGCTGAGCGCCGTTCTGACTGCTAATCACCAGCAATGATTCATCCGGCGACCACAGCGCATCCCGCGCAGAAACCTGCTCAGCGTCGAGTTCAGTTAGGATTTGTTGCGTTTCCACATCCCAGATGATCGTATTATTGGCGGCATCCATGCCAATAAGCAGTGCCCCGGATGGACTGAATACGCCATTAGTGACCTGTTCGCTTAAGCCGTTGAGGGTCGGTGGACATTGATCTTCAGATAAAAAGCTATCACCACCGAGCGTGATGTAGGTATACACAGGGGGCGCACCACCACAGCCATAACTACCCCAATTCGCCCAGATAAGGCGGTTATCCGATGTCCACACCCAATCACTGGCATAACGCTGTGCAGAATCGTTAGTTATTTCGCCACTTTCTACGTCATATGACAGGACAATTCCCCCATTACCAGAACTACTGAATGGAATGCTCACGCTACTACCATCAGTACTCCACTCAATTCCATGTGCCATACCATACGGACGATTGTAGTCTAAGGCGCGGATGATTGAGGGGTCTTCCGGTTGCCATAAGCGAATGTAGCTTCCTTCTTCTGCGATAGCAAGTGTGCTACCATCGGGACTCCACGCGATACCACTTGCTTCTGTATGCAGGGGAATAATCATTATTGGTGTCATATCATGACCATTTCCGTCTACGTTTTCGCTATGTTCCCAAACATAAACCTCGGTGCCACTCGTAATAATAATCGGCGATAGTTGTGAACTCGCTGCCACCAGATTACCATTTGGTTGCCATATGATATTAGTTGGTATTCCCAATTGATGAACCCGACTATCTAAAACCTCTCCAGTGTTGGTATCCCATAATCGTGTCCCATATTTTGTATCCGCCGCCAGAATAAGATTGCCGTCATTGTTCCATGCCAGTGTGCCACCAATATCGGTATGTTCGATTGACCATATTCTATTGTTTTCCTGATATACACTGATCTCATTGGCTTGGTCAACCACTAGATAGGTGTCGTTATTGGGATGCCATGCGAGGGATCTAATAGCTCGACTAAGTGTGATTTCTTGTAGCACTTCACCAGTTTCACTATCGACAATCACCATCGGATATGAGCCGCCTTCGCCCCAAATAAATGAATTGCTCACAGCAAGTTTACTGCTATCAGGACTCCAATCTATCCTATTCCATGAGCCAGTATCAATCTCATAGAGGGTGGTTAAACTATCTGCATCATAAACCAGCGTGTTCACATATCCGCCGACTGCTAAGCGTGATGAATCGGGGCTATAGCCTAGATCAATGGTCGATCCGTAAGGTGTAAATTGCTGTGTGGGTTCTCCGGTAGTCACATCCCAAACTATTCCGGTTGTCATATCGCCCCACGAATACTGATAAACCTCAGAATCATTACGCCATATCAGTGAATTAGCACTCAGACGGAATGTTTCTCGCTCAATTGTTGTTTGGAAAATAGGCGTGTCCTCAGTATCCCATATCAACAACTCGTAGGTTTCTGAATTTATTGCGCCCAGATATGTGCCTGCCGTACTCCATGCGTAGTTCCATACATTCTCAATTTCTGGTGCGAAGGCAAGTTCTCGCGCTTCGACATCCCACACCAGCAAGCGCCCGTCATAATCGACGCTAGCGATGTGAGTGGACTGTGGATTCCATGCGATGCTTATAATTTCTGTGTTGTGAACAATGGGGAAAGTCGGGGATTCGGAGGGGACATGATTGTAGGCATCCCACACACCAATGCTATTATCCGGTAAAATTGCGGCGATAGTGCGTCCATCCGGGCTATAACGGACGGCGCGAGCATCCTCGAAATAGGCAAGGTTAGCAAAGCGATTGTGTATAGGATGATAGCCATATATCCATGCCCCGCGCACGGTATCCACCAGAAAACGATCTCCCTCCGGGTGCCATTCTGCGTGGAGAATATCGCCACGCCCAAAGCGGACCGTTTCCACAAACGCCGGAGAATTCGAGTCATCCTGTGCTAGCGCCGTAGCGAGTAGCATCAACGCCATAACCGCCAACATAATCAGCTTTCGCATACCTCTTTGCCTTAATTTTTTGTATCCTTGTGCTGATTAATTGTCGCGGACTCGGCGAAGCATAACCAGTACGATCACTCCACGTTTGCCCCACGCCTGCCCTATTATGTGCGTTCAGACTAAAGTTGAATCCACAGTTGAGCAATGATAGAGAAAAACATATGAAGCTCTCGATATGGCAACAATTCAGTAGCAATCTTAGCGCAACTTAGCGCGTTGGCGGAGGATGGCAGACGCACACATCACCGAAATGACCGAGTTTTCAGTGGTGCTGGTGAATGGGCTAGAGCGGTTCGAGGTGTCCGCTACCTCCGGCGAATGTGAAAAGTATGCGCATGAGAAGATCCTCGGAATCATGTTAGTCTGTGACGTTGTAAATAGGATACCTCAGGTGACCACGATATCTAAGCGGGAGAGGAGCGCGGTGCATTGGTCGGCGCGGTATTTGATAGGCGGGTTATCTGGCGTGTGGGAATCAGAACCGGCGCTGATGAGCAAGTTATGTTCGGTGGCATAGGTCTTAAAAAATTCAACCTGTTCGTCGGTGTGGCGTGGATAGTAGACCTCGATACCATCGACGGGAATTTCGGCGCGGAATTGGTCGAGCGAATCGGCATCGAACAACGCGAATCCATCAGACCGTCCCGGATGTCCGATGAGTGCCACGCCGCCGCTTTGATGGACTGCCGAGACAACGGCAGACGTTGGATTGGTGCAGAGTCGGTATCCGGCATCTTGCATCGGTGCAAAATCATCAACCAGGTGCGGATTGTGCTTCACGAAAAGGTCGAAGAGCATATGAGGTTGTTTTGAGGTTGTCGAATCCAATATCGCCCCTAATTCTGCCTCATCGTGATGCGGCACAAAGCCTTTGCGGACGAGGTTTTCGTACACCTGAAGTGAGGTATCACGCTGGTTATTGTAGATGGCATCCGCTAATTCATGCAGTGGGGTCGGGTTACTCTCAAAGCCGAAGCACAAAATATCCACGACACTATTGCGCCAGCGGGTCGTCATCTCTGCCCCGACAATCAAAGGAAAACCACGCTCACGGGCGATGCGCTGAATATCTGCGAGGGTATCCACACGGTCATGGTCGGTGATGGCGGCAGTTGCAAAACCCTCACGCACAAAATAATCGATGAGGGCTTCTGGTGTCCACTTTCCATCACTGTGATGCGTATGTGTTTGTAGATCGACGAACGACTCTGGCGCAATACGGATGCCGGATGCGTAGGAGCGAGACATGAGCGTCCTCACGGTGAACCTTCATTACAACATTATTTATAGCATACCATAATATCTGAATGACGATTCACTATCGTGAGTTATGCCGCATGATGCGTTGACGATTTATCGAGTTTCGCATCCGGGGATGTCTTGCAGGGCGTAGAAAATCTGTAAGCCGTTGTCCTGCCCCACCTTGACCATCAAATCCGCGCCCTGAGATGCACCGCCCACGCGCAAAACGGCATCACAATGTTCTAGCAGGCGTTCGGCAATCGGGTGGAAAATTTCATTGAACGGATCATCGCCGACCTGCTTTGATCCGGCGAGATGGACGAGCGGCAAGGCGAACCATTCACCCAAAACCGGCACATGCCCCGCACGGAAAATCGGCAGGGCGAAGGATTCCATCAGGGCGACATTTTCTGCCATTTTTTCGGGGTCGTCGCCTGTGCCAGAGCGATAGGGTCCGGCGACGAGGATCATGAGTGATTTTTTATGGGTGGTCGTCATGGGGTAATCTCCAACCTGTGTGTTTAACGATATGATGTTGTACACACAAGTTGGCGTGATTCCTCTATAAAGTAAAGTTATAGCAGGTGAAGTTAGTCGCCTAAGGTCAGCAGGTAGGCGACAATATCGTAAAGTTCTTCCTCGCTATATACATCAGCGTAATTCTGTGGCATTAAGCCTGCTGAGTAGGCAATTGTGTCCTGCACGATAAATTCGTTGGGATGGACGATAGAATCATAGAGATAGCGTTCCGCGACCTGCCCCTCCACACGGGTTTCCGCACGGGTGTGAATATCCAGCAAACCGGGACCCATTAGCCGATCTTCATTGTTTGCATTATGGCAGTTCGCGCAGGAAAATCCTGTCGCGTTCATTTCATTATAGAGGGCTTCCCCATTCGTGGGGTCAGCATCTGCGATCAGCTGGACGATGTCATCGCTAGAAACAACCACACCTTCAGTAGTCTCCGCTTCTGCCGCTACCGATTCTTCCGTCTGCTCGCTACCACATGCGGCGAGCACAAATAGCAACAAGACTGCAATAATCACCCTGACATACTTCATATAATTCCCTTTGAGTTACAATCCTGAAAAAAGATCTTACAACCAGATAGCTAGACTTCAACTTAGATTGTGACACAGGACTCCTGAAAAATACCGTAAAGAGTACTGTGCGTCATGGGATAGTGATGACAGATTTCATAAAAAGTCAGCGTTTGAAATATTCGGGATTGATCTGTATTTTGGGGTGAATGGGCAGAATGATGCGTTTTGTAGGGGTAATAATGGGGGTGTTTTCATATAGGGGCGCAATATGTGCAAAACGCCCCTACGAACCTGTAAACTATTTAATGACCTTGCGCTAGACTTTAATGTGATTACCCTGTGGAAATAGCTTATTTACTGTTCTTCTGGTGATTTTGTGGTGAAAATGTTGATTAACCGTGATGCACATGCATCTATTTTCGACGTGTTACTTAGTCAGTGGATGTTGATGGTACGGCTAATATCTCAACTTCAATCCCTGCAAAGGCAATTAATGTTCCATCAGGACTGATAGCAAGCACCCGTGGATAATCAGAAGTTCTAACTTCCACCCCGCTTTCAGCGAGCACACGTACCTCAGGTTGCATGTAATTGAGCAAGTCAATCTCTACGACCTCGCTATCTGTTTCATAATTCCATAAACTGAGAATCATCCGTGTGTCTGCCCAAACCAGCAAACCCCGCTCGATGGGACTCGGCTGAATGACATCCAGAATTACCCCCTCCTCAGATTGTAAAATCTCCGGTGGTGAAGTAACAAGAGAATCATCCAACATATTCCGCACATACAAGACTTTCTGATAAGAGTTGGTCTCTGTCAGGTTAATAAATGCATATGTGGCGAAGCTGTGATTAAATACGGCTAGCTGATATTCGTCAAAGACTATGCCAACATGACTATAGGTATTGAGGAGTTCTTTCGTTTCCCAATCCCAAATACGTAGTTCAGCGTCATCATCAATGGATGCCAACTGTTGACCATCGGCAAGGAATTTTAGGGTATGTACAGAAGAATGCGACAGTGCCTCTACAGCGCCGAGGTTATCTACGCTCAGAACGCGGATAACACCCTCTGCCTGGGCGATGACTAACTGCGTGCCATCGGGGGAAAATAGTAAATCTTCAATGCGCGACGTCAATCTTGCTTGCCGCATAGGTTCACCCATAGTGAGATCCCAAAGTTCAACCAGATGGGCAGTTGCCCCATTGGGAGCGGGGCTAGATATGGCAAGTAGCATCGGGTCAGTTGGGCTAAATGCCAATTCGGTATGATACCGCCCTGCAAGTTCAATCTGATGGCGTATCATACCTGTTGCAACATCCCAGATGAGGACGATATTCGGGTCACAATGAATCGCAAGCAGGTCTCCACTGGCATCAAACATCAATTCATCAGGAGAATCACAAGTAGGAGCGAAGCGCCCGACAAGGGTTAATTGGTCAGCGTTATCGGCTGTAATCACTTCACGGCGGGTGGGTATCGGTTCAAGTGTGGGGGTCGGCGTTGCTGTCGGTGTCTCAGTCGCGGTAGCGGTTGGGGTCGGCGTATGGCTTGCCGTTACTTGAATGAATGGCGTTGCAGTCATCATTGGCGATGGGGTTGGTGTTAGCGGTTCAATCCAATAGGCGGTTGCAGAGCCTTCAACCGTCCAGCCAATTAAACCGGCATAATCAACCTGCCACCAGACAAACCCATCCGCACAAACAGGGCCATCTAATACCTGAAACGCCGCCTCACCGGGAATTTGCCCGATTAACTCGGAATTTCTATCTGCTGAGGCGCGGACATTGTTCGGATCACCGGGCGTTACACGGGCAACACCGCCAACCTGTAAACGCGATCCAGCACTCAGTGGACAATTCGCAGTATCCTGTGCAAGTATACTCTGTAGCGTGAGCAACATAAGGACGGAAACAACGACAATCCGCAAACCAGACATACACTTTGACCTAACACGTAAATTGAATCAGCATGTTACCAGTATACTGAAAACCTATTTTACCGCGACCACACCGGCTACACCTCGCTTATCATCTGCCCGATGACGAATACCCATTCCTTTGCTAGACTCGTCTTTAATACTGTAAACTCAAAAAATGAGCATGATGCATCCGATTTTTGTAACCATCAAACTATAAAATTTATTTCATACGCTCACTGTGACCTAACATTGACGAAAAGGGCGAAAACACGCAAGCTATATTGTGACAATCCATAAAATCGGGCGTATTAAAGCGTTTATTCGCTCGTGTGCGGCCTATTTTCGTCACATAGCTCATCAGCAAGATGGCTTCATATTTATTGTGCCATCGCTTGAAACAGTGCTTTCAAATAGAGGTGCAAACCGTTCCCTGCGCTGATTCTTTCGCTTTTTAATTCACATACAGCGTATAATATAATATAGATAGTGTAGAAGGGCTTAATCATGGCGGAACAACCAGATAAGCAACGCGCCCGCAAAAAGCCGAAGGTTAATCTGAACCCGGAAGAACACGAAGCCTTCGTCAAAATTGCGGATACACTCGGCGAGACCGATAAAGGTGCGCGGAAACAGGTTGTCAATATTGTTAGACATTGTGGCATCCCGTTTGCACAGCAGATGCTGGACGAAACACTCAAAATCGAAGCCGACGGTGGTATGATGACGCTCGACGGTGAGCGGCGGCGGAGCACGGGGGGGGTCTATTTTTATCTCGTGCGCGGACGCATGAGCGATGAACAGCGGCAGGCGGTTTTCCCACGGCGCGAATGGCAATCCAAAAAAACGGTCTGGCGAGAATTTGACTGGTCACGACGCGATAAAGTCCTCAGCAAAATATACACTGCGGGAAAGGTAGATGATATGCACGTAAAATTAATCGGCTATCCGGGCGAAACCCGACGGGCGGCGGATGTTGTCGTCACGAAGATGCAACATGAGGGCGGGAAAGCCTCCATCCCCGGTGGATTGCCACCTTTGCCGGAGCATCAGACCATTTATAATGTGTATATTAGCGCCCAACAGTGGGGCAAAGTGGAAAAAAGCCTCGCCACCTCAGATAAAATGCTGGTGGTGGAAGGCATGGCGTTTATGGATCAGGAGCACGCGGGCATCTCGGTCTTTGCCACCAACGTGAAGACCCAGAAAAAGCGCGTTCCGAAGGACACCGCTGAAGACGGGGCTGGCGATCAAGCTGATGAGACACCCGCGACCAACGGCAACGGGGCATCGTCGGCGATCAAAGCAGGCGTAGAGGCACAATCCAATGGGGGGAAATCGGCATCAGCAACAGTCGGCGCAAATGGTAAAGCCAAAACCAACGGCACGAAAAAACCTATCGAGAAGACCGTTCCCATTCTGGATGTTCCGGCGGGGATGTCGACTCCAGACGAAAAACGCTTCCGTGATTTGAATACGGCCGCCGTGCAATATCGCAAGAAAATCGCCAATCTGGAAGCACAGCCAGAAGACAAACGCACCGGATTAGAGATGACGCGCAAATTGCTGGACAACACCGAAAAGCTGATCGAGAATATGCGCGAGAAATACGCGTCGGCGTAGGGTCGGTGCGGTCGACAATCGAGAGCATTCGCAATGGCAGAGAGCATGACTTTCTGCCATTTTTGTTTGTTTAGGCGTAAGCTTATACAATACAGATTATGTTATTTTGCCTTTTTGATTTCGTCTAAAGTTTCTGACGCATGTTGCCGAATGAGAGGACACTCATTTTTCAAAGCGTCCACGAGTTGCTCCCGCGCAACTTCTCCGATTTGAGACAGTGCATAGACGGACGCATTGCGAACAATTTCGTGTTCGTCTGAGAACGCTCTTATAAGAACGCGAATCACCCACTGTTCAGGATATTTTGCTAATGCCCATGCGGATTCTTCGCGTGTATCAGCATCCCAATGATTGCGTAGCTGTGCAACTAAAAGCCCAATCGCACGCCTATCACCAAGTTTTCCTAATGCGCCAATCGCCTTTTCACGTAGAATTTCATTTTCAGACTCCGTTGCTTCAATAAGAATATCAAATGTCTTTGGATTGCCCTTGCCTAGCTGTCCAAGAATTTCCGCAGTATGACCGCGTACATAATCACTGCGATCATCCACTACTCTCGGTTGGGAGAGAATCGAAATGAGTTCTTCAACGATACCCTCCCCCATCGCTATGAGTGCATTCATTGCCATCAACCGATCATCGAACGATTGAGACTTCAGGGATTTGATTAGCTCATCAAATTTAGGTTTCATGTAAAGATTTTCCGACAAATGATTCATAAAGAATACTCTATCAAAAAAGCCCACAAAAGTCTTTACAGGGCAAGGTTTAGGACGTTTACAGTTGCAGACAAACGCGATACTATTTTCATTCAATTATCCATCACACAAAAGGAACGCACATGCCAGTCATCAATATCCGCATGACAACAGGCGCGAGTCAGGAACAGAAGGATCAGCTAATCAGTGGCGTGACGCAATTGATGGTCGACGTATTGAACAAAAATCCTGAAAATGTGCATGTTATTATTGACGAGATTCCGCCGGAAAATTGGGGCGTGAACGGGGTCAATACGGTCATAAATCGCCAACGCAGAGCACAGAATCAAGCAAAATAAGACCACTTGCCGGAAACGGGTTGAGTGGTTTTTGGTATATGCCGCATCGGTTTTGAAAATCTCGCCAAACGCTATAGAATCTGCGGACTTTATGCTACTTAAACGAGGTGAACTATGTCGCTGGACGGTGCAAAAAATTGGTTTATCCCTGATGCGTACTTAGCCACGCCGAACATTGATGATCCGGTGTACAAGAATCATGAGGCGATCTGCGTGCTGAACACCACCCGCGATGATGCTCACCTGACGCTGGATTTTTACTTCGCGGATCGTGACCCGTTCGAGGATGTGAAAGTGACTGTGCCATCCAAACGCTGTTATCACATTCGCATGGATATGCCGGAGCAAATCGGCGGGTATGAAATCCCGTTTGATGTGCCTTATGGGGTGCGGATCCGCAGTACCGCGCCGATTGTCGTGCAATATTCGCGCATGTACGCCACGACGCATAACATCAGCCTGATGACGACGATGGCGCATCCGGTGGAGTGATGCTTATGAGGATCTCGACAGTTTCACCAATATTCGCCTTGATCTCTACGTAGGATGTTATGGACAATCAAACGAAATTAACAACATTCGCCCAGCGTCGATTATTATACGTTGCAAGTGGACTTGTCCTGATTATGGGTGTGATTTTATTTTTTCTATCAGATCACACGGAGACATTTTTTTCGTGGACGATTGGCGTACCCCTGACAGCCGCATTTTTGGGATCGGGGTATCTTGCGAGTTTTGTGCTGGAATTTCTGGCGGCGCGTGAAGCCTTATGGGTAAGAAGCCGTATCGCCGTCCCTGCCGTTTTGAGTTTTACAAGCCTGACATTTATTGTCACGATGATTCATCTGGATAAATTTCATCTGGATAGCGACAACCCGATCACGATTACAATTACATGGGCATGGATACTGGTCTATGCTCTCGTCCCGATCATTATGAGCATCATTTATATTCAGCAACTACGTTCAGCGGGGGATCCCTCCCCGGTTATTGCGCCGTTACCGGTCTGGTTTAAAGGGGTGTTGATTGGATTGGGCGGATTGATGATGCTATTGGGAATTGGCTTTTTAATCATGCCGACAGAGTTGATGTCCTTGTGGGCGTGGGATCAAACGGCGTTAACTGCCCGTGCGATTGGTGCATGGTTGGTGGGCATCGGTATGACGGCAGTCCATTGTGTGCTGGAAAATGATTGGACACGGATTCAGTCAGTCATGATTGCTTATGTTCTGTTTGGCGGGTTACAGCTTATCAATCTTTTGCGGTATCCAGATGCAGGTGGACTGGATTGGTCAGCCCTGAACACATGGATATATTTTGGATTTGTGATTGTGATTTTACTGGCTGGATTGTATGGGACATGGCAATCAAAAAAGCATTTATCCGCACAGAACCAATAAAGACTACGGTTGAACAGCATATTAATGACGATGGCGCATCCGGTGGAGTAGATGCACCAACAATAAACCCGCCTATTTTTCGAATAGAACAAGAAAAAACATAATGCAGAGAGCGCGGAGAAACGCAGACGAATTTTTCTCTTATTCTCTGTGTTCCCTGTGGCTCTGTGGTGAATTTTTTATAAGTTTTTGAGACTGTACATCAACTCAGGGATTGCACCGCCTCGACGAGCACGTCTGGCGCTTCCCAATTGAGCAGATGCCCCTGATGTGGCACCCACACATTACGCGCATCGGGAATATTGCGTCCCATCGTTTCGGAGTGCCAGCGCGGGGTGGTTTTATCCGCTTCGCCGCAGATTATCACACACGGTATTTTGATCTCGTGTAGGCGCGGATAATGATTTTCTACCGCGAGGGCGTTCAATATGCCAAAGAGCTTTTTGTGCGGTTGCTTGAGGAACGTTTTCAGAAATGCCTGAATGATCGCCGGAGAGGGTTTTTCGCCGCACAACGACGCGCCGAATAACCAGCCATAGACATTTGAACGGGCGACTGATTCTATGATGCCGTATTTAATCAGCGGGATTTGCACGCGATTTTGTGGCGATCCTTCGAGCGCGTTACCGCATAACCCCGCCATCAGTACCGCCGCTTTCAGATGTTTTGCGACGACATCAGGATAATCCAGCATAAAAACCGTCGTCAAAAATACCCCCGTAGAATGCCCCACGAGGATGGCATCTTTCACGTCATAATGCTCGATGACCGCTTTGTAATCCGCCGCCATTGCTTTAGAGGTCATGCCGTCCCTGCCGATGGTGGATTTGCCATGCCCGCGTAGATCAAGCGCGATGAGCCGATAATCCAGATCAAGCAACATGCCGGCGATGACGTTCCATTCCTGCATCTCGTAGCCATAGCCGTGCGACAGAATCACCGTGCCAGCCGAACCATCGCCAACCGAGCGCGTGTGGATAAGTGTACCGTCGGCGCGTTCGACCATCGCCGATTCGCCGGGCATGGGTTCGTCGAGTTGTGCGAGGGGGAACGGATCAGGATTTTGACGCAACTTTGCGACCTGCCCTTTTGCCGCTTGATGTGCCAGAAATAACGCGACAACCACGATGAGCAATACAAAAATAACCATAGTGACCTGCTTTCGTAAAAAATAGTTGGCAAAAATTTCTTGATCTGTAAGACTTTTCGACGATTATCACACTATGTCGCGTGTTTGTGCAATAAGTCAGGTGTGTTTGAGTCTTTCATCTGCAAAAATAACCCACCTGTTATCGTTTCGTAACCTATTCCATGATAGAATAGGGGTATGAAAATTTTAACGCCTGATGAAACCATTCTTGGCTTGATCGCCATTCATGCCTGTCATGGGTACGAATTGATCGAGATGTTCGTGAATCCCGATGAACTGGGGGCTGTCTGGAAGATGAGCACCAGCCAGATTTACGCCGTGCTAAAACGGCTGGAAAAGCAAGCGTTCATCAGCGGACGCGTGGTGAATTCAGATAATGCGCCCAGCAGAACCGAATATGTGCTGACTTCCGCCGGAAAAAAAGCGTTTGAGGCATGGTTACATGATCCTGAACCGAGCGCGAGTATTCGCCGCGTGCGGGTGGAATTTCTTAGCAGACTTTATATTGCCCGTCGGCTCAATATCCCGACCATCCCCATCGTCGCACGTCAAAAAGCGGTCTGTCGCGCCGAATATAGCCGTTTGCTGACGACCCGCGAGGAAGTTGGCTTCGGCATGAATTATCTCACGCATGAATTGGCACTCGCGCAATTGGATGCCGTGCTGACGTGGATCGAACGTTGTGAACTTGTCCCGAAAGAATTGGATGATATTGACGATGAAGACTAATGTGAAACAATCGCTATCTGTGTGGATCATCACGCTATTTTTGCTTCTGAGTGGTGCGCTGGTGCAGGCGCAACCAAGCGGCGAACTGACCGTGTTTGCCGCCGCCTCCCTGACCGATGCCTACGAAGCCATTGCCGAATCATTCGAGGCGGAATTCCCCGATGTTGAGGTGTTGTTCAACTTTGGCGGATCATCGACGCTCGCCACGCAATTGGTACAGGGCGCTCCGGCGGATATTTTCGCCAGCGCCAACAACGCACAGATGCAAGTTGCCATCGACGGGGAACGCATCGCCGGATCAGCGCGGACGTTTGCCAAAAATCGGCTGGTGTTGATCGTTCCGGCGGATAATCGCGCGAATATCCAATCTCTACGCGACCTTGCTAATCCCGATTTGCGCTTGATCCTCGCCGCGCCAGAAGTCCCCATTCGTGCCTATACCGACACGATGTTAGAACGCATGGCGAACGATGAGTCCTACGGCGAAGATTATCGGAGCGCGGTGCTGGAAAATCTCGTCTCGGAAGAACCGAATGTGCGGCAAGTTTCGGCGAAAGTGGCGCTCGGTGAAGCGGATGCGGGCATCGTTTATCGCTCCGATGTAACGCCGGATATTGCCGAGTCGGTGATTATGCTGGCGATACCGGATGCGTTTAACACCATCGCCACCTATCCTATCGCCATCACCGATGACAGCGACCAACCGGAATTGGCGCAGACGTTTATTGATTTCGTGCTGAGTGATACCGGGCAGGATATTCTGGTCGCGTGGAATTTTATCTCTGTGCGAATCCCCGAATTGCCGGATACGGTGACGATCCCGACGGATGGCACACTGTTGGTTGATGGGCAGGTGCTTAACCCGTTGTCGCTGACGGCTAACAGTTTACAGAAGGATTTTGCGCCACAAACACTGGAAATCCCGTCTAACGATGGTGATGAAACCGTCACCATTCCCTTTACAGGTGCGCTTTTGTGGGATGTCATCAGCGCGGCACAACCCAATTTAAATGCTGATGTGCCGGGCGATCATCTCAGCATGTATCTGGTTGCCACGAGCGCCAATGGTTGGCAGGGTGTCGTCGCGTGGGGCGAGATTGACCCCATTCACGGCAATCAGACGATCATCGTCGCCTATGAAGCGAACGGTTGGCCTATCTCAAATGATAAGCTACACCTTGTTTTTTCACCGGAAGCAGGGGTTCGGCGGTTGCTATTCGATGTGGTCAACATCAGCCTGCGTGATGCGCCCGCCACAGGCGATTGATTTTGTAAGGGCGCAATAACGATAATTAACAAATCCCCTCCCCATACGAAGTCTGCGGGGAGATTTAAGTCTTGTCCGGTAGTCTCGATAAGCATTAGTTGCTTGATTTTGACCTCACCCCTTCCGAACTCCAGCTAAGGGCTGTCGTTCTCCAAAATTTGGAGAGGGGTTGGGGGCTTTCAGGGGTAGGTTTTTTGTGGTCGAGTTCTTACCTTTACCGCCAATGGCTGAAACCCATTGGCTAAGCAAGGTGTAAAACCCTGCTGAAGCAGGCTATTCTTCCCGTACACTTGTGAAAATAGCCCATTTCAGTGGGGTTTCTAACATCACCCTAGCATTGGGGTTTCAGCACAATGTGAAACACATTCAATCAAATACTTACCCCACCCCCGCAATCAGCGTAATCACCAGCGCAATCGCGGCGGGGACGGCTTGCACGAACGTGATGCGCGGGCTGACGGTTGCGCCACCGTAAAGTCCGGCGACGATCACGCAGAGCAGGAAGAACACCTTGAATTGAAAGGCGACATCCGCAGGCGAGGCGATAATCCCATAGAGCAAACCAACTGCCAGAAAGCCATTATATAAGCCCTGATTTGCCGCGAGGGTTTTCATGATTTCGGCGTGTTCGGCGGTGGTGCCAAAGATTTTGCGGGTGCGGGGTTGCGTCCATAAGAACATTTCTAACGCCAGAATATACAGATGCTCGATGGCGACGATGCCGACAAAAATTGCGCTGAGTGCTTGCATGGTTGATCCTCTGTGGTAGGGTTATGTGTCTGAAATGGTGCGTTCATCAAACGATGAGAAAAGCATAACGCAAAGATGCGGAGAGCGCGAAGAAACGCAAAGAAAAGAAGCAGATGGCAGATTAGACCATTAATTACATCACCAAAATGGGCGGATGAGCACGTTGGCTCATCCCTACGACAAAAAGAACTGAATGATGAAATTTCAACACAACCCGGTTAACACATCATGACCCGACTCAAACGCACCCTTTTCATCGCCTTCGCGCTTGTTGGCATCCTCTTTTTGACGGTGCCGATTGTGGTGCTGGCTGTTCGCGCAATCGAGTCGCAGGCATGGCAGACTTTGCAGGGCGAAGTCGTCGTGGATGCGATTTCGCTGAGTTTCGTGACGACCTTTTTTACGGTGATCGTGACGCTGATTTTCGGCACCCCGCTGGCGTATCTGCTGGCAAGGTGGCGCTTTCGGGGGCGGCGATTGGTCTCCGTGCTGGTGGAATTGCCCATCGTATTACCGCCTGCCGTCGCCGGACTCGCGCTGTTGTTGACGTTGGGGCGACGTGGCACATTCGGACCTCTGCTTGAATCGCAGAATATTATTTTGCCGTTTACCACAGCCGCCGTCGTCGTCGCGCAGACCTTCGTCGCCGCACCGTTTTATATTCGCGCCGCGCAGATCGGCTTTGCAGGGGTGCCACGCGAAATCGAAGATGCCGCACGGGTGGATGGCGCGGGGGATATTGCGCTGTTTCTGCGGATCACCGTGCCACTTTCTGCGCGGGCGTTGGGCGCGGGGATCGTGTTATGCTGGGCGCGGGCGCTCGGTGAATTCGGCGCGACGATCCTGTTTGCGGGCAGTCTACAGGGGCGCACGCAGACCATGCCTCTGCTGATTTATAATATCCTCGAACGTGATGTGGACGCGGCAGTGACGACGGGCTTACTGCTGGTCGGGTTGGCGCTCCTCGCCCTGCTCGCCTCGCAATGGTTGAGCCGTGCGGGGGATGATGCTGATTAGACTAAGAAGATGATAGGTGAAACTAATGTTATCCAATACTAGCTTAGTTCAAGCATCAAATGTTTACATCGTATCTTTTACGAACACGACGTCTCATGGAAATGAGTTTATCACAAGTGCAGGTGATACAGATCCTTTTGTCTTCGACAAATGGGATCAGACAGTATCAAAGGATGCAACGCACCCTGATGACATAGCTACAGGAATGGTTGCGGTTGTGTTAAGTAGCGAAGCGAAAAACGATCCCCTACTGTTCTTGGTTTCCCTGAGTACCGATTCAAACCCAAAACGCATATTGCCTATTGCTCTCAAATACGATCATCAATTAAGTTTTCCTGTTTTAGGTGTCGTTATTCTGATAGATATTAGTTACTGGACATTTACCATACCCAGAGTACTTATTCGACGTGATGGAACAAGAGAAGAAGTAACTGAAGGTTACTATTTTGTAAATAGTGCAAAAGAAGAAATTCAATCTTTAATTGATCTTATACCAAATACACCATACATAATCGCTGGAGTCACTTACGAAAATAACAAGATCATGCCGCTTGATGAAGTCCGCGACATTCTGGACATTGGCGAGACGGTAAAAATAATCCCCTGTGACACGAAAAGCAAAGAAATCACAACGAATGTGTTATTAGAACTTTTAAAGTCTCAAGCACAAACGGCGCATATTAAACATGCAATCAAGATCATTGAACGACAATCAAGTGAATAAATGTTATTTGACTTTTTGTCTGATTAATCGGCAATTTTCATACTTGGCGCACTCTGCGTCTTGGCGGTTCACTTTTACTTCCAACTCCCCACTTCTAACTTCAAACTCCAACTATAGCGCCTGTTCGAGAATGTCGGTCATTTCGGCATCCGTCAACGTGATCGGGTTGCCCTTCATACTGCTCGATTTTGCCGATTGCGCCACGATGTCCGGCAGATGTGCTGATGAAATGCCATAGGTTTCAAGCGTCGGAATGTTCAGCAAGTCCCGCGTGCCGGTGATCCACATTAGCGCATCGTCGATGGTGGCGGCGGGGTTGCCCGTCAATAACACGGCGATTTCATCGTAGCGTTGCAAGGCGGGATTGCCCGGTTCGCGCTCACGTAAGGCGGTCACATTCGCCTGCATCACATGCGGGAGTAGCGCCGCGCACACCGCTCCGTGGGGGGCAGGGAACATCCCGCCGAGCGGACCGGCAAAGCCATGCACCGCGCCGAGTTTAGCATTCGCCAGCGCCAATCCACCGAGTAAGCTCACCAGCATCATGTCCTCGCGGGCATGTGCATCGTCGCCGTGCGTAAATGTCCGTCGTAAAGACCGCCCCGCCAATCGCAACCCCTCACGGCAAAAGGCATCGGTGATCGGGTTGGCGTTCACCGAAACGAACGGCTCTAGCACCTGAGTCAGCGCGTCCATGCCCGTCGTCGCGGTGATATGGGGCGGGACGGTATGGGTCAATTCGGGATCGACCAGCGCGATTTTGGGGAGCATCAAGGGACTGCGTAAACTGACTTTCACCTGATGCGCCGTAGATTTCAGCACCGCGTTACGGGTGACTTCCGCGCCTGTGCCGGCTGTCGTGGGGATAGCGATAAACGGGAGCGGTGGATTGATGAGCGGCTGACCTTTGCCGATGACTTCCAGATAATCCAGTGGGTCGCCTTCATTGGTGGCAAGCGCGGCGATGGCTTTACCAGCATCCAGCACACTGCCCCCGCCGAAACTCACGATCACATCGCAGTGAGTACCTCGAACGGCGTTTACACCGGCTTGTGCGTCCTCAATGGTCGGTTCATCCGCCACAGAATATACTTCCGTGTGAATGCCCGCCGTGCTTAATAGATCGATCAAACGCGCCGCACGCTCCGCCTTGCTTCCGGTAATCACCAGTGCCCGCGTGCCGGATGCCCGCACTAAATCGCCGATTTGAGCCAAAACGCCATTGCCAAAAATGATGCGTGTTGCCGTCGCAAATTCAAAACGCATGGTTTCTTTTACTTTCGTTTGCTAATGATTGGTTTCTTTAAGTATAGCAGGTGTTTAGCTATAGAATCTACGTAGTGAGTGAATTTGCTTCTTTTTTTGTTTACGCGTTTGTAGCGTTACAGTGAGAAGGAGCGCGGTAATCAAGCTAACAAGTCCAATAAACCATGTGATTAACAAAAGTGTACGGTTAATGTTTTTCTGAATTGTATAGACATTCGCATCGTCAATGGGTGTTAAATCTTCTACCCATGCAATGTCTTCAGCACCCTCTACATCATTTTCTTCAAGTGAGGCTTCAATGTTTTCTAAATTTTCACCCATCTGGTCAAGTTGTTGATCTAATGACCGAAGTTCCTGAGAAGAAATTTCATCAGGCGGGGTGGTCAACAGCACATCTAATTGTGATTGTAATTGGTCAGTCGTTTCTTGAAGATCATCGACATCATGTAGTAATTCGCTGTTATCGTTAAGTAAGGCGTAATGGAGGGAGATGTAGTGAAAAAACAGAATAGCGATCATGAAGATAACAAAAACAATCGCGGAAATTGCTACGATTAGCACCTTGTCCAGGTTTTTCCCATCTTCAAACATTTTGGTGGGAGATGCCATCAGTTGTCCCCAATGCTGAATATATTATTCTTTCTATTATAAGCTATTCAACAAAATTTGGGAGTAAACAGACGTATATCCACACGCTCCCGTTTCAGAGTGTGGATATACGCCTTAAGGAGAATTCTAGGCAGAGGCAGTATCTACTTTGCCGTCCCGCCCACCCGGTCTTAAGAATTGGTTACGGAGATAGCTGAGTGCTTGATGTTCGGTTTGGAAGGAGATGAATATCAGTAAACCGATAATGCCGACAATTGCCATAATGACTAAGTTTCGATTATCCTCAGCACTACGTGCGGCAACAGTTACATCAAGTGATGCGCTATCGGCAGTAGTAATCACAAAGTCAACATCGGAACCACGCGTTACATTCAATTCAACCTGACTTGCCGGAAATTCGACTTCAGAAATATAGCGTGCGGCGCTCCCTGTACCTTCACGGGTCGGGCGCATAGTCCGTACATCGGCATTATTGGTAGTCACATTAAATGTACGTCGAGAAGAGGCAGTAACCATAATTGGGGCATCTGAAGCAGTTTGAATATTAATAAGCCCGGTGGAATTGACGGTGACTTCTGAACCGGTATAGTTTTGCTGTTGTATCGCCTGCACTGTAAAGAAGACAATCGCCACCATAGCGATGACAGCCACAATTACCCACAAATTAATCTTTATGTTGCTCATCGTTGTTTTGTTCCTGTCATAATGTATATAGTCAGATACTAATGAGCTTATCGCGTGGCGGTTACAAAATTTTGTTGATGATGTTCAGCTTTTGAAACATGCCGTCACAATTTTATGATCTACGCACTATTCATAGGCAAAACGAGGGTAACAATTGTGCCTTCGTGCAATCGGCTATCAATAAAGACATCTCCATTGTGTTTTTCAATGATATTTCGCACTAATGCCAGCCCAATCCCCGTACCATGTATATGACTGACTGCCTCGCTTCGATACAGTTCATCCCATACATAGTTAATTTCCTCGTCGTGAATACCGATTCCCGAATCGGCGATTTTGATGATTAAATGTCCGTCCTCTACACCGGTAGAAAGTGTAATCGTGGCATTCTCTTCGGTATATTTAAAGGCATTCTCTACAACATTGTGCAGAGCTAATAACAATAAATCCTGATCACCCTGCATCACTAACTCCGCTAGCATTGGATGATTCGTTATATCGCTTATATCTATAGAGAAGTGGCGTTTGGATGGTGTTAATTGTAGTTCATGTAATGTCGTAATTTCGTCCACAAACTGAGCGATGTTAATTGGATAGAATTCAATCGGGATATTTTCAATTTCCGCCAACTTTCGTAAATTTGTAATCAGGCGACTCAATCGTGAGGCTTCACTCTCGATGATATGTACTGTTTTTTTTACGTTCTCATCTTCTACGACCAATAATAAACTCGCTAACCCTGCCCGAATTGCCGTTAATGGATTCTTGAGTTCATGGTCGAGCCGTTTTAAGAATCGTTGATGTTCTTCCATCGCTTGCTGATTCACATGGCGAATGCTTTGTTCATGGAAACGTTGGATAAGCTCTCTCAAAATGATGCTTAATGAAATTAATGTGCTTAACGACACGCCGAGCAACAGCAAAAGCATGTCAAAACCAAACACATTGCCAAAATTCACCCGGATGATGAGTGCGATACTAGCGAACGCCAGAGCGAGGGGGATGAATAGACCCCACCCACGATCTTTCAACATGAACCTGCTTCCTTCACTTCGCCGATGAAGCGATAGCCCTGTCCCGGCATGGTTTCTATATAAGTCGGTGTCGTAGAGTCATCATTGAGCACTTTTCGCAATTCTGCGATACGTGTGTCAACAACACGTTCACCCACCATGTTTTGCCATCCCCATATAATATCCAAAAGTTGCTCCCGCGTAATGAGTTCGTCAGGATGGATCAGCATGTATTCCAAAATGGCGAACGCCTTCGGGGTGACAGTAATTTCCTTATCATCCAAACGAAGGCGACGCGCAAGACGATCAAGTACGAGGGTATTACACTGTAAACAACGCACATTACGGTTTGTTTTGCTTGCTAAATCTACCCGCCGTAACACCGCCCGTATACGCACCACCAATTCTTGAGGATCAAACGGTTTATTGAGATAATCGTCCGCACCTTCTTCAAGCGCCATAATGCGCTCCGGTGTTCCCGATATCTGGGTTAATAAAATGACAGGTATCCAATTATCCTGCTTACGAAGTTCACGAAGTAGTGCGCGACCATTCATATTGGGCATCAGCACATCTAATACGATGAGATCAGGTTTTGTCTGCTTAATTTTTGCCAGTGCATCAACGCCATCATAGGCGACCATCACCTGAAAACCCGATAGCTCAAGAAAATTTCCTACCGTATAGATGATGACTTCTTCATCGTCAACAAGTAGAATTAAGGGTGATTTTACTTCAGTCATAAGGGACTCACTTCATTGCCGGACATCAACTCTATTTTAACTTATTTCAACTTGACTAGCTGACATTCTTAAACAACCGACGGTGGTATTAGTATTTCAAAAGTGTTATAGTCACGACATAAGACAATGACACTAAATGAGCGAATAATGGGAATAGATCGTACCTCCCCGATGCCACTTTATTATCAACTCAAGCAAATATTACTCACACAGATTGATAGTGGAGAGTTTAAACCCGGCGATATTCTGCCCACAGAAAGCCAGATTCAAGAATTTTACGATGTCAGCCGAACCACCGTCCGGCAGGCGTTGAGCGAGCTTGAATCCGAGGGCAAAGTGTCGCGCTATCGGGGACGCGGCACGTTCGTCACCAAGCCGAAAATTTCGCATAATCCAGAGCAATATCCCGATCTCGCGGACAATATGATGAAGCAGGGTATCGTCCCCGGCTGGAAAATGCTCTCGGCGGAGTGGGTCGCGCCATCGGAGAAAGTCATGGCACGGCTACAGGTCACGGCGACGGAGCGAGTCTTCCGTTTGAAGCGCCTGCGGTTGGAAAATGACGAACCCATCGGCTTGCAGACGGCGTATGTCTCGCCTCATTTCGCCCAATTGATCGACGAAAGCGCGTTCGAGGAGGGGGGATCGCTCCGTTATTTGCGTGTGGGGGAGATTTTGCAAAAAGGCACGGCGAATCGTACCCTTGAAGCCGTCCCCGCCAATCAGGAAGAGGCGAAACTCTTAAACGTCCCTTCCGGCGCGGCGATGTTGCTTATCAGGCGGACGGTATTAAGCGCGGAAAATCAGCCGATAGAGTTCTTTCGCGGGGTGTATCGCGGGGATCGCTTCCAATATCACATCAGCAATATGCGCGCCATCAGCCAGATTAATGCGTGAGGGCGAGTTGTTAGTGATTAGTAAAATGTTTGTTCATCCGTAACGGACAATCGAAAGCATAACGCAGGGACGCAGAGCACGCGGGGAAACGTAGAGGAAAGAATCGGTTTTCCGTAATGACTTTGTGGTGAATATCTACATCAACAGCGAGTAAAAATTATGACAAAAATCATCGTCGCGGGGAGCATCAACATGGATGTCGTCGCCCGCACCGCACATCATCCGCACGCCGGAGAGACGATTTTCGGGAGTGATCTGCATTATATCCCCGGTGGCAAGGGGAGCAATCAAGCGGTTGCCGCGTCACGATTGCGGGAGGATGTGTATCTGGTTGGCAAGCTCGGCGCGGACGCATTCGGCGAGTCGCTGACCAATTTTCTGAAGACAGAGCGCCTCAATTTGAGCTATCTGGCGACCTCCGCAGATCACCCCACAGGCGTGGCACTGATCGTCGTCGATGACCAGTCGGAGAATACGATTGTCGTTATTTCCGGCAGTAATTACGCGCTCACGCCGGAAGATGTGGCGGATGTGCCGCTTTCAGCAGGCGATATTGTCGTCTCCGTGTTCGAGATTCCGCAACCCACGATTCTGGCGCTATTTGAACGGGCGCGTGAAGTCGGCGCGACGACCATTCTCAACCCGTCCCCCGCCACACCATTTATTGATGGGCTACAGGCGCAGGTGGATTTTCTGGTGATGAACGAAACCGAACTCGCCTATTTCACGAATAGCCAATCCGTCAGCGACAATCTGGACGATCTCAAAGCACAGGCGGAAACGCTCCGTCAGCACGCGGGGCAGAACATCGTGCTCACGCTGGGCGCGAAAGGAACGGTGTGTCTGTTTGGCGATGACTTGATTCATGTTGAGGGTCAGCAGGTCAAGGCAGTTGATACCACCGGCGCGGGCGATTGCTTCACAGGGTCGCTGGCGGTTGCGCTATCAGAAGGCAAACCGATCCGCGAGGCGCTACACTTTGCCAACACTGCCGCCGCGCTCAGCGTGCAGAAACTCGGCGCATCTGCATCCATGCCCACGCGTGAAGCCGTCGAGGGTGCGCTATAAAGTCAGAAAAGCCCAAGAAAAAAGCGTAAGCATCTAAAGTCTAACTTCTTTTCTCTGTGTTCCCTGCATCTCTATGGTAAATCACCTTCCCACAACACGAAGCAACCCGCCGCTTTCACGACAGGTTGCTTCAGACACGACTTGCACACATAAGGAGGGGGGTATATGTATGACTTTAACTTCTGTAGCGGGCGACCATCGGTACTCGTACTTATTCATCTACCAGGATCACACGGGAGAAATACACACAGGAGTCGAACACGCTACACTATGAAGGACGGGAATGATCCTCACAGCGAGGTTATTAACCACCCGATGATCGCCTCACCACATCAGATACACACGATCATAAGACCCAAATCTTGCGGATTCATTGCCAAATTGTAAACAGAATGTAAAACGCATGAGCGCACTATGAATACCAATCCCTCATTTCCGCCCCATTTTCCCGTAATCCCCACGACTCGCTATAATAAAACGTAGGACTTACGCAGTTGAAACGATAACCGGTCTATAATCCGTCACAATCGCGCAAATAGACTGAGTTTTCAGTCAACAGTTTTCAGAAAAACCCGGTGGATCAACTTGATAAAACGCATCTAAAATGCTGTACTGATAACTGTGAACTGTGCACTGCGTAACTTCTAAAAACGTAATGACTGAAATCGAACACTAAAATCAGGTCTACATTCGAGAAGATTTAGCTAACAAATCACCACAGGGAAGAATTTTCATTATTTTTTGCGTTTCTCTGCGCTCTCTGCGGCTTTGCGTTGTGCTTTTTTGTTCTTTTCGATAAAAAACTGTGAACTGAAAACTGACTACTGTAAACTAAAAGGCTAAACATGGACATTTCCCCGCAGATGCAGGATTTTCTCGCCCGCGCTCTCATCGTCATACTCATCATCATCCTGACCCTCTTCTTCCGCCGCATCGCCTCGCGGGTCGCCTATCGCCTCATCAATGCCCTCTGGCGCGTGATGAATGCCGTCCGCCATCACGACAGCACGCGGGATCGTGAAATCGCCGATGCCATCACACCGCCCCTGCGCTTACTTATCGCCATTGCTGGCTTGCAACTCATCTTTCTGGTGGTCTCTCTGCCGGATATCTTCGCCGATGTCCGCGCACAGGTGATTAACTCGCTGGGCGCGATTGCCATTTTCTGGGCGATTTACCGGCTGGTCGATGTCGCCACCAAATACCTTGAAGAAAACGAACGCTTCGCCGCGCTCGATCACACCCTCCTGCGCTTCGGCAAACAATTGCTTAAATGGCTAATCGTCCTGATCGCCTTTATCGTCGTCATGGAAGAATGGGGCTTCGACCTCGCCGGATTGGTCGCCGGTCTTGGGATTGGTGGTCTCGCCGTCGCCCTCGCCGCGCAGGATGCCCTCGCCAACCTGATCGGCTATTTCGTCATCATCATGGATTCGCCCTTCAAGGTCAATCATTACATCGAAGTCGACGACGAGGAAGGCTTCGTGGAGGATATTTCCTTCCGTAGCACCCGCCTCCGCAAACGGGATCGTTCGCTGGTCATCATCCCCAACAAAACCGTCGTGGATTCCAGCATCACCAATTGGTCACGCCTCAACCGCCGCCAGATCAACATGACACTCGGAGTCACCTACAACACACCAGAAGACAAAATCCGCGCGGTCATCAAAGATATTCACGATATGCTAGAAAATCACGAGCGCGTCACGACGGATCGTAAACTGGTCGAATTTGTCGAGTTCGGCGCGAGTTCGCTCGATATTCTGATTATCTACTTCGCCAGCACCATCGTCTGGGACGAAATGCAACGCATCAAAGCCGACGTGAACATGAAAATTCTCGGTATCCTGACGCAACAGGGCGTGAGCGTCGCCTTCCCGACGACCACTTTCAATTTCGACTACTCCGCCGACGACCTGCTCAATAAAGCCGGACGCATCACAAACACCTCCATCATCGACGATGGGGATACGCTGGATTTAGAGCGATAAATTGGAGTTAAATCTTATGATACTGCCTCGCACGAAAATGGCTATTAACGTACTTATGTCATCACGTGAGTTGATATTTGATCGTGAAGTTTGGTCAAAAGACTTCGCTTTGCAAATTCTTAAACAAGATACCGATGAAGATTTCGATACAGATCCCTATAAATGGTATCTCTGGTTCATCGAAAATGAACATATCGTCGCGTATAAAGGATACTATCGCAACAATCCATCGGAAAAAGTAATCAGACAACAAATGGAAGCACAAGAAGAAATAATAGTAATGTATCCCGAAGTTTCCAAAGAAACTGATTCAAGGGCATGGGTAGAAAGACACAAAATCTTAGAAAAAACACTAAGCGATTATCTAATGACTGCACTAAGGTCTCTACGTTTTCATCTAGGTTATCAACTGGATGTTAGTTTCGAGTTTGGGTATAGACCAATAATGCATACTTCGTTGAAAAACATAACAGGACAAGATTTTGGACTAGACGCTACCAAATGGGAAATGTGGTTGCTGAGTCCCGAGGCACAATCAGTCAGAGAAAAGTACGCGAAACATGCGTCAGAAAATTCCGAGAACTTAACATTTAGAATACCCCTAAAGCCAAAGGATGATTAATATTCGTCCTTTTCGCGCCGCAAAATAGGGATGACAACTCCTTTCCGCCAACCACCTTTAACTTCGACTACAGCGCCGACGACCTGCTTCAAAAAAACGGACGCATCACCAACACCTCCCTCGTTGACGATGGGGAAGGGCGGGATTAATACGAGTGATCGCTGGCGTACCCCCGCTTTCGAGGGAGGTCAAAATAGTTGGCGGCAAAAGAACAGCAAAAACGGCGACGTACCACGCGTCGCCGTTTAATAAACTGTAGCCTACAGGTTACAAGCAGAGATCACCATATTTTCCACAGTACTGACAACGTTCTCATGGGTGAGGCGAACACATTTTTATAATCCAAAAGTCTTATTCGAACTAGTCCAGATGGCCTATTTTCTAAGCAAATATTTATGAGTTTATGTTCTTTTTATGGTTAAATGTTTAAAATCGAAGTCAAATAATCTATGTCAGCGATAAAGATTGTTGAGGTAATTGATACATTAGAAGCATTCGAGATTCGGCCATTGTCTGAGTGGATTGATTACGTTGAGCGCCACATTTTTCGTCTTAATGTAACCATGATGCACAGGCAAAGCAGTCTTCGAGATCTAAATAAGTTGCTGTTTACAAAACAACAGTCCGAAGCATTAAATAAATTCTTGACCCTCCCTTTTATTGAACAACGTGCGGTGATCGCTGTTGCTAAAGTCTTATGTAAAACTAGGAGACAGACACCCGAATCTATTTAAAATACACAATGATCCTAAACCTACCTAATGTTGAGTGTTATGCAATAGGGGATTTCATTATGATTATACAGTGTGCCAATTGTGGTAAGGAATATGAGTCGGAAAAAATAGACGATGGCTTTTGCTCGGATCTATGCCGCGAAGCTACACAGGTCAAATTAAGCGAAGCGCGCTACCATAAACGCTTTAATCCCAAGGCAATCAAGAAAAAGTTTTCTAAGAAAAATAAAGAGAAGCGCGCAGAGTAACGCTAGTTTCCTGTCACATAATATGGAATCGCATTTGACCTAAAACGCGCCCATGCCGACGACCTGCTCCAAAAAACCGCCCGCACAAAAACCATACCCGCACGCCATACGGTGGAAAGTCCCTCTTTGCGAAGCGGGGAGGGATTTAGGGAGGGGATTTTCCCATCGCGCCGACGACCTGCTCGAAAAACCGGACGCATCACCAGAACGTCCCTCGTGGATGATGGCGATGCGCGGGACTAACACGCCGACTATGATATTAGGTCGTAAAACGCCGACGGTGGAAACAGTGCATTGAAGTCTCTTGGATGTATCTTGAACAAATAACCGTGATCCCTAACTGTTTTTTTCATCTCATCTGTGGCCGATAAGGTGTAATCAACTGATATTATTCCACCTTCAAGTAAAGTATCAAAGTTACGGATTTTAGGAGATTTAGTATGTTCAATTTGGGTGTAATGGAATTCTTCATTATCACCCTTTCCTCGACATCGTGCACCAACCCAAAATGTTTGTGGATGTTTTTCGAGAAGTCGCCTTCTTAAGTTGCCTAATTCCCACGTTGTTAAGTGTCGTTGTATATTATTTTCTGTATCAACATGCTTCTGTTTTAACCAATCATTTGTAGCATCTAATTCTAGCATAAAACCTAATGAGTTAGATTTTTTTGCATCTATCTCATGATAAAATTGTAGGCGCCCATTGGCATTGCGGTATCCATATTGCTCCAACAAGTTCCATGCACTCCCAATTGGGCTAAGTTTCCAATCCGGTACTTGAGAAAAGAGTGTTACTCGCGTACTTTGTTTACCTTTGCGGATTCTTTTGGCCTTTAACTCTATACCTTTATAATCAGGAGCTTGACTTGTGTTTGCGGCAATTCCTAAAAGCGTTTCGAGTGTCATTCCAACGCCTGTGGAACCACTTCGTAGCGTTCTAACAAATCCCCGGAGCGACACTTTTCGGATCATTTCGAGAAGTTCTAGAACAACTTTATCATCTTTCGGTTGGGCTACACGCGAGAGCATAGCCAATGGCGAATCGTACTTCTTTAGTGAATCCATGATATCTGATACACTACAGTTTACTAAATATAGAGCATCCTCATGAACTATAATTGCCAGTAAATTGTAGGGATCAGCATAACTCTTCATTTTGCTAAACCAGATTCTTGGATCACCATTTTTTGTCATAGGGCGATAGAGTGATACCGTTGTATTCTCCAACCGATCCGGCCACACAAAAAAAGCATTTCTAATAACTTTGTAATCTGGTCCTTTTTCTTGAGTGTCATAATCATGAAATCCTTTTTCAGCCAGATGGTCGCGAATACTGGCAGTAGAGTCCATTATGGATTTAGTTATACCTGTTTCAGTAGGAACAATAAGTCCCACGTCAAGATATGCCGCGTTGAACATAGCGAGGGTAGAGGCAATATTTATATCACTTTTTTCCAACATGGCTTATCTTGACACCTCGTCGATTATGGATTTCAAATGGTTGCCTACTTTTTCAGCTAGACCGACCGGCACAGCATTCCCAATTTGGGTATATTTTGGAACCTCACGATCAAAGATTCCCTCAAGCGGATTACCCGCTCTTCTTATACCCCCAGTCGTACGTTTTCCTGCAAAGCGATACCAGTCGGGGAAGAGTTGAATCCTCGCCCATTCTCTCACAGTTAACGTACGTGGCTGTGAAAAATGCACGTAATCATCTGGCATTGATGTGACGGTTATAGTGGGTCCCTCTAGTCCCCATTGAGCCGGAAGAAGACGCTGCGAAAACTTTTTAGTTTTGAATTCCTCCGGGATAGTCCCACCATTTTGAAGCATGGCGGAAAATTTCGCGAAAACTTTTCGGCTATGCCTGCTGTATTCTTGTTCTGTTAACTGTACTGTGCGATTGATTTCCCACCACGGTGGCGCACTTCTGAGATGTTTTTGAATAGGTGTCATCGCACGGTGCGGATATTTGGTGGTTTCAAAGGTACCGGAAGGAAAATCACCACTAGCCAATATGTCAGGTATCTTAGGGTCTATAAGATCACCCAATAGTTCGTATAAATGTGGCCAGTTATTTGCTTGTGGAGGGGGTAAAAAACCACATTTAATGGCATCTTCTGTGTCGGCGCGGGGATTAAGTTGTTGTGATGATCCTACTATATCACGTCGTATACCAACTAAAAGTACACGAGGTCGATTCTGTGGTACACCATAGTCGCGGGCGTGAACTAGGTTCCATCTTACCTCATATCCTCTGATGCTTCGAAATTCGGCTAACACATCTGGCCAAATAAGGTTACTGCCACCTTGTGTCCAACGGGAGTTTAGTAAACCCCTCACATTCTCAAATAGAAATATCTTTGGTCTTAGAGTTTTTATGATCTGCACCATTCGCACATAAAGTGTATTGGATGGTAAGTCTTTTTTATCCACACCGTATGATCGTCGATGCCCTATGCCAGAATATCCCTGACATGGCGGTCCACCCGCTATAATATCTAATCCGCTTTCATCTTCCTCTGCGTGTTCAAAATGAAGATCAAGTTCATGGATATTAGATAAATCCGATTGTAGCTGTTCTAGTCGCTTTCCTTCAAGTTCGTGAGCATCATTAGAGTGAAGAGCAGCATTATCTGAGAAAGCAATCCCACCTAACGAATGTTCCCTGTTTAGTAGATAAGTACTTAAAGCATCTTGATTCAATTCGTTTACAAATACAGGAGTAAAACCTGCATTTTCAAAGCCCAAAGATAATCCGCCACATCCAGCAAAAAGGTCAATCATTGAATGGATACGAGATACTGATGATTTTTCAATTCGAGTTGTTTCAGGGGCACTCTGAGCTTCATATTCAGACATATTTTCTTCTAATCTCATAAACTGATCCAATTCTTTTAGCTTTCTATTATCAGGATAGCATGAAAAATTCCACTTGTTTAGTTACCGTGGAAATATTATTCAAGCTCAAAAATCCACGAAATCCACGATTTTGGAATATAACCCCACCCATACCTTTTCCTCCGGCGCGAATTCACAACCAATCCTCCCACCCTATTATACCCAAATTCTAACTCAAAGATACGAACACTTGTGCTATAATGACAAGTCTAAAATATGCGGAATACTTGCGTTTGGTCAATCATGGCAATCACACACCATCAACCTGTGCCACAACTGCCAACAAACATCGCGCTACCGTCAACATCATGGCGCAAAAAATGCGACGATCTCCCCTCAATCTTACAAAAAATGCCACAAGTTGGCAGAAAAAAACTTTTCATTTTGATGGCACTTGCCAGACAAACGCTCTCGCCGCGTAAAAAAATCTCGCACCACCACCGCAACAACCTTCTTGAGGTAGTGTAAAGTCCCTCCTTGCGATTTAGGAGTGTCTACGCCCGTAAGCGGGAACGAACTTACGTTCGCGGGATTATAGGGAGGGGATTAAAACTAAAAACGGACTTAATCCATCTGTCTCCCGTCATGTACAATAGTCCCCATGACTTAACTTTATGGAGACTTTTAGAATGGATTTTGAAACCAGGCTAGCCAATTTCGCCGAAGTCATCGTCCACTTCGGCTTACACACCCAACCGGGCAGAAAGGTGCTCATCAACGCACCCCTCACCGGAACGCCGGACATCCCCCAATTCGTGCGCCTTATCGCCGAAAAAGCCTACGATGCCGGAGCGCCGTTGGTGGATGTGATGTGGTCGGACGAACTGCTGAACCTCACCCGTTTGCGTCATGCACCGGAAGGCAGTCTGACCGAATTCTCGAAATCGTATTTTGACGCGATCTATGAAAATGCGTCCAATGGAGATAGCTACTTACGCATCGTCGGTCAAGACCCGGATTTGCTGGCAAACGAAGACCCCGACGCGGTCATGACCATTCAGCGCACCGCCATGCAACAGATGAAGCCCATCTCGCACAAGATGAACAACGAACTCTCCGGCACATGGTCGATCATCGCCGTTCCGGTCAAATCATGGGCGGATAAAGTCCTGCCGGATTTACCCGAAGATCAGCGCATCCCCGCCCTGTGGGACTTGATCTTCAGCATCTGTCGCGCCGATCAAGCCGATCCTATCTCTGCATGGCAGGCACACAGCCAAAATCTGACCGCCCGTTATCAATATCTGAACGAGAAGCAATACACAGCACTCCACTACACCGCCCCCGGCACAGACCTCACGCTCGGAATGCCGGAAAATCATCGCTGGCTCGGCGGAGGCGCAACCAACAAAGATGATATTTTCTACCTCCCGAACATCCCCACCGAGGAGGTCTTCTGCGCCCCCCATCGTGAAAAAGCACACGGTGTCGTCAGTTCGTCGATGCCCCTCAACTACAACGGCACCCTCATCGAGAACTTTAGCCTGACTCTCGAAGACGGCAAAGTGGTCAAGGTCACAGCAGAGAAGGGCGAAGTAGTCCTCAAGAAGATGATCGACACGGACGAAGGCGCGGGTCATTTTGGCGAAGTCGCGCTCGTCCCGCATAGCTCGCCGATTTCACAATCAGGTCGCATCTTCTATAACACGCTCTTTGACGAGAACGCCTCCTGTCATCTGGCGTTGGGACGTGCTTATGCGATTAACGTGGCTGGGGGTACGAAAATGTCTGAAGAGGAACTCACCGCCGCCGGACTCAATACTAGCCTAGTCCATACCGATTTCATGATCGGCAGTGGGGCGATGAACATTGACGGCACAACCGCCGATGGGCAAACCGAACCGATCATGCGTAACGGCGAATGGGCGTTTAGCGTTTAATATACGTATACAATGTAGGGGCGACCTGTCACGTCGCCCTCATAAGACGCACATTACCCCACTGGCGTGCACAGCTCAAGCAAAATGCCGGATGGGCAACGCACATAAGAAATTATTTGTCCCCACGGCTTGGCTTCGGGAGTTTTTAGCCCAATCGCGCCTGCCTTTATCGCGTTGTCATATGCTGAATTGACATCCTCGGTAACGAGTGCAATTTCACACCCTAATGGTTTATCAGTATCGCTCATGCTGACATAGCCACCTGTTAAATTGGAGCGCCCTAATTGATGTGATGCAAACGCGAGTATCGTTTCACCTGTTTCTAACTCGCCATAGTCTTTCTCTTCAGTCAAAAAGCGCCGTGTTATACCGAAAGCGTTTTCAAAAAATTCCAGCGCCTTTTCTACATCAGCAACATAATTGATCGTATATCCAAATTTCATCTTATTAACCTCCAAATTATGGCGACAATTTCCGCTCGTAGATAGGTAACTAAGAGAACATAAATTCTAATATTATTCACCATTTTTTACAATAGTCATAGACTGATGTCGCAGAATGGTTGTTTAGCATTTAGGTCAGAGCGAGGAAGCATTTACCGTAGGGGCGATCTGGCAGATCGCCCTTTTGCACGAGGAAATAACGTCAAGAGCAGAGTTCTAGCCATATTTTTACTCCACCGGCGTGCAGGAATTCGACTCGATGATCCGCTGAAAAACCGCTTTAATCACGTCCATTTCGTCGTCATGGACATAATCCAGAAAATACTTCTTGATGCGCTTCTGGTGATTCTGCATGAGTTGAGTCACCATTTTGCGCCCCGCTTCGGTGATGGTCACATACACTTCGCGCCGATCATCGTCGTACATTTGTCGGACGACTAGCCCTTCCTCCACCAGTCGATCAATCAGGCGGGTCATGCCACTGTTGCTTATAATCACGCGGTCAATCAAATCTTGCATCCGCATCCCCCGCGCGGAATCCGGCGCATGTTGGAGGTGAATTAGCACGTCATACCAGTTGATGCGTACCTTGTCTTCCTTCATCATATCCCGCGCCAGTTGTTGATCTAGCCAGTGGGTAGCGCGTAGGACAACCAGCCATGTTTGAAGCTCTTGTTCGTTAATTTCCGTAATTTCCATCGCTGATGCCCTTTATTAGCACTGTTTGCATAAAATCAAACCGTCTTTATTGTCAGTATAAGAGTTCTGTATGAAAAATCAATATTTTCATGTGCAATATTTGCAGAGAGGACTAAGTTTAGAGCGTTGGCGTAGCTATTTCTTGAGCCGTGCAGATTTCCCGTTGCCGTTGTTGTGAAGCTCTACAAAATGAGGCATGGTTTGCAGTAGCTTAGAGAGTGTGGCGTGCCCGTATTTCTTGGACGTAAATCCAGTTTGAACTTTCCTAAGCGCGTTGCCGAGTGAGGATAATTTTACCCACTCGTCTTTTTCCGGTTCTACAGTATCAAACGCTTGAGAAAGTAATTTTTCTAGGTTCTTCTGGAGTGTTGCTTTTTTCGGTGTTGGCGTTGGTTTGAGGCGGGCGCACAAATCATTGCCACTGCCTTTGAGTTCGACAATATTGGGAACGGAATCCAGGAGCCTGGAAAGTGTAGGATGATCGTAGTTATTAGAATCAAAACCCGTGTCAATTTGCCGAATCGCTGTGCCTAGAGGCGATAGGGCAATCCATTCGTTTTCGCGTGAAGATGCTTGTGCAAAGGCTTTTTTTAAGAGCTTTTTGAGATTGGGCATAGGTGTTGTTTTGATGATTGCGGGTTGTTCAGGTACGGGTGAAGGATTTTCCAGTACGGGAGGAGGAGTCTCGACTTTTATGGGAATGGGGTTTTCAACAACGGGAGCAACAGGTGCAACGGGCAGGGTTTTGCGCTTGATGAAAATGAATTGGTCACATGCACGCATGAGTAACTCGGCGGCGTGCTGATAGCCGATGCCGACCACGTATTTTTTCGCTTCATGTAATTTATCACACAACGGGATGTAATCTGCATCGTTGGTCACCAGACAGAACGCATCTACCGGAACATGATGAATGATCTCCATTGCGTCCATAATGAGCTTCATGTCGGAGGTGTTTTTTGTTTTCGACGGGTTCGACTGATGCCGGATTTTGAAGTCATTTTGCGTGGCGGCTTCGTGCCATGGTTGCAAGGCTGGCAAGTCCCAATTGCCATAAACCGCCTTCACAGTAAGCTCGCCAAGTGGGGTAACCCGTCTTAATATGCGGGATAGGTCTTTGTGAGAAATGTTTTCAGCATCAATTAGGAGTGCGAGTCTGGGTGACAAGATTTGTTTGGCCATTTATGCGTTAAGTCTATTAACTTAAGATAGCATGAAGCAGGCGCTAGAATAATATACGTTGGCTTTTGGCGCGGAGAGATCAAAGGCAACCTGAGCAGATCTAATTTATGATAATATAGAAGTACATGTTATGAGGAATAAATTATGGTTGTTCAAGCGCACCCTGCCGTGTCGATTGAAGAATTTGAAGCCCTAATTACTCGCCCTGAAAATGCAGAGCGTTTATTTGAATATATCGGCGGAAGGGCGGTTGAAGTGCCATCCAACCCACTTGCATCAAAAATCGCAGGTATTATATTCGGTGAACTCTATATCTGGCTGAAAACGCATGATATTGGTCATCTTACCGGAGAAAGTGGCGGGTATCTGGTTGATGGTGAGAAATATGCGCCTGATGTGGCGTTTGTTGCCTATGAGAAACAGCAATTCCTCGCTGATAAAGGCTATAATCCTCTGCCACCTGATCTGGCAGTAGAAGTCATCTCCGACCCTACAAATGCACAGGAGCAGGAAGACCTCCGCATCAAGATCAGCCATTATATGAAAGCGGGTACCATTGTCTGGGTATTTGACCGCAAGAAATTGACTGTTGAGGTACACCAGCCGGGAAAATCACTGGTCTTCGTTGATGCAGAAGGCACGCTTGACGGCGGAACCATCCTGCCGGGATTCACCTTAAAAGTCGCGTATGTCTTCGACAAAGTGCGCTAAACGTTGGTTCAGAATCACCTGTCATAACGACAGTTGCATGTTCGGATAAGGACAAGGATAAAAAATCATGGGTGAGTTCCCGACAGATGGGGTGGCATTAACGCATATTATGGTGGTGAGCGATGTGAATCGCTCGCGGGATTTTTACACAACGGTTCTGGGCGCAACACTTTTCCGCGAATATGGCGGCTCATCGGTGGTGTTGCAATTTCAGGGTGGATGGTTGCTTCTGGTCACTGGCGGAGACCCCACCGAAGACAAACCCACCGTCACATTTGCGCCTCCCGACGATGTGAACCGCGTCAGCCATGCGATGACAATTCGCGTGCCGGATTGTCAGGATGCGTACGAAACACTCAACGCACGCGGGGCGATTTTCTTGACCCCACCCGTCAACAGTGGATCAGAAATCCGCTGTTTCTTCCGCGATCCCGATGGTCACCTATTTGAAATTAGTCAGGTTGAAAATCTGCCTGAAACTTAAAACGACCACTTAGCTATTTCGCAATCCGTTCTAACACGTTTCTGATTTACACAGGGCATCGTTTTAGTGTATATTTGAGAAAAATGGACGATAGTCCGTTTAGAGAGTATCTTGTTTCGTAAATCACTGAATAGGGAAGGTCATCGTCATATGGAAATTGATCTCGATAATCTGGAAATCATCAACAACACGGCGGAAAATCGTTTTGAAGTCAAAATCGGGGATAAGCTCGCCCTCATCGAATATATACACTCCGGCAACAACATCATCTACACCCATACCGAAGTGCCGGAAGAATTAGAGGGGCATGGCATCGCCGGAAAAATGGCACATCATGTGATGGAATATGCTAAAAACGAAGGCTTGAAGGTGCAACCGCTGTGTCCGTTCGTAAAATCTTACGTCAACCGTCACCCCGAATACCAATCCATCTCCTGGGGATATTAAGCCGAATTTGCCTATAAAATCATCAGGGCGAACTGACAATTCGAGGGCGAACTAGCAGTTCGCCCCTACGATTCGTTCACTATCTGATATGCTTCAAAAAATCGTCACATCTTTTCACTGAAAACTCTTTTACAATCTCGCAAATAAGTCTTTCAACGCCGGATACAGGTCACGATAATTGGCGTAGGCTTTTTCATACGCCGCCTGATTATCTCCGGGTGCAACGCTATGTTCGGTGACGATCATTGTGTTACAAGCAGTTGCCACATCGCTATACGTTCCTGTGCCGACGCACGCCAGCACCGCCGCACCGAACGCACCCGCTTCCGGTGTGTTGACGTTTACCAGAGTCGCGCCGAAGACATCCGCGATGATCTGTTGCCAGATGGGGGATTTTGCCCCGCCACCACTGATGCGCACCTCGAATTTTTCCGGTAAGCCGACATTATCAATCAATGTGAACGTATCTTTTAAGCCGAACGCCACGCCTTCCAGCACAGCGCGGGTCATGTGTCCACGGGTGTGGCGCGTGGTCAAACCGACGAATGCGCCGCGTGCGAGTGGATCAGGGTGAGGTGTGCGTTCGCCACTCAGATAGGGCAGGAACAACAAACCATCACTGCCCGCAGGCACGGATTCGGTTTCGGCGAGAAGTGTGTCAAAATCCACATCCGGCGCGAGCGTATCCCGATACCATTGCAAACTCCCCGCCGCACTCAGCATCACGCCCATAAAATGCCACTGTCCCGGCACGGCATGACAGAAGGCATGTAAACGACCTTCTGGCTCATAGGCATAGCTAGAGAGTGGCGCAAAGACTACGCCTGAAGTCCCGACGGTCACGCCGATTTTATCCGGTGAGACACAGCCCATGCCAACTGCGCCCGCCGCTTGATCGCCACCGCCACCGAAAACGGGCGTGCCTGCTGATAGTCCGGTCAGGTCGGCGGTTTCTGCGCTGATTGCGCCTGTAGCTTCTGTGCCTTCGTGAACTTTTGGCAACCATTCACGCGGGATGTCTAGCGCGTCGATGACTTCCTGCGACCAATTGCGCTGTGCCACGTTGAGCAAAGATGTTCCCGCCGCACCTGCGCGGTCGGTGGCGTAGTCGCCCGTCAATTTGTAGCGGATGTAATCTTTCGGGAGCAAAATATGGGCGCATTTCGCATACACGTCCGGCTCATTATCGCGCACCCACAAAATTTTCGGCGCGGTGAAGCCGGTTAATGCCCGGTTTCCGGTCAATTCGATCAGCCGTTCAAAGCCGATTGTCTCCGTCATATAATCGCATTGTGCCTGCGTACGTTGATCGTTCCACAGGATGGACGGACGCAACACCAAGCCTTCTTCGTCGAGCATCACGAGTCCGTGCATTTGTCCCGTCATGCTGATGCCGGAGATGTCTGCACCGCTCAGGTTGGCTTCACTCAGCGCCTGACGGATCGAATTGACCACACCATCCCACCAATCCGCTGGATTTTGTTCGCTCCACAGCGGTTTGGGTTGGCTGATGGGTTGGGCGGAACTGCCAATCGACAGCACCGCCCCCGCTTCATCAATGATGACCGCTTTTGCGCTGGTCGTGCTGATGTCTATGCCCATAAAGTATGGCATTAGCGCACCCCTAAGAGCAATTCCACCGTGAGTTGGTCGAGTTGTTCGTAAGGTAAGTTACGTGCACCGAGCGCCACACGGTCAAAGGACGCGCTTTTGAGTTGTTCGGCGCTTGCTGTGCTGTAGCCATTTTGTAGGTAGCCATATTTGCCATCGTCGGCGTTGATTTCCGCCAGCAACGCCTGAATTTCTTTATCTTCGTTGAACTGTTGCGCCTTCTCTTTGAGGATCAGATACGTCCGCATACAACCGCGTGCGAATGCCTTCACATCATCGTAATTGGAAGTGCGATAGGCGTGGGCATCATAATGACGACTGCCATCATAACCGACATCTTCAAGGAAGCGCACCAGATGGAAGGCTTGCTTAATCATCATACTGCCGAAGCGGAAATCTTGATCGTAGCGCCCAAACATCTGATCGTTGAGATCAATGTGGAAGAGCTTGCCTGCGTCCCAAGCCTGCGCGACACCGTGCGTAAAGTTCAAGCCTGCCATGTGCTCGTGGGCGACTTCTGGATTTACGCCGACCATTTCTGGATAGTCCAGCGTTTCGATGAATGCCAGCATATGCCCGATTGTCGGGAGGTACATATCACTGCGGGGTTCGTTCGGTTTGGGTTCCAGCGCAAATTTGAGATCGTACCCCTGATCTTTGCTATAGTTACACAGGAAATTGAGGGCTTCACGCATCCGTTTACCGGCATCTAGTGCACTCTTGGCGCTGTCGCTTTCTGCGCCTTCGCGTCCACCCCAGAAAACGTAGAGTCCAGCGCCACATTCCACGCCGAGATCAATCGCGTGCATCGTCTTTTGTAGCGCATAGGCACGCACATTGGGATCATTGGAGGTGAATGCCCCGTCTTTGAATGCCGGATCTCTGAAGAGGTCGGTGGTCGCCATCGGTACAACCAGACCGGTATCGTCCAGCGCTTTTTTAAAATCAGAGACTATTTGATCGCGTTCGGCGGCGCTTGCGGTGATCGGCACAAGGTCATTATCGTGAAAGTTCACGCCATACGCGCCGACCTCCGCAATCATGTGGACGATTTCTACAGGAGAGATCGGGTGGCGTGTGGGTTCGCCGAACGGGTCACGTCCGTTACTGCCAAGTGTCCACAAGCCAAAGGTAAATTTATGTTCGGGTTTTGGTTCGTAATTGCTCATCAAACATCCTTTTTTGTCTCAATGTAAATAATTAGAAAAATTCGCTGTTGGCTATTTACTCGTTCCAAAGGGCAACCGGGTTTTTCAAACCTAACAGGTCGCGCCCTACTCATTGCTTTCAACTTTTTGCTTCAACTTGAAATTCTCCGGCAGGACTCCCTCATGATAATTTGCGTGTTCAATGTAATGTGGCGTGGCTCTTGTTCCGGGTTGGCGATGTGCTCTAGCAATAATTGCACGGCGGTGCGTCCCATTTGATCGAGCGGGAGGCGCACGGTGGTCAATTTGGGGTGGGTATATGCCGCCTGTGCAATGTCATCAAACCCCACTACGGAAATATCTTGCGGGATGCCTAACCCTGCGGAGCGGATCGCCTCCATCGCGCCGAGTGCCATCAAATCGTTGGAGGCGAACACGGCAGTCGGGCGTTGTTCTAACGGTAGATTAAGCAGGGCATTCATACACTGGAAGCCACTTTTTTCCGTGAAATCACCTTTAACAATTAGGTTTTCGTCTATTGGGATGTCGTTATCGGAAAGCGCAAGTCGATAACTTTCCAGACGTTCGCGGGCGCTGGCAATATCCAGAAAGCCGGTAATCATGCCGATGCGCCGATGACCAAGTTCAAGCAGATAAGACACAATTTCATACGCGCCTTTGCGATTGGTGGCATCAACAACGGTGCTTTCTTTGGCGTTCTCTGCGCGGTCAATACTAACCAGAGGAATGCGGTGATTAAAGAGCACATCAAGATAATCGTTTGGGATAGACGGGACGACCAGAATCAGTCCATCGGTTAGCCCGTTGGCGATGGCGTTGATATAGCTCGATTCTTTGCCCGTTCGGTGATGGGTGGTGTAGAGCATAAGGTCGTAATTCGCTTTTGCCAATTCTTCATCAATGCCGAGGATGATTTGACCGACATAGCCATTATCCAGCGAGGGAACGAGCAATCCGATCACGTTGGAGCGCCCACCCGCGAGGCTACGAGCTTTCAAATTGGCGACATAGCCGAGGCGCTCCGCCGTAGAAAGCACGGTTTCACGCGTGGTTTCTTTGACATAGGCGAACCCATTTAAGACGCGGGAGACCGTCGAATAGGATACGCCGGACTCTCTGGCGACATCATAAATTGTGACCTGTCGCTGTTCTTTTTTGTGGCTATGTTCTGGCATGGCTTCGACCTTAATGCGCCGTTTGTCATCATTATAAACGGTTAACGCCATATTCTGCAACCGCTTGCAGAATATTGGTCGATGTTACCCCACCTGTGATTATTTCGATAGCGGAGAAGTTGCATCATCGCAAATGGCATCAAAATTTTGTGGCGACGGGGAGATGGTGAGCACAAATACAGGTTTTGGATTGCTTAGAAAATAGATTATAATGCAAGCATAATGTCCGAAACTATAAATTTCTTACTTTTACTTTTGTTTTATTTCAATTGATTGTTCAGCGAAAGTTATGCCGATATGACCAGCCAGCTATTTATGGAGGAACGCCGTCGCATTATTCTAGATCAACTCCGTCAGCTTGGGCGTGTCTCCGTCAACAATTTAAGTGAACTACTGAACGTCAGTGCCGTCACGATCCGGCAAGATTTAAAGTCGTTGGAAGCCGACGGTTTGCTGGAACGCACGCACGGCGGGGCAGTCGAGCGCGATCCGAATCGTGTTGTTCAATCCGAACTGTCGTTTGATATTCGCCGGGCAAAGAACTTCGCGGAGAAAGAGGCGCTGGGGCGGGCGGCGGCGGCAATGGTTAAAGATGGCTACGGCATCGCCATTGATGCCAGCTCTACCGCCTGTAGTCTGGTGCAGTATCTGGGTGATATTGACGGCTTAACGGTGGTGACCAATAGCATCATCGTGACGGAGCAATTACTGGGCAACATCCGCGCCGAGGTGATTCTCCCCGGTGGAAGACTCCGGCGTGATTCAGTTTCGTTGATTGGAAGCCCGCAAACTTTGCCGGATGTAAACCTGAATATCGGCTTCGTGAGCGCGTGGGGCATCACCCGCGAGGCGGCGATGACCGAGGTGAGTTCCGAAGAAACTGAGATGAAACGGGCGTTGCTCAACCTGTGTCTGACCAAAGTTGTGCTGGTCGATAGCAGTAAATGGGGACAGGTCGCGCCCTATACCTACGCCAAATTCAACGAGATCGACAAAATCATCACGACGGATAACGTGCCAGAAGAAGTCCTGCGTGAGTATGAATCCCTTGCGTTAAACCTTGAAGTGATTACGTTATAATGTTCGCCTTAGATAGATATTTTTCTTTCTGACCGCGCAAACCATTCTCATTGCTCGGTGCTTTCATCTCATTGCTGAACCATCGCCGTGAAATTTGTCACAATGTTGACATCTCGAAAGAAGCACGCTACACTCTTGCACATATAACGAAACTAAACGAAAGTAAGCATAAGCAATACAAAAAGATAAGCAAAACTGAATGATTTTTTACGGTTATCGTTGCAACTTTTCTTTATCACAAAAAATACTTAAAAATGCGCTTCCCTTAAAAGGAAATAATCTCTTATGCCTCAAAATCTATGGAATGATGCCGAAGCTAAAGCCAACCCCGCTTTGGATTTTCTCGTATATCGCAGTAACATCCTCGGACGTGATCGCACCGTCGTCAACATTTATGGTGGCAATACCAGCGCCAAGCTGATGATGACCGACCACATGGGGCGCGAAGTCGAAGTGCTCGCAGTGAAAGCGTCTGGCTCTGATGTAGCGACCATCACCGAAACGCAATTCGCCCTATTACGCATGGATGACATTCACCCGTTGTTTGATCGTGATGCCATGACCGATGAGGAAATGGTCGGGTATCTCTCCAACACCGTGTATGAGCAGGGCAGACCGCGCCAGAGCATCGAGACATTGCTTCATGCGTTCGTGCCGGCAAAGCACGTCGATCATACCCATCCCGACGCGATCATTAGCCTCGCCTGTGCGCCTGATCCTGAAGCCGCCGCCCGCGTGGTCTTCGGGGATCGCATGGCGTTTGTCCCGTATATCCGTCCGGGCTTTACGCTCAGCCAATGGATCGGCGCGAAAGTGCGCGAAAATCCGGGCATCGAGTGTGTTGTGATGGGCAAGCACGGTCTGGTCACTTGGTCGGATGATCCTAAAGTCTGTTACGAAAACACCATCCGCATCATTGGTGAAGCGGAAGATTACATCGCCGACCAGCGCAAAGGTAAGCGCGTTTTTGGTGATCTCAAAGTTCAGCCGCTCGCACCTGCTGATCGTGACGCGATTCTCGGTGACGTTTTGCCTGTTATTCGGGGGGCAGTTTCCGGCAATAGTCATGCCATTCTACAGGTTGATACGGACGAAATGGTGCTGGATATGGTCGGCAGTGCCAACACCGCAGAAGTCAGCAGTCTGGGTGTTGCCTGTCCAGATCATCTGGTGCACACCAAACGTCAACCGCTTTTCATTGATTGGCAACCGGACGAAGGTACAGACGCACTCAAATCGAAACTCACCGAAGGCATTGCTGGATTTGCCGAACGCTATCAGGCTTATTTTGAAGAGAACAAGGTCGAAGGTGATGAAATTCGGGATGCCGCGCCGCGTGTCATTCTCATCCCCGGCTTGGGCATGATTAATACGGGCAGTGACGCGACCAACGCTGATGTGAGCAAGCAACTGTATCAACGGGCGATTGTGGTGCTCGGCGGGAGCGAAGCCATCGGTGGCTTTAATGCGCTGACCCCTAAAGAAGCCTACGACATCGAATATTGGCCTCTCGAACTTTACAAGCTCAAGCTGAAACCACCGTCACGCCAATTTGCCGGAAAAATCGCCATTGTCACGGGCGCGGCGAGTGGCATCGGACGCGCGACGGCATATCGTCTGGCGCAAGATGGCGCGCATGTGGTCATCGCCGATATTAATCAGAACGACGGTGAAGCGGTTGCAGAAGATATTGTGCGACGCTTCGGCAAAAAACGGGCAATCTTCGCCCATACTGATGTGACCAGCGAATCGGCGATTCAGGACACCTTCCGCAAGACGGTTTTGACCTATGGCGGTTTGGATATTCTGGTGAATAATGCCGGAATCGCGGGCGGCGCGAAGATCGAAGATACCTCGCTTGAGATGTGGCAACGCAACATGGACATTCTCGCAACGGGCTATTTCCTTGCCGCACGCGAAGCCGTGAAGGTGATGAAGGCGCAGGGCATTGGCGGGGCGATGGTCTTCGTCGGGAGCAAGAACAGCATCGCGCCGGGCAAGGGTGCAGTCGCTTACAGTGCCGCCAAAGCCGCAGAAATCCACATTGCCCGCAGTCTGGCGGAAGAATTGGGCGGCGACGGTATCCGCGTGAATTCTGTTTTGCCGGACGGCGTGATTCAGGGCAGTGGCATCTGGGATAGTAGCTGGAAGGAAGCCCGCGCCAAGCAATATGGTATCGGCGTGGACGAGATCAACGATTATTACCGCCAGCGCAACATCCTCAAAGTTGAAATTTTGCCGGAAGATATTGCGGAAACAGTCGCCTTTCTTGCCGGATCATCCAGTACAAAAACCACAGGCGCAGTCATTACCGTTGACGGCGGTGTGGCAGTCGCTTACGTCAGATAGGGCGGTTGATGGGAACGAAAGTCGTCGCCATAGATTTTGGTGCCGCGTCGGGGCGGGTGGTGGAAGTCACCTTCGACGGGGAGCGCATCAGCCGTGAAGTCACGCATCGGTTTGATAACACGCCGGTGCGGATGAACGGTACGTTGCATTGGGATGTGCTCCGGTTGTGGCATGAAGTCGTCGAGGGGTTGAGCGGTGTTAAAGATGCCGCGTCTATCGGGGTGGATACGTGGGGTGTAGATTTTGCTCTGCTGGATAAACAGGGTAATCTTCTATCCAATCCGGTGCATTATCGGGACTCGCGTAACGATGGCATGATGGAGTGGGTGTTTGAGCGGATGCCCCGCCGCGACATCTTCGAGCAGACGGGCATTCAATTTATGCAGATTAACGCCCTGTATCAGATGGCGAGTCTGGTGCGTGATGGCAGTCCGTTGCTAGACATCGCAGAAACCGCCCTCACTATGTCCGACTTTTTCAGCTATTTGCTGACCGGTACAAAAGTCTGTGAATTTTCGCAGGCATCCACATGGCAACTGGTGAACCCGCACACCCGTGATTGGGCATTTCCCGTCATGGAAGCGGTAGGCATCCCGACGCGCATCATGCCGCCTCTGGTTGAACCGGGGGAGCGTATCGGCACGTATCAGGGAACGCCGGTTTTCATCCCTGCCGGACATGATACCGGAAGCGCGGTTGTGGCTGTGCCGACGACCACCAAAAATTATGCCTATCTGAGCAGTGGCACATGGAGCTTGCTTGGTCTGGAAGTGGATGAACCTGTCGTCAATGATGCGTCATACGAAGCGAATTTGACGAACGAAGGCGGATATAACCACACCACCCGCCTGCTGAAAAATATTATGGGCTTGTGGCTCGTTCAGCAAGCGCGGGAAACGTGGCGCAGGCAGGGCAGTGATTACAGTTTTGATGATCTGGTCAAAATGGCGGAATCAGCGGATTTTTTCAAGGCATTTGTTGATCCTGACCATGTTGACTTTCTGCCTCCGGGCGATATGGGTGCGCGGGTGTGTGCATTTTGTGAGCGCACCGGACAGGCTGTGCCGGGTTCACATGCGGAAATTACCGCCGCGATTTATGCCAGCCTCGCGTTTAAATATCGCTATGTGCTGGAAAAATTGATCGACGTGTCCGGTCAACAGGTAGACCGTCTGCACATTATTGGCGGTGGGGCGCAAAATGCCTTACTCTGTCAGATGACCGCAGATGCCATCGGGCGCGAAGTGCTGGCGGGTCCCATCGAAGCGACGGCGCTCGGTAACGCGGTGGTACAGATGATCTCGCTCGGCGAAATCGGTGATCTGGCTCAGGCGCGGGAAATTCTCAGCAGGTCGGTGGGCATGGTCAGCTACACGCCACAGAACACCGCCGAATGGGACGCGCATTATGCCCGTTTTGTGGAGATTGTCGGGACTTGAGGGTTTTCCCCTCACCCTAAATCCCTCTCCCACAAGGGATAGAGGGACTTTATTTGTCTTTTTTATACAGGCAATGGGGATCAACTATTGCATGTTGAAAATAGCATAACGGTAAATCGTCAAAGAAAAACTAACAACCAAAAACTAAAAACTATTTACTGACAACTGAAAACTAATAACCGTTAATTAAGGACTTTTTTATGCCACCGCCCATTCTGGCGCTCGAAGATATTAATAAACGATTCCCCGGTGTTCATGCGCTCAAAGACGTGAGCTTCGATGTCGTTGCGGGTGAAGTTCATGCCTTGCTGGGTGAAAACGGCGCGGGGAAATCCACACTGATTAAGACTATCGCGGGTGTGCATAAACCCGATTCCGGCATTATGCGCTTTGATGGTGAACCGATCACCTTTAACAACCCGCGTGAGGCGCAAAATCACGGTATCGCCACGATTTATCAGGAATTGGGCTTGTATCCTGAGCTTACCGTCGCGGAAAATATCTTCGTCGGGCATATGCCCAAGCGCAAAATCGGTCCGTTCAATATTGTTGATTGGGACGAAACCGAACGCCGCGCCCTTGAACTCCTCGCTGAACTCGATATTCACGATCTGGATGTGCGTCGCAAAATTGGCACGTTGAACGTCGGTAATCGTCAGCGTGTGGAAATCGCCAAAGCCCTCTCATTGAACGCCCGTATCCTCATCATGGATGAACCCACCGCCGCCCTGACGGAAAGCGATGTGGAGCGCCTCTTCGGGATCGTCCGCTTATTGCGTGAGCGGGGCGTTGGTATCGTTTACATCAGCCATCGTCTGGTGGAAGTCTTCGAGTTGGCGGATCGTGTGACCGTTTTGCGCGATGGACAATATATTGATACGCGACAGGTGAAAGACACGACAGAAAGCCAGCTCATCAGCATGATGGTGGGGCGGACGATTGACAATCTCTTCCCGAAGATGGACTCACAAATCGGCGATGTGGTGCTGGAAGTCAAGAATTTGAACCATGATCCGCTGACGCATAATGTGTCGTTTAAGGTGCGTGCTGGCGAGATCGTCGGGGTGGCCGGTCTGGTGGGGTCTGGACGTAGTGAGATGGCGCAGATCATTTTCGGCGTAACCCCCGCGCAATCCGGTGACATCCTGATTAACGGTAAAAAAGTGACGATCAAACATCCGTCGGAAGCGGTGCATCACGGCATCGCTTACGTGCCGGAAGATCGCGGTTTGCAAGGACTCATCAAAGCCATGACTATCCGTGAGAATAGCTCGCTGGCGGTGCTGGAACAGGTCTCCAACGCCACCTTTATTGACCGTGCAAAAGAAACCGTGCTGGCGAAAAATGCCATTAAGCAACTCAGCATCCGCGCCACCGGATCGGAGCAGATCGTCAATAAGCTCAGTGGTGGCAATCAGCAGAAAGTCGTCGTCGGTAAATGGCTTGCCAGCGAACCCAAGGTGCTGATTATGGATGAGCCGACGCGTGGGGTGGATGTGGGCGCGAAATCCGAAATTCACCGATTGATGAGCCAACTCGCCGCCGAGCGTGGATTGGCGATTTTGATGATTTCTAGCGAATTGCCGGAGGTGCTCGGCATGAGTGATCGCGTCCTTGTGATGCGGGCGGGGCGTATTGTTGCGGAATTTAGCCGTGAAGATGCGAGTCAGGAAAGCATCGCCGCCGCCATGATGAGCGATACCCCAACAAATATTCCGGCAGATGCCTTAACCAACGAGCAGGGTGCCAATTCATGAGCGCAACCGTCGCCAAACCTACCACCACAGATATTTCGCTCAGTCCGGCGCATTTCATCGGGATTGTGATTGCTGTATTGTTGATGATCGCGTATGTCGGGCTTCCGTTTATCGATCAACCGGAACTCGGCGCGACCACTGTCTACACATTGACCGCCGGGCGTGGCAACAATGAGCTTGAGGTTGAGACGAACGGTTTGGTGCTCATCCCCATCGCGGCGATTGCCATGATCGCCTTCAGCGTGTGGAATATTTTACAGCCGAAAATGGGGCGTGCCGTCGCGGTATTTATCGCCTTTAGCGGGGTGATGGCGCTTCTGTATTATGCGGTTTTCTTCAAAGGCTATATAGAAGAAGACGCGACTTACATCAATGCAATGGGGATAGCCTTCTGGGCGATGTTATTTTTGAGCGCGCTGGCAGTGTTGCAAATTTTAATCCCCCGCGCTAGAACATCGGAACGACGCTACCAGATTCAGAAGGTGCTCGGCAATCAAGAAAGTGTGTTGTTGTTCGGTTTGCTGGTGCTCATCATCGCAGTGGGGTTGAGTAATCCGCGCTTTCTCTCTGAGCGCAACATTACTGCACTGCTACAGGGGAATGCCTATATCGCCATTGCCGCGCTCGGTATGTCGATGGTCATCATCACCGGCAACATTGATATTTCCGTCGGATCGTTGATTGGCTTGCTGGCGGTGATTAGCGGTGTGCTGGTCGTCGATAACGGGATGCCCGTCTGGATTGCATGGCTTGTACCGCTTATTCTGGGCGCATTTTTCGGTGCAATCAACGGCTTTCTGGTGGCGTATCTCAATATCCCGTCCATCGTCGTGACGTTAGGCGGATTGAGCATCATCAAAGGGGTGTTGATTATCTGGCGTGAAGGCGAACGCGTGACCGATTTGCCAGATTCGTTTTTTCTGGCGCAACAACGCCCGCTCGGTATCCCGATGCCGATTTACCTGATGATTATTTTGACGGTATTGGTCGCTTTCTGGCTACGTTATAGTGCCACCGGACGGTCACTCTATGCGTTGGGCGGGAATGCAGAAGCGGCGCGATTGTCGGGCTTGTCTCAGCGCGGGATCGTCATGCAGGCGTTTGTGCTGAATGGCGTGTTCGCCGGAATCGCGAGTGTTGTGTATGCCACGCAATTGACGATTATTCAGGCGACACCACCGCCGAGCCTCGAATTGTTCATCATTACCGCCTCGGTTGTGGGTGGGGTGAGTATTCTCGGCGGGACGGGCACGGTCATCGGTGCGACGATTGCGGCAATCTTCCTGAATGCGATTCAGACATCGCTGGTGTTCGTCTCGATCTCGCAATTCTGGGCGCAGGCAATTCAAGGCACGCTGATTCTCGCTACCGTGCTCGCGGATTTGCTCCGCCGTCAGCGTCAACGGTTGTGACCTTAAGCAATGAGTGATGAGCAATGAGTGAAATGCGTAACGAAAAGGTGCATAGAAAAGGTTTCAAGTAGAAAGCGTCTCGTAATAAGTCTGTACGAATTAAGAACTAAAATTTAAGCACTGATTACTGAAAACTAAAGGCTGCTCAGTTGCAAGGTAATAAAGTGGCTCGACAAAACCGCATTGGTCTTAAACCCCAATGCTAGAATGATTTTTGAAACCCCACTGGAGTGGGCTGTTTTCACAAATGTACAGGAAGAATAGCCTGCTTCAACATGGTTTTACACCAGCATAGCCAATGAGTTTGGTTGTGCCATTGGCGGCACTTTGTAACAGAGCAACTAAAAACTGTTTACTGATAACTAAGAACTGAAAACTAAACCATTATGAGCACAGGAACACCACCACTCGAAGCGCCAACCGAAAACATCATGACGACACGTTTGCGTAATCTCGTGCTCAGTCAGGAAGGCGTGCTATTTATTATTATGGTGATCGCCATTGTCGTGCTTGCCTCGCGCACAGATCTGTTTTTGACGACAGGCAACTTGCTGAATCAAGGGCGCTTTCTGGCGGAAGTCGGGTTGGTGGCATTGCCGATGACGTTCGTCATTATCACCGGCGGGATTGACCTGTCTGTGGGGTCAACCTTCGGCTTATCCGCGATCATGGTGGGCTATTCATGGGATGTGTGGGGCTTACCATTGGAATTGACCATTTTTGTGGCGCTGATCGTCGGCGCGATGGCGGGCTTTTTCAACGGTTGGTTTATCGTCCGATTACGCGTTCCACCGTTGATTATGACGCTGGCGACATTGGCGCTGTTTCGCGGTCTGGCACAGGGCATCAGCGAGGCGCGTTCCGTGCGCGGTTATCCTGATTGGTTTTATACACTCGGTCAGGGCGAAGTTCTCGGTGTACCGACTCAATTATGGCTGTTGGTCGTCGCGACGATTATCTCCGGCATAATTCTCGCCCGCACCACCTTTGGACGTTCACTTTATGCCATCGGCAATAACGAAGTCGGCGCGCGGTTTAGTGGCTTGCCGGTCAATCGCTATATCCTGATGATCTATACGTTTTCCGGCATGATGGCAGGGTTGGCGGGCTATGTGTTCGTCTCCCGCGTCAGCACCACCCGCTCGGATATGGGGGCGGGCTTGGAACTCGATGTGATTGCGGCGGTTGTGCTCGGTGGTACGAGCATTTTCGGCGGGACGGGGAGCATCGTCGGCACGGTGATTGGCATGGTGCTCATCCAGTTATTAAAGAACGGGCTGGCGCTTTCAGGTACGACTAGTGATGCCACCATCGTCGTTATCGGCACGGTGCTGATTTTTTCCATTCTGGTGAATAACTTCATCCAGAGCAGGCGGTTGTCTTAAAGAAGTGCTGAGTAGTGAGCAATGAGAAAATAAGCATAATGCAACGAAGATATAACGAAATTTTCTCTGTTCGTTGTGCTAGATGCTAACGGCTAAAAGCTAAGAGCCAAAAGCTAATAAAAATCCCACCGGAAGGAGGTGATGTGCAAACGGTAGCGCAAAAAAATAAAGAACACTGTGTACAGATTGTTTCCGTTGCTTCATTCAAACAATATCTATAGGAGAAATATTGATGTCTAAAAAACTGATCCTTTTAGCCCTTTTTGTATTCCTTGCGGCGCTCTTCGTAACTCCGCTCGCCGCGCAAGACGAAGATCGTTGGGATGGTGCTGATGATCTTGACGTAAATCCGCTGGCATGTCTCGTTCTCGATGAAGACGGAATGCCGATGGAAGAAGAAATGATGGAAGAAGAGATGGACGAAGAAATGATGGAAATGCCGGAATATGACGGCGGTGTGGCAGTTGATGCACCCGACCTCGCCGGGCAGGACATCGTACTCGTCGACGTGCCGAAATTGATCGGTATTGGTTACTTCGCCGCGACCACAGAAGGTCAACGTCAAGCCGCAGAAGAACTCGGTAATGTGACGGTCACCACCGACGCACCCACCGAAGCCAACATCGATGATCAAATCGCCGTGATTGACAACTACATCACACAGGGCGTTAACGGTGTGCTTTTCGCCGCCAATGATCCTGTCGCCATCGCGCCGGTGTTGCGTCGCGCCCTTGAAGAAGGTATCCACGTTGTTGGTTATGATGCCAACTCCGAACCGGATGCCCGTAGCTGGTTCGTCAATCAAGCTGAATTCAACGGTATTGGTAAATCCATGATCGACCAACTCGTATTGGAAGCTGGTGCAGATGCCAGCTTTGGTATCGTCACCAGCACCTTCACCACCCCGAATCAGGCACGTTGGATCTCCGAAATGTGGGCGTATGCCAGCAACTGCTTCCCCGACCTGGAATGGCTGGAAACTGTAGAAGCACAAGAAGATGCAGTGCTTTCCTTCAATCAAGCCACCAACCTCATCAACGCCTACGAAGATGATCTGGACGGTATCCTCGGTATGACCAGCGTTGCGACCCCGTCCTCAGCGGATGCGGTTACACAAGCCGGTCTCTGTGGCGAAGTTGCGGTTGTCGGTCTTGCCACCCCGAACGCTATGCGCGATTATGTTGATGATGGTTGTGTTGAATCTGTCGTGCTCTGGAACCCTGTTGATCTGGGTTACGCTTCCGTTTATGTGATGCGTGCGCTGGTCGATGGTGAACTGACACCGGAATCAACCTCCGTCATGGCAGGTCGTCTGGGTGAACTCCAGATCGTTAACGGTAGTGAAGTTCTGCTCGGCGCGCCGTTCATCTTCACCGCAGAAAATATCGCTGACTTCGATTTCTAAATCGACGTAAAGCGAACGATAATCTCTATTGTAAGGGCGACCTGTCAGGTCGCCCCTACTTTCTTCTCGTGAGGGTGACTTTTCAGGTTGTCCCTGCGAAATGCAAAGCCAGAATTCGTTGCGATTTTTGGCTACGGATAACACCACTTTGTAAATCAACCTTCTGGAAAACCTGATGACCGACTCAAACACCCTCAGCGCACTTGTTAACCTGACCCGTACCCTCGGCGAACCGCATCGTGATTACGTCATTATCGGCGAGGGCAATACGTCTGCCCGCATCGACGACGGCACATTTTACGTCAAGGCAAGCGGGCAACGTATGGAAAATATCAGCGCAGAGGGCTTCGTCGCGGTCAATTTTGACCCCATTCTCGGCTTGCTGGACAATCCCCCGCAGACCAACAGCGAGCAAAAAGCCATCATGAACGGTGCAAAGGTCGATACGTCGTCGCCACTCAGCCCATCGATAGAAGTCAGTTTTCATGCCATGCTCTTACAGGAGTGTGGGGTGGGGTGGGTCGGGCATACGCACCCGATTGCCGTTAATCAATTGCTGTGTAGCGAACATGCGGAGACCTTCGCCCAAAATCGTACCTGTCCCGATGAAGTTGTTTTATGTGGACCGGAATCCGTGTTTGTGCCTTATGTTGATCCGGGCTTACCGTTGGCCCTCGCCATTCGTGAGCAGGTTCGCGCTTATATGCAAACACACGGCGAAGCGCCAAAAGTCGTTCTGCTAGCGAATCATGGGGTGATCGCGCTCGGCAATACGCCTGCGGAAATCCTCAATATTATGGCGATGTGCGTGAAATCGGCGCGCATCCTTGTGGGGGCGTATAGCGTGGGCAAACCCGTTTTCATGAGCAAAGCAGACATCATGCACATCTACAAACGCCCCGATGAAATTTACCGTCGTCAACGCTTTGTCGATGAGGGATAATAAGGTTGTCGATCTGCGATTATTGACGGGAGCGAAGATGAGTTCCTATTACGATCAAGATTTTTCCACGATTAATTTTAGAGATACGCCCCACCTCTATCGCATTGGTAAAGGCGAACAGGGAGTTTTATCGGTTGAACCGTATAAGTCAGAAATTTTGCCTCATTGGAGATTTCGCACACCGGAGATTGCACAGGAATCCGCTGATAAAATTTATGAGATGTTTCTGGATTATCTGGAAAATGACGACTTCGTTGGCGCGGACATGGCAAGAAAATTTCTACAAATGGGATACACTCGCTCTCGTCGATATGCCAACCATAAATCAGGGCGTAAATATAGCAAGGAAGACAAATCAAACGCCGAACCCGTAGAAAATATTCCTGACTATAAAGACCCGAAAAATCGTGCACATTACGTCAAGACAAAGACGAAGAAAGTTTTGCCGCTGGACGTAGACCCGGAAAAAGCGAAATCGGCAGAGATTTTTTATCAAAAATATCAGTTGGCGAAGACCAATCCTACCTATCAGACTCTGAAAAAAGATTGGAAAGAAATGGTTGAATAACCGATAGGAGGAATGCGAAAATGATGCCTGATTTATGCAAACAGGGTAAGAATTCACAAAATTTCCCATCTGTGGATACGAACGTCCTTTAATCAAGTATTAAGATCAACTCATCTCATCATCTTCTAATAATTTTCCCCTAATTCTTAGGGGGTTGCGCCTCATGAAATCACCTATCATAAGAGGTTGAAACATAAAAAATTATGGATCAGCATTATTCAACAGGTATTAGACACATTCCGCAACTAGAGGAGACACTCACAAGATGACTACGCGCTCTCATTCGGAGACCGGCGTTATAAATACCACGCAGGCAACAGCAACACCGGAAAACTGGCATATGCTCACCGCAGAGGAGAGCTTGCGCCGTTTAGAAGTAACCCCGCAACAGGGCTTGAGCACGACAGAAGCCCAAAATCGATTGACCCGCTATGGCACAAATGAATTAGAAGAAGGCGAACACCGCACCCTATGGATGGCGTTGTGGGAGCAGATCAAAGAGCCGCTCGTGCTTTTGTTGATCTTCGCGGCGGTGATTTCCGCATTTCTGGGCAAAGCGGATAATGTCATCGCAATTATGGCGATTGTAATTCTCAACGCGGCGCTCGGTGTCTTTCAGGAATATCGCTCCGAAAAGGCGATGGCGGCATTGCGACAAATGGCGGCTCCGTTTGTGCGCGTCCGACGCGATGGAAATATTCAGGATATTGCCTCGCGTGATCTCGTCCCCGGCGATATTGTCGCGCTGGAAGCAGGCAGTATTATTCCCGCAGATGCTCGCGTGATCGAAGCCTATAATCTGCGTGTGCAGGAAGCCTCTTTGACGGGCGAATCTTTGCCTGTCGATAAAACCACCCGACCCATCGAACGCGAACAAACCGCGCTCGGTGATCGTCGGAGCATGGTGTACATGGGCACATCTGTCGTCTATGGGCGCGGTGAAGTAATGATTACCGACACGGGCATGAAAACCCAACTCGGTCACATCGCCACATTGATCCAGAGCGTGGAAAGTGACCAGACCCCACTGCAAAAACGCATGGCGGAACTGGGCAAAGTGATGCTCGGCGCGTCTGTGCTGATTATGCTGGTCGCCTTTTTGATCGGGCTGTGGCGTGGCGATGCGCTGTCTGATATTGCGCTGACTTCGGTGGCGATTGCCGTCGCGGTTGTGCCGGAAGGTCTGCCCGCCGTGGTGACGATTTCATTGGCGCTCGGTACGCAACGCATGTTACGTCGCAAAGCCTTGATTCGTAAACTGCCCGCCGTAGAAACGCTCGGCTCGGTGACGGTGATTTGCTCCGATAAAACCGGCACACTCACCGAAAACCGCATGACTGTGACGGCACTCAGCGCTGATGGAGAAACGCTCAATGTGCGACATGGCACGCCTCTAAATCAGATGCAATCCGGTCATACGCTGTTATTGATGGCGGCAACATTGGCGAGTGATGCCATGATTGACCAGAACGGCAACGTTGTCGGCGACCCCACCGAAGGCGCGATCATCACCGCCGCCGACCATGCCGGACTGAAAAAAGACAAGCTGAATCAAGAGATGCCCCGTACCGCCGAAGCGCCATTTTCGTCGGAGCGTAAGCGCATGACCACCGTGCATCACGTTGAAACCACGCAAGCGAACGGGTTGGCTCCGCTGGTGCAAAAAATTGATACCTCCAGCACCCATCACATCGCCTTCACCAAAGGGGCAGGGGATGGCTTGCTGACGATTTGTAACGCGATCTGGACGAAGGACGGCGTGCAACCGCTCACCGCTGAACACAGCCAGAATGTGACGGCTGAGATTGATCGGCTGGCGGGTGCGGGTTTGCGCGTGCTCGGCGTGGCGTATCGCACCATCGAGTTCAATGATGGGCAAGAGGGCGACATTGAAACGCTCGAACAGGATATGGTCTTCGTCGGCTTGATCGGTATGATTGACCCGCCGCGTGAAGAGGTCAAGCAAGCGGTTGCGGTGTGTCGACGTGCGGGTATTCGTCCGGTGATGATTACCGGAGACCATCCGCTGACGGCGAAAGCGATTGCAATTGATCTCAACATCACTACGCCGGACGCGGCAGTCTATACCGGATTACAATTGAGCGAATTGAGCGATGAACAACTCGAAGATGTGGTGGAGACCGTTTCTGTTTATGCGCGGGTTTCACCGGAAGACAAATTACGCATCGTGCGGGCGTTGCAGAAACGCGGTCATATCGCGGCGATGACGGGCGACGGTGTGAATGATGCTCCGGCGTTGCGTCAGGCAGATATTGGCGTGGCGATGGGCATTACCGGCACGGATGTCAGTAAAGAAGCGGCAGATATGGTGATTGTGGATGATAACTTTGCCACGATTGTCAGCGCGGCGGAAGAAGGGCGCACGATTTACGACAATGTGCGCCGGTTTATCAAATATTTGCTGGCGAGCAACACGGGCGAATTGTTCGTCTTGCTGGCGACGCAATTAATCGCCGGAATGACGATGCCGTTGACCACCTTGCAGATTTTGTGGATGAACCTCATCACGGATGGTATTCCTGCGCTGGCGCTCGGGCTGGAAAAAGCCGAGAAGAACGCCATGACCCGCGCCCCCTATGCGCCCAATGAAAGCGTCTTCGGGCGTGGCTTGGGACGACATATCTTGATTGTGGGCGGTTTGCTAGGTGTGACTTCGCTGGCGTTCGGCTATTGGGCATGGTCTACGGAAATTGTCGCGGCGAACGGCGCACCGGCATGGAATACGATGGTCTTCATGTTGCTGACGATGGCACAGATGGGACATGCGCTTGGCGTGCGTTCACATACTGAATCGCTTTTCAGCATGAATCTCTTTAGCAATCCAATTTTGATCGGCGCTGTCGTGTCTACGCTGATTCTGCAATTGATTGCCGTATATGCGCCATTTTTTAACGACCTGTTCGGCACCAATCCGCTGACCGTCGAGCAATTGGCGTTGTGTCTGGTACTCAGCACAATTGTCTTCTGGGGCGTTGAGCTAGAGAAATTGCTCATCCGGCGCGGCGTACTGACTTAATATCGACGAAATAATAACAACCAGATAACACCTGCAATAGGGCGGGGACGACGACTGTGAAGTGCGCCTTCCCGCCCTTTTTGTATAGATTGGGGATGGATAATTACAGGCAATCTGACAAATAATCATCCCTGTCTCATTATTTCGCGATATAGTTTCCCAGATCACTTTTATAACACACTATAACAGTCTGTAAAAATGAGTTTTAACCCACCGACGAAATAAAGGGAAATACATGATCGACCAATTTGAACCCACTTTACTCGCCCTTGGGAGTTTTATCCTGATTGCGCTGGCATCCAAATGGATTGGACAATTCTTCTCCAAATATGGATTGCCTTATATTACTGGCTATTTGCTGGCGGGGATGCTCGCCGGACCGTTCGTGCTTGATCTGATGTCCTCAGCGGATACGGAACGTTTGCGCTTCGTGGATGAGCTTTCGCTGGCGATTATCGCTTTCATCGCAGGGAGCGAGCTTTACATCAAGGAATTGCGGAGTCGCTTACGCCCGATTTTGCTCAATATGGCAGGCATTATTCTGGTCGCGCCGGTATTGATCGGCATCGTCATTTTTATCGCAACTGATTTCGTCTCGTTCACGGCGGGGATGGATACAACCAGCCGTGCGGCAGTGGCGGTATTAGGTGCGATTATCTTGATGGCGCTCTCACCCGCGTCGACGATTGCCGTCATTCAAGAAGTCCGTGCACGGGGCGATTTTACGCGCACCGTGCTCAGTATTACCGTTGTGATGGATGTGATTATTATCGTCTTCTTTGCGGTTGCCGCCGCTTTTGCCGCCGCGCTACTGGATGGTTCTGGCTTAACCAGTGAATTTGCGATTGCGCTTGTGATTGATCTGGCTATTGCCGTCATCGCAGGTGTGGCAGTCGGCAAGTTGCTAGAAGTCATCTTATCCGCCGGAGTCAACCGCCTGCTGAAAATCGTGCTTGTGGCGGCGCTTGGACTGGGCATTTTCGTCGCCGCGTTTGAAGTCACCGCATTGACCAAAGAAGCTGGATTTGAACTGCACCTTGAGCCATTGCTCATCTCGATGATCGCCGGATTTTTCGTTACCAATTTCACCAATTATCGGGATCCGTTTGACGAAATCCTGCATGATATTAGTCCGTTGGTATACGTTGCCTTCTTCACATTGACGGGTGTGGCGCTCAAACTTGATATTTTGCTGGCGACAGGTGGCGTGGCGGCGATCCTCTTCCTGACGCGTATGTTCAGCATCTTTGTCGGCTCGTATGCGGGTGGCACGCTGGCAGGTGAGCCGGAACGCTTTAAACGCCTCGCATGGATGGGCTTAATCACGCAGGCGGGGATTGCGCTCGGTCTGGCGCGTGAAGTTTCGGTGCAATTTCCGTCACTTGGTGATTCGTTTGCCACGCTGATTATTTCAGTTGTTGTCCTCAATGAGATATTTGGACCGATTTTGCTAAAGACCGCTCTGCGCCGTGCCGGTGAAAGCCACGAGCCGGAATCCATAACCCCGGATGAACAACGCAATGTTGCGATTTTCGGTGTGGAAGGGCAGTCAATGGCGCTGGCGCGGCAGTTAAAATCGCAGGGATGGGATGTGGCGCTTGGCGATACGAAAGCCGAACATATCACGGACTTTAATGGCGACGAAGCACAATTTTCGATCACGCATCTCACACAGGTGCACGAAGATACGTTGAGTCCGTTGATTCTAGGCACGACCGATGCAGTCGTGGCGATGCTGGACGACGACGATGCCAACCTCGCCGTCCTCACCTATGCTCACGAAAAATATGCTATTAATCGGTTGGTCGTCCGCCTCAATGATTTGTCCCGCGCCAATGAATTTGCTGAAACGGGCGCGATGATCGTCAATCCGACAGCGGCGATGGTTAGCCTGTTGGATCAGGCAGTGCGTGCGCCACAATCAGTCGCCTTGTTGACGCATCAAGACCCCGATTACGACATCACACAGGTAACCATCACCAATCCTGACATCAAGGGCTTGCTGGTGCGTGATTTGCGCTTGCCCGCCGATGTGCTCATTCTGGAAATCGCCCGTAATGGACGCTCGATTGTTCCGAACGGCTATACTGTCATTCGCCTGCGGGACGAAATCACACTGGTGGGGTCGCCGGAGAGTTTGCGCGAAGTCACGGTGCGAATGGGATATTAGAATCTATAGTTAGTATTTCAAAACACCGTACAGGTCAGTCTGTGCGGTGTTTTTTAGAATAGTTTCGCTGTGAAGCTAAGCAATTCTTGGCACACTTTGACAATACGCTGAAAATAGGATAACTTTCAGAGATCAAGTAAACGTTTACTTGATTTATCTATTAAAAAATATTACCTTAAAAATGACCCTAATATCCGCAAAAAAAAACCACCCTATCATCCATACTATGACTCAATTCATTGGCGTTAGGCAATCCTACCGCCTTATACTGAATGCGGGTCATCCTCCACCGAATCATCGACGCATACAGGCAACAACAAGGACGATCATATGGCGACCATGAAACAAGTGGCAAAAGCGGCGAATGTTTCCATCGCAACGGTATCACGCGTCATCAATAAAACGGGGTATGTTAGCCCTGATCTTGAAGTGCGCGTGCAAGAAGCAATGGACAAGCTCGCTTATCTGCCGAGTTCGTTGGCACGTAGTTTGCGGATGCAAGAGACACGCACAATTGGCGTATTGATCCCGCAACTGAACCAACCCTTCTTTAGCACACTGGCATTTGCAATCGAAAAATCACTCTTCGCGCAGGATTATCGCGCATTGATTTGTAGCGCGGAGGAGGATGGCGATAAAGAGCGCAGTTATGTCGATATGTTCCTGCGCCAACGCGTGGATGGGGTGGTGGTCGTCCCTACCGGACACAGTTCCCAAACCTTACTCCCGTTGATGAACAATGGCACGCCGATGGTCATGGTAGATCGTTACCTTAAAGGGTTCACCGTCAATCAAGTTTTTTCCGATAATGTGAGCGGTGCCTATCAGGGGATGCGCCATTTGCTGGAACTCGGTCATCGCCGCATTAGCGTGATTGGCACTTCTCATTATAGTGAGCCGATGAATGATCGCTTGAAAGGCATTGATCGTGCGTTGGCAGAGCACGGTGGTGACATCGTTATAGAGCATTTCATGTCCGACACATTACAGCACTTCGAGATGGGGTATGATACTGCTAAACAGGTGTTGACGCGTGATTCCCGCCCGACAGCGATTTTTGCGCTGATGGATGTTATCGCCATCGGGATCATGCACGCCGCCGCCGAGCTTCACATGAGCATCCCCCATGATCTGTCGGTGATCGGCTTTGACGACATTCCGCTGTCCTCCTTTAGCATCCCGACATTGACCACCGTCGCCCAGCCGATTTATGAGATGGGGGAAGTCGCGGCGGGTTTATTGCTAAAATCATTTAGTGATGATGTTGTTACTGTGGAGACAATCACTCTGGACACACAATTGATGATCCGGCAATCTACCGCATCACCGCAGACCTGATCGGCCCGCGCTATGCGACGCAAACCAGCAAGGAATACATCCCGCCATGACAATACTGCTCGCCATCGACATCGGAACATCCAGCGCCAAAGCGGTTCTGTTTGATGCGGAAAAATCGCGCTTAGTGGGTACTGCCGCGCAAGAATATCCAATAGATAAGCCCGCGCCGGGTCGCGCTGAACAACATCCTGACTCATGGTGGGAGGCGGTGACGGCAATCGTCCCGCAAGTGCTGGCGAAAACGGGCATCTCTGCGGATCGTGTACGTGCGATTGGACTAACCGGACAGATGCACGGCACGGTCTTACTCAACGCGACGCATCAACCCGTGCATCCGTCGATCATCTGGGCGGATCAACGGACGGCTGACGAAGTGAAAACGTTGATCGACTGGTTCGGGGCGGAAGGGTATGCCTCGCTGACGGGTACGCTCCCCGCGACGGGCTTTATGGTGGCGAGCTTACTCTGGCTGGCGCGTCATCAGCCGGATATTCTGGAAAAATCGCGCCATGTGATTCTGCCGAAAGATTACATTCGCCTGAAAATGACCGGAGAAATCGGCACGGACATCAGCGATGCCGCCGCAACGGGCGTGTTTGATGTGGCGAATGGGCGCTGGGCGGAAGCGATCATCACGAAAATGGGCATCGACGGCGCAATTTTCCCGCGTGTGCATGGCTCGGCGGATGTCGCTGGTAGGTTGACCCCACAGGCGGCGGAACTGCTCGGCTTAAAGGCAGGCATTCCGGTGATTGCGGGCTGTGCAGACCAACCCGCGCAGGCATTGACGAATGGCTTGATTAGCCCCGGTATCGCCTCGGTGACCACGGGAACGGGCGGGCAGGTGTTCGTGCCATTGGCGCTCAAATCCGGCGAAAAATTACCGACAGATCCGCGTTTGCATGTGTTTAATCATGCAATGCCCGATCGCTGGTATACGCTCGGCGCGATTCTCTCAGCGGGGTCGGCACTGCGCTGGTTGCGTGGCGTGACCGGACTCGCCAATACGCCGGATGCTTACGCCATTCTGAGCGCGGAGGCGGCACAGGTTAACGCGGGTTCGGACGGGCTGATTTTCCTGCCGTATCTGGTGGGCGAACGTACCCCACACATGGATCCGCAGGCACGCGGGGCGTTTATCGGCTTGAGCGATTATCATGGGCGCGGGCATCTGGCGCGGGCGGTGATGGAAGGCGTGACGTTCGCGCTCAAGCAAACGCTGGATATGAGTTTGTCGCTCGCGGGTAAGGTGGAGACAATTATCGTTTCCGGAGGCGCGGTAGAAAGTAATGTTTGGCGTGGTATACAGGCGGATGTTTTCGGCGTGCCGCTCCACAAAACTACCCAACCGGAGCAAACTTGCGTCGGCGCGGCTCTGCTGGCGGGAATTGGTAGTGGGGTTTACACGGATTACGAATCGGCGGTGGGACGGGTGGCGGTGCAAGGTCACATTACCGAGTCGAACAGACAGAATCATGCCCGATATAGCGCGCTTTACGACCACTTTATCGACCTGTATCCACACTTGAAGCCGGATTTTCAGCGGTTGACGGCGTTCAGTTTGGAGTGAGACGTTTGGAACGTAGGCTAGAAGGTAAAACGGTAAGGGCGACCTGCCAGGTCGCCCCTACGAATCACAACTTGATGTTACACACAAACAAAGGAACTATTCATGGTTAAGTTTGGATCACACGCGTTCGTCTGGGTAGGCGATTGGACAACCGATAGTGGTAATCATGCCATCGCGGAAGCGGGCAAAATTGGCTTCGACTTCATCGAAATTCCCCTATTGAAACCAGCCGAATTCGACTCTGCGAGCCACAAAGCGGCGCTGGCAAAAGCCGGTATCAGCGCGACGGCATCGCTGGTGTTGCCGAGGGACAAGCATATGCCCGATGAGCCGGAAAAAGCGAAGGCGTTTCTTTATGACGCGCTGGAGCAGGTGGAGATGCTCGGCAGTCAATATCTGGGCGGGTGCATCGCGTATTCGCTCGGCACATTGACCGGAGAACCACCCAAACAGAGCGAGATCGACACGATTGTTGATGTGCTGAAAGATGTGGCGGCAGAAGCCAAACGGCGCGGAATCACATTGGCGCTGGAAGCCTGCAATCGCTACGAAACGTATCTGTTCAACACGCTAGAAGGCACGCGTGAGAGCATCCTCAATGTGGGCGTGGATAACCTGAAACTCCACGCGGATACCTACCACATGAACATTGAAGAAGAGGGCTTTTATGACGCCATCGTCAACACCGCCGATGTGCTCGATTACATCCACATGAGCGAGAGTCATCGCGGATTGGTGGGCAGTGGGACGGTCAATTGGGATCAGGTGTGGAACGGTTTAAAAGACGCGAACTTCACGGGGAGTCTCGTGCTGGAATCGTTCGCGGCGATCAACCCTGATCTGGCGGCGGCGACCTGTTTATGGCGACCCCCGAATCAAAGTTCGGATCAAATCGCACGCGAGGGCTTCGCGTTCCTCAAAGACGGCGCGGAAAAGTATGGGTTGGGGTAAGGAATCACAGCGTAGACACTAGAATTGAAACGAGCGATGGGATTTTGCCCGTCGCTCGTTTTTGATTTTCGGGGAAGATGCGCTTAGTCGCCCAGTTGATAGAGGTTGAAGCTCCGCATTTGTAGACCACCCGCGCCGATGTCATTGAATAGAAATTCGGTGACTGTACCGTCGATATTGGGACCGACATTCAGCTGAAAGCGGAATTGACTGCCGTTAGCTAATGCCCAGAATTCGATGTCACACAGGTCACTTTCGAGGAGAAGCGTGTTTTCTATGGGCGCGGATGCTGGTAAATCGCCTTCCGAAATAACCAGTCCGAGATAACCGCGTGATTCCGAATTGACGCAGTAAACGTGAATAGTGCGGTTGCCAGCAGAGTCAAAAGCGGGATAAAGCACAACCTGAGTCGCATCAGCCAGACCAGCGTTCAGGCGACTATCTGTAGGGATAATTGAAGGGCTAAACGGTGATGGACTTGAAGAGGGTACTATCGAGGCATCTATCAGCATTGAATAGCCATTAACGGGCGCTCCGCCTATGGATAGAAACGTATCCGTATGACTGAAAATGCCCGTTGCAGGAGAATCGGAAATGCGTGAACATTCGCCAGCAGATTGCACCCAATAGCTTTGACCATTGTTCAAAATAACTGTTGTTGACGGCGTTAAAGTGGTCGGACCGGCGGCACCAGCACCTACACCTAGCGTGTCGATTAAAGTGCCGATTGTGCCAGAGGAATCTGCATGAATGGTGACCGTTCCGCCTGTAAAAACAATAATACTGTTTAGCACATAATCATTACCAGCAGGAAGGGTGATGCGATTAGCCATCGTCCCACAATTACTACCACTAAAGCTAACTGCCGCACTGTCAAAGACGGTTACGGCGTTTACAGAGTGCGATGGGATGAGCGTAAAGCTCGCAATGACACAAAAAACGAAAACAAACGTGGACTTAAATAAGGTGTTGGACAATGTTACGCATCTCCTGACGGGATCAAATAAGATAAGCACCAACATGCTAGCCTGCCTCGGATACTGACGGACGCTACAAGCATCTAGTATATGAAGGATTCAACAAAATGAATCCAAAACCTTAATTATTCATAAATCTTTCAGATATACATCTGATAACGCCAGAACAAGCATCAAGCTGGTCAATTACAGATTACTTTCAATTTGGTTGGCAAGGCTATACCAACTATTGTGACATTAGAGCTACTCAAGTTGCACCCGGTTAAGTAAGACGCTAAGCCATCAGCATTACGAATTTTCGCCAAAAGCAGGTTTGATTATTTCGTAAATTATGACTACACTCTTGGGTAAGTTAACTATATTTTTATGGAGGGTAAGACCCATGAAAAAAATCTTGAGTTTAGTGCTTGCTTTTATGCTCGTAATGGTAGGCAGTGTGGTCGCCGCACAGGATGACGAGATGGAAGGACCACTCGTAGGCTTCTGGGAAGAATGCGCCACACCGGAAAATCTGCCGGAAACCGTGACTATCGGCGCGATCTTCGGGCTGTCCGGTCCGATTGGCGTGTATGGCAATCCGCAACAGCAATCTGTTCAGCTGGCAGTCGACGAAATTAACGCCTCCGCTTATCTGGGTGAGGGCACAACGCTAGAAGTCATCATAGAAGATTCCAACGGGGATGCCGAACAAGCTATCGCCGCAATGACGAAACTGGTCGAAGAGGATGGCGTGGTCGCCGTACTCGGTCCGACGCTCTCCACAGAAGCCTTCGCCGCCGATCCTATCGCACAGGAAAACGGCACGGTCGTCATGGGCGTGAGCAATACCGCGCTTGGTATTACCGAAATGGGCGATTTCGTCTTCCGCGATAGTCTGCCGGAATCAGCGGTCATCCCCGGTACGATTAGTCAGGCAGTTGAGGCACTTGGGCTGGAAACGGTGGGTGTTCTCTATGGCAATGACGACGATTTCACCATCAGCGGTTACGAAGTCTTTATGGAGGCGCTTGAAGAAAATGCAGTCGCCGTCCTCATGGAAGAAACCTTTGCCCGTGGCGATGTTGATTTTAGCGCCCAATTGACCAACCTCATCGCACAAGAACCGGATGCCATCGTTGCCTCTGCACTGGCGGCGGAAGCCATCCAGATCATCAATCAAGCCCGTGATCTTGGCTTTACCGGTCCGATCATTGGCGGGAACGGCTTTAACTCTCCCGCAGTGCTGGCACAAACCGAAGGCAACAGCGAAGGGTTGATCGTCGGCGCGGCATGGAACGTACAGAATCCTGAAAACAACGATGCGAGCGTGCTTTTCACCGAGATGTTTGAAGCCGCCAACGAAGCCCTACCGGATCAATTCGCGGCACAGGCGTATACCGGTGCATGGTTGATGGCAACAGCGATCCGTTGTGGTGACTCGGTTGATCGTACTGATGTGCGTGATGCGCTGGCGGTTATTCAGGAGTTCTATAGCCCGCTGGGTGATTTCAGCTTCGATGATAACCGTGACCCGGTACATGATCCCGTCGCGCAGATCGTGTTTGAAGGTGAATTTGCGCCACTTTCTGTCATTGCAGAAATGGACTAAGCCTCTTTCGTCACCGTAGCATAAAAATGGGCGACCCGCGTTGGTCGCCCATTTGTCTAAGAAGCTGTTTGAAAAGGTCAATCAGTGGCTTTAAGTCGAGCTAAACGACGTACCATGATATGGGACATAACGGCGTAGATGAGGGCATCAGAGGTATGTAACCACTGTTCATAGTCTTTGCTCAAGCGTCGATAATTA
>JAVJSU010000069.1:0-16969 GCA_040219275.1 Aggregatilineales bacterium | reverse complement strand
AACAGTCGGGCAACATGCCAGCGAAGATACAATCCGAGCCTATGTGAAGAAACAAGGTACAGAGACCGAATATACAAAACTATATGCTCAGCAACTACGATTACTTTGATACCCCGTAGCTTGCTGCGGGGTAGTTCATTTCACATAAAACGGAAAAATTGTTTTTGTGGTGAATTTCTTTAGAATCTAAATGATGGCATTGAAAAGAGGTCGACTTATGGATTTTATTTTTGGGACGATGGCGACGGATGAGCTTAAGTTGCTCAATCATCGCTTGTTGTTACGGGGTGTGCATCACGGGCATGATATTACGCCGTTAGACCCTTTGCCGGGGCAGGCAGTGACGGTTGGGGTGCGCGTTGGGATGGACATTGCGGTTGAGCATGTCGCACTGATTTATACCACGGACGATTCGATTCCGGTGGGGTCACGCGGGGTGGCGACCAATGGCATGGTGTTGAATATGGACGAAATCAAGGTCACATGGGATTCGCTGGCGTGGGGGTTTGTGCGACATTTTGAGGTGATTGTCCCCGCGCAGGAAGACAGCACGGTAGTCCGCTATATCATCAGTGCGTGGAAAGACGGCGAAGATGAAATTTATGCCGATTATCCCGACACAAAATCTATGATTGAGCACACGACAGCGGCACACTTTGCGGGGAAAGAAGCGCCGACAGAGTTCATGACGTTGCCGGATGTGCATGTGTTTAATTATCATGTGGATACGTTTAAACCGCCTAAATGGTCGGACGATGCGGTGATTTATCATGTGTTTGTGGATCGTTTTTATCCGGGCGATGGACAGACTTGGAAAACGCCGGACAATTTGATGGGCTTCTTCGGCGGGACGCTGTGGGGTGTGCGCGATAAGTTGGACTATATTGCTGATCTGGGCGCGACGTGCATCTGGTTGAGTCCGGTGTTTGTCAGCGAGTCGCATCACGGCTACGATGCGCTGGATTACTACACTGTGGAGCCGCGTTTAGGTGGCAATGAGGCGCTTAAGGCGGTGATTGAGGGCGCACATGCACGGGGCATAAAAGTATTGCTTGATCTGGCGTGTAATCATGTATCTAGCAGGCACGAGATTTTTCAGTCGGCGTTGAATGACCCTGAGAGCAAATATCGGGACTGGTTTACATTCGATGAGTCGGCGTTGGGTTATCGGGCGTTTTTCGGCGTGGCGGATTTGCCGGAATTGAATGTGCGGAACCTCGAAGCGAAGCAATGGATGATCGATATTGCGCTGTTCTGGCTTCGTGAATATCAGATTGATGGCTATCGGCTGGATTACGCGCATGGCTGTGGACCGGATTTCTGGACGGATTTTCGTAAGGCGTGCCGTGCGGTGAACCCTGAAACGCTGGTTTTCGGTGAGATTGTGGAAGCGCCGGATGCACAGATCAAGTATTACGGGCGGTTGGACGGTGCGCTGGACTTCCAATCTGAGGATGTGCTCCGTAAGCGCTATGGCTGGGGAACGATGAGCAAATCGGAGTTTGAGCGGTTTATGGCGGGGCATAGGGCGTTTTATCCAGAAGATTTTGTGATGCCGACGTTTCTCGACAATCATGACATGGATCGGTTTTTGTTTATTGCCGGTGGCGACAAAGAAAAGCTCAGATATGCCGCGCAACGCCAATTCAGTATGCGGGGCATTCCGGTGATTTATTACGGCACGGAAGTCGGGTTGACGCAGGAAAAAAGCGCCCGTGACGAGGGGTGGGGCTTGGAAGTGAGCCGATTACCGATGTTATGGGGCGAGGCGCAAGATGCAGAATTGCGCGAATTTTACAAGGATTTGATTAGTAAACGTAAGGCGGGACTTCTTGAGTGAGACAGTATTGAAAATACGCTATACAGACGACTACAAACAGCTTGATTTGCCACCGATCACCGCGCCGCGTGATGGGGATGCGGGGTATGATCTGCGGACGGTGACGGCGATGACGATTGCGCCGGGTGAGCAGGTGGCGTTGCCTGCGGGCGTGCATCTGGAGATTCCGGCGGGGTTTGTGGGACTGGTAAAAGACCGTTCGAGCATGGCGAAACGTGGATTTACAACGAGCGCAGGTGTGATTGACAGTGGTTATCGCGGGCAGGTGTTGATTTTGATACGCAATCAGACGGACGCGGCGATGACGGTTGAGCAAGGGGAACGGATCGCGCAGTTGTTGATTTTGCCTGCGTATACGTTTGAGGTGGAAGTCGTGGATGAATTGACGGAGACCGAACGTGGCACGGGTGGGTTCGGGTCTACGGGGCGGAATTAATTATATCCGTTCCTAGAGTTGCAGACGGTCATGACATGAATGGGTTGTATCAAAAAGAACCAGAAAAAGCATAACGCAAAGCCACAGAGAGCGCAGAGAAACGCAAAGGAATAATTTCGAATTTTCTCTAAGATCGCTGTGTTGAGTTGAATTGAAAGGGCGAATTGTTTTGACAAAAAAAAGGGCGACCTAGCAGGTCGCCCTTATAGAGCAAAAGTTGATTAGCCTGCGAAGGTTGCCGTGATAACTGGCGACGGCGAAGGCGATGGCGTTGCGCTGGGTTCGATGACGGGCGGGGGTGTGGCGGTTGGTTGTGCTGTAGGCAGGAACGGCAGATTGATGACCGGCGAGATCATCTGATTGACCAATTGCGAGCCTTCAAAATTGCAGGTGTTTGCTTCTGGAATGAACCCGTCACGAATGATGTCAAGCGGTGCGTCTGGATTATAAAAGTTATAGGCTGTGCGCGAGACTTCCGCGATGGTGGGCAGGGACTCGCTGTAATTCAACCAGGTTTCCTGATAAAGCATCATGGTGATGACATAATCGCCGCCCGGTGTGAACATGATGGCGGCGTTGCCGTGCGTGTCGGGTATCCAGCCGTGTTTGTGGGCGACGGGGATATTTTCCGGCACACCGGCGCGTAGGAGGGCATCCACGTTGTTGTTGCTCATGACTTGAATGATGCGTTGACATTCGTTAGGTGTGAAATTGCCTGTATCCATCAATGCGCCTGTGCCGTTGACCGCACACTGATAGACCGTGCTCAATAGATAGCCCATTTCATCCACGGTCATTTCGTTGACCGGGTCAGGATTGGCGCGGGATTGATCCGCAGTGGATGCTGGAATATTGAGCGCACGCGGAACGGGTGTGGGTGTTAGGACTCCGTTGGTGGTGTCGTAGGGCGCGGCGATGAAGGTGTTTTGCAAGCCAAGATCGCGTAAGAGTTGCGTTGTGAGGTCTGCGCCATAGAGGGCATCGCCGTTGCCGATAAAACTCAGCAGGCGGTTGGTGGTGGCGTTTTCACTACAAATCATGGTGTTGGCGATGTCGGTTGCAAGGAGAATATCGGGTATGCCATCAACGATGTTGAACAGTTCAATCAGAATGGCGATTTTGTTGATGCTGGTGCCGCTAAACGCAATATCCTCCCCGAAGGCGATGGCTTCTCCGGTGCGTAAATCCTGAATATAGAGTGCACCGAGACGGCTGGTTTGCGGGTCAAATCCGGCGCTAAAGACGACTTCCCATAAGCGATTGCCTAATGCCTGAAAGCTGGAACTAAGCGGGACGGTTTCGCCATTCGGTGGGACGATGGTGCGGATAGGCGCGGAAGTGGGCGTGAGAGTCGGGAGATTGAAGCTGGTTTGTGAAATGGCAGGGAGCAAATCTGGATTGCCTTCAAAGGTGAGCAAGTCGCGGGCGATCCATGCGAAACCGTTGGGCGACTCTGCATAGCGGATTTGAACCCACGGCAATTGTGTGTGATAGGCGGTGACTTCAAAGCGTTGCCCGATTTGCGCCACGAAAAGGCGGTCATATTCCACGCCGGGTCCATAACGGACATTAATTTCGCCGGAGACCGTGCCGGATACCGAGTAATTAGGTGTGGCGGTGGCGGCGGGCTGGGTGACCGATTCAACAGGGACACCGTCGGGTGGTGGGGTGGCGCTAGGAATAAATGGCTGGCTGACATCGACTGAAGAGAAGGGGACGGCGTTTGTATCCCCGTAGACGTTGAGCAAATCCTGAAATATCCACCCAATCGGGCGCAGGCTGGCAACATCACCGAGCAAAAGCCACGGGAACTGTTCACTTTTGCCGATGACCGGATAGCGTGTACCGCTGAAAATTTCGCCTACAAGTTCGGCGTTTACGTCCGGTCTGGCGCGCATATTTGCTTGACCGATGGCTTCTGCGGTTACGCCAGTTGCCTGACCGGAAACCAATGTGGGGAGGATGGATAACACTAGAATCAATGAAATCAGTAGAGCAAAGGGCATGACTTTACGCATAATTTGACCTGAACTAACCTACAATAAGACCTGTATTATAACACCTGTTGCTACCCGTACAGAGGCGTAAAATCTACCGCTTGTCCTACGATTTTGGCTCTTGACCGCACTCAGTTTCCTGTTAAAATCCATCTCATGTCTGAAATGCCGGAGTGGCGGAATTGGCAGACGCGCTACGTTCAGGGCGTAGTTCCCGTACGGGAGTGTGGGTTCGACTCCCACCTTCGGCACAAAAATCCAGATCAGCTGATCTGGATTTTTTCATTCATAGCTGATTATTGCTTTCGTAATCCCCAAAAAGCGTGTATCTTTATCGTATTGATGATCTTTTAGCTGAGAATTATGTCAGAAAATACTCCACCTCTATCTCCATCCGAAGATGCTCCCGAACAGAATATTGAGCCTAATCGCGTTTCGCAAGAGCCGATGGGTCCGCCACGCGTTGTTAAGCGGAAGAACCAGACCCGCGGGCAACTTTCTGGCGTGCAGGTGATGTTTGCCGCAATTCTGGCGATTGGGATGGTGCTGGGCATCAGCTTGAGTAGTCGGGTTGCGTCTAGCCAATCGTTGCGTGAATTTTATGATGGCGTGGAGACGGAAATCGCGCAATTTCGGGTTGAGCAAGCCCGCCTGATTGATGAGCGTAATTTTGCACAGAGCGAGGCGTTTGTGGAACAATGGGCGCGTGGTGAGGGCAAGATGGTGCGTCCGGGTGAAATTCTGGTCGTGCCGGAGGTTGCGGGTGGTGAAAGCCCCGTAGTAGCGGACAATAGCCAGCCCAATCCGTTTTCCTTTGCCGATGTAGAGACCACCCTCCCCGAACCTGAACCGTGGGAGTTGTGGTGGTCGTTGTTTTTTGATGGTGCGCCGCCGAGTTTTTAGCCTTTAGCGTGGTCTAAAAAAGTTATTATTGCGATATTATTTGCTGATATAGAACCTCACCCCCAGCCCCCTTACAGGGGTAGGTTTTTTGTGGTCGATTTCATACTGTTACCGCCAATGGCTGAAACCCATTGGCTACTCAAGTGTAAAACCCTGCTGAAGCAGGCTGTTTTTCCGGTACATTTGTGAAAATAGCCCACTTCAGTGGGGTTTCTAAAATCGTTGTAGCATTGGGGTTTCAGCCCAATGTGGAACAAATTCGACAAAATAATTAAAAACCTACCCTTGAAAGCCCCCAGCCCTCTCCAAAACTTGGCGAGGGGAGCGGATGTACTAACAGCCACTTCAATACATTAGTTTTATTTGTTGGTATGCGTGATAAAATCACAAATTAGCTGATGATCGTCTTAGCCTTTAACGTGTTCTAAAATCCATGCAGGTTGTGTGCCGATGAGGTTGCCGATGGTTGCCTGTGCGTTGGTTTCCTCGCCGACGGTGAGTGTGTGACCTGTTTGCACAACACCCGTTTTGAGAATGCCAATGCCGAGATGTTCACCGTCTGGCGTGGTGACGCTACTCGTCAATGTTCCTGCTTTTTTACCCTCAGAAAATAGCTCTATCGGTGCATTCACAGCGCGATCAAGCGTGAGGTGGACGATGGTCTTGGCGATGCGTTCACGGCTTTCCATACGTGCGATGATTTCCTGCCCGGTATAACATCCCTTGTTAAAACTGACTTCATCCCATAACCCGACCTCAAGCGGGATGTAATCCGTGCTTAATTCGCGCCCGATGCCGGGGAAACCTGCACGTATGCGTAGGGTGTTATAGGTCAAACCACCACCTGACCGCAGACCGTGTTTTTGTCCGGCTTGTATGAGCGTTTCCCACACAATCGGCGCATCTTCACGGGAGCAGATCAAGAGGCGATGTTGTTCGCTGAACGGCTTCAGTAGGCTGGTATAGACGGATTTATCTGCCACAGTGATGTGTTCGCCCTGAAATGGATTTTGGCTTAGGGGTGTGTCGAGCAAATCAGCGAATACGGCGGAGGATTTCGGTCCGTGCAGGGTGAATTGATAGGTTTCTGCACTGAGATCGCGTACCTGCGCTTGATCGTTGAAGAAGATTTGACGTGAAAGATAATCGAAGACCAGCTTGCCGCGCCCCGGTCCGGTGAGGATGAGCAGGGATTCATCTTTCCAATTGAAGGCGATGAGGCGCTCTAAGATGCGTCCGTTGGCGTTGATTAAGAGGGTGGGACGTGCCTCGCCCTGCGGAATATTCAGGATGTTGTTGGTCGAGATGCGATTCAGGATTTCAAAGCGATCCCGTCCGGTGATTTCGATGCGTCCTTCGTGCGAACGATCTAGCAGAAGGGCATCGTTTAGTGCGGCGTGATATTCAGCTTTTATGTCCCCAAAATGTAGCGGGATGCCATCCTGTGCAAGGGTAGCGCCGTTTGTGGTGTAGAGTGTGTGTAAATCGGTCATCGTAGATCTATTGACCGGGTAATCGGTTTCCAGCTGAATGAATCGGCGACGTTTACGAGCGTATCCGTCAGGCGGTAGGCATAAGTAAAGCGGATGCTATACGATTCTGGCGAGTGTTCGATCCAAATGGGTTTAAACGTGACTTGTGGATCAAGCGAGTCTTGCGTCAGGATTTCAGATGAGGGGTGAATGGAAAATGCGCCGGTGAGCATTTCGAGCGCTTTTTGTGCTGGTGGAGTTCCCTGCTTTAACGGGCTAATGAGCGGTTCGGCGAGTACCTCGTCATCTTTGAAGACGATGACCCGAACTTCATAACTGATGTCGTGGGTATGTTTGCTCATGAGCGGGTCTATATCACGTTGTTCGTGGGTGACAATCGCCCGAAGTTCATCTGCGCCGGTTTCAATATCATCATTGACGATCAGGTAATCACACATTGGTGCGAAAGGGATTTCCATAATCGCACGTTTCATACGGTCTCTAATGGTGGATTCATCGGTGCCGCGTTCGCGCATTTGTTTTTCTAAGCGATCGATCGACGGGGGAGCGATGAAGATGAGAATGGTCTGTTCGGGATATTGTTCGCGCAGGATCGTCGCCCCCAATACTTCGACATCGGCGATCAAATCACGCGATTCTGTGATGGCGGATTGTACGGTTTCACGCGGGACACCGTAAAATTGACCGGGGCGAACCTCTGTGTATTCAATGAGTGCCTGTTTGTCGATCAGGCGTTGAAATTCAGGTAAGGTGAGGAAAAGATGCTCCCGTCCCTGTTGTTCATTGTCGCGGATGGGGCGGGTGGTGGCAGTTGGCAACTGCTTCAAATTATCCAGTTGGCGAAGTACCTCGTTCATGAGCGTGTTTTTGCCTACGCCGCCCGGACCGACGAGGATAAATAGCTGTCCAAGTCGTTCTTTTGAAATATTCACAGCATCCTCTTGTCTATCGTGAATTCGGTGTATTTAGTGTATCAGGATAAGCCTATCGTATCCATGTGCATTTGATTAAGGTCGTCATGAATTGTGACTAAAATTTATGATGTTTGCATCGGGTTTGTATGTTGTTTGCGCATAAAAAAGAACGGTGTTCGTGAGGATTGCTCCCCGGAACACCGTTCGATAGGTTTAAGATTTTGGATTTAGATCGCTTTTATTGGGCGACCTGAATATCCACGATCCACCAGCCAACAAAGTAGCCATTATTGTTGTAGTTGGTGCTATTTATATTCGTCGTGCTGTCGATACTCATACGGTCGTCGCCCAGATCGTTATTACCACCGCGATTTTGGCGATCAAAACGGAAGCGAACCATAAGTTGCTGATCGGCATAACGCGTCAGGTTATAGCGTCTCTGGTTCCAACCGGTAACCCCACTTTGCCCCGGAACATAGGTTCCGCCGAAGGTTGGGTCATCGAAGCTACTATCGGTGACCGTGCCACTGCCATCGACGATATTGTCACGTAAGCCATTTGATGTCCATGTAAAGCCACCGTCAATTGAAATTTCAACGCGAGCCGTACCGTCAATTTCGTGATAACTATAGAACTGCAAGATCGGGTTTGTCGCGCCTGTCAAATCCAGCACACCATCCATGATGAGTGATGAGTTTGAATAGGGCACAGACGGGCGATCAAGGAAGGCAGGTCCCGCACCTTGCTTCGGACTATCGGTGAAGGAGAAGCTCGTCCCACCAGTAGAGAGCACAATGGTTGCACTACCACTACCTTCATAGTACTCCAGCGTGATGCGATAGCGTCTGCCGGTTTCCAGTGTTACGGTTCCCATATCTGCTACACGACCATGATCGTTCCAGTTATAGATCACATTCCATTCAACGAGATCGGTAACGTTCGGCGGTAACGGAAAGAGTAGGTTGCCCGCCGCATCAATCTCTTCGATCTTCATACGAACGCCGTCGTCAGAGACCGTGATGAAGGAATAATCACCAGCCGTCACACCACCTGTACCCACCAGAGGCGTATCAAGCTCCCAACGCCCGACGAAAGTATCTCGCTCGTTGAAAGTACCGCTGATGTCTGATGGTCTACCACCGCCCATATCGTAGCCAATTTCGAGTACGTTTCGGCTGGTCGGTGTATAAGCTGGTATAGCACTACCGTCACTATCAAGGAAGGCATCTGTGCCTCTTGCATAGCGATTGCTACCATTGGGAACGAGGTTGGCACAGTTATCGCAATTCCACCATGTCTCTCGCCAGATACCGAGCGAGGCTGGACCGCCGCCAACACCTCTGAAGAGTTCAGGAGACAAGCCCCATTCGCCCTCTGTCACCCAATTGTTCAGGTTACGTGCATTGTCGAAGAAAGATCCACTACCGGATGTTGCTGTACCGATTGTGGCAAGGACCTGACGATTCGCATATTCGATTGCGAGATCATCAATGTACCAACCGTCACGGTTGTCTGCATTGTCGAGTGAATCATAGACGAACCGCACTTTGATTCGTTTACCCGGCGTTGACCCTGCTGAAAGCCCGGTTGCCGCAAAGCTTTCCAGTGAGATTTGCTCACGTTGCCATGTCCATGTTCGCTCGAACTGTCCTTTATACCAGACTTCCTGCCATTCGCTCCAACCATAGACGTGCTCATAACAGTTGGGGCGGTTGCCACCACACCAGGTATTCATCCGGTTGGCGATATTGGTTGTTGCAGGGTCAAGCTCATAGGAAATTTCAACACTGATACGATCACTACGCCCTGTATGGAAGCGATTCCAGAAGTAGAGGATCGGTCTATCCACCACATCGGTTGCGCGCAAGTCGATGATGGTGCTCAGTTCTAACACATTAAAGGTATCATCCGGTGTCTGCGTGAATTGGATGTTGGCAGGGTCAGCAGTGACGTTGACCGGTGTAGCCGTCCATAAATCAGTAATTGGATTGTATGAGACCGCAGGTGTATAGGGTGCGGCGATCTGCTGATTGGTGCTTTCATGGAAGGCACGCAACCCGGAGTTTTGTTCCCATTCAATGGCGAGCCAGCCACCACCGGCGTACCAGCGCGTCCACCATTCGTTGCTATCGACATCATCGCCGAAGCGCAGACCGCTACCCGTACCATAGCTGGTTCCGCCAACGCTACGGGTTTGGCTGATGGGCCACAGTTTATAGGTGGTTTCTACACGGTCACGAATTTCAACCGAGTCAATCCAGACACCTTCATCGGTGTAACTGCCGTCACTATAGAGGCGGAAACGGATCATGATATCGTCGTCGTCGGTTGCCGCAGTGTTTCCCGCGGCGAGAATATCCATCATGGGAGATAGGTCAATTTCTACACGTTCCCATGCGTCTTGATATTGTGAGCGCCAGTTGCTGTCATTGGATGTGGTATTCATCGCAAAGTTATATGACCACAGCGGTCTCCATTCGCTATCTGTTTCGTTATAGCGTCGCCATTCAACATGGAAGTTGTCATAGCGTTGTAATCTACGGCGATGCCAGAATGTCATTACTGGATCGTTGGCTGGCGTGACCTGTGTGTTGCCTCCAGCAGGGTTGCGATCCAATAGGGCGAGGTTGCGCGGTGTGTCGTTAAACATATCAATCGGATCGGAGAAGCGCAGGGTGGAATTTGAGTTCACATCATACTGAACACCAACCCCCGGACTATCTGTAAAGGAGTGACCGCCTTCACGCGCAATCTCGTTTGTACGCCACCAGTTGCCACCTGCCAACCAGTTATCCATACCCACTTCTGCGCTGTCGAAGAACGGATAATCCAGATAGGTAGGTAGACCCTCGCGTTCGAGACGGATCGTATCAATCCACCAGCCATCACGCAAACCAGCATCGCCACGTACCATCATGGCAAAACGTAAGCGGAAGCGGGTTGCAGGGATCTCCGCGAGAGATACTTCTTCAAAGTTCATTGATGTGCGGTTGACATCGCTGTTTTCGCCCCAGTTCCGAATACGTCCGTAGGGGTCATTCGGGTCAATGCCGGGTACGACTCGCCAATTCGCCGGACCGATGCCGTAAGCATCCGTGGTGTATTGGATTTCTAGACCCGTGTAACGTCCGAGCACATACGCATTATAGAACGAGAGCATCGGTGCACCGGTATCACCCTGATAGTCAGGTGTATTGCCGGACACATCAATGAAGCCGTTAAATTCGACAAAATGAACGCGGGCATCGTATAGATTCCAGGTATTGGGACCCTGGGTATGTTCACGGTAAATCTCGCTGGCGGGCGTGTCTTCCCAGCTACAGCAACCACCATCGGCACGCGCATTCGAATTGCCGGTTAAGCGCCATTGTGGTGTGGTGATGAAGTCACCCACCTGGGTATCGACATTGAGGTTCCAGTAAGATCGGTTTAACGTGTCATCCGTATTATTGTCGATGGTAAATGGTGCGACACCGTTGAGACCCCTTATTGTACGATCTCTAAACGATACATCGTCAATCCACCAGTTGCGTGTACTGCCCGTGTTACGGACTTCCATCGCGAAGCGGAAGGCGACGCGTTTTCCGAGGAAGTTAATCCCGTTAACGTTGGTTAAATCAACGACATTGCGCGTCCAGTTATAATTTTGATTACTGCCCTGACGCAGGTTGATACGTTGCCAGTTCATAGCGGCACGATCTGCGATGCCGGGAGATACTTCTTGATATTCGGCGATTTCAAGCCAGCCGTAAATTCGGTTACTATCAAAGTCCCACACATCCCAGAAAACCATTTCCGGGGCGGTCATGGGTGTTGCGCCAGGAGGATCGGTTGCGCTACCGTTCGGAATATGAACCGCGCCACGGAATTCGAGATAACAGCGGCTATTTTGCCCCATGTCACCGTTGACGTATTCTTCCCATTGCCATTCCAGCGTGTTGGAATTGGTGCTTTCATCACGTCCCCAGTTACAGACCGCGCCTTGAGCAACCGGAACACCATTGTTATCCACTGCGGTGTCGTCAGGATTACTACCGCCACCCGTGACGATTGCCATAATGCGGGCATCGCCGCTGAGTTCCTGATAGTCTAGTTGAAGGCGGATAATACGCGGCGGGAACAATGTGCCGGGAACATCTTCAGGGTCTTCTACAACGAAGGTACGGGTTACTGTATCGACTTCATAGCTTTGTCCATTCCAGTCGTCGATCAGCAGACAGTGGGTTGCATTACCGCCGAAGGTACGATCACCGGTCGCATTATCACCGGAATTTGGTGCGTTAGATACACCACCCGATGCCGCACACCCATCAGCATAGTTCATCCACAGGCGATAGCCGTCATCACCACCGACGATGAACGTCAGGGTCATGGTTTCGCCAATGTAGATGTCACGATAATAGCGTGTGGAGAATCGATCACCGGGGTTCGCCGCGGGCCAGTTCGCAATCGGTGAGCCTTGCCCCCAGTTGAAGTCCAGCGTATTGCCGGGGATACCCAGTTGCTCGTTACAGACACGGGTTGATGAGCCGGTAAGGTTGGTGGTCTGGTAATAATCACCACACCATTTGCCATAACCCAAAAATGTCGTGTCATCAACACGCCAGTGTTCAGGATTTGCAACAGTGTTGGCGTAAGGGTCGGATGGATCCGTCCACGGTGCAACGACTGTAATATCCGGCGGAAGCGGCGTTGGTATCGGTGTATTACTCGGTACGGGCGTGTTGGTTGCAAACGTGGCTGAGGGAGTCGGTGATGGTCCGAACGTCGGCGTGGTACTTGGTTGCGCCGGAGTACGGGTTGGGAGGCGTTGTTCACCTTGCGGGTTTTGCGCCAGCCATGTCACCGTTAGCCAGAATTCTACCGGACCGCCAACGACGGGATCGGAATCTTCTGGTGTTTGTTGGAGTAGGTTGAACACCACATTTTCAAAGGTGTTGCCAACAGCCGGACCCGCCGCCGCAATTGCGAGACCCAATGCAATACCGAGTAGCATCAAAATGAGTGCGTACTCAATAAGCGATTGACCCTGCGCGTTAGTGCGCTTTTCGGGGGCTAAATTTATTTCCCCATTAAGGGAGTCTTCGTTTAATTTTATTTCTTGTTCATTCATGAGCATGAACCCTTGTTCAGTCTGCCTGATGGTAGGTCTGAGATTATTAACTATACATCCTGAATATATGTTACATGATAGTGTGTTGTTTTGGGGGTAAAGTTTGTGTATGAGTTGTTCAAAAGTGTTGACAAATCCTCTATGTGGCTTTCAAATCAACACTTTATTGTCTTTTGTAAGTATATTGGAGCGAAAATGAGCGCAATAATCCTTGATGGACAGGTCGTTGCTGATCGGATGCGGGAGCAAATTAAACAGGAAGCGGCACAATTTACGGAAAAATATGGCTATGCGCCGGGTTTGGGAGTTGTGTTAGTTGGGGATGATAAAGCCTCCGCGATGTATGTGCGGATGAAAAAACGCGCCTGTGAACGGGTGGGGATTGCGTCCTTTGGCGATGTGATGCCCGCGAGTAGTACGCAGGAAGAAGTGTACGCTGTGGTGAATGCGTTGAATGAAAACCCGCACGTGCACGGTATTCTGGTGCAATTGCCGATGCCGAAACATATTGACGAAGAAGTGATTTTACGGGCGGTGAGTCTCGAAAAAGACGTGGATGGTTTTCATCCGGTGAATATCGGGTTGCTGGCGATGAAAGGGCGTGAACCGTACTTTACGCCTGCTACCCCCACCGGTTGCATGATTTTGATTGAAGAGGCGGGTGTTGATCTTAATGGAAAGAACGCCGTTGTCATCGGGCGGAGCAATATTGTCGGGTTGCCGGTGGCGTTGATGCTTAATGAAGCCAACGCGACGGTGACGATTTGCCATAGTCGCACGAAGGATTTGCAAGCCTATCTTAAGGATGCGGATGTGGTGGTTGCCGCCGCCGGATTGCCGGAATATGTGCGGGGGGAGTGGCTAAAACCGGGCGCGGTGGTGATTGATGTTGGCTCTAATATGGTGGATGCGCCGGATACTGAACGTGGTTACAAATATGTGGGCGATGTCGATTTTGAATCGGCGAAAGAGGTTGCCGGAGCGATCACGAAAGTCCCCGGTGGTGTGGGTCCGATGACGATTACGATGTTGATGTCTAATACGATGAAAGCGGCATGGAAGATTGCGGGAAATTAGACGATAGAGTATAGATAATAGATGCTAAATGATAAAAGCGTCAGGATTGCGGGAAGTGATTCTGACGTTTTTCTATTTCCTATGGTGTAGCATGTTGATTGGAGTGGTTGGCTGTTAGAAGTTTCATAGAACATTGCTGACGTTTGAAGCTGATCTCAAAAAAGTGGTGTAAAAAGTTGAATCGCTCGCTGGCATATGGTTAGATTAAGGCTATGCAGGCGATCAAGCACATCTTCTAAGTGAGTGTTTTAGGAAATGACTGTGATGGACTCGACCACACAATTTATCCGTGTTTTGCGCGAATTAGGGCTGAATTTAGAGGCGACATTTATGCCGGAGGCGCTCCGTGTGATGACGGAAACGCTGATGGATATTGATGTGAGCCGGATGATTGACGCGACGCACTATGAGCGCAATGATACGCGGGTTGCCTATCGGAACGGCTATCGGCAACGCACATGGAAAACGCCTGCTGGCAAAATCCGATTGAACGTGCCGAAACTCCGTAGTGGGACGTATGCGCCGGATTTTATCGACGAAAAGTTGACGCATAGTTTGCTAGAGATGATCCGGAAGGCGGTGGTTTTTGGTGTGAATGGGAGGCAAATTGACGACTATCTTGCGCGAATTGACATGGAGAAATTGTCCGTGAGTGAGATAGCCCAATTGCAAGAAACGCTGGATGATCTGGTGGCGATGATCCACGAAGCGCCTATCCACAGCACATTTCCTTATATATGGCTGGAGACAATCCCGCTGATAAACATGCTAAACGAACGTGAGACTTCATACGTTGCCGCCGTCGCGCTGGGGGTGGATGAACAGGGTGAGGCGCAATTGCTCGGCTTTGAAGTGGGGCGGAGCGCACATGATGTCTTTTTCTGGCGCTTGTTCCTGCAAAATCTGGTGGAGCGCGGGCTGGAGGATGTGCGTCTGGTTATTAGCGATGATTTTCGCGGGGTGAAAGCCGCCGTGCAGGATATTCTGGATGCAGATTGGCATTATCACCGTGCTTATGCGCTACAGCGGGTGCTGGACGATGTGCCGGCAGGCGATCATCAAGAGGTGATTGCCGCGATTGCAACGGTGTTCCTGCAATCTGATCCGATGGGCGCGACTGCCCGTCTGAACGAGGTGGTGCGTTCGCTTCAGAGACGTTTCCCGTCAGCGATGGCGACTCTGTACGGACTTTCTGGCGACTTGCTGGAAACTGCAAATCATCCCGCGTATGGCATGGCATCCGCGCAGACTCTGTTGCGGGTGAAGCAGGCATTGAGCCACGAAACTGATGCGATAGCCGTGATGCTTGATGATCTGCTGGACGATTCGCTTGCCGTGGATGCGTTTTCGATAGGCGGTGGCGATTTTAGGCATGAGAGTCAGTTTATGGTTTACGGTGAACATCGCGGGATTGTCGTGGGGGTTTGAAATCCAAATTTGTTGAATCCTAGCTTTAAGGAGCTTTTGCATGAATGATTTTAGTATTGGTAATGTTGTCCCGATGGTGATTGAGCAGGACGCACGTGGCGAACGGGCGTTTGATATTTATTCTCTGCTGTTGCGGAATCGCGTGATTATGCTCGGCACGGAAGTCAATTCGCAGAGTGCAAATTTGATTGTGGCGCAGTTGTTGTTTCTGGCGCGGGAAGACCCGGACAAGGTGATTCAGTTGTATGTGCATTCTCCGGGTGGAGCAGTCTATGCCGGTTATGGGATTTACGACACGATGCAACAAATTTCCGCGCCGGTGAGCACAACCGCAGTGGGCATGGCGATGAGCTTCGGCACGGTGGTGTTGACTGCCGGTGAGAAGGGGATGCGCTATGCTCTGCCGAACGCGACCATCCACATGCACCAACCGCTTTCCGGCGCACAGGGGCAGGCATCTGATATTGTGATTCAGGCGAAGGAAATCATGCGGATCAAGGAAAATTTGATTCAGCTATTTATGAAGCACACCGGGCAGGATTACGAAACGATTGAGCGCGATATGGATCGTGATCGTTATTTCTCTGCTGAGGATGCGGTGAAATATGGACTGGTTGACCATGTGCTTTCCGGTCAGAAGGAGCTTTATGAGATGGAGCAGAAGAACGCTGGCTTTAAGGGGAGGAAGTAAGCGGTTTCAGGTTGAAATTGAGAGACGTGAGTGAATTTTTTGCCTCACGTCTTTTTTGTTGGTGATAGAAGAAATTGAAAAGCATAACGCAAAGACTCAGAGACACGAAGGCGCAAAGATAGGGAATTTCATGTAACGGATTCACGATGGTTGCTCCAACTAGCGTGTCAAAAAATCATGAAGTTTTACGATCACATCACCATTTTTCATTTCCCAACAATCAAAGTTTGCTGTTAGGTCGCTTTCCTCATTATTTAACCACACAAATTGGTCAATTTCATATTCTCGCATTATGAGTTCTGATGACGGTTGTCTGAAAAAGATATTCCTAGCTGTTATAAGTCTACTGGTTGGAGGAACCGTCACTGACTTTCCGTAACTTTTTAATTCTTCTTCCATACCTTCTATGAAATCCGGTAGGATTATCCCACTATCAACCAATTTCTCATAATTGTTATCACTTAAACCACTATAGAAATTTTCAATTAGACTAACAACTTCCTGATTATCAATTTTCAAGTTACTAAACCTCCAATTTGAACTGTTATTTTATTATCTATAGTCTCTGAACATAAAAATTGAATGATGAAATCACTTTCTTCATTGTTAAGCCATAGATATTGTTCGATTAAGTAATAGCGAGCCTCATTTGTTGATCTTGGTTTTGTAAACCAAATATCTTTTGCAATACTTAATTTTTGTAGTGGAGGCACAGTTATAGAATTTTTCTGGCTATTTATTAGACTTTTTATTCCTATTACTCCTTCTTCTGTAAGATAACCTTCTTTGACTAGGTTTTCGTAGTTGTTGTCAGCTAAGTCACGATGGATATGCTCAATAATTGTTACAACAGATGGATTATCAATTCTCATGGCGATGCTCCTTGAGAACAATTGTACAGCAAATTATGTCTAGTAGAGGACAGAGATGTACAGAGCAGGGTAATCGCATCAAATTCGAGTGAGCAGTTGCAACAAGAATGAATTGTCCATTGCAGCGCGGAAACGTTTTTGCCTCAAACTGCTCTTGGTTTTATTCTGTTTGAGTAGATTCAGTGCAATGGTGCGGAGCACAGCC
>JAVJSU010000068.1:0-12547 GCA_040219275.1 Aggregatilineales bacterium | reverse complement strand
GGCTGTGCTCCGCACCATTGCACTGAATCTACTCAAACAGAATAAAACCAAGAGCAGTTTGAGGCAAAAACGTTTCCGCGCTGCAATGGACAATTCATTCTTGTTGCAACTGCTCACTCGAATTTGATGCGATTACCCTGGTTTCGACACGTCATTTCTCGTAACCCGTGTGGGTGCAAGCTATACTTGGCGTATGTCAACTCAAATTCTTGCAACCAAACTCTATAAACCTGTATTGCGCCCTGATTCAGTGCTACGTCCGCGATTGATTGAACGTTTCAATGTAGGTTTGCACGGCAAATTGACGCTGGTTTCTGCCCCTGCCGGATGTGGCAAGACGACACTGATAACGGAGTGGATTAGCGCAAACGAACTTCAAGTTGCATGGCTCTCCCTGGATGAAGTCGATAGCGACCCGATTCGCTTCCTGAACTACATCGTCGCTGCACTGCAAACCATTAAACCAGAAATTGGCAAAGACATACTGAACTTGCTCGAATCACCGCAGCCGCCGCCCATCGCCTCGCTGCTGACACCGCTGCTCAATGAACTGGCGGCAATTCCATATGAATTTGTGCTGGTGCTGGATGATTATCACGTTCTCGATAGTCATGAAATTGACAAGTCACTGGCATTCCTCATCGACAATCAACCGCCCCAGATGCATCTGGTCATCACAACCCGCGAAGATCCACGTTTGCCGCTGGCGCGTTTACGGGCGCGGGGGCAGTTGAGCGAAATTCGTGCGGCTGATCTGCGCTTCACAACAGATGAAGCCTCCGAGTTTCTCAATACCGCGATGGGATTATCACTTGCGCCAGACGATGTCGCCGCATTGGAGCAACGCACTGAGGGATGGATCGCGGGTTTGCAGTTGGCGGCTATTTCCATGCAAGGGCAAGACGATGTCGGTGGATTCATCCAGTCTTTCACGGGTAGCCATCACTTTGTACTGGATTATCTGATTGAAGAAGTTCTGAGCCAGCAGCCGACACAAATTCGTGATTTTCTGCTGAAGACATCCATTCTGGAGCGTCTGTGCGGATCGCTGTGCGCGGCGATCTTGCAGGACGATGAAGATGCTCTAGCAACGCTCGAACATATTCGGCAAGCAAACCTGTTTTTGATCCCACTGGATAACGAGCGCCGATGGTATCGCTATCATCATTTGTTTGGTGATCTACTGCGTAAGCGCATGGGAGAATCTACAAGCATCAAGATCAACGATTTGCACATACGAGCCAGCCATTGGTTTGAACAACACGATCAACCGTCTGAGGCGATCCATCATGCGCTCATCGCTCAAGATTTTGAGCGGGCGGCAGGTATGATTGAACAAGTATGGGCAACATTGCATTCAAACACTTTTCAGAGTCGGGAACTACACACATGGATGCAGAGCTTGCCCGATTCGGTCTATCGCAATCGTCCTGTGCTCAGTGCAGGTTACGGGTGGGCGCTGCTAAACTTTGGTAATCCACATGCTGCTGATGAACGGCTGCGTGATGCTGAACGGTGGCTATCGAGACCAAATGCAACAGACTCCCCAGAATTAGAGATGATCATTGCGGATCAGGAAGCATTTCAACGATTGCCCGCAATCATTGCATCCGCCCGCACCTACTATTCGCTGGCATTGGGTGATGTTCCAAATACGATCAAGTATGGTGAGCAGGTGTTGACACTTGCAGAGGAAGACGATCATCATCGACGTGGCATAGCGACATCTATGCTGGGTCTTGCTCACTGGTATACCGGTAATCTTGAAGCCGCTTATCAATTCATGTCAGACGGTATGAATCTTATGTACAAAATGGACAATATCCACTTTGCCCTGAGCAGCACCTTTGGTCTGGCAGATGTTAGGCTAGGACAAGGACGGCTATTGGATGCGATAGCCATTTACCAGAAGGGCATACAAGTTGCAGAATCACAGCCCTACTTGGTTCAGGGAATAGCTGATCTGTATCTGGGATTGGGCGATCTCTACCGTGAACAGAATAATCTGGTGACAGCACAAGCATATTTGGACAAAAGCGAGGCGCTAGGTGAGCAGGCAGGTCTACCCATTTGGCGCACACGTTTTTGCAAAGTTCAGGCGCGTATGGAACAAATATCGGGTGATTTTGACACCGCGGTAAAGTTTCTTGATGAAGCGGAAAGTCTCAACTACGTTACACCTTTACCCAATAGTCAACCTATACCTGCTTTGAGAGCGCACATTTGGATCAAACAGGGACAACTGAACAGAGCCTCAATTTGGGCGCAAGACCGAGGCTTGACATTGGATAGCGATGTCACGTACTTGAATGAATACGAACTGATGACGCTGGCACGCCTTCACATCGTCCTTATCGAAAACGGTGATGCAGCAAATACGATCCATGCGCTGACAAATCTGTTGGAACGATTGCTTGACGCAGCCAAAACCGATAAGCGTATGGGTAGTGTGATTGAAATCAGTGTTCTACAGGCGCGATTACACTGGTCTCTCGGAAACCGGGAAGACGCGCTCAACGGATTGCAAAAAGCACTCCAACTTGCAGAACCGGAGGGATACATTCGCGTTTTTGTGGATGAGGGTTTGCCCATGAAAGCCATGCTATCCGAAGCATTGGCACAAAATGTCTTGCCGTCCTATTCACGAAAATTGCTAGCGGCGTTTGAAAACGCTTCAAGCGCAGAAACATCACACACGTCACAACCCCTCATTGATCCCTTGAGTGACCGCGAATTAGAAGTCTTGCGTTTGGTTGCCGATGGTCTTTCTAATCGTGAGATCAGTAAACGTCTCTTTGTAGCATTGGATACCATCAAGGGCCATAACCGGAACATCTACCAGAAACTCCAGGTCAAAAGACGCACAGAGGCGGTTGCTCGTGCCCGCGAACTCGGCCTGATTTAAACCCCTCTTCCCCAAGAACAACACCCCCTAACAACACTTTGGTGTCATCACAACAACACCCTCTGAGGGCTATGCTTGTTTCATATTGATCGAGACAAGCAAGTGCACAGGAACACACGATGGCAGATACGCCAAACAAGCCAGAACCGATGCTTTATCACATCCGGCTCCAGGGACACCTGGACAGGGGGTGGGGTGATTGGTTCGGCGGCGTGACGGTCACATCCGAGGACGATGGTACAACACTGCTCATCTGCGAAGTGATTGACCAGGCGGCACTGCATGGACTGCTCCGGCAAATCCGCGACCTGAGTTTGCCTTTGCTCTCGGTCAATCGTGTGGATACAACAGGATAAAGGGAAAACATCATGACCGCAATCACAGCATTTTTGCAGATTATTATCGCTCAAGTAAAAGTCAGCTTTACTCTGTCAGTCAGAGTTCAACGTGAAAAATCCACATCCTGAGTCGTATCTATTTCAAATTGCAAATCTATTCAATAAGGAGAAACTATCATGACCGCAATTGCACAGAATACAGACAATACCTTTGCCCGTACCGAGAATCGCCCCGCCAGCCTACAACGCATGGGTGGCATCGCCGGGATTATCGCCGCCCTTACCTTCCTGTTCGGCTTCGCCCTGTTCGTTACCACCTTCGAGCCATTGACCACCGGCGACCTCAGCACCGTCGAAACCGTTGAGTTCTTGAAGGATAACCAGACGATGTTCTACATCTGGAACCTTGTCATCTATGTGCTGTTTGGCATCGTCCAGGCCGTGCTGACACTCGCCATTCATGAGCGGCTGAAGGACAGCGCCCCAGCTCTCTCACAGATTGCCGCCGCGCTGGGGTTGATCTGGTCGGCATTGGTAATCGGCAGTGGCATGGTTGCCAATATCGGCGCGGCAACCGTTCTGGACATGTACACTGTCAACCCGGATCAGGCAGGAACGGTTTGGGCAGCGATTGATGCGGTTGGGCGCGGTATCGGCGGTGGTAATGAGATTGTCGGTGGGCTATGGGTCGCCACCCTGAGTTTGGCAGCCATGCGCGGCGGACTGCCGAAGTCTCTGAACATCGCAGGGATGATCTTTGGCGCAGCAGGTGTTGTGACACTGGTCCCAATGCTAACCGATGTCGGCGCACTATTCGGGCTGGGCCTGATCGTCTGGTACATCTGGTGTGGGGTCGTACTCCTTCGCAACAGAGACTAAAACGTACGGTACACAATGGGGCGGCATGCATATGTCGCTCCACGATGCCTTTCGTCTGCCCACCGGCCTTTGCAGGGGCCTACACATTGCGACAGTCAACAGTCCGATTGCGTACAAGTTTGTTGACTTGAAACGCTTCAAGCACGATGAACGTTCTAATTAATCAATCATAAGGAAAAAAACATGAGAGCAATACTCGCACGTAAATATGGCACACCGGATGTTCTGACATTGGAGGAGGTTGACCAGCCCACACCGCAAGAGGATCAAGTCCTGGTTAAAATACACGCGGCGGCAACCAACCCTTCCTACTGGCATCGCATGGAAGGCAAGATTCCGATGCTCCGCCAGATGTACGGTGACCCACAACCGACCGATCCCACGATGGGTGGTGATTGTGCTGGAACGGTTGTTTCGGTTGGGCAAGATGTCACACGGTTTCACGTAGGCGATGCCGTCTTTGGGGCGGCGAAAGGCGCTTTTGCCGAGTACGCTATCGCCGCAGAGAAGAATCTCGTCCACAAGCCGGAGAATGTCTCGTTTGTGGATGCTGCCGCCATCCCCACCGGAGGGCTTACGGCTTTGCAGGGGTTACGTGACCAGGGGCACATCGCACCCGGTCAGCGTATTTTGATCATTGGTTCGTCCGGCGGTGTAGGGATTTACGCTGTACAGATCGCCAAATCCTTCAAGGCTCATGTAACGGCGGTGTGTAGCACACGCAACATCGACATGGTGAAGCGCATCGGTGCCGATGAGGTGATCGACTACACTCAGCAAGATTGGAGTGGCACAGGCCCCTATGAACTTATTCTGGATATGGTCGGTGATCGCCCTCTTGATGTATGTGTCCAGAACCTCACGCCCGAAGGACGTATGGTTTCAGTAGGGGCACTGGGCACCGATATTATGGAGTTTATGGCTAAGTTGCAGGAACACAAGGCATCGGAGAAAGAGTCGCGGGTTTTCAATTATGTGGCACAGTTCAAAACCGATGACCTCACCACACTGGCGCAACTCATGGCGTCTGGCGAGGTCAAATCCGTGATTGACCGTACCTTCCCGCTGGAAGAAACCGCTGAAGCGATGGCAATGCAGGGTAGCAAGCGGATCAGCGGTAAGGTTGTAATCGTTGTCCAGGATGATTAGCAGGAACAGCAAGCGACCGAGTAATTGGTAGGCAGATAGCGAGTGAAGGAAAGAAACACAATGCAAAAACTAAACAAAACACGCATAATACAAATTCTGCGTATCGTCATGCCCATTGTTGGGATCATCACTGCCATAATATTCGTACCCTGGAACGCTATCTTTCTGTGGGTAGCACCACTATCAGACACCGTTCAGGGCGAACTGGATCGTGGTGTTGATCGTGGGCTTGATGGGATGATCGTCTATGTCGATCAAGCGGGTGAAGACCCAGCCCTTCACGCTGCTGGCTGGAACAATCGGGCGGAGCAAGTGCCTGCCGATCCGCAAGCACTGTTCAAGATTGCCAGCATCAGCAAGTTATACATCGCTACTGCGACCGTGATGTTAGTCAATGATGGGGTCTTGTCACTGGATGATACGGTGGCGGATCACTTCCCTGAACTGGTCGGTCGGATTGAATATGCCGATCAGATCACTCTACAAATGATGCTGCAACACCGTAGTGGCATTCCTAATTCTGTGGATCATCCTGACTGGAACTGGGGTGAACCACCATCGGATCTTGATGGTTATCTTGTGTTTGCACTCGATGAACCTGCTAGTTTCGAGCCTGATAGTCGTTACGGCTATTCCAACACGAATTATCTACTGATCGGTAGCATTCTTGATAAGGTTTTAGATTCTAGTCACCACCAATATATTCAGGATGAAATTCTGTCTCCGCTTGGTTTGACCAACAGCTACAGCTTACTCAGTGAGGTCAATCTAGACGATGTTGTCAGTGGCTATCACCATGATATTGAGCCTGATGTCAAGGAAATTGACTATATTGGCCCCGGTGGTTCGATGATCGCAACGGCGCAGGATGTCGGTGTCTTCCTGCGCGCACTTATTGATGGCTCTTTGCTCAGTGAAGATGAGCAAGCAATGTATTCCTCTATTTATGAGTATGAACACACCGGTTGGGTATTGGGTTATCAGAGTATCGCCCGCTACGACGAAGAAGCTGATGCGGTTGTCATCCTGTTCGTGAACTCGACTGGTGGCGACTCAGAAGCGACGATACCGATTTTATATGACCGCATTGTTCGCGTTGTACGCGGATAAATTGACAAACTATCTTACTTTCAAAGGAGTAACCCTATGCGTTTTCGCTTGACATTGAGTTTCATACTGATCCTGATGACTCTGCTGACTGGCTCAGTCATCACCGCCCAGGACAATGAAGACCCTGAAGCGTTCCCACCGGACGTTGTTACCGAGATTCAAGCTGAAATGGACAGCCTGACCGAAGGGACTCTCCCGCCCGGCATGGTCGTGTGGATTGATACGCCGGAATACCGTTTTGAAGGCGCAAGCGGTTTAGCGAATCTCGTGGACGAAACACCAATGTCGCCGGAAGATGCGTTTCGGATTGGCAGTATCACCAAGATGTTCACCGCGACGGTGATCGTCCAACTTGCGGAGGATGGTGTGCTGACTCTCCATGATCCATTGGCGCTGTGGTTGCCAGATGTCGCCGAGCAACTGCCGTACGGCGACCAGATCACGTTACGTCACCTGCTGACGCACACGTCCGGTTTGTTTAACATCGTTGAAAGCGAGGCTTACTTCGTTGATCTCTTCACTGAGGCGACCATTGATGAGGATTCTGGGATCATGACGCTGGATTGCGTACAACGCGACCCTAATGACACGCTCGCACGTTTCGTTTATGGGGAAGATGCCAACTTTGAGCCGGGGACAAGCTGGTACTACAGCAACACCAATTACACATTGTTGGGCATGGTGATCGAAACAGCAACGGAAATGCCTCTCGCAGAAGCCTATCGCACACACATCTATGAGCCACTCGGCATGGAATCCACATTCCTTGATTGCTATGAAGACCCGCTGATTGATGTAGTGCACGGTTATACGGTATCTGGGGACAACTTGACTGATCTCACTGAACTGCATGAATCCATCGGATGGTCAGCGGGCGGACTGGTCTCTACTGCATCAGACCTGATCGCCTTCGCACGCGGGTTGTTTGGCGGGACGCTGTTTGACGATCCGGAGTCACTGGTCGCGATGACGACACCCGCCCCCGGCAGTACCTACGGTCTGGGCATCACGATTCAGGGAGACTATATGGGACATGCAGGCTATATTGCCGGATTTCGATCCGTGCTCAATTATGTGCCTGAGTTCGATACGGTGGTGGTGATGCTCTATAACAACGATGCTGCCGATCCCGAACAGAACTTAGCGGATGTGCTGAATCCGGCGCTCTCGCTGCAGGACGCAGAAGGCTGAGAACTCATCATCCACTACAACCATATACTGTTCAATGGAGACGTGCTCCGGCACGTCTTTCCCCTATTCTCGTAAGCCAACAGGCTCTCGGCTATACTTGTCCTATGTCTACACAAATCCTCGCTACGAAACTTTATACTCCTTCTGTGCGACCTGGCTCGGTGCTGCGCCCTCGGTTGATTGATCGGTTGAACGCTGGTTTGCGAGGTAAGCTGACTCTCATCTCCGCACCTGCCGGATTTGGCAAAACCACATTGGTTACAGAATGGATCAACTCAGACGATCTTCAAGTTACATGGATGTCACTGGATGAAGGCGACAGCGACCCGATTTGCTTCCTGACGTACATCGTTGCAGCACTGCAAACCATTGAACCAGAAATTGGCAAAGACATACTGAACTTGCTCGAATCACCGCAGCCGCCGCCCATCGCTTCACTGCTGACACCACTCCTCAACGAACTGGCGGCAGTTCCACATGAGTTTGTCTTGGTGCTGGATGATTATCACGTCCTCGATAGTCAGGAAATTGACACCGCACTGGCGTTTCTCATCGACAATCAACCTCCACAGATGCATCTGGTCATCACGAGTCGTGAAGACCCGGGTTTACCGCTATCGCGTTTACGAGTTAGGGGACAGTTGAACGAAATTCGTGCCGCTGACCTGCGATTTACCCCAGACGAAGCCGCCGAGTTCCTGAATAACGCAATGGGGCTATCGCTTGCGCCGGAGGATGTTGCCGCATTGGAACGGCGCACGGAAGGCTGGATCGCTGGTTTACAGCTTGCAGCGATTTCCATGCAGGGGCAGACGGATGTCGGCCAGTTCATCCAGTCTTTTACCGGTAGCCATCACTTTGTGTTGGATTACCTGATTGAAGAAGTGCTGACCCGGCAACCGCCCCATATTCAGGATTTTCTACTGAAGACATCGATTCTGGAACGGTTATGTGGGCCGCTGTGCGTGGCGATCTTACAGGATGACGAAGATGCTTTGGCAACGCTCGAACACATCCGGCAAGCGAACCTGTTTTTGATCCCTCTGGACAATGAGCGGAAGTGGTTCCGGTATCATCATTTGTTTGCTGATTTATTGCGTCAACGCCTGTTGCGTGATAGCACAGATTTTTCACTAGAAGATGTCAAGCAGTTCCATACGCGGGCTAGCATCTGGTATGAAACGAATGGTCTGGAGATAGCGGCATTCCAACATGCCATAGCCAGCGATGATATTGAACGGGCCGAGCGACTGATTGAAAGTCAAGGCACACCGATGTACCTTCGAGGTATCGTAAAGCCGATATTGCAGTGGCTTGAATCCCTCCCCCAACAAACATTAGATCAGCATCCGTCATTATGGTTCGCGTATGCATCAACTTTATTGTTGAATGGGCAACATACGTTGGTTGAGCAAACATTAACTCACGCGGATAATGCCCTCAAAAATGCGGAACTGAATGAGACAACACAAGATATCATGGGGCGTATCGCTTCCATGCGGGGTACGTTAGCAGTCATTCAAAACGATGTCGAAGCCATGATTGCTCATTCGGATGATGCGTTGGCACGACTACACCCTGAAAATGTCGCCATTCGTATCGTATCACATTGGACGCGGGGATATGCCTATCAATTGCAGGGTAATCATCAACTGGCGCGTCATGCTTATAAAGATGTTCTCCAGTTAAGTGAATCTGGCGAAAATTCTTTTTATGCAATTGTCGCCACAATTAGCCTGGGGCAGCTAGAGGAATTGGATAATCAGCTTCATCAAGCTAGTGAGCGTTATCAAAGCGCAATACAATTATCTGGTGATCACTCCATTGCCTCTCAAGCATTTCTTGGCTTAGCACGCATCCATTATCAATGGAATGATTTAGAGGCCGCTCAAGCACATGGCAAACAATGTCATGAACGTCTGCAACACATGGAGCAGACCGATGCAACAGCGTCTTACAAGGTTTTCCTCGCTTATGTGTACATATCTCAAAACGATTTCACCAAAGCGTATGAAATCCTAGATGAGGCTGAAGCCTTTGTACATCAGCATTATTTCCTATTTCGAATGCCCGATATTGTTGAGTCTCAGGTACGTGTTTTGATCCATCGGGATAATTTGACTACTGCCTTGCAATTGGCTGAAGCCTACAATCTAACGATCAGTCAGGCTCGAATACACCTTGCTCAGGAGAATGCTTCCAGAGCATTGCAGATACTCACTCCCTTCATTCAAAAAGCACAAGAGACAGAATCACAGTATGAATACCTCAAGGGGTTGGTATTGCAGGCCGTTGTTTACCATGCACTGAATCAACCTGATGCCGCGTTGAAAGTCTTGAATGAATCACTGGCATTAGCCAAGCATGGCGGATTCATTCGCATCTTTGTGGATGAGGGCATCGTCATGAAAGAGCTGCTATCCGAAGCAGTAGCACAAGATATTTTCCCAACCTACTCACAGAAGCTGTTGGCTGCGTTTGATGCGTCTTCTGATTCAGAACCATCACTTGCGTCACAATCGCTGATTGATCCGTTGAGTGACCGCGAATTAGAAGTCTTGCGTTTGGTTGCGGAGGGGCTTACTAATCGTGAAATCAGCAAACATCTGTTTGTCGCTTTAGACACGGTTAAAGGGCACAACCGCAATATTTACCAGAAACTTCAGGTTAAGAGACGTACAGAGGCGGTCGCTCGCGCCCGTGAACTGGGTCTCATCTAACACCCTCTCCTCCAGGAACAACACCCCCTAACAACACTTTCGTGTCATCACAACAACACCGCCTGACGTGTATGCTTGTCTCATATTGATCGAGGCAAGCAAGTGCACAGGAACACACGATGGCAGATACGCCAAACCAGCCAGAACCGATGCTTTATCACATCCGGCTCCAGGGACACCTGGACAGGGGGTGGGGTGATTGGTTCGGCGGCGTGACGGTCACATCCGGGGATGATGGTACAACACTTCTCATCTGCGAAGTGATCGACCAGGCGGCACTGCATGGACTGCTACGGCAAATCCGCGACCTGAGTCTGCCTTTGCTCTCGGTCAATCGTGTGGATACAACAGGATAAAGGGAAAACATCATGACCGCAATCACAGCATTTTTGCAGATTATCATCGCTCAAGTGAAAGTCAGCTTTACCCTGTCAATCACAGTTCAACGTGAAGAATCCACATCCTGAGTCGTATCTATTTCAAATTGCAAATCTATCCAATAAGGAGCAAATAACAATGACTACGATTGCGAACACCAAGACCACCACCACAACCCCTAACCTACAAAAGCTTGGTGGTTGGTCGGGTATTATTGCAGGCGGCACCTGGATATTCGGCTTTGCGCTGTTTGTGACGGTCTTCGCCGCGTTGGTAAGTGGTGAACTGGAGACCGTCGAGACCGTGGACTTTATTGGTGATAACCAGACCATCTTCTACATCTGGAACCTTGTCATCTATGTGCTGTTTGGCATCGTCCAGGCCGTGCTGACACTCGCCATTCATGAGCGGCTGAAGGACAGCGCACCAGCGCTCTCACAGATTGCCGCCGCGCTGGGGTTGATCTGGTCGGCATTGGTAATCGGCAGCGGCATGGTTGCCAATATCGGCGCGGCAACCGTTCTGGATATGTACACTGCCAACCCGGATCAGGCAGGAACGGTTTGGGCGGCAGTTGATGCGGTTGGGCGCGGTATCGGCGGTGGTAACGAGATTGTCGGTGGGCTATGGGTCGTCACCCTGAGTTGGGCAGCCATGCGCGGCGGACTGCCGAAGTCTCTGAACATCGCAGGGATGATCTTTGGCGCAGCAGGTGTTGTGACACTGGTCCCAATGCTAACCGATGTCGGCGCGCTATTCGGACTAGGCCTGATCGTCTGGTACATCTGGTGTGGGGTCGTACTCCTTCGCAACAGCGACTAAAACGTACGGTACACAATGGGGTGGCAGATACGTGACAAAGGTCTGTAATTGATCTCCGTCAATTATGTTCACGATAGTCAACTTTAATAGCGATCAAGCAGTTCGAACCAAGAGGAGATGTACTCATGAAAGCAATTGTTCAGACACAATACGGATCACCTGAAGTCCTGCAACTGGTAGACGTGGAAAAACCTGAACCTGCCGATAACGAAGTGCTGGTCAGAATCCACGCGACCACCGTGACGGCCACGGAAGCCGTGTTTCGTCAGGGTAAGCCATATTTCGCACGACTGTTCACGGGCTTCAGAAAGCCAAAGATCCAGACATTGGGCGAAGAACTGGCAGGGGAAGTCGTTGCTGTCGGAAAGGATGTGACCACATTTGAAATCGGTGATCAGGTCTTTGGTACGGCTGGCCCGAATTTCGGAGCCAACGCGGAATATCTTTGCATCCCTGAAGATGAAGTAATCTTCAGAAAGCCCTCCAACCTGACATATGAAGAAGCGGCTGGCAGCGTGGATGGTTTCCTAACTGCGCTTCCGTTCTTGCGGGATAAGGGACACATTCGACGTGGACAAAGTGTATTGATTAACGGTGCTTCGGGTAGCGTTGGCGCAGCCGCCGTACAAATTGCGAAATACTACGGCGCCGAAGTCACGGGTGTATGCAGTGGGGCTAATGTCGAATTGGTGAAATCACTCGGAGCCGACCATGTAGTAGACTATACCAAAGAGGATTTCACCGAAAATGGTCGGACTTATGACATTATCTTCGATACAGTAGGCAAAATCACATTCTCTCATTCCAAGAAGTCGCTCAAACCAGAAGGCATCTTTCTTGAGGCGGGTATGGGTATGGGGACAATGGGCGCTGTCCTGATGACCTCACTGTTCGGTCGCAAAAAAGCGAAGATTGCCGCTACGGGGTTGCGGCCACCCCACGAACGAGTCAAAGACCTCAACCTGCTTAAGGAATTGATGGAAGACGGAACAATCATCCCTGTGATTGACCGTTGCTACCCCCTTGAGCAAATCACTGAAGCACATCGCTATGTC
>JAVJSU010000067.1:0-33578 GCA_040219275.1 Aggregatilineales bacterium | reverse complement strand
CCACCCGGTCCCATCCCGAACCCGGAAGTTAAGCCCACAAGCGCTGATGGTACTGCACTGGTAACGGTGTGGGAGAGTAAGCCACTGCCAACGCCAATCTTTTTCTTCTTCGGACAGGCCCACACCGTTCTCTTTTTTATTACCTTTCCCCTACACTCCAAATTTCCCACACAAACCATACTATATCCGCCTAAACATGAGTGTTTCGTAATGTCTGGTTGTCACAGTTCATACCCCTGTTATAGAATATGAAAGGTATGAATTAGGAGGATATAAAGTGAACAGACGTAAGCAAATTTTATTTTTTGCGCTTTTTTTGATTCTGGCGCTCGTTGCCCTGCCAATAACCGCGCAGGATGACGAAGAAAGTGAAACGCCACCCCCCGCAGAAATCATCAATGATGAAGGTGGTCCGGTAAGAATTAGCGGATCGTCCCCTGTTTCGAGCCAGAATCTGATCGATTCGCTGTTTGAACCGGTCATCATTCTGGAAGATCAAGCAGGCTTTGTAGATCGTAATTTTGACTATGTGTTCCCGACAGAATCTCAGGTCATCGGGCAATTTACCACACCATTCGAGGTTGGCGAAGTGGGCTATGTGATGAGCCTGCCCATCGAACCGCTCGGCGCGTTCCGTGATGTAGATAACGACGATACTGAAGAAACAGGCGTACAGATTTTCCAGATCGCCTTCTGGGACGATCAATACGGTGAAATCTTCATCGACGAGTACGACGGCACGGGCTGGTCTGGTGCGTATTCCACCGCCATTACCAGCATCAACCCTGAACTCTTCAACGAATACATCGGCGGTAACATCATCGTCTGGGCACCGGATGATAAGCAAGGTTTCCCGTCTGGATTTGGTGAAGATGGCTTGCTTTTCACCGAAGATGATCCCATCGTCACGCTTCCCGCAGGCTATACCGTCGTCAATATGGATACGGAAACCTTCACCTTTGATCGCTCGCGTGAAGTTGAACTCAACCTGATCGAACCGGATGGCTTCGTACCTAACGATTTCTCCGAACTCGGTTATGCAGATGCCTTTAACGCGCTGGTAGATGTCGCCATTGATGAATATTCCTTTACAGAAGCGAAAAATGTCGACTGGGAAGCCCTCCGTGCAGAGTTCCTGCCGCGCTTTGAAGAAGCTGATGCTAACGAAGACAATTCAGCCTATCTCTTCGCCCTGCGTGATTTCGGCTGGTCAATTCCTGATGGGCACGTTCAGGTGATTGGTCCAACCACCCCGCTTGATCTTGATTTTCAGGAGAATACAGCGGGCGGATTGGGCATGGCGGTGCTGGAAACCAGCGATGGACGTTTCCTTGTCGCCAATTTGCTGGATGATGGTCCCGCGATGCAGGCAGGAATCGAACTGCTGGCAGAAATCACCGAAGTAAACGGCGTGCCGATAGAAGAAGCCTTGCAGGAAGTCGTGCCATATTCATCCCCATTCAGTAGCGCCGAGGGCGAACGCTATCAACAATTGCGTTATCTCTTCGTCGCACCGCTGGATACCGATTTTGACATCACCTTCCTCAATCCAGATGCTACCGAAGCCGACACAGTCACCCTGACCACGGTCGAAGACAACGAGAGCTTCGGCTATACCTCCGTCAATCGCGGACGTGATTTCAACGCGCCGCAAATTTCCTACGAATTTTTGGAAGATAACATCGGCTATATCTCTGTGACCGGCTTTGGTGATGATGGTCCTCTGCTGATCGAAACATGGGAAGAATTCCTCGGTCAGGTCAATGGGCTAAGTTCGCCCGCCGTGATTGTTGATCTGCGCTTTAACGGCGGTGGCTTTAGCTTCTTCGCCAACCGCATGGCTTCGTACTTCTTCACAGAAGAAACTCCGATGTACTACTCGGAAGAATTTAACCCCGAATCCGGCGAATTCTACTCGAATGAAGATTTTCCGGTTGAACTTCGTCCGCCGCTTGACACAAGCCTGATTTATGAAGGTGAACTCGTCGTGCTGGTCGGTCCTGCCTGTGCGAGCGCCTGTGAATTCTTCGCCTATGCGCTGGATTTCAATGATCGTGCAACCGTCATCGGTCAATACAACACCACCTCAATCGCGGGTGGCTGGCCCCTGCTCTATATGCCGGACGATATTATCTTCGCCCTGCCGACCAACCGCGATGTCGATTTTGACGGCAACATCATCTTAGAAGGCATCGGTGTCCCGCCGGAAATTCGCGTACCCGTTACCGAAGAAACCATCGTGGATGACGAGACCGATTTCGTGCTGGAAGCCGCGCTTGAATATCTGGAAGAAGCCACAGCCGTTCAAATCGTTGACGGTGGCGAAATTGCCATCGGCGACACGGTAGAAGGCGAACTTTCTGCCGGAACGCGTGTGCAATATGCCTTCACCGCCTCGGAAAATGTCACGTTAGACATCCTCACATCCGGCGATGATGGCAACCTTGATACCTACCTGCGGATTTACGTGGTCGGTAACGAAGGCACCCCCGCCGTCGATAATGACGATCTCAACGGGCTGAACGCCGGTTTTGAAGGCTTAGACATTCCGGCAGATTTACCGCTCATCATCGAAGTGGCTGGCTTTAACGATGCTGTAGAAGGTGCGTTTACGCTCTCCGTCACTGAATTCGTTCCGCCGGAAGTCACAACCGAAGATGCAGGCGAAATTGCCATTGGCGATAGCGTCGAGGGTGAACTCGCCGAAGGTGTCCGTAACCAATACACCCTGACCGTCGAAGAAGACGGACTCATCGACATCAGCGTCACCGATGAAGCAGGGGAGCTTGATACCTACCTGCGCGTTTACGTCGATGGGGCAGAAGAAGCGACCTTCGAGAACGATGACATCGAACTCGGCGTACAGATCAACTCCATGCTGGATGATCTGGAAGTGACCGCCGGACAGGTGCTCGTCATCGAAGTCGGTGGCTTCAACGACACCGCAGAAGGCGCATACACCCTCACCGTCAGCGAAGGCGGCGAGGACTTTTAAGCAAATGATATGCCGTAGTGGTGCAATCTCTTGTGCCACTACGTTCAGATAGAATGCAGACAACGGGCGACCCCTCATCACGACGGGTCGCCCGTTTTTTTTTCGTGTAGCAACAAAAAAGAGCCGGAAACAATCTCCGACTCTCGTGTTTATAGTGTTGATGTTTGATCGTGCTTATTTAGCCACGACTTCGGTTTCTACTTTATCAGCAACATCCAGCACCTGAAGCTGATCTTCATGCTCGGAAAGCCAGTTGATCGTGCTCATCGCGGCGGACGTGCCCTGTCCGACGGAGGTCGCAACCTGTCGCCACACCTCGTCCTGAATCTCACCGGCGGCGAAGATACCCTCTACGTTGGTGCGATATAGTTGATCCGTGATGACATACCCCGCATCATTGGTGGCAAGTTGCCCGCCAAATACTTCACTGTTCGGCTCATGCCCGATGAAGATAAACACGCCGTCGGTGGCTTTTTCGCTGGTCTCACCTGTATTGACGTTCTTCAAAATCACCTTGCTGACCGCGCCATCATCATTGGCGACAATCTCTTCAATCACGGTGTTCCATGTGAAGCTGATTTTCTCGTTCTTGTTGGCACGTTCGATCAACTGCACACCTGCCCGCAATTCTTCACGGCGATGGATGATATTCACTCTGCTGGCGAATTTGGTCAGGAAGATGCCTTCTTCCAACGCGGAGTCACCCCCGCCGACCACAACCACATCCTTACCCCGGAAGAAGAATCCGTCACAGGTGCCACAATAGCTCACACCGTAGCCGGTATATTCTTTTTCGCCGGGGATGTTCAGCAAACGTGGGTTCGCGCCGATGGTCACAATCACCGCATCCGCCAGATAGGTTTCGTTATACGTCTTGACGGTAAACGGCGACCCTGTGCTAAAGTCCACCTCGGTGACCATATCAAACACGACTTCCGCGCCGAACTTTTCCGCATGGAGCTTAAAGCGTTCCACCAATTCGGGACCGCTCAGTGTTTCCGGAAAACCGGGATAATTCTCAATTTCATGGGTGATCCCCACCTGACCACCGAGCACATTACCGGCGATCACCACCGGATTAAGCTGTGCGCGGGCGGTGTATAAGGCGGCGGTCAACCCCGCAGGACCCGACCCGATAATAACGACACGTTCTTTCTTCATGTTGATTTCTTCTCCGAAGATTTAATTTCCTGTAACAATGCCTCGACTTCAGGGCTATTTACTTTCCCGTCACCCTCGGCTTGTATGATTGCAACCAGCGCTTCAAATTCTTCACGGCAATCCTGCCAATGTTGCAGATGCTCTTCAAGCGCAGGGCGAACCTGGTTTAGATGTGCGCCTTCCGCGACCAGCTCTGCTAACCGTGCGATTTTCCCGCAATAATCGTTACAATCCATGTCGATGATTTCTTGCTCACAGGGTTGTTCCATCAGGAACGAGAGCATATTGTTTACATTTTTTTCGTCACATTTACCCATTTTTCATTGCCCTGAACTTGCCTTCTAACGTATCTGATGATGCTAGCTACCCTAATCTTACCATTATTATGTGTGGTGGATTAAGACATTTAGCGAATTCGCGCCTATTTTCACAAAATTCATTTATCCCCAAAAAGTGGGTAATCTCCATAAAAACAATGACCCATCATCACGACGGGTCACAATGTTTATTGATAGAGAAATGCTAGCGCATCGCTAAAATCGCACTAATGATTGTTGAATATTTAATCTCCCCCGCTTATAGGCGTAGACACTCCTAGAATCGCATGGGGAGACTTTAAGCCGAACGGCACCTCCCCCTCATTGCGAAGCGGGGAGGGGTTGGGGGGAGGGGATTTTGTCCCCTACCGTATTGGAACGTTATTGAGATCGCCTTCCAATATGCGCACAAATTCTGAGAACACCCAGCCGACGGAGCCACGCCACACGATCTGATACCATGTACCATCAGCCGTCCGCCCAACAATCGGCACGAACGATCCCCATGTAACGCGCCCGATCTGCGCGGAGGCGATGGTCGGTGCACCACGCAGACGCAACGTAGCGCGGGTCTGTGCACGGACACCGGTATCACCCTGACCCGCCAAGCCCAGAATGCTATTGCCACTGACGACAGGCGCGGTGAATTCGTTAAAGTTGGAGGCGAGATAATAGCCATACGCCCAGCCTTGATAGCCGGAAAGTTGCAACAAGAACCAGCGTGCATCACTATCACGCCCGATGATGCGATAGGTCTGCCCACGCAAAATCCGCCCCAGACGATTGCCTCCGGTTGACGGTGCGTCACGGATATTCAACACCGATGCCCTGATAACCGTGCCTGTCAGTGAGCCGGGCGGAATGAACGGCAGGGGAGTGATCGTCGGCAATGGGGTGTTGGTCGCCGTGACCTGTATGCCCGGTGTGCCGCCAATCGTCCCGCCACTTTCCAGCGCCCACGTCAGCTGAATGATTGCCGCGCTCCCGAATTCTTTCAGGTAGACCTGCACCGTGCGCGTTCCTGCGGCGATAATCACCCCGACATTCTGCGCGATACCCGGTGTGCCAGCAGGCTCCGTGTTCAGGATTTCGATTCCGTCGATCAAAATGCGCGCATAATCATCCGCGACGACGGTAAACCGATACGTCCCCTGTGTGAAGTTCTGCGACGATGTGAACAACACGCTGAAGTTATCCGCCGGAACCCCCGCAACGGGTGTAACGCCATCCCCGCCAGTCGGCACACCCGACCAGTTCATATTAAGCGTTGTATAGTTGGCAGTGGCAACCGGCGTAGCGAAATTCGTATCACTATAAAACTGTGCCGTCCACGCATTTTGCGTTTGGGCATAGGCGGGTTCAGCGCCACTAAAGGTAATAACCAAACTTAAAATCAGACCGGATAATAACGCAACAAATAGCGCCAGAACTTTTCTGGTCATGATGACCTCCTGAAGTGCGATTCGATGACACACAATGAATAGCTGTTTATACGCGGAGTTTAATCATACTGACTCCACGCTAAAACAACCGTTTCTATAAGTATAGCGTGTTCTGCTTATCCTTACATAGCACATCAGGGCTACTGTAGGGAAATCGCCTAAAATTGACCTGATCGCTACCCGGCGTAAATCTCATAGAAGTGCAAAATGGTATCCACGCCACGATGAAATAGCTCAATGTTGAAATGCTCATTCGGTCCATGAATGTTATCTGTCGGCAAGCCAAAGCCAATCAGCAATACCGGCATCCCTACATGCCGCTGTAAATCCGCGACGACAGGGATACTCCCGCCTTCACGCAGAAAAACCGGCTTCACGCCCCACACGTTTTCATATGCCCTGACCGCCGCTTGCATCTCCGGCGCGTGGATGTCCACCAGCGCGCCATGCCCGCCACCGAATTTTTTCCATTCAACCGTGACCGTCGGCGGGGTGATTTGCGCGACATACGCTTTCAGCAAGTCATAGATGCGATCCGGGTCTTGATTGGCAACCAGCCGACAGCTAATTTTCACCAACGCTGAGGACGGGATGACCGTCTTGAAGCCAATGCCAGCATAACCGCCACCGATGCCGTTAATCTCCAACGTGGGACGACCTCCAGCACGTTCACGCGGGCTGAACCCTACTTCTCCCCATGTTTGGGGTACGCCGGTTTCTGTGGCGACTTCGGCTTCCGTCCATGAGGTTTTCGCCAGTTCAGCCCGCTCTGCATCGCTCATCATCACCACATCGTCATAAAATCCGGGAACGGCGACACTGCCATCGGCGTTGTGCAATTTAGAGACGATCTCCGCGACAACTTGCAACGGATTATGCACCACACCGCCGAACGATCCGCTATGTAAATCATGATCGGGTCCGGTGACGGTGAGTTCGGTGGCTACCATACCGCGTAACGCATAGATAATGGACGGTTTATCAAACGCCAGAATTCCCGTATCGGAGATCAAGCACACATCGGCTTTCAGCTTTTCAGGATTTTCCGCCACATATTTAGCGATGCTCTCCCCGCCGGATTCTTCCTCGCCCTCGATGATAAACTTGAGGTTACAGGCAGGCGGTTGATCGCCATGAAAGAGCGATTCCACCGCTTTGATCTGCAACCATAGTTGACCCTTATTGTCCTCCGCGCCGCGCGCATAAATGTTGCCGTCGCGTTCTTCCGGCTCGAACGGGTCGGAGTGCCAGCCCTCGTCTACATCGGCAGGTTGCACATCATAATGCCCGTAGGTGAGTACCGTTTTGGCATCCGCGCCCGCACCCATCCATTCCGCATACACCAGCGGATGGCGATTGGTCGGGATGGTTTCTGCGGTCATGCCCAACCCGCGCAGATGTGCCGCCAGCCAATCCGCACAACGCCGGACTTCGCTCCTATAAGCGGGATCGGTGCTGATACTCGGAATCCTGAGCAGGTCGTGCAATTCCTGACGGAAACGTTCCGCGTGTTCGTGAGCGTATTCATGAGGTGTCGGCATTATGTGTCCTTTAAAAAGTCAAAATAGGATGATCGCTTCGTAAAATAGATGTGCGGAAAGCGTAACACAAAGTCAAAAAGAGACAAAGACACAAAGGAAAAATGTTTGGCGGTCTGTATGATGTGTAGGGGCGACCCGCGTGGTCGCCCACCGAACTACTAATCATGCTCTACCTTTAACAACCTAGAACATTTGTATATAATGCCTGTAGCGTGGGCAAAAAACATGAGGAGTGCTTAATATGACAAAATTTCCAACCAGCGGTGTGACCAATGCAACCCCAGCAGACTTTCCATGGATGATTGGCAAATGGCGCGGATCACACGGCACGTATGGCGAAGATACCGTCGAGGAACATTGGAGCGAACCCGGCACAGGCGGCACGATGATGGGCATGTTCCGCTGGGAAAAACCGGATGGTGTGTGGTTTTACGAATTACTGGTCATCGAACAAAATGACGCGGAAGTGTTTATGCGCCTCAAGCATTTTAACCCCGGCTTAAAAGGGTGGGAAGAAAAAGACGAAGCCACCGAATTTTTGCTGGTACAGTTGGACTATCGGCGTGCGGTCTTTTTACAGATGAATAAGCGCGAGACCCAATGGCTGATCTATCGCTTAGAGGGTGAAAATCGCCTTGTCTCGTACTTCGAGAAAGAAGACGCGTTTCCAGACGAAGCACAAAAGTTCATCTTCCAGCGCCTGCCGTAAACACTTAATCGCCGGCAGATGTTGGCACTTTCAACGGGAGCACAACCGTGAACGTACTGCCCCTGTTCGGTTCACTGCTGACCCGCACATCACCCTGCATTTTCCGGCTTAACTTGCGGACAATCGCCAGTCCCAGCCCCGTGCCTTCATAGGAGCGCTGATGACTGCCATCAACCTGCCGGAATTCCTCGAAGATGTAATCAATCGCTGTCTGACTCATGCCAATGCCGGTATCCGTCACGCAAATCATCCATTCAGCCTTGCTCTTTTGGGCGACTTCCAGCGTGATACTACCCTGCTTGGTGAATTTGACCGCGTTTGATAATAGGTTGAGCACAATCTGCGAGAGGCGCTCCCAGTCCACCACAAGTTCTTCCGGCAAGTCTGGATCAATCACTGTTTTGAACGCCAGACCTTTATATTCCGCCGATAACGCCATGCGCTCCTGCCATACGTCTATTTGTGTCTTTATCTCCATCGGATACTCAAACAGCGTAATCTGACCGGACTCAATCTTCGCCAGATCAAGAATATCATTAATCATCGCCAGCAGATGATCGCCACTTTTTTGGATGGTCGTCACTGCTTTATGCACCTTCTCGTCAAGTTCGCCCATCCCGCCCATTTCCAACAAACCCGAATAGCCGATGATGGCATTCAATGGGGTTCGCAGTTCATGGGACATTGTCGCCAGAAATTCACTCTTTAAGCGCGATGATTCTTCCGCCTTGCTCAGTGCCACATTCAACGCTTCAGATTGTGCCTTCAGCGTGCCATCCCGCTCCTCGATCACATCCGCCATCTGATTAAATGCCGTCGCCAGCTGACCGATTTCATCAGAGCGCGTCACGTCCACCCGCTTGCCATAATTCCCGCTAGCGATGACTTGCGTCGCATCTGTTAACTCATGAATTGGCTTGGTGAGTGTCCGGGATAGGAAAAACGGTAGGGTGATCGACACCGTTAAGATACTCAGCATGATAACCGGTGTAATCGCCTGTCGGGTGGCGTTTGCATTGTCATACGTGGTTTGTAAGCTTGCCTGTAGCGCATTTTGTGTTGTGATGTAGACGGTCAGCAGATCAATTGAATTGTTGACATCAATCCCCATCTGATTAAACAGCCTGCTCACGCGAAAATCGACAATCAATAATTCGCCCAGAAAACTGCGAGCGTCCGTCAATAAATCTTGCAATTCCGCTTTTGTGCTATCGCTTAATTCGGATTGATTAATCCGTTGTTCCAAACCAACCAGCGCAAGTGGCAATTGCACAACCGCATCCCGATTAAATGACCCGACATACTGATTGGCGACAAGGAGCACATCATTGATCGTCAATTGCGCGTTGATCGCTTCTAGCGGAATGAGCAGGTCACGCACCAGACCATCACCAGTTGTCCCATTCAGTCGCAACGGGACAATATCGGTCAAAATTTCATTGCCCGCTTCACGATAACTGTTGAGGTTGCTGTGTACATCCTCAAGGAGTGCCATGAGTTCTACATCTTCGGTCAGCGACTCCATATCTGTTGCCTGAATTTGCTCAATCAGCAACAGCGTATTTTCAGTATCCGCCACCGCATCCGTATAATATTCTATCGCCCGTTCCTGCCGACCAATCAAAAATTCAATGCCACCGCGATTGGTTAAATAGCGAATGGTCTGGATTTCCCCCTCAACCGATTTCACTAGATCATTTTCATAGCGGATGGCTTCTAAACTGTCGAGGGCGTGGGTTGCAGGGGCTTCTATAATGGTGAATGCCATAAATGGGATGAAATTAATGATAACCAGAAGACCAAACGCGAGTAACAGGCGCTGGCGAATCTTTATAGTATTGAACCACTGCCTGAACTGACTGAGCACGTTGATAAAATCCCTTGTGGGTTAGCTTTGAAGTTAAACCGTTCTAGCAGAAATCCCGCTTCACTGAAAAGTTGAAATTTCGCTTCATTACAGCATAAACCAAAAGTACGTCAATTATGTTAGAAATTTCCGAATAATAGGTAAAACATAGAGGTTGTTATAGACAATTCACTTACAAATTACCCGACTCACGGAGCGACTTCAGCATAGATTTCGCCCATTTCTGCACGCTTTCATAATAGACTTCGTGTCCCGCGTTCACGACATCAACGACGGTCATCGTCCAGTTTACCGGATGTACATACGCGCCATATGAGTCCACCGTTCCTGTGATTTTATGCGTGCGCTTACCCGAATCCACATCATCGCGCATCTGTTGGCGCATCATCTGCGGGGTTACGCCACCTTCAACAAATTGCACCAGCATCTGTTTACTGTTTTCCAGCGTTTCCGGCGAATACAAACGCGGATGTTGCAGGTGATAGCACAACACCAGCAAATGATGTACCGCTTGCAAATCATATTCCCATTCCCAATAGAGCAGTTGATGGAAATACGCTTCGCAATTGTCGTCTGTCCCATAGACAGCACCACAATCAACGCAAGTTCTTCGCTCCATTGTTTTGAACTGTTCTAACCTATTAAAAATTTTAAAGAACGATTATAAGCCCAATTTAGAGTGTCGGCAAGACCTCATAAAAGTGGATCGCCGTCTGCACCCCTTTGTTGAACATCTCCACATACACATGCTCATTCGGTCCGTGTGCGCCGCCGCCTTTATACCCGAACGGCAACAGCACCATCGGCGTATTGAGTTCCCGCTGAAAGGCTTCCGCTACCGGAATACTGCCCCCTTCACGGCTGAAGATCGGCACCACCCCCCAACCGCGCAGATACGCGTCATAGGCGGCTTTCATCGGCGCGGAATCACGATCCAGCAACACCCCCCGCGCACCCATTTCCAGTTCGTCCAATGTCACCGTCACCGTCTGCGGGGCGACGCGCTGAATATGTTCTCGGATGACTTTGTAAATCTGTTGCGGGTCTTGATTCGGCACCAGTCGACAGCTAACCTTAGCGGTGGCTTTTGCTGGCAACACGGTTTTAAAGCCATCGCCATAAAATCCGCCTGCAATGCCGTTAAACTCCATCGTCGGACGCACCCCCGTGCGCTCATGCAACAGAAATTCCGACTCGCCCCATGCCATTTTCGCGCCCGTCACATCCCACCATTCCTGCTCCATGAACGGGGCAATCGGTGTAAGCGTTTGGCGTTCCTCTTGCGTCAATTCAAGCACATCGTCGTAAAAGCCATCCACCGTGACCGTGCCATTTTCATCGTGGAGCGTGGCTAAAATTTCCACAAGGGCTTGAATCGGATTATGCACATTGCCGCCATAATGCCCGCTATGCAGGTCACGCGCCGGACCTTGCACCGTCAATTGCATCGTGACGATCCCCCGCAACCCATACACCAGCGTTGGCTGATCGACAGCCGGCATACTCCCATCAGAAACCACAATCGCATCGGCTTTTAGCAGAGCTTGGTTTTCCGCCACAAACTCAAAAATATGCTCGGAGCCGGATTCTTCCTCGCCTTCAAACAGCAATTTGATGTTACACGGTGCGCCCCCGTTCGCCAGCAGAGATTCAATCGCTTTCAGGTGCGCCACCACATGACTCTTGCTATCCACCGCGCCACGCGCATAAATTTTGCCGTCTTTCTCGGTGGGCATAAACGGGTCAGTGTCCCAGCCATCGCTGATTTCTGCGGGTTGCACATCAAAATGACAATAGACCAGCACCGTCGGCGCATCCTCGCCCGCGCCCAGCCATTCACCATACACCAGTGGCAAAAAGTCGGCTTTCTGGAAGATTTCTGCCCGCGTCATGCCGATGCGCGTCATATCGTCGATGATCCACGCCGCCGCCCGCTCAACATCTTTCGCGTGCGTGCTCAACGTGCTGATGCTCGGAATTTTCAGCAGGTCGATCAACTGCGCTTTAAAATCATCCGCGTGTGCTTTTGCGTAATCATGCGCGTTCGGCATGGGAATTGTCCTTAATCATCGTGGAAAGTTAAACGTGTTCTGTAGGGGTGAGCCACCGTGCTCACCCGCTGATTTTCGTTATGTGATTGGTTTTTTTAACCTGACCAATTTATTTTATCAATCATCAATACGAGGGTGATTGTAACATTTTCCTGCTATCTCATCACTTTTGACGGTTGATGTTACGCTCCAAAATATCTTTTCAGCTATAATATTCTCAAACAAGATGGCTCAAAAACTGATGACACAACTCAATTGGGAAACGTCAAAAAAGAATTATCATCTGAAAGTTCAGAACGGAAGCGCGGTCATTACAGTGAGAATTGTGAATCGCGTCCAGTTCTTTGAACCTCAAATACACGACAATACAGGCACACCGCTCATCACCCCGTCCATCCCGTTTGAGGAGCAGAAAGCATATGTCAGCTAACTGGTCAATCGCCTACTTTGAGAAATCAATTTCAGATGATGCCTTCTTCAAAGCCGTTCAGGAAGCCTTTCGGCAATTCCTTGAAGGTAAATTGTATGGTCTGAAATGGGACGATAACCAGGAGTTGGTGCCGTTTCAGTTGGATGACTCAACTACGGAACAATTCAGCGGTGATGTTAAGCGGGCAAGGCTCATTCAAGATGCTCTAATTACTGAACTGCTTGGACATGGTATATTGCACTACCCTCAACGGAATAATCTACACGTTATCGTGGATTCGATTATCAGACTTGATGTTTATTCATCAGGTCGTATCCGACGGGAAGAGTTAAAAAGGCAACTGGAAGCAAAACCTGACCCCATGAGTGAAGTCTTGTTTCATATGATGGATTTTTTGCGCTATTTGACACAAATACTGGAGTGTCAGTCTGCCCATGTGATGTTTGATCACAATCCGGCAGGTAATGCGACAGGTGTACATCTCTATGATTCGGGTACGTTTGTAGATGATTACTATTATGAAAATCTCGAAGGTGTGGGTAGCGAGATGGTTGAACGCATCCAATCACCACAGCAAGTTGAGACATTCCTCAATGGACGTTTTGCATTTCTGAATCAACTTCCGGTCATAAAACGCGACTCTATCGATGGCAATGACGACGTTTACTACTTTGATGGGGAAGACTTATCCTCGAATAGACTCTCAGAACATTTTGGCGTCAATCAGACAGATTTGTATGTTCCATTTTGGGAAGAGAATACCTTGCCGATTGGGGCGATTTACGCCTTAAAGGGACCCTTGCCTGATTATTTTCTCAATCGCTATGACAGATAAGAAACGTTGTGGATTTAAATATTTGCACACGTTCGTTTGCATCTTCTAACCGCACAACAAGAACAAATGTGCTATGATATTTTCCTTTATTGAAGATGATGCACCACAGGATTTTGACATAATTGGTGAGGATCTGTCATTTCAACTAAAAACTAATGACTAACAACTATCTACTTCTGCCACTTTACCGCCACACTCTGCCACACCAAAACAGCCAATTTTCCCCTCAAAATTGCCCGGACTGCCACATATTGGCACAAAAAAAATCGCGTGGCACATGGCAGTTCTGCCAATCGCATCAGCGTAAAATCAGAAATCACTATACACTTCATCATTGTGCATCTCAACGCTACGTAAGATCAACCTAAACGGACGCACGCTAGATTAATTAGTGACTAAAAGGGGAAAACGATATGCCATTTTATCAATATCCGCTCAATTTGCGCTTTAAACTCATCGCCCTCGCGCCGCGCATCATCGTCACCGACGCGACAGGCAAGGAAGTCCTCTTCATCAGCCAGAAGATCTTCAAGCTCAAAGAAGACATCCGCATCTATACCAATCAATCTAAAGAGAAAGAATTATTCAACATCCGTGCAGAAAAAATTCTGGATTTCAACACGCGCTACAATTTCGTCTATGCCGTGCAGGATCAGCATATCGGCAGTGTGAAGGCGAAGGGCTGGCGGTCTATCTGGAGCGCAACCTATCTGCTGGATGATCCCAATAGCAACACCACCCATTACATCAAAGAGGATAACCCGTGGGTTAAAGTGGGCGACGCGCTCTTCCAACAAATTCCGCTGGTCGGCGCGCTCGGTGGCTATGTCTTCCATCCCAGTTATACCTGTTATGCTGGCTCAGATTTTGAGGACAAATCGCATCCGGTCATGCAGATCAAGAAAGAAGCCGCATTTTTTGAGGGCGTTTACTCAATTAACCTGATCGACCAGAACCTTGACCGTGTGGAAGAAATGCGCGCCGTACTCAGCTTCATGCTGATGGTGCAGTTCATGCGTCGTCGCGGCTAATCAACCGCTCCACGCGCAACAAAAACGCCGCCAGAACGCCTGCGCTGAACAGGGTGATTAACGCACTGATGGTCAACCAGCGCGGGCGATAACGAAATTCAACAATCGTCGGTGGGGCGTTTTCGTCTTTATTGGGCAAGCGTACTCCGATGAACGACCCGACCACTTCGAGTTGGGCGGGTTGACCATCCACCATCACCGTCCAGCCCGGATAGGCGGTTTCCTGCGCGACCAGCACCGTATCATCGCGTGAATTGGGCGCAACAATGCGAATACGATCAAAATGATGGCTAAACTCAAGTACCGCCGTCGTCGCTTCTCGCCCCACGCGGCTCAAATCCGCACTACGATGTATCGGGATAATAAACGTGTAATCAGGCGCATCCGGGTTTTCCCACAAACCAGTATCTGCGCCCGAATCGGTGAGCGATACGGGTTGATAGCCCCACGATTGCTGAATCGAACGGTTCCGTTCATCGTAAACCAGCACGTAGCGCGGTGGTAGTTGCATCGAATACCGATTCCCCAGTGTTGCGGGCATGGAACGGATGCGAATATCAGGATTGCCGTTATAAGCGCGGGTGAGCGTTTCGTAAAATGCGAAATAATCGTGGAAACTGAGCGTATTGACGACCAGCATCCCCGAAGGAGTCGCTTGCCGGAGCGTATAAATCGGCACGCGGTTGGTGCTTTCCGCCTGAACCGGCACGATGCGCGTTGTCCGTTGGATGTTACGCAACACGTCCGCCGCAGAGAACGCCGCGAAAATCACCAGCGCGATCATCGCCAGCCCGCGCCAAAAATTGGTCGTGCTGTGCTTCGCCAACAGACTGAGCGCATCCTCGAACGCCAGCACACACAGTACAGCGATAAAGGGAGTCGCCGCCGCCATCATCCGCCCTAAAATGCGCCAATGACTGAGTAGATCAATCCGCGCATACAACGCCCGAATCAACGGTATATCGGCATATGCCCAGATCGTAAATAGCAAGATCAACAGGACAGATGGGACAATCAACCTCAAACGGGGAACGGTTAGCGCGGGCAAACGATCAAATCCGCGCCACAACGAAAGCAACAACAGCACGGTTACGCCTGCGAATAACGCCGGAACGATATAATGGTATTCAATGCTGACCTGATGCCAGTCGGTGAAGTCTGCGCTGAAATACCCTTTGACCATATCCGGTATGTTCAGCACATAGGTGAAGCTCTCACGCGGGTGATCAATATAGGCGCTGTTGATGATCGTCGGAAGCCAGCGCGCCGCGGATAAACCGAGAATCAACAGACTCGCCAGCCCGATCCGCCGGAAAATCATACCATTCACGCGCCATTTGCCGTGTTCGTCGCGCTGAACAAGGGCAAAGGGGATAATCACCATGCAGGCAAGCGCTGTCGGGAGCGCATACCAGAACGTCCCCGCGCTGATGAGCAACATCGCGGAGATGACCAGCACGCCCACATAGGCGCGTGAGTAGCGATACAGCGTGCCGAACAATCCCGCATACACCCAGATGACATACGCCTGACTCAAGCCCATCTGGAATAACCCACCACCGATTGCGCCGTTCATACTCCCGTTCCCGCAGAGCAAACAGGCGAGTAGCAGTCTCCCTGCGACGCGATATTTGAGCGTGTAGCCCAGCATCCAGCCACCCACGCCCGCTAATAATAGGTGCGCGAGTACGCTGAACTTGACCGCCTGCAACGCCGGAAGCCACAAAAACGGCGCGAGCATCAGCGGGTTGAGCACGAATGAAAACGGACCTTCGATCAATGGCTCGCCGTTCGCCATCAACGGATTCCACAGCGGAATCGTCCCGCTCCGCTGGAAGACCGCGCCCGCTGTTAATCCACTATTCGCCAGATAGGAAATTTCCTGTCCGAGCACGCCGCTTTCCGGTGACCAATCCCACAGATGCCGGGAAAAATAGCCGATGATGACCAGCACGACCACGATTTCCAGCGAATAGCGTAGCCATGTGGGGAGGGGTGGGACGTTAGGCAAACGCAATGCACGATGTAAATGGTGATCCGTACCGACGACGCGCCATGAAACCAGAATCGCGCCGATGAACACCCATTGCGCCGCCTCACGCGGGAGGATGAGCAATACGCCCACCAGCCCGACAACGATCAACGTGTAGACAACGCGGGGTAGCCATTTTGCTTGTGTAGGTCGGTTTACATCCATCATAGCGCAATCATAGCATGAGAGCGTCGAAAAAATGCGTTAAAATAGGGTGACTCTCAGAGATTTTTTCACGTTCCATGCCTACCATTCATAGCGATTCACCGCCCATATCCGTCCCCACGCATCGTTCGTTGGCAGACCATTGGCTTCATTTTCCTGTATCGTCCAGAGGTGCATCAGCAAGCCGCGCATCTGAGCAAAATCGGTCATTTGTGGCACCCATTTTGCTTGCCATGTGTCGTCAAGCTCACGCGCTGTGCAATAGCCGCGCAAAAAGGCGGTACGATATGCTTGCCGTTGCGCCAATGGACGGTCATAAAATTCGAGCAAGGCGCGGACAACATCGCTGATAAACCAGTGATAGTTGGGTTCGTCGAAGTCCACCGTCACCGCCTGAAAATTTTCCGTATCCCAGATGACGTTGCCGGGGCGATAATCACCGTGACATAAGCCATAGTCGTCTTGTGTCGAGAGGGTTTTTAGCCATGTATCGACGCGCAAAAATGCCTCGCGCAGTGGGTCGTCCTGTCGCAGGGCGGTCTCGCGCACATTTTCCCAGAAGCGTTGCACGGTGGGATAATGCGTCCCCTGTGGCGGTTGAAAACTCGTGGCGGCGCGATGCAACTTGCCGAGTGACTCGCCCCATGCCTCATAAACGCGCAAATCGGTATGATCTAGCCCGATTTCTTCGCCCTGTGCTTCCGTCACCACCTGCGCGTAAAAATCATCGGGCAACCTTTCAATATACATCCCGTTGACGGATTTGACGGGTCGATTTACGGGCGCACCGTTTTCCGCCAGATGGCGCAGATACGCAAGGGTCGCGTTTGCATCCTCGATACTGTGCAGAATCGGGTGGCAAATTCGCAAATAATAGCCTGCACCATTGGCTTGAAAGCGATAAATGATGTTATATGCGGCACTGATAAACATGGATGTTCCGGGTGTGGCGTTCCAATGGCGAGTGATGAATGGGTCAATGTGCTCATGATCGAACCCATCGCGGAGTTGTTGCCACGTCATTTATACGCTATCCGATGTCTGGTTTCGCGTGTTCAAGGTGGCTTGCATGTTGTCTAAAGTCTGCTGTAGGTTCTGTAATGCCTTGTCCTGTGCGGTGAGATGTTCCATAATCACGCGCAATTCTTCCTCTGATTTCTGGTTAATCAGATAGTCGTTGTGGGCTTCGAGACGGTCTTTAATCGCTTGCCGTCCCTGGCTCATCATGATGATCGGTGCGGTGAATGCCGCCTGTGTAGACAGCACCAGATTCATCAAAATGAAGGGATACGGATCCCATCCTTTGATCCACGCGACAGAATTCGCCACAATCCATACAAACAGAATCACGCTCTGGATGATGATAAAGCGCCACGATCCCATCGCACCTGCTACCGTGTCCGCGGCACGATTGCCGAACGTCATGTGTTCTTCAAAGATTGCATTCACGTCTTTAACAGGCGGGTGATTATGGGCGTAAGGTTTTGGGAATTGGATTGGCATGGGGCAGACACTCCTTGATTTAGGTGTATACGAGCGTTTGTTATGATGGGTCACTATACCGGTTTTGTTTTTGCAACCATGCGTTAATGCTATTCGCTTGCAGGCGGACTTCGTTTACCGGATAATAAAGTGAGTGACTTAAGATAGTCAGATTCCTATATTTTATGATAAATACAAAAATAACTCATCAGTCGATCTACCTTATTGATCCCGATACGGATTCACGTAATCGCCTTGCAAACGCTCTGCGTGAATTGGGTCGGGTGAATACCAGCAGTACGGTTGATGAATTCATGGCACAGCATAAGCACAATGCCGGTGGCGTTGTTATTCTGGACGATACGCTCCCTGCGTGGGAATCCACGATAAAGCAACTTAAACTGAAACCGGATGCGCCCCATATTATTTTGCTAACACCCAATGATAACGGGAATGTCTCGCGTGCATTGCAAGCGGGCGTGGATGATTGCGTCACTCGCCCGGTTTTGCCGGAACTCTTACGGCGACGGGTGGGCGTGTTGCTTTCACAGGCGAGCTATCAGTCCGGTTTGAATGGGCAGGTTGAGTCTACAGAAAGTTTGAATGAAGATAGCCACTATCGTGATATTTTCATGTCCGCCAACGATGCCATTATGGTGGTTGATTTGCTATCGAGCCAATTTATGGATGTCAACCATAAAGCCACACGATTACTCGGCTACAGTTATGACGAATTCAAAAAACTAACCCTCAATGATCTGCGCGATTCGGATGCACCACATCTCAGCGGGTCAAGTGTGTATGATGAACTTACGACCCGTGGCAGTTTTATATTCCAGCAAATCTACATCACCAAAACGGGTGAACGCCTCCCTGTAGAGGTGAGTTCGCGCACCTTACGCTATAACGGCAGATCCGCCACATTAAATTTTGTGCGCGATGTGCGGATGCGCGTGGAAATGGAAAACGCCGAACGCGAACAGCGCCGACTGGCAGAGGCATTGCGTGATAATGCATCCGTGATTAACAGCACACTCGAATTGAGTGATGTGATTGACCGGATATTGGAACAGGTGATGCGCTTCATTCAGTGCAATGCCGCCAATATCATGCTCATTGAAGGCGACCAGACCCGTATGATCGGACATCGCGGGTACGAAAAGTTTGTCCCACTCAGTGACGAGTTGATTCATCCCGGTTGGAAAATCAGCGAAAAAGAAAATATTCGCAGAGTGATTACCACCCGTAAACCGTTCGTGTTATCCGATGTGAGTGTTTATGGAGGATGGATCAGGGTGCCGTCTGCCGCATGGGTAAACTCTCATCTATGCGTCCCGATTATCCTTGATAGTGAGGTGATTGGTTTATTAAATCTGGATGACTCCCGTATCGGCAAGTTGCATCAGGAGTATGTCAGTAGTCTGGTTGCCTTTGCAGATCAGGCGAGCATAGCGATACGAAATGCACGCTTATATGAGCAAGTGCGTAACCATGCAGAAACCATGGAAAAAAGGGTTGAAGAACGTACCTCTGCGCTCCAGAAGATCAATGATGAACTGTTAGCGCAGATTGAAGAAAATCAACGGATAGCGGAGGAACTTACCGAAGAACGCACCCTCTTACGCACCGTGATTGATAACATTCCCGATGATGTCTATGTGAAAGACCTTGAAGGGCGATTTTTGCTGGTCAATGAGTCTGTTCGACAACATATGAAGGCGCGTATACCCGGAACAAAGTTGCTTGGCGCGACTGATTTTGAGTTCGCAGAAGACGAGGTCGCCAGTCAGCATCAAGCAGAAGAACGCGCTATGTTTGAGAGTGGTACGCCGATTATCAATCAGGAGGTTATTGTTGATGCGGGAACACCACAGGAGCGGGTGTTGTTGATTAGCAAGATGCTCCTGCATGATAGTAACGGCAAGGTGCGCGGATTGGTGGGCATTAATCGGGATGTCACGGAAATTCGGCAGGCGGATCGTCAACTCGCACAAGAACGCACGCTGTTAAGAACGGTGATTGATAACATTCCAGACGATGTTTACGTAAAAGATGTTGAGGGGCGTTTTGTACTGGTCAATAAGCCCTTGCAAGAGCGTCTAAAAACCTATTTGCCAGAGGGTACTGATCTGATCGGTACAGCCAATGATCGCTATATGACGCTAGATCGTGCGTCAAAACGAGATGAAGTTGAAAAGCGTGTGATAGAAACGGGTGAGGCAGTTTTTAATGATGAGATTGAGATTATCCTCACCGATGGCAAAGCACACATTCAACTGGCAACGAAAGTACCCCTGCGTGATGAAGATGGTGCGATTATCGGCATGATTGGCATTAATCGTGACATCACCGATACCCATGAAACCCGCCGCGCACTGGAAAAAGAACGGGCGCTTCTTAGAACCTTAGTCGATAACATCCCCGATCATGTCTATGTAAAAGATACGGAAAGTCGCTTTTTGTTGGCAAATCGCGCCGTGCTGGATAACTTTAGCGTGACAACTGAAGATGAAATTCTCGGAAAACGTGACAGTGACTTTTTGCCGGAAAACCTATCGTCAGCCGTTTATGAGCAAGAACAAAAGTTAATGGAGACTGGTGAGCCAAGTTTGAACGTAACTCACCTCTCTTATACGCATTCTCGCTGGCTCATTATCAATAAAGTGCCCTTATACGATCAGGATGGTCACATCATCGGTGTGATCGGTGTGAATCGGGATGTGACCGATATGCGTGAGGCGAACGAGGCGCTCGAAAAAGAACGAACCATGCTTCGTACCCTGATTGATAATTTGCCGGATCGCATCTATATCAAAGATCGTGAGAGCCGTTTTTTGCTCGTGAATCGTGCAGTAACAGATCGACGCGAAAACGAAGTCATCGGAAAGACGGATTTTGACCTTGATCCAGATTATATTGCCCGCCCTGCCTATGAAATTGAGCAAAATCTCATGGAAACGGGCGAGGCGAGCATCAATATGCTCCACCGGGATCATATCAGCAATGATTGGCTGTTAATTACGAAGATCCCGCTTAAAGATCAGAATAATGAGGTGACCGGATTAATCGGCATCAATCGTAATGTCACCGAGGTCAAGCAGGCGCAGGATCAACTTCAACAATTGGTGGATGAGTTACAGGGGGCAGAACAACGGCTACAGCATGTGGTGAAGGGCGCACAATGTCTGCTGTGGTATGCCATCGTTACTAAGATAGAGGGTGGCAAGGATCAACAAAACCTGAACTGGCAGATGTTTGTTTCTAGCGAAGAAGCCGCCCAACAATTTTTACCCGTGCCTATGGAATCCGGGGACGATTATGTCAGCGCGTGGCAAAAAAGCATCTTACGAGAGGATTATGCGGTTGTTCGTAGATATAGTGCCAGCGTCATCTTAGACGGTAAAAGTGGATACCGGCATGAATTCCGCTGTTTGCGGGCGGATGGTGAAATTCGCTGGTTAGCAGAAGAGACACAAATCACCCCATTGACCGAGGGGCGCTGGAATGTGGTCGGCATTTGTACGGACGTGACCGAGCTAAAACAGGCAGAGATGGCGTTGCGCCAGACCAACGAAATGTTAGAATCACGCGTGGCGGAACGTACCCGTGAATTGATGCGCGTGAATGCTGAAGAACGCTCCCAACGCTTGCTCGCAGAAGCCCTGAGCGATACCTCCGCCGCGCTGAGTAGTTCGCTTGAATTGAATGACGTGCTGGATCGTATTTTGAGCTATGCCGCGACGGTCATGCCGATGCACGATATGGCAAACATTCTGTTGATTGAAGGCGATGATTACGTGAGGGTGATCCGCTCACGCGAATATACGGAAGACACAGGGCGCTTCCAGACGCTTTCCGAAAATACGGTGTTTCATCTATCGAAAATGCCGATGTTACAGACGATTGTCCGCACCGGCGAAAGTTTAACGGTGCGAAACACCGATAATCCGCAACCGTGGCTTCCGATTGCCTCTAATGAAAAACCCGTTAAATCCTACATTTGTGCGCCCATCAATAGCAGTGGCAAGATCATCGGCTTTGTCAGTTTTGCCAGCACACAAGCCTACCGCTTTAGCGTGACCGATACCGATAGGTTGATCGCGTTTACCAATCAGGCAGGCATCGCCATTAGTAATGCCCGTTTGTTTGCTGATGTGCGGAATCAGGCGAACGTGCTGGAACAAATGGTGGCGGAACGTACCGTTGAGCTAGAAAATGAGCGCAGTCAATTGCGAACGATTCTCAATGGGATGACGGAAGGTGTGATCTATTATGACATCTCGAATGATGTCCGTTATGTTAACGAATCGCTTGTTAAATTAACCGGCTATACCGAGCAAGAATGGCAATCTGCATCCGGTGCGATGCTCAGCCTTGATCTGAGAGAATCGGAACGGCGTGCGGTGCTCCAAAGCCTGATGAGCGAGGTTAGCGGACAGGGAACTTATCATACGGAACTTCAGATGCGGACGAAGGGTAACCGCCGTTTTGATGCCAGCGTCATTTTCAGCGTGGTGCATGGGGAAGGTGATGACATCGTCGGGCATGTGGTCGTCATGCGCGATATTAGTCAGGAAAAACGGCTCGAAGCGCAGAAAGCCCATTTCATCGCCAACGCATCCCATGAATTGCGTACACCGATTACCAATTTGAAGACCCGCCTTTACCTGATTAATCGCCAGCAAGACCGGATGGAAGAACATCTCGATGTGATGCGACAAGTTACCAGCCGGATGCACAAACTCGTGAATGATTTGCTGGATATTTCGCGCTTTGAAAATAACATGATCCGGCTGGATTATAGTACGGTTGCCATTCAGTCATTGATTGCCAATCTGATTCATATTCAACAGCCAGAAGCCGACAAAAAATCAATCACCATCACACAAAATCTTCCTGAAGAACCGCTTTACATCAAAGTGGATATTTCACGCATTGAACAGGTGCTGACTAATCTGTTGATTAATGCCATCAACTATACGCCTAACGACGGAAACATCCTCCTTAAAGTAAGCCGCACGCCCGAAAACAGGCTAGAAATTACCATTCAGGATGACGGCGAGGGCATCACGGAGGACTTGTTGCCCAATATCTTTAAACCGTTTATTCGTGGCAAAGAAAATCACGAATATAAAGGCGCGGGTCTGGGCTTGAGCATCAGTAAGGAAATCATCGATCAACACGGGGGGACGATTAGCGTAGAAAGCAACATGGGCGAGGGGGCGTGTTTCATTATTGTGCTTGACCTTGCTGAGTCTGACGGCGAAAGCGAGACCTCGACCTGATGCCGTATTCTGCCCTTCAACTGGCGGAAGCCTATCTGCAAGCAGGTGAGCTTGATGAGGCGATTGAGGCGCTTAATCAGCATATCGCCGCCACACCTGACGATCCATCGCGTCGCTTACGGGCATCTATCCTCAGCCGTCAACCCCAAACCGATGCGCTACAGCAAGCATTGGGTGATCTTGATGCACTGGCAACATCCACACCGCAGGACGCGATTTTGCGCTCTACGATTCACCAGAAATTAGGCGATGATGTCGGCGCGTTGGAAGTCGTGCTGACTGCACATGATCGCTTTCCTGAGGATGACCGTCTGACCGAACGTTGTTTGTATCTGCTTCGAATGCAGGGAAAAATCAAAGAGGCGCGGGCATTGGTGGCGACTTTGCAGAAAAATTGGCGCTGGTCACAATGGGCGGGTGATCTGGCACGCGACGACCACGCGCTAGAAGATGCCGTGACCCACTATAGCGCCGCCATAGATATGCTGGATACGCTTTATGCGCTGGATGCACGCACCCCCGCTGGTATCCTGAAAAATGATGCGATGGATGAAGCGATTGCGCTGACGATTATGGCGGTTTATGCGCGGTTGCGTGCCGTGCGTGGCGATATTTACGAACAATCCGGCGATGAGACGAAGGCAGACGAGGATTTCGCCATCGCGCAGTCAATCCTCCCTGATGATCCCTTGATTGTGCTTTCCCGCGCACTTTTAGCCGCCAAACAGGGCGCTATGGACACGGCGAAAGACCGCTGTGCGGAGGCGCTCACAATGGCATCCGATTCGTTGCGCCAAACCTATGTGTTACCCCGTATCTATGCCTCCCCTTATAGTGAGCTACACGCCCTCGCTGACCGTTTTTCATAATCAGTGAAGATAGCCTCCCTATAATCGTTCAGGCGCTAAATGCCTGTCGAATTTCTTCACCTACTTACCAATAGGTAAAATATGAGAATCTGTATAATATCTCCGCCAGATTCAACGAATTTTTCACCATTCACTTATCCAGCCATGATAAAAATTCCATCATCTATTCATGAAATGCAACCAAGGGGTTTTTTAATTATGGCAGATAACAACGGGGCATTGATTGACCTCCGCAATGTACAGAAAGTCTATAAGACAGCGGCGGGCGATTTTACCGCGCTGAAAGGCATTGATCTGACCGTCAATCGCGGGGAATTCGTCGCCATGATCGGTAAATCCGGCAGTGGTAAGACGACCCTCATCAATATGATTACGGGGATTGACCGCCCGACGCAGGGCGAAGTGGTGATTGACGGCACCGCGATCCAGACGATGAAGGAAGGCAAATTGGCGGAATGGCGCGGGCGTAACCTCGGCGTGATCTTCCAGTTTTTCCAACTATTGCCCACCCTTACAGCGATTGAAAACATCATGTTGCCGATGGATTTCTGCAATATGTATAGCGCCAAAGAACGCCCGGAACGTGCTTTGCATCTGCTTGAGCAGGTCGGATTAAAGGATCAGGCGTATAAAATCCCGTCCACACTTTCCGGCGGTCAGCAACAACGCGTGGCGATTGCCCGTTCGCTGGCAAATGATCCACCCCTTTTGCTGGCGGACGAACCGACGGGCAATCTGGATTCAAAAACTGCCGATTCAGTATTTGAAGTGTTCGAGAACTTCGTCGCACAGGGCAAGACCATCGTGATGGTGACGCATGATAATGACCTCGCTAGCCGTGTGACACGCGCCGTCACCGTTGCCGATGGTAGTATCGAAGCAGATCAACAATCCGACAAAACACGCACTGCAATGGAGACCGCCAATGCTTAAGTTGAGTCCACGTTGGCGCAAAATTTGGGCGGATTTAACCACCAGCAAAGCACGCACCGCGCTGGTCGTAATGTCGATTGTCGTTGGCATTTTCGCCGTCGGGTCGATTGCCGGAACATCCGCCATATTAAACCGTGAGAGCAAGACCTTATGGCAGGCGGTTGACCCTGCGAGTGCGGTGCTGGTGACGACGGTCTTTGATGAGTCTGTGATTGAGCAGGTCGCCGCATTGCCAGAAATTGACGCGGTGCAGGTACGCCGCAGTTACGATGCCCGCGTAGAATCAAATCCCGGTGAGTATGTGGATTTGCGCCTGTTCGCCGTGCCTGATTATGAAAATATGACGCTGAATACCATCAACGGCGAAAGCGGCGCATATCCACCCGCGGATGATACCGTACTGGTCGAACGGAGCGCGGACGGTTTCCTGAACACAGCGGAAGGGCAGGATTTAACCATCGAATTGCCCACCGGCGAAACGGTCACCTTGCCCGTCACGGGGATCGTCTATGATCTGAGTCAACCAGCCGCAAGTGTGCTCGGCACGGGGTATGGTTACGTCAGCATGGCGACGATGGAAGCCATCACCGGAGAAACTGGCTACAACAACCTCCAATTCCGCGTCAGTGAAAATGCGGACGACGCGGATTATGTGGCGCAGGTTAGTAACACCGTGCGTGATCTGCTGGAAAGTCAGGGGACGATTGTCTTCACGGTTGTGCCACAAGACCCGGCAGAACCGCCGAGTTTTGTCTTTATTCTGGCGCTCTTATTGGTGCTCGGTGTGATCGGCTCACTGACGTTTATCCTCAGTGGATTCCTGATCGTCAATATCATTTCCGCCGTGCTCGCCCAGCAGACCAAACAAATTGGCATCATGAAAGCCATCGGAGCACGCACCGGACAAATCATCCGTATGTATCTCGGATTGATCGGTATTTTTGGTGTGATTGCTTTGCTGATTGGCGTGCCGTTATCGTTCTTCGGTGCGCGTGGATTAGCCAGTATTGTGGGCGAACTGAGCAATTACAAAATCACCAATTTCAGTATTCCGTTGTGGGTCTTCGCCGTGCAAATTTTTATCGGGCTGGTTGTACCGATTACTGCGGCGCTTATTCCCGTAATTGCCGGAACGCGTACCAACGTCCGTGAGGCGCTGGATTCACGCGGGATTGATAGCAATAACAACGGCATCTTTGACCGTATCATCACCCGTTTTCAAGGCTTGCCGCGTCCGGTACTGCTGTCGTTCCGCAATACGTTCCGTCAAAAAGGGCGGTTGGTGCTGACTCTACTGACGTTGACCTTAGCGGGCGCGATTTTTGCGACGGTCTTCACGGTGCGAAATTCACTCTTTAATACGCTGGATGATGCGCTCGGATATGACAATTACGGCGTGTCTGTGTCGCTATCAGAAGCCTATCCCGCTGATGAGATGGTGGCGCTGGCGGAAAATATCGACGGCGTGGAACGCGTAGAGGCGTGGGCAACCGCCACGGGGCGCACTCCGCAAACCGACACACAGGAAAGCGCGGGCGTGAATCTGCGCGGGTTGCCACCGACCAGTGAGACTATCCTGCCGTTGATCGAAGCGGGGCGCTGGCTAGAAGAAGGTGATACGAATGGGGTGGTGGTCAATAACAATATCATCGCGGCATATCCTGATCTCAGCGTCGGCGATGACATCACGCTGATTCTGCGCGGGCAGGAAACCACATGGACGATTGTCGGCATTGCACAGGCGATCTTCTCCTTCGAAAATGACGCGTGGACGACCTACGATGCGCTATCTGAGATCATCGGCGAAGGCGGGCAGTCCCGTTTGCTCCGCATGACGACCAGCGAAAATAGTGCCGATGCCCAGAACGCGATTGTTGAGCAACTCAGCACCGCCTTCGCAGAGAACAACTTCCTGATTGATGGCACACAAACCCGCGCCGCGCTAGAAACCAGTTTTGATCTGCGCTTTAACACGCTGGTTTATTCTCTGCTGGTACTGGCGGGGTTGCTGGCGATTGTCGGCGGGTTGGGCATCGCCGGAACGACCAGCATCAACGTGCTTGAACGGATGCGTGAAATCGGTGTGATGCGTTCTGTCGGTGCGAGTGACTTTCAGGTGTTGGGCATCTTCGTCGCCGAGGCGGTCTTCGTCGGTATTATCGGCTGGGTGCTGGGATCATTGCTGGCATTGCCGATCAGCCGTGCCTTGAGCGATGGCGTGGGGAATGCGTTCAGTAACGCCCCGCTTGCCTATAGCTTCGATGTGACGGGTGCGATTTTGTGGCTGGTATTGGCGCTGTTTCTGGCGTTTATTTCCAGCTATTTGCCTGCCCGCAGAGCTTCACAATTGACCCTGCGCGAAGTCCTTTCGTATGAAGGTTAGGTAAAAAATAGCGCACTCAACAAAATAATTAAAAACGGGATCGTCAACATGGCGATCCTGTTTTCTTGCCACATGAGGCACAAATCCTCATAATTAAGGCACATTGACGCATCGGGGAGGCTAAATTAATGGGAATCATAGCGGGTGTTTTACTCATTTTGCTCAGTGTGGCGCACAACGTCTATGGTGAAAGAAAGCAAATTCCAGACCTGAAACAAATCACGGATGATCCTGTCATGATCGGGTCGTTACGAGTGATGATTTTTCAAGGTGGCGTGCTCCTATTTGCAGTGGGCGTTGTGCAGACTCTTATCGCAATCGGCACCATTGAGCTTACAGGGGTGGCGCGCTTTTTTCCGGTAGGAATCGTCCTGCTGAATTTTTGTGCATTTTTGGTGATTACCGCCTTTGTTCACCGCGACTTACTCAAAATCACCGTGCCGCAAATCGTCATTTTTATCATCATCATCACTTTGCAATTGTTGGCGCTATAATCCATCCGCAGAAAACGACCATAAAAAAACGGGATTGCCACCTTTGACGATCCCGTCTTTTGTGTTTAGCGGATGCCGAGTTCGGTGCTTGCCCAGTCGCAGAGCGTCCCGCCACCTGCCGTCAGCCAGCGATCCAGCGTGGGACTTTGTGCGTTGCCGTTGAGCGCGTCCGCATAGATGCCCGTTCCCCATTGATAATACCGTTGCGTTTCCGATACCCAATTGGCGAACGGTCTGCCGAGCACGGATGGACCGCCGTTATAACATGCCATCGCCATGCCAGAGTCTCCGTTGGCGGCGGTCAGGCAATAATTCAAGAAATTCGCGCCACGCATGGCATTCGTATCCGGGTCAAGCTGATTTTCTGTGCTGGAAAAATGAAACGGCATGACCTGAAACAAACCCTGTGCGCCAGCGGAACTGCCGACGGTGGGATGTCCGCAGGATTCGATTTGCATGACCGTCGCCAGCAAATTGGGATCAAGACTATAGGTCCGCGCCCAGCGTTGAATGTCCCCGTTCCAGTGTTGAATTTCCCGCGTGAATAAGGGCGCGATCTGACCGGATGCACCGCCAAAGCTGAGCGTCTGGTCAATCTGTTGGACGACATCATTACCGCCACCGCCGACTGTACGGGCGGTTTCGTCGAGGGCGCTACTGACGGAGTCAAATGCTCCGCCTATGGTATCGAAGGCATCACCACCGATATTTTTGACCGTGTTGGGCACGCTCAACACGGTGGAAATCGTCGTATTGACCGTGATAATCAGCGCTTCCGGCAGGAGCATCGTACCGAGTGCGATCAACAACAACCACACGAGAAAATACTCGCTGAGGAGTTCCTGTAGACGGGTGCGTTTGCGGGTAGCTTTGCGCTGTGTGCTGGATTTCTTAGCGGAACTTTCTCGCTGAGAAGAGATTTGAATAGCCAAAAAAAGCCTCCAGAGAAAACGACAACAGATGCGCCGGATGCTTGCATTAGGGCAATCATACGATGCAATGGGAAGAGAATCGTTAAATATTTCAGTGTTCTAATGAACGCTAGCGGGGTTTTTGCCTGCATTGTTTTGACGTTCTAATTTTAGAACAAAATTTCTAAAATTGCAAGCTGTGAAAGGATAGAATCGCGTTAGTTTTTGTAGGAAAGCTAACGCGATTCTGTCGGAATAATAAACCTTAATTAAGTTATGTTGCGATAGTGTATATAATCAAAATAAAATAATAGGTGATTTTGTTATGTTAAAAATTGGTATTCTTTCTACACTATTTGGTCCATATCAAGTGGCAGGTGAAGATGGTGTTCGGGGGGCGAAGCTCGCTTTAAAGGAATTTGGGTATCGCGCTGGCGGGCATGATCTTGAAGTCGACATTGAAGGCACTAATGCGATGGGGGCTTCTGCAACGCAGGCGTGCGAAAATTTGGCAAATAAAGGCGTTAAATTATTTGTGGGTCCATTGAGCGGTGATGAAGCTATTGCGGTACGTCTGTTCGCCAATGAACATCCTGCTAGCACCTTTGTGAATGGCGGGTCTGCGTCTCAGCCCATGTTTAACCCGGCAGAAAATTTTTTCATGTTTAATGCCACCGGCGCACAGCTCATGACGGGTTTGGGTAAATATTGCTATGAAACGCTGGGTTTCCGGCGGATTGCGACGATTGGGGAAGCCTATTCGTTCCCGTTCGCGCAGATCGGCGGTTTTGCGCTTGATTTTACCAATCATGGTGGAGAGATTAGCAATTTTATCTGGTGCGCGCTCGGCACTACTGATTATGAAAACAACATTGGTGAAATTCCTGATGATGTCGACGCGGTTTATTCAACCTTAGGCGGCACGGATGGCTTAAACTTCCTTGAGCAATTTCGGGTGAAGCACGGCAACACATTACCATTGGTCGCGGGGTCAATCTTCGGCGATCAATCTCTGCTGACTTCCGTTAAACATCACGCGGAGATGCTTAAAGGTGTGGTCTCTGCCTCTACCCATGCGGATAATATCGATACCAGAGCATGGAATGATTTTCTGGAGATGTATCGCAACACTTATCCTGTAGAAGAACGTTTCTATGCGCCGTCATTTTTTGCCTTTACCTATTACACTAGTATGAAAGCCTTATTGCTGGCGCTTGATGCCGTAGACGGTGACATCACAAAAGTACAGGACGCGCTTAAAGCCCTCGTGTTTGAATCCCCTGTGGGCAAGGTGCGCTTAGACCATCATCGGACAGCGATTATTGACACCTTCATCAACGAAATTCGCCAGACGGAAACGGGTGAATTGTACACGCACATGCTTCAACGTATCCCAGAGACCAATGTCACGTTTGGCATGAGCGATGACGACTACATGGAAATTGGTGACTTCAGTGTGCATCGGATGCCGGGTATGAAGAAGCAACGCACTTTGCAGGATGTTCTCGCGGCGGCGAAAAAGAAAGCTAAAAAAGATCGCGCTTAGTTCTGGTCAACTGCCCCTGACGCGAATTTGAAGAAGTGCCTGCATGTCGGGTAGAATAAGGGTGATTGTTGCTCTCTAGCGCAATCGCCTAATGTGCATGGTGGGGGTAGGTTGAGTTGATACCGACTGCCGATGACATCTTAAATACGCTAAACATTCCTCCGGTGCGCTGGAAAAAGCCCGTGCTTCTCGGCATTCTCGGCTTGCCTGCCACCGGAAAAACCACCGTCGCGGATCATCTCACCCGCCTGTATCCGGTTGTCGTACTCTCCACAGATGCCATTCGCTTGCAATACGGCTTTAATTCTGGACCGGAAACGCTAGCGGTGTTGTGTGAAGTGGCGGATAAATTGTTAGCCCGCAATCGGGGTGTTGTGATTGATGGTATTTATCTTGATGTCGCCGGACGCACGAAAACGCAAGCCCTCGCGGATAAGCACGACGCGTTCTATCGGATCATCCACACTGTCGCCACGCAAACGCTGATTGATGAACGCCTGCAAGCTAGAATCGACGCGCCGGAAGCCACCGCCGAAGCCGGAAAATTCGTCATCACACCGGAGCATTTTCAGCGCATCAAAAGTTATTTTCAGCCACCCACGCCCGATGAACCCGCGCTGGTCGCCGATACCTCCGATAACGAAATCGCCGACGAACTCGAACCGCTCTCGGAACGGCTTTACGCTCTGCATCCACCCACGACATGAAGCAATTCAGTTTGTCAGTTTGTCAGTTTGTCAGTTTGTCAGCGAAAAGCGAAAAGCGAAAAGCGAAAAGCGAAAAGCGAAAAGCGAAAAGCGAAAAGCGAAAAGCGAAAAGCGAAATTGACATCAATGGGTCATATGAACTGCTGACACGCTCTCTAGTTTAGTGAACGTTTGGAAATCACGTCATAGAACGATCAACTAATTATTATCTCAGCGCAAAAATGAGTCATAGAGCGGTTGCTTGGGTTGATTGCTCCGGTTGACCAGCCCGTAACCGTTGTCCATGCCATCCGACCACGCATACCAGACCGCACACGCCACTTTACCGGGGAATTGATCGCTGATGATCCGGCGGAATCCGGTTGCATATTGCGCCACCTGACTCACCGCAGTGGCATCATGTTGCATATCCAGCACGCCCCATTCGGTGATCCACACAGGCTTGTTGGGCATGACGGCGCTCCAATTGCGGATCGATTCCTCTAAAGGACCGAATTGTGCAAAGCGATTGCCTGCCTGTCCACGTCCATAAGGGTGGAAGGCGATCCCATCAGGGCGGATGTGCGCTGGCATGGCGTTGAGCACCGCCCGCGCATATTGTGGACCTAAGCCCGGTCCGCTGATGTGTCCACCGGTGAGGATTTTGGTCGTCGGGTCGACGCTCCGAATCGCCTGAATGGATTGGTTGAGCAAATTGGCATAATCCGCCGCGGGCATCGGCACAGCGGCACGTGCATTGGCGGGGGCGGTGTCCTGCTCATTCCAGATTTGATAGGCGTAGATCAAGTTTTTGCCTAAAAATTGACGCGCCACATCGCCCACCATCTGCACATACCGCTCGGTGAATCTACGCCATTTGGGGCTGTCCATCTGATGCCAGACATAGCCCGCGCCTTCGCCATAGGTTTGATGCGTCAGCACGAGAATCACTTTGCATCCCGCTTGATTGTACCGTCGTAGAGTCTCGACATAGCGATTATAAGTATAGTTCAGGTCAGTGTTGCCGTAGCGCCGTGAGTCGCCTTCAGGGAAATTTTTGTTGAGCGATACGTTATATTTCAGGCGCACCCAGCCCATATTGTCCAGCGCGGCGGGGTTGGGCAATCCGAGCGGATGGTCAATGTCGATGTTCATGCCGGGGATGTCTACGCCGTCAATGCCTTCGGGTGGATCATCACTGCTGTGGGCTTCCAGATACCACGCGGCAGTATATGCGCCGGAGGGAACTGTCGCATGATTAATCCGTATCCATTGATCTTCCACGCCGATCTTCGCCAATGCGCGTCCGTGCGGTTCTTTAACTTCCAGCCAATCGGCGGGGGTGACTTTCGCCAATTTGAGTCCGAGCGTGCTTGGCAGGGAGCGTACCCACAAGCCGTCTACAGTGGAGCGCACCTGTAAGCCGGACAGATACAAATACAGCGTGGGATCAACCACATCTGGCAATTGAAAACCACTCATGCCTTTATTCGGCTGTTGCACAACCAACTTCAACGCCGGACCTGCTGATCGTCCGATCACATCGCCAACATTCACGGTCTGACCGAGCGCCACGCGCACATCTTTTAATCCGCCGTAGGTGGTGATGAACAGTTCACCCTCCACGACGGTATGAATCTGTAGATACGCGCCATAATTCAGGCGATCATTGGTCATGTTGATGGTCAACACGCGCCCCGCCGAAGCCGCTTCGATCAGCGTGTTTTCCGGCGCATAAATATCCACGCCTTCGTGTGTATCCGGCTTTTTGTCCGTTGCGGTAGAAAATCCGCGCAGAATACGTGCGGGACGTGCCGGACTCGGATAATTCAGCACAAAGCGATCAAACAGATGCTTGGGATTGTTGCGCTGTGAACCAAAGCGATCATTGCCGCTGATGCGTGCCTGTAGCTCCGCGGCGAGTTGCGCGGGCGTGGCGGCGTTAATCACATCCACCAGCACCACCAGCGGATACACACGGCGGATATGTTCGAGCGCGTTGTTGTTCATCCATGTTTGTGGCGCTTGTACAGCTGTGATCGCCTGAAAGCGGTTCAGGTCATTGCCTGCGGGGGAGCGCACCACCGCAGTCCGCGCAAATTTTTCTGTATAAGGACGCACCACGCTCAACCATGTGGTGAAATTTTGATCGGGTAGGACAATCGCGTGTGAAATTTCCGTCATCGGGCGGTTCCCTTGTGTTGGGTGGCTAACATAGTCCCTCTATCATACCGCGATTTGGGCGAAGCGGTATTGATGTCCGCGCATCTTGACAGGGTAATCGCATCAAATTCGAGTGAGCAGTTGCAACAAGAATGAATTGTCCATTGCAGCGCGGAAACGTTTTTGCCTCAAACTGCTCTTGGTTTTATTCTGTTTGAGTAGATTCAGTGCAATGGTGCGGAGCACAGCC
>JAVJSU010000066.1:0-119076 GCA_040219275.1 Aggregatilineales bacterium | reverse complement strand
CCCTGCTGAAGCAGGCTATCCTTCCCATACGTTTGTGAGAATAGCCCACTTCAGTGGGGTTTCTAAAATCGTTGTAGCATTGGGGTTTAAGCCCAATGTGGAAAAAATTCGACAAAACGATGAAATACCTACCCTTGAAAGCCCCTAAATCCCCTCTCCCACAAGGGGCGAGGGGACTTTTAAAGGTACTTTATGACCCTTATTAATCTTTTTAGGTGGAGGGAAGATAGGAGCGCTGAGTGCAAAATATAGCTCCGCCGTTTATTGCATACCTACCGTTTATTCATGCCAGATAGGAAATGGAACATCGCCACTGCGGTAAGATGGCTGGTTCTGCCGGCGAGGTCGTATTTCGAGTTCACTTCCACAAATTGAACCACACGGGTACGGGCATCATTACCGGCGATTTCTGCCAATTTACAGAATTCCTCTCCGGTTAAGCCCAATGGCATGGGCGCGTTGACTCCGGGCGCATCCGACGCACGCACCGAGTCCAGATCAAAAGTCCACATGAGCGAACCCGCCTGCTTATCTACAAGAATCTGGCGTACGGTATCCAACAAGCCGGCTTCTCGCAGATCGTTCAGGCTATGCAAATGAGCGCCTAATCCGCGCAGATATTTGGCATACACGGGAGAATTTGCCACCACCTGATAGGCAAGCGCGTAGAAGTTTTCTGCCTTTACCGCGCCTTCAGCGATCAAATTCCGGTTCGCCGTGCCACAGGAGACCAGCCGTTCCTCACGGACATCAAAGTGGGAGTCCACGCTGAGGAGCATGATGTCGTCAGCAACTTCTTTCAACGCCATACCGTCAGGATAAGCGACATCCCCACCCCCGCCGAGCGTAATCACCGTTTTGCCGTCCTTCAGCAATTGGTGTACCAGTTCGCGTTGGGCGGCATGAGTTTCTTCTAATGTAGCGCGAATATGTAAATTTCCGAGATCAAACAGGTTAAAGTTGGGATCATCGGTTAAGTTAGAGACGGAAAGCTGATAAAACCAGCTACGAATTTCGTCCGGTGCGCCACTGGAACCCAACCGTGAGCCACGCCGTTTGACCCCTTCATCCTGAGGGCATCCTAGAATAATGGTGCGTGAACGCTCATATGCGGCGCGGTTAGAATGGACGATCTCTCCCATGCGCGGGTCATTGGCATCATTGCGCTGATAGAAGAGGGTTTCGTCAGGGTGGCTGGTATAAGCGAATACATCCAATGAGGTCATTTAATGCGCTCCTAGGCTGATGTGAGTAGGGTCTATGTGTTAATCATGGCGCAATTGTGCTTGTGGGTCAAACTTTTAGGGAGAATTCACTAAGAATTACGGTCAAGTTCATACCAGACCAGCGCCGCCGCACCCACCGCGCTCATCAACTCTGTGGTATAGGCAAATCCGAGCAATTCATATGTTTGGGGCAGAATGCGTTGTTTGATGATCTTTTTGGCACGATCCAGCAACAAATCCCCTGCCGCGATGCCCAATCCCCCGCCGATCAAAACCATTGACGGATTCAAGATCGTCACTGACCACGCCAACGCGATACCAAGGGCTTCTCCGGCATCATCCATTATATGCAGTGCCAACAAATCGCCCTCATGCGCCGCCCTTAGAATCTTCGCGGTATCGACATCCATCGTTCTGGTTAGTGGAGAATCAGGATAGTGCAGTCGATATTCTGCCCAACCTGCTAGCAAGCCTTTACCAGAAACAACCATTTCCGCCGTGCCGCGCAAACCAAAATCACCGGAGCGCCCGTTCGGGTTCAGGGTGATATGCCCGACTTCTAACGCGGAAAAACTCGTCCCGCGCAACATACGCCCGTCAATGACCGCGCAACCGCCCAAGCCTGTGCCAATCATCAGATAGACGAAGTTATCGCATCCCTTCGCCGCGCCGAATAGCATTTGCCCGAAGCCACCTGCGTTCACGTCGTTTTCTGCCCAAACAGGCATTTCCGGCAGATGCAAACGGTCACGCAATTCACGGCGTAAATTGATATTGTGCCATGCCTCGCCCAGATTGGCGGCAAATAGGGACACACCGTTGACATAATCTACCGCTCCGGGGCATCCTACCCCGATGCCGGCAACCGGTAAACCAGCCGACTCCATCACGGATTGAACGCCAGCACAAATCCGCGTCAGCAAATCTTCCACGCCGCGCTCCGGCAGAGTTGGTAAGGTGTGTTCGGCGATCACATTTCCATCACGGTTGACCGCCGCAATAGCGACTTTCGTCCCGCCGATGTCCACGCCAATAGCGACGCTTTCAGGCATTCATCATTTCCTTCTCACGGTTTGCACGATTTTCAAGATTGGCTTCGCGTCTCATTATAAACTCGTGCAGGAAAAATAACCCGACTGCATTTACGAGCAAAAATGGACCGATAATCTCCAGATCGATCCTACTGGCAAAAATTCCGGCAAGTCCGGGCAAGACCGCCGCGCCAAATCCTGCAAAGCCGATCTGAAAGCCGATAGCATTGGCGACGTGGCGCATCCCGACGCGCCTTGGCGTATCTGAAATTAAGGTGGCGAACATCGGCGCGAGTGCAAAGCCTAGCAACGCCAGACCGAGAAAACTGAAAATACTCGCACCCTGTATGGAGAGGAATAGCGCCCCGCCAATCGTCCCGAAAATGCTCAGGCGCATGAGGCTATTATTTGAGATACGATCCCCGATGATACCCGTAAGGATGCGCCCGATGGTGAAACTCGCCCAATAGAGGCTAATCCAGAAGCTCGCGGTTTCCTCGCTGATCCCGCGTGATTCTGTAAATAGTGAATTGCTGAGTTGCCCTGCCCCCACTTCGATACCGCCATAGACGAAAAACAGCGCCATGCTAAGCAGCACCGCAGGAACCATGAGCGATTCACGCACTGTCGCGGCTTTACGGACTGCGCCCTGTTCATCATATTCGATGGTGGCTTCGGGCATCCGCCAATGACGAAATGTGACCACCACCGCGATCAGCAGGATGACCTGCACCAGCAAAACGGCAGAATAGGCGAGTCGCCAGCTTCCATCTAATGTGATGATGCTGAAAGTGACCAATAGCGGACCAATCGTAAGACCAACGCCGAAAAAAGCGTGCAGAAAGTTTAACTGTCCTTTACCGTAATAGGCGCTGACGAACGTGTTCATGCCCGCGTCGATGATTCCATTACCGAAGGAGACGATCAATCCGGCGATCAGTAAAATGCCGAACGTGGGCGAGGTCATATATCCGAAAACGCCAACCATACTGATGAGCACCGCCGCTAAAATCACCCGCCCGATACCATAGTTGCCGATGACGTAGCCATTGGCAAAGGTGGCAATCAACCGCCCCACCGTGATCGCGCCGAGCAACAAGCCGAGTGAATCCAACTCTACGCCAAAGGTGGTTTCCATATGTTTCCACGCGACGTTAAGAATCCCCGGCAACATGCCAATAAACATGAATGATATAAACGCGATAAGCAATTGAATATTGAGCGGCTTACCGTTTGTGGTGGTCATGGGAAGTCCTTATTTGATGGACTGAGGAAGGCAAAATTTGAAACTAGCCGCACCATTCTGTTACAGAAAGCGACTCGCCAGCGCGATTAACCCTAGCAGGGACAACCCGATCATCAATGAACACACCGAAATGACGAATTCTGCACTCTCACGCGGGACGGCGAAAATCAGCACCAGCGCCACCAATACAATAAACATGCCGGAGCGAAAAAACGTCCGTAATAACTCAGGACTCATAGAGCAATAATTCTTCCCCACGTGTTAACGGTGTACAGGCGACCAGCGCGGTGCTATCCGTCCCCGGTGCGATTTCCAATTGCGGCACTTCACCATCACACATGCCCGGCACAAACCACGGGCAACGCGGGTGAAAACTACATCCGGGGGGCAATTCTGTCAGGCGCGGGATGTCTTCACTGCGAAGGGCGATATGGCGTTTATTGCGCGTCCGTTCCGGGTCAGCTTCGGGAATGGCGGATAGCAACACTTTCGTATAGGGATGTTGTGGATCCACGATGACCTGTTGCGTGCGTCCAACCTCGACGACCCGCCCCAGATACATCACCGCCAGCTTGCCTTCCCACGCGAAATATTTCGCCAGTGCGAGATCATGCGTGATGAAGACTATCGTCGCGTTGAAATCTGTCCGCAAATTCATGAGCATCTTCAGCAAGCCGATGCGAATAGAGACATCCACCATGCTGACCGATTCATCGGCGATAATCAGCGAAGGGCTGGTCGTCAGGGCGCGGGCGATGCTCACACGTTGACGCTGACCACCGCTCAATTCATGCGGATATTTGTCGATCACGTCTATTGCTGGAGTCAGGTCTACCGTTTCCAGTAATTCCATCACTTTGTCCCGCGCTTGAGTGCGATTTTTCACCAGATTATGATGAAATAACGGAAAGCTCAGGGTGCGATAGATCGAATGGGACGGATTGAGCGACGCATACGGGTCTTGATGGATGATCTGCACGGAACGGCGATAGCGGGCGAAATCTTTGCCGCGTAGCTTGCTCACGTCCTGCCCCTCGAACATCACCTGTCCACTGGATGGTTTAAGCAACCCCGTCAGAATTTTGCCGGTGGTCGTTTTGCCGCACCCGCTCTCCCCCACCAGACACATAAATTCGAGCGGGTTCACTTGCAGGTTCACATCCTGCAATACCGGGATTGTGGTGCGCCCTTTTTTGAACGAGCGATGGACGTTTTTGAGTTCAATAATTGGTTGGGTCATTTTTAGTTTTCAGTTGTTAGTTATCAGTTATCAGTCGTTAATCGTTATGGTAAGTAACTTTTGCAGTTTTACCTCACCCCCCAGCCTCTTTCAGGGGTAGGTATTTTGTGGTTGAGTTCTTACCTTTACCGCCAATGGCTGAAACCCATTGGCTACGCTGGTGTAAAACCCTGCTGAAGCAGGCTATTCTTCCCGTAAATTTGTGAAAATAGCCCACTTCAGTGGGGTTTCTAAAATCGTCGTAGCATTGGGGTTTCAGCCCAATGCGGTTTTGTTAAGCCACTTTTATCACCTTGCAACTGAGCAGGCGTTAGTTGAAAGCGTCTTACAAACAAAGCCAAATACTCTGCTTCTCTCTGTGTCTCTGTGGCTCATTTTTAACCGAATTTTTCGACAAATGACGAAAAATTTGCATTAACTTTCCGCCTTTGCCTTGCTAGTTTGTTTCTTCGTCTGCTCAATCACATCCATCGCCACATCGGGGATATGCTCCATATTTGCTTCCCATTCGATGCGGGCTTCCTGTACTTTATCGGTATGGTGGCAGGCGGCGAAATGTCCGGCTGAATACTCGACCAGCGGCGGCATTTCCTCTTTGCATTTGTCCGTCGCAAAACGGCAACGCGGGTGGAACTTACAGCCAGATGGCGGATCAATCAGGTTGGGCGGACTGCCGGGAATACTCTGCAATTCTTCTTTGGCGGTGTCCAGTTTCGGCACGGATTGCATCAAACCGAGTGTATACGGGTGCAATGTGCGATAGAAAATATCGTTCACCGGACCGATCTCCACGATTTGACCGGCGTACATTGTCGCCACACGATCCGCCATTTCTGCCGCTAAAGCAAGATCATGGCTGATGAAAATGATGCTAAAGCCGAGCCGTTCCTGCATCTCATTAAGCACGTCGATGATCGCCCGTTGCGTCAAAATATCGAGCGCGGTGGTCGGCTCATCCAGAATAACCACCTGCGGGCTGAGCAACACGCCAAGCGCCAACAAAGCACGCTGTTTCATCCCGCCGCTGAGTTCGTGCGGATAGGATTTAAAGACGCGTTCAGGATCAAGGCGGACGAGTTCGAATAATTCTAGCGTGCGTTGGCGGACGGCTTCTTTGTCCTTCCAGCTATGCGAACGCGCCGTATCATAAAATTGATCGCTGATTTTCAGCACCGGATTAAAGGCGTTCTGTGCACCCTGAAAGACCATCGCGCAATCATTCCAGCGGAACAGGCGCATTTCACGGTCTTTAAACTTGAGCACATCGCGGGTTTTGCCGTCCCGCGTGTAATGCACCTCACCGCCCGTAATTTCTGCGGATTTCGGGAGCATCTTAATCAGCGCGAGACTGAGTGTGGTTTTGCCACAACCGCTCTCGCCGATCAATGCCAGCGCCTCCCGTTGACGGAGTTCAAACGAGACGTTATTGGTCGCCTTTACATCGCCGCGTGGCGAGTGATAGACGACAGATATGTCGTTAACCTGTAATACGAGTTTTTCTTCCATGGTCATCGTTTTCAGTATTCAGTAAACAGTTTTCGGTACACAGTAGTCAGTGTTCAGTAGACAGTTTTTAGAAACTTACCATCTGAATTGCTGAATGGCTTTCTTTAAGAACTTCTCAGGCGCGGGTCGAACATTTCTTCAAGTGAGCGGGCGAAGAGCACCATACACACCTGAAACAGCGCAATCGCAATCACCGGCGACAACACCATGCTCATGCTATCCGGGCTGAAAAGCGTCCCGCGGGTGCGTCCAAAAAAGAGCATCACGCCCCACGTATAATCGTTGATGGGAGCCATGCCAAGAAAGATCAAGCCAATTTGCTGATACATGGCGCTGGTCACGGCGAAGATAAAGTTGATCGCCACGAAGCTCATCATGTTCGGCAAAATTTCCCGCAGGATAATATGCGGCATCCCCAGACCTAACGCCTGTGCCGCCTCCACAAATTCACGTTCGCGCAGGCTCAAGACCTGTGCGCGGACGGCACGCATCAACACGGGCCAAGACAACGCGGCAATCAACCCCGCTAGCAAAAACGGGTTGTTGAGTTGCGAGCCGATCAATAATGCCAGCACCACCAGCACCGGAAATTGTGGGATTGTCAGGACGAAATTCGCCGCACTGACGAGTAAACGATCCGGTATGCCACCAACGAGCGCCGCCATCGAACCCAGCAAGACTGCAACCGCCGTGGAGAAAAAACCCGCCAGCAACGCGACAAAAATGAGCGACGAGCCGCCGTTGACGATATGGCTGAAAATATCGCGTCCCTGTGTGTCTGTGCCGAGTAAATAACGCTTGCCGAGAGAGCCGGAAACCACCAGATCAGAAAATTGATCGCCCTGTGCCAAATCACGGTTACTTGTGATGTAATCGGTGATGTTATCCGACCAGATGATGAGGGCATCCACTTCACCATTTGCAAGCCCTTCAATCGCTTCAGGGATGCCTCGCCCTGAGCTAAAGCGTGTCGTTTCCACCTCAAACGGCGGGTTGTCCTCAGGGAACCCAGCGAAATACTCCTCAACCAGCGATTCGCCACCGCTACGGTCAATCAGACCGACGGTTTGCCCTTGTAGATCGTCCAGTGTACGGAAGCGATCCACATTTGCACTTTGCACCAGAATTTTGACCTGCGAACCGGGGGGCGCACCGATTTGATCGAGTTTTACATCGTCATCAAATGGCACTAAACCGGGTCCTAACAGGGACATCAACGCGAAAAACACCAGACCGATAAACCCGACCATGCCGACTTTGTTGCGCCGGAGTGCCTTAAAAAAGACAGTCACCGTCAGCACCAATGTGCCGATTATCGGAATATCGCTATCTTTACGTGGTGGTTTTTCCGGCATCATTTCCATTGTGGAGGTCATAATTTAGTCGTCCTCTCCCAAACGCACACGCGGATCAAGCCGACTGTAGAGCAAATCCGCCAGCAAGTTGCTAAACACGACAGAAATCACGATCACCAGCAGAACACCCTGCATCGAAGTGTAATCCCGCGTGGCGATAGACCGGAACAAGAAGCTCCCCAGCCCTTTATAGACGAAGAGTTCTTCGATGATGACACTCCCGCCAATAATGAAGCCGATGCTGATTGCCAATAGGGTGAACATCGGTAAGGCGGCGTTACGCCCAACATATGCCGTGACGATCCGCGCTTGAGACAAACCCCTCGCCCGCGCGACATTGACATAATCTTCGCCGAGCACGCTGATTGTGCTGTTCCGCATAGTGAGCGTCCATGTGCCGAGCGCGCCTGTGATATAGACGATCACGGGGAGCATGGCATGTTTGAGCACGCTAAAGATAAATTCGGGCGTAAAACCAACACTGATATCGGAGGCATACGTCCCACGAAAATCACCGATGGCGAACCATTGTAATTGCACGCCAAAAATAATCAGAATCGCCAATCCCCAGATGTAATTGGGAACCGCGCTGAGAATGGACGAAAACAATGACAGCACAACATCCAGCGGGGAGTTGCGATAATATGCCATGATGATGCCGAGCAACACACCCAGCACAAAGCTAAAGAGCAAGCCTAAGCCAACTGAGAATAATGTCCACGGTAGATAACGCCAGATTTGGTCGAGCACTTTCGTGCCTGTGGACGTGATGGATTCGCCGAGATCGCCCTGCGCCAACTGCCCCATGTATTCCACATATTGGGTGATGACATTCGCATCGGGGTCAAACTGAAATTGGGACGCGGCGCGGGAGTAGGCTTCTTCATAGGACAAATTTTCCTGATTGATGATGTAATCAATATAGACATCTACCGGATTACCCGGCATCAACCGCACCAGAAAAAAGATAAAGGTAATGACCAGCCAGATCGTAATGACCGCTTGAATGAGGGTTCGCGCGACATAATTGCCCCAAATTTTGTGAGCCATGCCGCCTAATGTGATGCTAGACGCGCTGAACTCAGGTTTTTCGATTGCTGAAGTATCTATAGGTGGGGTATGGGTTGCCATGAGTTGCTCTTTTATAAATCTAGTTTGCGTCGTTTTACAGTAAACAGTTTTCAGTAATCAGTTCACAGTTTTCAGTAATCAGACTTCGTACCTATTCACCGATGCGGAACGTTGACCCAATAGCCTACACCCGCGTAACATCAGTGAAAAACTGACTAGCACCTATTAGACCACACAAGAGGTCGGGGAGACCAACTTTGATCTCCCCGACAAAATTCATATGCTTAAATTACATTGCCGGACCGACACCACCCGTAAGGATGAGATACGGCATGAAATGATCTGCACCTGCGTTGTTGTAGATGGGATCATCACCAGCCGGTGCATCAAGCACGCTACGATTCAGCGGGTTGTTACCATAACGTTCCCACAACGGGATTGCGGGGAGCAATTCGTTGAAGGACAGCGCGAGTTGTTCAACAATAGCCGATTGTGCCTCGGTATCCAGACCTTCACCAGCCGCGTAAGACGCATCAAGTACGTTCAGTTCGCCACCGCTGTAGGTCACGTTCGGGTCGAAGCGCATACCACCACCGACACCTTCACCAGCGACCTCACCCTGACCATTGTAACGGTTGTAGGGTTGCAGGTAACTTTCGCCGGGGAACGGACTGCCAATACCCCAGTTACGGATGGCAAGCTGGAAGTTGCTGTCATAGACTTCTTGCTGTTGTTGCTGGAACTGTACACCACGCGCGGTGATGTCAAAACCGAAGTCGTTCAACTGATCGGTGACGTTTTCTGCCGCCGCCGCCCAGTCAAGGAATTCAGCCGGGAAGATCAGTTCAAAGGAGAGTGTATTGCCTTCGTCGTCTGTCCAGATGCCATCTTCATTCAGGCTAAAACCGATGCCTTCAAGTGTTTCTGCGGCAAGATCACGGTCAAGATCATAGTAATTCAGTTGATCTTGAACTTCATCTGAAAGCCATACAGGAGCAAGGTTGTCGCTCAGACCACACATACAATCGTTGGCGATACCAGATGCCGCAAGGCTGACGAAACCATTTTCTTCGCGGTCAATCGCATATGCCATCGCCTGACGTACTTCGACGAGGTTTAGCGGATAGACACTGTGATTGACAAAGAGACCCGGACCGGTGTAACCCGGACCACGAATGATGTCGACACCGGCTTCAACGAAGGCTTGTTCTGTCGCAGGCGGGAAACCATAGGTACCGTAAGCCAGTTCACCATTGGCGACCAGCGGTGTTGCGGCTTCAGTTTCACCATTCCACAGCAAAACTTCGTCGAACAGCACTACATCGCTATTGAAGCCACCTTCGTTCTTGACGAGGCGCGCATTTGCATCGGTGATGTTTTCTGCAAGCAGGATATAGGGTCCACCGGACACGTAATCGTCGGGACGGAACTCGGTCAGTTCGGTCAGCAGAGCATCAAATTCTGCATCACCGGCGGCGGCACCACTTTCGATCAATGCGGCGGCGCGATCAGCAAAATCACCGTAAACGCTCGCGGGGCGAATGTTTTCAGTCATAATGCGACGTTCTGCGACGCGTGATGGTTCGGTCAATACGAAGAGTGCCGTTTGATCGTCGACAACTTCGATGTGATCGAGTTGTGTCCAGATCGACCAGCCAATGATATAGCCGGTGTTAAAGGTGGCTACAAGATCAGCGGAAGTCATCGGTGTACCGTCACTCCAGGTGATGCCTTCGTTGAGGGTGACGTAATAGTTGTTGTTGTCATCGAAGCCAAAATCCGAGGCAACCATACCTTCGTAGACACCTTCAGACCATATGTAAACAGAAAGTGGCGGCAACATCAGATCAAGATAGATACCAAGATCGATACGCCCTGTTGAATAGCTGTTGAAATGTCCATCCGGCGGTACGGAATAGGGCCAACCACCTGTGTACACTGTGGGTCCATCCTGCGCGCTGACCATGCTCACTGAGAACACGCTGAACAGCAAGACGAGGACGCCGAGTAAACCGAATTTCTTGCGCATCACATAAACCTCCTCAAAAATCTTTACAAAAATGCTACCTCTGACGTTGCATTTTGGTGCATTTGCCATGAGTAAAACGGAGTGTAACGCGCTAAACTTATAATGTCAAATAACAGACTTCTGACTTTTTTGAGAAACTTTTGACAAAATATAGCAAAAGTGGGTACAGTTATGAGTATAAATTAAACAAAATGTGAATAATTCAGATAGAAATGCTGGAAAGCACTCATTATGTCTGTGGAAAATAAACAACATATTTATCCGGTTCGGCTGGAAGATGACTTATTTGACATCGTTCAGTTCATTCGTCGGGATGCGCAATTGACCCGTAATGAACTGGTAACACTACTTGGGCTTTCACGCTCCAAAACAACCAAACTCATCAACGAATTAATTGATTTACGCCTATTAACGGAAGCAGAAGTCGGCGAATCAAGCGGCGGCAGAAAACCAAATCTGCTGGAACTCAATAGAAATTTCGGCTATGTGATCGGGATTCACATGGGGGCATCCGGTGCAAATGTTTGCCTTGCGGATTTCAAAGGCAAGATCATCGAATGGCAACGCACGCCCATTAACATCCGTAATAAGCCGGAACAGGTTATGGACACGGTCTTTGAGTCCGTCTTTCGCCTGCTAGACGCGCATCACATTAACCACAACCAGATTCTTGGGATCGGCGTGGGTGTGCCTGCCCCGGTAGAGAAGAACACCAACCGCATTGTTAATCCGGCAACCATGCTGGGATGGCACGATTATTCAATTTCCGATTATTGTCGTACCCACTTTGCAGAGTCCGTTGTCAAGGTTGATAACGATGTGGCATTGATGGCGCTCGGCGAATTACGGGAAGGCATGGGGAAAAATCATGAAAATTTCCTGATGCTTAAAATTGGGACGGGGATCGGGTGTGGCATCGTCTGCAAAGGTGAGGTCTATCATGGCACGACGGGTATTGCGGGGCATATCGGGCATATCTCGGTGGATCGTGAAGGTCCGGTGTGTCATTGTGGATTGGTCGGCTGTCTGGAAAAATTCGCCGCCGGACCTGCCCTCGCGGAGCAAGCGACCCGTGCCGCCAACGCCGGACGCAGTGCGATTTTGAGCGAGCTGATGGAGAAAAACGGCGGAAAACTTACGCCCGAAGATGTGGGTACTGCCGCCGGACGCGGGGATAAAGTCGCCAATGATATTATCATCGAAAGTGGGCGGGTGATCGGTGATGTGCTGGCGACGGTGGTCAGCTTCTTCAACCCAAGTCTGCTAATCGTCGGTGGTGGGGTGAGCAACATTGGTCCACAATTGCTGATTAACATTCACCGCACCATTTTGAAAAATTCGCTCCCGCTTTCAACGCAGGATTTCAGCATTCAAAAATCACAGATGGGCTACCACGCCGGGATGCAGGGGTCTGTCTCGCTGGTGCTGGATCATGTGCTGGCGAAGGTGTGATGAGGATTGGAATCCTGCGAAAGAATATAAAAAGCGTAACGCCAAGTCACAAAGATAACGAAGGCGCAAAGAATATTTTTCTCCGCGTCCATCTGTAATTGACCAGCTGTAACAAACTTATGAAATTTCCTATGAAATGAGGTAGATATGACCGAGATAACCCTTTTACCCATCCCTCGCAAAATGAAAATGACAGATCAGCGCACCACCCTGCCCGATAACATCGACATCGCGCTGAACGTCGCTAATCCGGCGGGATTACTCTTTACGGCCAAACGTCTGCAAAATGCACTCCGCACCTACGCGGGAGTCAATGCGGATATTCGTGGCGGGAATTTCGATGAAGAAATCGTGCTGAGTATCGCAGATGCAACCGGACACGCGCAGGGCTACACGCTAACGGTTGATGATAAAATCCGCATCACTGGCGATGACGAAGCAGGTGTATTTTATGGGGTCTGCACGCTGATTCAATTGCTGGAAACATACGGCGCGGAAATTCCAGCGGGCGAGATCAGCGATTATCCTGACTTCCCCAATCGGGGTGTGATGCTGGACATCAGCCGTGACAAGGTCTACAAAACGGAAACGCTCGTCGAACTGATCGACATGCTGGCAAGCTGGAAGATCAATCAGGTGCAACTGTATACCGAGCACACCTTCGCCTATCGCAATCATCGCGTGGTGTGGGAGAAAGCCTCCCCGATGACCGCCGAGGAAATTCTGGAAATTGATGCTTTCTGTAAAGAACGCTTCATCGAACTCGTGCCGAATCAAAACAGCTTCGGGCATATGCACCGCTGGTTCGAGCATAAGCCGTATATTTCACTGGCGGAATCTGAAACGGATATGGTGTCGCCGTGGGGATCGGTTTTGCCCCCGTTTAGTCTATCGCCCGCTGTACCGGGTTCGTTGGCGCTCGTTCGTGAATTATTCGCCGAGTTATTGCCGAATTTTACGAGCACGCAATTCAACGTGGGCTGTGACGAAACCTTCGATCTCGGTCAGGGGCGCACCAAAGCGTGGACGGACGTTAAAGGTAAAGGGCGCGTTTATCTGGACTTTTTGCTGAACATTTATGCGCTGTGCAACGAACACGGCAAAACCATGCAATTCTGGGGCGACATCATCAATCAATATCCTGAACTTGTGCCGGAAGTGCCGAAAGACACGATTGCGCTGGAATGGGGCTACGAAGCCAATCATGACTTCCCCGGTAAGAGTAAGCTGTTCGCCGAATCCGGTATTCCGTTTTATGTCTGTCCGGGAACGTCTAGCTGGAACACCATCGCCGGACGCACCGACAACGCGGTGGGCAACATCAAGAATGCCATCGCAAACGGACTGAAATATGGCGCGATTGGCGTGCTGAATACCGATTGGGGTGATCGTGGTCACTGGCAACCGCTCCCTGTGAGTTATCTCGGATTTGCACACGGCGCGGCGCTCAGTTGGGCGGCAGAAGCCAACGATGCGATTGACCTACCCGCTGTTCTGGATGCCTATGCCTTCCGTGATAAGGGTGGCGTGATGGGCAAACTGGCATATGACCTTGGTAACGCCTACGACAAACCCGGCATCACCGTTCACAATGGCAGTTTGCTGTTCTGGATGTTGCAAACGTCAATGGAAGACTACAAAGATAGCTACGCTTATAAGTATGCCGACGAAGCGACCAAAGCACTTCTTGATAACCCTGGAAAACTCGCAGAGAAATTGCACGCGACGATCACCTATATTGACTCGGTGATGTCGCCATTAGAAGAAGCCAACATGACACGCACCGATGGCGAACTCATCCAGCGAGAATTTATGACCGCCTCGCGTATGATCCGGCATGGGGCGAATCATGCCTTGCTTCAATTGGGCGATAGCAGTGTGGACAAAGAATCCCTCGCCGCCACATGGAACGACATTGAGGCTGACTATAGGAAAAATTGGCTGGCGCGTAACCGCCCCGGTGGCTTGGACGACAGCGCCGGACGCTTCGATGTCGCACGAAAGTTGTATGAGTAATTACGCAGATCGAAACCTTCGTAGGGCGACCTGACAGGTCGCCCCTACATTCGCACTACCATTCGCATGAGTCTAGGAGAAACACGCCATGCCCCCAGTAGATGCCATCGTGATTGGCGCGGGAAGCCGCGGACAGGCATACAGTAAATTTGCACTCAAATATCCGCAAGAATTTGAAGTGACCGCCGTCGCAGAACCGGCAGAAGACCGTCGTTATCGCATCGCCAGCGAGCACGATTTACCACAGGAACGCACGTTTTCCACATGGGAAGACGCGCTTTCACACGGCAAGATTGCGAAGGCGCTCATCAATTGCACGATGGACAGAATGCACATGGATTCCACATTGGCGGCGCTGGAAGCAGGTTATGATATTCTGCTGGAAAAGCCGATGTCGCCCGTGCTGGAAGAAAATGTGCGCCTTGTGCAGGTGGCGGAAGACCTCGGCAGGCATTTACAGATTTGCCACGTTCTGCGCTATTCTCCGTTCTGGCAAAAAATCCGCGAGATCGTGCGTTCCGGCGTTTTGGGGCGGATTATCAGCGTCGATCATCGGGAAAATCTGTGGTTTTTCCACATGGCGCATAGTTATGTGCGCGGTAATTGGCGCGAGTTGGAGTCCTCCGGTCCGATGATTCTCGCCAAGTGTTGCCACGATTTTGACATCCTCTATTGGATTCTCGGCAAGCAGGTCGTCTGGCTGAATTCGTTTGGCTCGTTGACCCATTTTAAGCCAGAAAATGCGCCGGAAGGTGCGACGATGCGCTGTACAGATAATTGCCCCGTCGCGGATAGCTGTAAATATTATGCGCCACGCGTATACGCATCAGATCGTAACGGCTGGCCCCACAATGCGGTCTCGCTCACGCCCACAGTCGAGGCGCGGATGGAGGCGTTGCGAACCGGTCCTTATGGCAAGTGCGTCTATCATACCGATAACGATGTGGTCGATCATCAAACGGTGAACATGGAACTTGAAGACGGCACAACGGTCACGCTGACGATGCAGGGACAGGGCGATGAGGAATGTCGATCCATGCGCTACGACGGCACGGAGGCGACGCTCTACGCCAAGTTCACACAAATTGACCCGAAAATCACCATCAAACATCATTTGACAGGCGAAACTGAACACATCGCTATTGAATCCAACGATGAAAGCGCACACGGCGGCGGCGATTTTGGCATGGTGCGGAGCTTCGTGAACGCCGTCAATGGCAAGCCGGATGAGAGTGTGACGACTGCGCGTGAATCGCTGGAAAGTCATCTGTTGGCATTCGCGGCAGAGGAATCACGCCTGACCCATCAGACGATTCACATGCCGGAATATCGCGCACGGGTGGATGCAGATACGCGCAAACTGTACGGAGACTAAGTCTAACCTGAATTTGTTTAAGGTGAACATTTGTGAAATGTAGCTTTTAGCCGTTAGCTTTTGGCTTTTAGTTTGAAAAAAACAATGCTTTTGCTAAAAGCTAAGAGCCAAGAGCCAAGAGCTTCTGTTATTCAAGGTCTTTTGCCGTAAAATGATTGTCATTCATAATCGTTTGCTTATCCAGAACTGACGTAAGTTTAGCGTAACGTCCTGCTTTCCCCATGACACCTGTCACTATCAGCACATCAATTGCTCATCTACCATCGTATAGAAAGATAGAACATATCTATCTTTTGGAGAGAATATGATGAGCAATTTACGTGTTAGAGCAGATGAATTTTTATCACAAAAGCGGATCGCAGTCGCGGGTGTGTCTCGCACAGAGCAAGACTCGGCGAATATCATCTACAAAAAATTGCGCGATACCGGCTATCAGGTGTTTGCGATCAACCCGAACGCGGAAGAAGTTGAGGGTGATCCCTGCTACCCCACTATTGGGAGCATTCCCGATGGTATAGAGAATGTCGTTATTGTCACCACGCCGGAAGTCACCGACTCCGTTGTGCGGGATTGCGCGGATGCCGGCGTTAAGCGCGTGTGGATGCACCGCAGTCTCGGCAATAGTGTCTCTGACGACGCAGTAGAATTTTGCCGTCAACACGGCATTCAAGTCCTCGATGGCGGTTGCCCGATGATGTTCTGTGAACCGGTTGATTTTGGTCATAAATGTCTGCGAACGGTCATGGGCTGGGCAGGCAGATTGCCGAAATAGTGGCGGAAAGAAGCTCATGATTGCGACACCTCCTCAGAATTATTATTGGCAAGGGGAACGTACCCGTTTACGCCCGATGCACGCTAAAGATGCCGAGTTATGGCTGGCGGAAGAACGCTCGGATAGCGACGCGGTGCGATTTCTCAATGCGGGGATGGATCTTCCCAAATCGAACCATGCCGCGCAAGCATTTGCGGAACGCTTCGCAGAGTTTAATCATATGGACGAGCGCATCATGTTCTCCATTGAGACATTGGATGCTGAATTGGTGGGCGGGATCAACATCCACTCGATGAATCAGAAAAATGGCACATTCGAGACCGGAAGCCGGATTTACCGACCTTTTCGAGGGAACGGCTACGGACTTGATGCCAAGATCATTGTCTTACGCTATGCCTTTCATGAATTGCGGTTTCAGAAGTACAACATTCACTGTCAGGAAAACAACCAGCCGATGATTAATCACGCGAAACGGCTTGGCTGTCATGCGGAGGGGCGCATCCGCCGTCACATTTACACGGACGGCAAATATTTCGATGAGTTAATCTTCGGGTTGACCATCGAAGAATTTAACGCATTGATTCTAGAACTTAGCAAAGAATCTGTCCGCGAAATCAGGCTAGGGCATTAGGCGGACTGAGCGCGTAAACAGAGTTCCAGCTAAAACCACAGAAAAAAACACTTATGATGGGTGTTTAAGGGCGTGTCTGCCTGATTAACGGTGGCGCGTCCTTTTCTTTTGCGTTAACGGTTTGTATCGCAAACTGGTTCTTGACATAGATCAAAAATGATATTACCATCTAGTTTGTAACGCAAACCTGTTTATCGTAATCACTTTCTGGAGTAATTTGACTATGCAAAACTTGAAACATATTCGCTTTATCACCGAGAATTATGGGGATATGCAAGGTCTCCGGCAAATTCCATTGAGTATCTGCATGGCGATGGTGGGCGTTTTGTCCATCGCCTCAAGTATGGATTTAATTTCGGGCTGGGGTGTGGTTATTGGGATGCTTATCTTAATTGGGCTGGGTTATGCAAGTTATGATTGGGTCGGCAAGCGTTATAATGCCCTTTATGGGAGTGTACAGTCGCGCCAATCCGGTATCGCCGATCCCGTTTGGATAACCGCGGCAATTGTAGTTTTCTTGATCGAAATGTTTGCTGATTTACCATTCTCCCCCTCAATGCTCATTATTGCCACATTTTTTGTCTATCGCTGGTATATTTCTGATGGCTTACTGCCCCATTACCTGCCATTAGCCATTGTTTTGTTATTGATGGTCGCCTTGCCACAGGTCGTTGAGTCATCAGAGCGCGTCTCGTGGTTTTTGATTGTATTGGGAATCGTACATTCCATCGCCGGGGTGTTCGATCATAGGGCGCTGACCCGTGTGTTGCAACGCCCTGCCCCTGACTCAATCCATGAAGAGGAATACGCATGACCACCCCATTTGAAGACCTTGCGGGGCTAGATAAGCTCATCCATGAACCGGCACGGCTTGCCATCATGACCGCCCTTTCATCAGCCGACCATGCTGAATTCTTATTTCTGCAAAGCCTGACCGGATTGACGAAGGGCAACCTGTCTGCACACTTGAGCAAATTGGAAGACGCAGGGTTTATTCAAATTGATAAGCACTTTGAGGGGAAAAAACCGGTAACTCAGGTGGGATTAACGGACAAAGGCAAGCTGGCAATCAGCGAACATTGGAAACGCCTGAATAATTTGCGCTCACAGGCGGCACAGTGGGTCGCGGATGATAACGCCTGACCCCACCACACAACAAAGCGACGGCTCGCATAGAAACACCGTCGCTTTTTGTTTTTATCTTGACAACTATACCGTCCAGACGGTATAGTAAGATTCAAATAATCAAGCATACAGGAGCGCCTATTAACGATGGCGAAAACCGGGTTTACAGACAAAGTTGTGGTGATCTTCGGGGCTACAGGGGGGTTAGGTGAAGCCATTGCCCGCGCACTTCATCAGCACGGCGCGTCATTGATGCTCGTGGGGCGTAAGGCGGAACAGTTACAGTTAATCGCGGCGCAATTAGGCAATCGTAACGCTTATGTGCTCGCAGATATTACACAACCACAGGAGATTGACGACACAGTCACCACTACAGTGGCGCGTTTCGGGCGGATAGATATGGTTATCAACGCCACCGGCTTTGATGTTCGCAAACCCCTGCTGGCACACACAGAAAGCGAAATTCAGCAGACCATCAACATCAATCTGACCGGTTCAATCCACATCACCCATGCCTTTTTGCCCCATTTCATTGCACAAAATCAGGGTATTATTGTTCATCTGGGTGGCTTTGGTGACGGACGGCTGGCATTCCCGTTCTATAGTGTGGATGTCGCCTCAAGGGCAGGATTACACGGCTTCATTGAATCGGTCAATCGGGAATTGCGCCAGATGAAACATGCGGTTCATGTGAAGTATTTTGGTCCGACCACCGCAGATACCGAGGCGGAACGTCCCTATCAACCTTTATGGCAGGAAATGGGTGTGAACATCGTGCCACCGGAACAGATTGCAAAGGCGCTTTTGTCCGCTATTGCGAACAATAAATCCGTGCATGTGATGGGTTTCGGAGCACGGGCGTTGACCCTGCTGAATGCGATTTCTCCCTGTATGGCAGATGTGCTAATCCTCAATAAATACGGTAAATTGCTTAAAAAGTATCTGGTGAGTTAACCCATGCCGACAACATGATCGCGGCATGGGTAGCGGATGAGTTGCGCTAACTCGCCAGTGGAAAGGTCAGGGTGATGGTTGTCCCTGTATTGACTTCACTTTCCAGAACGAGCGTGCCGGCATGGATACGCGTAATGTCACGTACGAGCACTAGCCCAACACCCATTCCCTTACCATTAAGATAACTACTGCCTTGCAACACTAAATCCTGTTGTAATTGAGCGAGCAAATCCGGCTTGATGCCAAACCCGGTATCACGAACTGTAAGCGCGACCAGATTACCAACGCGCCCGATCTCAATAGAGATTTGCGCCTCATCGTAACCGTAGCGATCTGCATTATGGATAAGTTCAAAAATCGCCAATTCAAGGAAAGGTGCGATTCCTTTAATGGTAGCAGAATCGGGATGGGCTGTGAAGTTGACCGTCTTCGCGAAATCTGGCGTGATGTAGCTTTTTAGTGCGTTGCGAACCACATCATTCAGGTCAACAACCGCGGTACTGCCTTCGTATTGTTCACGCAATTTTCCGCTTTCAATCTGCACGAGCGAAACAAGTCGTTCAATTAATCTTCGCATTCGCGCTGTGCCAGAACGTAACAATTCTACCAGTTGCTCCGTAACCTCATCGGACACTTTTGGTAGAAGTTTGGTTAACATTTCTGATGATCCGTATATTGATGTCAGTGGTGTGCGTAGCTCATGAGAGATCATCCGCAGAAACTCCCGTCGCATCCCCTCCACTTCTTCCATCGTATTTTGCCGCAACTGCTGGAACCGTTTGATTTTGCTTTCCATCGTCGCAACTAGCATATCTGGTTCAAACGGTTTCACCAGATAATCGTCCACGCCGAGATCATGCCCGATCCGCACGGCATTCTTTGAGCCAAATGCGGTAAGGAAAATGAACGGGATATTCTGCCAGTGGCTATTGTTGCGGGTGTGTTCTAACAGTGCATAACCGTCCATATCCGGCATGGCAATATCACTCACGATGATGTCTGGCAGGCGTTCCGATGATGACAACACCCTGAGAGCGGCGTTTCCATCTTCCGCTTGTAGCACATCATAATCACGCATTTCCAGTTCAAAGGCGATACTCTCACGCAAGGTCGAGTTATCTTCCACAAGTAATACTGTATTTGTCATCGTATGCCCTCTTTTGTCTGATCTGAATATATGGGTAACCAAAAAGTAAACGTAGAGCCGATGCCAGGTTCACTTTCTACACAGATGTTGCCGTGATAGGCTTCGAGAAGTTCCTTGACAAGTGATAAGCCAAGCCCTGTCCCCGGAATCGGACTTTGCTTCGCCCATCCCCGAAAAAACCGTACAAATAAACCGTCAATATCTCGCGCGTCCATGCCGTGTCCCGTATCTGCGACCTGCCCAACACAGTAGTGACCGGCTTGCAACGCAGGTATGGATGCGGGTAACGTCAAATTACTGCGCCACTCATGATCTTGCGAAACCTGCATTTCCCCTAACCTGACCACGATTTCTCCACCGGCATCGGTATACTTGATCGCGTTACTGATAAGATTGCGCCAGATCCGTGAAATATCCACAGTTTCACCACAAACCATCACCGATGTATCGGGCAATTCCGCATGAAGCGCAACGTCTTTCTCAAGTGCCGTTTGCGCTAATTCGTTCATGACATGGCTTGCCGCGTCCGTAATATCAACAACCGTATTGCCGAATTCCATGTTGCGGGCGTTCAGTCGGCTAATATCGAGCACGGACTCCACCAGTTCTCGTAGGACACCCGCTTGCGTCTGCAAATGTCCCATGCGAACGCGGCGTTGATCCTCCGTCATACGGTCATAATGGGTCATCAACGTACTGCTAATGAGGGTCAGCGTTGTGATGGGCGTGCGTAATTCGTGCGTGACCATCGAGATGAAATTATCTTTGATGCGTTCGGTTTCTTTCAGATGGCTAATATCATGACAGGTGCACACAATATGATCGGGGTCTTGCGGAATACGTGAAAAGGTCAACTCAACATCAAATACCGTTTGATCTTTACGCACGGCTTCAGCGTACACCTGTACATGCGATCCACCGGAATTAATATGGTCCAGTGCGGTATCCAGCGCGTCCAGATAACTTTCCAACACGAGATGAGACAGTGGAAAATCGAACAATTCATCGGGGCTATAGCTAAACATGGTATCAAATCCGCGATTGGTATTGGAGATTTTCCCGTCGCTGGTCAATAGTAGAATGGCATCCGTCACACTGGCGAGGATCGTCGCCATACGTTCATTGAGGCGGTTGAGTTGTTGTGTGCGTTCAGCGATTTGTTCATTAAGTTGCTCATTGAAGGCATCACTTTGTCGCTTTAGCCGATATAATTGAACATGCGCGTTTACCCGTGCGATGAGTTCGATGGGCTGAATAGGCTTTGAAATATAATCTACCCCGCCTACTTCAAATGCTTGAAGACGACTATCCAGGTCTTCCTTCGCGCTGACGAAAATTACCGGAATTGCGGCAACTGCGGGCATATTTTTAAGATGCAAGCACACCTCAAAACCGGATAAACCTGGCATCAAAATATCTAGCAAAATCAGATCAGGCATCATCGACTCCACCTGATCTAACGCACTCATGCCGTCCGTCATCGTCTCGCAAACATAGCCTTTACGGCTCAATAATTCCGCGAATACCTTGATATTCTCCGGTTGATCGTCAACAATGAGAATTGTTGGAAGGATACTATTTTCCTGTAAATCAAATGGATAAACCATCTTTAGACATAACCTTTAGACTATAATCTTATGCTTGGCGCATAAATTTGCTGGAATAATCAAAACAAACACCACATATCTAATGGCGATATACTAGTGCTACTTATGATATGACTATATAACAACTATCGGTTTTATTACGTAAAGGATTTCTCAAAATATTTTAGGCGGGTCGATTTACCCTGATTTATTGCTCAGCCGACCCAGATCATAGGGTGGATCGAAGATAGACGGGGGACGGCGTTCTGATGCGTCAAGGTCGCCGATATAGCCGAGCGTGGTTTGGATGCTCGTATGTCCGAGGTTTTGCCGGATGCGGTTGAGTTCCACGCCGGCATCATACAGACGGCGGGCATAGGTGCGGCGCAGGTCATGCGGCTGGACGACGCGCATCTCGCCATCAATGGTGATCGGGTAGCGTTCCAGCACATAGCCGATTGCCCGCTTGCTGATTCTACCGGGGCGCATTTTCTCGTAGCCTTTGTAAAATCCACGAAAGACCGGACCTGTTTCGATGCCCGCGTTAATCAGCCAGATTTCCACAAATGCCAGCACCCAATCCAATTCGCCATAAGGCACTAAGCGGCGTTTGCGCCCTTTGCCCTGCCGGACATAAATGGAGAGTTCGCCGTCAAGTCGTTCGCGCAGATCGCTGACGTTCAAGCCACACAGTTCCGCCTCACGGATGCCCGTACACAAAAACAGCGCCAGAATCGCCGTGTCCCGCATCCCGACGAGCGTATCAATGCCGGGTTGTTGCATCAAGCGTTTTGCCTGTGCAGGGGTCAATCGCAGGTTGTGTGCGTCCGGTACATCCTGATCGCTAAAGGTATCGACAGGCGCGGAAGCTGGATCAAGCAAATTCCGCAGACGCTCGACAATTTCATCGACAAAGGCTTTGCGATCCGATGGTGGCGCATCACGCGGAGTCAGCGCATAAAGGCGGTCACGGGTGGCGGGGTCGCGTAGCACGGCGGCATAACGCGCTCGCACGGTGGACAAATGAGCGCTGATGCTGACAGGCGAAATACCTTCGTCGCGCAGATAATCCCGATGCGCGGCGAGGTCGGCATCCACCCATGAGCGCCCCGTCGCCTTAAGCCACACCAGATAGCGCCCGACGCGGTGTTTGGTGTCTTTGTCGGGATCGTCCGGCATGAGGAGCTTATGCGGATCGCCTGCCCGCAAACCAGCTAAGAGTGATTGATTAAATTCGGGGTAATTCTGGTTTTCGGTCATACGAGGTCGCTAACAACCAAGTTCCTTATTATGCTCTGCATATTCATCCCACAAGCGCATGATATTATCGAGATCATAAAATCCTACAAACGGAGTTCCTCTATAAAAGTCGTCTTTGAGAATGACGGTCCAACTCTCAAAACAGTCAGTTTTCGTACTTGCTACAAACTGCTGATAAATCGCCTCCGATGATGCTCGAAATCCAATGTTTGCCACTTTGCATCCTTTTTGTGTTTCTGTCGTTCCAAGTTGGTAAAGTAATACGTCTAGGTCGAGTGCCAATTGATATGCATCGGCAAATTTATCAAGATTTACATGATTGAAATTGAAAACCCCTGCACGATAGACGTGCTGACCATGTTTTTCTGCTCGTTTGTCTCGCAAAACTTGATTATATAGACCGCTCGCTACCAGTCCATCTATAATTGCACCCTTCTGATTTCCGGCTGACTCTGTCCAGTATTGAACAAGGTCAGTAATCTCGTCTTTGGCAGGAGGTGCAACCTGACTCCATTCAGATAGATTTAAGTCCGCACCTATTTCCTCGACGAATCTAAGCAAGTTCTCTTCCGTATCGCTATTCAACACAAATTCATAGCATGTGAATCCCTCGACGGTTGATTTGGGTTCATTGGCGACAAAAAGGCGACAATTCAAACTCGTGATTGGTCTTGTGAGTTTAAAAAAATCAGGACTCGGTCGCACAATCCACTCATGTTGAAACCAAAGCGCAAAGTCCGCCACTGATACGCCCTACCCCTTCGGCATTTCGATGAATTCGAGCCATGCGCCGTCAGGCGAGAGGACGCTCATCGCCTTGCCGTCGCCGTAGGGTTCGATGGTCACGGGCGCGGGCGGGATGTGCGGTTCGATGCCGTTATAGACGATCTGACTATAATACGTTTCCAGATTTTCGACCTCAAAGCGGAGCAGTAAAACGCCGAGATTGGGAGGGACGGCATTCGCGGAAAAATCGTGCCCGGTTGCGCCGTCCAGATGGATAATTTCGACGGTGCTATGTGAGGCGTGCGGTGGCTTGAAAATGGCGAGGCGTGCATTCACCTGTGGCGCGAGGTTATGCGGTAATCCGAAAACGTTGTCCCCGTCGGCTTCCGGCATGACGGGTGCGTCCATGGTGGCGACGAAGCCGAGTTGATCGACATAGAATTGCTTGCTCGCATCAAAATCGCGCACGGTTTGCAGGGCGTTATAGACATGGCTGAACTCGGTGAAGTTCCAGCCTTCCAGTGGCGGCGCGACCCGTTCCACCAGCGTAATCGCCAGGCCGTCGCGCCCGTGTAGCATAACTTCGCGCATCACCAGCGACGAAAAGTTGTACTCGTGCAGGTCGCTATGGGGCATCCAGCCGGCATCGCGCATCTCGCGCATTTTCCGCGCCGCATCGTGTACACGGATGTTCAGGTTATACAATCCGCCTGTATCCCACGCATGAAAGCCGTTACGGATGAGTTTCTGCTCCACGCCATGAAATTTGACCAGTCGCAGATAGCCAAACGGCACGGCGGGATTTTTCATCAACACTTCGCTGATGGTCGCATCCGGTACGTTCCAGAACGCCTGTTGTGATGCGTCCGCATTGCCCTTGTAGAGCGTTTCGTAGCCCGCGATCTGGCGGAAAAATATCTCCATGCCGTCCAGATCGGTCACGCTAATCACGGCTTCCTGCATTGCACCTACAGACATGGGTCACTTCTCCTCAGTTTGACTCTGCGCGAACAGTCACTAAAGTTCAATGATAGCAAAGTTCACGCCTGCTGACACGTTGGGATCGCCATAAAGAGACAAATCACCGAAATGAATTACAATCGTTTAAGATCGGGATACTCATTAATCATGTTATCGCTCCGTAGAAGGAATAATCATGTATTTTGACCAAGTGTTACAGTCTCTCCTATATAAAATTTTTGATGTGGGTATGAAGGGAGGGAAGCAACGGCACGATCTTATTGTTCATTATGGTTGGATTATAAGGCTGAGAAGCTTACCTAATATACCAATCTTAGTCGGTATCCATTATACGCAGGGAAACACGAAGGTATCACGTAAATTAGGAGCACTTATTTCCCATAAAACACAAATTGATTATGAAAAAGCTACTGAGGCGGGAGCCATTACACCTTTTATCCCACCCGTTATCGACCTTAATGATAACGATGCTATCGGAGACCTGTTGTATTCTTTCCCGATGATTTCAACAAGTGATGATGACCTTAGTAGGGGTGATCCGGGTATGTCATATAACTTAGCAGTCTTTGCACCCAACTTGCTCACCGAAGTTTATGTAATGGGAGACTCAACAGTGGAAGCCCATAAAATCTTCTGGAAACACATATGGCAAACGTATAGATCGTATCTTCATACCTATAATCAGCAAGGCATTTATATAGATGAATTTCCTATCGATTGACACAGAAAATATAGTTTTCTAAAGTCCACAATAGCTTTTTATGGGCAATTCGTCTATTATCTATGCTCTAACATCTAAAATCTAAACACCGCCCATGAACCGTACTTTTCTCGTCTTCATCGTCACACAGATTTTTTCGCTCATCGGTAGCCGGATGACGGGCATTGCCATTGGCATCCGTGTATTCGAGGAAACGGGCGACACCTCGCCGATTCTGATCGCCGCCTTTTTCGCGGAATTGCCGTTGATGGTCGCGGGCAGTTTTACCGGCATTCTGGCGGATAAATGGGATCGTCGGTGGGTGATCGCGCTCGGTGACGTGGGGCAAGCCGTCGGCACGCTGATTCTGCTCCTCAGCTTTACGAGCGGATCGTTTGAGTTGTGGCATCTATATGCGGTGATGTTCGTGCAGGGCGTGTTCGGCGCGATTCAATCTCCGGCGAGTGAAGCGGCGATTACGGTGCTCATCCCCGAAAATCAGCGGGATCGCGCCAATGGCATCCGGCAGATTGGCTTTCCGCTGGCGGGCGTGGTTGCTCCGGTGATTGCGGGATTTGTCTATGCGGTGGCGGGATTAGAGGCGGTCATCAGCATTGATTTCATCACGTTTGTGGTCGCTGTTGTCGTCGTGCTGAATTTGCATTTCCCGAAAATCGCGGACGAGACAGGCGACGACACGCCGAGTTTCTGGCGCGAGATGCTCGGCGGCTGGTCGTATTTGCTCCGGCAGAAGGCGCTCCTGTGGGTGGTCGTATATCTGGCGTTTATCAACTTTCTCATCAACGGACCGCTAGAAATGGCTGTGCCGTATATGCTCTCGCGGACAAATGATGAAGCCGTGCTCGGTATTTTGCTGGGCGCGTTCAGTGGCGGGGCGTTCGCGGGCGGGATCGTCGTGGCGCTGATCGGCAATGTGAGGCATCGCATCCATGTCATGCTGGCGGGCTATGTGTTGCATGGCATGTGCATGATCGCTTATGGCATGGCGCAAGAACCGTTGCTTCTGGGCTTGAGCGTGTTCTGGGCGCTGTTTCCGTTGTCGTTTAATGGCGCATTGTTCGATACCTTTTTGCAGAACACCACCCCACCCGCGCTTCAGGGTCGGGTATTTGCCATCACCGGGCAAATCTTCACGCTGACGACCCCGTTTTCGTTTCTAATCACGGCGTATCTGGTAGATCATGTGCTGGAGCCAGCCGTCGGTACAACAAATTGGTCAACCGTCGCGCCCATCGTCGGCGATACTACAGGCGCGGGCATGGGGTTGATTCTCGTGTGCGTTGGCGTGGTTATCGTGCTGAGTACGTTCGCCATCTGGACTATTTCAGCCGTTCGCACGCTGGAAAATGATATGCCCGTTCACGCGGTTGAGGCAACAATTTAACGCGTTAATGAAAATCGTCACCGTCCGGCACGACAGACTCAACGGGTGTCGATGATGGAAGAATGATGGGACGGATGCGATCTTCCGCCTTTTTTGCGCGGCGTAGCGGAATTTTATCGGCATCGGGGCGCGTTTCGAGTTCATCGAGCACCGTGCCGTCCCACAATTCAGACCCGCTGTAATAGCCAGCCCTGCCGATCATATGGGCGGCGGCGGGCGCGGTGATGAACAGAAACACAATGGTGACGACGACCCGCGAACTACTGCCAAGATCATTACCAAAATACACGCCTGCCGCCAGTAACACACAACTCGTCCCCACGGTGGAGGATTTGGTTGCGGCGGACATCCGCATAAATAAATCCGGCATTCTGACCACCCCGACGGCGCTCACCACCATAAAAAATATACCGATGAACATAAGCAGGATGGCGATGAGTTCTCTAACTTCAATAGACATACGTTAGTCTCGCTTTTCCAGATAATAAGCAAAGGCAATCGTGCCGAGAAACGAAATCAGCGCGAGGAAGGTCGCGACATCCAGAAAGGCTGGCTGATTTGTTCCTATAGCATAGACCGCCAGAATACCGATTCCGAGCGTGCTCAATAGGTCAAAGGCGACAACACGATCCGGCATTTGTGGACCTTTGCCCAGACGAATCAACGTGAGCACAATGGCGACGGTTAACAAAGGCAGGGCGACATACAGCGCAAGATCAGTCAGATTCATTGAACAACTCCCGAATACGTTTCTCAAACCCCTGCTTGATCTCCTGCCGGAACGCCTCAGCATCGGTGGTGTACATGGTATGGACGAACAGCACGTTTTGATCTACAGAGACATCCAGTGACAGCGTACCGGGCGTTAAGGTGATGACGTTGGCGAGTAACAAAATGCCAATTTCGGATTTTAAGTCGAGCGGTACGGCGATGATTGCCGGAGTCATATTATGACCGGGCGTGAGGACTTCTGATGCAACGCGGACATTCGACTGAATTAACTGCCACAGAAAGTACAAGAGGAAGCGCACCACTTGCTGAACCTTCATCACATACTGACTGCCACCAAGCGCATCGCGTGAGATAAAGAGCATCACATAGCCGATAACGTAGCCGCCCGTGAAATTGGGGATCGTCAATGCTCCGTTAAGCGCCGCCCATGCAAACGCGAGGATAACATTTAACAGAAAAAAGTTCATCAGCTACCTCCCCCTAATACCGCGGTGATATAGCCTTGCGGATTCATGAGTTGTTCCGCCGCGCTCTGGCAAATCAGCAAAAGTGGCTCTGCGAAAATGCCGAAGATAATCGTCAGCGCCGTCAACACGACCAGCGGGGACAACAGTAGAAAATAACGCCCTCTGTCCATTTTGGAGACTGTAGCGCGGATGTCCTCATCGGTCAGGCGCGGGCTGTCTTTCCAGAAGGCTTCTGCCCAGATTTTCGTCATGGAGAATAACGTTAACACACTGACCAGCAACGAAACCGCCACGATGATGTATTGTTCCTGCTCAAGCCCTGCCCGCACCAATGCCAGCTTCGCCCAAAAACCGGAAAGCGGCGGAATACCACCCAGCGCCATCGCCGGAATGAAGAATAGCACCGCCAGCACGGGATAGCCTTTATATAAGCCACCGAGCTTTTTCAGATCATACGTGCCGGAGATGATATTGCTGACACCGCTCACCAGAAACAACGCCGATTTTGCAATGATGACGTGAATCATGAAGAAGATGGTGCCGGTTAACGAGGCGACGGTGAACAAGCCCAGACCCATCATCAAATAGCCGATCTGACTGATGATGTGGAACGAGAGCAAGCGCCGAAAATCATATTGGGCTACCGCGCCGACAACACCCGTAAACATGGTCAATCCTGCCATAATCAGGATGATGTTGTGTGTAAAACTCGCCTCGTTTGTAAACATTAGCGTGAACACACGGATCATCGCATACACGCCGACTTTGGTCATCAAGCCGGAGAAAAGTGTCGTCACGGCGACGGGTGGAGTATGATAAGAGGCGGGCAACCAGAAGAACAAGGGGAACATCGCGGATTTGATGCCGAACGTGACTAAAAAGATCATCGCCAGCACGGTGACCAACCCTTGATGCTCGCTTTGCGGCAAAATTTGCGCCAGTGCCGCCATATTAAGTGAGCCAGTAAGCCCGTAAAGCACGCCCACAGCCGTCAGGAAAAATGCCGAGACCAGCAAATTAAGCGCAAAATATTTGATCGCGCCTTCAAGTTGCACCCGTTCACTGCCGAGCGTCAACAAGACAAAGGAGGTAATCAGCATAATTTCAAACCAGACGTAGAGGTTGAACATATCTCCGGTGAGCGACGCGCCACACACACCCATCAGCAAGATGAGCAAGACCGGATAATATCCGAAAGAACGGCGGGTTTCATCCACGCTGACGAGTGAGAAAATCGTCACCGCAGAGCCGACCAATCCCGCCATGATGACCATGATCGTGCCGAATAAATCCGCGACCAGCACGATGCCAAAGGGCGCAGACCAGCTACCAATCGCCGTCACCTGTATGCCCTCTCCGAGCACAACCGACAACAATGATAAGCCGACAATCAATAAACCAAGTGACCCACCTACCGCCAACGAGCGTTGAATATCACGCTTTTGCCACGCGAGCACGCATAGAATCGCGGTGAACATCGGCACTAAGATAGGGAGTACGAGCAAAATATCCATATGAGCGAGCAGTCTCCCCGTTAGGTATCTGTAGAAGTCATCTTGTCGAGATCATCCGTCCCGACAGTTTGATAGACCCGTTTCACTAAAACCAGCGCGAACGCCTGTAAGCCAAAGCCGATCACAATTGCCGTCAGAATCAGTGCTTGTGGCACAGGATCGGCAAAGGGAGCGGGCGGTAAACTTTCACCCGCCGGGATCAATGGCGGTTGTGCGCGTGTTAAGCGACTGATGGTGAAGATCAGCAAATTCGCCGCATAGCCGAGCATCGCCAATCCTGCGATCAGCTTCACCACATTGCGCCGCATCATCATGTAAAGACCGGCGGCATAGAGTGCGCCGACCACAAATGCAAGAATGATTTCCATAGGTTGTTCCTTATTTTGTCGTTGTAAGTGATTCGTTTTTAGTTGTTAGTTGCTCTGTTGCAAAGTGCCGCCAATGGCTAAAACCCATTGGCTATGCTGATGTAAAACCCTGCTAAAGCAGGCTATTCTTACCGTACATTTGTGAAAACAGCCCACTTCAGTGGGGTTTCAGCCCAATGCGCTTTTGTCGAGTCACTTTATAACCTTGCAACTAATGACTAAAAACTAATGCCTCACCTACTAATCCTCTTCTGTTTCTGCCATCGCAAAAATAATCGTCAAGGTCACGCCGATGACGACCAGATAGACTCCTGCATCAAACGTGAACGCCGTCCCCGCTTTGCCAACGATAGGCAAATCAAACGGGAGCCATAAAATCGTGAAAAACGGATCGCCGACTAATAATGGAAATGCCGCGCTCACCGCCGCGATGAGCAATCCGCCACCGATCATGTTGATGGTGGAGATATGCAGGGCATCTTCCGCCCGATTAACCCCGTAAGCAATCGCATAGAGCGCGAAAGCAGACGCGGCGACCAATCCAGCGATAAACCCGCCCCCCGGTTCGTTGTGTCCACGGATGAGCACGAAGACCGAGAACAGGAGCATGAGCGGTAAAAGCAAACGGGTTGCCGTTTTAAGAATCAGAGAACGCACAGTTGATTTACTCCTCTACAGCCGAACGGTCGTCTTTAATGACAGGTTCTGGATCGTCAATGTCCGCCGTCTTACTGAACTCACCCGGACGCAACTTGAGCAGGGCATAGACACCAAGCGCCGCAACACCCAACACGATAATTTCACCCAACGTATCAAATCCACGGAAATCGACCAGAATCACATTGACGATATTGCGTCCCTGCGCTTCATCGTAGCTTGCCCCGGCAAAAAATTCAGTCAGTGGGGCTTCTTTGGGCAAGGCGGTGATGACCAGAATCAGCGTGGTAATCATCGCTCCGGCGGCAATGGCGATGATGCCATCACGATAACGCGCCCGTCGCGTCGAAAACGTAACCAGCGGAGGCAATTTATATAGCACCAGCACAAACAGGATCACGGTCAACGTTTCAATAGCGAATTGCGTCATTGCCAGATCCGGCGCGCCATACAGCACGAAAATCATGGACTCGCCATAACCGATCACGCCAAGCGCAGCGACTGTAAACAACAAACTACGTGAAAACAGCACGAACGTCACGCCAATTAAGATCACGACGGGAATGATAAGTTCATAGAAGCGCACATCTTCGATTGTGAGGTCTGTGGGCAACTCTACCCGCGCAATGATGACGTAGCCGACCAGAAAAATCAGCGTTAACACAATGATCGAGACGTAATAGCGCAATTTGCCGCTCTGGAAAATCAGTGTGAAGCGTTTGGCGCTCGACGGTAACGCGTCAATCCCGTTGACGAATAACAAATCCGGTCCTATATACGCTCCCGGATCAAAGTAATTAAGTATGGGGCGAATGTTATAACGTTGCCAGAAAATCATGACCCCACCAGCAATGGTGATGATGCTCAAAATCAACATCGGGGTGACTCCATGCCAAAGCGATAATTTGAGCGTCAGGTCATTGCCATAAACCACCTCAGCCGCCGGACCGACCAGATATTTCGACGGGATCTGTGCGAATAGCCCTAACGCCAACGCGACGATTCCGAGCAAGACCGCGCCAAGCCACAGCGCAATCGGTGCGCGGTGCGGATGTTTGGGCGTGTCCTTCAATTTGCCAGCAAAGGGTTGAATGGTGACCATGCAGGCGACAGCAATCGCCGCCATGTTCGCGATCACCGCCAAAAATGTGAGCAGTGCGGGTAAGAACGTGAGCACAAATTCAACATCAAATTCATATTCGAGCGTGGCTTCATAAATCAACTCTTTGCCGATGAAGCCCAACAATGGTGGAATGCCGGACATCGACAACGCGGCTAACAGCGTCCCGATGGCGACCATCGGCATCACGCGCCACAAACCACCCAGACCTTCAATGTCGCGGGTGCCGGTTTCATGGTCAATCGCGCCGGCAACCATAAACAACGCGCCCTTATATAAGGAATGAACAAGCAGGAAGAGCATCGCCGCTTCGATGGCGACCTTCGTATTCCAGCCGAGAAGCATAATCAGCATACCCAGCGAGCTAATCGTCGAATAGGCGAGGATGCGCTTCAGATCGTATTGCTTAAGCGACAAATAACCGCCCATCAGCATGGTGATTACACCGACAGAGGTCACGATCAACGTCCATTCGTCGGTGTGACCGAGCGACGGACTCATGCGTGCCAGCAGATACACGCCCGCCTTGACCATCGTCGCGGAGTGCAAATAGGCGCTGACAGGAGTCGGAGCCGCCATCGCCCCCGGCAACCAGTAATGAAACGGGAATTGTGCCGATTTGGTAAATGCGCCGATGCACACCAGAATCAAAATTGGCAGATACAGGTCACTTTGCTGGATCAATTGGGCGTGTGTGTCGAGCGAAGAAATCCGCCAGGTGCCAGAAGCCACCGCCAGTAGAATAAATCCCGCCAGCATCGCCAATCCACCCGCGCCGGTTGTGACCAACGCTTTTAGGGCAGCGGCGCGTGAATCATCGTAATTATGCTTGTAGCCAATCAACAAATACGAGGTAATGCTGGTTAGTTCCCAGAAGATGAACAGGGTTATCAAGTTATCGGACAGCACCACGCCGACCATCGCCGCCATAAATGAAAGCAGATAGGCGTAAAATCGCCCGATGAGCGCATCGCCTTTTAGGTATCCGCCTGCATAAATCACGATGAGCGTGCCGACACCGGTGATGATGAGCACCATCAGCAGGCTAAGACCGTCCAGCATAAAATCCAGCCGGACATCCAACAAATTCACCCAGCTAATCGACGATGAAACCACCTCCCCGTCGGCAATGGTTTGAATATACCCAGCAAAATAGAGAAAGAGCGCGGCAGGAAGAAGCGCTAGCAACCAGCCGGTATACTCTCGCGTAGCGCGATGAATGGATGGCGCAAACAGCGCCAATATAAAGCCTGAAAGCACGGCAAGTAACATAGATGACCCCATGTGTTATTGCGATTGTGTTGTGACCAAGATGACTCATCGCCATACATATAGCGACTTGTGTCGAAATCTAATTTCTACAATTCTACATTAAAATAACACTTTATTACAGGGCTTATTACTGTTATCTAATTTTTTGTGGGATTCATTTTGTTTGTGAAGATTGTAACGCATGGGTAGCAGTTCGCAATAAAGTCGGTTTATAGTGGCATAAAAAATGGACGATCTTATGAGACCGTCCATCCAAGATACACGTTGAGTTTTAGTGAGTTGTGCTTAGTCCAGCACCTGTACCCCACCCCAGAACGCCACATGATCTTTGATATTTGCGGCGGCGGATTTCGGGCTGGGATAGTACCATGCCGCACCGGGGTTGGACTTGCCATCCACGACGACATCATAATAGCTGGCTGTGCCTTTCCACGGGCAGACGCTACTGCGTGAGCTATCCGCGAAGTATTCACGGTTCACACTTTCTGGCGGGAAATAGTGATTGCCTTCTACCATCTCGGTCTTATCACTTTCCGCGATTACCACACCATTCCAGACTGCCTTTGCCATCGGGTTTATCTCCTGAAATATTGATTTATACGCTTAGTGTAGCTTCTTTTGTATAGAAACAGCTAAACGCTTGATTACAGGTTGATGGGTACAGAACTGGAAATCTTACCAACGCTAGAAGGTCACCGGCAACGCGTCCAGACTGCGAATGGCGATGTCGTGTCGCCAATTGAGAGTATCCGTCACCAGCGTTATTTCAGGCAAGCGCTGGAGAATCGTGTTGATGACCACCGCACCTTCAAGACGAGCCAAAGGCGCACCCAGACAAAAATGGATGCCATAGCCGAAGGCGATATGTTTGTTGCCCTCGCGCTGAATATCAAAGCGATCAGGGTCAGGGAATTGGGCGGGGTCACGGTTGGCGGCGGCAAGAATCGGGAAGATCAACGCGCCCTGTGGAATATGTTGCCCGCGCAGAGTCACATTTTGCTTGACGATGCGCCAGCCACGCGGAACGGACGGTTCATAGCGCAACATTTCCTCTACCGCGCCGTTAATCAGCGCCGGATTTTCCCGTAACAGGCGCATCTGATCTGGATGTTGCAGGAGCGCGAGCATTCCGTTGCCGATCAGGTTCGTCGTGGTTTCGTGTCCGGCGACGAAAAACGTCACGGCGGTGGAGACCAATTCGGCGATGGTCAGCTTATCGGCTTCATGTTCGGCGGTGGCGAGGCGGCTGATAATATCATCTTGCGGATCATTGCGGCGGATTTCGACCAATCGTGTGATGTAGTCCTTCATTATATGCAGACTATCCTGTGCGGCAGTGGCAGAGGTTTCGCTGATCCGTCCACCCTTCTCGAACAGCCGATTGATCGCCACCGCCCAATCACGAAACAGCGCGATGTCTTCTTTTGGTGCGCCGATCATCTCCGCGATGATGGTCGCCGGAAGTGGATAGGCAAGATCGTTGATGATGTCCATCTGACCATTCGCCATGACCTTATCAATCAACGCATTGGCAACGTCAGCCACCCGTGAACGGCGTGCCTCCACCATGCGCGGCGTAAATACACGGTTCAGCAATGCCCGCAAACGCGTGTGATCCGGCGGATCAGAATGTGCCAGCCCGATATCGTAATGACGTTCCAACGCGGCAACCTGCTTAAGGGCTTCGTCGGGCAATTGACGCAACAGATAACTCACCCGCCCCGCGCTGGAAAAACGCTCATTATCACGCAGAACTTCCATCACATCATCGTAGCGCGTGATTACCCATGCACCCCATGCCTCACTCCAATACACGGGTGATTCCTCGCGTAATTGCTGATATACCGGATATGGATTCTGGAAAAATGCGTCTGATTGCAAAATCGTTTCAAAATTTGTGCTCATTATTTTAGGTCTCAATCTATCTCTGGTCTTGAAAAGTACGCGAATAAAATATTTTTTTTTACCGAATTTGCCGACATTCTTTAGAATTTACGGGTATTTCCTTCATAACTTTACGTTCTTGATGAAAAACCGTTTACAAAGTTCACAATTAAGACCTGAGTTATGAAGAAGTCGTAAAAAGATTTCTCGAAATCACCCAAACGCCTCCACAAGACATATACTAACGCATGTAATACGCACTCACACACAAGCATTTACAGAAAATGTGCAAGACAAACGGGCAACACCAACGGAGGCAGTAAAATGGCAGTTCTCAACCTAACCAACGTGCAAAACGAAGACACCTACATTGCGATGACCACCAAGCAAGCCGGTCATGTCAATCCCGCGATGACGGTCAACGAACGCGCCGCAAAACGCGCTTTCGACATCATCGTTTCCAGCATCGTCCTGTTTCTGGTCTTCCCGGTCATGGCAATGGTCGCCATCGCGATCAAATTGACCTCCGAAGGTCCGGTGCTTTTCTTACAGGAACGTGTCGGTGAGAACGGTCGTATCTTCAAGATTTACAAATTCCGTTCGATGGTTGTCAACGCCGCGAATATCAAAGTTACTGACGAAGACGGCAACGAAGTTCATAAAACACGTCACGACCCGCGCGTCACCAAAATTGGTCGCATCGTCCGCAAGACCAGCCTTGACGAACTGCCCCAGCTGATTAACGTGTTAATGGGTGAAATGAGCCTCGTCGGTCCGCGTCCTGAATTACCGAAATTGGTTGCCGGTTATGACGATTGGCAGTACGAACGCTTCAGCGTCCCGCAGGGGATCACCGGTTGGTGGCAGATCAATGGTCGTAGCGACAAGCCCTGCCACGAAAACACCGATCAGGATGTCTACTACATCAAGAACTACAATCTGCTCCTTGACCTGAAAATCCTGCTCGGCACTGTTCCGGCATTGCTCAAAGGCAAAGGCGCATTCTAAAACAAGCTCTTAGCTGTTAGCGACAAGCTCTTAGCCCCGCCAAAAGCTAAAAGCCAAATAGCCAACAGCTGTGAAAAAAAATCCTACTCCTCCACGAAAACACTCCGCCAAAACGGGGTGTTTTTGTTTGTGCTACTCACCACCTTCGCATGGATACCGTTTAAGACGGATGAGTCCTGCACGCTCTAATACCTGTTTTTCTGAATTTACTGAAAGAATATGAACAGTGACACGACCAACAGCGGTAACGGGTGAAATTAAAGCAGACTTCAATGCAAAATGTGCATCCCATATCTGAATTCGTGGATTAAATAGGGGTGTTAATTGGGTGGTTTCTAAATCAATGGAGCTAATATCACTGCCTTTGTGTGTATTGCAGTGTGGGCAACTCAAGCAAAGGTTTTCAACGGTTGTTTCTCCATGATGTTTTTCTGCAATGATATGATCCACATGGAAAGGTAAAAAGCTATCTTCTTGACTGATGCGACAATACTCACAACAATTCCCTGCCCGTGCGATGATTTCCTCACGCAATGAGGCGTTAACCTTACTCAAGAATTAGCCACCTTCTCACGAGCGCGAATCTTGAGCATGTTTACGAAATGGTTCATTTGTAGGAATTCGTCTAACTCGCTCTGCTCTTCCGACGTAATTTCGTCTGCCTGATTCTGGTCAAGCAAATAATGTAAACGGGTACTTAGGCGAGCCGATGGTTCAAACTCTATGATCTGTTCCGGGCTTGGTGAAGATGTCAAAAAATCGATCACTTCATCAAACAAGGTTTCAGGATGAGAAATCACCATTAAACTTTCCTTTCACTTTTCCTATATCCATTATAGCGGATGTCTTCTGAAGACAACTAGGTCACCCTCATTCAGTTGACGCGCCATAAAAACAGATTACAATTGGCGACTTTCGTATAAATACAGGGCGAGCATATGCAAAGTGCAATCGGAATTGACATCGGCGGGACGAAAATCAGCGCGGGGATTGTGCAACTCGATGGTGGAGTCATCGCGCCGCGTACCGTCCCCACGCCCTACCACGACGCAGATGAAGTCATTTCGGCGACGATTGCACTGTGCAAAGATACGCTTGATGTTGCCAACTCAAAAAAGCTGACGATTCACGGAATCGGCATCGGAACTGCCGGACAGGTGGATACCCAACACGGGACGATTACCTATGGGAACGCTAACATACCCGGTTGGACAGGAAAGCCAATCGCAGAGCTGGTTTCGTCGGCACTCAAGTTACCTGTGCTCATCGACAACGATGTGAACGTGCTGGCAGTGAGCGAGGGACGGTATGGTTCCGGGCGAGATTTTCAGCATATTTTGTATCTGACCGTCGGCACAGGCATCGGTGGCGCAATCGTGCTGAACGGTCAAATATGGCGGGGCGCACATTTTAGCGCAGGTGAAATCGGCTATCTGGTCGCAAATTGGGACGAAGACGGTCAGCCTGTCAGCATAGAAAAACTCGCGGCTGGCAAAGGCATTGAACGGCAATATCATCTGCAAGGCGGCGAAAATTTGGATTTACGCGCCATCGCCGGGTGTGCGAAATCCGGCGATGGGCTGGCACAGCAGGTCATTGAAGATGGGGCGCGTTTGCTCGGCGAGGTGCTGTGTCCGGTGATCTGCCTGATTGATCCTGAAATTGTGATTGTCGGTGGTGGCGTGCCGGAAATTGGCGATTTGTGGTGGTCGCCATTTGAAACCGCCATCCGCAATTATCCGCTACCCGCCACACAAAAGGTTGTGCTATCACGGGCAAAATTGCGCGTTCATGCCGGCGTGATTGGCGCGGGTCTGCTGGCGCTAGAAGGTCTTGCCTAGGTAGATAACTTCCAACACATTTAGACTCACGCGCAGAATGCGTTATATTGTATGTCACACAGGGATCACACTAGGACATTTACCAATGCCAGATTTTTCAACGTTGATAAATCGTAACCATGCTTTTACCGAAAATTATAAAGGAAACCTTCCTACCAGTCCGCGCATTCCAACGTTGGTACTGACCTGCATGGACGCACGCGTTGATCCGGCGCATTTTCTGGGGCTACAGCTTGGCGATTCCCCTGTGCTACGTACCGGCGGCGCACGGATAACACGCGATGTCGAAATTCAGATTGCGGTGCTGTTCATGCTGGTGAAGCAAATTCAAGGCGACGACTTCGGTGGCATTTCGGTGGCGATTATTCACCACACCAATTGCGGCTATGAACGGCTCGCCACGCCGGAGTTCCGCGCACTTCTAACGGGGCAATTGAACATGGATGATGCGGAATTACAAACACTCGGCATCAGCGATCACACGCAGGCGATCAACGATGATATTGAACGCCTAAAACAATCGTCGTGTGTGCCGAAAAATGTATCTGTCACCGGCTATATTTATGATGTGCAGAGTGGCGAACTCACTGAACTTGTGCCGGAAGTTAAATTGGATGCTGTGCAGAAATAAGTGCAATCTTTGGTGAAAAGATAAAGGTTATAGGGACGACCTGTTTATTTTTTGAATACTCAGGTCGCCCTAATCCTTCAAAATCATCTACCCTGCCACGTTTTCCGCGAGAATAGTCTGACCAAATTGAAGTACAGTCTCCACCAGCAGAGCAAAGTCCTCGAATGTGGAGCGATGATTGGTAATGGCACAGCGGATGGCAAAACGCTCGTTGATGGTGGTGTATGAGGGAACGGCGATTCCGGCTTCTTGAATGCGGAACAGAATCTCTTTGTTGAGCGCATCCAATTCAGAGTCAGTCAATTTTGCCACCACATAGCGGAAGCACACAATGTTCATCGGAACCGGCGCGACCAATTCCAGATCAGGATGTGCGCTCACGATCTCAGCGAGATAGGCGGCATGATCCATATTTTGCTGGATGCTCTGGCGAAAATCCTCCATGCCATGCACCTTCAATGCAAACCAAATTTTGAGCGCCTTGAACCCGCGCGACAATTGCAAACCGTAATCGGTGAACCAGTCTTGACCGCTTGCCGCCCCGCGTGGTTGATGGGCAAGATAGGCGGGATTTTCTGCGAAGGTGGCAATGTGTTCCTCATGGTTGCGAACTAATGCACAGCCCGCTTCATAGGGAATATAGAGCCACTTATGAAAGTCGAAAGCCAGCGAATCGGCTTGCCCGACAACAGTGCGTAACTGCTCAAATTGTGGCGCGAGAACTGCCATCGCACCGAATGCACCGTCAATGTGCAACCACATATCGTGTTTTAGGGTGAGGTCGCGTAAGGCTTGCAGATCATCCACCGCACCCGTATTGACCGTGCCGAGGCTACCGACCACGCACACAGGCAACTGTCCGGCGGTCTTATCAGCATGAATTTGTGCTTCCAACGCGTCAACATCAATTTCAAATTGGTCATTTGTAGGAATGAGCCGCAAGCCTGCCTTGCCGATGCCGAGCAATTGAAGCGCCTTCGTCACGGAACTATGCAATTGTTCCGAGGCGTAAAAAATCATCTTCACCGCCTGCCCCTGCACGCCTTCCGCACGCACATCGTAGGGCGCTTTGTTATGCCGTGCCACCGCCAAGCCCACAAAATTCGCCATCGACCCACCGCTGACGAGCAATCCGCTGGCATCCTCTGGAAAACCAAACATCTGCTTGCTCCAGTTGATGACTTGCTTCTCCACTTCGTTGGCGCTATGGTCGCCGCCGCCTGCATTCGGGTTCATCGTACTGGCGAGTAATTCTGCCAGAACGCCCACCGGCACACCGCTCCCGATGACCCATGCCCAGAAACGCGGGTGTGTATTCCCCAGTGGATAGGTCAGGATGGTGCGTGTGAATTCATCATAAACGGCGTTCAATTCACTACCTGATTCAGGCATGGGGGACGTGAATTCCGCTCGAATCTCGTCAGGCATCGGTTGCCAGACCGGACGGTCACGCACGGTACGCATGTTGTCGATCATATCATCTAGCATGGTGTGGGCGCTGGCGCGGAAATCTTCCCAGTTAGCGGGATCAAGTGAAACACGATTATGCGGAGTCATGCGATTTTCCCTTAAATTAGACTTTGCCAAATGATTACATCATACGGGATTTATGTATTGCCGTCACCTAACAAGCGTGCGGTATCTGGATAGGACAATCCGGTGTTTCAATAAGCCAATTCCGGTATTCTGATGGTTGGTATCAGAATACGTTAAAAGCCAGTAATTAGGGGAATTCGCATTGGAGAAAGTTGCAGTTTAACCGACGGTAAATTTTTTCTCACCACTCTGTGCATAATTTCACCATCGGGTGCAAACTTCTTTTTTTTCTGCGCTTATGATTGCATTAACCCGATGCGTGGAAATCTTGCGGTGTAACCAGTATAAATAGAAAGTGTTCAATACAAATGCCGCTAAACAGAATGTATTGAACACTTTCATCTTGATTGGTAAATACTATACATCGAAATCAACCATACCGCATTTAAGTAGTATTTATCGGCACAATTTAAGGAGTTTTACATGCGTTTTTATAGTCGTTGGATGTTGTTGTTCTCGTTGGTGATGCTGTTGACAATCGGAATCGCGCCCGCAATTGCGCAAGATAGCACCGAAGTGCTGACCGTCTACTCAGGAAGAAGTGAAAGCCTGATCGGTCCGATTTTGGAGCAATTCACCGCAGAGACAGGTGTTCAAATTGAAGTGCTTTATGGAGACACCGCAGGCGTAGCCAACCAGATATTGGAAGAGGGCAACAATTCCCCGGCAGATGTTTACATTGCTCAAGATGCGGGTGCGCTGGGTGCGCTGGCGAGCGCGGGGTTATTATCCACCCTGCCCTCAGATATTGTTGAGCGCGTAGATGCCCCGTTTATTTCACCGGATGCCTATTGGGTGGCGCTTTCCGCCCGTGCCCGTGTGCTGGTTTATAATCCTGAGGCATTGGCAGAAGCCGGCTTGGAATTGCCGGAATCATTACTAGACCTCACAAACGAAGCATGGCGGGGGCAAGTTGGCTGGGCACCCACCAACGGGTCATTTCAATCACAGATTACGGCGATGCGCCTTTTGCTCGGTGAAGAAACTGCCCAAACATGGCTAGAAGATATGGTCGCTAATGATTCTGTGACGTTTGATGGCAATACACCGATTGTGCAAGCCGTCATCAATGGTGAAGTTCCTGTCGGACTCGTGAATCATTATTATCTTTTCCGCTTTTTAGCAGAAGACCCGTCCATCACCACCCGCAATTACTACTTTCCGGGCGGAGATGTCGGCGCGCTCGTGAATATTGCAGGTGCAGGTGTGCTGGAAAGCTCCGACCAAAAAGGATTAGCACAACGGTTGGTGCTCTATTTGCTCGGCGACAATGCCCAGCAATATTTTGCAGATAGCACCTTTGAATATCCGGTGATTGAGGGCATCGCCATCAACGAATTATTGACCCCACTCGCGGAAATTCAAACGCCGGACATCAACCTGACAGATATTGATGATCTGGAAGGCACACTGGAATTAATCGAAATTAGCGGTGCACTAGACTAACATCGCGCACCCATTCTGAGGACACATTGTCAACAGTGTGTCCTCTAGCCCACCAACCGATTGTGCGTGGCGGTGGGCGATAAAGGCAGAGCATAAACGTGATTTATTGTTAAGGGTATTTATGCAAGACACGATTCGATCATCAATTAAGCAGACATCTCTATTTGGTTCATTCCCCAATTCAACGTGGAAGATGCCACGTTTTTCGTTTTTGTATGGCATTTCAATTTTGATTGTTCTGCTGGCGCTCTTGCCGGTTGCCTTCTTGATAATGCGGGCGCTTGGTGCGGGCGAAGCAGGTATTGAATATCTGTTCAGGGAACGGACGATCAATATTATCTTTAACAGCATCAAGTTGATGGTCGCTGTATCACTCTCTGCCGCCCTCATTGGCGTGCCGTTCGCTTGGTTAACCACCAGAACAAACCTCCCCTATCGCAAAGTGTGGTTGGTGTTGGGGTTGCTCCCGATGGTCGTCCCGTCTTATCTGAGCACTGTAACGTTTATCGCTGTGCTAGGTCCCAAAGGGATATTACAGGGTTGGCTGGCTCCATTTGGCATTACCGAATTGCCGGAAATTTATGGATTTTTCGGGGCATGGTTGGCAATTACACTCTTCACCTATCCGTATGTGGTCTTACCCGTCCGTGCCGCATTACTCAATCTTGACCCTGCACTAGAAGAAGCCGCCCACAGTTTAGGTCTCAGCCGCTGGCGGGTGTTTATGCGGGTGACATTGCCACAACTTCGCCCCGCGATTGCTGGCGGAACACTGCTTGCCGCGCTCTATTCGCTGAGTGATTTTGGCGCTGTTGCCATGATGCGCTACAACGTTTTTACCCGTGCTATTTACCTGCAATATACCAGTTCTTTTAACCGCGAACGTGCCGCAATTCTGGCGTTGGTGCTCATCGCCTTAACGCTCACCTTACTGCTACTTGAACGCTATTATTCACGCAATACGAAAAATTATCGGGTGGGTGTCGGCGCACAGCGACAGATAAAACAGATCAATCTAAATCGCTGGCGCATTCCTGCCCTGCTGTTTGTCGCCACACCCATCATACTGGGTGTTATTATTCCGGTTGGGGTGATGCTGTGGTGGCTCACCGGACGTGTGATGGTCGAAAGCGTGCCGGTAAGTATGACAAATATCGCGACCAATGCCGTATATGTGAGTTTTATCGCGGCGCTGGTGGTTGCTGTGGCGGCGATGCCTCTGGGAATGCTCTCGGCACGGGCGAAAAGTCGCTTTAGTCGAACGCTTGTGAGTATGTCGTATATCGGCAACGTGTTACCGGGGATCGTGATCGGTCTGGCGCTTGTTTTCTTCGGCATCCGCTATCTGCCCGGTTTATATCAGACCATGCCCATTCTCATCATGGGTTACGGCATTCGTTATTTGCCGTTCAGCGTTGGCGCAACCCGTAGTGCGCTCACACAGGTTAATCCCTGTTATGAAGAAGCGGCGCGCAGTCTGGGCATGAAACCGCATCAGGTTGCGTGGCGCATTACCTTCCCGTTGGTTCGTACAGGGGTCATTAGCGGGGGTGTGCTCGTTTTTCTGAGTGTGATGAAAGAGTTGCCCACAACGCTGATTCTCGCCCCACTCGGCTTCCGCACACTGGCGACCCGCATCTGGTCTGTCCACACAGAAGCGCAATTTGTGCTCATCGGTCTACCCGGACTCGTCCTCGTCACTATATCAGCGGTATCATTATGGCTGATTATCGGGCGCGAACGTCAGTCAACGAACGCCATTTAACTGAGTGAGCTATTTATCAACGACTATCATGACAAAACAACCATGTTCTATGCACTTGAATGCACCCATCTCACAAAACAATTTGACGGCACAGCGGCAGTCAAAGACGCGTCGTTGCGTATTCACAATGGCGGATTTCTGACGCTATTGGGTCCCAGCGGATGCGGCAAAACAACCACCTTGCGCCTCATCGCCGGATTTGAAACGCCCGATAGTGGAAAAATCAGCGTTCATCAGACTGATATCACCGACTTGCCGATAGAAAAACGGCGCGTTGGGATGGTGTTTCAGGAATACGCACTGTTTCCGCATATCAACGTGGGTGAAAATATCGCGTTCGGATTGCAGGGTAACAAACACCAGAAAGCCGATCAAATCGCCCATTTGCTTCGCCTATTGGGGTTGGATGGGCTAACTGACCGGATGCCCCATCAACTTTCCGGCGGACAGCAACAACGGGTGGCGCTGGCACGGGCATTAGCCCCGCAACCGCGTGTGCTTTTGCTCGATGAGCCTTTTTCTAATTTAGATGCGACCTTACGCGCTCAAGTGCGTAGAGACGTAAAAAACATCCTTAAAGAAACCGGAATCACCTGTGTTTTTGTAACGCACGATCAAGAAGAAGCCTTGAGCTTGTCCGACCAGATTGCGGTCATGTTTGACGGGCGCGTCTTTCAAATCGGCACACCGCACGAAATTTACGCGCAACCGATAAACCGTGATGTTGCGGACTTTGTGGGCGAAGCCAACTTTATCCCCGCAGAAGCCCATGGAGACACCGCTACCTCGATATTTGGTCAAACCAAATTGCAGAGAACGGCACACGGACAGGTCGAATTGGTGATACGCCCTGAGATGTTACATATACAAGGCGGCACATCCGACACGGGTATTTCTGCGTCGGTTCAATGGATAGATTATTACGGACATGACCAGCGCTTGGGCATCCTGCTTGAAAACGGCACGCCGCTCGTTGCCCGCATAAACGCCCACACATTTTACGAAATAGATCAGGTTGTGCGCGTATCTTTGCCCCATGCTGTGCACGCATTTTCTTGATGCTTTGCCGAATTAGCCCGTTACGGTTATGAGTCAGGCGGGTTTAGTGGTATAAACGGTGTGCCGCGTTTAATTGCATCATGCCGTGCACCAAAAAGGAAGCGATCTGTGCCACACAAAACCTACCTGCTTACATGGAATCCACGCAAATTCAACTGGAAGGGCTTTCAAGAAGATTGGGAAGCGGTCTTTCTGGGACATCGCCCGCGTATCGAGTGGAATTGTAGCACGACACAACGCATCGAGGTCAATGATCGTGTGTTTATGATGCGCGTAGGGTCGCGTAAGAAACCATCGCACATTATGGCATCCGGTTGGGTGACGGGTGAAGCGGTAGAAGGTCGCCATTGGAACGATGAGAGCAACAGCCCCACCGCGCTATTTATCGAATTCGAGCCGGATATTTTGCTCAATCCGCTGATGCAACCCTTGCTAGACCCTAGCCCGATTGAAACAGATTTTGCGTGGTATCCGCAACGCTCCGGCGTGACCATTCCCGATGACACGGCAAGTCTGCTGGAAAACGCATGGGCGGAGCATCTGCGTGATGTGGGCGATCCGCTGAGAAAAGTGATGAAAACGGGCGACGAGCCGACCAGCTATGCGTATGAGCGCGACGAGATGTTGCGGGCAACCTGTTTGGCACATTATGGCGCGGTGTGTGCGGCGTGCGGGTTTGATTTTACGATGATGTATGGCGCAATCGGGGCGGGGTTTATGCACGTCCATCACCTCATTCCGCTGGCGTATCGTGATGACGACGGCATTCCGCTTGATCCTATCGCGGATTTGCGTCCGGTCTGCCCGAATTGCCATGCGATGCTCCATCGGCGAAGTCCACCTTACGCGATTGACGAACTGAAAATGATTATCCGTCAGACGGCAAAGGCTCGATAACAGCTTCATCGAGCGCCTCTTCAGGGTCAGCATATTTGATGTGTTCTTTATATTCGTGCAGGCGTTCGATCTGTGGTGGCAGAACGCGAATAAACGGGCGCGAGTCTTTGATGGTCTTGATCGCTTCCTCGACAGTCATGCCTTTTTCTGCGATCAAATATGCCGCCACCGCAGTCGGCGCACGCCCCACCCCACTCCCACAATGCACATAAACCGCCCGATCATCGTCTAACATGCGCTTGATGAACGCCACACCTTGATCGAGATGTTCGAGGCTCGGCGCGGTGTTATCAACCGTCGGCAGATAACTATATTCAGGGAATGATAGACCAAAATCCTGATCGTTGTATTCAGATCGTAAACTCATAGACGCGCTGACTCCGGCTTCTTCCAGCGTCTTTTTACCCAACACACCATATTGCGGACCCAGATAAAGTTTGGGCAAAATCTGACTGTAGCGCAGGGTCATGCGTCCGGTGAGAAATGGCAACCCGACGGCATGAAGCCATTGTAAGGTGGTGCGTAAGCCCTGTTTACGAAGGCGACGAAAGATGATGTGCAGAAATTCATAGGTCAAAATAAAGGGGCGAAAGAGTGTTTTGAGTTTCATAATGTCCTGTGTTATGTGGTATGAATTAATATTTAAAATAACACAGTGATGTGAGTCTCATAAAGGTCTGATATGAGACAAACATGAGAACAACTTAGAAGCGGATGAGCGGTGAAACGGTATAGGAGTAGCCAGATCACCGCCCAACCCGCTAAATGTTGTCATTAATCGACTTCGTAGGACGTGTACGGGATGCCGGATTGAATCACGTCGAATTGCAGGACGTATTCTTTGCCGTTATAGGTGGGACCCTGTACCTGAAAAAGTCCATCCGTCAAGCGATACACAGACACACGTCCATCGGCACTGGCGGCGATAAGTGTATTTACTTCCGGGAATTCTGGCACGGCGGCGATCTGCGCGGCGCTGACCACGAGTAATTCATTGGGTTCGTTTCTCGTCGTATAGGCATCGTAAACGCTCAAACCAATATTGCCATTCACTGAATGCGGATAAACACCCATCGGCGCGGCATAATCGTAGCGATTGATGCGTCCATCAAGAATGGCTTGTCTTCCGGCAGTCGTTAAATCGGTTGTGTAAGATAATGAGCCGTGCCATATACGGTTAGCGTTGGTGCCGTTGAAGGGATTGTTATCCACGCGAGGGAACCCGCCACCAAAATCAATCGAACAACTCGCCGTTCCCGTCGATACCGAGACGTTCGCATCCGAAAAATTACCGTTGCCGTTGGCATAGCGGGTCGCAATCGTCGCCCCTGCGCCAGCATCATCATAGCCGGTGTAAAGAAGCACGCCATAGGTCTGACCCGCCGGAATCACCAATCCGCCAATGGCGATAGGCGTAAGCATTTGATTTGGCCCTGTGCCACCGGTGACCGCCTGCGCACCCAGCGATGACCATGCGCCAGAATTAAGTTCTGATCCCTGATATGATCCCGGTTTATAGTAGACCTGTACGGTTGTGTTTCCAACGACATTGTGCTCAAAGCCGGTAATCATAATGGGTTCCGCGCCGGCAGTGACGTTAAAAAAGATTCCTTCACACCCGCCCATTGAATTGACTCCAGTGGAAACAGTGCCACTGACGGCGTAAACAACACCTGCAACCAATAAACAAATTAAAATGAGAGAACTGGTAAATACGATTCGATAAATTTTTGTCATAAGAGATGAGCCTAAATCCTGCTGATTCCGCGAAATAGTTCGTCACATCTATTATAAGATGTTTTCTCAATTGGTGTGTTAAAGGTTATCAACCTGCTTGGGTGCAATTCAATATCTTGGCAACGGTGAATTCTTGAGTAAGCCCTCACCCCCTAAATCCCCCTCTCCCACAAGGGCTAGAGGGGGACTTCAAAAGCTCCCTTTCTCCACTTGTGGGAGAAAGAGCGGGGGGATAGAGGGAAACTGCCAATAATCTTAAATACACCCAACCTGCCTTACCCAAGCGCCAGCATAAACACGCCGAGCACCATCACACTTGCCGCGCCCAACCGTCGCCGGGCATCGCCTTCGCCCAGAAAACGCACCCCGATCATCACACCAATTAAGGTGCTCACCACGCGCAACGGTGCAACATAGCTCACCGGACTAAACGTCAGCGCGACGAGAATCAACAGGTAAGACGCAGGACTAAACACGCCGACGACCAGCGCACGGTATTTGTCTTTCGTCCAGATAGCGCGGATTTCCGGGAGCACATTCGCCAGTGTAATAATATAGGGGGTGAATATCAGGGCACGGATGGAACTGATCGCCCACAGGTAAAAAAGCGGTGGAATCAGCACATCGCTCACCGAGCGGGCATCCCAGATGGTATAGCCAGCAATCGCAAGTCCGGTCAGTCCGGCGAAGATGATGCCCGGTAACGCGTCATGATTTCTCAATTTACGTGGATCACCCGTCAGATAAAATACGCCACCGCAAATCAACATCCCACCGATGAACGCCTGCACGGTTGGGCGTTCACTAAAGAGCAGAATCGCGGCGAAGGTGGCGATAAATGGTCCAATTGCCCGCGCCAACGGATAGACGACGGACAAATCCCCGACCTGATAGCCTTTACTGAGCAACAGAAAATAGGCAGTATGCAAACATCCACTGCCAATCGTCGCGACGAGCACCGTCGAGTTGAGCGTAACTTCACCCTGAATAAGCAAAAAGACGGCGGCAGGGAGCAACAACACGAATTCCACGAGACTGAACATCCAGATGAAAACCGCGCCACCGGTAGCCCGTTTAGCAATCGTGTTCCACAGGGCATGTAAGAGCGCAGAAAGTAAGACTAAAGCAATGGCTGAAGTTGTCATGAGGGTTGGGTGGAGACCTTTCAATTGGCGTGAGCAAACACACCAATTCATCCCCCCTGATCTTTTAGTTCTTCAGGTGTCTACCGGAGATATGATTCAACATCGGTTTTACACGGCGCTCGGTCACGGACGTGGAAACGTGCTCCACCGGAACCCTAGCCGAACATGAATTGGAGAGTGCGTAGTATACCATAAGAGTCGTAACGGGGAGAAACACGTCTATGCGCGATAAATACAGCGCTTGTAGGAACAATTTTAATGGTTCACTAACAGAAGTAGGATTATAATGACGTTGTAAACTAAATCAGAAATCAATTATTCCCCATGCCAAATGCAGATCACAACCTGATTATCGATAGTAATCGGATCAATACGCTTAGAAAACTGTGCATATTAGACACGCCTGCTGACCCGGCGTTTGATCGCCTGACCAGCCTGGCAACCCGTATTTTGAATGTTCCCGTATCTACTGTGACGCTTGTTGACGAAAATCGACAATTTTTCAAAAGTCAGATTGGCTTACCCGAACCGTATGCGACTACCAGAGAAACACCGCTGTCACATTCATTTTGTCAGCACACGGTTGTGAATGCGGTACCGCTCATTGTAGATGATGCCCGTCAGCATCCATTGGTATTCGATAATTTATCTATTGATGATCTGGGAGTGGTCGCCTATTTAGGTATTCCCTTAACCCTTTCTGATGGCACGGTGCTGGGGTCATTTTGTGTGATCGACCATCAACCGCGGCATTGGACGGATGAGGAGGTCGCCATTGTTATTGATCTGACTGCCGCAGTCATTACCGAAATTGAACTGCGCGGAAAAGTCCTTGAACTTCAGAATACCGAACGTGTTTTGCGACAGCGTGAGCACTTCATCAGCGAAGTCATGATTAATTTACCCGTGTTAATCTATATTTATGATGTCGCCACGCAACGTGTTAGCTATACGAACCGCGAAATAGCAGATTTGGCGGGAGGCACGGTCAACGATGGCGATTACATTACGTCGTTGTTTCCGAAAGCATGTATTCATGTAGAAGATTTTGACCCATTGTATGAAGCATTACATGAACTGGAAAATTCTAAAGTAGATGAAGCGACTGTGTTTGAATATCGATTCAGATTTAACGATACGGTGGATTGGTCATGGGCGAATAGTTTAAATCAGCCCTTTTTGCGCGACGAGTCCGGTACGGTGACGCAGGTACTCGGCATTATCCGCGATGTGACCGCCGTAAAGCGCCAACTTGAGCAAGATCTCAAGATTATGGAGGAAGAAGGGCAAATCCGCCTGATGAGTGAATTTATCCGCAATACATCGCATGAAATACGAACCCCATTAACCTCGTTCCAGACGAATATCGACTTAATTCGGCGCACAACAGACCCTGAGAAAGTGAAGGAACGCCTCAATCATATGCAGGATAGTGTTCAGCAAATTGTTAAAGTGCTGGATCAATTTATGGTGGTTGGGGAGATTTATACGCGGAAATCGGTTGATTTTCGTCAGGTGAATATTCGTAGCGTTATTGGTAAAGCCATCGACATCCTGACTACAAAGCATCACATGATGCCGGAATTTAGACACGAGGAGTCAATGACGGAAATGCACGTCTATGGGGACGGGGATCAACTGCGGGAAGCCCTATATGCCCTACTGGAAAATGCGGTACTCCACACCAATACGAAAACTGTACAGCTAGAGATCAATTTGACGACGCGGGATGATCTAGCAATTATAGAAATCTACGACAACGGCGATGGTATTGCACCGGAGTCGCTGAAGCACATTTTTGATTTGTTCTATAAAGGTAATGAAGCCAGAACCTCGAATGGCTCCGGTGCAGGTCTGGGCTTGTATAAGGTGAAGAAGATCGTCAATTTGCATGGCGGGGACATCACGGTAAAAAGTGAGGTTGGCGAAGGCACGACGATCATTGTCTCGTTGCCACTGTCTACAAGCATTGGGGCGGATTAACGTTTTGCGATAGACGCAACGGCGACACCGAAATGTCGCCTTTTTATCTTTCAGCGCAGAACATTAGCTCAACGAAAATGGTGGATCGTCGTGGGTGGGGTTGTATACGTCGAATGCGAGTTGTAATTCCTTTATGCGTGCCGCCAGTGGATCGGGCTTGCAGAACAGAATCATCTGTACAAGATCATCGTTGAGGGCGAGGATTTCAAGATCATCGTGGGTGAAGATCATGACCGGGTCATCTTCATTAATTTGTCCGGCATCATCGAGGGCATCCATCGCCATGCTGACATCGCGTGCCGCCTGTTTGATATCGATCATGCCATAGAGGGCATCAACTGCGGCGTATTGATAGACCGCAACCTGACGCGGAATGAACACCACACCTAACACTTCAGCGCCATTGAGCGTGCGTTTACCGAGCCATTTTTCCATCATGCGATCATAAAATATGGGCGAATTATTGTTGGCGGTCATGGGCAAGTTTCTCCTTCAATATTCACTTTAACAGGCGTTTCGGATTTAGGCTAATCATAGCACAAATGTTCTTAAATTGTCTACATTTAGATGAGAGAATTGTTCGGATTTGTTGAGGGAAATAGAGTGTTGATTATAGCTGTTGATAACGCGCCTGCAAACTGAGCCATGGGGGAAGAAAGGCGCTGAAATGCTCCCAAGTTGCGGGGTCGGCATTTGCGTTATGTTCGTATGCGCCAACTTCGATCAGTCGGGTGATGATAAATCCGTTGCTGGTGAGCTTCTCTACAATTTTACCAAGTGTGTGACGATACTCAACGACAGGAGGCACGTCAAATTGCGACTGATCGTAGACCCAATCTTCATCGCGAGAGGTGATCTTTTCACCATCAATATAAGGTTGGCGGATGGGATAACCGGAGCCGTCCCAATCACGGTGACGCACGCCCGCCGCAAACGGGTTGGCGAATAAGGTGTCATACAATCCTCCAGTGACGAGCACGCGGGTGATTTGCTCGAACACGGTCGCAATGTCCGGGACAAAATTAAGTGAATATGCCTGCTGTACGATGTCAAAATGCCCGGTGGGGAGCATTGATAAATTGCGGATGTCGCCCTGAATCAATGTTGGTCGGATGTTGTGATGCGCCGCCATCGCACGGTCACGTTGGAGTTGTGCCTCCGAGAGATCAACAATCGTAACTTCCGCTCCGAGTAGGCTAAACACCACTGATTGTTGACCGCCACCGCCTGCTAACGCCAGAATCTTTTTCCCACGTATGTCCTGTGGAAGTCCGTACATTGCGAGGCGTTCTTGTGCCTGTTCGAGGGTCATTTCCCTGTACGGGCGCGTGAATAGCGCATTCGCATCGTTCAACGCTTGCCAGCGTGCGATATTATATTGTGCGGCTTCGTCCATTATTTTCACCCTTTATGACCTTTAAAGAACTAAAATAGCATATTATAGACGATTTTACGACTTATACGGATTAATTTCCTGCCAGAGGGCTTTGGCTTCGTCGAGGCGTTCGCGGATGACTTCCACGCCAATGCCTGTTCCATGCGGCACATCAATCGTGCTATCGGGATTGAGCGTGAAGGGTGGCTCGGTGATGTCCTCTTTAAAGTAACGATCCGTCGCAGAAATATCACAGGGCAAGGTCACACCGGGGAGCGATGCGAACGAGACATTCGCCGCCCGCCCGATTCCGGTTTCCAGCATCCCGCCGATCCACAACGGCGTATCCGTCTGCACGCATAATTTGTAAATTTCGAGGCTTTCACAGTATCCCCCTACCCGTGCCGGTTTGAGGTTGAGGATTTTGCACGCGCCGACGGTCAACGCCAGACGCATATCGTTGACCGATTTCACACTTTCATCGAGGCAGATGGGCGTGGTGAGTTGCGGTTGCAATTGGCTGTGCTCATAAATGTCGTAGTACGCTAGCGGTTGCTCGATCATCAGCAGATTAAAGGCATCCAACTGCTTGAGGTGCTCGGCATCGGCGAGTGTATAGGCGCTGTTGGCATCCAGCATGAGCGTAATATCCGGCAGAGCCTCCCGCACGCCCCGCGCCAATTCGACATCCCATCCACGCTGAATTTTGAGCTTGATGCGCGTATAACCCTGCGCCAAACGCTTGTTGATGATCGCCAATGTCGCGTCCACATCGGGTTGAATGCCGATGCTCACGCCGACGGTGGCTTTATTGCGTGAGGCGTGACCGTCCGGCAAAAATGAGGCGAAATAATCGGTCAGGCGCAGATCGTTGATTTTCGCCAGCGCATCCCAGATTGCCGTTTCCGCACCGGCTTTGGCGTGATGGTTGCCGCGCACGGAGTCGATCAAAGCGGGGACTTCGGTGGGACTGCTGATAGTTTTGCCAATCAAATTTGGTAGGACGAAATTGCTCAGGATATGCTCGGCGGTGGCGATGGTTTCTGCACCATAACCGGGCGCGAGTTCAACTGAGGACTCGCCCCATCCGGTCACGCCTTCTTCGGTGATTACCTCGACGATCACTGCGGCTTTTTCAGCATCTTCGCCAAAGCTGGTGCGGAGTGGCTCAACAAACGGGATGGCGATGGTATGCAGGTTGATGGATTTGATGGTGATGGATTTCAACGGTGGGTGCTCCTTTAAGTGAAGGTACTAGATGTATGATGATAGACGATAAATCAAAGATTTTAGATGATAAAGAAAAAGCGTAACACAAAGCCACGAGGACACGAAAGCACAAAGGGGAATTTTTCCGTCCTGCTCTGTGGTGAATTCTTAGCTAACTCGTTTAGATCGGTGTTAATAACGAACGCATTATGACTGCTCATTGTACCTATATTCGCACATTGTGAGAAATGCACCGTGAAAGGCGCGGGAGTTCGCGTTACAATACGCTCTTCTAAATCGAATTGCACTCTTTCTATTGTGTGAGTTAAGGACGACTTCATGGCTGATAATAATTCCCCTGAAACACCACGTAAACGGCGGAGCACATCCCAAAAACCGACCCGTAATAGTTCAGGTCGTCCAGAATGGCTGACCACCGAGCGCATGATTATCGGTGCTCTTGTTGTTTTGACAGTTGTTGTTATTGCGGTAATCGCATTCAACGCGAACCAGCAAAATAGCCCCGATGTGGTGTCTACTGAGGGTGTGGTGGCGTATGCGAACCTTTCTCAAGCCCACGTTGATTCTCCGGTAAATTACGAAGTCATTCCTCCGGTGGGCGGTCCGCATTTTGCGAATTGGCAGACGTGCGGTGTTTATAACCAACCGATCACCGATGAATATGCTGTGCATTCGCTGGAACATGGTGCTGTCTGGATTACGTATCAGCCAGATTTGCCGCGTGAAGATGTGATTTTTCTGGAAAGCATCGTGGCGCAGAGCACCCATCGGATGGTTAGCCCCTATCCGGGGATTGATAGCCCGATTATAGTTTCGGCATGGGGGTATCAACTCAAGCTCCAGAGTGCGGACGATCCGGCTTTGATGGACTTCATTGACGAATTTGAACAGGGACCCACCACGCCGGAACGTGGCGCGACCTGTGCGCGTGGCGTGACGACCACAGCGGGTTAATGATGATACCAACCGTACCGAACCGTAAACAGGAAATTCGTGATCTGCTGGCGCTGACTCCGCAAGAGGTACGCGCCAGAGCAGGCGACCATTTGATCGTTTTGCCGGATATTGACGCGTTGCATGAGCGTATGGCACGGGATATCGCGGATGAGATCGCAGACCATCAAACCGGCGACCCGTTGCGGTTGATCTTGCCCGTCGGACCCACCGGACAGTATTCGATGCTGGCACGGATCATCGCGGATGAGGAGTTGTCGCTGGCGAATTGCTGGTTTTTCTTCATGGATGAATATTGCGACGACGCGGGCAATGCCGTGCCAGCCATCCACCCGCTGAGCTTTAAAGGCGTGGCGGAACAGTTATTTTTCGCGCATTTGCCAGAAGGTTGTGGCTTGAATCGTGAGCAGATCATTTTCCCCGATGCGCATAATTTCCAGCACATTCCGGCGATGATTGACAATCTTGGAGGCATCCACACCTGTTATGGCGGCATCGGCATTCATGGGCATCTGGCGTTCAATGAGCCGGAAAGCGGCGTGAGCGAACTTGGCACGCGCAAGGTGTGGCTGAACGAGTTTACGGTGACAATCAACGCCATTCGCAGTGAAGTGGGCGGTGATCTTGAAAATTTCCCGCGTTATGCTTATACGCTCGGCATGAAAGAAATCCTCGCATCACGCCAAATTCGGCTGTATTGCAGGAACGGCATCGCACTGGATTGGGCGAACACGGTGCTCCGGTTAGCGTTGCTCGGAAGTGTCGGCGACGACTATCCGGTAACCCATGTACGAAATTGTAACTTTGTGATTGTCACCGATGAGGATACACTCAAGTCTCCTAAATTTAGGTTGTAATTTAATTTCGTTGTGTTGTTATCTAACCTGAATTCTGTTTAAGGCGAACTTTTGTTAAAAATAGCTTTTAGCCGTTAGCTTTTGGCTTTTAGTTTAAGAGAATAATGCTTTTGCTAAAAGCTAAGAGCCAAAAGCTCCGATAGTCAAGGTATTTTGCCGCAAAACGACTGTCATTTATGATCGTTTGCTTATCCAGAATTGACGTTATCTAAACAACACCAGTCACCCGATGAAGAGTTCCTAACCCGTTATGGCTTCAAGCAAAACAATTTTCTTGCGCGACGATGACACCAGTTTTTTCACCTCGCCTGCACAGTTAGAACGCATTTACGGCACCTTATGGCAAGCCGGTATTCCGGTCAATCTGGCGGTAATCCCTGCCCCGCGTAGCGATGTGCGCGTGTTGCATCGGGACGGTCAGCCGTATGATCCGGGCATCCCGCCACAATTTCGTGGGCAATCCCGCGAGTTTGCCCTCTGGGAGAACGCGGAAATCTGCCAATTCCTCAACGACAAAGTGAAACAGGGTCTGGTGGAAATTTGCTTGCACGGCTACAACCATGATTATTACGAATTCGAGCAGGAATCGCCCAAGCTGATCGCGCAGAAATTAGACACGGGCAAACGTGAACTCCAGCAAACATTTCCCTATGCACGCATCAAAACGTTCATTGCACCGTATGACCGCATCTCCCCCACTGCCTTTGAACTCATCACCGAGCGCGGGTACAACGTGCCGACCAATAGCACGAGTCTGCTTGGCGCTGGAATCATTGACGTTCAAAATAATCAGAAGCAGGTGATGGATGCGGGCAACAAACTTTATGCGGGTGACGAGTACTTTTTCAGTCATCATGCGCCCCCTATTCAGTGTGAAGAACTGGCAATGCAGAGACTCGACGAGAACGACCTGCTGATCGTGACCAATCATTACTGGACATTTTTCTACGATTGGAACGGCGAGTGGGACGAGATGCTCGCCGGATGGGATCGCTTCGTGGATAAACTACTCAGTTTACCGGATGCGCGCTTTTCAACGTTTGCAAAAGGCTAAATAGGCGTATTTTTCGAGCATTTTGGCTAAAATTCGATTTGCCCTTTGTGAACTTTTAAGACCTCTTATCACATCTTCAATTGTTAAGATTTCTTCACATCTCCGGGACTTACCACTTGACAGAATCCGCGAATATTCATACATTTGTTCTGCTATAGCACACCTGTTATTCACTATTCAGAGATCGGGGAAACTGTGTTTCAAGAATATATTGAGATTCGCGGTGCGCGGGAAAATAACCTCAAAGATGTCTCGTTGAGCATTCCCAAACGGAAAATTACGATCTTCACCGGAGTCTCCGGTTCGGGCAAATCGTCGATTGTGTTCGATACGATTGCCACCGAGGGACAGCGCCTCTTAAATGAAAACTTTAGCATGTTCGTCCGCAATTTTCTGCCCCGCTATTCTCAGCCAGAAGCCGATTCGATCCAGAATTTGAGTATGCCGATTGTGGTGGATCAGAAACGATTGGGTGGCGGGTCACACTCCACAATGGGGACGATCACCGATATTTCGCCGGTGTTGCGCTTGCTATTTTCTCGCGTTGGTCAACCGCATGTGGGTCATACGAATGTTTTTTCGTTTAATGATCCACAGGGGATGTGCCCGGAATGTAACGGCATCGGGCGCAAAATGGGCGTGGATATGGAGATGTTTCTGGATACGTCGAAATCGCTGAATGAAGGCGCAATTTTGTATCCAGATTATAAGCTCGACAGTTGGGATTGGTCGCTCATCACGAATTCCGGCTTATTCGATAATGACAAGAAACTGGACGATTACACCGACGAAGAAATGCAAATCCTGCTTCATAGTGAGCCGTTCAAGGTCAAGACGCAGATGGGCAACAAGGAAATTAACCTGACCGTTGAAGGCATACTCGATAAGTTCACGCGCAAGTACATCACCAAAGACTTAAAAACGTACGGCGAGCGCACACAAAAGCAGGTCGCGCCATACATCACCTACGGTCCGTGTACGCTGTGCAAGGGCGCGCGGCTGAGTCCGGCGGCGCTATCGTGCAAGATAAACGGCTACAACATCGCCGATCTCTCAAAAATGGAAATCAGCAAATTGATTGAGGTCGTTCGAGACATAGACGACCCCGCCGCCGCACCGATGGTCGCCACGCTAACCGAGCGCCTACAGCATGTGATCGACATCGGGCTAGAATATCTTACGCTTGATCGCCCGACAGACACGCTTTCAGGCGGGGAATCGCAACGTGTGAAGATCGTCAAGCATCTGGGCAGTAGCTTAAACGATGTGATGTACATTTTCGACGAGCCAAGCATCGGCTTGCACCCGCGTGATGTGCACCGTATGAACGAGCTTCTGCAACAATTGCGCGACAAGGGTAACACGGTCATCGTCGTGGAGCATGACCCAGATGTGATTCGAGTCGCCGATCATATTGTGGATATTGGTCCGCGGGCAGGCACAAAGGGCGGTAACATCGTCTTTGAAGGTGATTATGACGGCTTGCTAAAATCGGACACTTTGACGGGTGAATTCATGAACAAGTCTCTGCCGATCAAGGCGAGTTTCCGCACGGCAAAGGGACAATTGACGGTCAAGAATGCGAAAGTGAACAATCTGCAAAACATCAACATCAACATCCCCAAAGGTATCCTGACCGTCGTCACAGGCGTGGCGGGTTCGGGTAAAAGTTCGCTGATTAATCAAGCCTTTCTGCGCCAACATCCCGATGCAATTGTGATTGACCAATCGCCAGTGGGGGCGAATTCCAGATCAAATCCGGCGACGTATACGGGCATTCTGGATGATGTCCGGAAAGCCTTCGCCAAAGCCAACGATGTCAGCGCCGCCCTGTTTAGCTTTAACTCCGAGGGTGCGTGTGAGAATTGTCAGGGTTTGGGCGTGATTTATCTGGATGCGGGTGTGCTGGATAATGTGAAAATTCCGTGTGAGGTGTGTGGCGGCAAACGCTTTAAAGACGAGGTGCTGACCTACACACTCGACGGCAAATCTATCACCGATTTCTTCGAGATGACCATTCAGCAGGCGCTGGAGTTCTTCGATATTGATAAGATCACGAATAAATTGCAGGCGCTAAACGATGTCGGAATCGGCTACCTGACGCTCGGTCAACCCCTCAGTACGCTTTCCGGCGGAGAATGTCAGCGCATCAAACTTGCCAGCGAACTCCACAAAAAAGGCAGTATCTACGTGATGGATGAGCCGACGACGGGTTTGCATATGTCCGATATTAGCCAACTGCTGACGATCATGAATCGGCTGGTGGACACGGGCAATTCGGTCATCGTGATTGAGCATAACCTCGATGTCATTCGTAACGCGGATTGGATCATCGACATGGGACCGGAAGGCGGGAGCAATGGCGGGCAGGTCTTGTTTGAAGGCACACCGAAAGACCTGCTCAGCGTGAAAGAGTCCTATACCAGCGCGTATTTGCAACAGTAGTTGTTAGTTGTTGGTTGCAAAGTGCCGCCAATGGCTGAAACCCATTGGCTAAGTAGGTGTAAAACCCTGCTGAAGCAGGCTATTCTTCCCATACATTTGTGAATATAGCCCACTTCAGTGGGGTTTCGAAAATCATTCTAGCATTGGGGTTTCAGCCCAATGCGGTTTTGTCGAGCCACTTTATAACCTTGCAACTGAGCAGTCATTACTCAAAAAGAATAACGTAGGGACGCAAAGAGCGCGGAGAAACGCAGGGTATTTTTTCTCATTTCTCCGCGTCTTTATGGTGAATTTTATTCCGAATAAGGCAATTTAAGTCAAATGCCTCAGCGAGAAAAAATTCGATGGAACGATTTCTGATTGCGTGGCGTTGAATCAGTATTGGTCAAAACGAATGAAAGAAAGGTTTCCAAACACGATGATAAAACAACTCATCACAATTGCAGTATTACTTGTATTTTCCCTACCCCTGATGGCACAGGAGGACATCGAACCGATGCAAACGATTATGCACATCGCGCCGTATCAGCAAGATTGTGTTGGCGTAGGTGCTCAACAGTGTCTGATTGTGCGCTTTGAAGATGACGACAACCTCACGTTTTTCTACGATCAGATTGAGGGCTTCACCTTTGAAGAAGGCTTTGAATATACTCTGCTGGTCAACATTACCGAGCGCGAGAATGTCCCCGCGGATGCGTCATCGTTGGCGTATGAATTGGTTGAGGTCGTCCAACAATTTCCGGCACATTTAGGCGGCAAAGTTTGGGAATTGCAGTCACTGAATGGCACAGACATCGAAGACCCTACCCGCTATACGTTGATTCTCACGGAAGACGGACTGGCGATTAAAGCCGATTGTAACAGCGTTCAGGCAAATCTCACTTTCAACCCGTTCAACATTGAAACCACCGTCTCCACCAGAGTCGCCTGCCCCGAAGATTCGCTGGAAACAGAGTATCTTGCAGGACTCAACGCGACAAACATGGTCAGCGTGGAAAACGGTGAACTTATCTTACAGTCGAGCGAAGGTCAGTTAAGATTCGCGCCGCCGAGCATTGTTGACACAGAATGGACGCTGATCCGTGTTCTGAGCATGGCGATGATGGTTGAATTGGATGACACCTTGCCGTATACGCTACAGATTGTCGATAATATGGCGACCATGACGATTGATTGTAATCAGGCAGGCGGAACAGTCGAATTTAATCAGGGTGTTTTGCACTTCAGTGATGTCTATTCAACGCTGATGGCATGTGCCAATGATCCTGTGCCGTTCACCTTCCCGCCGGAGAGTGCCGTGTATTACATCAATGAAGCCGGTCATCTCATCTTAGAAGATAGCATGACGACGCTCTACGAATTCATCAACGTAGAAGCAGAGTAAAGTCAAAAAAGCATAACGCAGGGACGCAAAGAGCGCGGAGAAACGCAGAGTATTTTTCCGGCTCTTTGTGTCTCGATTGACCTCACCCCCCAGCCCCCAAAAATTAGAGACGGGGAGATATGCTCTACAATTTGAAGCTCTGCGTGGAGGCTGAGATAAAAAATAGGGCGTACATTTTTCCTGTTGTCCCTAAATTACATCCCGCCACGAGAGCGAATGAGTTGTCCGGTGATCCATTGCGCTTCGTCTGACACCAGAAAACGGATTAAACGGGCGGCATCTTCTGGCATCCCGACGCGTCCTGTGGGCGAACGAGAGATGATATGTGCCTTGAGTTCAGCGGACATCCAGCCGGTATCCGTCGCGCCGGGTTCAACTGTGTTGACGGTAATGCCGCGTGACATGACCGCTTCGCTGAGGCTGACCGTAAAGACATCCACCGAGGCTTTGGTGACGGCATAGGCGAGGTTATCCGGCATTCCGTGCAAGCCCTGCCCGGATGTCATGTTGATGATGCGTCCGCCGGAGGGTTTATTCCACTGTTGGACGAACGCCTGCGACAGAAGCATCATCCCACGCACGTTGACTTCGTAATGGCGATCCAGAATTTCCGCCGTAAGCGCGTTAATATCCACATCCAGCGAATAAGTGGCGTTGTTGACCAGAATATCCACCAAGCCAACCTGCTCATTGACCCGTTTCATGAGGTCGTGGGCGGCGGACGGGTCGGCGAGATCAACCTCTAAACCGTTGGCTTGCACGCCCATTCCGCGCAACTCGTCGATGAGATTTTCGGCATCGTGCGTATCGACTTCTAAATTCAGTTCGACATCCACCGGACGATAATACGTTGTGAAAATGTTTGCGCCTGCTTCGGCGAGTGCGCGGGCAGTCGCCGCACCAATGCCAATGGAACGACTCGCGCCGGTAATCAATGCCGTTCTGCCTGCTAGCGAAATTTGCGTCATGGTTGCGCCTTTTCAAGAACATTTTTTAATACAAGTTGTCGCGGTATTCCTCGTCGATCTCTTCTTGAAATTCGTTTACATCAATGTTGAACTTTGAGTGGTCGACCAGTATCTGCGCGAGTGATGCGAGACCCTGCAAATCTGGCTGGCTTTCTGCATCCCACAGATGCGAACGATAGACGCACTTAGCACAGTGCATGAACGCTTCTTTCACCGTAACGACGATGGCGACATCCGGCGACTTTCCTTTGTATGCCAATTGTTCGCGCAACCACCCATCGCGCACGATTTTTGCAGTGCCATTGACGCGCAAAGTCTCGCCTTTGCCCGGAAGCAGGAACAATAATCCCACATTTTGAGTCTCTATGATGTTACGTATGGTATCGGCACGCCCGTTGCCCACGCGATCAGGGATGGCGAGCGTTTTTTCGTCGAGCACCTGCACAAATCCCGCCGGATCACCCTTGGGCGACACATCAAGGTTGCCGTTTGCGTCCGACGATGAAATGAGCAAAAACGGCGAACGTGCGATAAACGCTTTGCAATGCTCATCAATTACAGGAATCGCCTTCTTGATAATCATTTCCCCCGGTGGCGGGATGATGGTGCGGAGTTCGGCTTCGCTGGTGATGATGTCCGTAAATTCGATGGTCATAATTGTTCCCTAACATATGATTGTGATTTTATGATTATACGGGAATTTGGAAGGGACGGAAATCTAAAATGAAACAAAACAGGCTCACCCGAAGATGAACCTGTCTGAACTTACTTGACTACAAATTATATTATGCGCTGAAAAAGTCTACCAATATTGGCGCGAGGGCATCCGCGCTGACCTCATGTGCCTGACCGGTAACAACACGGTGTTCAGCATCCGGTATGGCATCCGCAAGTGCTTCCGCTGTTGTCTGCATAAACGGGAAGCTCTCGCCACCGTTCATCACCAATACAGACATCGTTAATTTCTTTGAATTCGCTATAGGGATTGCCGCTTCTTCACCGAGCGCGGCGGCATCATAGGCAATAGTCGGCGCAACCCCTTCCCACATGCCCCACATCGGCATTTCGCGCATCCCTGCGAGATGTTCCGGCGGTACGCCCATCAGCCCCATGAACAGCCCCACAGCATCCGCATTGCGCCCATCTGCCAGCACAGCATCAAGCTCCGTGCGGAAGGTGCGCCATGCCTGTCGTGCATCGGCATCGTCGTTATAGGGAGGTTCATAGAGCGCGAGTTTCTTCACCTTGTTACCAAGCGACAACGCCGCCTCGAAAGCCAGTGCCGCGCCGGATGAGATGCCAAATACATAAGCCGAACCGCCTGTTGCGTCGATCAAGGCTTCAATATCTTCAATTTCACGCGCAACGGCAAAGGGTAAGGTATTGGCGCTATCCCCGCGCCCGCGCCGATCATAATGAATGACCGTGAAATTCTCGGCGAGGAGTGGAAACGCGGCAAGTTGCGCCGTTTCCGAATCCATCGCACGTTGCTCAAACGCCCCACCGACGAGAATTAACGGTGCGCCTTGTCCAGCTTTGTCGTAGGCGATGGTTGTACCATCTTTTGACGTTACAGTATTCAATGAGAATGTCCTCTTATAGTGTGAATTAATTTTTAACGACTTGATAACGAATATGGGTGGTTGATGGGGTTGGAACGACTTGAAGCCGCTCCAATTTGATGAATTCAGCACCGATATTGGCAAACAACGGGCGACCACCGCCGAGTAAGATATTGGCGACGTGAAGCTGAATCTCATCGACCAATCCCGCTTTGAGATATTGCTGGCTCACATCTGCGCCCATCAAACTGACATTTTTCCCCTTCGCGGAAGCCATCGCATTTTCGAGCGCACTCTCCATGCCATCGGTAACGAAAATGAATGTTGTTGCACCTCGAATGAGCGTTTCGTGCGGGCGATGTGTCAGTACGAACACCTCGTTTGCACCAAACGGCGGATTGTCTCCCCAGACACCTTCCGCAATATCAAAGGTGCGCCGACCAAGAATACACGCGCCCAACGCCTGAATCGCGTCGCCGGACAAGAATTTTTCGTCGTCGGGCGTTTTCGCATCAAATACCCAATCATGCAGGATGATGCCACCGTCTCCCAGCCCGTTGCCCATACCATCATTCGGCGCGGTCACATAGCCATCCAGCGACATCGTAATATCAATAATGACTTTACTCATGACGCATTTCTCCCCTTCATACACAAAGTGAATACCATCTATGTTCGTTTGAACATTATTTCTTGCGAGCACTATCAATTTGTCGATTATTTGTAGATTAGATGAACGGTTTAGAGGGTTGCAAGCACTTCTTCCAGCCGATCCCAGCTATCCTGCGCGCCACTTTCCATACCTGAGGCGACCATGCCATCGCGGTCTGCTATAGACTGGAAGACGGAGACATCGGTGAGGGTAGTTTTGCCGTTTTCTTCGGTCAGGGTGACAGTTTCCAGCAAAATATGACCGGGCATCTCTTCAAACTCAAACGTAAATACAAGGCATTCCGGTGCTGAGACTTGATGATAGACCCCGCGAAAGGCGTATGAATTGCCATCCGCGTCGCTCTGGACATAGCGCCAGATGCCGCCCATGCGTACATCCATCTCATCAACGACGGTGGTTAAGTCACGCGGACCCCACCACTCCGAAACGAGCTTTGGATCCGTGAGCACCTTAAATATCTTTTCCCGACTGGCGTTAAACTCCCGCTTGATGATAATGTCATGTTTGCCGGGTTCAGCAACAAGGTTAAGTTTTGTCATCTGGTTTATTCTCCTCTGCATCTATTCGTTCTAAAAGGGTTTCGAGCCGATCATAGCGATCTTCTATAAAGTCACGATAGGGCTTCAGCCATGCTTCAAGTTCCAGCAATGGCTCCGCATTAAGTTCGTACCAGCGTCGTTGTGCATCCTGACGCACAGAGACTAACCCGACCTCCCTCAGCACACGCAAATGCTTGGAGGCAAGGGGCTGGCTAATCTGGAGGGCATCCACAATTTCGCCGACCATGTGCGGTCTCTGGCGGATTAAATCCAGAATTTGCCGTCGGGTTGGATCAACTAGCGCTTCGAAGATTGTCGTCATAGAACAAATATACCACACGAGTTATATAACTGTCAAGTTATATAATAATTTACCCTGTTTTTCGGGATTCTGCAAACGACCTATCACGCTACCTCCGCTATATACGAAAATCTATAATTCTGTTCGTTGACGGGCAATTTTCCTGCTATAATTAATTCAATTGCTAAAATAATATTGATGAAAGGAACTTTTTAATGCCTGAAAAAATTCTTGTGGGTGGGGAGTGGCGCACGACAAACGATGTGCTGACGGTCAAGTTCCCGTATGATGATTCGGTTGCCGGAGAAGTCTATATGGCGAGCGAGCAGGACATGGAAGATGCCATCGTCGCCGCGCAAAAAGGCTTCGAGATCACGCGCAAATTACCGAGCTACAAACGCACAGAAATTCTCGAAAATCTGCATGACATCATGAAAGAACGCTTCGATGACTTCGTGAATGCCATGATTATGGAAGGCGGGAAGAATCATAAAACCGCTGTCGGGGAAACCACCCGCGCCTTGCAGACCATCAAAGTGAGCGCGGAAGAAGCGCGTCGCATCGGCGGGGAAGTGTTCTCAGTTGATTGGACGGCGGCGGGGGAAAATCGACAGGGGTTTACCAAACGTGCGCCCATCGGTATCATCCTCGGTATCACCCCCTTTAATTACCCGATCAACCTCGCCTGCCACAAAATCGGTCCGGCGATTGCATCCGGCAACGCGCTGATCCTCAAACCTGCCGAACGCACGCCCCTCTCGTCGGTGTTGCTGACTCAAGCCATTCTGGACGCAGGGTATCCGCCGCAGGCATTGAGTATGCTCAACGCTTACGGCAAAGACACGGAAAAAATGGTCACCGATGAGCGCATCGCCATGCTGAGTTTTACGGGAAGCGCCTCGGTGGGGTGGATGCTGAAAGGCAAAGCCGGACGCAAACGGATCGCGCTGGAACTGGGTGGCAACGCGGGCTTGATCGTCCATAGTGACGCGGACATGAATCAAGCGGTCAGCCAATCCGTCGCCGGAGGGTTCGCCAACGCGGGTCAAAATTGCATTTCTGTTCAGCGCATCCTGATTCAAAAGGACATTTTCGAAGAATTTACGGATCGCTTCCTCGAAGGTGTGAAAACACTCAAAGTTGGTGATCCGCGTGATCCTGCGGTGGATGTCGGTCCGATGATCGCCCTGCGCGATGCCGAACGCGCCGAAGCGTGGGTCAACGAAGCGGTTAATGCCGGAGCAACCATTTTGCATGGTGGCAAGCGTGAAGGCACGATGTTCGAGCCGACTGTGCTCGGTCAGACCACCGAGGAGATGCAGGTCAATTGTGCGGAAATCTTCGCGCCGGTAGTTACGCTCCGCCCGTATAACACATGGGATGATGCCGTTTCGATCATCAATAATGGTGATTACGGCTTGCAGGCAGGATTGTTCACCAACGATATGAAGCGCATCATGGACGCGTGGGAGCGCATTGAAGTCGGCGGATTGCAGGTCAATAGCGTCTCGACCTTCCGCGTGGATCACATGCCGTATGGTGGCATCAAGCAATCCGGTTTTGGGCGCGAAGGCGTGAAATACGCCATCGAAGAGATGACCGAACTCCGCTTGATGGTGCTGAATTTGAATTAGTTCATCATCACACAAGTTGTAGGGGCAATCTGCTAGATTGCCCTATTTAACAAACGAGACTCACGGGCGACCTGGCAGGTCGCCCCTACAGAATGTCTTGTTTGGGGTATCGTTCATTCACCGATTGAAACATCGAACCTGCAACCATCAGCGCGGAAAATCGCTATGTACTACCACATTATGCACAAATAACTTGCACTCTGATGCAAAATCGTTTATAGTTGAGTGAATTAATTAAATTGTTGAAGTAATTAAATATTTTAAAGGCATTTTAACTAGAATGATTTTTACGTCGAATGCCCCTTACCCCCATAGCATACGCGCCACATCGCCGGAAAGTTGGCTGATATGATGCGCCTGTCGCTGGCTGGCACCAATAGCACCAACGTCAAATCACAAAATCTCAGTGCCATTTTGCTTGCCCTGCTCCAGAATGCGGATGTTTCCCGCGTGCATCTGGCGCAAGTTTTAGGGGTCTCCAACGCGACCATCACCAACCTCGTTTCCGAACTCACACAACAGGGATACATCACCGAAAAAGGCTTTGTCGAGAGCAACGGACAGGTCGGCAGACGGCAACGCGCCTTGCGCCTCGTCCCGAATGCCCGCTATGTGCTCGGTGTGCATATTGATGTCGGCACGGTGTATATCGCGCTAACCGACGTACTCGGCGTGATCGTTGATCGCGAGTCGTTTCAGCATCACCTGACCGAATCATGGCAATCGGTGCTGGATAAAATTACAGCAACCATCCAGATTATCAATGAACGCAATCCCAAGCGATACAATCAAATCGTCGGCATTGGCGTGGCGGCTTCTGGCTTGATTAACGTAGAAACGGGCGTAAACGTCTTCGCGCCGAACCTCAACTGGCATGATGTCCCTATTCAACATTACCTGCAACAACGCTTTTCATTTCCGGTCATCGTGGATAACAACGTGCGGGCGATGGCGCTCGGCGAGGCACTGTTCGGCGATGGACAGCATGTGAATGCGATGGCGTTCGTCTATGGGCGCGTTGGCGTGGGTGCGGGCATCGTCGTGGATGGGCAACTGTATCGCGGTGCGGTGGCGGGCGCGGGTGAAATCGGGCATACGATCTTCGTGTTTAACGACGGTCATACGCCGTTAAGCGCCCTCACCCCACTGGAAAATATCGTATCCGAGCCGGCGATCTGTGCGGAAGCGCAAAAACTCACCGGAGAAACCCTTGACCTGAAAACCATCATCGAACGGGCGAAATCTGGCGACGCAACCTTACGCACGATGCTGGAAGACCGCGCCGTGTATCTCGGTCTGGCGCTGGCGAATATGGTCAATATTCTCAATCCAGAATTGATCGTGCTCGGCGGCATTTTTCAGCAGGCAGAAACCGTCATGCTGGAAAAAATTCAGGATACTGTCCGGCGGTATGCGTTTGCTAATCTCGGTGAACGGGTGACGATTTTGACCTCGCGCTTCGGGCAAGAGGCGGGCATGGTTGGCTCGGCGGCATTGGCACTGGATAGCTTTTTTTATCGATCACAAACCTACTCACAAGAGGCTTAATTCGTGACGACTTTAGCGGTAAAAATCGGTTTCGTGGCAATTGCCCGCCCCACATTTGATGTCCCACTCGCGGAAGAGATGACGGCGCGGGTACGTGCCAGTTTGCAGAGCGCGGGCTTATCTCTCTATGGACCGGACGCACTGATTATGGGCGACGACGGCGTGCAGGATGCGATTGCCCACTTTAACGACAATCCGCCAGATTTATTGCTGGTGTTGCAAGCCTCATTTGCGGATAGCACGATGGTGCACCAGATTGCGGAAGCGATAGACGCGCCATTAATCATGTGGGCGTTGCCGGAAGACCGTACAGGCGGCAGATTACGCCTGAATTCGTTTTGCGGAATCAACCTCGCCGGACACGCGCTTAAACGTGCTGGATTGTCTTACGATACGATTTACGATGCGCCGGAAAGCGACAGTGCGATTAACAAAGTGCGCGCACATGCCACCGCCGCCGCCGTGAAAGCTAAATTGAAAACGGCACGTATCGGGCGCGTGGGCGAAAATCCAGCCGGATTTGAAACCTGCCTGTTTGACGCAAACATGCTGAAAAAGCGGATCGGCGTGGAAGTCGTCCAGGTGGATTTGCAGACGGTCTTCGCCGGAGCGCGCGCAGTCGAACCGCAGAAAGTCGCGGCGGTAGAGGCACAGGTGCGCGAACAGGTCGCCGGCATTGATGAGGTTGATCTGGCGGAAACACGCGGGACACTCAGCACCTATGTGACGCTCAATGAGATGACCGAAGCGCAAGATTTGCAGGGCATGGCGGTACGGTGCTGGCCCGAATTTTTCACCGATCTTGGATGCTCCGCCTGTGGTGCGATGTCCATGCTCACCAATAATATGAAACCTGCCAGTTGCGAAGCCGATGTGAACGGCACCATCACGCAATTGATTTTACAGTGGATTAGTGGCGAAGCGGCGTTCGGGACAGATATGGTCGATTTTGATGTGGCGGACGATACGGCGGTGCTCTGGCATTGCGGTCTCGCGCCCCTTTCGATGGCTGATCCTCACTCCGTGCCATCAGCGGCATTGCATTCCAACCGCAAGAAGCCCCTGCTGATGCAATTCCCGCTAAAGCCGGGTCGCGTGACGATTGCACGATTGAGCGAAGCGGGTGGCGAACTTAAAATGGTCATCGGTGGCGGCGAAATGCTGAAGCGTCCGATGGCGTTCGGTGGCACATCCGGCACGTTACGCTTTGATAGCGGTACGCAGAGCGCGATGGATACCATCCTGAATGAAGGGCTGGAGCATCATGTCTCCATCACCTACGGCGACCATCAAGAAACGCTGATGGCGCTGGCGAAACAACTCAAAATACCGGTATTGCGGTTATAACGCCGCGATAATTAATGCGATGGGATGAATAGCATATTCAAGGAGGACGTATCAGCAAAGATTATTTTTTAGTTTCACTTTCGACCATTTGATACATATTTAGGAGACACTTTATGAACAAGCGAATAACTTTTATTGCAATGCTACTTCTGGTGATGATGATCGGTCTTGTCCCCACATTGGCACAGGATACCATCGAACTCAATTTCACCTGCTATCAAGATGGGACAGAATGCGATACTTACGCTGACCTGCTGGATACTTTCATGGAAGAAAATCCGGGAATCGTTGTAAACCTGGAAACAGTCCCTTACCAATTCATCATCGAATCCCTTCCGGTGATTGTTGAAGTCGGCGATGGTCCTGATATTGCCCGTGTGACCGACTACCCCGGTTTCTCTGATTTCTATCTGGACATGCGCCCCTACATGGAAGACCCCGCATTGCTAGAAGATAACTTCAACGCGGTTCCTTTGGCGGCATTTCGTAGCGCAGACAATCCAGACGGTTTACATGGTTTCCCTGATGCAGTCACCGCAACCGCACCCTTTGTTAATGCCACACTGTTTGAACAGGCAGGCGTTGAATTGCTGGGTGAAGGTGCAACATGGGAAGAATGGATCGACGCATTAACACAGGTACGTGATGCGACTGGCGTTGACTATGCCTTTACGATTGATAATCGTGGTCATCGTTTCGCAGGTCCGGCGATGAGCATGGGCGCGAACTTCTTTGACGAAGAGGGTAACTTTGCGCTGGCGGGTGACGAAGGTTTCTCCACCTTTGCAGAAATGCTGAAGAACTGGCTAGATACCGGTCTTTCCGCTAGTGAAACATGGGCAACCGGTGATACCTACACCGCCGCTAATGAATTCTTCATCAACGTTCAAACAGTGATGTACTTCAGTGGTAGCTGGCAGGTCGGTGGTTTCGCCAATACGATTGGTGATGCGTTCGATTGGGTCGTCGTACCCAACCCAACCGGTCCCGGTGGTAGCACAGGTGTTGTTGGTGGTGCTGGTATTGCCGCATTTGACTCCGGCGACGATGCTCGCAATGCCGCAATCACTGCCGTTATGGAATATCTGCTTCAGCCGGAAGTCTACGCTGAATTTAGCGGACGCACCCTCAACCTACCCGCCCACGCAGGCGCATTGGAAATCGGAGTCGAATATGACACCGATAATCCTCTGGTTGCTTCGGCATTGACTCAGTTCGGCGCAGAAGTCGGTAAACTGCAAGATCAGGCATGGATGGTTGCATTCAATCCTTTCTCCTTCGCCTATTTCTCCGCCTCCAATACACGTTTGGCACAGTACTTCTTCGGTGAGATTGACCTTGAAGACGTAACAGTCGGAATCCAATCCGATATCGAAGACGCAATGGCAAACGCAGACAACAGCTAGTTTTTTCGGGGTGCATCGCTGGTTGATGCACCCCCTATTTCTTACTTAATTGCGCTACTTATTCATTGACGAGGACATGGCGATGGAACGATCAAGCGAGAAACCGATTGGGCAAGTGCCATCATCCCGATTGACGATACGGTCTTTTTTTGAAGCCATATTCCAATTCATCATTGATGCTGTAGATACCCTTTTTTCCCGCTTACAGACCTTAATCGGCATCAAGGGTATGGCTTATTTTTTCGTGCTACCCAACTTATTAATTTTTAGTGTATTCATTTTAGGACCAATGCTCCTCAATTTTTTGTATGCCTTCACCGGTGGGAATAGTATATTTTTACAAAACCGGACATTTGTTGGCGCGGAAAATATGGAGATGCTCTTCACCTGTAGCAACTTCATGGATCCGAATACATGTCGGGAAGATTTATTCATCCGTGCAGTGGGTAACACCGCCATTTTCGTCGTCACGCAGGTCGTCTGGATGATTGTGGTGTCGCTGTTTACGGCATTATTGCTTAACCGCAGAATCGCCGGACGTGGATTTTTTAGAAGCGTGTTTTTCTATCCGGTATTGCTATCGCCGATTGTGGTGGGATTGATGTGGCGCTGGATTCTACAGGAAAACGGCATCCTGAATTCGGCAATTGTCTCGCTCGGTGGCGAGAAAATCGGTTTTCTATCTACCGCAAGTTGGGCGCGATTGTGGGTAGTCGTCATCAGTATCTGGTCAACGATGGGGTTTTATACGCTGATCTTGCTGGCGGGTCTGCAATCCATTCCTCTTGAGCTTTACGAAGCCGCCGATATTGACGGTGCAAATGAGTATCGTAAATTCTGGGGCATTACCCTGCCCTTATTGATGCCTACCATGCTTGTCGTGGTCGTCTTATCGACGATACGTGCTGTGCAAGTCTTTGATGTCGTTTTTGCCTTTACGGGAGGCGGACCGGGGACGGCAACCTTCTACATTGTCCACTACATTTTCAACAATGGTTTCGCCAGTGCCACCAAAGAATTCGGACTTGCTTCTGGTGCTTCATTATTCATGGCAAGTGTCCTCATCATATTTACCTTGGTTCAGCTACGCTTGCGTGGTGTTGATGAAAGCTCGTAAAGGGGGTGGCAACATGCAAAACCAGTCGGGCAGTCGAATTATGGAATTCTTTTCAAATACGAGAGGTGTCAGCAAACTACATCTTACAGACATCCTCACCTACTTATATTTGTTTTTAGGTACGTTATTGATGTTTGGACCGGTGCTGTGGTTGGTGTTTTCGTCGTTCAAAACGCCGGGCGAATTGACGAGATTCCCGCCTCGCATTGCGCCCTATCGACAGGAAACGGCGGTTGTTCCGGGATATGATGACCCGTTGCCATTGTTCGAGGTGACGATGGAAGACGGCAGTATCACCACATTAGCACGAATTCGGCGAGTCGGGTTAGAGGCGCAAATGGTTGACCCTGCAAATCCTGAGGAGGTCATTCGCACCAGCAATACTGATCTTGTGCCGATAGAGAGCATCGTTTTTAGTGCGGATAATTACCGTGAGGGTATTGAGAGTTTTAATTTTGCCCGCTATTTCCTGAACAGTCTGGTGGTGACAATTTTAGCCACCATGTTGACGTTGCTCGTCAATAGTATGGCGGCGTTTTCGCTCAGTAAGTACCAATATCGAGGACGTAACACCATTTTTCTGGTGATTATTAGTACGTTGATGGTGCCGATTTCCGTAATCCTTGTACCCGCTTTCCTCATCATCACGGAGATTGGCTGGAACAACAACTTACTGGGCGTGATCGTGCCGGGTGCGGCGACCCCTACAGGCGTATTTTTGTTGCGTCAGTATATGTTAACTATCCCTGACGAATTGCTTGATTCTGCGCGGATTGATGGTGCAAGTGAATGGCGCATCTACGCGCAGATTATCCTGCCATTAGCCGCACCTGCGCTGGCTGTACTGACGATTTTCTCGGTGATGTGGCGCTGGAATGACTTCCTGTGGCCCAAGATTGTGCTTACCCGTAGTGAATTGTTTACGTTACAGGTCGGACTCAATGCTTTTCAGGGAGACTTGCAGATTCAGTGGCATCTGATTCTTGCCATGACAGTGTTGACGATCTTACCAATCACGCTGGTGTTTGGCATCTTGCAAAAGTACATCACTACCGGCATCGCCACCACAGGGATGAAGTAAATAAAGAAGAAGTGATTAGTTTTTAGTGGTTAGTGGTTAAAAGAAATCCCCTCCCTCCATGCGATTTAGGAGTGTCTACGCAAGCGAGGACGAGACTTGAAGGGGTAGGAACCACGCTGAACTAATAACTAATGGCTACAAACTAACAACTGAAAAGGACAAACGTATGAAAATATTTCTCGATAGTGCAATGACAGATGAAATCGCCGATGCGCTGGAAACGCTTGCCATCGACGGCATCACCACCAATCCGCGCCATGTGCAGGTTTCGGGCAAAGCGTTCCTGACCGTCGTGCGTGAAATCGGCGAGTTGGTCAAGGATTATCCGGATGTGACGGTTTCCGTGCAGACCAATCCGCACAAACACAACGATTTTCAGGCGATTGTGGACGAAGGGCGCAAGTTCGCCGCGATGTCCGAGCAATTCATCATCAAAATGCCGTGTACGCCGGGTGGTTTTCGGGCGTGCCGGATTCTCGCCGAAGAAGGCATCCGCTCGAATTTGACGCTGTGTTTCTCCGCCGCACAAGCCATGCAAGCCATGCGAATGGGCGCGTTTTACGTGTCGCCGTTTATCGGCTGGAAGGAAACCAACGGCGAGGAAGTCCGCAGTTTCATCGAAGATTGTGTCGCCATCCGTGATAACTTCGGCTATGGGACGGAAATTCTCGTCGCGGCGGTGCGGAATGGTCGTCAAATCGCGGACGCGGCGGTTGCTGGCGCGGATATTGTAACAGCAGGCTTATCCGTCTATACGGAAGCCTTTGAACATCCCTATACCGATGTCGGTCTGGGGAAATTCCAGAGTTTCTGGGATCAAACACCTTACGAAGCGGGCGAACTCGCCCAAGGATAAATGCGAACAATGAGCAAAGAAGCACCTAAAATTGTCGTTATCGGCGCGGGCAGTGCCATTTTTGGTCTGGGCGCACTCTCCACGATGATGCAAGCACCCGGTTTGCGCGGCGCACATATCGCGCTGTGTGATACCAACGCCACCGGATTGGAAACGATCCATCAGCTGGCAGACAAAATGAATACCGAGTGGGATTCCGGCATGACGATCAGCGCGTCCACCAATCGGCGTGACTTGCTCCCCGATGCGGATTTTGTGATCGTGTCGATTCAGGTTGGTCAGCGGGAAGCCGTGTGGGAAACCGATTGGCGTGTGCCGCTAAAACATGGGGTGCGTCAACCCTACGCGGAAAATGGCGGTCCGGGGTCGTTCGCCCACATGGCACGCAATTTGCCATTGATTATCGACATCGCCCGCGACATGGAAGACCTGTGTCCTGATGCCTATTATCTCAATCTTGTCAATCCGCTCATTCGCCTGACGACAGCGGTCAGTCGCTATAGCAATATTAAGGTAATCGGGCTTTGCCATCAATTGCTGTGGGGTTTCACGATGGCGGGTGCAATTCTGGCGGATCGCTGGAATATTCCTGTGCCGGATGATTTTCATGTCCATACCGACGCGGAGAATATGAAGCACTTTATCCCCGTCGCCCGTGAAGCCGTCAAACATATTGAGATCAAAGCCGCTGGAATCAATCATTTTTCGTGGGTGTATGACATCCGCGACAAAGCGACAGGCGAAGACCTGTATCCCGAATTGCGCGACAAATGGCTGAATCATTATCGCAAGAGTTTCGAGCCACTCACCCGCGAGATTTTCGAGATTTACGGCATGATGCCCACCGCAGGCGATAGCCATATGTGTGAATATTTGCCGACAGTGGTTGATCCCATTACGAAGCCGTGGGAAAAATATGATCTCAAATTACAAAGTTGGGATGGCAACCGCGCCCGTCGTGCCTATCGTGAAAAATTGGCGAAGGACATTGTGGCGGGAACGGTGGATGTAAATGATCTGCGGGACGTGTATCGTCATGAAATGCTGGACGAAGGCATTCCGGAGATGGTCGAAGCGGCATTTTATAATCGCCAATATTATCATCCACAACTGAACATCCCGAATCAGGGCTACATTCCCAATTTGCCGGATGGCGCGATTGTCGAAGTGCCGGGCGTGATTTCGTCCTTCGGATTTCAGGGCTTATCGTTCCCTGCCCTGCCCGAACCGATTGCGGAAATGTGTCGGCGTGAGCTTGCACTCAGTTCGATGTATGTGGATGCCGCCTATCAAGGGGATCGCAAGTTGGCGCTTCAAGCTATGCTGATGGATCCGATGATTGACGACATTGACACGGCACGCGCTGTTCTGGATGATCTATTGGAGACAAACCGCGACTATTTGCCGCAGTTTGCTTAAAGGCAGTTAAAAGTGAAAAGTTGAAAGCAGTCCCCTCCCCCCAGCCCCCTCCCCGCTTCGCAAAGAGGGGGAGGTTTGTAAGTCTCCCCATACGCAGTGGGGGGAGATTTAGAGGGGGGATTGCGTTGAAGCATAATCAAGCAAATCACTCATAGCTCATTGCTTTTTACTCAGCACTTCTTTTAAAAACGCTATTTAGCCTATAACCATAGGAGCATTATTGATGGGCAAACATAACGCATTAATTCATGAAGCGATAGACGATGTAGCCGTCGTCATCGTGGATATTAGCAACGGTGGCGAAGTTTCCGCCGTAACGCTGGATGGTGACCCGCAAGGCACTGTCACCGCCGTGCAGGATATTCCGCTGGGGCATAAGATCGCCATGAAGGACATCCCCGCAGGCAAGGAACTTATCAAATACGGACGCGCCATTGGCAAAGCCACAACGGACATTGCCAAAGGTCAGCATGTACATACGCATAACGTGAAAAGCCAGAGGTGGGCATAATGGATTTACAACTTACAGGTTATCGCAGAGAAAACGGCAAAGTCGGCGTTCGCAATTACGTGCTCATTTTGCCGATTGATGATATTTCCAACGCTTGCGCCGAGGGTGTCGCCTCGTTGATTCGTGGCACGTATGCCCTCAGCCATCCGTATGGGCGCTTGCAATTCGGGGATGATCTCAACCTGACCATGAATACGCTTATCGGCACAGGCGCAAACGCCAACATTGCTGGTGTGGTCGTCGTCGGCATTGAGCCGAAATGGTCGGAATGGGTGGCGGAAGGTATCGCCAAAACAGGCAAGCCGGTAGAAATGTTCAGTATTGAGCGTTATGGCGACCTGAAAACCATCGAATTAGCATCCCGCGCCGCGATGAAAATGACGCAATACGCCAGCGAACTGCCACGTGTGCCGATTGAAATTGGCGAACTGACCGTCAGCGCAAAATGTGGCGAATCCGATACCACGCTCGGATTGGCTTCAAATCCAGCCATCGGGCGCGTGTATGAACGGATGCTGGCGCAGGGTGCAACCGCCATCTTCGGCGAGACGAGTGAAGTCACCGGCGCGGAAGACAAAATCGCCGATAACTGCATCAACGACGAAGTACGCGCTGAATTCATGAAGACCTTTCAGGATTATCAGGACTTTATCATCGGCACAGGCGCGGATTTGCTCGGTTCACAACCGACGCAGGGCAACATTCGCGGTGGCTTGACGACCATCGAGGAGAAGGCGCTCGGCAATGTGGAGAAAATGGGCAAATGCGATGTGACTTCCGTGCTTCAACCGGCGGAAGCTCCGCAAGGACCCGGCTTACACTTCATGGATTCGTCCAGCGCCGCCGCTGAAATGGTGACGTTGTGCGCGGCGGGTGGCTCGGTTCTGCATTTCTTCACCACCGGACAGGGCAACATCATCGGCAACCCGATCATCCCTGTGATGAAAATTTCCGCCAACCCGCTCACGATTGAGACCATGCCGGAACACATTGACGTTGATCTGAGCGCCATGCTTCGCCTAGAAATGACGCTCGACGAAGCGGCGGATGCGGTCATGGAGTCGATGGCACATACGATCAACGGACGTTTGACGGCGGCGGAAGCTCTGCGTCATAACGAATTCGTGATTACCAAGTTGTATCGTAGCGCGTAAGCAGAGCAGGCGAAACAGTGTAACGCAAAGGCGCACGGACACGAAGATGCAGACAAATATTGATTTTTGTCGAAAATGATGACGATTGTATTGTAAGGGCGACATGGCAGGTCTTACACATCCGGTAAGTGGTTAATTGCGTCAAAGCCCTCACCCTAAATCCCTCTCCCATAAAAGGAGAGGGACTTCTCAAGAGACGATCTTGCTCCCCCTCGCCCCTTGTGGGAGAGGGGGCTGGGGGGTGAGGGGATAAATAAACGCTAAACCGGACGCACATAGCCTGGCAGGTCGCCGCTACTAGAAAAACAATCTATTCTCTCGTTTCTCTGTGTCCTCAGTGCCTCTGTGGTGAAAATTTTTCAAGTTAAACACAACACAAACTAACCACACAGGTTAAAAATTATCATGGCAGATACACAGCCAGTACAAGCGCCGCAGGGTGAATCGCCTGTAGGTCTATTTGAACGCGCCCTATTGCTAATCCCCGGCATCATCCTGACGGGCATCGTGGCGTGGCTCGGCATCCAATCCAGCGAATGGGTCGGCACGGAACTTCTCGGCTTCGATAAAAGTCCCGTTTCCGGCATCATGATGGCAATTATCATCGGTCTGGTGATTGGCAATGTCGTTAATTTACCGCCACTTTTCAAACCGGGCATCACCTTTAGCCTGAAGAGTTTGCTGAAATTGGGCATCATTTTGCTCGGCATCCGCTTAAGTCTCGGCGATGTGGTGGAGGTTGGGCTGGTCGGGTTGCCCGTTATTATTCTGTGCGTGACGGGTGGGTTGATCGTCGCCCGTGCATTGAGCAAACGCCTCGGCTTGAGTGACAGGCTTGGCACATTGATCGCCATCGGCACGAGCATCTGTGGCGCGACAGCAATTGTGGCAACCGGACCCATTCTGGATGCAAAAGAAGAAGAAATCACCTACGCCATCGCCAACATCACCGTGTTTGGCATCATCGCAATGTTCGCCTATCCGTATTTGGCGCACGCCCTGTTCCCGACGAATGACCTCGGCGCGGGCTTGTTCCTCGGCACAGCCATCCACGAAACGGCACAGGTGGCGGGCGCTGGTCTGATCTATAGCGAACTGTACGACAACCCTGACGTGCTCAACACCGCCACCGTGACCAAGCTCGTCCGCAATGTGTTTATGATCGCCGTCATCCCGTTTATGGCGTATGATTATCAAAAGCGGCGCAATCTGGCGGAGCAAAAACCGCTGAATTTGATGACCCTGTTTCCCATGTTCATTCTCGGCTTTCTATTGATGGCGTTTTTCCGCACGATTGGCGATGCAACGCTAGACAGTGGCGGGAATGCCTTCGGGTTACTGGACGCGAATGTGTGGAAAGACGTGACGGACAGCATCAAACAAGCCGCAGAAAATTTGCTGGCGATTGCGATGGCGGGAGTCGGCTTAGGCACGAGTTTGCGCCAATTGCGTAATCTTGGCATCAAACCGTTTTATGTCGGTTTTGCGTCAGCAGTGATCGTCGCCGGATTGAGCTTAAGCGCGTTATTTGTTCTCGGTCTGATGGGGATAATATAGATATAACCACAAAGGCACAAAGTACACAAAGAAAAGCAAAGTAACGCTCAAAATCTCTTTGTGTCTCTGAGCCTTCGCGCCTTTGTGTTACGCTGTTAAAAACGGATAATCAATCATGCAAATTAAATTACCGTATGGCAAAACTTATTTAACCGCCGACCTGCCGGACATATTTTCCGCCGAGATGATCGTCCCGCAAGACACCACGCCCGCCGATGATCCCGCGCAGACGGTCATTGACGCACTCGACCACCCCACCGGAGACCGCTCACTTGAACAATTTCGTGGCGCAAAATCGGTTGCCATCGCCGTGAATGATAAGACGCGCCCTGTCCCGCATAACGATTTACTCCCGCCTCTGCTGGAACGCCTCGAAGGGCTGGGCATCGCGCCGGAGAATATCACGCTGGTGATCGCTACGGGGACGCATCCAGTCATGCCACCGGAGGAATACGCGTGGATTCTGCCGCAAGCCATCATCGAGCGTTATCCCATCGTCTGCCATGATGCTTATGACGAGTCCACTCATACCTATCTCGGAGAAACCGAACGTGGCACGCCGATTTTTATCAATAGCGTCTATATGAATGCTGATCTGCGCCTTGTGGTCGGCAATATCGAACCGCATCAATTTATGGGCTTCTCCGGCGGGGTCAAAAGTGCGGCAATCGGCGTGGCGGGCAAAGAAACCATCAATCAAAATCACGCCATGATGATGGACGAGAACGCCAAGCTCGGCACGTATGATAACAACCCCGCCCGGCAGGATGTGGAAGAAATCGGGCGAATGATGAGCATCCATCTGGCGCTGAATGCCCTGCTTAACGGCAAGAAGCAAATCGTCGATGTGCTGTTCGGTGATCCCGTCGCCGTGATGCAGGTCGCCATTCCGCGTGTTCGGCGCATTTATCAAGTGCCACTGACCGCCCCATTTGATCTGATTATCGCTTCACCGGGGGGCAACCCGAAGGATATTAATGTGTATCAGGCGCAAAAAGGGTTGGGTCATGCCACGCTCGCCATGAACGACGGAGGCACGGTGATTCTGTGCGCGGCGTGTCCTGAGGGGACGGGGAGCGCCTCCTATGAAAATTGGATTACGGACGGCACGAAACACTCGCATGAGGATGTGTTCAGCCATTTTAAGCAGGAAGGCTTTCATGTCGGTCCGCATAAAGCCTATCAAATCTCACGCGATGCGGCGCGGGTACGCGTCATGATGATTACGGATATGCCCGCCGATTTTGTGCGCCAACTTCTGCTCCATCCCCTGCCGGATTTACAAACGGCGATCAACAAAGCAATTGCTGATTTACCAGCGGATGCGCGCATCGGCATCATGCCCGGCGCGAACAATACGATTCCGTTGTTAGCTTAATTCTCCCAAGTAGATATACATGATATTATTTAATTTAATCTTATCTGCAAGGAGAAAATTATGAAATATTCCGACGATGAATGTAAGCGGATTTGTGAGCTGACACATCAATATTTGCATTGGACTATATACAAAATTTGTAATGATCGTAACATAACTGAAGAAACCCTCAAACCATATCAAACTTCGTATTACGAGCGTGGGGAATTGTCGATTCCAAAAATTTACGAGCATTTATTAGGACATGCCTCTAATAAATCACAAGGTGGAAATGCAATCAAAAAAGTTTTTGGCAGTAATTGGAGCGGTATCGAAGATCACAAGGAACGTTGGGAAAAACTAAGGAAGATTACTAACGGTTTTGATCCGAAATCAATCATGAACTTTGGGACAGAAGCCAACTTTCGTATTGCTGTTGCGAATGCATACGATCAATCTGAATTTACTGGTCCCGCTGAGGGATATATTCGGTCTATCTACTATATTGGACATTTTCTATCGCAGAAACAATTTCAAAATGGTAAAGATGTTTATGACTATTTTGACGCATATTATGAACCCAATCCCACAGAACTAATCAATCACCTTTTAAGTATAAAAATTTCAGGGAAAAAACTGCTTTATGGGCTTGGACAAGGTCTATTGCGAGACGCTTTAAAGGAATTGGGCTATACAAATTTTGTCAAACCTGATGTTCATATTAAAGATATTGCAGTGGGTCTTAATATAGTGCAAACCCAAAACTCAGATGCAAAAGTTGCAGAGGTTGTTGCTGATGTGGCGCATAGAGGCGGTATTACACCGTACTACTTGGATAAATTTTTCTTCCTTATAGGCAGTGGCGAAGTATATCGGAAAGGTCATGAATATATTAGAAACCGACTAAAGCGTGATGACTCAATTTCACGGAAAAACAGCTTTATTGAATATGTTTTAGAACGAGTATACTTACCAACGTTAGAAGTCGGTCAATCTGTTGCATTGTTAGTAAGTTATCGTGACTCAGGTTTATTTCGAGGTCAAATTGGAAAAATAATTCAAACAGAAAAAAGTTCATTATACGAAATTGAATTTAGCGGTAATCGAAAATTGTTGCTATACCCAACTGAATTTATGATGCTCCACAATAATTAAGTGGGTAAAACGCTTGTCTTTTGCTCAATACAGATAATGCCTCCAACTACTGGTGACTATCGTTGATAGTATCTGCGCCAGACAGCCTAAGCAATCCGGGCATAATCTGGTAACTCCATCGTGATATTTATTCGTGGATTCGGCACGACATTATAAACGGCGATTGTATCTTCGTTCTCAAATGCCAATTCGATTACTTCTCTTAGATTTTTAAGCAACTCATCGAGCGTGCGTCCGTCGGTTACAGCGCCGATCTGATCACAGGAGGCGACATAATACGGATAACCGATATCTCCTTCTTCCTGCCCATCATGAAACTCAACTATCACATGCAAGGCATCATCTGGATTCATCTGTTTTTCTCCACGCCAATTGTTCCGTAGCTGTATTATAACAGCCATTGACGAAATTTTTCGAGGATAGCCGCTAAACAATGTTCCAGTCATCACCACAAACTCACGGGGCAAACTTATCTCACACTTCACTTATACTCATCTCTCTCTCATTTAAATCCACTAATTTTGAAGAGAGTATTACGCGAAAAATTGCTGTTTGCACGCGACGATTTCGCGCTATAATAACCGTATCATATGTTGTACAAGGGCTGAATGATGGAACCAAATTTTTTTGACGACGACCAAGAACTAAAATCCCAGCGCAAACGTGCAATTGAACGCCGGAAAAAGGATCGTCGCGGTGTTGATGAATTTGACGATGTGGAATTTATCGCCAATCATCACAAAGATAAGAAACGCAAATCCCGCAATGCTTCCAAACAATGGGGCTTTATTGAAGAGGAAAGCGAACTTTACTACGACTGATTTATTTTAGGAGTTACCCCATTTATGCAGTGTCCTGTTTGTGATGTACCGCTCAAAATGAGTGAACGTCAGGGGATTGAAATCGACTATTGTCCGCAATGCAGGGGTGTATGGTTAGATCGTGGTGAGCTAGATAAAATCATCGAGCGTACTACCGCTTTTGAGGCGCAGGTCAATGTTGCACAAAGCAACCCATCCACACAGCCAGCTACTTTTGCTGACGCGAACACAATCAAGCAGAAGCGTGGTTACGGCAAGGTCGAACAAGACGATGACGACGACGATGATGAAAAATATGATCGTCGCCGTGAAAAAGACTATCCCAGAAGCAAAAAACGTAAATCTATCTTGAGCGAGATATTCGATATTTTCGACTAATCCGCGCATCATGGGTCACATATTGAACATACAAAAAGCGAGTTTCTTGATGAGAGACTCGCTTTTCTTTTTGCCTTGTCATTTCCGATGCACTACCAACAGTTCTAAGGTACGATAGTACGATGATAAGCACAGTGAACCGCAAGGACAGACGATGACGAAAATTGCAATCGTAGGCGTGGGCGCGGTGGGCGGCTATTTCGGTGGCAGGCTGACCCAAACGGCGCATGAGGTGAGCTTTATCGCACGCGGCGCACATCTGGACGCGATCCGCGAACATGGCTTGCAAATCCAGAGCGAAAACGGAAATTTTACCGCGCATCCGACCATCGCTACCGATGATCCCGCAGAAATTGGCATGGTGGATGTGGTGATTGTCGCCACAAAAGCATGGCAGATTTCCAACGTGACGCAAGGAATGCAGGCGTTGGTCGGCGATCATACAGTGATCGTCCCCCTGCTGAACGGCGTGGAAGCCCCACATCAACTGGCAGAAATTTACGGCTTTGAGCGCGTGCTCGGAGGATTTTGCCGTGTGCAGAGCAATCGTGATGCGCCCGGTCATATCATTCAGGGAGGCACGCCGCCGTTTGTGGCAATCGGCGCGATCCACGACACGTCCCGCGAGCGCGAAAACGTCCAAAAGGTGAGCCAATTATTCACCGAAGCTGGCATAACGGTCAATTTACCAGACAGTATCGAGGCGGCAATGTGGCAAAAATTGCTGTTTATCTCGGCATTTGGCGGGGTCGGCGCGGTGACACGGATGCCCGCTGGACGCATCCGCACGGAGGCAGAAACACGCGCTATGGTGGAAACGGCGATGCTCGAAACCTGTGCGGTGGCGCTAGCGCGGGGCGTACCGATGGCGGAAGACGCAGTTCAGCGCGGCATGACCATGCTCGACAGCTTACCGGAAGCAAGCACCGCCTCTATGCAACGCGACATCATGAACGGCTATCCGTCCGAACTCGACGCGCAAAACGGCGCAGTTGTCCGGCTCGGCGCGGAGGTGAACGTCCCCACGCCGACGCATCAATTTATCTACTACAGTCTGCTCCCGCAGGAACGGCAAGCACGGGACGGATAGAGGTAAAAAATCGCCGATCACAGGGATCGGCGAAAGCTAAAAAACGTCAGTTCGTGCTAGAGATTAAACTACCGCGGGTGCGATTGTATTCCACTCAAAATTCATGCCAAGCACTTTTGCTTTTTCGGCGGCATCAATCATCGCCATGTTCCGAATGTCCGGTGTTATATCCAGTGGTTGTGCGCTGATGAATTGAATATCAGTAATGCCGACAAACCCGAATATCGCCCGCAGATAAGGCTCTTGAAAATCAAAGGCGTGCATCGGTGATCCCTGAGAAAAATCACTTCCACTAGAGGTGACGCACACCATCTTTTTACCGTGAATCAACCCTTCTGGTCGTCCCATTTCATTGAATTTAAAAAGATAGCCGGGTTGCACGATAGAATCGATATAATATTTGAGCGCGTAAGGGATGCTGAAGTTCCACATCGGACTTGTAACAACATAAACATCCGCATTTACAAAACCTGAAATGAAATATTCAACTCGCTTCCATGACTCCTCATGTGTTTTATCAATCGGTGCGCCGAGTAAGAGATTGTATTTTGTTTCAATAGTCTGGGCGATATCAGATGGGAGATCATCGGCAAAAAGGTTTAACTCTTCCACACTCAAATCAGCATACTTTGAGCCTAACGCATCGATAAAAAGGTTTGAAATCCGAAGCGTACGTGACTCGTGTTGGCGTGGAGTTGCTATAATGTGAAGCAATTTCATTTTATATCCCTTTGCGGTGTGTTTTCGAAGTAGATTGTTTCCACAATACGCGTTCAGTATACTCCCTATTCAGGTGAAAATTCGTATGTGATTAATGAATAATCTAATAAAAGAATAAACGAACAATATTCAGAATTGATACAAGAGTTTCTTATAGAAGGACATGCTAATGACAGTTGAAAATCCATTTAAAGCACAAGCCGATTTATTCACCTATGATAGCGCACTCCCGCTTGATGTACATGAAATTGGGTCATCCACGCGAAACGGGGCAATCATCAAGAATATTACGTTCGTCGCCGCACCGCAAACCGATCCCATCAGCGCCTATCTCGTCTTGCCGGAAACGGACGGCGAGGGCACAAATGCCGGCATTCTGTGGGGGCATTGGCTGGGCGAGGAACACTGTAACCGTGAGCAATATCTGGACGAGGCGGTTGAATTGGCGCGGGCTGGCGTGGTTTCGGTGTTACCGGATGCCATGTGGTCACAAGCGGACTGGTACGGGAATCGTGTTCCGGCAGACGATTACGCCAATGGAATCGCGCAGGTGATCGCGTTTCGGCGGGCGCTGGATGTGCTGTGTGGGCAATCCGGCGTGGACGCGCAACGGATCGCGTTTGTCGGGCATGATTATAGTGGCATGTACGGCACATTGATGGCGGGGGTCGATCATCGCCCGAAGGCGTTTGTGTTCATCGCCGTCGCGCCGAGCTTTTTCGACTGGGCATTCTTCGCAAATCAGCCGGAGTCACGGGTGGACTACATCCGTCAGAACGCCCCACTGGAGCCGATGGACTATCTGAGGCAGATCAAAAATGCCAGCATCCTGATGCAATTCGCCAAACATGATGTTTACATCGGACACATGAAAAACCGCGAATTTTTCCACAATGCGCCGGAGCCGAAAGCACTCAAAATGTACGACGAAGCCGACCACAGCATGAACTTGCCGGAAATCCGCGCAGATCGGATAGAGTGGTTGAAAGAAAATTTAGGTGTGTAGGATAAGGTGAGTTTTTGGGAGCGGATCGGGTGGGTGATTGTGTAGAAAGAGAAATCCCCTTACAGGATTACTTAGTTGAGGGAGAAAGTGTGTACCAGCCATATAAAGGAGTCGAGTGTGTTGATCTAGTCAGTTGATGACCCGCTTTACAGACTTGGCATCCGTAAGGGGAAGTTCTTTATAACTTAATGATACGCAATGTTTTGTAGAATTACAATGAATTTGCTTAATTCTTCGTAATTTATTCATAAAATCGGAGATGCGTCGGGTAGGTTAGGGTCAAATCCCATAGAATAGGAGGATATTCACCCCAAATTATGGAGATATGCCTTGCACCCGACCAAATTTCTGCTCACGTTGCTGACCGCAATTCTCATATTTTCGACGACATTCACCCACGCACAGGACGAAGCCCCCTGCGATGAGCGGATTGCCACGCATGATGCGGAAGCAAATGCCTGTGTGCAAACGAACACCATCACGCTTGATCTGCACTATCCCGATTGGCTCACAGCCTACCCCACCCTATTAGACTCGGTGCAGGATTATTTGTCCGCTAGCCGGAGCAATTTTCTGCTGTATATGACGGATGAATACGCGACCTTTCCGCAAGATCGCCCACTGTTTCTGGAAATCACCTATGAACAAACAGCGTTCTCGGAAAATATCGTATCGCTGATCTTCATCGAATTTTACGACATCGGCGGCTTGTATCCACTGGACGAAATCCATACCTTCACATTTGATCTTGAACATGAACGGGTGCTGACGATTACGGATTTGTTCACGGCAGATAGCGACTTCACCGCGCTGTTAATTCCGCATCTCATCGCAGACATCGGCGCGGACGATATTTCCTATTTCGTCGGTGATAATTTCACGGTGGATGATCTCGACGATGTGAATGCCTATGCCAACTTCGCCGTCACGGAAGACGCGCTGATTCTGCTTTATCCGTCATTTCGTAGCGGACCGATCCACGCAGGCATGATGCGCGTAGAAATTCCGCTGTCCGAGCTTGCGGGGATACTGGATACGCGGTTGTTTTCAACGCTTAATTTCGAGAATTAACCGCCAAGACACGGAGAGCGCCAAGAAAACATCAGGGATTTTCTCAGCGCACGCGGCGACATCGTAATTTATCGCTGTAGAATAAACTTATTGAATTCATCAGGAGAAAATATGCAACGATTACACGCCATTATTAGCGGGAGGGTGCAGGGAGTGAGCTTTCGCTACACTACCCAGCAGGAGGCGCAGAAATTAGGCATCAGCGGCTGGGTACGCAATCGTCCTGAGCGCACTGTTGAAGTGACCGCCGAGGGCGAACGCGACAAACTCGATGCCCTGCTAGCATTTTTGTATCACGGACCGCCCGCCGCAAAAGTCGAGAACGTCCAAGCCACTTGGAGCGACGGGACCGGCGAATTCGACGATTTCCAGATTACGTATTTTCGTTAGCGGGTTCAAGGTACAAATCGGGATTTTTCTGGAACGCCCCCTGACACACCGGACAGCAAAAATAATACGTTTCGCCCTGAAATTCTGTGTGTCCATAGGCGGCGTGCGGTTCGATCAGCGCGCTACACACCGGATCACGCACAGTCTGCGCGGGTTGGGTCGCGCCATTTTTCGGCAAAAACACATCTATAGTCGTGCCCGTCGCGCCACTCTTGATCGAAAATTGCCCGTCGAGATGCGTGATCCGCTCATAAATGCCGAGCAAGCCGAAATGCTTTTCCGTCGCCAATTCGGTCAGATCATCCGGCACAGTGAACCCGCGTCCATCATCCTGCACGGTTAACTTCACGCCGGAGTCAATGCAATCTACACTGATCTTCACCTGTTTCGCCGCGCCATGACGCTCCGCATTGTGGATCGCTTCCTGCGCCACACGGAATAATGCCAATTCGTAACCCTCATCCATGCGATTCACGCGCCCGTTGACCGCGACCTGCACATCAACGGATTGCGTTTTCTCCGCCAGCAAATACAGCGCGGGGATGAGACCGAGTTCATCCAATGCAGGCGGGCGTAAATCGGCGATCAAATTTCGCAAACCGTCCACCGCATCAATCGTCTGTTTGCGGGATGCGTCCAACAGGGTAATGGCTTGCTCCGGTTGCGTGCTGATCCATGCGCGGGTCAGGTCGATGCTCTGGGCGATGGCGATGAGCGATTGCACCGTGTCATCGTGCAATTCGCGGGCGACACGGGCGCGTTCGGTCTCCTGCCCGATGGCGAGGCTATCCGCATAGGCACGGCTTTGCTGTTGGGCACGGCGCACATGGCTGACCATGCCGGACATCGCCCGCCGCAACGCCTCAATATCACGGATGCCACCACATGATTCGTCAAATGCCTCGAAGTTGCCGGAAGCCAATGTCTGCGCCTGCGCCGCCAACCGATTTAATGGGCGTAACACACGCCACACAAACCACACATTTCCAGCCAGCAACAACAGTCCGGCAATCACGATCATCGTTACAAACAACGCCATTTTGTACCACTTTCACCCACATCACACAGAATGTTTTTATCCTACTGGAAAAGTGTAAGATCAGCGCAGGTTAGTCCCAGACGGGAGGTTTGTCCGTGTAGGGGTCTTTGCTAGAACGATCTTTTGAGAGCGACTCGTTTTCACGCGCAACCATCGCCTCGATTGCATCGGCTAAATGCTCATCGGCGATGTTGTAGTCGCCCCGCGCCACGCGAATTTTGTGCGCTTCCAGCAAGACCTGTGCATGGGTATAGCCCACCGGAGGCTCAAATTTATAGCAGGCGCACTCAAACAGTTGTCCCAGCGGATCACGGAAATAAATCGAATCCATGAAGCCACGATCTATCTCACCTGTGTTGCTGATTCCGCGTTCGTTCAGGCGTTTGTTGATCTGCGTGTAGGTTGCGCGGGAAACGGTGAAGGCGATGTGATGCAAATTGCCGATGCCTTCGGGGTTGCGGGTGGCATCCGGCTTGCGGCTTTCATTTGTGAACACCGTAATCAAGCGCCCATCGCCGGGGTCAAAATACAGATGGCTCTCTTCCGGCACATCGAGATTCGGTTGGTCGAAGATAAAGGGCATCCCCATCACGCCTTCCCAGAAATCGATGCTCGTCTGGCGATCCGCGCCGATCAAGGTAATGTGATGTACGCCCTGTGTCTGGATTTTTTTCATGGTTCAACGTCCTCGTTGGCAAACTCAGTATAGTTTACCTGAAAAGACTTAATACCGCGTGATGATCCGGCAAATGCTCTATAAAAATGGCAAGGAATAAAGCGAAATTAGTCACTTGGAGATGGAAATATAATAGAAGGGTCTATCTATGTAATCAGTCGAGGATTATTTCTGATGTATTCCAAAATTTCAGCATCATCACAATGTTCTGCAAGTAAGTGGAACATATCAATGATGGCTTTTCTCATAGGTGGATTGTTTTGTTTAGAATTATTCGTCACCTGAGATTTCGTATAATTCGTCACAATCTGTATGCGATAATGCCATTGATCTGTATTCTCAATGCGTAGAGAGAATGACACATCTGCAAAAATGTCAACTTCGGGAATCAGATCAACGTTATGAAGAGCCTCAACCAACGGACAAGGATAAGGAATATCAATCGGTGTCCCTGAACCTAAGAAGGCGTTGGTCTTCTCCCCGATGTTTTTTGGAATGATTAGTAGCCCTTTATACCAACCTGCCTGACTGCTGGTGGGTGCTTTGCGAACTCCCGCAATGGCAACAATCGGCTGACCATATTGGGAGATTAGTGCAAACCAGATTGAGTCAATCCACAAAGGTTGATTACCAACCCCGAACGTTTTTAAATCGAAGCAAGAAGCAATATATTCCTGAACACTCGTTTCATCAAATGACAAATCCAATTGATTCTCCATGAAGTGGTTTTCGCGGCGCGGAGCAAAATTTGTCGCTCCGCGCCTGTAAAAATGATCGCTTTGTGCGAAAGGTCGATCTACCAATCCGCGACGGCGGGGATGATTTCCTTGCCAAACGTTTCCAGTGGGGTGATGTCGTAGACGTTGGGCATGTTCAAAATGGCGTGCGTGAAGCCCATCTCGTGCAATGTTTTGAGGCGATCCAGCACACTATCAACCGTGTCATCGCCTGCCCGCAGAGTCACCGTGCCGAGCGAGGTTTTCTCTATGTCGGCATAATCACGTCCGAGCGTGTCGCAATGCCCTTTGAGCGTGTCGATGGCTTCCTGCACGTTATCCATGCCCGCGCCCTCAAAGAAATTACAGGCATCGGCATATTGCGCGACCATACGTAGTGTCTTATTGCGTCCCATCCCGCCGATCATGATGCGCGGATGCGGGGTGCTGAGTGGGCGTGGATTGTTGGTGATGGCTGGCGTGGAAAAATGCTTACCCTCGTAGCTCGTCTCGTCGCTTTCCCACAATTTATGGGCGATCTGTAACGCTTCTTCGAGTTGCTCGAAGCGCTCACTCGTGGAGGGATAGTCGATGCCGTAGCCCTTCGCTTCTTCCTCGTACCACGCCGCGCCGATGCCCAGATATGCCCGTCCGCCGGAGAGAATATCCAGCGTGTTGACCATCTTCAGCAAAATCGACGGATGGCGATAAATCACACCCGTAACCAGCACGCCGAGCATGGCTTTTTCGGTCAATCCGGCGAAATAACCGAGCGTGGTATAGGCTTCCAGCATCGGGTCGGTATAGGCTTCACCGAACAAGTCCTTGATTTGATAAAAATGATCCATCACCCACAGGCTATGAAATCCGGCATTTTCGGCGGTGGTGACGATCTCTTTGAGTGTCGGGCGGATGGCTTCTGTGCCGCCGGGGTATTTGAATGAGGGAATTTGTAAGCCAAGTTGCATGATTGCGCGTCTCCTTGTGTCTTGTAACGGTCAATCGGGACTATAACGCAGGCACAATCACCGCACAACCGGACATTCGGGTAGGGTTTGGCATCTCAGAAGAAAACGGCGAAAATGCCGAAAAATTAGAGTACCTGTATAATGTAAATTGTAATTATAGAATCAAGGATAGACCATGTTTATGAAACGTATGCTAGTGCTGGTGATGCTAATTTTTATCGGCGCGTTTGTTGTTACGGCACAGAACGACACGGATACTTGCCCTACCATCGTTGAGCAGGTGCTGGAAACGGTGGATGAAGCCTGCACCACGCTCGGACGCAATCAAATTTGTTACGGCAATAATTTGATCGACGCGCGCAACTTTCAGGATGTCCCTATTAGCACTTTTGCCAGCGTCGGCGACACGACAGACGTTTTGGAGATTGCCTCCCTAGTCACCGCGCCGTTTGATCTCAGCGACGAGACATGGGGCATTGCGATGATGGCGCTACAGGCAAATTTGCCAGATACGATTCCCGGACAAAATGTGATTTTTGTCGTTTTTGGCGATGCGGAAATCAGCAATCAAGTTGTTCCCGAAGACCAGATTATTTCCAATTTAGAGGCGACCAGCACCAGCAATGTGAATCTGCGGGCGGGTACGGGCACCACCTTTGATGTGGTCGGCACGCTGACGACCAATGAAGTCATCACCATCAACGGGCGCAACTCTGCGGGGGATTGGCTACGGCTGGAAACTGAGGACGGGACGGCGTGGGTGTTTGCGTCTCTCATCAGCACAGAAGGCGATGTGTCTTTATTGCCCGTTGTCGGTGGAGATGATTCAGCCACATTTAGCGCACCGATGCAGGCATTCAGCTTGAGCACGGGTTTAGGGCAATCCGCCTGCGATGAGGTTCCGCCGGATGGTGTGCTGGTGCAAGCGCCAACAGAAACAACCGTCAATTTCCTGATTAATGGCGTTGAAGTACAGGTCGGCAGTACGGCATTTTTGCAGGTTCGGGAGGGTGTTTTATATGTCAGCACGTTTGATGGCAGTGTGACCATCACCTCTGCCGGAGAAAGCCAGATCATAGAACCGGGGTATTTTGTCCGTGCCAGCGACGACACGCCACCGAGCGACCCCCTCCCCTACGATTATGATGGCTTCTGGTTTATGCCCACATGGCTATTACCGGAAAACGTGGGCATTCCGCTTCTGGTGGGTGGCAATAGCAACTGGCAAGACAGTTATATTGAGGTCGATGCAGGCGATACATTCACCCTGCACACGGGCGGTCTGATCAATTTCTGGGATTTTTGTGAAACGCAAAAAGTTGCCAACGGTCAGCCGGATATTGACTGCTCAACGTTGATCTTCGGTCCGGCGGGCGGTGATCCGAGCAATGAAAGCGGGGAAAGCCTCCCCAGTGATACGAGTGTGTTTCCCGCGCCTGACGCACCACCCCATTCGCTGGTCGGGCGTATCGGTGATAGCACCTTTTACGTCGGCGATGGCGGTACATTTACCGCACCAGAAAGTGGCACGCTGAGCTTTAGAGCCAACGACATTGACCAGAATAACTTCGGCTTCTTCTTTGTGCGCGTGATTGTAGAAGAGTAGCTTTAGCTCAGAATTGAGGCAGGGTATACACTTTACCTTGCCTCTCTAATTCGCATCCCAACCACCTGAGAAACGACGAAATGCAACCCGATACCAAGAAACGGACTAACCACAAACCACCACGTCAACCGCGTCGGTGGGAGCATCAGGAGGAGCAAGGGAACAGCCGCCAATAGTCCACTGGCGATCTGCCCCACGCCCCATTGAGAAGCCATCTGCCCGTCAACAATAACGGTCTTGCCGACAAAGAATTCCAGTTTCCACGACCAGCGAGGTACATAATAACGCACTTCGGCGCGCCGCTGAATGATCGCCTTCACACCGATATAGATGCAACTCAAAACATACAGATCGATAATGACGTAAAAGGCAATCAAGCAGACGAAAAACATCCGGTTAGCACCTTTCTCCTGGTGTTCGGTAAATACATTTTAACGCATCAAGAGGATTGTGACGCGATAGGAGTCTATGGCACAGGCGAGGGAGGTGGATTAGCGAAAGCATCCGCTTCAGCACGGGTATCGAAGCACTCAAATTTATTCGGCATGTGGAAAAAGTTACTCGTTTCAGTCGGCACTTGGACGCAATGCAAATCGTCGCCGTTATCATACATGGTGGTTAATTCTACGCTGGAAAGTTCTTCGCCGTAGTAGTTGTAGGTGATGAACACATCCGCCGCCAGCGCCACAAAATTCGTGGAGACATACAGGCGCACCGTCGGGAAGAACGCCATGATCGCGGCAGTCATCACGACCAGCCATAGCGCGAAAAACGCCGTAATCTTAGCTATCCGCTTTGATCGCACAGGGAACTCCTGTTAATCTAAGACGTTACCGGATCATCACAGTTTATCATGGTTTTGATGATAGCATCACAACGTCTCCAGCAACAACTCGGCTGTGCGGAGGGCGAGCGCGACCATCGTTAGCGTGGGGTTCGCCGCGCCGGATGTGCCGACGAAGTTGCTCCCGCCGACCACGAAAATCCCCGGTACATCATGAATCTGCCCGAAGCTATCGACCACACTATCGTCCGCAGACGTTCCCATCCTGCACGTCCCCATATGATGCGAGCCGGAAGTCCACCAATCTACGGGCGCAAATTCCGAGCGTGTGGGGCGGGTCGCGCTCACGAATTGATCGAACACCGCACGCGAAAAATCATAGGTCGCCGTGTCAAAATCGGTAAAGGTGTAGTGCACATGGGCGAAGGGGTCGCCGTAGCGGTCAAGCTCGCCGGAGAGCGCCACAAATTTTTCGTCGGAGGCTGGCACTTCCGCCTGTAAAATCATCTGTCGCCAGCCGAGCAATGGCGCGAGTGCCGGTTGCGGATCGCGTGCCGTCTCCCAATTGCGTGGCGCGTCGTAGGCTTTCCGGCTAGAAAATTCGACCTTCACGGAAGCGTGTTCGCCGCGTGTGGGTGCGTCCACAAATTGGAGCGATTGCCCCGTCCAGCCACCAAAACGGAACGGATAGAGCGCCTCGTCGTAAAACATCCGACCCTCCCACACATGATGAAACGCCAGCCCCCTGCCGACCCATCCGCCTGCATTACCGAGTCCGTCGGGGTGAGTCGCGTCCGTGGAGAGCAAGAGCAAGCGTGCTGATTCCACCGCGCCCGCCGCCACGATAATCACGTCTGCGCGATGTTCTTGATCTTCCGCATCATCATTTTCACGATAGACGATCACCCCGCCACCATTCGCATCCGGCACAATCCGGCGGACGGTGGTGCTGGTCATGACCGTGCACAATCCGGTTGCAATGGCTTTCGTCAGATGATAATTCGGCGAATAACGTGCTCCAATCGGGCAAAAACGACAGGTGCCGAAGTTCTGGCATCCAGCGCGGTCTCCATAAGTTTCGCGGGTGCGGGCTTGTGGCGTGGTATGCAGGGTGATTCCCGCTTCTGCCAGCCGAACCTGCATGATCTGATCGTCATACGCCAGCGGAAAATGCCCCATTGGGTAGGGCGTGGAACGTGGCGGCGCGAAGGGATTGTCGTCATCCGTGCCGGACACGCCGATCAGTGACTCTGCCTGCCCATAATAGGGTTCAAGCTCATCGTACGTGATCGCCCAATCGTCACCATAACCGAACAGGGTGCGCGTCTGGAAATCCGTCGGCATCATGCGAATGCTGATTCCTTCCCATGCCGTCGCGCTCCCGCCCACACGCATAAAACGCTCACCCTCAAGGCTGAACGGGATGCCGTCGGTGGTCGAGCCTTTTAAATCCGGCGCGAGGCTGTAATCAGGATTATCATGAAAATAGACGGTGTTTTCCTGCCATTGTTGCGCGTGCGGATACGGATAGCCCGGTCCTTTCTCGAAGATGACGACCTCATGCCCCTGCCCGGTCAGTTGATAGGCGATAGTTGTGCCGACGATGCCCGACCCAATAATGGCGATACGGCTTTCAGTCATGACTCGCTCCCGTTTGCATCTATCGGCAGTTGATAACTTTCCAAACCACGCGCCTGCCCCGGATAGGCTGGATAGCCAAGCATGATCCATGCGTTGGTGTTCAAAAACACGTTCACCATTTCGCCGATGACCATACGATCAAAACGTACCCATAATGCACGTTCGGATTCGTTCAGGTCGTCCGTTGGCAGAATCTGAGGATCGTTTAACGCGCTTGCTGGATCGGGCAAAGTCAGCCCATAACGCAAAATTTGCTGGCGGGTTGCATCATCGGTCAGCGTGAAGGATTGACCGGAAAATTCATGAGCGGCTTCGTCCAGTGCAACGGCAAACGCCTGATACGTGCTCAAATATTCCGGCAAATTCGCCGCCCGCCATGTGAAATACGCCTGATAATGCGCCACTGCCCCGTTGTCGCCGACATATGCCCTGACCAATGCCATCAATGTTGCGAGTGTATCTGCGTCCAATTCGCCTGTTGAAGGGTCGAAAGTGAGCGTCTGAGTGCCGTCATCGTTCAATAGACGATCCAATCCGACCACAGCCACCGCACCCGTTCCCAATGCGCCGAGTGCCAGCGCCATGAATTGCCTACGGGTGATTTTCTTGCTCACGAAGCCACCTCCCGCCGAACACCATCCGGCAACGAGGGCGCGAATAAGTCTAAATTGGCGCGTAAATCCGGCACAGCCTCCGCGTTCAGCGCATAAAAGGACACGGTATGATAACCGAGAATCACGGGCGGATTTTCCATCACCCATTGCTCCACGAGTATCCAATCGTCCGGCAAGCCGCCGTAGCCATCCATCCATACCGAGTAAATCACGGCGATTTGCGTGTCATTTTCAGCAACGATTTCGGCTAACCGCGCCGTCGAATAGATGTTGTCGTTTTTTGCGCGGGCAACTTCGATTGTTCCCAAGCCCCAGATGTCGACATTATGAATGTCCGTGAAAAAAGTCACCGCGCCGATGTCATTGGTGGCAATGTTTGAATCGTTGTAATGTTCGGCGAGGAACCGCCCCATCTGTACCTGCTGGCGATAAATTTCGGTGGTCGCCGTGACGACAGGTTGCCGGAAGGAAATGTCATCATAGCGTTGATAAATATCATTCAGCACGAACGCCAGCAAAATCAACCCGACCACCAACGCCGGAATCAGCTTGCGGGTTAATCGGTGTGGCAGGGCAAACCCCAACGCCGCCGGAATAAAAATCAGCGAGAGCGCCACCAGATAGGCTTCATAACGGGAGAACGTTCCCGGATCGGGCCAGGAGACGAAGCGTACACTCATCAAGGTTGTCAGGGCGTAAATCACCAGCAGGATCAGGCGTTTATCCCACAAATCGCGTGATTTTTCGTAGATATAGAGGAACGCACCCATCGCGCTCAATAACATCAGCGACAAAATATGCTGGTTGGCGAAAATTTTATAGGTATCGACCACCAGAAATTGATAGCGCCCCTGCCATGTGGCATTGCGTAGATAGGACATTGCGCCGGATTTTATCGTCAGCGAAGTCGGCAAAAAATCCCAGCCGTTGGACATGGCAATCATGCCGTAAATAATAATCGGCACGGACGCGCTGATTCCCGTAATCAGCATCAATCGCCAGCGCCCTTTCAGCAAAAAGAGCAAGCACAGCACGCCGATGAGCAACAAATCCTCATAGCGCGTCATCGCCGTGAGTGCAGATAAAACGCCCAATCGCACCCCATCGGACACGCGAAACGCCTTTTCATCCGCGCCCATAATACGGAAAAATTCATCGACCAGCAAAATCGCCATCAGGATTTGTAATACATGCTCCATGCCGATGAGCACCAGCGTGTTAAACGGCGTGAGGATTATCAGCGCAAGCAACAGGACGAGCCGATACAACGCCGGAGTCTCGAAGCGCATAAGCAAACGATTCGCCGCGAAGATCGCCCCGATGCCGAAAATGAGGTTCAGAATAAGGGGCAGATTTTCATGCACTCCGGTGAAGGCATAAATCAGCGCCAATAGCCCCGTCCATAAAGGCGAGGATGTGGTGGACGAAAAGTCGTATTGTGTGATGCCCCACACGCCATGCTCCACAAAATTGCGTGCGATGCTCATATGAATATAGGCATCGTCCAGCCCATAGATTAGCTTACCGTCGTTCAGCGCCTGTGAGTCACGCACAAGGGCGATCATCGACACGAGAAATATGAGACTGACGATTAACGCCGCAAATGTGCTGTGACGGAAAATACGCATAGGCAATGCCGCCTGTGTAGAAGTGTCTGTGGTGGAGATTTGTTGACGGAAACGATTTAAGGAAGAGAACACGATTTTTACCAGACGGAAAACCTGCAAGATAACAATAAACATTCAGCATCAATGTACAACAAATTTTAGTTCGACGGCGAGTAAAAATCTACCTGAAGGTTTAATTTGCGTGTTGATAGTACCAATGTGTGCCGTTCATTACGTTATTATTCGCGCAACGGTGTTAAAATTAGGGAACTTATGAGGATACGAATAGATAAAATCTGATGCCAACGATCGAAATCTCAGATGCACTCTACCAAAAATTACAACTCAAAATGGCGCTTACCCAACGTAGTTTTGATGAGGTGATTGATGATCGAATCGGGCGACAGGACGACTCGCAATTTCCTTTATTGTATGATGTGCTTCAAAGTTTGCCGGTGGGCTGTACGATTGTTGATGCCCAACAGGATGATTTACCAATTATTTACGCCAATGATGCCTTTGTCGATATAACAGGCTACACGCAGGATGAAATCATCGGGCGAAATTGCCGTTTCCTGCAAAAGGATGACCGTGACCAACCCGGATTAACGGTAATCCGTGAAGCCATTAAACAGCAAATAGCTTGCAATACGCGCATCAGAAATTATCGTAAAGATGGAACGCTGTTCTGGAATCAATTGCACATTGCGCCTATCCAGTCTGCGTCCGGCACGATCACACATTTCATCGGCATTCAGCAAGATGTGACGGAAGTAGTCAGGCTGGCTGATGATCTTACGATGAGAAAAGCCCGCTACAGAATAATTACCGAACTCATGTCCGATTACGCCTTTTCAATTGGCGTGCAACCCGATGGCACGCTGATTAATGAGTGGGTTTCTGGCGCATTTGAACAAATCACAGGCTTCACTTTAGGGAACATGGGCGATGTCGTATCCTTTAAGCAAACCCATCCTGATGATCTCGAACGTGTAAAAAGCGAACTCGCCCACATGTTAAATAATAATAAGGTGACATCCGAATATCGAATTAAAACCGCCTGGGACACTTATATCTGGCTGAGCATTTTGCGTACGCCTGTCTGGGATGAGCAAGAAGGACGGGTCGTGCGGTTTTACGGCGCGGCGCGGGACATCACCGCTCAAAAAGAGACCGAAGCGAGCTTAAAAGAAAGTGAAGAGCGTTTCAAGCTGATGGCGAATCATGCACCGGTGATGATCTGGATGGCGGATGGAAATTACCAGTGTACTTACGTCAATCAGGTGTGGCTTGATTTTCGGGGGCGCACGCTGGAGCAAGAACTGGGTACAGGATGGGCAGAAGGCATACACCCTGAAGACCGTGAACGTCATATTAAATTATATAGGGAAATTTTCACAAATTTTCAACCTTTTCAGATTGAATTTCGCCTGTTGCGCCACGATGGTGTCTATTGCTGGGTTCAGAATGAAGGTGTGCCACGGTTTATGGATGACGGCACATTTCTGGGCTTTATCGGCTCCTGTGTCGATGTTACGGAAATCAAGGCAATGCAAGAAGAACTAGAAAAACGGGTGAATCAAAAAACGGCTGAACTGCGTGAAGAGGTACAGCGTCGCCAACAAGCGGAAGTCGAATTGAAACATGAGCGCGATCTGCTACAGAACATGATGTTGACCAGTCCATCAGGCATAATTCTCGTCGATCTTGAAGGTAGAGTCAGGTTTGCTAGCCAGCATGTCAACACCATTCTTAAGGTGGAACGGGAAATATTGTTGGATGAATCGTTTTTGAATGAGCACTGGAAAATTTACACCTTATATGGGGATTTAATCACCAGAGATGACCACCCAAGAAGACAGGTCATCAAAAAGAAATCCCCCCTTTACGATCAAGAAATGATTTTAGAGAAAGAAAATGGCGAGAAACTCATTTTGTCGATGAATCTTGCGCCCATCTTAAATGACGATAATGAGGTGAGTGAGATTGTCATTAGTCTGAACAACATCACACTGCAAAAAGAATGGGAAACCGGCCTTAAAAGTGCGCTAGAAAAGGAGCGTCAACTCAATATGCTAAAGTCCCAATTTATTTCTACCATCACCCACGAATTCAAAACCCCACTGACCATTATTGGAACATCTAGCTATTTGTTGCGCGCAAAAGCAGATACGATCAGCCGCGAAGACCAACACAAACGCATAGATCGGATTGAAGAACAGGTCAAACGACTCAACAAAATGGTGGATAACATTGTAGAACTCAATCGCACCGGCTCATTTGACTATTTACTGCAATTGGAGGAGATTAACCTCGAAGAGTGCATTAACGGGATCGTGGAAGATATTCGGGTTGCTTATGAAGATCGTGTAAAAATCATCGCTACATTTGCCTTGAGCCAAACAGACTGTCTGCTTGATGGCACGCTACTTAACCAGATCATCTCTAATTTGCTCTCTAACGCCGTCAAATATTCTGATCTTGGCGGAACGGTCTTCATAAATAGCACCTGCGAGTCCGAAAGCCTCAGAATCTCAGTGAGCGACAACGGGATCGGCATCCCCAAAGACGATCAACAATATCTCTTTAACGATTTTTTCCGTGCAACAAATGTCGAAAATCGCCCCGGCATTGGCTTCGGCTTAACTGTCGTCCGGCAAGCCGTCAAGGTGCTGGGTGGCGAACTGGACTTTGAAAGTCAGGAAGGCGTTGGGACGACGTTTACAGTGACTTTACCCATGCGACACAATTAGGGCGGATAGGTTTAAACGCACACTTAAACTTAAAACTTGAAGAAATCAGCGGAGGGATTGGCAATAATTACCAGTCCCTCTTTTGATTCAGCAGACCGATTTTACAGGGTGGCACTAGCATCTGCGCCGTAAATGCGTTAAACACGGGGAACAAATGCCCAACCAGAACATCTTAACAAAGGACACACCATGAAAATTGCAGTCGGCGGAATCGCAACCGAAAACAGCACCTTCTCCGTCTGGAAAAGTGGGATGGATGCCTTCACCATCACACATGGCGAAGATTTTGACGATCAATACCCCTTTTTTGCCGACATAATTAGCGCCTTTCCCGAAGTCGAATTTGTGCCGATTGTGCGTGGACGCGCCCTCCCCGGCGGACGGGTGGAAAAATCCGTCTATGACCATATCAAAGGCGAAATGCTGGACGGTCTGCGCGGGCAGAAATGGGACGGCGTGTACCTGAACATGCACGGCGCGATGTACGTCGATGAAATCGAAGACGCAGAAGGCGACTGGATGCAATCCATCCGTGAAGTCGTCGGCGCGGAGTGTCTTATCGCCGCCAGCTATGATTTGCACGGCAATGTCAGCCCGCGGGTGATCGGCAATGTCGACATCCTGACGGCGTACCGCACTGCCCCGCATGTGGATGTGATGGAAACCCGCGAACGCGCCCTGAGCCTGCTCATGCTGTGCCTGCACGAAGGCATCCGCCCCTATAAAGGCTATGTGCAAATCCCCGTCGCCCTGCCCGGAGAAAAAACCAGCACCGAATGGGAGCCGGGCATGAGCCTGTATGCAGAAATTCCCAACACGCTGAAAGTAGAAGGCGTGCTGGATGCGACCATTACAGTGGGCTACGCATGGGCGGATGAACCCCGCACCGGCGCAACCGCGATTGTGCTGGGCACGGACGAAGCTACCGTCAAGCAAGAAGCCGAGCGTCTGGCGCAAGCCTATTGGGATGTCCGCGCCGATTTTGAATTTGGCGTGCCGGTGGGGTCTAGTGATGAGGTCATTCAGATGGCGCTCGATGCACCGGAAAGTTGCATCTTTATCAGCGATTCCGGCGATAATCCGACGGCGGGCGGTGTGGGCGATGTGACCTATACGCTCGGACGCTTGATCGCGCTTAACGTGCCGGATGCGGTTTATGCCAGCATTCCCGCACCAGAAGCAGTAGCGAAATGTGCGGAAGCCGGAGTCGGGGCGGAAGTCACCGTGACCATCGGCGGCAAGCTCGATACGCGCTACAGCGAAGCCCTGACCATCACCGGAAAAGTGCTTTTCGTGGATGACATTTCGCGCATGGAATATGGTCGGCAATTGCCCGCGCAAAAACAGGCAGTTGTGCAGGTCGGCGGAGTGCAGGTCATCATCACCGAGAAACGCACACCTTTCCATTTCATCCGCCAATTTCAAGACCTCGGCATCGAACCAACGGAGCACAAAATCGTCGTCATCAAAATTGGCTATCTGGAACCGGACTTAAAACGTGCCGCGCCCAAAGCCCTGCTCGCGCTCAGTCCCGGCGCGGTCAATCAAGCGTTGGAGCAACTGCCCTACGAGCGCATCTCCCGCCCGATGTTCCCATTTGACGCGGATATGGACTGGACACCACAAGCTCAGGTCTTGCGTTACGGGGAATAGGTGTGTCAAGCACAAAACGTCCAATACCGATTGGCGAGGAAATTCCACATCACGATGTTGAGTGTGGACTCTCCCATTTAATGCTCAGACCTTTTTTGTTGCGCGAAAATTTAATTTTTTTTGCCGAGATCAATTGATAGATCAAATTGATTAATCCGGTAAATGCGTCAGAGGTTCCATTGGTATGTTGCTCCGCCCACTGGTACATCGTTCTTAAATCCTTGTGTTCGGGTTCGGTGTCAAATCGCCATATAAGATGTTGCTTATATCCATGCTCGTCAACGTACAATGGGTCGGAGTTAGACCATCTTATACTTTCATCTGTTTCTTTGTGTTTGAGGGTGCAAGTACCATATCGAATATCGTATTTCCATCCGTCCCGCCATGTCCCTGTCTGTATCCGTGAGCCTGATTTGGGTAGAGAATCAAGATGCTGATAGAGACTTTTGAGACGTGTAGCCGTATCGGGCATCGTATAAGGGTCTTCTGCAAACTGAACAATAAAATCTGGACGTAGTTCGACCATTGCATCAATCGCTATCTGCTGTCTCTCGTGATAGTGCAACAGGCTATTGAAAAATGCGCCAACTACATCGTCGGTGAGGGGGTCTGTGGGTAGCTCTGGATCTTCTGGATTAAATCTGCAAACGTGGCTCCCACCGACATTAAGAATTTCCAGTTCAATCAGGCAATTGATGGCTTTTTCTACAACCTCAATATCTGCACTGTTTGCGTTAAGCCATTCTGCACAGCGATATACATAAGGATCATCAAGTTCGTTCTTCAGCCTCCATTCCAGATGATTCAGAAACCAATAGATGGTGAATGCGGACTGATCCGATGCATCCCATTCGATCCGTTCGCCCGTTCTCAGATGCGTTAATCTGCATCCATGACCATGTGCAAAGCACTGCCAATCGTGTTTCCATACGGGTAAAGGGCGGTATACGCGTGGTTTCTGTTCTTCAATCGCCTGCTTCCGTTTCAGAAATCTTTCACGTTGGGCGTGCCTGTAGGGGGTAAGATCAAGGTCTACAGTATACGAAAGGACTCCTGGATTATGTTGGACCATCGCCAGTACAACCAACTGTTGGCGGAGCACGAAATAGTGGATTAAATTGCAGATGGTCTCAAGAAAATCTGGTGTAAATCCAATGGGCAAAGTGCTGTTTTCAGGTATTTTGATCGGCACGCTTTTCTCCTTTTGTCAGTAAGCTAACGAGCCAACACGCTGACTAGCTCCGAAACGTCCAATAGCGATTGGCGAGGAAATTCCACATGACGACGCACACGGTAGCGATCACCTTTGCCGGAAGATAGCCGTTTTCTGGATCGTGGAGTAAATCGCCGAGCGGGTTTTCTAGCACAAGCACTATTGCGGTATTGAGCGTCAATCCGATGAGGCTGACTCCGGCGAATTGCACAAATTGCATGGCGATGTGCTTATCGCGTGCTTCGGGGAACGTCCACAGACGATTCCATGTGAAATTATTGACGATGCCCCCGCTATACGACATCACATTTGCGATCAGCGTGGGCAAAGCAAACACTTCTTTGAAGACGATCAGGAGCACAAAATCGAGCACTGTGCCGGATGCGCCGACAATCAAGAAGCGGACAAATTTTCCCATGTCACCATCCGGTTGTGTGAAGCAAATTCAAGCGTGGTTGATTATCAGGGAAAATGGGCAAAGTGGATAGGTCGCAGTCGACAACTAGCGAAAAGCATCTAATCCGGCGTGCGCGACTCTTTAATCAGTGTGTGCTTGTAAACTTCGCCCTGCCCATTGAACCAATGCCAGACTCGCGTGCGGTGCTGACCGTCATCGCTGAGGTGGATGTATTCGTAGATGTATTTTTCGGGATCGTCCTTATAGCTGAATTTGAGGATGATCGTCTTGTCGTCTGTCTCCCACGCCTCGCCGTAAATACGCTCCGTGTCATAGACGACCTTGCCATTTCGATACACGCCCGTGAATTCGTATTCTACCTGTCGTCCATCATTCCATGTGTAAATGTTGGTCTGCGTATATCGGTCAGAATCGGCTTCAAAGCGCGGGATCAAGTGGCTTTTGTGACGATCAAGCACCTGTCCCGCATCGTCGAGGTGAATATACGTGCCATACCAATCGCCGCCGTTACGGGCGAGCAAGGGCATGGCTTCAATCAACGTCATATCAGAGGTTGAGTTTTGCATGAGCATCCGTCTTTACTCTGGATTCTTTAATCAGGGTGCGCTTATAGACTTCACCGTCTTCGTTGTACCAGTGCCACATGCGGGTGCGATTTTGCCCGTCGTCGCTCAGGTGGACGAATTCATACACATATTTGTCGTTGCCGTCTTTATAGGTGAATTGCAATTGCACATGGCGCTCGTCAATTTCCCGCGCCCAGCCCCAGATGCGCTCGGTGTCGAAGATGATGCGGTTGTTTTCTGCGTCGTAATTGCCGGGGAAGAGGTGCTCTTCAAATTGACCGTTTTCCCAGCCATACCGATTGGTCTGATGATAATTACACGAGCCATCCTGCGGATACACTGAGATCAAATGCGAATAATGGCGATCAACCTCGTTGCCGTTCGCATCAACATGCACATACACGCCGTACCAATCGCCCTCATGCCGCGCTAAAACGGGCATCACCGACTTTTCAAATACTTTCGTCGTCATCTTTAAATTCCTCTGTGTCTTTGTAACGAATTTCTTTACCAATCTCAATCATTCAATTCCGAAAACCACCACGGATCGTTCATGTTGCCATTTTTGATAATGAGCGCCTTTTTGCGGAAGAAGCGCTGAATGGACGCGATGCCCATACGCGACCCACCCAAGCCAGACAGTTTGAACGATTGCTTTTCGCCATCGCTATTCATCGCCGTTAGCGACGCGTCATTGATGCTCACCCCGCCCGCGTCTAATCTGCGCCCGACGGCTTCGGCTTCGTCATTCGTACCCGCGAATACCGCCGCACTCAGTCCAAAGGTCGTATCATTGGCGAGATGGATGCCTTCTTCCGGTGTGCTAAATTTCATCACAGGAATAATCGCGCCGAAAGTCTCTTCTGTCATCACCTTCATCGTATGGTCAACATTCACCAGCACGGTTGGACGGCAATACGCCCCTCCGTCGACAATTTCGACTGCGCCACCCGTTACTGCCTGTGCACCTTTACTCAACGCGTCCGCCAGATGATCTTCAAGAATGCGAATTTGCCGTTCCGCGATGATCGGTCCAATCGGTCCACCTTCAGGGATGAGCTTGAGCTTATTGGCTTTGGAGGTCAATTTTTCAACAAACGCGTCGTAGATATTTTCCGCCACATAGACGCGCTCGATGGATTGGCACGCCTGCCCCGCGTTGGAGGTCGCGCCCCACAAAATCGCCGAACTTGCATAATCGACATCAGCGGAATCCAGCACCAGTGCGGGGTCTTTACCGCCCAATTCGAGAAATGCGGGGATGAAATTCCGCGCACATGCCTCGCCGACTTTGCGCCCTGTCGCCACGCTACCGGTGAAGCACACCAGATCAACACGATCAATCAGCGCAGAGCCTGTTTCGCCCGCGCCCGTGACGTATGCCAGCACAGCCGCCAATTCCGGCACGGAGTCAATCGCTTCTCGCAGGGGGTCGACAAAACGTGGCGTGACTTCGCTCGGTTTAATCAGCACCGCACAGCCCGCCATCAACGCCGGAATCGCATCAATCAACGAAAGCAATAGCGGGAAATTCCACGGGCTAATCACACCGACCAGCGCATACGGCACATATTGCGGTTTGACGTGCAAAAAAGGGATACTCGCCCGTTCACCCTCGCCTTCCGCCAGCAATGACGGCGCGTGATGACACCAGCGGTCAATCATGCCCATAATCGCGTCCACTTCGATGCCGGATTCACGCGCTCGTCCGGTGTCGGTGGTCAGGGCGGAAACCAACGCTTCTTTATGATTGGCAAGCGCGGTTTTCCAGCGTTGCATCACCTCCACCCGCCCCGCCACCCCATACGCCAGCCACGCCGACTGACCTTTTCGTAAACGGGCGGTCAATGCGTCAAGTTCATCGCTCGTCGGCGGGGTGATGTGACCGTCAATTTCGCCACTGCGCGGGTTACGAATGGGAATGTTTTCTGTCATGCGTCACCTTCTGTAGACGACTTATCGTCCGTTATTTCAGGGAAAACATCTTTCAACGCGAGGGTAAATCCGGGCAATATCGCGCCACCCTCTATCGTCTGATCTATCGTGTAGGGTTGCGGTTCAGCATCGGGGACATAGACAGTCGCTTTGCGTTTTTCCGGGCTGAATAACCACACTACCACACCTGCCCGTAGATAATTCACAATTTTGGTGCTCATCTCATCAGGGTCATTACCCGGTGAAAGCACTTCGACTGCTAAATCCGGCGGAACATCCAGATAGGCTTGCCGCGATGGATCGGGCATTTTCTTAAATGAAATATAGGCGACATCCGGTATGTAGCGCTCATCGCCAATTTTGAAGCCTCCATCAGCACCTGATACCCGACCGAGCTTATTTTTACGTACAAAAGACCCGACTTCGACCAGAATATTGGCGGCAGTTTCAGACGATTCGTAGTTGGATTCCACTTCAATGATCTCCCCCGCGATAAACTCATAGTCTCTATCGACGTTTTCCGGCGCGAAGGCGAACGCCTCAAATTCTTCGACGGTCATGCGATTAATGGTTGGAATAACCATAGCGTCTACCTCACTCACAAATTGATTAGCCTGAGTCTATAACCAATCATGCCTCAGACGCAATTCACAGCGATTAAATGATCCCGTCGTCGCTGAGTTTCTGGATAACTGCCTTTTGCGTGGCGGTAAATTGACTCTTATCTTTGATGCCATCTTTAAGCGTGTTGGCGGGATAAAAATGGGTATCGGTATAGGTCTGTGCGAAAACCTCTAAACGTTGACGGGCGAGATAATTGCTCATCCCCGGACGGCGACGGTTACGACGCAATAACTCAAGATCAATTTCCGCATTGGCGACAATCGTTTCGCCCTGCGCCGCCTGCGCCAGAATATGCCCGTGCGGATCAATAATCGTCGAGTGTCCGTTGGTGGAATCCCCCGGCAAGTTGATGCCATCAATCCCGCCAGAATTTGCCGAGACCACATACGCCATGCTTTCAATTGCCCGCGCAACTTTGGCGATTTCTTTTTGCGTCATCAAATCACTACTCGCCTCTGAGGACGAATGCAGGATAACTTCCGCGCCACGCAAGACCATACAGCGCGTGATTTCTGGATAGAGGATTTCCTCTGAAGCCACCGCCGCCAGCCTGCCAATGTCGGTCTTCGCCACCGGAAACACGCCATCCAAACCATAAATATCGAGGTATTTATCCCACACATCATGCGGGGTGGGCGCGAACATCGAGTTTAATCGACGATAGCGCAACACAACATCACCGTAAGGGGCGATACAAAACGAGGTCTGAAAATAGAGATCGGGGAAATGCTTGTCCAGCTCATACACATTGCCGGATAAATACACGCCGTTGTCCTGTGCGAGCTTACCAAGCGCCTCATATTCTGCACCGTCCACGCTCAAACAGGCGATAGATTGCCACTCGGCGATGCTCTCCCGTGCCGGAAAGCTCGTCAAGAAATATTCCGGCAACACGACTAATTTCACGTCGTCACCGATGAATGCCTTACTTGCGCTTAATTGCCCGCCAATCCGCTTAATGTGCGCCATGATGCGCGGGCGGGCTTCACTTTCTGACAGTCCATTGACCGCCTGACATCTCACCTGTAGCGCCAATGCCCGATACACGCTCTGTTCCATGTGGATCCGCTTTCGTTTAACCTTATAAAGTGCTTACATTGTTAACTGTATAGACCTGCGTTGTTTCCCGCTCCGTGACCAATGTGCCGATTTTCGCCTTAAATGTGGCGACGTGGGAAGATTTTTCATGTTGATCGAGCGCGGCATGAGTCGCCCACACTTCCAGCACAATAAAGCGATTCAGGGCATGAACATCTTCGCCAACATCAAACGTTAGACAGTCCGTTTCTGCCCGTGAGTGGTCGACAAATTCACGTAACGCAGAGAGGAATATCTCGCGACCGGCAGGGTCAATCGTCAAACACGCTCGTAATACGATCATCTTTATTAACTCCAGACCGTGTAGGGGAGACCTGCTAGGTCGCCCAATCCCCAAGTCACGCGCTCATCAGACGTTCCTACCCCGCCGCATCAATCGGATTGAACTTGCGCCTGTACATCGCCTTAATAGCAGAAATTTCCCCCATGTGGCGGGTCGCATCAATAATCACGATCCGCGACCAATAGTAGGCGCTGCGCTCTGCCCCTGCGCCGGAAATGGGTGCATCGAACTCTGCTTCGGACATACCTTCAATGTGCTCCTGCAACGCCCCAAAGGTCATATCGAAATAATTCAGCAAATCATCACCGCTTATTTTGGGGATCGCCTGCATCTCTTCGATGGAAAATCCGGTCAGTGCGCCCCAGCCATTCGCGCCTTTGCCGAGCGGGTTATAATCATATTTTTCCGCGTAGCCGCCTGTAAACCAGAATTGATCGTCTGCCGGTTTGCCATGAAAGACACTGTTCACCACCAGATCAGCGACGCGGCTAAAATGCCAGACGGTCACGGCGATGCTGTTCGCCTGTGAATCCGGTTGCCAGTTCAGCAGATCATCCGCCACTTCATCCAATTCACCATGTACACCGCGCGATTGTGCGCCGAAAAGTTCCGCCATAAATTCAGATGCTGTCGTCATATTTATTTTCCTCGCTAAACCGTTAAAATAACGCCATAAGTTAAGATCAAGATTGCCATGTTGCGCTTACCCCACCAGCGTCCAGAAGTAGCCATCCGGTGCGATAAATGAGAATGACCGTTCGCCAAATTCGTTGCTCATCATCGGCGTGACATCCGTCGCCGTACTGCCACTCACCCGCGCATGATAGCTGTCTATGTCACGCACACGATAGGTATAGAGTGCATATCCCAACGCTCCCGGACGCGACTCTGCGTGCATATCCGGCAAGTTTTCGTCCGTATCGTAACGGATAATCTTGAGCCGTCCACTGCGTGCCGCCATAAAATCTGATGCGCTGGAGCGAGGATCGTCGTAATCGGTGCAAATGTAGCTATCGCCCTCCTGCAATTGGAAGACATTCGCGCCGTCTTTCACCTTCTCATAGGGCGAAATTAGATGATCTCGTGCCCGCAACAAACCGAGCGCCTCCTCGTAAAAGTCGATGATCTCGTCGCCGCCCTGCACCACCAGCCCGAAATGCGTAATCTGACTGCATTTGAAGTGGGCGTTCGGATTCACTTTGCCGTAGTCGGGGATGCTATAGCCGAAACGCTCAAATAGCATCTGGCGCGTAGTCGGCTGAAAGACGAATGTTTCCCGCACACCCACCCATTGATCTAGAAACGGGCGACCCGCACCCGCAGAGTAAATCTGCTGACGAATGGGCGCAATATAAAACATCGGATTGCCCGCCGCAATCGCATCTTCGGTGTGATTGACGACGTTATACATATCTTCGACCAGCGCGGCGCTCCAACGATTGCCCCGTACCCGCATCGGCGCGAGACCTAGCCCGTCGTTGGTGGGTGTGTCCCATTGCATCAAGCGCACCAGTCCATGATCCGCATCCTGATGCCCCAAACGCACCGAACGTAACGCCGATTTTACGTCATATAGGCTTTCTGCATCTGCCGCGCTCAGATCGCCGACATCCAGCACATGATACCCGAATTGTTGCCAGTAATGCACATCTTTGAGCGCATCCCGCGTGCCGATGCCAAGCTCATAAACCCCACCGATTGCATGTTGTGCCATGTAAAAATTCCTTTTTAAGTCCGTGCTGAGTACCGGTGTAAAACTATCGCTGAAGCAGGCTGGTCTGAACGAACGCCCGGCGAAAATAGCCCACTTTTGATGGTTGATAAAATAAATAGACAATCTGCGATGGGCGAACTGGCAGTTCGCCCCTACGAAAAACGAGTCGCCCGCCTAATTGTTATCGAATTACTTCATCAATACACAATATTGCGTCCTTACCAACCAATTACCCGATTAAATATTTACTCATCAAGAGTGGGTTTTAACGATCAACTAGCGATGAGGTTTTAGCTCATCGCAGAAAATTCTCGAAAGAGATCAAAACTGCGTAACATCGAGTGATTTATTCCATCCCGAAATATTCACGATACCCGCTGATTTTATCTCCACGGACATCAAGCGCGATAACGACCCGCCCCTGATACGGCTGATCGAAGAGTTTGCCCTCGTCCTGAAATTCAAACATGACCGTGTTTTCACCCACTGCGACGGTTTGAAGATTGGTGATGAACAAGCCTTCCGGATAGGCTTTCCGCACGAAGCCGAAAAATTCCGTCGCCTTGTCCTTGCCGTGATGCGTCCCCGCGAATTTGCCTTTTGGAAAGGTTAATGTGAAATCATCCGTCAGCATGTCCAGAAACGCCACCCATTCGCCCGTCGCCAGCCCCTGCCGGAAATGCTCAAAGGCTTGCCTGCCGATCTGCTCTACTGTAGAGATCGCCATCAGTTAAACCTTTGCGCTACGGTCAGCTAAATGTTTCTTGAAGTATGTCCAGCTGGTTTCGTTAGGCTGAACAAATTCCTTCGGCGCTTCGGCATATTTCGGTTGCTTCGCCATCACATAATCCTGCATGTATTGTGGTAACGTTTCAAACCCGCCGAGTTTCGACCCGCGACATTGATAGAGCAAATTGCCCGCATGATCGCCCATTTCCATAAACGGCACCCACGATGCTACCCGCGTCCATGAATTGCTACAGGCGATGGACGTTAAGCTGGTATCCTCTAATTCATCATTACTGACGAAGAATTGGAACAACTCGCCCCCCTGATACAAGTCTGCCTGTGAATATAGCGGGTATTCGGCGCGTGGCAGGGGCGACGGATATGCCAACAACACATCAAAATAGAGGCAGGACATCCCGTTTTGCAGGTCTTCCGTAGGCATCATGAACGCTCCGCGCTGTTCGCTGTGTTCCATCATGACCTGATTGACCGGATCATTCCACACATGCACCACTTCAACATCACGCCCGTTAAGCGGATTATGCCAATGTTCGAGAATGTCACCACTCTCCGGGTCTTTGTAAAACGAGGCTTCCCGCGTAATCATACGGTAGCCACCTTCGATTTCTTCGATACGAGAGATGTTATACCCCTCAAACTGAAATAATTTTTTGCTCGCCTGACCGGGGATGAAACTATAAATATTGCCCTTCCACCAGAAGACCGAGTCCTCTCCGTTTAAGTCACCTCTTGTTTTAAGGAAACGGTGTAAATGGTCACGCGGGGTTAAGTCGCTCATAAATGGATGCTCCCATACAATTCATTAATCAACTACATTTACAAAGGATGTTCGCCGGGGCGATGTTGTTTAACGCGAATTATTTGACAAAGCGTGTTTTTGAGATAGCATTAAACATCAAATGTAGGTACATTATAACAAAGTGATGAATAAATACAATTTGATCGTAAATTCGCTTTTTTTCTGGAATAATTAAGGATCGGGTTACGTGCTTTGTGTTATCATGAACTTATTGTTAAAGCAACACTTTTTACAATTTTCTAACTGACACAGTCCAAATTCCAGCGCGCAGTTGCCATCATCGCTCATCAACCTGATAGTTGCTAGCTAAATTTCATTGGTTTTCCACCACGTAGGATTATTCCGAATGCTACGCGGGAAAATAGCACGCTCACTTTTAATTTACGAGGGATGGAGTAAAACATGAAAGTATCGCGCCGGTTGCAGATCGTTGGATTATTTATATTTAGCATACTCGTTTTAAGCATGGCATTCGGTGTTAGCGCACAGGATGACGAAGACCGCACCTTTACCATTGCGCTGGGCATCTCTGTCCGCGATTTAGAGCCAACCACCATGACAGGGTTAGTCGCCAATATGATGGATTACGTCATTCAGCCGCTCGTCATGACCAACGCGGATGGTGATTTTCTGCCCGGTCTGGCGGAATCGTGGGACATTAGCGAAGACGGACGCACCGTCACGTTTAATTTGCGTCAGGGCGTGACCTTCCACGATGGTACACCCTTCAACGCCGATGCGATGGCGTTCAGCCTGAATCGCTGGTTCGATGAAAATGTGCGTGCCCCCAACCCGTTCAACAATCAACTGATGGCAAGTATTGATGTCATCGACGAAAACACGATTGCCGTAACCAGCGAATTTAGCGCACAACTCCTATTGGCGAATTTTGTCTTTACCGGCTACAGCGCCATATCACCGGACTCAGTCGATAATTTTGGCAATGTTTCCGGCGAAGGCGGCTCGTACATCAACCCCATCGGCACCGGTCCGTATGTCCTCAGTGACTTGTCACCGGAAGGCATGACACTCACCCGTTACGAAGACTATTGGGGAGAAGCCCCGTACTATGACACGGTAGAATTCTTATTCGTGCCAGAAGCCGCCACGCGGGAAAGTTTGCTCCTCGCCGGACAAGCCGATATGGCATTGCTCCCGCCTGTCTCTGATCTGCCTGACCTGGAAGCCAACGAAGATGTTCAGGTCTTGATCGCGCCGAGTGGTCGTGTGGTCTATGCCGCCATCAACACACAGGATGTAGACGGCATCTTCACCGATGTGCGTGTGCGTCAGGCATTGAATTACGCGGTAGATTCTGCCGCAATTGCCGATAGCCTGCTGTATGGTGCGGCAACGCCACTCACGTCACCCGTCGCGGCGCAGAACTTCGGGCATTGCGATGTCGGTGGTTATGATTATGACCCGGATCGCGCCCGTGAATTGCTTGACGAAGCGGGTGTGGGTGAAATCACGATCAACTTCTCCTCGCCCACCGGACGCTTCTTGCAAGACTTTCAGGTTGCGGAAGCCATCGGGTTGTATCTCGGTCAGGTAGGCATCACCGCAGAACCCACCACCAGCGATTATGGTGCGTATGTCGGTAGCCTGTTCGTTCCAGCAGAAGCCCAAACGCTAGACCTGCACATTCTTGGCTTCGCACCGCCCGCCGCAGATGCCGCATTGGGGATGTTCTTCATCAATCATGCGAGTCAGGCTTCACCACGCGGGTTGAACACAGCCTATTACAATAACGAAGAAGCCAGCGCCTTGATCGATCAAGCCTTCCGTGAGATTGATCCTGATGTCCGCGCTGATCTGTTGTGTCAGGCACAGACGATCATCTGGAACGACGCGCCATGGATTTACTTGCACGAGCAACTCTTCCCGATTGTTTATCGCACCGGCATCGAAGGCGTGACCTACCGTGTCGGCGAGAAATTCGACACCATCTACGCCTATCCTAGCGGCGAATAAGTAAATTTACTAAACGCGAAGGAACGGGTACTTTATTGCCAGTTCCTTCGCTCAAAATCAGGAAAAATTTTCTTTAGCAATCATACTGAGGTTGCGTGTTACACTAACTTAGACGTAAACAATTTATTCAGCGAACAGCCAGAAGCTAAACGCCCTCATGACCAAATATCTTGTTAAACGGCTCATCGGCGCGGCATTCACCCTACTGGGGGTCTCGCTCGTCGTGTTCTTACTACTGCGTATGCTCCCCGGTGATCCGGCACGTCTGCTGGCAGGCTTAACCGCCACACCGGAAGAAATCGAATTTACACGCGCACGCCTCGGTCTTGATGATCCGCTTCCGGTGCAATTTTTCAGCTTTCTGGGCGATCTGGCGCAGGGTGATTTCGGCACATCAACCCTCAGCCGTCAGCCCGTCATGAAAGAAATTGCCGTCCGCCTACCCTATACCGCCCGTCTCACATTAACGACTATGGTACTCACGATGTCAATTGGCATCCCGCTCGGTGTACTCGCCGCCGTTCGCCGCAATTCACGGCTGGATGTATTTATCAGCACGGTTAGTTTGCTCGGCATTTCCTTACCCTCGTATGCGCTCGGCATCATGTTCATCGTCATTTTCGCCGTCAAGCTTCAATGGCTACCGGCGGCGGGTGCGGATGGCTGGCAAAGCCTCATTTTACCGTCCACCACACTGACGGTCATTTTCCTCGCAATTATTGTCAGAATCACCCGTGCCAGCATGGTTGATGCGCTCAGTCAGGATTATGTACGGACGGCGCACTCGAAAGGGTTGCGTCCGCGAAAGGTGATTAATACCCATGCCCTCCGCAACGCGCTGATTCCGGTTGTGACCATTCTCGGCTTGCAATTCGGCGGCTTGATGAGCGGTGCAGTCCTCACAGAGACGGTTTTCGCCTATCCGGGGGTGGGGTTGTTGCTGACCGAATCCATCTTTAATCGTGATTTTCCGATGGTGCAAGGGGTGGTATTGCTGGTGGGATTTATCTTCGTGGTGGTCAACCTGGGCGTTGATCTGCTCTACACCGCAATTGATCCGAGGATTCGCTATGCTTGATCTCTCCGCGCCGGCAACCGAAGTCGTTTCACCGATAAACCTGCACGCGCAGGACGGCAGATGGATGAAAGCCTTGCGCCGATTCGCAAAACATCGCCTATCGTTGCTGGGCTTGCTGATGATTATTTTGTTCATCATCGGGGGCATCGCCGCGCCACAACTCACGCCCTATGAACCGGACGGCTTTGACCTGCGTGCCACACTCGCCGACCCATCCGCCGATCATTTACTCGGCACAGACCACCTCGGACGCGACGTGCTCACGCGCTTGCTCTATGGCACACGCATTTCGCTGTTTGTCGGTGTGCTAGCGACACTCGTCGGATTCAGCATCGGCGTACCCATCGGCGCAATGAGCGGGTATTTCGGCGGGACGGTTGATCTTGTGGTGCAACGCTTGATTGATGTCATGTTCGCCCTGCCCGGTATTTTATTGGCGATTCTGCTGGCATCGTTGCTCGGCGCGGGATTGACGAATGTTATCATTGCTATCGGCGTGGGCGGGATTCCGCTATTCGTCCGGCTGATGCGTGGCTCGGTCTTGAGCATCCGTGAGCAGACGTTCGTGGAAGCGGCGCGGGCGCTTGGCGCGTCTGATTGGGAAATCCTCTCCCGTCATATTTTGCCCAACGCGCTTGGACCTGTCACCGTGCAAGCCACCCTCAATGTTGCCATCACAATTCCGGCGGCGGCGGGACTCGGTTTTCTCGGCTTGGGCGTGCCTCCCACCACACCGGAATGGGGCGCGATGCTGGCGGATGGACGCAACAACATTTTCAGCGCACCGCATATCGCCATGTCCGCCGGGGTCGCCATTTCTCTGGTGACGATTGGCTTCAACTTCCTCGGCGACGGTCTGCGCGAAGCCTTCGACCCCATCAGCCAACGTGATTCGTAGGGACTAACTCATTTAAGCATATGGTTTAATTGCCAATGTGCCGATAAGCGGTGTCATATCTTTGAGATTGTGAGTATAGAGAGGTATGTTCAGACGTGTTGCTACGGATGCAATCATACAATCGTCTTTGCCAATATGATGACTGAACTGAAAACGTTCTAGTTGTTGCATAGACCATTGTTGGTCAATTGGTGTGAGATAAAGCAACTCAAACTGACTGAGAAGCGTTTTACATTGTGTTAGATTTGCCTTATTGCGCGCACCTTCCATCACTTCTAGCCATGTAATGAATGTGATCCCATAAAGCTGTTGATTGTTAAACCAGCCGATTGCAGGCGCATACTTACGAAACAAATGCAAAATGACCGTTGTATCTAGTACAGCGTCAATCATTGCTCTCCATCCCGATAGGCGTTCAATTGATTCTGTCGTTTGCCCCGTTGCGCCTTCACCCATTCCACCGAATCAGCAATCTGTGGATCGACAAATTCGATTGGGTCAATATTTTCTAACATCGCCACGATCTCCGCGCCTGTTTTGGGTTGCGTCGCGGATGCAGATGGCTCCATCATGTCGATCAACAATTTTGTCAACTCTTTGCGCTCATGTGGCGTGAGCTTTTTTGCCTGTTCGAGAATTTCTGTGATTGTCACGATCTGCCCCCCGTGATAATTTACCTCTATTATACGTCAAATCACTTTGCATATAAGAAACGGACAACGATCAATTTTCGCCAAATCTGAGATTATTAACCTCACCCCAAATACGACTCGATCACGTCGGCATCTTCGCGCAAGTCTGCCGCAATGCCGTGCTTGACGATCACGCCGCGCTCCAGCACATAGGCATAATCGGCGATTTCGAGGGCTTTGCGGGCGTTCTGCTCCACCAGCAAGATGGGGATGCGTTGCGCTTTGATGGACGCGATCAGATCGAACACCTGATTGACCAGCAGGGGTGCGAGTCCCATGCTCGGCTCGTCCAACATCAGCAAGCGCGGTTGCATCATCAACGCCCGCCCAACCGCAAGCATCTGCTGTTCGCCACCGCTCAGTAAGCCCGCTTTTTGCGATTTGCGTTCGGCGAGGCGCGGGAATTGCTCGAAAATGGAGGCGAGTTCACGGTCAGCGTGCGCGTCCCGCCTCAGATGCGACCCGATAACGAGATTTTCATAGACGGACATATTGGCGATGATCTGCCGACCTTCCGGCACCTGCACCAATCCCAACGCCGCGACCCTGTGCGGTGCATAGCCCGTCACGTCACGCCCGTCAAAAATGATTTTGCCCGCGTTCGGCTTGATAAGTCCGCTGATGGTGTTGAGCGTGGTCGATTTTCCCGCCCCGTTTGCGCCGATCAAACTGACGACCTGCCCGTCTTCGATCTCGAACGAAATGCCCCGCAACGCCTTAATCGCGCCATAGCTTGCATGGAGATTCTGAATACTGAGTAGTGTAGTCATTAGAAGTCAGTCCTCCTTGCCGAGATAGGCTTCGATGACGACAGGATCGCGCTTGATCTCGTCCGGTGTGCCATGCGCCAGAATTTGCCCGAAGTTCAGCACATACACCTCATCGCAAACCTGATGAATCAGCGACATATCATGCTCGATGACCAGAATGGACAGGTTATCCTCGTCACGCAGTCGCAAAATCTGCTCGCCGAGTTCCTGCGTCTCAATCGGGTTCATGCCTGCGGTGGGTTCATCCAGCAGGAGCAAGCGCGGTTTGGTCGCTATCGCCCGTGCAATTTCTAGCCGCCGTTGATCGCCATACGGCAAATTGGCGGCGGGCAACTCCGCAACCGACGTTAAGCTAAATCGCGCCAATAAATCATGGGCGGTCTGGCGTAAACGGCGTTCCTCTGCGCGATATTTCGGACGGAAGATAATCGCGTCCAGCAGAGAGGCGCTCCCCTGCCCGTGCTGACCAATCAGCAGATTTTGCAAAGTGGTCATCTCACCGAACAGCCGAATATTCTGATAGGTACGGGCGACACCAAGTCGGTTGATGCGATGCGGCGGCGCGGTGTGAATATCTGCGCTATCAAAGCGAATTGCGCCTGCGGTGGGATGGTCAAGCCCGCTAATGTTGTTGATGAGCGTCGTTTTGCCCGCGCCATTCGGACCGATCAAGCCGACGATTTTGCCATCCGGCACGGTCATATTAACATCGGTCAGCGCCTGTAAACCACCAAAATTTCGGGAGACATTTTCGAGTGTAAGCATGAGTTAGTCGCCTCCATCGGTGTTGGATGGCGCAGACGGAGCGGGTGTTTCAGGCGGATCGCCGGAGATGCGCCGGGTCAGCCAGCGCCATGTTTTACGCCAGCCTGTCGGGTTAATCAGTCCGCCCGGCAGATAGACGATGACGACCAGCAGAACCAATCCGTTGAACACACCGCGGTATTCTTTGAGGAAGCGTAGAACTTCCGGCAGAGCGGTCAGCACAAGTCCGCCGACAATCGGACCCACCCACGTCCCCATGCCACCAAGCACCGCAAACGCCAGAATATCCACCGCTTTATCGAAGCCGAACGCATCCGGCGTGACAATGCGCGTCAAGTGTCCGTTGAACGCCCCTGCCGCGCCTGCTAGCATCGCGCTGAGGATGAAAACGGCGTTCTTGATATACACAACATCAATGCCCATGTTGGCGGCGGCACTCTCATCTTGCCGGATCGCCGCCATTGCCCGCCCGAAGCGTGACCGATGCAAACGAATCAACAGGAACATAATCACCAGCAGAAACAACATGAGATGCCATGTTTCGGTCAATTTGGGGATGCTACGAATGCCCCGCGCCCCGCCCAGCAATTCAAAGCGCACGCGTTCGCCTTCGATGTTCGATAGGGTAGACGCAACCAAACTATCGAAGTTGAGGATCATGATTCGCACCACTTCACCAAAGCCAATTGTGGCAATGGCAAGGTAAATGTCTTTCAGGCGTAAAACGGGATAGCCAATCGGCAGGGCGATGATCCCCGCGAGAACCATCCCGCCGATGAGTCCGGCAAACAGGGGCAGATCAAGTTGGGTGGTGATGAGCACGCCGGCATACGCGCCGATTGCCATAAATCCGGCGTTCGCCAGCGAGAACATGCCCGTATACAGCGTTAAATAGATGCTCACGCCTAAAATGGCATTCACGAGCATGAATTGCAATACAATTTCCGTAATGCCGATGGGTCGGAGTACGCTCAGGAGTGCATCTATGATCGGATCCATAACGTCCTCATGCGCGTGTAGACTCTGCTTGACCGAGCAACCCTTGCGGGCGGACGAGCAAGATCAAGAATAAGAGGACGAACACAATCGCGTTGCGGTAACTGCTCCCGCCAACCGCTGTGCTGAGGGTCTGAATCGCCGCGACGAGAAAGCCACCAACCAGCGCGCCCTGAATATTGCCCATCCCGCCGAGCACAATCGCCGTCAAACCGATCAGCGCGATGTCCTGCCCGATGAACGGATCCACCGTGCCGAACACCAATCCATAGAACATCCCCGCCGCCCCGCCGAGCGCACCCGCAAGAAAAAACGTCAGGATGAAAATGGTGCTGACGTTGATGCCGAGCAATCCGGCGATGCGCTGATTAAAGGCGACTGCCCGCATCTGCTGACCGACCCGCGTGTTCGTCACCATGTATTGCAAGGCGACCATCAACACCAGCGCGGCAACGACAATCACTACACGAACGGGCGAAATCCGTAACGAGAGCGACTCAATGATGATCGGCTCGTTGGAGATTAAATCTCGCGGGAAGTAGCCTTCTGTCCGGCTATAAATTTCCAGAAAGATGAGTTGCGCAATATTCACCAGCAAAATCGCCGCGCCGATGCTACTAATCAATTGGGAGATGCGGGCGGCGTTGCGACGGCGTAAGGGGCGAAAGGCGACGATTTCCAGCGCAACACTCAGCAAACCCGCGCCGAGCATCGCCAGCGGAAAGGCGACCCACAATGGCAGACCCCAATGATCGGTGGCAATGAGTCCGATAAACGCGCCCCACATAAACAGCGCGCTATGGGCGAGGTTGAGCACGCCGAGCACGCTAAACACCAGCGCATATCCGAGCGCGAACAGGCTGTAAATTGCGCCTAAAGAAATAGCATTAAAAGTTTGTTGTAAAAAAGTATCCATAAATAATTCAGTCTTTAGCTGTTTCATCCATTATGGCACACAGGGGAACAATGACTATAAATTTTATTATTTTGAAATTTATAGACCCATTACACCATTACGGATTAAGTTCAACAAGCAACAATTCCGTAATCGCGGCAGTATGAGCTTCTCGACCCTCATTATTTAAATGATAAATCGTATCTAAAAAAAACGACCCAGGATAGCCCGTTGGTTCATTCAGTATCACACTATCAACTTGTTGCTCAATATTCCCGACAATCTCTTGCAATCCGTCCATGGATACATCCATTACCGCATCTGGTAATGCAGGAAATACAAGAAATGCGGATGCGTTGCGTTCCCTCACAGATCGAGTAAAGTCATTAAGCACATTAATTGCGTTGTAATTCAATCGTTGATTATAAGTATTTGAGTCTACCTTCGCAATTCCCGCCGCCAATGTTTGACTAAACTCCGCTGTACTTATATTGAAGCGAGCGTCAATATCCCCAAACGCATTGAAACTTGCGCGACAATACGTAACCCCCGGACAAGGATCGTCATCCCAAAGTGTTTGTAGCGTATATTCCGAATGATATCTGAGAACTGTCATCCATTGATCTGATGTCGTCATAAAAGCAATGTTATGAAAAAAATCTACGCTCAGCATACGACGCATTACATCGGAGTATTTGAAATCTGGTGAGTCTAGATAATGGTCATATTCAAGGTTTAATAAAACAATATCGTTTTCTTGTACATACGGTAAAATGCTGTTTAACGTGAAACGAAGCCCCAAGCCATGATGCAATCCTGTATTAATTACTGTTCTCCCGGTTGAATCCTGTAAATATGCGCTGTCATAACCGAAAGCAACACTGGAACCACCAACCAACAAGATCGACCCATCGGGATGATTCTGTAATAGGGCAATTTTATCAATACTTGCCGCAAGATATGAATCTTGTACTAGCGGGGACATTGCATACATGATACCAAGGTGAAGCATAAAAATTGCAAAGAAAATAATCAGACATTTCTTGGTTAATTTTAACATGGATTTTTCCTAAAACTGAAAATACACGAATTGTTGTGCCGGACCTTGTATCCCAAATAGCGTCAATGAAAAGACGAGGAGCGTATAAAATGCTAATCTCATCGGCGCTAACTTAGCACTCGACCTTACATCAGGTGTTATCCACTTAAGCAAACCGTCTACCAGAAGCACCGTCAAAATACCAAAGAGACCCAAAGCTATAGTTAATTCTCCAGAGACCACATTAATAGCATCCCAACGATATGCCCAACCATCACCGAAAGCAAACATATTGCCGATGATTAAAAAGGCATCATGCACTGTGTTTGCACGAAAAAATATCCACGCAACACACACACATACAAATACAAGGAAGGTTTGAATTGGTATTTGCATCCAACGCGGAATATACATAAATGGACTCTTCATCTTGGAGAGATAATGACTCGCTAAATACATACCACCATGAAGCAATCCCCAAATGGCGAATGTCCAGTTAGCACCATGCCATATACCACTGACGGCAAAAACAATAATGATATTAAATCCCCACCGCATTTCGGATACTCGATTACCGCCTAGTGGAATATATAGGTAATCACGGAACCACTTAGACAGTGTAATATGCCATCGTTGCCAGAAATCAGGTAGTGAGCGGGCAAAATAGGGAGCATCGAAATTTTTTGATAACCGTACACCAAATAAACGCGCTACACCGATTGCTATATCTGAATAACCGGAAAAATCACAATAAATTTGAAATGCGAAGAATACCGTCGCTAAAATGAGACTCATCCCTCGAAATGTCTCAGGTTCATTGTAGATAGGATTAACATACATCGCCAAACGGTCTGCAACAACGATTTTTTTAAACATTCCCCATGTAATCAGCCTTAAGCCATCGGAAATGTCCGACGCGTTCCACAACTTCTTATGAGCAATGTTTCTAAGTTGTGGTAGTAGATCAGCACTACGTTCAATGGGTCCAGCAACCAATTGTGGGAAAAATGATACAAACAATGCAAATACGACAGGGTTTTTTTCTCGTTCTATCTTTCCACGATAGACATCAATTGTATAACCTAATGTTTGAAAGGTATAAAACGATATTCCTACGGGCAATAAGATTGCCGGCGTATTTAGCCGTCCATCCGTACCAATAAAGGATAGTATTTGATTAGCGGAGTCTGCAAAGAAGAATAAGTATTTAAAATAGAATAAAAGACCAATATTAACAATAACACTAATAGAAAGGTATATTTTCTTTTTCCATGGAACCGAGGTACGAGACAAAAGACTCGTCACAAAATAATCCACCAATGTTGAAAAGACAATTAGGAGAATATACTCAACACGCCACGACATATAGAACAGGTAGCTAAAAAACAGTAACAGTAACCACCGAAATCGTCCACGAATAATAAGTAGGGAAGCGAAGATAATTGGGAGAGAGATTAAGAAGCTGTTTGAAAAGGTCAATCAGTGGCTTTAAGTCGAGCTAAACGACGTACCATGATATGGGACATAACGGCGTAGATGAGGGCATCAGAGGTATGTAACCACTGTTCATAGTCTTTGCTCAAGCGTCGATAATTA
>JAVJSU010000065.1:0-11828 GCA_040219275.1 Aggregatilineales bacterium | reverse complement strand
TACTTTGTAAGAAGCGTTGGTGATAATGTGACCGCGGAAATCATAAAACGCTATATCCGATATCAAGATGACAGTGATAAACCACGACAGCTCGAATTATGGGATTAAAAGCCCCGTAGCTTGCTGCGGGGTTCTTTACTTCACAAAACAAAACCACTCGAAAATTGACCCGTTTCATGCCTGTAATAATTATCTACGTAAGGTCGGGCGACGTGATGGAGACCTGAAACGTCGCCGATACTTTTACGTTGGCAAACGACATGGCGTGCAGATTTTCGAGCCATATAATCCTGTAACCAATACACCAGAACAGTATCTCAACCAGCGATTGATCTACCGTGAGTCGAATTTCGACTTTGAGCAGGCACGGATGAATTATGGGCGTGCTGTGAGAATTGAAGGCTAACCTGCGGACAAAAATTTTATGGACTATAGAGGTTAAACAAGTTTATAAAATTGGGAGTGGGTGGATTTTGAAGCTTACCGAATACATTAGCTTTAGAAGCTATTCGAGAAGTAAAAATAGTTTTCTAGATCGCGCCATTGCCATTGAATTTAGGATATTTATGCGTTGGAAATCGCCAAAAAAACCCTAATTTGGTGAGCAATCCATGCTTTTCAAACAGCTTATTAGAAGTATGGAATTTTGATGAAGATAGGTACCACATAATCACCGACGGCAACATTTCTATCGTCGTTTACACTTCCATTCTTCATCACTTAGCTCGCTAGGATATCAGCGTGAGTCAGTGAACCTGTAAATAGTATGGTCACGGTGTTGTTCTCTGGTTATGACGCAGTAGAACTCGCGTCTTCAACCTGGCGATTGTACAAGTCTTGATACAGCCCTTTTTGCTTGAGCAAAGAGTCATGAGTTCCCGTTTGGATCACGCGTCCGTTATCCAATACGACGATCTTATCTGCGTTACGAACTGTGGATAACCGATGGGCAACGACAATCGAGGTACGCCCTTTCATCAAGTGGTCGAGTGCCTCTTGAATTTCGGCTTCGGTCTGTGTATCAACACTGCTAGTGGCTTCGTCCAGAACGAGAATCGGCGCATTTTTGAGGAGTGCACGGGCGATGGACAGGCGTTGTTTTTGCCCACCACTCAGACGCACCCCGCGTTCACCCACCATCGTCTGATAACCTTCGGGCAGGCTCATAATGAAATCGTGGGCGCGTGCCATCTTAGCGGATTGTATGATCTCTTCATCCGTAGCGGAGGGTTTGCTGAAGCGTATGTTATCCAATATCGTACCGTAGAATAAGAAAACATCTTGCAAGACCATACTCACGCTACGACGTAATGCTTTCAGTCGATACTGACGCGCATCGATATGATCGATTTTGAGGCTACCTTGATTGGGGTCATAAAAGCGGGCGACCAATCCGGTTAAAGTGGATTTACCCGCTCCGGTTGGACCGACTAACGCCAATGTTTGTCCGGCTTCGATATCAACGGAAACATTTTCGATGACGGTAATAGCGTTCTCGTATTTGAAATGAATGTTGTTGAAGCTGACGTGACCTTCAATACGGTCTGGATTCAACCCATCTTCGGGATCATCAACATCCGAGGTGAGTTCCATAATTTCGGTCACGCTCTGCATACCAGCGATTGAGAGCTGTAGACCTTCGTTCATATAAGCCAATTGCAAGATTGGCTGATAGAGCATTCCCAGATAGAGGATAAATGCAATTAGATCAGCGATAGACATGGTGTTATTTGATACGAAGGTTCCACCAATCGTGATAATGAGTACCATGCCGATTCCTGCCGTGAGTTCAACGAAGGTCGGAACCAATGCCTGATGGCGAAGCGCGGACAGACGTTCATCGGTGGCTTTTTTGGCAAGGATACGAATTGTTTCACTTTCGGCATGTTCACGTACAAATATCTGGATTTCTTTCATACCCGACAAATTATCCTGTACCTTCGCTCGTAATTCACTGAGCATTTTGAGTGCGTTGCGGAATTTCTCACGCTCCATCGACGCAAAGCGGCGGACGACAACCATTAATATGGGTAGCGGAACGAGTACCATCAACGCCACCTGCCAATTGATCGAAAATAGAACACCACAAACGCCAATGATCATCAAGGTATTCACGAACAGATCGGGAAGGCTATGGGCAATCATTGGCTCGAGATCGTTGGTATCCCCGGTCACCCGCGACATCAGTTCGCCTGTCTGACGATTGGTATAAAAGCTCGGGGACAGCGTCTGTAGATGTTCGTATAAATCGGCTTGTATATCACTGACGATATTCCATGCCATGAGATGCGCAACGTATGATTTGAGAAAGCGTCCAACGGCTTGGAGCAAATATGCACCCAGCATTATGGCACCAAATGTAAGAATAAGCGTCTGGGTTAGTCCACCTGTTTCATTGGCACGGGCGACCAACTCGCGCACTAGTGACGGACTGACCAATCCCATGCCGACAACAGTCATGGAACTGAGGATGACGATTAACATATGATAGCGATACGGTTTGAGATATGGTGAGAGTTGTTTTATTGCGCTGAAAAAGCGATCCATGGATTATCCTTATTCGAGGAATGGTTAACACACCCAATATTTAGTGTAATACAAAAACGACCTCACTTGAACAATGGTTTTCATCATGATCACTGAGAATATTTAGTTCGCTAACAGAGGTATGACCATAAGCTACGCTTATTGCTAGTTGTATCATTAAAGCTATTTTTCTGAGACTCAGGTATAAAAGACCTTTAGTATCTCAGCCATCAGCGGTTGAGCTAAAAACAGGTCATAATGTGCCAGATGAATGCGCTTACTATCCCGATTCTACATAAAGTGAGGAAATTCCAGTTTTACGGGATTGTGAAACAATAATTCAGAGCAAGGATAGCTGTAGGTTTCTCAGTGCAGATGGCGCTATATTTATGTAAGATGCTCAATCTCATTTACAACGTATTGTGGATAAGGATATTGCCTCTCATCATTGCTAGAGGGATTGCTCATAATCATCTGCTTTATACGAACATGAGCCTGATAGCTGCGTAAAATATTATTCGGGGTCATGTACGAGAGCCGAACATCTGCCCATTGTGGCTCATCACTATCATCTATTTTTAGTATCTCGCCTCGTTTCGTCAATGCTTGCCACTGCCACCCCTCCCGTATTAGACAAACCCGTTCCAGAGCTTGCAGGAAGCCCATCTTCAGCCCTGACCAACCACGATAATGATTATACAAGTCTTGAACATCACCCTCGCGCCGAACAATTTGCTCACCAATGTTGTTATCCACATACGCCCAGTAATCCCCTTTGGGCATGTCCATTAAGGTTGGGGCATAGAGATGTCCACCAAAATGCGAAACACGCCAGATACGAGTATCGCTAACAGCCACATTATCGCGCAGATGTTTATAAAGTGGGTATCCAAATTTGGCACAGGCAACATCAACTGCACCGTGTGTGCAGACCAGAATATCACGCACGCTATCATTCTCTGTCTGGCGATAGTCTTCATATTGGGGTAAATTTTCGGGGGTTTCGTACCATGCCCAGATTAACGCACCCATTTTGTCAATCGGCACAAGATATTCAGTCTTGGGATACTCAGAAAACAATCCCTGTGGCGTGCTGAAAAACATGACACGTCGAAAACCATCTTTGCTATAGTCGGCATCCGGCGCAATTAATAAGGGGCGATGACCATAAACGCCTGTTTCTTGATAGCGTTTTAACCATAATTCAAGCAGAGTCACGATTTCTTCTGGCAAATCCATCTCTTTAAAACTGTACTTCCATGGAAGCGGCATTTCAACAACGAGAGCATCTTCAAAATTACCCGCACTACCGACAGGGTCAACTCCTTTTTCAATGGCGAGTAGATTGCAAAAGCTTTTTGTCTGTGTGAGTTGTTCGGTCATATTTGCCCCTATAAGTTGTTGAAATGGGCAGTTATCCAATTTCGACAAACTGCCCGTATACAAATTTATTCGGTTGGCGAAATGCCAGCGACCCATTCAGATTTGAGTGCTTCATCACCGGAGAAGCGTTCAAGATGGTCAGCAATGACAAACTTCACCTGTGCGAATTGTTCTTCGTCATCTGCTTGAATACTAATGGATAGCGTATTTTCGGTAGCTACCATCTGGCAATTTCCAAAACCAAAATCGACATTGCCGTGATTATCATCGTATTCGGCTGTCACTTTGCGGTCAAAATGATTACAAAGTGCTTTGAGATAGCGTGATGCTTTCGCTGTTTCAACGATAGCTTGTGCTTTATACATGCTTACTCTCCTGCAAGATTTTCTTCGACAACTTCAAGGACAAGATGTGCGGCTAAGGGGCCTCCAATGCTTGTCCAGATTGAGCCATCAACAACCACAACCTGCTCATTTTGGACAACTTCAAGTTGTTGGAACAAGGGGTTATCAAAGACTGCTGTGAGTGCTTCGACAGCATCGCCGACATCTTCTAACGTTCCGACAAATAACCAGTCAGCATCCAGAATTTGCAATGCTTCTAAGCTCAAAGGTGCAGAGTGCGCGTGAATGGAGACTTACGACTATGAGACTTTTTCTGCAATTCTGATCTCAGGTTCAATTTCGCGTTGAACGCGGCGACGGCTTATCGGTACGCACATCGGTGTATCGGTAACAGGGTCACGGATAACCCGTGCGTTCAGTCCGAACACTTGTTTGAGATTATCCGTCGTCATGACCTGTTCCGGTGTCCCCTGTGCGACAATTTGTCCACCCCGCAGGGCAACCATCGTATCGGCGTAACGTGCGGCTTGATTGAGATCATGGAGAACCATGACAATCGTACGCCCCTGCTTATTGAGTTCATCGAGCAAATCGAGTACATCCAGTTGATAGGCAAGGTCAAGATAGGTTGTTGGCTCATCAAGTAACAAAAGCTGTGTTTGTTGTGCGAGTGCCATTGCGATCCATGCCCGTTGCCGTTGCCCGCCACTCAGCGCATCTACCGGACGGTCAGCGAACATGGTGAGATTGGTGATTTGTAGTGCCTCCTGTACGATAGCCTCATCTTCTTTGCTCCACTGCTGAAACCAGTTTTGATGCGGATAGCGCCCCTGTGCAACGAGTTCATGAACGGTCAAGCCTTCCGGTGCAACGGGGGATTGCGGTAAGATGCCTAGTTTTTGTGCGAGCATCTTTGCCTTCATCCGGTGAACATCCTCTCCTTCTAGGTGGACTGACCCTGTTTTGGGCGATAACAAACGTGATAATCCACGCAAGAGAGTTGATTTGCCACAGCCGTTTGCTCCGACAAGTGCGGTGATACTGCCCGCTTTGATTTGCAAATCAAGCTCATGCACAATGATGGTTTTGCCATCGTAAGTCAGCGAGAGCTTATCGACTTTTAAAATCGTCGTCATGAATGCGTCCTTTACTTGTTGCGATTACGATAAAGTAAATACATAAAATACGGTGCGCCAATCATCGCTGTGACAATGCCAACAGGTAGTTCAGATGGTGCGATGACAAAGCGACTCACAAGGTCAGCGAACATCACCAGCACCCCACCGAGTAGGGCAGATGCCGGAATCAAGCCCTCATGTGCCGGACCCACCAGCCGCCGTGTGATATGTGGTGCGACCAATCCGACAAAACCGACTGTACCAGCTACCGCAACTGAAACTGCCGCAAGTGCGACACTGGTTAAGAGTAAAATCCCGCGTTGTAATTCAACATTTACGCCCAGACCTTTTGCTGTATCATCACCTAAGCTCAGTGTGTTGAGTTGGCGTGCCTGCAAAATTGCTACTGGTAGCAGGACGAGCAACCAGGGCGTTATTGAGCTTACATGCCCCCAATCGCGCCCATAAACACTTCCAGCTAACCAGACATACGCCTGTTGTACCTGCCGAATATCGCCAAAGACAATCATGATATTCGTGATAGCACTTGTAAATGCGGCTAATCCAATACCGACGAGAATGAGGCGAATTGATGAACTACCACCTTTCCATGCCAGCAAATAAATCAAGACTGCCATGATGCTTGCTCCGGCAAAAGTCGTGAATGGCAAGTAGTTTGGCGGAAGCCGAAACCAGACGATGCTCGCTACTGCGGCAAGGGATGCACCTGATGTCACACCCAGGATGCCGGGATCCGCAAGTGGATTGCGGGTGATGCCTTGCAAGATTGTTCCAGATACCGATAACGCCGCACCAATCATGAATGAGATGACAATACGCGGCAATCGAAACTGCCAGACTACTAGTTGAAAACGTGAGTTGTCTTCCAAACCGAGGATGGTCTGAAGAACCTGTAGCGGGCTGATGTCGTATTCGCCATAACTGACGCTACCTATCAAAATGATGACACCAAGCACTATCAACGCTAGAAGCACAGGGAGCACACGCCTATCGAGTTTGTAAGAAAAGTTGCCACGTCGGAAAATATACCAGTTGTGTTTGACTTTTGTGGATTGCATCAGCGTTCCAACTTCCAGCGTGCAAGGTAGATGAAGAAAGGTGCGCCAATCAACGCCATCATTACGCCGACAGGTAACTCCTGCGGACGGATAATGATGCGTGCCGCCATATCGCCCAGGATGACCATTGCGCCACCAACTAGCGCACAATAGGGAAGTATCCAGCGATAATCCTGCCCGACGATAAAACGCACAATGTGCGGCGCAACCAATCCAACAAAACCTATAGGTCCTGCTAGCGCGACACCACCGCCTGCCAGCAACACAACCACAATCGCGGCAAGTCCTTTAACGATGAGGGTGTTTTGTCCGAGACCTGTTGCAATATCTTCTCCTAAGCTAATGGTTGTAATTTGCCGGGCGAGTAACAACGCCCCGATGAGTCCAACCAGCATATAGGGCGCAGTCTGAGTGAATAACGCCCAATCACGTCCCGCAAGCGAACCGACTGTCCAGAAACGAATCTGGTCAAGCGTGTCCTGACTGGTAACTAGCAAGGCTGTTGTGAATGAACTCACAAATGCCGTAAAAACCGCTCCAACAAGTGTCAATTTAAGCGGTGTTGCACCACTGCGTCCCATTGAACCGAGCGCATAAACTAGCACGGAGGCAACTCCTGCGCCGATAAATGCCGCAATTGAATAGACCGAAAGCGGTGGACTACCGAGTATGAACACCGTTAAAACGACAGCAAATGCCGCACCTGCATTGACACCTAAGATGGAAGGTGATGCCAGTGGATTGCGTGTCAAACCTTGCATGATTGCCCCGGCAACCGCCAGTGATGCACCAACCAGTGCACCGGCAACTACACGAGGTAAGCGCACAGTCTGAATGACCAGATGCTGGAACGAAGAGTCATCAAATGCAAAAATTGAATCCCATATCGTTGACAGGGAAATTTCGGCTGCGCCTAAGGTGATACTCCACGCAAGGCACAGCACAAGCAATCCCAATCCGATGATTAAACCAAGGGGAAGCATAGCACGCGACTGAATGAAGCGCGTGCTATCGCCATGTTTTGTCTTGCTTGCCACGTTTTACGATCCTGCCTCTGCTGTCGCTTCAGGTGTCATTTCAGCTTGAGGCAATTCAACGTTAAGTGCTGTGAGCGTGGTATCAACCAGTGTCTTTGCTGATAATGGTCCTCCGAAGAGCCATATATCTGCGCCCAACCAGTAGGCATGTTCATTCTGGACAAAGGGTAAAGTTCCCCATAGGTCTGCTTCATAGAAGAAGTTACGGTCTGCTTCCTGTGCGACAAAAAAGAAGTTCGTATCGCCAATTTCAGCAAATCCTTCAACCCCAATCGTAGTGAAACCATATTGCTGTGGGGCATCGTCCCAATCATTGCTGAGTCCGATTTGCTCTAAAATCTCAACTGCCATCGCATTGTCCGTGAACAGTCGGAATACAGCCGCTTCACTCTGGAGATAGCCCTGTGCGAGGATGAAGCCTTCGCCTAAACGCCCTGCTGTTTCTAATGCGGTTGAAGCATCTTCAAAGTATTGGTACATTTCTTCTAAAATTGCCTCCCCCTCTACCTCACGATTCAGGGCGGTTGCAATTGTGCTGAAGGTATTTGTCATCTCTACAAAATACGAACCTTCTGGTGGGTACGAATTGAACATCAGTGTGGGGGCAATTGCGGCTAATTCATCATAATTTTCAGTCGAGCGCAATTGTGATGTGATGATTAAATCAGGTTCGAGTTCAGCAATCAGTTCAAGATTCGGTGCTTGCCTTGTACCAACATCAACAACATCTTCGCCGAGTTCAATCGAAATATCAACCCAATTATGATAGCCTTCAATATCCGCTACACCGACAGGTTGTACGCCAAGTGCGAGAACATCTTCCATATAAGTCCATTCAAGGGCTACAACACGCAACGGACTTTCGGGAACACATACACTTCCCGTTGCATCCTCGACCGCCTGAAAACCGGTGTCACAGGTCATATTGTCTTGTGCATGACTCAAACTGCCGAACAACAACAGGCAGATAATCCACACAGATTTGATTGTTTGTTTCATAAAAATGCCTTTCGCTTGCATGATGTGTATCGTTAATCAGTCACGATGATAAAGGGAAAGTAAAGTGGATTTCCACGCATTTGATTAAACATAGAATTGTGCTGTGTGACTGTGAAATACATCACGAAGGAAATCAGAAATTTATCGCACTGTTTTTTAAGATGGCTATCTATTTAATATAAAGTGTTTTACTCGGAACAAAGAGATTAAGTGAAGCTGAATTATTTCTTCACCAGGGTTAAAAATCGGATAGATTTCAGGTTGAAAGTTCGGATAGATTTCAGATTGAAAGTGTCGAATTGTGCATGAGTTGACTCCCTCTTGCGATTGCCGCGCAACGTTCTGCGAGAAAAAAGCATTTCGATTTGCGCTTGAGGGAGATTTCTAAGCTGTAGATCTATCGGAAGTTGATTGAAAGTAGGCACAAAAAAAGCGACATTTTCACGCCGCTTCTGTATTAGGATGGTGATTATCGCTCTCAGAACGGTATATGTTCTGGTTGCAGTTCATTCGCTTTGACGCGATCCATCAACGTGACGCGGTTGGCATCAAGATTAAGGTTGATATGTGCTTCACCGTTCTGGTCAATCCATGCACTCGGACGTAGCCAGAGGTTGCTTCGCATCGGAATAAGCGAGAACTGAGGGACATTTTGTAGAGAGGCGCAGAGCTTATATCATGCGCCCCGTTGTAATAAGAATTAGGCAAGTATTTCGTTAAGCCGTTCGATTTCGCTACTTAGGCTGGCGCGTTCTTCTTGGCTGAGAGGGAGTTCGTGGAGTTTTTCTAGGCTTGCGCTGGCGGTTGTTGTTTCTTCTACGTCCAGCGCGATTTCCGCACGTAGCAGAAGCGCACGAGCGATGAGGATTTTTGCCTCGTCTGAATGGCGTTCTAGCGCGACATCCAGAATTTTCGCCGCGCCGGACAAATCAAGTTTGGACTCACGGAAGCGTGTAGCCCGTGAAATCGCAAATTCCACTGGACTTTGGTCTCCCCTTTGCTCGGATTTGACTACCATTTCTTCGTCTTCATCCCCAAATTTGATGAATGTCACTGAGTTGCCTGAAGGGTCGGTCACGGTGAAGCGCGTTTGTCCCGGTCTGATGCGCGTGATGCGGGGCAAACCTTTATTCGGAACACGTCCCAATTTACCCTTCAAGGCTTTGGAAAAATTCTGGTGTACAGCCTCGACATCCGTCACCATCACCATACAGCCATAGGGATTTTCTTCGGGCTTTAGCCATTTTTGCTGGATAAAATGTAAACCGTATTCGCCACGACTCATCACCCCATAACCATAAGGGCTTTTCTGATAATAGGTTTTTTCGTAGCCAAGTGCTTCCCAGAAATCGAGCGTTTCATCCAGCAAAGCAACGAACAATACGGGTACAGTCATCCACTCTTTTTGATTCATTTTGTCCTCCAATTGATTACTAGCCTTATTCTAAAGGGCTGGTGTACTGTTGGAGACTTGGGCCATGACCTCGACTGTAAAGCCTTTGTTGCCGCCCTGATTCGTCATGCCAAAATATTTTTCGAGAAATTCCGCTACTGCGAGAACATCCGTCACGGTGAGATTGATGTGATTGATTTTCATACCGCCTCCTTTTCTCTTATTCTAAGGGGCTGGTGGAAAGGTGGAGGCTTTTAGCTCCTATCGGGATTCGCTGCCAGATATTCGGCGACTTCCTGCTTCATATCAGGCGCGTTTTTGAATTCGGGCGAGATTTCCGAGAGTGCCTTAATCACGGCGGCAGGGCTGCTGACTTCCAATGCAATCACCTGAAATGCACGCGGGATTCGTATCTTTGTATGGTCATGGAAGACGACAATTACGATTGTTCCGATAGCGCTTCCGTCACTGCGGCTAATTTTGCTCCACATCCAGCGCTGCCTCTCGCTCTCATTTTCGCCCCATTCCCGCGAATTCATCAAACTGCCTGGCAAGCGTGGACTCGCCTGCAATCCCAATTCTTTGAAGCGCTCATGAACCTTCTGGAAAATCTGCTTGCCATAAATCGCGTAAACACTATCGCCAATTTGCGGATACATTTCCAGCATCTTGCTCTGGCATTGCTGAAAACAGCTTTCCCAATGCTGGTTGATGTGCTCCTGAATGTAGTGCCCGATGCTATGAATATCGTCCATATGACCTCCTGATAAACTTGACTATTTTCATGATAAAGGCTTGGAGGATAGGTGGAGGGTTTTAGCGCGATAGCTCAATCAATTTCTTGATTTGCTGGATGATGGCTTTGGCGCGGGATTCGAGTTCAATCAGGCTTGAGAGCCAATGGTCAGCGATGACTTCGATATATTCATTGGCACTTTCTTCGAGAGGGAGTTCGAGCTTTTCGCCGAGATTTTCGCTCTGACCTGCATCATAAGCCTGAAGCATTCGCAAAATCGCCATGAGGCTGTAGCCTGCCTGTAGCAAACTGCGAATCACGCGAATCCGCCCAAATTCGCGCATCCCATAAAGCCGATAACCGCTTCCCGTTTCGCGTGGGACAGTGATAAGGCCGTTGCGCTCCCAGTTGCGGAGCATGTCCACGCTGACATTGAGGCGCTTTGCTGCTTTGCCAATGGTGACAGTATCCTCAAAGGCATCAATCAAATTGCCTGCCGCCCAATACTCCAGAAATTCGATAGCCGCTTCGGTGGATGTGCGTTCCATACGAATAAGAGCCAGATATTGGAAAGCCAATTCAATCGTGGTGCCGAAATTGCCAGTGGCGGCATTTCGTAAAAGCTGAAAGCGCAGTTCTTTATCGCCTAGATAAGGCCAATGCAGGGTTAAGCGCACGAGTTTGGCATGTTCGAGATGTAAGTCGCTGTACTGCCGATAGCGATTTTGCCCGCGTGGAATCGCTGGCAAAAAGCCTGCTTCTTCGTAGAGACGCACGGTATTCACATGAACGCCAATCACTTTGGCGATGTCGCTGGTTTTCATTTTGAGTTTACAGTCAACAGTTATCAGTAAAAGACGATGCTAGTTCATAATACCCGGTTCTTGGTTCAAGGTGCTGAGTGAAAAGTATGAAAGGATAGTTCATGGGAGTGTACGAGATTTTCCCACCCGCAAGCTAAAGATTGCGACATTTTCATTATACAAAAGTCTCCACTAAGAAACCAAGCTTAGACTTGAGCAACCTTACCTTCATTCAGTTTACAGAATTCTCACTTTTTTCCTCCACTAATTCGGTTCATCCGCACTTTATGTGAAATCAGGGTGGAGCAAGAACCCGCAGACGGAGTAGATCGAATTTAGCACGACCATACATTTGCCGTTTGATGAATTTGAGACGGTTGACTTGTCCTTCAGTTTGTCCATTACTCCAA
>JAVJSU010000064.1:0-30986 GCA_040219275.1 Aggregatilineales bacterium | reverse complement strand
CGATATGATATAACAAAATAGATACGTTATGACTTTTTCGGATTAGCTTACTCATCATTATAGTTTATCTAATAGATTGCCTTCGGCAAATCCATTAGTGACGTAGCAAGCTACGGGGAATTAGACCCTCCTTAGGATTAAAAACTGATTACTGTTAACTCTCCAACAAAAAAACCCATCCATTCATCGGACAGGCTTTTTTGTTACTACATTAACAATTGGCGCGAGTTGTCATCAATCCTAAATACATCTTCACTACTCAGCAAAATTATATGCTTATAGCCACACTACTCCACTACCTTGTCTGGCAATTCAAACAATGTTTTAAAGTCCCTCGCCCCTTGTGGGAGAGGGATTTAGGGTGAGGGGGCAAAAGGCACTCATAAGAGTTGCGGTCAACATTTTAACCCTTCACCGCACCTACCGTCAAACCGCCGACGATCTGATCTTGCAGGGCGAGATAAATCGCCACCACCGGCACCGCCGAAACCAGCGCACCCGCCGCGAACTTACCCCAGTCTCGGTTAAAGTCCGCGTTGATGAATTGGAACAGACCGAGCATCAACGTCCATTGTTCTTTATCACGCAAAACGATACGCGCCAGCACGAACTCATTGAACGTGCCGACGAACGCCAGAATACCCACCACAACCAGAATCGGACGCACCAGCGGGAAAATCAGAATCCAGAAGGTTTGCCAGTGGGTCGCCCCATCAACAACTGCGGATTCGTCAATATCTTTCGGGATGGAGTCAAAGAAGCCCTTCATCAGCCACGTATTCACACCCATCGCCCCGCCAAGATACACGAAAATCAACCCGCCGAGGCTATTCAAACCAAACAGCCCGATAAAGCTCCAGTCGATGAAATCGAGGAACGGCAACGCCTGCGGAATAACCTCCGCGATACGCGAAATATCATTCAAAATCAGGAAGATCGCCACCATCGCCAGCAAGTTCGGGAATGCCTGAACAAGCAGGATGAACAGCAACAACGAACGCCGACCCGTAAACCGGAAGCGCGAGAACGAATATGCCGCCAATGCCGAGACCAGCACAATCAAAATCGTACTGACCCCCGCCACAAACGTGGAGTTACCAATCCAATACCAGAACGGGAATTGATCCAGTTCATCCACCATCAATGCCCGGAAGTTCGTCGTCAAATCATCCAGTCCGCCAATACCACTCGGTAGCAAAGACTGTGTAGATAACGTTCCCGCAGGGTTAAACGCGGACGATGCCACGAACAACACCGGAAACAGCGCGAACACGATTGCAATCGCGATGATCGTTAGCCGGACAACCAGACTCACATAATATTCCTGCTGAGATTGCGCCATCCGGGAACGTCCAGAATCGCGTTCTCCACTCCCGCCGGAGGAAACTTTTTCTTTTTGCTTCGTATCACTAGACATTTTCGCCCGTCTCCTCCCATGCTTTGGTGAACCGATATTGGAGCAGAGTAATTCCCGCGACAATGCCAAAGATAATGATGGTAATGGCGGAGGCATACCCATAGTCCGCCCCACGATCAGACCCGAACGCCAGACCATAGGTGTAACTGATGAGGATGTCCGTATACCCTGCCGGAACCGGCGACCCCGCAATCGGCGGATCACCCCGTGTCAACAATTCAATCATCAAATAATTGTTGAAGTTAAACGCAAACGATGCCACCAGCAATGGACCTACCGTCACTAACAACAAAGGTAACGTGATTCGCCAGAAACGTTGTGTTGGCGTTGCACCATCCACCGCCGCCGCCTCATAAATATCAGACGGAATAGCAGACAGCGCACCGGAGCAAATCAGCATCATGTACGGATAACCCAGCCACAGATTGACTAGAATAATAGCGATTTTCGCCCAGACAGGATCAGTAAACCACGGGATGCGCGTGTTGATAAAGCTATCCGCTATCGCATTGGTGATAATACCAAGATTCTGATTCAGCATACCGCGCCACACCAGAATACCGATCACGCCCGGAATCGCATACGGAATAATCAGTAACGAACGGAGAATTTTACGGAACGGTACGCCCGGATCATTCATGACCATCGCCATAAACAAACCTGCCGCAAAAGTTGTAAACACCGACAACAACGCGAACAACACCGTCCACACGAAAATATCGACCAGCGGACCACTCAAACCGCGATCATTAATCAACCGCGTAAAATTATCCAAACCGATATTAACGCGATAACCGGGTGTGAGTTGGTCATTTGCGTTATTTTGCGCGACAAACGCTCCCGTTTCATTATCCGCGACATACACCGTCCCAACCGATTGATCTGTGAACGTATCTGCACTATCGTCATAAACATAACGTTGTGCTAATGGACGCGCCACCTCACGACGATTAAGAATCTGTGCTGTGTCTTCACCTTCGCCAAAAACCGTGTTGCTTAATGCCGTCAACGCCTGTGTGCGTCCGGCACGGTCTAATTGGACGAAGCCATCATAATCCGCGGGAACTTCTTCGGGGGGATTATCAACAATCTCAATTTCCTGCCCCACGCGGGCAAACACCGCTTCAAGCCCGTCATCAGTTTCACGGGTCAACCACAACCCGTAATCACCACTCTCATTCTGATAGGCTTCCCAGTTATAAGTGATTGCATCATCAGGTACATATTGGCGGTCATCAATCAGCCTGATCGCCTGATCCTTCGTGAACAGGTGACCATCGCCATAATTGGTAAAGGCTGTGGAAACCGTGTACACAATCGGATACAACACGAGGAAGATAATCAGCGCCAGACCGGGAGCCATCCACCGAATAGCGGATAACGCCGGAACGAAGATCACCGCGTCAATCAAAATAGTAATTAGTAAAAAGACTATCCCTAAGCCGACATTGCCATCATAGAAGAACGTATAAGATAAAATCAGCAAGAAGGCATTGAGGAGCATCAAAACAACTAGTTTTATGCCGATTGTATATATATTTCCATCTAATGTAGGGTTCAAGCCCCCCCGCGTTTGGGAGGGCTTGACCTGAGTACTTGCGGCACTCATAAAATTAACCGTTTACACTATCGGTGATAATGTTGGTTTCAGTATCATAGGTGAAGGTAACTTCTGTTTCTTCACTCAAAACCAGAACGATATTGTCACCACCAGCAACGCCATCTACACCGTAGTTGACATCCCAACCACCATCCAGCGCAACTTTGTATTCATACTCACCTGCCGGAATGGTTACGGTTAAGCCGTAGGTGCCATCACCGTTGTCAGACATGAGTGTGTTCGCACATGCCGGATCCCAGTCACCGGGGCAACCAACCGCCGCCTGATAGCTACCGGGCACGCCGATCACTGCTTCTTCAGACATGGAAAGCGCAATCGCATCATTAATCTGTACAACCGCGTCATTCATGGAAACAACAGCATCGTCACCCGTGCTGATGAGGGTCAACGCGTTACCTGCCGCCGCCCACACAGAACCCATTTCCGGGATCGCAGGCATCGGGATGGAGTTTTCACCAGCCGCGAGGAAGCCTTCGATGTTCGGATCGCTGGAGGTATCAATACCAGCGAATGCGGGGAAGCGAGCATAGATGCCAGAATCGCCGGCGCTGGTCAATTCTGCCATCACGTCAGCAGTCGCCAGATAATCCAGCAAGAAGGTTTCCGCCAGCAATTGATTGTCACTGAATGCGCTGATGACAAAGCCCTGACCACCGGCGAACGGTGAACCATTTTCCATACCACCGTCAGCACCCGGAATTGCACCGATTGCATACGGTTGACCGGAATCTGCAGTACGTTGGGAGAACCAAGGACCGGTCATGAACATCGCCAGATCGCCACTCTCGAAGAGGGAGAAGATCACGTCGTTGTCCACGTTCGGAACCATCAAGCCGTCATTATACATGCCAGAAATCCATTCAGCCGCCGCCAGACCACCTTCGCTGTTCAAGCCGATGTCCGCGGTGTTGAAGGTACCATCGTCATTCTGACCGAAGATATACCCACCAAAAGCGGAGATCACCGGGAAGTTGTGATAAGTGTCACCCGTCTGAAGCAGGAAACCATACTGTGCATCACCGGAGGCTTGCAATTCTTCGGAGATGGTACGAACTTCTTGCCATGTTGCGGGTGCATCCGGTACGAGGTCAGTATTGCGGATCAAGGCAACATTTTCCATCGCATACGGCAGACCCCAAAGCTCATCCGCATAGGTGAAGAGGTTGAGCGCGGCAGGCAGGAAGTCTTCTTCCATACCGGTCAGGTCAACCGGCACAATCGCGCCATTGGCAACCAGCAAACCAATGCTGTCATGCGGGATGATGAGAATATCGGGACCTTCACCAACCGGACCAGCGACCAGCAACTGATCACGCGCATCGCCCAAGCCCATTTCCTGAACTTCAACAGCAACGCCGAATTCTTCAGTGAATGCCGCACCAATTTCGGTGAGGATCGGTGCACGTTCGCCATCAGCCCAGATGAGCAATGTATCGCCATCTTGTGCCGCGACCGGAGCCATAGCCATGACCAGCGAAAGTGCTAACAATAGCGAAAATAACAGTACTCTACGTTTCATTAAAATTACCCTTTCAAAACATTTTGTGTAAAACGCACGGAAATTGCCAATAGGTTTTGGCAAGTACCAATTATATCGGAAATTTTCTACTCGCAAACAATTACTTTCCAAAAGTGCACAATCTTATTAGGCTAATTGCACAAAATTTCTGGTTGCAAGCGGTTTCATATCCATACATGGACAAATTCGTGATCTGAACCAGCCATTAATCAGATTCAGGGCACAACTTGTGTAAATACTCCCACGAATAAATCCCCGTCGAATGCCCATCATCCCACACAGGTTGAATGGCATAACTCCCAACCATCTGTAAATCGTCTATTTTATACGAACGTGCCGGTGTGAGCTTCAAAATATCATCCGGGTCAAATTTCGATCCCATATACTGATGCCCGCCCCGGCATTCCACACACGGGCAAGCCTCCCGCAAATTCCCCAATGGATAACGGCAGGTCTTATTATCCGTCCAGATAATTTCCAGATACCCTTCCGTTTTGTTTAACGTAATGCCCTTCGGCACAATTTTCTCTGCCATGCTTTCCACCCTCATAACGACAAAAAAGAAAGACGCTCATCATATCACGAACGTCTTCCCGGAATACACGAATGTCCTAAAACCCTATTCTGTCACGATATAACGGAACTCATATTCCACATCATCTAACGGGAAAATATATAATTGTTCGCCCGCTTCGATAGACTCCTCAGAAATCGCCAACTGCCCAAGATGATCGTCGTCCCCACGAAACATCTCATCTCTATCGGATTCCCACAGATCAAACACAATCGGCGCATCCATATCCTTAAAGATAAAATCATCCGGTGTATATGCCGCCGTCGGCACATCACCCTGCATCGTCGTAAATTTGCACGACCGAAAATCAAACGCCGTAATGTGCTTATCCGATTTTATCTTATGATAAAACTTACGCTCAATCTTCTCCCACGAAAAGATCGTATCACCATTTAAGTTGAGGTAAATTTCATCCCCGTCAGCCTCCTGAGATTGTTCGCATCGGAGTGAAAGCAAGCGAAGTGTATACTTTCCCATAAGTTATTCCTTGTATAAATTGGGTTTATGCCCCGTATTGTAGTCAATAAATGCCGGTTTTGCTAAAAAATATCTAAGTCTACGCCTCCCCTACGCATCCCTTGAATAAGGCAAAGCATCTGCTACAATCATTCCGTTACGGCTCCTGATTCATGCACTGGGATGCCGTTATTTAGGAGAAATTTATGCTGTTCAAAACGACCAAAATCCTGCTCACAGTTGCAGGTTCACTCATCGCCATTCTCATGCTAGCCGCCTGTCAGGGACCGCCCCCCACGCAATATTTGCTGGAAGTCACACGAGAAGTGACTGTCGTGGTCATGGTTACCCCCACGCCGGAAGGTGACTTAGGTGCTCAAAGTGTAGAAACCACCGAAACGCCCGATACAGAGATTGCCGTATCATCAACCGCTACCGAAGCCGCACCGCTACCCACCGCCACACAAGCGGCGACCAGCGATAGTGCCCTACCCGGACCGATCATCAACTCGGTGATTGTGGCAGAACAACGCTTTGAAAATGGGCGCTTATTCTACCTGCAACCCTCGGATGAAATCTGGGTGTTAGAAAATGGCGCAGATAATACAGGTGGCACATGGTCAGTTTATGACGATAATTGGGAAGAAGGACAACCCGAATTCGATCCAAACATCGAACCGCCGGAAGGGCTTTACCAACCTGAGCGCGGTTTTGGTAAACTATGGAGAGAAAACACACAGGTCGGTGACGCTGTGGGTTGGGCGCTAGAACCAGAAGTTGGGCATGTGACCACCTACACCTATGTTTATGGTGGCGAGGTCAATAGCAACAATGTCTACGTGCAAGGACCGGGCTATCATACGATCGATAGCTGGTACGGTGGCACGTATGTCTTTAACGAGGCAGACAACACCTGGCGGCTAGAGCCTGAAGAGGGAGAATAATCGCCAAATAGGAGGCAATTCAGGATGGACAATTTGCGACGGTGGCAACTCGAACCCAACACACGCTTTTCACTCTATTTAGCCGCTGACGCACGCCTGAGCCGAACGTCCTATCTGAACGATCAGGTCTGGGAACTCACGCCATCCGCGCCGGATTCACCCGCCCTGCTCCTGCAAACCCGCTATGGTGGACGCGTTGGGCTGGCGACCATCATCCCGATGTGGATCATGGACGGTCAATCCATTTATGAGACCAGTTCCTACGCCACCGCCCCCACCCTCACTGCTTTCGCTCCCGGCTATGCACAGGTCGAGGGCAACATTACGCAAACACTCCAACTCACCGCAGAGTATCGCGTGATTGATTCACAGGTCATCTGCGGTCAGTTCACACTTACAAATTCTGGCGATTCTCTCGCCTCTCTACATGTTGACCTTCTGGCGCAGGTGCTCGTCAATAAACAGGAAAAACGCCTCGCCATTCTCAGCCTGAGCGACACAACCTACGCGCTTTCAATGGGGATGCTGACCGGATTAGAACCCGTCTTATTATTTGAAGGCGCAACCGCCGATCTTGATACCATCCGCGTCAGTCCCAAAATTGGCAGGGACATCACCGTTCCCGCCGGAGAATCCATCACCCTGCGCTGGGTACACGCCGGCATGAACGACATGCAAACTTCACTTACCTATACCCAACACACCCTCAATGGCGATTGGGATGCGATGCTCGCGGACATCATCAACGCCGCTCATCAGATTCCAGACATTCACACGGGCGACGACTCACTTGATCTCGCGCTTGCCCTGTCCTACCATCAACTCGCGCAAGCCTTTCTCGATCCCGCCGATGCCACCAAAACACAGACGACCAACCGCAAACCGCTACCCTATACACATATTGTCGCCACCAGACATCCAGACAAAGGCTATAGCCCCTCTGCTGATGGGCTAGATTACGGACGCGGTTGGAATGGTCTAATCCCACAAACAACCTATCTCGCCACCCTCGCCGCCGCCACCTTTGATACCGCCCGCGCACAGGATTTGGTGAAAAATTACATCGAAGTCCAGAAACATAATGGCTGGATTGACTTCCGACCCGGTCCATCAGGTCAGGAAAGTGGATTGCTCATGACCCCGCTCCTCGCCCGCCTGACGTGGGAATGTTTTCAGATTAGCGGGGATGTGGATTTTCTCGGTCAGGTCTTCTCCGGCTTACTCAAATTTTTCCGGCGCTGGTTTCAAGCCGATGTCGATGTCGAATTCGATGGCATACCGGAATGGCAGGACGAACATCAAACCGGCTATAGCTTCTTCCCGACATTCTCCACCGCGATCTGGGCACAAGGGGTCAATATCAAATATCTTGAAACGCCTGATCTTGCCACCTATTTGCTTTCAGAAGGCTTGAGCCTACTCGCCATCGCGCATGTGCTCAACGACAACATCGCGGAGGCTACCTTACATGACCGCGTAGAGAAATTACGCATCGCGCTAGACTCGATGTGGAAAGAGGGGCGCTATACTTATCGGGATCGTGATACCGATGGCTTTACCACACCCGTCGATCTACTCACAGATGGCTACGCAGACGAAGAGCACATCCTCGCCTATTCGCTCGATATTCCCTCCCGCCTGATCGTCCAGATCAGCGGCGGCACCGGTAGAATGCCAAGAGCCAGTGTACACATCGAAGGCAAAGACAAACACGGCAACAAAATTGTCGAAAATGTAGAAGTTCAGAAAGGCTTCGTTTGGGGATACACAGGCGGCAGTTACAACAGCATCCACACCTACACACAGGTCGATAAAATTTCCAGCAATGGGTTAAGCCGCGTCTTTAAGATGAACGTCAAAACCGTCGATACCTCCCGTCTGGACATCAACGCCCTCATGCCGATCTGGTCAAAAGGCATTCCGCAGGACAAAGCCGAAACACTCGTTACCCTGCTCACCGACGAAACCCATTTCTGGCAACCCAACGGCGTGACGATGGTCTCCGCACAGGATGCCAATTACGATCCATCCAGCGCCAACGGAGGCGGTGGAGTCTGGGCATATTGGCTGACCGCACTCGGCGACGGCTTAATCAATTATGGTCGGCAAGACGTGGCAACCACCATGCTCCAGCGGTTTATGGGAGCACAGGTGAGCGTCCTCAATGAAAACCATCACTTCAGTGAGTTCTATCACAGCGCGTTACCACAGGGCTTGGGTGAATCCGGTTATCTGACAGGCACAATCCCGCTCCATCTGTTCGCGCGCGTCATCGGTGTAAATATCGTCTCTACGGGTAAAGTCTGGACGGGTGGCGCGTTCCACTGGGAATCGCCCATCACCATTCACCGCACCGGAGTCACCGTGACGCGCTCCACAGAAAACACAACCATCACATTCCCGTCCGGTCATGAAGTTTTACTGAACGCCGATGCAGACTATCAACTCGTCGAAGACCCCTCTGCTGTGGCTGAATCGCCCGTTACCAAAACCTTGATGGTCAAACCACCGCGCACAACCAGTAATCGGGTTATAATCGAAATAGATCACGACACAGATCAAACCGAAGACGATCAGCCTTAATAACATCAGCAGGCAAATATGACAGAAAAACTTGCAACACAGGGACAACTCTACGAATTTCTCCTGCGTACAACCTCCGACGGCGTGATTGTCGCCAACCATGACGGCATCATCGAACAAATGAACCCCGCCGCGTCCGCCATGCTCGGCATGACCTTCGAAGAAGTCGAGGGCAAAACCGTCCGTCAAGCATTCGGGGTAAACGCCGCCCTGATTAACCTTTTCATCCGATCCGGTGAGCAAACTTTTGACATCCGCCTACCGCGTCGTCGTCTTGCTGTCGGCATCGCCAACACGCTCGAAGACGCTAGCAGAATGGTCATCCTGCACGACGTAACCGAGCAACGCGAACTGGAAAATCGTCGCGAATCGCTCATCAAAGCCGTCGTCCATGATCTTCGCAATCCCATTTCAGCCATTGGCGGATTCGCCGATCTGGTCGATAAATTTGGCGATCTCAACGAAAACCAAGAAAAATTCGTCACGCGTATTCGTCAAACATCCTCCAAGCTCTATGAAATGCTCGGCACAATGGTCGATCTCGCGTGGATCGAAGCCGGTATGCCGCTTGAGCATCGCCCCATTCAAATGCGCGATCTCATCAATCAAGCCGTAGACCAACTCACACATTTAGCTCACGAACGCAAAATTATCATCGCCATTTCCGTGCAAAATCCCATGCCCACGGTGATGGGTGACCCGAAACGTCTACAATTCGTCATCTATAGCCTGCTCCACAACGCCATCAATTATTCCGATCCGGAGCAAACCATCGCCATTCATGGGTGGGGCGACACACACGAAGTCTATTGTAGCGTCGCAGATCGCGGAATCGGCATCTCTGACGACGAAATCGACCTCGTCTTTGATCGTATGTTTCGCTCGCGTGATGAAGTCGTCCGCAACATCAACGGCGGCGGCTTAGGGCTGACCATCTCGAAAACCGTCATCGAACGTCACGGCGGCGACATCTGGGCGACCAGCAATCTCGGCGAAGGCAGTACCTTTACCTTTCTTTTGCCCGTCGTCCAACTCTAAATTCAATCATATTCTAGAAATTTTCTGTGGAAAATAAACGCATATTGAGACTATCGAAAAGAACTAGCTAAAAATGAACTACCGCTAAAGTTTCTCCCATTCTCTGCGTTTCTTTGCGCTCTCTGCGTCTCTGCGTTACGCTTTTCCCATGCACACTTTATTCTTTAGTGCACTTTGTGCCTTTGTGGTGAATCTTTTTTCTAAAACGGATCATAAGTCACATTAATAAAGGATCGGGATGCACAAAATCAAAATCCGCCTACCTGCGACGCTGACCAACCTCGGTCCCGGTCTCCATACACTCGGTCTAGCTATCGGCTTATACACCACCGTAGAAATCTCCGCCCGCACCGATAACGAGATCGTGCTCAACCATCACGGCGAAGGCGAAAAATCCTTCGCGTCGCCATTGTTGCATCCCGTTGTGCGGGGCATGGCGCGTTTTTTCCAGAATCTTGAGCGCACCATCCTCGGCATGAACATCACCGTCACCAACCAGATTCCCTTCAAAAGTGGTCTTGGCGCAGAAATGATCCTGATGGTCGCGGGCGTGATCGCCGCCAATGATCTGATGGGCTACCCTTACAAACGCGAAGAAATGGTCGAGCTTGCCGCCCGTTTCACACGCACTGATTGCGCGGTCACCGCCCTCTCCGGCGGATTAACCACCAGCTACAGCGACGACGACGACTTTTACTATCGCACCCTGCCCGTCAAACCCTTTGAATTTATCATCGCCGCCCCCCGCCTTGACGACTACACGCCCACTAACCTACCCACCAATATCGCCCTCAAAGACGCGCTCTATAATCTCGCCCGCACCCCCCTGCTCATTGATGCCTTGCGTCAGGGAGATGTGGACGCACTCGCCCGCATCAGCGAAGATCGCATTTACGCGCCGCTCTTACGCAAACAAATTTCCGGCTATGGTCACGTCGCGGAAATCGCCCGTCGCGCCGGAGCATTGACCGTCCTGCCCATCGGTGACGGACCCGCTCTGCTGGCAATCGCCCGTAGTGGACACCGCAGAATCGCCGAAGATATGCGCCTCGCCTTCCAGAGCGCCGGCATCGAAGCGAAAGCGTGGGTACTTCCCGTCGACACGCAGGGCGTGGTCATCAGTGCCGTCGGGTCAATGTAATTATGAAATATCGTTTTCTCTTGTTGATTCTCGCTCCCGCTCTATTCCTAATATCCGCCTGCCAGCCGGAGCCACCCGCCAACACCACCGGACTCCGAGCCGTCACGCCGCTCCCCACCCTCGATGTGCAGGACATAAACGCGCTATGTGAATCTGTCGATGAAAATTGGGGACGCGATTGGCTGACCGTGCTCAACGCCCTTCATGCGCTAGAAGCCCAGCAAATCAACAATTGCACAGGCGCGCAAGCCCTCACCGATCAACTTTACGGCGCATACATCGCCTATGGCACCTTGCTCGAACGACGCGGACAAATCCCCAACGCCATCGAAGCCTACGAATCCGCCCTGACCTACAACTTCAACAGTCCGGAAGCCACCCGCAGACTCAGCTTTCTACAGGTCGCCACCGCCACCCCACCGCCCACCTGCACCGATTCCGTCGTGCAGGAAGCACTCGCCGCCCTGCCCGTTTACGTGCCATCATCCGGCAATTTCGTCGCAGTCCAGAACGGACAACTCACCCTCAACAATCAGCCCTATCCCGTCTACGGCGTGAATTACTACCCGCGTGATTATCCCAACGAGCGTTTTCTCGCCGATATGGATGTCAGCAGTCTTGATCTTGAAATGGAACTCATGCGCGCTTCCGGCTTGAACACCCTGCGACTCTTCATCCGCCATGAGCAACTCTTCACCTGTTTCGGCAACGGCGCAGTCCCCATTGTCGATAATTTCCAGCGTCTCGATGCCTTCATTCAGCTTGCAGGAGAATACGGCTACAAACTCATTCTTGTGCTCAATACCGCGCCGGATTTATCCGACTTCCCCATTTATCGCAGTCCACAGCATAACCTCGCACAGATCGCTTTCATCGCAGATCGTTACAGCGCCGAATCCGCAATCATGGCATACGATGTCCGCGACTCCGGCGATAATGACTATACGAACTTCACCCGCGAGCGCGTCCTGCTCTGGCTGACCGATGCCATTACTGCTGTCCGCCAGAACGCACCCGATCAACTCGTCACCGCCGGATGGGACAACGACTCCGCCGATACCGCCCCACTCGTGGATTTCGTCAGCTTCCAGAATTTCGGCGATATTGACGACTTACGGCAGGAAATCGCCGTGCTCAACGCCGCCACAGATCGCCCCGTCCTGCTGGCATCCATCGGCTTCAACACCTTCGACATGAACGAATTGCTCCAGCGCCAATCCTATCAACGCGCCTTTGAAGCCGCCGCCAATAACGGACTCGCCGGATGGGTCGTCTGGACAGCCTTCGATTATCCCCTCACCGCCCTCTGTGATGACATCAACGATTGCGACATCGGCAACGGACCGCTCAATCGCTTCGGCTTGTGGAACACCAGCTACTTCCCCAAACGCGCCGTCGATGCCGTCGAACTGGCAACCGGCTTAATCACCGCCGAAGACTTAGTCGGGGAGAATTAAGCATGGCAAACTTGGAGAGGATTGGTGTCTCAATCGTGGTGTTTTTCACGCTTTTTGAGGCGTATTCTTTTCTATCAGCACACTCGTTGCTGTATTATGCCGCCAAACACGGACTGTCTAGCACAGAGTTAAGACAGAAAATCGACAATCTGAGTTTTTTGCCGCGAGTAATAATGCGTTTCCATCTCACCAATAAAAGCATGTTTAAAAATCCGCCCATCAAACAGTTGGATGAATTTAAACCCGAAGCACTAATGGACAGAATGAATTTCTATCGTTCAGTCATTAGTATTTATCCGCTTATTTTTATAATAGCGATCACACTCGGTTTTATTCGTGAGCCATCTCTCTTTATCTCTGTTGGTGTATCGATGTTAATATTACTTATCGGAGCTTGGCGATTTGGCGCTACCATGAACCGAACCTAGCGACCCAAACTGGCAACCAGCTTAATCACCGCCGAAGATTTAGTCGGTGAGAATTAGGACTATTTTTTACCAAAGGATAAAGATACAGAGGCTTATTTGTTTCATGACCACTTATTACCAGTGCAATTGGATTGTCACCCCAGCCCCCTGGATTATTCACACCATCAAAAAACTTGATGCAAGTATCTGCGAGGTCTACTTTGGGATAACTTTTCAAGACTCCAATGGCTTCTTGATTTGTCCAGCTATTTTGAAAATCCATCAGAATCATCCGCTCCTTGATGATCTTCTTAATGATACAGAATCAATTGGTCTGACAAATTGGATTGAGCTATCGCCAGATGAGTTCAAGCAAGCCACAGCCTCTGCACGCAATGTGACCGACGAAGATGGAACTGTTATCGGATCAGAAATCGACACCATATTTAGCAATGGCAGAAGAAACGAAGCCTTAAAAGACAAGTTAGACGGCTTAGGTCAGAGCTACACCTATTTTTCAGCAGACTGGGTATATGAGAAAAATCAAAGTCTACATCTCCCCGAAATCTACAAATCGCTTACACAGAAAAATATCTTGCTCTATGCCTTAACTATTTTTAAGAACAGTCAAGGTTTACACAGCCACGAATTTGGCTTTCGCCTCCCCTCTCATACAGAGATGGATACGGTGGTTGATAGTTTGTCGGATCAATTCAAACTCCTAAATCCTCGCGTAATATCGGAAGATACCTTTTATTCCGGTTATAAATTGTCTTACTTCTTCAATGTAGACTTTTTCGCGAGAACAGCACAGACGTATGTAGAAAAAAACGCCGCAATCTTGCAAAACTTAAATTTATCAGATGAGGAAAACAATTCGTAAGACTATCAGACATGAGAAACGTTCAAGAAATTAACCATCAAAACGGGAACATCTCTGCTCCGCCCGCAAATGCTTCACCCATGCTACAGGGTCTTCAATCTCAGGATACTTCATCTCAATTGGACCAATATCATCCATCAACCGATTGAGCGCCTTCCCCCAATGTTCTTCAGGTTCAACCGTTTTCTCCTGTGTTGGCACATCAATCATATCGATCAACAACTGTGCCAATTCCTTCCGCTCTTGTGGACTGAGCGCTTTCGCCTGTTCCAATATTTCTGAGACAGTCATGCGATTATCCCTCATATTCTTGCTTGGAAACATATGTACACAGTTTAGCAAACAATAACATTAGTGGCGATACATTCTCTGTAGGGGAGACCTGCTAGGTCGCCCTTAACCCCCTGAAGGTGAATTTACCCCAACCGTTTGCATCTTCTAACCGCGCACACGGAACAAATGTGCTAAAATAACATCCATAATCGAAGCACATTAAAATCTTGCCTTACTCATAACTCAACACTTTTTTGAAAAAACTGCCATACTTGGCGGAAAAAAATTATGGGATGGCGTTGGCAGTAAACCCGGAGTTTCTCCCTCAACTACTCGACTTGAGTGTGGCACTCTGCCAGAATTATGCCAACTTCGCCAATATTCCCGCCAACTATTTTTACTCTCTACTAATTACTGTAAACTGAATCTCACGCCAATCTAACGCAACCGGATCATACTTCTTTACGTACTGGTTTATAGCTAAACGAACCCTATCGTAAGAAGGCGAATCCCCATGATAAGAATACGTCGGCGTAATTCCACACCGAACAAAGATGAACGCGACAATCTACCCGATGTTCCCGTCCAATGGCGACGGATGATCGGCTATCTACGACCTTATATCCGACGACTTATGCTCGCGCTCGGTGCAACCATTATCAGCGCAGTCTTGAGCCTCATTTTCCCGCAGGTCATCGGTCAGGTGCTGGATACCGTCCTCGCCGAAGCCGATCTCGCCCTGCTCAATCAGATCACGGTTGCCCTGCTGGTCGTCTTTTTCATCCGGTCAATTTCCAGCCTGATCGAAACCTATAACCTGAATTACGTCGGTGAGCGCATCGTCGTCGATATGCGCCTCGACCTCTATCAACATCTGCAAAATCTCTCGCTGGATTTCTTCACCAACCATCGCGTTGGTGAACTCGTCTCGCGTATCTCGTCGGATGTTACGGTCATGCGTACCGTCCTGACGAGCAACATCAACACCCTGCTCCAACAGACCTTCATAATGGTCGGGGCAATCATCGTTATGTTCGCGCTCAACTGGAGACTCACCCTCTTCATCGTCGCGCTAATTCCGGTCATCGTGCTCATCGGCTTTGCATTCGGCTTCTACATGCGCCGGATCAGTACACAGGTTCAGGATGAAATCGCCCTCTCCACCACCGTCGCGGAAGAATCCTTCCAGAACATCCGCGAAGTCAAGAGCTTCGTCCGCGAACCTTACGAAATCAACCGCTATAACGGGGCAATCAATCGCGCCTTCGATGCGGCTGTTCGCCTGCTCAGGATTCGCGCTGTGTTCGGTCCATTAATCGGCTTTCTCGCCTTCGGAGGCTTATCGCTCATCCTGTGGTTCGGTGGACGTGAAGTCATTGCAGAGCGCCTTTCCGCCGGAGATTTGATCGCCTTTTTGATCTATGGCTTAACCGTCGCCGGTAGCTTCTCGTCGCTCATCGGCTTATACACCAGCTTTCAGGAAGCCCTTGGCGCGACCCGTCGTGTCTTCCAACTGATGGATATTCAATCCGAAGTCAAAGACCGTGAAGGCGCGCAAGAATTGTCCCGTTCGCAGGGACACATTCGCTTTGAGGATGTCAGCTTCCGCTACGAAGAAGAGGTCGAAGTCCTCAAAAACGTGACTCTGGAAATCATGCCCGGCGAAGTCGTCGCCCTCGTCGGACCCAGCGGAGCAGGCAAGAGCACAACCTTCAACCTCATCCCGCGCTTCTACGATCCAACGTCCGGTACAATCACGATTGACGGGCAGGATTTACGCGACGTGACCAGCGCCAGCGTCCGAGATCAAATCGCCATTGTCCCACAGGAAACCCTGCTCTTCGGTGGAACGATCCGCGAGAACATCCTCTACGGCAAGCTCGGTGCCACTGAAGACGAGATGATCGAAGCCGCAAGAGCCGCAAACGCCCATGACTTCATCAGCGAATTGCCCAACGGCTATGAAACCATCGTCGGTGAACGTGGTATCCGCCTGAGTGGTGGGCAACGTCAACGTGTGGCAATTGCCCGTGCGATCCTCAAAGATGCGCGCATTCTACTGCTCGATGAAGCAACCTCTAGCCTCGATAACGAAAGTGAACATCTCGTACAGGAAGCACTCGGACGCTTGATGAAGGGACGAACAACCGTCATCATCGCCCATCGCCTAAGTACCATCGCCGTCGCAGACCGCATCGCCGTGCTCAAACAGGGCGAAGTCATCGAACTCGGCACGCACAAGGAATTGATGGCGCTCAACGGCTTATACACCAAACTGTACGAGATGCAATTCCGCAATGGGGAGCTAGAAATCGTCGAAACCGGCACCCATCGCAAGGTCGAAACACAATCCAGCGCAGATTAGCAAAAACATAACATTGGACAGGCAAATTCAACCTGTCCATTTTTTATCCTCACAAAATAGGGTAAATTCATGGTTCACAGTCGTGGATGAAAGGAATTTACCCGATGACCTTACGTGGTCAAAACGTGCTCGTGACAGGCGCAACCGGCTTTTTAGGCGGGGTAATCACGCGTCAACTCACCGCCTATGGTGCGAAGGTGAAAGCCCTTGCCCGCCGCCCGGACCGTGATGCGTTCATCCGCGATTTGCCGAATGTCGAGATCGTCACTGGCGACATCACCGACGCGGCAAGTATGCAGAGCGTTATGCAAGGTGTGGATATTGTCATTCACAGCGCGGCGGCACTCGACGGTAACATCCACGATCAACGTAAAATCAATCGCGATGGGACACGCAACGTCATGCAGGCGGCGGCGGATGCCGGCGTGAAGCGAGTCGTCCACATCAGCACAATCTCGGTCTATGGCTATGGCGTGAGCGGAGATGTTACTGAACAAACACCACCCGCACCCGGTCATGATCCTTACCCGATCACTAAATTGGAAGCAGAACAGGTCGTGCAGGAAATTGGCTCTGCGCGTGATTTACCCTACACAATCATTCGCCCCGGTATGATCTACGGATCGAATAGCAGTATGTGGACGAAAACCATGTTCAAAATCGCCCGCCGTAAACCGACTATTTTCATCGGTGATGGTAGCGGTTCTGCGTTTCCCATCTTTGTGGAAGATGTGGCGGATATGGTCATCAAATTGGCAACTCACGAAAACGCACTTGGTGAAATTTTCAACTGTACGCCCGATCCTTCCCCAACATGGCGCGAGTTCCTCGGTGCCTATTCTCAACTAGCAGGGCATCAATCATGGCTAGGCGTCCCGCCGATTTTACTGATGCCAATTGTCTACATGATCGCTTTATTTTCGCCCAAGTACAGCATGATGAAAGATTTGCCCGCGATGCTAGGGTTTCTACAACGACGCATCCATTACCGTACAGACAAAGCAATCAATATACTCGGATGGAAGCCACAATATGATTTGCAGAGGGGCATTGAAAGTTGTGTGCCTTATCTGCGGGAAAAGGGACTCTTATCGTAATGCTTGTTCCGTTAATCGTCATCGTTCTCATTGGGATGGCGCTGGCATGGTGGTTACTCATCGAAACAGAAGGCGTTTATCTGGGGCGGCGAGTTGTCATCGTCCTCTATGATCTTTACGCCCGCCGTTACGATAACATCAAGCAATTTGATCCTGAATTTGAGCAATGGTTGATAGCCAAACCACTACTAGGCTTAATCGAACCGCTGACTAGCCCGCTCGTTCTGGATGTAGCGACTGGTACAGGACGTGTTCCACTTGCCCTGCTGGAAAATCCTGTCTTTCAAGGGCGGGTCATCGGGATGGATCTCTCCCGCAAGATGCTCACCCAAGCCGCCACAAAATTGCGCGATCATGGCAATCGGGTCTCGCTCATCTGGGGACCGGCGGAAGAGTTACCGTTTCCTGAGGATGTCTTTGATGTGGTGACGTGTCTTGAATCGCTCGAGTTTATGGAGAATCCCGTAAAAGCTCTTGAAGAGATGATCCGTGTGCTCCGTCCGGGGGGCATATTGCTCATCAGCAACCGCATCAACACGCGCTGGATGCCGGGACGGTTGTGGAGCGAGGAAGAATTATGCGAAATGATCTACCACTTCGGCATTGATGAAATGCAGGTCGAACCGTGGCAGGTCGATTACGCAAAGCTATGGGGACGCAAAGCCGGTTTCTCCGACCCCACCGGCGCAATCAGCTTACAAGAAATCTTATTCTGTCCGCGCTGTCCCGATCATCCGTTGATCGAGCGCAACGGAGAATGGTTCTGTACCCACTGCAAGGCATGGACGAAAACCGCCCCCGATGGCGTGATTGAGCTAGCGCCGCTTTATATCCGTAACAAAACTATGCAGAATTGATGAAAAATTTATATTTCCGAACACTTTTACAAGGCAACTTCAGCCAAAGTTCCATTACAATCATAGTATTAGGAAATTAATCATGTGTGGAACTCATGGATGCAAACACACTTTATAGGGATGGGGTTACGGCCATACGTCAGCAAGACCTGACCACCGGACGTAAACTCCTCACCCAATCATTAAAACTAGACGACTCCAACGAAAATGCGTGGGTCTGGCTGGCACGGACGTTCAACGATCCAGAACAACAAATTAAGTGTCTGCAACGCGCCCTCACGCTTAATCCCGACAACGCCAGAGTACGTACCGCGATTGACAATTTGCAAGGGAAAGCGCACGACGCACCCGCAAAAATCCGGCGTAAGCAAAAAACGCTTACTGCGGACGAAACCGTGCGTATTCATGCACTGATGCAAAAAGCCGCCAAAAGTGCCGCCGACGGAGATGACGAAGCCGCATTAAGCGCCTGGGTAGATGTGCTGGCTATCGAGGTCGATCATCCTGAAGCGATTCGTAGTGCCGTGCAAACCCTTACCCGCCTCAAATATTATGAAGACGCTGATGAATTATTGTGGCGGGCTATTGAAGCAGGGACAGTACAACCGTCGATATACCACACAGCGCTTGATCTCGCACGGAAGAATGAAAATTTTGAGCGCATCAAAGCAATCCGTGAACATATAATCACACTTCCTGATCCACACGAGTCATTAGTCATTCGTGTTGCACAGGAATACATGGACACGAATCAGGACGAGGCGGCGGCAAAAACGCTGGTTCACGCATTAAAGGCGAATCCAAATCATCAAAAATTGCTGGTGATGATGGGCGAAGTGCAGACCCGTTTCGGGCGCACCGATCAAGCGGTGATTTACTACAATCGCGCCGCGAAAATTAGTACGATCACGCCGGAAGGCAAAGATGCGGACAAACGACTGAGCGCCTTCCCGCCCGTACTAACAGATAAAGAACGCGGGAGTATTTTACTGGCATCCCGTGAAGTGCTTGGAATTGTGTTTTTCTATTTGTTACTCGCATGGCAGGATGTCGGGCTTGATCTGGCAAACATGGATGTACCGCATATTTTCGGCGTTATTTTGAGCGGGATTGGCGGTTACTTGCTCATCACGGCAACTTCTTCCCCACAACAAACCCCTTTGGCGCGTCTGTTTGGCGGTGTTGTGACCGACGAGCATCGCGCGGGGATCGTTTTCGAGAAGAACGGCGCACTACAAGAATCCTCACAATTGCCTATTCTCGCGGAGTCAACCCGTCTGGTGTTGGGGATCATCGGCGCGGTCATTCTGGTGTTGGCGTTCGCCCTGACGTTTAGCGTCGCCATTGACCTACTCTTAAATCCCATCACGCCATCCGACATACCTGTTCCGGGTGCGTTTTAAGCGCAAAACCGTTAATAGAGGAATCTACTCATGGCAATAATCGTCGCCATTTTGCTTTTCGCCGCACTTAACCTATTTTTGAGCGCCATCACCGTCCCCATGCCAATCAACGATCATGGCACGGTGCGTTATAACAGCTTTCCCTATGCCACAGCCGGACTCATTTTCATAAACGTGGTGGTCTTTCTCGCATTTCAAGCGCCGGACATTATCGCGTTTGTCACCTCAGAGCGGAATTCAATTGAGGAATTCAACGCCTTTATGAGTTATCAGGAAACTATCGACAATTATGGTTTTCGCGGAATTAATCTACGTGAAGGCTATAGTATCGGCGCGTTCACCTCGTTTACGAGCATGTTTATGCACGTGGATTTTAACCACCTAATCAGCAACATGATCTTCTTGTGGGCATTTGGTCGGCGCTTAGAAGATGCCTGTGGGTCGGCGCGCTTCGTCATTTTTTACCTGATTGCCGGGTTGGTTGCGAATATGGGGACGGCGATTCTCGCATCGGCATCGGATTTGTCGAGTATTGGCGCGAGTGGCGCTATCTTCGGCGTGATGGGCGGGTATCTGCTCCTCTTTCCGTTCGCATGGATGGGCTGTATCTGGATTCCAGCGATTGTGGTGCGCTTCGCCTTACGGGTGCTGGTGCGCTTGATTGGCGATAAGCCGGAAGGCAATTTTCGCTGGACGCTTCAAATCCCTGCCATCCTTGTGGTCGGCTTATACATCGGCTTTAATGTGCTTCCCACGTTCAATACGATCCAATCAGGCGAATTGAGCGAGGGTATCAATTACGTTGCACATATGCTCGGATTTCTTTCGGCGATTCTGATATTTCTGTTCGTGCGTAAAGACTTGCTCACACGTTATGCTTCAGGACGCGCTTTGTAAGATGACACACATCAGCATTCATGTTCCGTCATTAATTTGCTACAATGCGACGCACTAAGTTCGAACGTAAAATCATGAGGAAGCGCCCGTTTTGAAGCCCTTACCGAACGCACATAGCCAACTTGTCGTGGATGCCATCAAAGCCGCCCGGATCGCCGGAGACTTGCCGGAATTTGATATTCCCGACGTGCCGATCAATTTACCCAAAAATCCTGAACATGGGGATTATGCCTCTCCGATTGCGTTGGCATTGGCGAAAGTTGCGCGCAAAAAACCGTTGGAGATTGCCGAAATTATCGTCAAGCATTTGCCATCAGCCGCGTTTTTGGAGGCGGCAGAGGTTTTGCCCCCCGGATTTATCAACTTCCGGCTAGATCAGCAATGGTTGAAAGATCAGGTCAATACCATCATTGTTGAAGGCGAAGACCTGTTTAAATTGGAACTCGGCGCGGGCAAACGCGCACAGGTCGAGTTTGTGAGCGCTAACCCCACCGGACCATTACATATCGGGCGCAGTCGGGGCGCGGTGATCGGTGATACGATTGCCCGTATTCTGGAAGCCACCGGATACGAGGTTGAGCGCGAATATTATTTCAACAACGCCGGTGTGCAGATGCGTAACCTCGGCGAGAGTCTGAAATTACGCTATCTGCAAGCACTCGGTAAAGATGTAACCATCCCCGGCGACGAAGATAAGGCTTTCTATCAGGGCGATTATCTGGTGGATTATGCCAACACCTTAGTTGAAGAAAAGAGCGACTCACTGGTTGATGCGGACTGGACACCGTTTAAAGAATATGCTGAGAAGCGCATGTTTGAGAATATCAAAGCTACCCTACAGCGCATTGATATTCAGCATAATGTCTTCTTCAACGAAAATAGCCTATACGATAGCCGTGCCATCTGGGATGTGTTGGAAGAACTGCAACAAAATGGACACATCTATGAATCAACAGTGCGCGAGAGCGAAAGCGAAGATGTTAAGGCGCAAAATGCAGAGTTGAAGCCAGCCCAATGGTTCCGCAGTACGACTTTTGGCGATGCCGAAGACCGTGTGCTGGTAAAAGGAGATGGCGAACCGACCTATACCCTGCCGGATATTGCCTATCACAAAAACAAGATTGAACGCGGGTTTGATCTGTTGGTGAACATCCTCGGCGCGGATCATTTTGTACAGCATCAGGTCGTCAAATTTGGTGTGCAAGCATTGGGGCTGGATGTCAGCAAAATCAACGTCATCATCATTCAGCTTGTGCGTATGATCCGTAATGGTGAAGAAGTCAAGATGAGCACGCGTAAGGGGAACTACGACACGCTCGATGACCTCATTGACCAGACCAGTACCGACGCAGTACGCTATATATTGCTGGCGCGCAGTGCCAATTCACGTATCGACTTTGACCTTGATCTTGCCGTAAAGCAGACCAATGACAATCCCGTGTATTACATTCAATATGCGCTGGTGCGGTGTGCAGGCATTATGCGCGAGGCAGAAGCCCGCGGGTTTAATGACGACGATGCGGATTTGAGTTTGCTCGGTGATGAGGAAATGACGTTTATCCGGAAAATGCTGGAACTCGGTGAACAGTTGGATTATGCCGCCACCAACCTCACGCCGCACACGATTGCGTTTTATGCGCTTGATCTGGCGAACGCGTTTCATCCGATGTATGACAAGGTGCGTGTCATGGGTGATACTGTGCCGGATGATCTTGCAAAAGCACGCTTACGTTACTATAAAGCGGCGCAAACCACCTTTAAGCGTGTGCTCCGTTTGATGGGCATGACCACGCCGGATCGCATGTAACTTAAAACGAGTTTCAAGGGTGTTCGCCGATGAGACGAACACCCTTTTTAGCACAGCACTCCCCCGAACACGCTTTTCAATTAACCTCACGTAACAATATACGCGGTCATGACATCTAATTATATGTGGCTATTCGCCAATAGACGGTGTTAAAATAGCGTTGAAAAGTAAATTGAAAGGACTTCCTCACATGACTGACCTTCACGGGTTTGAACTCGTTAAAGAGCAGGATATTCCAGAAATAAATTCTAAAACGAAACTGTATCGCCACATAAAGACCGGCGCAGAATTGCTTTCTGTCGAGAACGACGATGAAAATAAATCGTTTGCGATCAGTTTTACCACCCCACCCGCAGATTCTACCGGCTTACCGCACATCCTCGAACATTCTGTACTGTGCGGATCGCGCAAATATCCGGTGAAAGAGCCATTTATAGAGCTGGCAAAAACGTCACAGTCCACATTCCTGAATGCCTTCACGTTTTCTGATAAAACTATGTATCCTGTCGCCAGCCAGAACGTACAGGATTTTTATAATCTGATTGATGTGTATTTTGATGCGGTCTTTTACCCGAACATCACACCGGAAACACTGATGCAAGAAGGCTGGCATTATGAGCTAGAAGACGAAAACGACGAAATGGTGTTTAAGGGCGTGGTCTTCAATGAGATGAAGGGTGCGTATTCTGACCCGGAAGGTGTTCTAGGACGCTATACCGAGCAGGCATTGATGCCAGAGACCATTTACGGGCATGACTCCGGTGGCGATCCTGAAGTCATTCCAGACCTGACCTACGAACAATTCAAATCCTTCCACGAAACTTATTATCACCCAACCAACGCGAAAATCTTCTTCTATGGTGACGATAACGCTGAAGATCGCCTACGCATGGCGAATGATTATCTCAAGGATTTCGAAAAGCAAGATTTAGACACCACGATCGAGACACAACCCACTTTCGATGAACCGATCCGTACTGTTGTCGGTTATGATGCGGGCGATGATCCTGATGCCAAATCCATGATGACGGTGAGTTGGGCATTGGACGATCCATTTGACATGGAAAAAGTGCTTTCGCTAGAAATTTTGGAGCACATCTTACTGGGTACTTCCGCCTCTCCGCTTCGCAAAGCCTTGCTGGAAAGTGGACTCGGCGAAAACACGACCGGCGGCGGGCTGGATACACAAATCCGGCAGATGGCGTTTTCTACTGGCATGAAGGGCATCAACGTCGAAGATGCTGAAAAAGTGGAAACGCTGATCTTAGAGACACTGGCAGAATTGGCGAAAAATGGCATTGACCCTGAAACCGTGGAAGCCTCGCTGAATACGGTGGAATTCCAACTACGTGAAGCTAACACCGGACGCTTCCCGCGCGGGCTGGTGATGGCAATTAATGCCGCCTCCACATGGAACTTTGGTGGCAATCCAATTGACCCACTGGCATTTGAAGCGCCGCTGACCGCGATCAAGCAGAAAATTGCTAACGGTGACAACCTCTTTGAAGATTTGGTCGAGCACTATTTCGTAAAGAATCAGCACCGGTCTACTGTGCTCCTAAAGCCGGATCCAACCGTGCGTGAAGAAAAAGAAGCGCGGGAAGCAGACCGTCTTGCAAGAAAACGCGAAAGCATGTCTTCTGACGAGATTAAGCACGTTATCGAAAAGACCAGAGAACTCAAAATACATCAGGAAACACCGGATTCACCGGAAGCCTTAGCAACTGTGCCGTCGTTACGACTCAGCGATCTTGACCGCGAAATTAAGCAGGTGCCACAGGTCAAAGAAACGGTTAATGGAAGCACCGTGTTTTATCATGATCTGTTTACCAACGGGATTTTGTATGTCGATATGGGTCTTGATCTATTTGCGCTACCGCAAGACCTCGTGCAATATGTGCCACTATTTAGCACCGCATTGCTTGAAATGGGTACAGAAACCGAAGATTATGTCAAGCTCTCCCAACGCATCGGGCGCAAAACGGGCGGTATTGACCGCACCACCTTTAATTCGGAGCATCGCCACGACGACGGTGCAGAATCCATGCTGTTCCTGCGCGGCAAATCTACACCGGAACAAGCCGGAGAACTGCTCGCCATTCTTGATGATATTCTGAAAACCACCCAATTTGATAACAAGGAACGCTTCAAGCAAATCACGTTACGACGCAAAGCTCAACTCGAAAGCGGATTGGTTCCCGGTGGACATCAATTCGTCAATACACGCCTACGGTCACGCTTTAACCTGACTGGCTGGGCAAATGAGCAAATGGGCGGAGTCAGCCAGATATTTTTCGTGCGGCAGTTAGTCAATCAGATCGAAACTGACTGGTCTTCTGTATTGGATAAACTGGTACAAATGCGTGACGCTCTGCTCAACCGCGATCATATCGTGTTCAACGTGACGGTTGACGACGCTACATGGACACAATTCAAACCGACTTTGGAAGGATTTATCGCCGGATTGCCCGCAAATGGCGATCAGCGCCAGGCATGGACACCCTCATACGACAGTGGCAACGAAGGTTTGACCATTCCCGCACAGGTAAATTACGTTGGTCTGGGCGCGAATCTGTACGATCTTGGCTATGAACGTACGGGCGCGACACAGGTGATCGCTAATCAGCTTGGCACAACTTGGCTGTGGGATATGGTGCGCGTGCAAGGTGGCGCTTATGGCGGATTTTCCAGCTTTGATAGCGGTTCCGGCGTGTTCAGTTTTCTGTCGTATCGCGATCCCAATTTGCTTGGCACGCTCGAAAATTATCACAAATCGGTTGATTTCCTGCGCGGACTGGATATGGGTCGGGACGAATTGGAGCGCACCATTGTCGGCGCTATCGGCGAAATGGATGGCTATCAATTACCGGATGCAAAAGGCTATTCCGCGATGGTTCGTGATCTGATCGGCTACAGCGATGAAGAACGCCAGAAAACACGCGATGAGGTCTTTAATACCACACTGGCTGATTTCAAAAAGTTGGCAGATGCGCTGGAAAAACTCAACGCACAGGGTACGGTCATCGTGGTGGGTTCACGGGAAGCGTTAGAAGATGCAAACACAAAACAGGGCGAAGACTTCTTGAAAATCGTCAAGGTGTTGTAAAATCAACCCATTGTTATTCAGATTTCGTAGAGGCGCACCGGTTTTGCGCCTCTACATGCGTAACCTCATAGGAGAGACTCATGGGCTTAAAACCCGATCATTGGATTCGTAAAATGGCGCAAGAGCACGGCATGATTGAGCCATTCATAGAAAAACAACAGCGTGACGGTGTCATCAGCTATGGATTGTCGTCTTACGGCTATGATATGCGCGTGGCGAACGAATTTAAGGTGTTTACAAATGTCTATTCCGCCATCGTTGATCCGAAGAATTTTTCTCCACAATCATTTGTGGATGTCGTCACCGATGATGTGTGTATCGTCCCGCCGAATTCATTTGCGTTAGCCCGTTCCGTCGAGTATTTCCGCATTCCGCGCAGTGTGCTGACGTTGTGTGTCGGCAAATCAACCTATGCGCGGACGGGTATCGTCACCAATGTCACGCCCTTTGAACCCGGATGGGAAGGCTACGTGACGCTGGAAATCAGCAATACTACGCCCCTACCCGCCAAAATTTATGCTAATGAAGGCATCGCACAGGTGCTCTTCTTTGAAGGCGATGAGGAGTGTGAAGTCTCTTATGCGGATAAGAAGGGGAAATATCAGGGTCAAACGGGTGTCACCCCGCCCCGCCTTTAGCGATAGGCAACCAACCTTAGAAACTACCACTCACATTGGTTTTATGTCGCATTTTTGACGCGCATTCTGGTATTGATAAACCGATGTGAGTGGGGTAAGATGTTTGTACCTTCAACAAGGGCGGTTAGCTCAATTGGCAGAGCACTTCGTTTACACCGAAGGGGTTATAGGTTCGAGTCCTATACCGCCCACAATCTAAGACTTGTCTCGAACAGGCGACCACAGGGTCGCTTGTTTCGTTATACGTGGTGTTCTCCGAAGTTCCCTCACCACCACTCACCTTGCCAGAAACATCTTGAAGGTAAGCAAAGGGTGGCAGTAAATCTACACGCGCTATCTTGCCCTCAGGGTTAACAACGACCCTCTCAACAATGTTGCGTAGCAGTTCTTTCTGGTCGCTACGCGCTAGCTTCTCATATAATACACCTAATTTTGCAATCAGTGTGAGCGCATCATCCAGATCGTTGATATATGTCTCACATTTCTGGTCAAGCAAATCCAGATTTGCCCGTAATCGCTGACGCTTGTCCTGCCATTCTGCCCACAGATTTTTCCAGTTCTCCTCCGTGACCAGCCCGGAAGCATAGAGTCGCAGGACACGCGCTTCTTCTTCATTGATCTGCTTCAGCGCCCGTTCATTCTCCGTGCGCTCATCAGGTCGCAGTCTGCCAAGCTTATCGGCAACTTCGTTGATGTAATGCTCACGGATAAGCTTGAGCAGGTCAGCATCAATCTGCACGCCTTTGAGGTAATCAGCGAGCTGGCTCTCGATCTCATGGCATAGGAAATGCACAGGATGCTTTTCCAGTCGATAATGTGCCGTACCGCCACCGCTCCGACCCGAATTGGATGTCGAACCCGTCAGTTTGTAGAGCTTATCGCCTTGTTTAGTCGGGTCTTTGGGATGCGCCGTCAGGAAGATCAAACCCTTTAGCAGATAATCGTGTACCCGTTTGGCGTGTTTGTGGCGTGAACGTCGCGCTAGAATGGCTAAGCCGCGTTCAAATTCTTCGGTGCTGACGATTTGTTCCCAATCGCCACGCAAGGTCCTGGGCAGAATACCCTCTTCCTCATTGACGATCCATCCAGCATACGTCCAGTTGTGGAAAATATCCGACAGCGTGTTGTAGTTAGCTTTGCGCTTACCATTGGCTTTCACCTGAATAAAGGGGCGACCACTGTTATAGCGATAGCCACGTTCATGAAGCTCCTCACAGATTTCTGCTAGCGTCAGTCTATCTTCCAGCAGATAATCCCAGGCTAGTCGCCAGATATGTGCTGTCTCAGGGTCTTGCTCGATGTGATGCCCCTTCTTCATGTAGGATTTGCGTCCGGGGGCATCATCTTCAACACTGATAAAACCGTTCGGCACACGTCCGAGATAACCGCCTGTGTTCCGTTTCGCCTCACAAGCGCCTTTAACGCGCAAGCCGGATAACAACGATTCGCGCCGGGTGAGTGTGAAGGAAAGTGCCACGATAACGCGATCATCGGGGTCGATGGGATCAAGATCAGGATGGTTGGCAAAACGCACGGCAATGCCAAATTCGTCCAGTTCATCAATTGCACGGAGTGCCTCAGCATCATTACGTCCGAAGCGATCCGCCCGTTCAACGACAACATGGGAGAAGCAACCCATCCGCGCATCCTCCAGCAGTCGCTGGTAGTTGGTACGAAATGGCGTTCTTCCTGTCAGCACGTCAGCATATTCAGCGATAACTGGCAAATCTGAACGATCCAGCACAGCCCGTTGGATGATGAAACGCTGGCGTTCCCGTGATGACTCAGGATTTTGCGCTTCTTCATCGCTGGTGCGGAGGTAAATCGCCCAGCCAGGCTGAAGTTGAATCTGTTTCTTTTTCTTGCGGTATCCCATATCGATCCTGACCCGTGTGTTCCTAATCACACTACATCAACTTTTGCGTTTTGTGTTTTTTGCCACCGAATCGGCTGATGGATGCGGTGCTGGTTGCTTGTCCTGTGTGACGTTGGTGAGCAATTGAGCGACAGCAATAACGCGCTTTACCATCTGCGCTGGCGAAGGTTTATCGCTCATCTACTTTTCCTCTGCTATGACTACGGATGGACTGTAAGACAAAGTGCCGAACCAGCCTCGAAACCGAAGTATTGGCTTTACGGGCAAAACCCTGAATCGTCATGTGTTCTGCTTGTGTCAGACGAACACAGAGCATGACATCCCATTTGGGCGGTTTGGCTGGCAGTGGAGAGTGGTGCTTCTGTTGCATTCTGTTATCGCTCCTTGTGGATTAACAGTTCCAGCGTATCGCATTTTGTATAACTGGTGGTGTCAATATGTACGAAACGCTCGTCGAAATCGACGAAAACCATGTCAATTTTTCAATCGGGCGTAATTTGTCGTAATGTGCGTGTTTTACGCCACTGATTTCACGATAACATAGAGAGGGGGTCAGAGGACTGAACTTTTGACTGAATCGACCTGTAATTTTTCAGTTTTTTTGTGCAGTTTTTCGGCAGTGACTTTGTAGAAAACTAGGGCACTCCAATATCAGATACAGTACCCCTAAAGCATCAGCAAAGATGGATGATGACGATGATTTCAAACGAGTTACGTGAGGAACTTCAAAAACTCAATCATGAGGATAAACTGCGAGTGTGTGAACGTTCTAGAATGAGAAAAGACTGATTGTCCTATGCCCAGGAAAAACCTGTTTTCATTTTTCAACCTCAATTCTGCTAAGCATAGGTTGAGTTTTATGCATAACCTCGCTATAATATAATTGTGTTTGTTAAAATTTTCACAAATACAATTGGAGGGTCAAATGAATCGTGACTTTGAAGGGCGAGTGGCACTCGTAACTGGAGCCAGTGGCGGCATCGGGCGGTCAACGGCGCAGATGTTTGCAGAGCGCGGGGCCAAGGTGGCCGTAGTAGACGTAAAAGATACAGAAGGTGAGGAGACCGTTGAGCTGATCAAGCAGGCTGGTGGTGAAGCTTTCTACATGCGGGTGGATGTTTCTGATGAAGAGGCTGTCAAAGCGATGGTCGAGAAAACTGTGGCGACTTACGGTGGTCTCAACCACGCCGTGAATAATGCGGGCATACTGGGGCAATTCATGCCGCTACATCTGATCGAGAGTACACTGTTCGACCAGATCATTGCGATCAACCTGCGTGGGGTCTTCCTCGGCATGAAATACCAGATCGCCTATATGCTGGAGCACGGTGGCGGCACCATCGTTAATGTATCATCGGCGGCGGGTCTGCACGCGCAACCCAATCTGGCTGCCTATTCAGCTAGCAAGCACGGTGTGCTGGGTCTGACCCGCACGGCAGGTGTTGAATATGCTTCGAAGGGCATCCGCATCAACTCGGTGCATCCAGGCGGTGTCATTACGCCGATGACGGAGGCGATCTTTGCAACGATGACTGAGGAGGCACGCAATGCGGCACAGGAAATGCCAGACCAGCATCCGATTGGGCACTCGTCACAGCCCAAAGAGCAAGCGGCGGTGATCTGTTTCCTCTGCTCAGATGCAGCATCGAATGTGGTAGCGGCGGCATTCGCCGTTGATGGTGGGCTGACTCAAGCTTAGTATGTCACTAAGCATACATTGATGTGGGCTAGCATCTTCGCGATAATCGGCGAAACAAGATAGACCAGTCTGTTGCCACTGAGCAATGGCTGAGTGTATCATCGGGGTCAAGCTGAATCATTCTTTAGCAAATGGACGCACAGTTGAAGATATCTGGCACTGGACAACAAAAGAGTTCTGCATCAAGTGAAGACAGTATAATACATCTTTGGGGTGTGCCATCCGGTGAATAGCATTCCTTACCTACAAATATAATGCTGATGTGATCGCAAAAATATAAGGTTGACGATTGCTCACCAGCCAGTATGAAACCTCTGGAATTAAAATGAGGCTGCTTGTCCGTAAGCCGCCTCGATTCGTTTTAAACACTTTTTGCGATAGTAGAAGATCATCTTGCGCTCTTTGTCATCGCGGGCGAATCTCCGCACCTTCGTTTCAGTCGTCAATGTGTACAGTGCGAATAATGCCAGTGGTCGATCCTGGTAATGCTCGACCACCTGCAAATACGGTTCAACTTCGCCAGCCTGAAGACGCTCTTGCCATGTGCGCGGCTGGATGCTAAATACGCAAAAACTTACGAATATTGCACAATTCTAGGTTCGAATCTTTTTTAAACCTATGAAGTGTATGCGAATAATGATGATTCATCAGATGTCATGATTTTCAGGTAATCCAACTGAAAGTGCATAGTCTTTTACGGATTTCAGGCTTTTCTGGACTAAACTCACGATTTCCTGTGCAATTGCGTTATTGATTAAGTCGATGTTTTGTATCACTTCTTCTTCCTTTTGCATCCCTATAAGAGTCGTGGCGATGGCATCATTGTTGAGTGCAAATTGCAGGGCTACACGCGATAAGGTTGTGTTGTGTAAACGAGAGACTTCGATAGCTTTCGCTACTGCTACGCGAACATTATCTGGTATTTTAT
>JAVJSU010000063.1:0-60694 GCA_040219275.1 Aggregatilineales bacterium | reverse complement strand
AAACCCTGCTGAAGCAGGCTATTCTTCCCGTACATTTGTGAAAACAGCCCACTTCAGTGGGGTTTCGAAAATCATTCTAGCATTGGGGTTTCAGCCCAATGCGATTTTGTCGAGTTACTTTATAACCTTGCAACTGAGCAGCTGTTGGCTTTTAGCTTAGGGATGATGAACCACAGAGAAGAATAATCAATTGTCCTTTACGTTTTGCTTTGGCGAAGAATATGTTCAATTTAGCCCTATACGCGAGTGTGTAAGGCTCAACGCGATTGCAGGGGGAACGGAAGTTCGACCAGCACGCTGTTATCCTGAATGGCAACACCCTCACCGACAGGGCTTAGGCGGGTGACGGTGGCGGTATCGTAGAAGCCAATCCGCACCGCCGTTGCTGATTCCGGTGGCTGGAGCGTGTAGCTATTGGCTAAAATTTGACCGTCATTCCAGAGTGCGGAGGGGTAACGGCTGATTGGTGCTTGGTCTGCGTTGTCCAGAAAAGTATCGCCCGCATAATAATGAACGAACAGGCGATAATCCGTCTGATTAGTTTGCGCTACCTGCCAGCAGAGATTGAGCACGGGCGCATCGTCGGGATCGGTTGTCCATGCGAGATGCGTCACCGTGAGCAAGTCGCCAAATTGAATGTTTGTCAACGTGCTATCAGCGAAGGGGCAATTTCCTGTTTCGCTGATTCGCAGTTGCGTCAGAATTGCCGCCTGTGTACCGGAGGCTAACGTTAATTCTGTGCCGTCATCCGCATAGACGCGCACTTCAAGCTGGCTCATGTAGGGCGGAATATCGGCATCAATCCGCATGATGTGACGATCAAAAACGTAATTGTCCGGTGACCATCCTGTGGTGGCGATGCGCCCCGGTGCGGGTTTATCGCTCACGATGAAGGGAACGCCCAACACCGGATCAGCGAGTTGCACACGGACGCGCCAATCCGTCGTTTGCGGTTGGAGGGCGTGCCAGTAGAGATCCACATACAGCCAGTCGCCATAACCGACTGCCCCGTTGCGGTCACGGTTGAGATCATAGCCGAGCAGTTCAATTTGTGGCGTGCCCGTCGCGTCGCTAAATATTTCGCGCTGTGCGTGTTGCATATATGCGGGTGCATCCGGTGGGCGGGCAATGCGGAACCAGCTTGTATGCGGTTCGATGTAAAAATATAAAACAAGGCTCACCCCGATCAAGAGCAAAACACAGACCAGCGCGACCCGATTGCTGGCGGGTAATGGTGATGGTGCAACTTTTAGCGGCGGATTGCCCGTTTTTGGCTTACGCACTCCGAGCGCGATCACCAGAACCAGCGACCACAGGCTTATCATGAAGGCGACGCTGGCGATGGGTGTGCCTGCATACCAGATTTCGAGCTGATGCTGACCTGCGGGGATGGTCGCGGTCATCAGTCCCGCCGATGTGGTTGGATTTAATGGGAGCGATTGCCCGTTTAGCTCTGCCCGCCAGCCCGGAAAATAAAATTGATGCAGGACAAAATCAAAGTCGGCGGGTGTGTTTATGCTAAACATTGTGCTCCGCAGACGGTTTGTTTCAAGGGTTTGCAGGGTGACATTTTCCGGTAGCAGGCGCGTTTGCGGATAAATCGTCCATTCCCAATCGGCGTAACAGCCATCACAGGGCGCTAAATCATCCAGCGATTGCAAGTCTGTCGGGCGATATTCGTCAAAGACCACCGTGCCATAATTGCCCGTGGTGTTTTCATAGTTGATCGTATCGAGCGGGGTTCGCAATTGGTCTGCGTCGGGGACGGGATCAACCGACGGAAAATAGACGGGCAAAATCGCCGCGAAGAGTAGCATCAGCACAATCGGGGTGATCCATGCGCCCGTGCGTTTGATGATCCAGCCGAGCGACAGGGCGAACATGGGAATCATGATGGCATAAATCAGCCCGAACAAGCGCCACGGTTGCAAAATAACATCCACACCGGGCACATTTTCCCAGATTTGAAAGGCGTGATAGGTCATCAGGAAAATCATGCCACTGACGGCGAGTGCTCCGGTGATGATATGCGTCGCCCCCCAGCGCGATCCGGTGCGGAGCATCTGCGGGAGGCGCAAGAGGCTGATGGCGAACAGGGCAATCTGCGGGATGCCGAGGCTGAGTTGAAAGAGGCGCGTTTGTGCGGTCTGATCCACCGTTTGGGCGGGCTGTAACATCTGGCGCAACAGCACAAAATTATCCTCGATGCTCGCGCCGATGCGGGCGGTAGTTTGACCTAACGGCTGGATAGCATCGAACGAGGTCAGCGCGGGGAGCCAGTAGATCGTCGCCAGCCCGAAGCCCAGCGCAATGCCCGCCAGTGGAACGAAATAACGCTGTCGATTTTGCCAGATCGACCCCTCAGATGCCGACCACCCCGCGACCAGTGCATAACCCGTGCCGATGCCGACTGCCATCATGCCCGCGAGTTGGTGCATCAGGAGGGCGACTGCGAGTGCGATTGCAATTAACGCAGTCGTGCGTGTCCGCGGGGTGGTTGCGCCGTGTGCGATCCCCCATAGCACCCACGGAATCAAATTAAAGGCGAACAATTGCGGCACGTTGCCAATGTGATACAACTGAAAAAACAGAAACGGCACGTAGAGATAAGCGGCGGCGCTCAGGAAGGCGGCGGGCGGGTCGCTAAAATGGCGGGCAAATTGATATGCACCGGTTACGCCTGCCCACAGCGCCAGAATTTGCGTGCTAATCAGCGCGGCGATGGGTGTCATGCCGATCAACACAAAGCCCGCGCCCAGCAGACTTGCGCCCGGTGGGTAAAAGTTCGGCAAGGGGTAGCCATAGCCGATGAACATTTCAGGATACCAGCGGGGATAGAACAATCCCTCACGCAGGCTGTTGGTGTTCGAGATAATCCGGTTGAGATGTAGAATAATATCCGCGCTGGCAAGTAGCTGGTTGTTCAGGAAACCGGATGCCAGCACCAGCGGGAGGATTAATAGTAGTGTCGCACAGATGTAAATGTAGGCGAATGATGATGCGGGCAACTTCGATGGGGCTATCATTAAAAGCGCGTACCAGTCTGATTTTGAAATCGACATTATTACGTGGGGCATTATACTTTAGTTCCGCATTGGGCTGAAACCCCAATGCTCTGATGACCTTATAAACCCCACTGAAGTGGGCTATTTCCACAAATGTTCGGGAAAAACAGCCTGCTTCAGCAGGGTTTTACACCTAAGTAGCCAATGGGTTTCAGCCATTGGTGGTAAAGGTAAGAACTCGACCACAAAATACCTACGTTTGAAAGGTATGGGTGCTGGTGCTTGGTAATGACTTTGTGTCTTCGCATGACGCTTAAATTCGCTTTCCGCCCTTACCGCCTGAAATACGAGGTTTGCAGAAAGCGCAGACCGTCGAGGATTTGCATAATGCGGGCGGGACTGAGCGTGCCGATGTAGTCGCCGAGTTCGGATTTTTCCACGCTGGAGACTTTCGCCACTTCGACCACGCTCTGGCGGGATAAATTCGCTTCGCCGTCATCCAGCAGAACGTTACCGGGGAGGCTCGCCCGTTGCAGGTTGGAAGTCAGCGCACAGACGATCACCGACGTAACGCGACTGTGATTAAACACATCCTCCTGCACAACCACATGCGGATGGCGGATCGGCGTTTCGCTACTGCGCGGGTCATCGACGGTTAGCCAGAAGATGTCGCCCTGATTGATTTGATGTGTCGTGTTTTCGTCCATGTGTGAGCCTTACGCCGAGTGCACGCCCGTCATCCGTTGAGAGTTCCCCGTCTGGCGCGGGATGCGTACCGTGAAGGTCGTTCCGCGTCCCTCTTTGGTCTTAAATGAGACCGTGCCACCGTGCACACTCACGCAATCACGCACGATCACCAGACCCAAGCCCGTGCCTTTGATATTTTCCACATTGCTCGCCCGCTGGAAGGCTTTAAAGAGGCGCTCCTGATCTTTGAGCGGAATGCCGATGCCCCGATCTTCAACTTCCAGCAATAGTGTGTTCTCGTCGAGCGATAGGCGCAGGCTCACGGGGGTGTCTTCCGCGGAATATTTGAGCGCGTTGGAGAGCAAATTGGTGATGGCGCGGCGCATCAGGCGCGGGTCGAGGACAAGGCTACCGGGGTGCTTGTCGATCTCGAAGTTGATGTCATGGTTCGGATATTGATAATTTAAGTCCGTGATGATGGATTTGCACAGCGCGACCAGATCAATGAGTTGCATCTGCGTGATGATTTCGCCCTGATGCGATTCGACGAAGGTCATCACATCGTCAATCATCTCCTTCATGAAATGTGCCTGAAAGCGAATACGGTCTAAATGCGTCAGGGTTTGGTCAAGGTTCAGGCGGTCATAATAGCGGTGCAGAATATCGCTGGAAAGAGAAATTACCGAGAGCGGATTTTTGAAATCGTGCGAGATGCCCGCGATAAAGGCTTCTTTCATGTTGACCAGTTCGTGCTCTTTTTCCAGTTCGATTTGCTTAAGGCGTGCGATCATCAATTCCTCTTGCATCTGTTTGCGCTCGGACGCATCCCGTAGCGTGACCAGCACCGCCCGTTCACCTTCCCACAGGATGACTTTGGTCGTCAAGTCCATCAGCAAAAATGTGTCGTCGGCTTTGCGGATCGGTTGTTCTAGCATGATATCGCGCACAAACGTCACTTTATCGAGGAAGCCCGGTTCGATGCTGTTCTTGAAGAGCGTTTTGAAGTGCTGACCGATCAACTCCTGTGGCGCAAAATTAAGAAAGAGCGTGCAGGCGGGGTTGATGGTGCGGATGATGCCCGTTTTCCCGTCAATGATGAGGATGATATCGGATACTTCATGAAAGATGGACATAAATTTTTCATGGCTGATGGTCAGCTCGGCGCTATGAAGCTCCTGCGCTTCGTCTTCGCGCTTAATCAGGTAAGCATTTCGCCACAATCCGAATAACGCCGCCAGAATGATGGACTGCACAAGGATCGCCAGTCCCATCGAATAGCTGATGGCTTCTGTAAAATGCGCGATGCTGATGATAAGCCCGAAGAAGATGGGCACGGCAAACGCAAAAGACACGTTGCGCCGTAGTAACTTCCCCGCACTGCCTTTTTCGTTGAGGATGCTTAACAGTCTGCTTTCGGGACGGATAAAGAGCATCCCTGAGCCAATAAACGCGAAGCCGAGCGCCGTCGGGACGGGCATGGTGCTAAAAATACTGGTATCGTTCAGGATTTCACTGTTGAACAGATACCCCAGAAGCACCGTAAAGGCGAATGTATGGACGATAACGAGGATGCTCTGCGCGGAGTTTAGCCAGTTACGGGCGGTTAAAATCAGCGCGGTGGCGGAGAGGCAAAATCCAATGGCGGTGAAAATAGTCATCCGTCCCGGAAACTCTGCGGGCGCGGTGGTAAGGTCTTTGAACAGTAATTCGTCTATGCCAAAATTTGTGTTAAACGCGTATTGCATCAACGTGGCGATGCTTAAAATGAAAACGGGAATCAGGGGCAACCAATAATTGCGTTTGTAGCTTTTACGTTGATAGACCGCCATTGCGATGCCCATAAACAGGAAGCAGAGGGCGGCGTTGGCTTTCATTGTGGCGAAACCGGGAATGACACTTTTTAGTGTAGAGATTTCAAATGCCCATCCAACGAGCACGATAGTGGCAATTAAAACAACCAGTGCCGTTAACGTTATGGAATAAGACCGTAACATGAGCACTCTCACCTCCAAAACAATTTTTAATTATCGATAACACTCTTCTAAATATTATTGTATGCTACTTTTCGTGTTCAGGAGGACAATGCCTTAAATCTCTCATATTTCTAGTCTTTTGTAAGTTCAATATTATGTGAACATGGGTGCATGTATAATTCCTGTTTTTATCGCCAGTTGGCATGACCTTTGTGACCTATGCGGAGTGAACCCCCGGAAATTGTCGGATATTGTTGATCTCATAGGGGATGCGGATGGTGAAGGTCGTTCCCTGCCCCTCGCTGGTCATAAACGAGACCGTGCCCTCATGCACGCTTATGCAATCACGCACAACCACCAATCCCAGACCTGTGCCTTTGATATTTTCTACATTGCTCGCCCGCTGGAAGGGTGTAAAGAGGCGCTCCTGATCTTCAGTTGGGATGCCGATGCCGTGATCTTCAACTTCGATGGTCAGGATGTTCTGGTCGAGCGTCACACTCAGGATAACGGTTGTATCGGCGGCAGAATATTTGAGCGCGTTGGAGAGTAAATTGGCGATGGCACGGCGCATCAGGCGCGGGTCGAGCATCAGGCTACCGGGGTGCTTGCCGATTTCCAGCTTAACCGCACGGTTCGTATATTGGTACGAGAGGTCTTTGATGATCGTTTTACACAGATCGATCAGATCCATCAGCTGGAACTGTGTGAGGATTTCGCCGTGCTGAGATTCAACGTAGGTCATCACATCGTCGATCATCTCTTTCATGAAGTGTGCCTGAAAACGGATGCGCTCCAGATGCGAGAGCGTTTGGTCGAGGTTCAGGCGGTCATGATAGCGGTGCAGAATATCGCTGGAAAGGGAAATCACCGAGAGCGGATTTTTGAAATCGTGCGAGATGCCCGCGATGAAGGTTTCTTTCATGTTGACCAGTTCGTGCTCTTTTTCTAGCTCGATCTGCTTCAATTGTGCTAGAAGTAGCTCTTCTTGCATCGCTTTGCGCTCAGATACATCCCTCAGGCTGACCAGCACAGCCCGATCATTCTCCCACGGGATGATTTTGGTGGTCAAATCCATCGCCAAAAATGTCCCATCGGCTTTACGGATCGGTTGGTCTAGCATAACGTCGCGCACAAACGTGACGTTATTAAGGAAGTCCTGCTCGATGTTGTCCTTGAAGAGCGTCTTGAAGTGCTGTCCGATCAAGTCTTCGGGTTCACTCTTGAGCAAGAGGGACGACGTTGGATTGATGTTGATTATCGTTCCGTCGTCGGGGTTTATAAGGAAGATAATATCCGCGCTTTCACGGAAGATCGCGTGGAATTTTTCTCCGCTGATGCGTAATTGGTCTGTATGGGCATCCTGAATGAGGTCTTCTTGCAGGATCAACCGCGCAATTCGCCAAGCCGCCGCCAGCATCACCAGAATAATGGCTTGAACTAATATCGCCTGCCCGATCAAGTAATTGAACATGTTGGCATTCTCGGCGAGGTTCGTCAGTATGCCCAGCAGAATCGGCACGCCGAAGGCAACCGGAATACTGCGTCGTAGTACTTTGCCCGCAGACCCTTCATCCTTCAAGATGAAAATGAGTTCACTATTGGGACGGCTTAACAGGACGGCAGTGCCAAACGCGCTGAACGTGAGTACCGTGTGGATGACGATGGAGCTAAAGACGCTCACATCATATAACCCTTCGACGTTGAAAAGATAGCCGAGTAAGGGCACGGTGATGAACGAGTTGCCGAAGATGGTAACGAATTGGGCGGTTCGTACAGCGTTGACATACAGCAAAATCAGCGAAACGGCGAAGACGAAGAAGCCAATCGCAGTGGCAATGCTCATGCGTCCGGGGAAGTCCTGCGGTGCGGTGGCAACGTCGGCAAAGAACAATTCGTCTATGCCAAAATTTGCGGAAAAGGCATATTGGGCTAAAACGGCGGTACTCAGGAGCAAGGCTAACACAGCGGTTGACCAGTAAAGGAATTTCGGCTGTTCCTTTATATAGCTGAATAATGACCCGCCGAGCAGGACAAATCCGATGGCGGTGTTGCCTTTCATGCTTGCCAGACCGGGGAAGAGTGTTTTCAGCGCGTCAATGTCTAGCCACCAGCCGATTAAGACGACAATTCCAACAGCAATCACCAGAATAGACAATACAGATGCGATGGTCCGTAATTTTGGCATATCTATTTTTTCCCTGACTGTAAAAAATTATGGCAAACCTGTAGTTAGTATTATTGTATGTTGTTTATCCTGAAATTCGCATAAATTTTACGATGTCTTAATTATGGTTGTAATGTAATGAAATTTAGAATGTTTAGAATATGCTGAAATTTCGGCTCAATGTTTGCGAAATCGTTTACAGGGTCAATTGAACGGAACGTGCGTCCGTTTATGAGTTAAGAAAAAATTGTGCAAAAACTTATTTTTCCGAAGTTACGTCTGGTATTTAATGCGATTGGCGGATTGATGAGTAGGGTCGGCGGGTGTGCGCCCTGCTCCGGTGGATATTTACGCTTCCCCGCAGAAAGCCCGCATATAATGAGGACTGGACAAACGCGCACGCTGAATTTGGATACTATGGACGAGCATCAACACGACGACGAGATTTTCGAACCGCATACAGACGGCGAACTATCCGAAGATGCGCTGTTTGAGTGGGACGGTCAGGAGTGGGTCAGCGTGGAGCATGACCCGTTTGTGGGCTACGACGAACCGCAAGAGTGGATCGAACCGCCCCGCGAGGTTGATCCAGCATCGGAATACACAAGAATTATTGACCCTGATGCGTTTTTTGATTCTGGCGTGCAGTATAATTATAATGCGACCGTCAATGAGCAAAGCCGATATCTGCAAACTGCGCTCAAAGTTCTGGGTGGTTTGGTGGCTTTAGCGTTTATATTCTTTTTCGTAAATAACGAAGCAAATGATAATGCACTGGGAAATACGGGCGCGTTGATTTCCACCGCCACAGCGAGCGCACCCTCCCCACTTACGCAAGTTGCGTCTCTTGGAAATGGACAATCAACCGCAACATCCTCGCAAACGCCAATTCGCACCGCGACTTCAACGCGCACACCCCGCCCCACACGAGCACCTGTGTATCAGAGTTGCTATGCGTTACTTCCGCAACCGGCATATATCTTTACGTCGAACAATCGTATTTTTGTTCGATCGCTAAATGATATGCAAAACACCTGTTTGTTAACGTCCATCGGGCAGGATGCGAGTGATCCGCAATTAAGTTCAGATGGCACGCAGTTGTATTTTCTCGCGTCTGGACGCATCCGCATGATGAATGTGATTACGGATGAATCGCGTATTTTGAATAATTTTGTTGAAGGTGGAATCCAGCATTTTGATTTGTCGCCGGATGACACACGTCTCGTCTATGAACGGGACGAGATGCTCTTTATCTATGATTTGCAGACGGGCAATATAACCGATTTTTCGCAGATACCAGACCTCCAGCCGATGCACTTTCCGGTGTGGTCAGCGGATGGGCGCGATATTTATTTTTCGTCAGGGTCACAGATTGTCCGCGTTTCTGCGGATGGCAGTGATTATCAGGTCATGTACGCAAACAGGGGTCAATATGCACAGTTTTACGATCTGGCGGTGTCGGATGACGGCGAACGCCTCGCGGTGGTGTATCGCCCGTCCAATAGTCTTTCGGGCAAGGGGTTGCTGATGATGGATATGGTAAGCTGGTTTTCCCGCGAGATTATAGCAGACGGGCAAAATGATATAAGTGATCCGCACTGGTTGGATGGACATAATGAGATCGCCGTGATGGAAATGCTTGACAGCGCGGAGTCCCCACGCATTGCGATATATGCTCCGTTTGGTTCGACAACAACTGTGCTTAATTCGCTGGAGCCAGCCATGAACGCCATGACCGGATTTGATCTGTGGTACGGGTCGGAAGAATAAAGCCCGCACGCTGAATTTGGATAATATGGACGAGCATCAACACGACGACGATGAGATTTTTGAACCGCATACGGACGGCGAACTTTCAGAAGATGCGCTCTTTGAGTGGGACGGTCAGGATTGGGTCAGCGTGGAGCATGACCCGTTCTATGGCTTTGACGAACCGCAAGAATGGATCGAACCACCGCGCCAGATTTATCCGCCACCGCGACCCATGCGTAATGTGGAAGAATACGTCGCCCCTGTAGAAAAAGAGAGCCGGTTTGCTTCACTGAAAGTATTCGGTGGCGTTTTGATTGCCATGTTTGCGTTCATCATGTTTCTCAGTAATCAGCAAGGGGGTGACAACCGAACTGTTTCGCAAGTCGTGAGGGGATCAGCCACGCCGACAAGATCAGTTACCGCCACGCCGTCCCCAACGCCTACGAACACAGCCTCCCCGCAACCGCCAACACTGATACCTAGCGCGACCTCAACGCGCATTCCACCACCGACACCTGTGCCGCAATTTGCGGACTGCAATGTGCCTATTGTCTATACTGCTTATGTTATGGTAACAGGGAGTTTCGTCACTGTTTCTGGACTGAGCAGAACCACTGAAATCTGTTTATGGGCGAAGATTGACGCGGTAATGGTTAATCCGCAATTGGCTAACGATGGTCAGCACTTGTATTTTCTAGCGTCAGGACGCGTCTTTGTGCACAGCATCAGGAGTGATGAGACACGCGCACTAAACAATATGAGCATCTCAAGCAATCACTTTGATCTTTCGCCAGATAACACCCACATTGTCTATGAAGACGATGGCATGTTACATATCTACGACTTGCTCACCGAGCGTAATAGCAGTTTTCCACCTCCCGCAGGCAGTATCCAGATTGGCTTTCCTGTGTGGTCACCGGATGGGCAGGACATTTATTTCTCGTCGGGATCACAGCTTGCGCGGGTGTCTGCGGATGGGACGGATTATCAGGTGCTTTACGAGGATGAGTCCCCATCTGTGAATTTTTATGATCTGGCGGTGTCAGATGATGGCGAAAAAATCGCGGCACTGTATAGCACGACCTTTTCCAGCGATGCCACATCATTGCTCGTGCTGAACAATGCTACGGGTGATGTGCGCCATTTCGTCAGGTACTCCCCACTGAGCAATCCACAATGGTTGCCTACTGGTGAGCATATTGTTGTGATGGAAGAACGTTTCACTAGTTCGTTTACGCCGCAGGTACTTACGTTTAATCTGGGCGGTGACTTGGTTCGGGTGATGCAGTCGCTACATCCAGAGTCATGGGTGCTGTCCGGCTTTGATATCTGGGATGGTGCAGGTTAGGCGGATAGTTATGTTTTGTCAGCAATAAATCCGGTATCATAGATTGTGATAAAGTCCGCGAACAGATATTGAGCCTCCTCGCTGGCTATCACAATCAACCACCTCACCCATCACAAGAGCGTCCACTTCACGCATATTTTCTGCGTCGCTTTCGCATACGATAAGGACAGTAAGTTGAATGTTGAGTCCGATAATTGTGAAGGGGTGACGTATGCCATACAAATCAGTGAACGATCTGCCAGAGAGTGTGCGCGATAACTTGCCCGACCACGCGCAGGAAATCTACAAAGAAGCCTTTAACAGCGCGTGGGATCAATACGATACCGCAGAAGAACGCCGTGGGGATGCCACCCGTGAGGAAACCGCGCACAAAGTCGCGTGGAGCGCCGTGAAACATATGTATACGAAAAACTGTAGCGGTGAGTGGGTCGAGAAGTAGGACTAAGCTCCTGTATGTTAGTTAAGTTGCCGGTGGAGTTGGTTGTCTGTTATTTGTTGATGTCTGCCCCACCTGTACATTCCGCGCTGAGGGCTGTTTTGCGCCGATTTATCGAAAATAGTCCACAGCTAGGCATCCACAGCAGGCGAAACGCGCAATCGCCCGTTTAAACGCCAAATTTGCCTATCCCATCTGTGATTTATATAGTGAACATTCATGTGCGCTCTGGCAACTGCTTATCCACGGGCAGAGTTGGACTCATTTACCTTTGTTAAATTTTATATTACGATATAAGTAACAATAGAGAAATTTTTCACAAGATAAACCATTTTGGTAACTCAAGGAGCGTACAATGGCAGACTTTGATAATCGGGTAGCAATTGTAACGGGCGCGGGATCGGGCATTGGCGAGGCGATTGCCCTGCTCCTCGCGGAACGTGGCGCGAAGGTTGTCGTGTCTGATATTGATGACAAGAACGGCAATTACGTCGTCAAGCAAATCACGGACAAAGGTGGCAACGCGCTGTATGTCAATTGCAACGTCGCCCATGCGGAACAGGTGGAGGCGCTCGTCAGCCATGCCGTTGAGCATTTCGGCGGTTTGCATGTGTTGGTCAACAATGCGGGCATCGGTGGCGCACAGGCGGCGACGGCGGATTATCCGCTGGACAACTGGCAACAGGTCATTGACGTGAATTTGAGCGGTGTGTTTTATGGCGTGAAATATGCCGTGCCGGAGATCATCAAATCCGGTGGCGGGAGCGTGGTAAATATCGCGTCGATCCTCGGTGCGGTGGGCTTCGCGCAATCTGCGGCATATGTGGCGGCGAAGCATGGCGTGGTCGGACTCACCAAATCCGCCGCGCTGGAATATAGCGCACAGGGCGTTCGCGTCAATGCCGTCGGTCCGGCGTTTATCCGCACGCCACTGTTAGAAGCCATCGAATCCGATGCGGCGATGATGAACATGCTCGTCAGTATGCACCCCATCGGGCGACTTGGTGAATCGAACGAAGTTGCGGAGATCGTGGCATGGCTGGCGAGTGATAAAGCGTCGTTCTGCACCGGTGCGTATTATCCGGTAGATGGGGGTTATCTGGCGCAGTAGTGATAACCCGAAGTGGTTGTCCGTGAATGGTTGAAGGAAATGTGTGTGGGCGAATGGGTCGATTTGAAAACCCCGTTCGCCCTTTTGTTGTGTAGATTAACTTTCGCTGATGGTGTCGGTATTCATCGTATGGATCATGTTCAGTGCCTGGTCAAGCGTTTTAGCATTGGACATTTTTTGACCCATCCCCTGAATATTCATCGTGCGGAATACTTCTACGAGGACGTGCGTAAATTTGTCGTCGCTGACGACCAGCACATGCCGCCAAATTGGTGGCAAGGTAGGGAAGAGCTTGCGGGCATGGGTCACGCCATTGACGGGCGGATTCGCCGCTGGTAGAAAGTCCGCGATGATATAGACCTCGTGGGATACTTCCAGCATGATGTTCGTCAGTTCATTCGCAAAGACCTTGTGGCATTCGCTCCAATTCCATCTACCTGTGAAGCGCAGGAGGATAATTGTTTTGTCAGGGTCAATCCAGCTTACGGTGATCGGCATTAACATTACTCCTATTGTTGTCTTACTTATTATAACGAAATCTCTTAACTTATAAAATTAATATTTGTTAAGATTGTGAGGGTCTGATTTGGAGAGCTAAAAAATGCGCGGAAAGCTGGTTGGTCGAGGGGATTTTACAGCGTTACGCCCTCGCCCATTTTTGCCCGCGCATGAAAATAGACTGTGATTTGAAATTTGATATTTAGCAAATGCGTTGAAAGTCAGGTGCGTGAAAATGGTCTACGTGCATTCAACGTGGAATGGCGCGAGGTGATTGAGGTGCGATCTGAAGTCGGTGGTGACGGTTCGGATTTGGCGCGTAGGGGTTTTCTGCAATCAGCCCCGTTGCCTTTTTAATTAGCGGTCTGTGGCGGACTCATTCTGCATCGTACGGATCAGAAGGAGTGCTTCGTCAAGGGTATTGGTGCACATGATTTTTTCGCCCATGCCCTGATAATTCATCTTCTTGAACATATCGACTAGAATTTGTATGAATTTGTTTGGCGTAACGATGATCATATTGTGCCAGTTTGTAGGCATGGTTTTAAACACGTTGCGGGCGTGCATAATACCATTCATGGGTATGGTCGTGGTGCTCGTAAAATCCGCGATGAGATAAACCGTGTGTGTGGTACTCTTCAATAAGGGATGTACAGCCTTGTTAGCGGTTTCGTAAAAATCATTCCACGTCCAATCGCCTTCGTAGCGTAGGAAAATGATGTGTTGTTCGTCGTCGTACCAGTCTGCGAAAATAGGCATGTTGAACCTCCACATGATTTGTCGTGTTTTTATTATAGCCCCGTTTTGCCGTCAGAATGCTTTAGGTTTTACGCTATATAAATTTGTGTAAAAGGGTCGAATTGTTGAACGCGTTCAACAATTGGCGGGTTAAATGTCATCCGTCATGGCGAGTAGATCAATCTCTTTGACGCAACTGGTATTGCTTAATGCGATGACCGCCTGCAACATCGTCACGATGTCGTTTAGCGCAATCAGTGGGCGTTCTCCTGAGTGGCGCGCCAGAAATTGACCTTCCTCAAACACAACTTCGCCAACATCACCGAGGTTGATGCAGGTTACGCCGATGGCATCTTTTTGGACAAGTTTGCGTAAGGCATGGGTCAAGCCGCGCAAGCCAAATTTGCTGACCACATACGCCACTTCTGGACGACCCGAATTTTCAAGACCAGCATTGGAGCCGATAAAAATGATTTTGCCATTGGATGAGCGCCGCAACGGGATGAGCATTTTTTGAGTGATTTGCATGGCGGCAGTCAAATTAACGTGTAGGATGCGTTCTAGCTCATCATCGGCTACAGCTTCAAAATCATAGCGATCTGAAAAAGCGTCTGTTTCCCAGATGCCCGCATTGTAAAGGCACACATCTAAGGTCTGATTTTGGAGCACCTGCGTGATTTGACGTGCGGCATTTGCGTCCGCAAGATCGGCTTGAATCCAGATGCGCTTCACGCCGTCCGTATCCGTCAAATCCGGTTGTGAGCGTGCTACCAGCCAGACGGTATCTCCAGCATGGGGCAATGATTGTGCAAACAGCGCGCCGAGTCCGCGACTGGCACCGATAATGAGGTAATTCATACAGACAAACTCCCTATTTTTGAGATGTGATTATAGCACTCTAAAATTGTGTAAAAGGCTCGAATTGTTGATCGCGTTCAACAATTGGCGTGTTTTGACGAGGGCGACCTAGCAGGTTGCGCCTTACAATGGGTCGTAGGAAATCGAATATTTTCTGTCTTTTTATCTTTTGTCTAGCATCTAACATCTTTAATCTATCGGCTACTGTTTGCTGTGATTTGACGAGGGCGACCTAGCAGGTCGCGCCCTACGATTTAACATCTTTTGTCATTTATCTATCGTCTAACATCTTTAATCTAATATCTATCGTCTTTGCTTTGTCCCCATCAAAAGGTGGCAATCTATGCAAAAATAGAGTATTATAGTACGTATTATACGTATGGTACAAAGGGTGTGCATATGACCGTATATCAACCGCCTGACCATGTGACCCCACTCGGCGAGAAACTGCTAGAAGTCGTCCGTGGGGCAAGCGGACGCTGGGTCAACCGTCGCTATATCGCATTGCAACTGGGCAGACCGACGCGTTTAACACCGCATGATGTGAATTTGTTACAGGTTCTGGTGGACGAAGGCTTGATCGAAATTAGCCGTAAACCCACCGGTCCGGTACGCACCGAATATGTTTACCGCGCAGGTAAAGGACAAGCACTGTGAAGACTATTGTAGTGACCAACCGTAAAGGTGGCGTGGGCAAAACAACCGTCGCAACCCATCTCGCTGGCGGCTTAGCGTTACGCGGATTGCGCGTGGCGATTGTGGATACCGACCCGCAGGGACACGTGGCGTTGAGCTTCGGGATGCCCAAAGAAAACGGGCTGTTTATGATTATGACCGAGGAAGATACCGAGTTCGCCGATGTGGTGCGCCAGCCTGATCCGGTGCGTTTTATGCCCCCCGGCTACACAGGAAAAAACACGCTATATCTTCTGCCATCGTCGAAAGGCACGACGGTCATCCCGATTGAACAGCCCTCACCGTTTAAGTTCAAAGAGGTGCTGGAAGATATGGGCGAATTGCTCAGTCTGGATGTGATCGTCGTGGATACTGGTCCGACGGCAAGCATGTTCGATGGCTCGGTGAACTTCGCCGCGGATTACTTCGTGCATGTGACCGAGTGTGAAAGTTTGAGCTTCGACGGGCTGGTGGAATCGCTCAATGAGATCGAACGCATTAATTCGCAGAACACCAAATATCGGGCGAGTGGCGCGTCAATTCTGGGCATCATCCCCAACAAAATGCGGGCAGGGACGAGCAATCATCGGGAGAATATCCGCGAATTGGCAGAGGCATTTCCGGGCATGGTCTGGCACCCGTTGGTTCAGCGCACCATCTGGGGAGAAGCCTCCAAATATGGGCAACTGGTGTTCAGCTATGCACCGGAAGGACAGGAAGCGGCGGACGCGATGCGCGTGGTGGATAATGTGATGAAGAAGGCGGGACTATGAGCCGTAGACGCAATATTATAGGCGAGAAAAATAATCGGCTGGGTGGGGCAGACACGGGCAATAGTGGCGCTGATGAAGGCGTGACCCATGCCGATGTGAACAGTCATCTGGCGGATTTTCTGCGCGGCAAAGAGGGCGAACGCATCAAGACGAAAGCGGTGGACATCTTCAAAGTCGCGCCTGACCCTGCCCAACCGCGCCGTGCCATTCCATCGAGTGTGCGCGGTGATTGGTCGCCGAATGCGGAAGAAATGCCCGGCTTTCTGGAACATTGGCGGGCGGGAACGGGCATCGACCTCGCGCCCTTGCTGGCAGAAAACACCGATGTCACCCGTCCCGAAGAACTTCCGGCGCAGGTCGCGTCATTTTTGAAGATCGTTGATCTGGCGCGTTCGGTGCTGTGGGATGGATTGCTCAACCCGATCAGTGTGGTGCGGGTGGCGGATGGCTTTCTCATTGAAACCGGTGAACGCCGTTGGATGGCATATCATCTTTTGCACATGGCGACGAAGGATGAGAAGTGGTCAAAAATTCCAGCGCAGATCGTCGATGAAAGCGATCCCTTCCGGCAAGCCGCGGAGAATAATCAGCGGGCAGATTTAAACGCGATTGGACGGGCAAGGCAGTACGCGATTTTGATGATGGCATTGCATCCAGACAAGCCCTTCGTGGATTATGAAGAGGTCGACAGTGACCGCGCTTATTATGCACAGGCTTCTGATTTGCGGACTCCGTATGGACAATCGGACAGATTGCTGACCGCGATGGGTGTTGCCGAACGGTCTATTCTGACGCACTATCGCAACCTCTTAAATCTCGATGATGCCATATGGACACAGGCTGATGATGAAGACTGGTCATTGCGCCAATTGTTGAACGCGTTCAACAATTCGGACGAGTCAGTTATCCCAATTGATCCCCCTCCCCCATCCACGATGAAGCCCATCGAATTGGAGGAACCGGACGTTTTTAAGCAGAACGCCAGCTTTTTTGCGCGCAATTTTGAACGGGTAGGGGAGTGGTCAAATAAGAAAAAAGAGGACGGTTTGGAGAAGATTTCCCAAATGCGCGCCTTCTTAGATGACCTCGAAGGGCGCTTAAAAGGGTAGGCGGACACTCAACATAACCCAATCGCTTGGAAGAATTCTAAGAAGTGATTCTGATGTGCGCGATGAAATGACTTCTTAGAATCACGAAAATAATGATGCGGGATGGCTGAATTGGCTGTCCCGTTTTTTTGTCTTCCGACTCCAAACTAAAAACGCCATATGTCGATTTCCGTCGCGCTTATTCGTCTATCCATATAGAGGCGGGTTTCAACAAAATTTAAGTGATTGGCTAAAATGAAACCATACGTCATCGTATATCGAATAAGGAGGGCTTGAGATGAAATATGTGTTATTGATCTACGGCAAAGAAGACGCGGTTGCCAGCATGACTCCCGAAGAAAGTCAGGCGTATTTTCAGGGATACGGCAAGTTTGAAGGCGACGTACAGGCGAAGGGCATCAAAACAGGCGGCGAGCCTCTGCAATCTGTTAGCACGGCGACGACGGTACGCATCCGTGAGGGCAAGGCGATGGTCACTGATGGACCGTTCGCGGAGACCAAAGAGCAGTTGGCGGGCTTTTATGTGCTGGAATGCGATAATCTGGATGAAGCGATTGCCTATGCCAAAGCCATGCCCGACGTGAACTACGGCGCGATCGAAATCCGCCCGGTGTATGACAAGGGGTATTAGGGAGTTGTTAGTAAATAGAGAAAACACCGCAATGCGAAGGCGCAAAGATTCTTTTCTGTGGTGAATCTAAACGATGGGAAGGCAATAAATGCACAGCGTAATCATCGACACATTTCAAGCACATCGCGGGCGGGTGATTGCCATTCTATTCGCCCATCTGCGGGATTTTGAACTGGTCGAAGATGCTGTGCAGGATGCCTTCGTCACCGCAATCGAACGCTGGGAAATCGACGGTGTGCCACGTAATCCTGACGCGTGGATTTTATCGGTTGCCCGCCGAAAAGCGATTGACCGTCTGCGCCGAAATCAGAATTTGGAGCGCAAAAAAGCAGTGCTGAAATCGCTCATCGAGTTGGAAGAAGCTGTCCAAAAAGAGGACACGATGACCGACATTGACGAAATTCCCGATGAACGGCTCAAGCTGATTTTTACGTGCTGTCATCCGGCGCTGGCGAAAGAAGCACAGGTCGCGCTGACCTTACAGACGCTCGGCGGGTTGACCACGCAGGAGATCGCCAACGCGTTTCTTATCCCGCTGGCGACGATGGCGCAGAGGCTGGTACGCGCCAAACGCAAAATCCGCGATGCGGGCATTCCCTATCATGTGCCGTCGCTGGAGGTAATCGGCGAGCGGATCGACGCGGTGCTTTCGGTGCTGTATCTGATCTTCAACGCGGGCTACACCGCTCCGACGGGCGCACATCTCATCCGTCATGATCTCTGTGCAGAAGCCACGCGATTGACGCGCATCCTGATGACTCTGCTGGAAAAAGAGGCATCGCTCGAACCCGAACCGGAAGTTATGGGCTTGCTGGCGCTGATCCTTCTGCATGATTCACGCGCTGAGGCACGCACCAACGTCTATGGCGAAATCATTCCGTTGGAGGAGCAGGATCGGGCGCTGTGGGATCAGGCGAAAATCCGCGAAGGTACGGCGTTGCTGGAAACGGCGCTCAGGATGCAACGTCCGGGCGCGTATCAAATTCAGGCGGCGGTGAGTGCGCTCCATGCAGAGGCAAGCTCACCGGATGATACCGACTGGGCGCAGATCGCGGTCTTGTATGGCATCCTCTATCGCATCAATCCGTCGCCTGTCGTCGAACTCAATAGGGCGGTGGCGGTGGCGATGTCTGACGGGATCGCGCAGGGCATGGCGATCATCGACGATATAGAAGCGGCAGGGCAGTTGGGCGACTATTATCTGCTCCACGCCGCCCGTGCCGATTTGCGCCGCAGATTGGGCGATTGGCACGGCGCGGTTGATGCTTATGAGCGGGCGCTGGCACTTTGTCAGAACGATGCCGAGTGCATTTTTTTGTCGCGTCGTCTGGATGAAGTCGAGGAGCAATTGGGGTGACGAAAATCCCACTTTCTTGTGATTTTCGACGTAGGCAAAAGCAAAAAGAAGTCGATTAAACGTAGGGCGCGACCTGTCAGGTCGCCCACCGAGTTTCGTTTGAGGGGCGTTGAGAATTTAGCCCATCGCAAGAAATTGACCAACGAAATGACATATTATAAACAACCAAAAAAGGGAAAGGGTAAAGACTCATGCTAAGTTTCAGCGCAAAATCCACCATTAACGCCAAGCCCGAAACCATCTGGGCGATCCTCACAGATGCGCCCAAATATCCAGAATGGGACCCCGGTATGATTAAACTCGACGGGACGATTGCGGCGGGCAATAAGATCACCGCCTATACCAAAATCAGCCCGAATCGAGCTTTTCCGGTCACCGTTTCCGAATTTGTGCCGAACCAGAAGATGGTCTGGTCGAGCGCCATGCCGTTGGGGTTGTTTAAAGGGGCGCGGACGTTCACACTTACGCCGAAAGGGGAAGGCGTGACTCAATTTGATGTGCGCGAGGAATTCAGCGGATTGTTATTGCCACTCATCGGGCGCACCATCCCTGATTTGAGCCAGAATTTTCAGGATTTCGCGGATGGTCTGAAAGCCGAAGCGGAGAAGCGCGACGGCACAGCGTAACTTTTGGGAGGTCGGTCAATGGGTGTATCGGAGTAGGTAACGAAGCACAATCTGCTCCGATATATTTCTGTTAACAATGTAACAAACACTTGATATATGGTTTGTAAATTCAAATAATTACGTCATATTGTGTAATGTATAATAATGTAATATTCTGTTATACGAGACATAATCATGACGACAATCAAGCATTCCTATATCATTGCAGTAACACTCCTGATCTTTTTTCTAATTCCGCAAACAACACAAGCCGCAACTGTTGAAGTCACCAATCTTGCACAGGCAGGGTGGATGCACGGCAGAGAAGCACCGTCCATCACTGGCGATGGTGACTTTGTAGTTGGTCCGCAGGGCGTGGGCAGTTTTATGATGGCGACACCGGACGCGGGCGCACGCTACGCGCTGGCATATTCCGGCGTGTATGATGGCTTGCCCTTTGCTAGTATCTCCAACATCAGCTATCGAACCTATCAAGAGACGGCAGGCGCGCAGGTGATCGCCTTGCAGATTCATGTTGATTACGACGTGACCGACGCAGACAATAGCTGGCAGGGCAGGCTGGTCTTCGAGCCAATCTATACCCCCGGTTACACCATCCAGACGGGCGTATGGCAAACATGGGACGCTATGAACGGACGCTGGTGGGCGACGGGCGGGGCAGGCGCAGGGGTTTGCACACCCGGCGGTGGCGCATGTACATGGGCGCAAATTCTGGCGACCTTTCCCAACGCGGGCATTCGTGCGGGCGATGGGACAATCCTCTTTAAGGTAGGTAGTGGGTGGGTTCCCGGAACGACGGGTTATGTGGATTATCTGTCATTCAATGGCACACTGTTCGATTTTAACCCCGCGTCCATAGCCACAGGTAGCCAAACGCCGACCATTCCAGCCTGCAATTTTAACGATGGTCGCCTGAACGAGTTATATGGCGGTGATTGTGCCGCACCCGTTGTACCGTATTGCAATGGCACAAACATCACGGTGTATCGCATGAACACGGAATTGAGCACGGGCTATCTGGTGATTGCGATGACTGCTGAAGAAATTGAGGCGGTAGGTATTCCAACCGGAGAAAATGTGATCTTAGCGCAATTCAGAGATGTTATTCTTTCGCGCCTAACGACGGGCGAATTTCAGGTCAACGCGCATTATCACGATGGCAAGCCATATGTGATGACGTGGGATAACTGTCCGGCATCAACGGCGACGCGTTTAGACGGCTGATTCTCAGCGATGCGACAGTGCGGGGCAGGCGGAGCGTCCATAATGCAGAGCGCGCCAGCACATTCGGCGGATTAGGCGTTCCGTTTGCCCCACTTTACAGTAACATGCGTCCCCTCACCGATTTCACTCACGATCTGGATAGTCGCGCCGATTGAGTCCGCCCATTCGCGCATCGTATGCAGACCAAAGCCGACACCGTGTTCTTCAACCTCAAAGCCAATACCGTTATCGCTGATGGTCATATGGAACGTGTCAACATCAGCGCCATAGGAAATAAGCAACTGGCTGGCATGGCTGTGTTTGTTGACATTGTTTAGCGTTTCTTGCGTCAGGCGATACATCGCAACATGCACATCCGGCGGCAAAAGTAATTTCTCCGGTCCGTCATACACAAGTTCGATTTCGATGGATTTATGCCCGCGTAGCCCGTTGCACAAATTGGTTATCAAAATCGTGAAGGGGGTGGCGACAATCGCTTCCGGGCGCATCTCTAGCAAGAGGGTTTGCAATTCCGCCAGTGCCGCCCGATTCAAATTGACGACATCATCTGTGTATTCTCTGGAACGCGGGTTGGATTGTTGCCACAAACGGGGCAAACTTTGCGCGAGGGTGGACGAGGCAAACAGCAGTTGCTTCACGGAATCATGCAGATCACGCGAAAGCCGTTGTCGCTCCTGACTGGCGGCATGATGCGTTAGTGTCTCCGTCAACCGGGCGCGGTGCAACGCCTGTGCATAATATTCAGTTACGGTCAGCAGGAAATTTTTTTCACCAATAGAGAAGTCGGTGGGTGCATTGAAGCCCAAAGCTATCGCCCCGTTGACGGCGTTGTTAACATGAAATGGCAGGATCGCCCATGATTGATGTTGCTCCTCCGCAGACAGTCCTTCTGTCTGTGGAATGAGACTTTGACGCTCATCGGCGTTCCGCATCCATAACGCCTTATTCTCGCGGATGGCATAGCTAATTGGCAAGGTAGGGTGATCTATAGGGAAGTTTATCCAGCGTTTAGATACGTCCTCTGGATACCCGGCAATCCCGATAATTTCCACCATCGTGGGATCGTCAACAATCAGGGCAACCGTGATGCCATCCGCGCCGAACTCTCTCAGTCCTTCAGCAATGAGTATATCGGTCAGTGCTTCTTCTGTGAGGACATTGGAAAGCGAAGATGTGAATGATAACAGCAGTTCACTGTATTTTTCCGCATTTTTCTTCGCGGTGATGTCATTAAATACGATACAAAAACGGTAGTGGTCTGCCTGTCCATACGGAAAGGCGTAGACATCAAACCAGCGTTCTAAACCGGCGGCGAATTGCTCGAAACGAACATCTTCACGTGAGACGGCGACGTTGCCATAAATTTCTACCCAGTAGTCTTCCAGCGCAGGGACAGACTCTCTCGCCGTTTTTCCTACCGGATTTGACATCCCTGTTTGTGATTCAAACTGGGCATTTATTTCTAGAAAAACATAATCGTAGGGTATGTCATCTTCATCAAACAGCATCTGACAAATGCAAATGCCACGATCAATTTGATGAAATATCTTACGGTATTTTGCTTCAGAATCTTGTAATGTTTCTTCCGGGTAATCGGGTAGTTGTCTATTCATTGGTGTGCTTAATTGCCTGGATTGCCTTTACTCTGCTAATTAAAAGTCATTGTATTCGCGCCAGAACAAGCGTAACTTATTTAGCTAAGTATGACACGATGAACCTCGTATGAAAGCGCGATAAATGGATCGTGATGAGTCGCTAAAAAATATCTAAACTCAACGTACAACCAGAAATTACGGTAGACGGGCTATTTTAAACAATAAAAGTAATCAGGAATAACATGAATGTCCTCGATATTTCGTATAGTCGTAATGTGTTGCACTGTGACATTAGCAGATTTTACGGCGGATTATGAGATAATGAGGCGTTTTCATCACCCCAATTTATCGTGATTTGTGTCCCGCTACCCATTTCGCTGATGACATCGAAGGTTGCGCCAATAGCGTCTGCGCGTTCCTGCATGGTGTTTAGACCAAATCCATTATTTGAACTGTTCGGGAGGAACCCTTTGCCATTATCTCTCACAAATAGCTGGAAATAATTTCTATCGAACGCACAGCTGATGTATAACTCGGTAGCATTGCTGTGTTTATTGACGTTGTTCAAGATTTCTTGCATCAGGCGATACATCGCAATATGCACATCTGGTGGTAAAAATAATTCATCGGGACCGTTGTAATTGATTTCAATCTCAATCGCTTGATGTCCGCGCAGTCCACTGCAAAGATTATTCACCAGCGCCATAAATGGTGTGGAGACAATTGCCTCTGGACGCATCTCTAACAGAAGCGTCTGTAATTCTGCCAGCGCCGCGCGGTTCAAATTGACGACATCATTGGTATATTCTCTGGCGCGTGGGCTGGATTGATCCCACATACGGGGCAAGCTTTGTGCGATTGTGGATGATGCGAATAGCAATTGCTTCACCGAATCATGTAGATCTCGTGAGAGGCGTTGGCGTTCCAGGCTGGCGGCGTGGCGCGTAAGTTGCTCGGTGAGCTTAGCGCGGTGCAACGCCTGTGCATAATATTCGGTAATGGTTAGGAGAAAGGAGCGTTCGTTGGCATCAAAGTCTGTAGGGGTGGAAAAAGCGAGAACAATTGCGCCTATTACATCACTATCCACATTAAAGGGGAGCAATGCCCACGAGGCATATAAATCATCGCGCGTATAATTTTCGTCGCGTGGCACGATGCTGTCGCGTTCCGCCTTATCGCGTATCCACAATGGGGTGTTCTCGCGGATGACCCACGCAACGCCAACATTCGACGAGTCTACAGGGATATTTTGCCATTTGTCCAGAATACTCTGTGGATAGCCATGCGTGCCGAGAAAATTAAGATGTGTTTTGTCTTTAGAAATGACCGGGATGAGCGCACCACTCGCACCGGAGGCGATAGCGCCCTCATCAATGATAATTTGTGTAAGTTCCTGCCATGTTAGCGCATTGGAGAGCGACGAGGCTAAGCCCTGCAACAATTCGCTCCTGATTTCTGACAGTTTGCGCTGGGTGATATCGTTAAAAACAATCGCAAACTTATGCAGTTCTGGATTGCCGAACCGGAACGCATAGACATCAAACCAGCGTCCCATTGCACTAGAGCCTTGTTCAAAGCGCAGAGGTTCGCCCGTTAAAGCGACTTTGCCATAGGTTTCGATCCAATGATATTCAAGCTCAGGGACGAGTTCCAGCGCGGTTTTATCGGTTGCATCTTTAAGCCCGGTATGATCTTCAAACAGTGCGTTGACTTCCAGAAAGCGATAATCGCGGGGAGCGCCATTATCATCGAGCAGAATTTCGCAGATGCAAAACCCTTTGTCGATGAGATCAAATAACGTGCGATACTTTTCTTCAGATTCTTGTAACGCGTTTTCCGGTTGATTGTGCTCTTTATTCATAGAGTCGATTTTAGTCTGATTTGTGGATTCTATCATTTGGAAAGTATTAACAACATGCTAGCAGAAAATAAGACGTTCGTCTGCAAGGACTTTTGGCATACGTTACGCATTGCGACATTATAAATTTTCTTATAGTCATAAAGAACTCACGAGGGTCATCCACACCGTTTCTCCAGCGAACCCCAGCTTCAAACAACCACAATTTGGCACGCTGAACCCCTGCGTAAAGCTCCTGAACCCGCGCATCTTGTCCGCGGACAGGTCGCCACTAAAAAGTTGACACCACATTACCGCCATAATAAACGTCTCATGACTATAGATGATGGTTCGCTGGCGTAACGCTGTGTCTGTGTGTTTAAGACGATCATGTACCGCGCTTGCCCGTGCGATGAACGCGGCGAATGATTCCGCGCCTTCACCCTGAACTTCATGCGGGTTGGCGCGTTCCCAATAAGCGCGTGCGGCGGGGCGACGTTCCGCGATGGTGGTGTTGGCGAACTCGGTGGGGGAGAGGAAGGTGAACTCGTGAATTTCCCAGACTTCCACAGGCACTTGCGGATACTGTTCGATCAAGGGTAGGGCGGTCTGTCGTGTGCGGAGGTAGGGCGAATGGACGATCAGCACGGGTGGGGTGGGCAGAGTGGCGATCTGGTCGGCGGTGTGGCGTGCCTGTGAATGTCCGTTGGACGTGAGTGTGATGCCGTCCGGTGTGGCGGTGCGCCCGCCGATATTGCCTTCGCTCTCGCCATGCCTTATGAGCCAGAATTCGTTCATATGCACTATTTCATTCTCATGCCAAAATTTCATCGTCTCAAACTATACCATGAGTTTACATAACGAGGCAGACCATAATGAAATAAACCTTAATTATTGAACTGCCAAATTTGGAGTATGATGATAGAAATTGTTACGCTGTATTACAGATAGTGGAGAATAACGTGGCACATAATGTTAACTGGTATATTGAGAATCGCATCATCTATTTTCACGTTTATGGTGATGTCTCTACCAGCGAGTTAAGCGAGATAAACACGAAGATCGATGCTTGCCTTGATGTCGGGCACGCGCCGGTGCATCTTATCGTGAATGATTCAGACACGGACAAAATGCCTGCCAACATCCGTGAATTAAAGAAAAACCTCACGTTTATGAGTCATCCAAACATTGGTATTGCTGTGGGCGTGGGTGAAGTCAACCCGGTGCTTAGATTTCTGTTGCCTATCGTTGTTAAGATGGCAGGGATCAACTATGTGCGTCGTCACACAATTGCGGAAGCGCTAGATTACATCAGACAATATGATCCAGCGATAGATTGGCAGTATGTTGATGATGGCGTATTGTTGAGAGATCGCTAAAAACAGGTGGCGCGCTGAACTGCATCATTTTGAGAGATGGTGGTCACTATTTACGTTGATTGGCAATTTAACGACAAACATAGTGCCACTTTCTTCTGTGCTTTCATAGTCAATCTGACCACCTAACGCATCAACCGCCCGCTTCACAATCGCCAATCCTAAACCCGTCCCCTTGATTGTGCCTACGTTATGCGCACGATGAAATTCACTAAACAGATTATGCTGATCTTTCGCCGGGATGCCGATGCCGTGATCGGTGACGGTTAACAGCAACGTTTGCCCCTCCACCGAACAAGCAAACGTGACTTCGCTCTCCAACGGGGAATATTTCATCGCGTTAGACAGTAAATTGGTGACGATTTTTTGCACCAGTGATTCGTCAATCAAAAAGTCTGTTGACGGTACCGTGATCGAAACCTTAATCGGCTGATGTGCCGGAAAAACCGATTGGATTTCGTCAACGATTTGTTCAATAAAAACGGGCAAGTTGAGTGACTTATGCTGTGGTGTAATCCCGATCATCTCATCTCTGTTGATAAATGTGACTTCAGAGAGCAGTTTTGCGAGATGCTGAACCTGACCGGCAATTTTGTCCAATCGGGTTTCCAGCTGTGCTTGCGTAAGTTCGTCTAGCTTGCGCCGGATAATTTCTGAGGAGGTCATGATAACGGTCAGTGGGGTACGGAATTCATGTGAGACCATCGAAATAAAATTCGACTTCAATTTGTTCAGATGTTTTTCCCGCTCGAACGCGTCGGTTAGGGCATCCTGCTGACGTTTACGATCTGTGTAATCTTCAATCGTAAAGACCACTTTATCCACTTCGCCATGTTCATCCAGAATGGGCGCACCATTAATGGATAGATACACCGTGCGCCCGTTTGACCATTCGATGGCGTGGCGCACATCCCAAACCGATTCCTTCGTCTGCATCACCCGCACAAAGGGTTGCTGTTCGTCTAGCCAGGGATTGCCGTCATAGTCGGTGTGTTTCCATTCTGGCGAATCATAGGAACGGTCTGTGCTTTTTTCTTCCGGTGTCATCCCGGTGATTTCTTCCGCACGATTGTTGGAGAAGATAATCTGACCACTTTTATCGACGACCATAATTCCCGATGGGCTGGTTTCCATGATGATCTTAAACAGGTCGCGTTCTTCGGCGAGGGTTTTCTCAGTAACAATACGTTCAGTGACATCGCGTGACACGGTGAGCAGATTAATAACGTTGCCCGCTTCATCAACAATCGGGGCGGTCAGCGTATCCAGCCAGACATAAGTGCCATCTTTTTTGCGCCGACGATACACAACACTATGGACTTTATTGCCAGACAGTGACGCGGCGTGGCTATCACGGATTGCGCCAATGTCATCCGCATAAAAGAAATCATAGGGATTGGTGCCAACCATTTGTTGTGGAACGAAGCCCGTGACTGCTTTTGCAGACGGACTCGCATAAATCACGCGTCCGTTCGGCTCATGCAAGCAGACCAGATCGAGTATGTTTTCCGCGATGAGCTTCAGCAAGTCGGATTCTTCAACGGCTTCAGACGCGACGGTCAGGGGATTTGATTTGGGTGCGCGTTCAGGGATGATCGGCGTGTCGGGTTTATCGTCGGCGGTGAGAGATGCTTCATAGTGTTGTAGACTTTTCGCCAGCAACGAATCAATGGAGATATTCGCCTCTGTTGCCAGACGCGACAATTGATCCATCACTTGCTGACTAACACTGAGTTGCGGCATTACTAAAAATCAGCTCACTCATGTATACATTCATTATCTATTTTATGCGTAATCTTGTGTATACAAAAGTAAGGAATCGATACAAATGGACTCTACGGTTGTTTTGCTTCTTCCTTACGTAAGTCATCGATTGCGAAATATATCCGTTAGATTTATCAGACTGTGCATAGGGCTAAAACCCCCATGCTAAATGATTTGGTAAAACCCTGCTAAAGCAGGCTCATTTAGGCGAACAGTCGCGTAGACAAGCCACCTTTAGGTGGGTTTTATATCGGCGTAGCCAATGGGTTTCAGCCATTGGCGGCACACCTTTGCAAGAAGTTGAAAAGTTCTTACTAGGTCTAAATATTCTCGTCATACGATTGATATTCTAATCCTCATCGGGTTCTAGCCCATCATATAACGTGCCCTCTGCGTGATGTTCTTTTTGGCGTTCAATGTAGTCAATGACCGTTTTTAGCGCGCGTTCGCCAAATGTATGCACACTGTAGCCCGTTTGCCAGCGAAATTTTTCTTCAAGCGCAATTGACTTGTTAACTTCATGGGATGATGCGCCTTTGATAGTCGCAATAAATTTCGCCACCGCAATTTGTGGCGGAATGTTTACAGCAAGATGAATGTGATCCTCTGTGCCGTTAATCGCAAGTAACGTGCATTTTTGCTCGGTACATTTGGTCTTCACGGTCTCAAAAATGAGCGTCTCCCACAACACTGTGATGGTGGGTTGGCGATGTTTGGTTGCCCATACGATGTGATAAAAGCATTTCCAATGAGACACGATTTGCTCCAACTAGCTACGTAAGAACCAAACGCATTCGCTAATTTTAGGATAGATGATTGATCTCGGCGAACGGTCGTGCAAAACAGCCCACTTCAGTGGGGTTTCTGATTATCTTAGCATCGGGGTTTTAGCCCGATGCGGCTGGTTGTTATAACGCCACATTTCAATTTTCATTTTTGCCTTGCGTTAAATCCTTGAGGATTTTTTTAAAGTACCAGTCTGTTGCGCTAAGGGTGGCGATCATGGCTATGATAAAGATGATTACCGCATAAACAATTCGCCCGATATTACTTTGCGTATCTGTGAGATCGAGAAGGGCAAGATCAATAACGGCAGGATATACAATAAGCGCCAAGAAACTGGCTACCACGCCCGCGAACTGTACCAATCGAGTTTCGTAAAGCTCAGGGGCGTGCATCAATTTGTGTCGCAGAATAACCGTCGCAAAGGCAACAATCACCGCCGTTACCGCGCCGATCCCCAGCACGGGACTGCTGAGAAACAACATTCCCAATGTCATGAAGAACCCTGCTTCCAGCCCGAATGCGACTGCACACAGACAACCAATGCCGAAACTTGCTAACATGGCAATAACCGACATCAGCACCGGAATGCGTATCATAAAATAAAACGTGATATAGACGACCCACGCCATATGCCTGAGCAATGAAGCTGGTTTCATCCGTAATGTTCCAACATAACTGACGATCTTTTTAAAGTTACTACTTGCTTTATGGTTGCTGTCTGACCTGAGCCTCTGCACCAACGAGACCGAGGTAGCCGCGTGCTAATAATCCACCGGTGATTGTGCCACTCAAGATAATAACGGCGATCCACGACGGCAAGGAATCGCCCGTCGTGGTGCGCCAGAAGATTGCCATAGCCACTCCCGCCAGCGTGCCAGTCAGGATCATCGCAAAATAATAAGCGATTGGTTGGGCAACCAGACGGGGTAGCCCTCGTGTGATAAGCGCACACAGTAAGCCCGTGCTTCCGCCTACTGTGATGGCGGGAAGGACACCGACTGGCACCATACACAAAGTCGCGAGAAATGCGCTCTGCATAAGAGACAGTGAAGGATCACCAATGCCCATAATGAACAACACAATCCAAGCCACACCCAGCCCGCTCATCGCACCGAGTAGAATACCCGCCATCACGAACCGACTGATGAGTGATTTTTCCGCGTTATTCAATGGATAATCCTTCCGTTAAACACCGTCACCTGACTTCAATTATATGTGGAACGGGTGGCTAACAATGAGATAATGCGTGCTAATCAGTGAATTTTACTAATTCTTTACGGACGTGAAAATTTTCACATATTGCCCATGACACACGTAAATCCATTGGTTACTGATTACTCCAACGCCCCAAAACTCGCCTTCAGTGCCGGATACAAGCCCTTGAACACCGCGTATTTTTTGTCGTAGAGCGCCTTATTCGTCGCGTCCGGTTGGAGCGTGCGGACAATCGGGAAGAAGCCCTCCGGCGCATAATCGGCGCGTTCGCCCGTTGCCACCTGCGCCGCTAAAATCGCCCCGCGCAACCCGACATTCTCTGCATCTCCGGCGACGTTGACCTTTACGCCCAGAATATCCGCGAACAAGCCACACCACGTCAGTGAGCGCGTCCCGCCTCCGGTGATGGTCAGCGTGTCTACCGGATCAGGCATGAGGGCATCCAGCGCATGACGATAGGCATAGACCACGCCTTCCAGCACCGCCCGCACCAGCGCGGATTTATCCATACCGGCGGACAATCCCACAAACGCCCCGCGTGCCAGCGGATCGGTGAAAGGGGAGCGTTCGCCGTTGAGATAGGGCAGGTAGATTAAATTGGTCGGGGGATGTTCCAGCCCTTTGCCGATGAGGTCTGCATAACTTTCTTCGCTAAGGAAAAGGTCGCGTACCCAATCGAGATTGCCACCCGCAGTTAGCAGAGGGGCGATGGCGATATAACGCGAGTCGTGCGGATGGTTCAGCGTGATGACTCCCCGTTTGTGATCGGCGACGGTCTGCGAGGTGAACGCCACCCAGCCACTCGTGCCGAGATAAGCGTAGGCTGTGCCTGTTTCGCCACTGCCCGCGCCGAGTGTCGCCGCGCCCGCGTCGCCCGGACCTAAATGCACCGGAATGCCAGCCGATAAGCCCAACGCTTGCGCTGATGATGGGGTTAATTCGCCAACTTTCGCGCCACCTTTGACCAGCGGCGGGAGCAACCCGGCGACCCGTTCTAATCCGAGTGCGCTATACAATTCTGTGTTAAAGGGTGCGCGGGTGTGCACGTCAATCAATCCGGTGGTGGAGGCGGTCGTCGTGTCACTTGCCGCGTTTCCGGTGAGCATGAACGCCGCATAATCCGCCGCGCCGAGCAACAAATGTTTCGCATCCGTTAGCGCGTCCGGTGCATGAACTTTTAGCCAGAGGGTTTTCGACAGCAGACTGCCCGCACCCTGTTCGATGGCGGTCATTGCGATGAGTTTTTCCGTGCCGATAGTCTCATTGACCGTTTCCGCTTCCTGCCGTGCGCGTGAATCGCTATAGAGGATGACCGGATGCACCGGCTGACCGTCAGCATCAATCAAAATCACATCCTGCATCTGTCCGGTGATGGCGATGCGCGTGACGGCATGTTCACCGTCGGTAATGTTCAGCGCCACACATGCTGATTGGATCGCCTCCCACCAATCATTTGCGTTTTGTTCCGCCACGCCATCCGCGCCGTGATGGGTGGGGTAGGTGCGTGTTTCTGATCGCAGGATAGTGCCGTCGTCGTTCACCAGCGCGGCTTTTGTTCCGGTGGTGCCAATATCAAGTGCAAGCCATGTCATTGTGTTTCGCCTTTCGGGATGCTCAAAGTTTGTTCTCGTGTTGAATTGTAGCACGAGGTCACAACGCGTCGATTTGTAACAAATGTTAACTATTCGCCATTATGGAATATTTAGAAACGTAATATACTATATGAATTCAGTAAACTGAGCGACATTCATGATTACAAAGAACAACGCCCAATCGTTATTTCAGGCAATTGTACGGATTATGATTGCTGTCTATCTGTTAACCGTGACCGCCATTTTGCTAATTTTCGGGTTACGTTACACAGTCGTCATTAGCGCCATTGCGGTCATTGTCTCTTATGGTCTTTATCGCTGGTCTTTCACACCAAACTATAAGCGTGCAATCGATGGATTCATCGTCACATCGTTTGTTTTTCAATTTTTGTTCATGTTTGTTAACCCTACGCTGGAAATCACTGTCCTGTTGCTCCTTCCTATTTTTTTCGTGCACCTCTTTTATGATAGTCGCACGACGTTAATGATGATCGTCGCCTCCCTGATATTGGTAAACGGCTTTGCCCTGACTTACATAAATAACATCAATCCCTTTCCTATAATTGATTTATTCACGCGTAATATCTTTACGATTGGCGTGATTGGCATGTTGTTTGTGTCTACCAGCATCCGCAACAATAATGAGGCGGAAATTGTTGAGAAGACACTTGCCTTACAGGAAAACGAAGCCTTTCTGAAACAGGTTATCAACAACTCAATCATGGGTATCTCGCTAGTTGATCTTAAATCAGGCGCGGTCACCTATCTCAATCGCGATAATAATCAGGGCTATGATCTGACAAAATATCAAACTGCGTCAGACTGGTCTAAGATTGTGGTTCCTGAAGATAAGCCTTTGTGGTTTAACGCCCATAAGCAGGTCATCACAGGCAAAAGCAGTGGCGTTGAGGTGGTTGAAGTGCGGCTAAAAGATGGCGATCTTCCGCTGGAGGTGGTCGTCTTTTACCTGACCCTATTCAAACGCACGCCCACGGGTGAACCGCTGTCGATGATTGTCTCCGCACTTATCGTCACAGAGCAACGCATGGCGGAACAAAGGCGATTGGAGCTTGCCGTTCAACAACAAAAAGTGGCGCTCATGAATGATCTGGTGCTGGCGTTTTCCCATGAATTCCGCACGCCGCTATCGAGCATTGAACTCAGCTTGCATCTTTTACAACGGCAACTCGCCACGCCTCAGGTCGATACCTATATCGAACGCGCCCGCTTACAAATTGCCCGCATTGACCGCCTGATTAAACAGCTTACGTTTATGGTGCGCTTAGAGCAAAACCTCACGCCTAATCTCGAATCGATCAATATTTGCTCAATCGTCAAACAGGTGGTTGCTGTTGCACAAAGTTCAGCCGACTCCACCGATTTACAAATTACGCTATTGCTACCGCAGGATGACATGACGATTTTTGGCGATGCAGATTTACTTACGCGTGTACTTCAACAACTGTTGGACAATGCCATAAAATATTCGTCTAAGGATGGGCAGATTTCGGTTACCGTCGAACCCCTTGACGCTGACGTGCTGATCTCGGTCACAGACAATGGCATTGGCATCCCTGAACAGGTTCAACCCAGATTATTTGAGCGATTTGTCCGGGCGGACGAACATCGCAACAAAGAAGGGCTTGGGCTGGGGTTGTTTATCGTCAAGAAAATCGTCGAGGCACATGCCGGCACAGTGACCCTAACCAGCGCAAAAGGGCAGGGCACAAAAATGCAGGTGATGTTACCATCCGGCAGGGCGACCACGACTTAAAATCCGCGCAATTATATGAAGAACGTGTTTTTCATCAGCTCCTAAACACACTATACTTTGCTGTGAATATTACACATTTATACCGGGTCGGGAGCGAGCAACGATGAAACGGAGAACAGGTGTGGTGCTCACTATCCTACTAATTCTAGGATGGGTGACAATCATCGGGCAGGAGGATGGAAACAACATCCAGCAATTCCTTCAACAGGGCAGTCAATCTGTTGCAATGGGCGAGTTACGCTATCAGGCGGATTTTGCGACGGGTGCAGGCTGGCAGTTTTTGGATTACAGCAGTCGTTTTGTTGGGACAGAGGCGGGTCGGTATCGCATATCGCATAGCAGTGGTGTGCCGATACGCGCCACTTATGAGGATGACTCGTTCGCCAACAGCATAATTCTCAGCAAAACGACCCTACTTAGTGAAGACCCTGATGCGGGCTATGGTGTGGTTTGTCGTGGTGATCCTCAATTGGCTGGAACGGGATATTATTTCTTTCTTCGTGGAACAGGTTTTGCAAGAATATTTACTTACGAACGCGGTGCCGCGATCAATTTAACAGATTGGGTAGCCGTCCCCAATATGAACACGGGGCAGGGCACAAACGAAATTATGGCGGTGTGTAGCAATCGCTATCTCGCGCTGTATATCAACGGTGATCTGGTGGCGGAAGCGGAGGATAGCACCTACGTTGATGGACGCGTGGGGTTCGCGGCGGTGAATTACATTACGGATAGGGTGGTGAATGTTGCCTTGAACGATTTCCGTGTTTTTGAGTCCACCCTGCTTAATCAGGAATTTGTGGCACAGTTCAATCCTACTCTGCAAAGTGTTCAGCACGATTGGCACGCGACGATTTCAGAATTGCAACGTGTAAGCTCCATTCCCGAAGGTGGTGATCTGTTCTATTCGGAGTCGAGCGCTTCATTGGAGCTGGTTGGCGATACTTATGAGCCGTTACTGGGTCGTTTCGTCCCGCATAATATTGTTTTGAGTGGAGAGATAATGATCACGGCTACACCATCAAGCGGTGTGCAATGTGGGTTTGTTTCGCGTCTTCAGCAGGCTTTATTTAGCGATGAGACACTCAGCTATTTTGAGTTTGGCGCAAATTTACTGGATGATGTCATCACCGTCTACAGTGAAGAAGAGAATGGGGACGCAGTCGCGCTTGAAAATTATCCCTATGATTTGCAGATAGGTGTTCCGCTTAATGTGCTTTATATCCTGAATGGTAATCGTGCCACAATTTACGTTAATCGTGAGCTGATCGTTTCTGACTTGAGAATTGCAGATCATTATGGTGTCAGCGGGCTGATTATGCGTGCCGAAGAAACAGGTGGGCGCTGTAATTGGCGCAATCTGTGGATATATGCGCTTCCCGAATCGCAATAAATGGGTGACGGTGTAACGTATATGCTTTCGCAACAACAGCATAGAAAATAATATCTTAAAAGGAGAAGGGCAATGCACGCTAAGAAAACGGGATGGCTGATCGTTGGTCTTGTGATCGTCCTCTGTTGTGGGCAGTTGCTGGCACAGGACGCGCAACGCGCCCATTCGCGGGTTATATAATGAAGACGAAGATGTTGTCCGTGTGCAGGGCGATTGTAGCAATATACCGGAAATCGACTAGGGGTGTGGATCAGTGCACCTATCAGCACTATTTCTATAAGCGCACTATACTTTGCGGTGAATATTACACAACTTAGTTTCACAGGTGATTGCTAATGAACGGGAGATTCTGGTTCTTAATCGGGGTTTTGCTATCTTACGCGTGTGTTCGACTGTTGGGGCAGGGTGATGCAACTATTCAGGATATTCTCGAAAACGGGACGCAATCTATACAGGTGGGGAATTTACGCTATCGGGCGGATTTTGCGGCGGATGAGGGTTGGAATTCCGTCTACGATCAGTCTCATTTTTTTCGGGTTGAGCAAGGAAGTTATCTCATTGAACACGATAGACGTGAACACCCCGTTCGTAGTATCTATCGTACTGAGTCCTACGCAGATACGATTATTGTTGCCAAAGCGACACAACTCTCCGAAGATAATAACAACGGCTTCGGGGTAATTTGCCGTGCGGATTATCAGTTTAACTTCACCGGATACTATTTCTTTATCAGTGGCGACGGATTTGCCCAAATATTCACCTATCGTCAGTATATTCGTACCGGGTTAACCGACAGAATCGCTGTTCCTATCTTTAATGTCGGGCAGAATACGAACGAAATTATGGCGGTGTGTAGCAATCGCTATCTCGCTTTATATGTCAACGGCAATCTTGTGGCAGAAGCCGAGGATGATACCTATTCGGCTGGTCATGTGGGGCTGGCATCGACTACTTATTCTATTGGCACAACCATCAACATTGCCTTCAATAATTTTCATGTGTTCTCATCTTACGGTGGGGAAGGCAACTTCGTGCCGGTGCTTGTCAATGAGATTCACCATTATGAGGACGACTGGCAAGAAATAATTGGGGAATTGGAAATGATGGGAGCCATTCCAAGCGGAGGTGAACTTATTTTTTCGGATCGAAGTATTAGTGGCTTATCAAATGCTGGTAGTGTTTTTGAACCGTTACACTATCGCTCATCGACGATAGACCTTGTGTTTGGTGGGTTCCTTTACATTACATCAATGCCTGAAACTGGCGTAAGGTGTGGTTTTACCTCGCGCTATGTTGTGAATAATAATTATTATGCGCAAAGTTACTTTGAAATTTCTGCGGACTTGCAAGAGGATATGATCGTTGGCTATAGCGTTGATGAAACTAATGAGATTATCACCTATGAAACATTGCCTCATGACTTGCAAATAGGCGTACCTATTCACATTCTTTATGTGCTTCGTGGTGATCGTGCAACCATCTATATAGACGGTCAATTGTGGATTTCCGATATGCTGATTGCTGATTTCCCCGGTGTTCACGTTTTCGTTCTAAGGGGAATAGAAACAGGTGGGCGTTGCGAAGGGCGCGATATGTTTGCATATTCCATTATTGACGCAAATGCTGGTCTATGTGAAGTGATAACAGATAGTACAGTGAGCCAATATCGTCGCGCAAGCACAGCAATTGAACCCATAAACAGCCTCGAATTGAATGAACGTGTACGTGTCATCGCCCAAACTATCGGGTTAGATGGCTCGCTGTGGTGGCAACTCGAAAATAAAAATTGGGTGCGCGAAGATGTCGTCCGTGTGCAGGGCGATTGTAGCAATATAGCGGAAGTCGACTAGGGGTGTGGATCAGTGCACCTATCAGCACTATTTCTATAATCGCACTATACTTTGCGGTGAATATTATTTACCAAAAAACAATAAACTGGGAGATATTTGTAATGGGTAAACGCATTATGACGCTGATTTTCGTGTTGATTCTGAGCACGGTCAGTCTATTGGCGCAGGGCGATGATCGGATTGAGCGCATCCTCGGCGAAGGGCTACAACCGGTGACACTGGGCGAGGTTGTTTTTGAACCGGATTTCTCCGCAGATGATGGCGGCGAGGGTTGGGATTCTGCGGATACATCCAGCCGATTCTTAGGCATAGACGACGCGCAATATCGCGTTGAGAACACATCACCTGCTTCGTTGGTGCGTGGCTTATACGAAGAATCATTTGATAACACCGTCCTTGTGGTGGAGACGACTCAACTTTCCGACGAACTCGATAATGGTTATGGTGTGGTTTGCCGTGCCGATCCTACCGATGAATTGAGCGGTTACATCTTCTTTATTAGTGGTGATGGCTATGCGCGCATTTTCACCTATGACGGTTTCGACGAGGTTCAACTGGCGGGGTGGTCTGTAAGTTCGGACATCGTTCAGGGGCAGAGCACCAACGAGATCATCGCTGTGTGTGTGAATGATTATCTGGCGCTATACATCAACGGCGAACTGGCGCTGGAAGCCGAAAGCGACCTTTACACTGAGGGGTCAGTCGGTTTTGTCGCCACGACATTTGTGGACGGGACATCGGCGAATATCGCGTATGATAATCTGCGCGTGTTTTCTACCTCCGGCGATGTTGTTAAAGAGGAAACCGAAGTTCCGCAGACGCTAGAGAATTTTGACGGCGAATGGCAGGATGCGGTTGCTGAATTGGAAGCAACGGGCTTGATCTCCTCCGGTGGACAACTGATCTTCGAGGAAAATCGCGCGTTTATGGACAGCACTGTGGGCGCGAATTTTTATCCGCTGGCGAGTCGCTCATCGTATGCCGATGTCGTCTTTAGCGGCACGGTCAACATCACGTTGCCATCAGAGGGCGAGATGCAATGTGGTTTTCTCTCCCGCGTGCAACTCGACGATGCCGGTGAATTTACCATCGGCGGATTTGAAACGGTCATCATCAATCAGGAAGCCATCTCCGTCTATACGTTTAGTGGCGATGACGGTAGTGAAGAAATCCTCCCACTCGATGTAGAGGCAGATGCGCCGGTGCATATTCTGTATATTTTGCAGAACAATCGGGCAACGGTTTATATCGACGGCGAGCTATTGATTACAGACTTCTTAATCAACGATGCGGCAGGTTTTCACGGGATTCTGTTGCGCTCAGAAGCGGCAGGCGGGCGCTGTGAAGGCGAAAATATGTGGGCGTATTATGCACCCGTCTTTGAAGCGGGCGTTTGTGATGCCTCCTCAAGTGGTGACGTAAATCAGCGGTCTGGACCCGGCACAACGTTTGAACGCGCCGGCACACTCCCCGCAGGCACGGTGTTGCAGGTGATCGGGCAATCCACCGGCGCGGACGGGTTGATCTGGTGGCAACTCGAAAATGATAATTGGGTGCGTGAGGATGTCGTCAATGTGGTGGGTGATTGTGCCAACGTCCCCGAAGTTGACGGGTAATTAATCAGTCAGATTGGCGAAATGGGGCAGGGGCGGATTTATGCCTTGCCCCATTTTTTGTGGACTGGTTTGAACGGAGTATATTTACTGGTCGCTCACGTCACGAGTATCCCGAACAGGCGGAGCAGATCGAAAACGAATGGCGCTTGACCACGCTCTATCAACTCGAAGCGGGCGACCCGACCATGTGCGCCTTGCTGACCGATCCCGAATATGCTTTCGCCACCGTGCTACCGGATGGCAATTACCCGAAAATATATGCCTGCTTCTATATCGCGCTACTTTTTTAGGGCTTGCAGATCATCTGCATCATACACATGACGACCATCCGGCGTAGGCAAGGAACGCTTAAACTCCCAGCAGGTGCGCGCATCTCTGGTCGTCAGGGTGGGGTTCGCCTCGAAGAAATCCCGTAGATATTGATTGTACTGGTTGTGATCGGCGATATCCGTTTGAAAATTGGCATCCGCTTTACGTGCTTCGAGGTCTTGCCACTGGATGACCGCCTCGCCGAGTGTTTTACCGGCATTCGCCCGCATCCACGCCATAAAATCGATGTTGAACTTAAAGTGTTTGCCAATGTGCATCGTCATGAAGCGCCGGACATTCTGCGTATTCTTGTAGCTATCCGTGATGATGGTCTCTGCGGAAAGTTGCTCACTATGCCAATCGAATTTGGAGGTAATATTCTTACGTTTTGGTGTCGGCGTTTCACCCGTATCCATAAAACGAGCGATGCGATCCAGCAATTCAAATTTTCCTGCACTATACGGGATGCCATGTTCCTGACAGTACGCGACCAGTTCCTCTTTTAACCAGTACCAGCGCCGTAGCTCAGCACCTGTTTTGATGGTCTTTATCGGTGGGCGTTGTTCCGTATTTTTCATCTGCTTCACCTATAATCCAGTGAGTTTTTACGATACCGCTCGCAAATAAAGTATACTTCACTAGTTTCTCATAAGGCATGTACTCCCAACAGCCTCAACACAATTTTGGTGGGTACTTTACTTTCACAACTAAAAGGGACTCACACATGGAAGACTCAGCGAAGATTCTCATTCTCGGCGGCGTATTGAACATCCTCTACGGCTTGCTCACTGGCATTCCGGCAAGCATCATCCGGCAAAAAAGCCCGACCTATTCGAAATATCTGCGTATTCTGCACGTCGGTGCGCTGATGTGGGGACCGATTTTGATTAGTCTGGCGCTGGCGATGAGCGTCTCGACATTGGGCGCGGGCGTCGAAAACCTCGCGGCGTGGCTGATGGTAATTGCGTCTCTGCTCCTCAACGCCAAAGATACGATCAACTGGTTGCAGGGTACAAAAGACGAATTCGCAGAAAACCGCCGTTTGCCATTGGCGCTTGGTGGTCTCTCGTCGGTGGCGAGTATCGTCGGCGTGGCGATTATTCTGGTCGGCGTGCTTCAGGGGATGTAGCGAAATTTGTCGCCCGCGATGCGAGAGGTTATTCAGATTTGTAGTCGGGGAAGGCATCTTTTACGGCGATGCTGAAACCGGGCAACACATCACCACCGCTCAATGTCTGCCCGATGATTCGCGTATCGGGTTTTTCGCCGGGAACGTAAACCGTAATGACATAGGTTGCCGGATTTGCAACCCAGACGACTGTGCCAGCGTTGAGATAATTCACTACTTTCGGGGTAATGTCGCCATCAGTGGGGGAGAGGACTTCTACCGCAAGATCGGGAGCGAGGATATTATAGCCACGATCATATTCAGGTTCGGCTTGTCGCGCATACGACATATAGGCGACATCAGGAATATAGGGATAACCGTTCACTATGTATCCGCCATCCGCGCCCGTTACGCGCCCGATGTCATGATTGATTAAAAAGATGGTGAATAACCCACCAATACGAAGCGCAGAAGCCGAAGATTCTCCATGCGAAACCACCGCTACAATCCTTCCCTCGATCAGTTCATAGTCATGATCTGCATTTTCCGGCTGTTGAATAAAATCGAAAAAGGCTTCTTTTGTGATTGGTTGCTCTGAAATAACCATGCCAGACCCTCGTCACCAATTTTGTTGTAGTATATCATGACTCAGGCAAGTGTATCCTGAGGTTCGCGTTCGGTTTCGTCCAAAACTGCATCATCCTCGCCCGCGATGGGATAGGCTACTGATGGTCACGGCGAGAATGATAATTGCGCCCGTCAGGATTTGCTGATCGTAGGTGTTGATCTGCATTTGCGTCAAGCCGTTACTCAGCACGCCCAGAATCAACACGCCGAGCAGAGTGCCGAGCACATGCGGTTCGCCTTCTTCGCTCATCGTCATGCCGAGGAAGACCGCCGCAATCGCGTTGAGCATCAAGCCGTCGCCTTGCGTGGGGTTGGCGGTGGCAAGCCGACTTAACAGCATCAAGCCGGCAATCGCCGCGCCCAATCCACTCAGCACAAACGCGAATAGGGTCAACAATCTTACGCGGATACCGCCCAGGCGGGACGCTTCTGCGTTGCCGCCAATCGCATACAATCGCCGCCCGAAAACGGTTTGCTCCAGCACCACCCAGATGATAAACAGCGCGAGGATGGCGATAATCGTCAAATTCGGCAGGAGCAGGCGTTGTTCGTTGAGCATCCCCAGTTCGATGCCACCGCGCCCGAACGTGCCGATGCTTTCCGGTATAGCCCGCCCGAAGATGGTCGTCCCGCCACTGATGCGTAACGCCAGCCCGCTAAAGAGCGTCAATGTGCCAAGCGTCGCCACGAACGGCGTGATGCGAATATACGCCACCAGAATCCCGTTGAATAATCCGCCGACGATCCCCGCCAGCAACGCAATACCGAGCGCCGTCGGGATCGTTTCGCCCTGTTGGAGCAGAGTCGCGGCGATGATTCCCGCCATGCTTGCCATCGTCCCCACGCTGAGGTCAAACGCGCCCGTCACCATGACGATTGTGCTGGCAAAGGCGACCACACCGAGAATGCTCATCTGGCGCGTAATGTTGATCCAATTCTGCACGGTCATGAACGTGTCCGGCTTTTGCCACCAGAACACGGCGACGATCACCAGAAATCCGAGCAATGTGCCGAAGCGCCGCAATGTCCGCGACCATGTGATCCGTGCGCGGGGTGGGGTGGTCGTCACTGTTGAAGTCGTATCCATAAAATTCCTTTTAAAGTTGAACCGCCATGACGCAACGCGCGCCAGGAGATATTGTTATTGTTAGACAGCACATAGGGCTAAACCCCCTATGCTAATTTACTAAAAACCCCACTAAAGTGGGCTGATTTCACCGAATAGTCGCCCAAATGAGCCGCCTTCAGGCGGGTTTTACACTGTTTTTAGCCAATGGGTTTCAGGTGCTTATTTCTTCTCTAGCGTTTCTGTTGACTAAGGAAAAAGGTATATCCACTCGACTTCAAGGTCTAAAAGCGTCTCATACTCGAAGTATAAGGCAATCCGGTATTCGCCATCGAGAACATACTTGTAGCGCACTAAGCAAAACATTTCGGTGTTGACCGTTTCATCGGTTACAGCCGGACAACCAGATCGACGGCATGAAAAGTAATCCACTGTTGAATCGCGTAAGTCACTACACGTTTCATCTCGCGATAAATGCTCGTGCATGTACGCAATGGCTTCATCTCGATCCGTCTCGCCTAACGTGAGATCATCCAGTAAATAGTCTCTAACCGCAACCTCGTCCTCAAATTGGCGGAAAAATCCCGGCTTATCCAGCGCGATTTTGTAGTATAAAAACACCAACGCACATGATCCCACCAGCAAAATGAGCAGTCCCAACACGATACGTCTGCATGATTTCAGCATAACCGACCTCTACACTCGATAACCTCAGTTCTGGATAAGCAAACGATCATGAATGACAGTTGTTTTGCGATAAAAGACCACGAAGATCGTAGCTCTTAGCTTTTAGAAAAAAGCGTTTCTTCAAACTAAAAGCCAAAAGCTAACGGCTAAAAGCTCTTTTTCGCAGATGTTCACCTTAAGCAGAACTCAGGTTATATACGCAAGATCGGCGTGAAACCCTCATTAATCCCCTACCCATTGACATAACTTTCGCCGTAACACAGCGTCAGCAGATCGCCTTCGCTCATGCCTTCCGGCGAGACATCCCCGATGAGTTGCCCCTCTTTGAGCACCAGAATGCGATCACACATGCCCAGTAATTCCGGTAATTCGGACGACACCATCAGGATGCCCGTCCCCTGCGCGCTGATCTGCCGGATGAGCGCGTAAATGTCATACTTCGCGCCCACATCCACGCCCCGCGTCGGTTCGTCGAGCAAAAGCACGTTCGGCGTTTTGACCAGCGCCCGCGCAAACACCACTTTCTGCTGATTGCCCCCGCTCAGTTCGCGCACTGTTTGCCCGGTTCCGGTGGTCTTGAGCTTCACCGTCGCGCCGGAATCCTGACTGATGTCGCGTTCCAATCGACGATTGAGAAACGCACCGCCGAGGCTAAAATCGTGCAGGTGGGGCAGGGTGATATTGTCCGCGATACTGCGCGAGATGACCAACCCCTGCGAACGGCGTTCTTCCGGCACCAGCGCGATGCCCCGTTTCCATGCCTGCGTTGGCGAATTCAGGCTGATCGCGCCGCCATTCAGCGTGATTGATCCGCCTGTTAAGCCATCCGCGCCGCCGATTGCCCGCAATAGTTCCGTCCGTCCTGATCCGTTAAGCCCCGCTATGCCGATAATTTCGCCATGCCGGAGCGAAAACGAGATGTTGTGGACGGCGTGCGTGCTCAGTCCATGTACATCCAGCAAAATCGTCTCAGGGTAGGGCAGGTCACGCGCTGGATACACGTGCTTCAGGTCGCGTCCGGTCATCAATTGGATCAGTTCCGGCGGCGAGGTATCTTCGATATTCTGCGTCGTAATCACGCGCCCGTCACGCATCACGGTCACTTTTTGGGCGATGGCGAAAATTTCATCCAGCCGATGCGACACGTATAAAATCGCGCATCCCTGTGCTTTCAGGCGTTCAATCACGCGGAACAGGGTCGCCGCTTCTTCTCCGGTGAGCGATGCCGTCGGCTCGTCCATCACATAAACATTCGCCGTTTCGCCCGCTTGCATACCGGTAAATGCGCTGGCGATTTTGACCAGCATTTGATCGCCCGGACTGAGATTTGCCATCAATTCACGCGGGTTGATATGCGTGATGCCTGTCGCTTCGAGAATCGCACTCGCTTCCTTATATAGCGCCCGCCAATTGACGAATGTGCCTATAAAGGACGGGTAGGGCTGATTAGTAAAAATATTCTCGGCGACATTGAGCGATGGGACGACATTCAACTCCTGATGGATGAAGCGCAATCCGAGCGCTGTCGCCGTTTGTGGACTGCTAATCTGCACGGGTTCGCCGCGCATCCACACATCGAGACGATCCGCCGGGACGACACCCGCCATCAACTTAATCAGCGTGGATTTGCCCGCGCCATTTTCGCCGATCAGCGCGTGCACCTCGCCACTGTGTAAAGTTAGTTGTGCGTCGATCAGCGCCGGAACGCCGTTATAGCTTTTGCTGGCGTGTTCGATATGGAGCAGGGTAGGGGAGGTCATATTTTGGGACATTGGGTATCAGACAGATTTTTTATAAGAATGAGGATTACAAAAGATATAATTACCCTGATTGCTATTGGTATCATCAAAGCTATTTTTTTCAGAAGCTCATGTAAAAAAGACCTTTTTAGCGTCTCAGCCATCAGCAGTTCAGCTAAAAATAGGTCGTGATGTGCCTAAATGAATGCTTTTACTGAGAAACTGACTAGCTGAATTGCTGACTAGCAATCAAGGCTATAATTATTTCTTACCGATTGGGTAGGGGCGGTTTGATATATTGCGCCCCTACGGCAAATATTTTTGTCGCTAATGTTTATTCACCCATCGCATTATCGACGGTGACGAGGGTGGTCTGCACATAGATGTTGCTACGGGTGATTTCGCCACCATCCAGATAGACCGCGATTTGATCGGCGACCGTTTGGGCGATGCCGGCGAAATCCTGCGCGACAGTCGCTTCAAAGCTACCACCGGCGGCGATGGCTTCACGGGCGGGGTTGGTCGCGTCGATGCCGACAATCACGATACCTTCATCGCCACGTCCGGCTTCTTCGATGGCTTGCAGAGCGCCGAGTGCGGGATCATCCCATGCCGCCCAGACCGCGTTGATGCTACCGGGTTCGGGGTTGGCGGTCAGAACGGCTTCCATCGCATTGCGTGCACCTTCCAACGGACCGTTATCGAAGTTTGGCGTAATCGCGTCCAGAACGGTGATGTCCGGCGTGTTGTCAAAAATGGATTGGGCAATCGCGCCACGACGTTGCACGGGCGGGTAGGGTTCAAAGATGAACATGACCACATTGCCCACGCCGTTCAGACGATCCACCACATAGGTTGCCGTTTCCGCCGCCATCACATAGCCGTTGCTGGTGACGTTGGTAATCAGCAGACCATCCGCGCCGGAATCCATCCCGAAAACCGGAATGCCCGCATCGCTCAAGGCTTGCAACCCTGCGCTGACCTGTGTCGGGTCAACATTGATGACGACTGCATCCACGCCCTGCACTGCGACATCTTCCATCCGGCTGACGAGCGCGGCAACATCATCGGCGGTATCAATCACATTCACTTCCCAGCCAAGATCGGCGGCATAACTCTCGAAGGCTTCCACCATCAATTGCGTGCCGGGTTGGGCGAGGAAGGGGGTCATCACGGCGACGGTGATGGGGTCATCCTGCGCGGAAGTGAACACGGGCAGGCTCAAGACCATTGCTAGCAGGCTTAACAATAATGCACTACGGATAAAACGTTTCATTTAAATTAGCTCCTTATAAGGTTTGTAAGTATTCGAAACCTTGTAGATTGTACAAACTACGCAGGAAAAAGGCGAGAGGTTGATGAAGCGAAATTGAAGTAGCACAACCACAACCTAAAACAAGCTGACAATCGACACACACGCTTCATTAGAGTAGACTTTTGTGGCATCTCTAGCGAAAAATGACGATTTCATGACGACCCGAACAATCAAAGCACTCATTTTCGACTTCGACGGCGTGATTACCGATACCGCCGAATATCATTATCAATCGTGGAAGCGCCTCGCCGAGGAAGAAGGCTTGCATTTCTCCCGCGAGATTAACGACCAATTACGTGGCGTAACCCGTCGTGAAAGTTTGCGCCGTCTGCTCAACGGACAGCAAATCGACGAAGCCACCGCACAGGCTTGGATGCAACGCAAAAACGATTATTTCCACGATCATCTGAACAATTTTACACCGGAGCATCGCTTACCCGGCATCACGCGCATCCTCGAACAGGCGCAAGGGCAGGGCATGAAACTGGGCATCGCCTCCGCCAGCCGAAACGTGCGTCCGGCGCTGATAAAATTGGGACTGATGGAGACCTTCGACGCGATTGGTGATCCCGCCATCGTCATCAACAACAAGCCCGCCTACGATGTGTTTGTGTGGACGGCAGGTGCGCTGGGGGTAGGGGTGCGCGAAGCCATCGTGTTTGAGGACTCTGACGGTGGCATAGACGCGGCACGCAACGCCGGATTTTACACAGTCGGTTTGGGCACGGCGAATGTCTCCCACGCCGATCTATCATTCCCCGATTTGGCGAAGGTGCACCTCGAAACGCTCATCACGCAATTGCTGGCAACCACGCGCTAAAGTACGAAAACTATTGACCGATCCCTATTCTTTATTGTAGATCACGGGCATTTGTCCCTGCCACTTGTTCCAGATCTCGTCTTCGGTGATGAGATCCGCCATAAAATGTGCAACGTTAATTCGACTGGTTTTGCCGGGGTTGAAGAGTGCGCTTCTGGTCGGTGAGGGATGTGCCTCATAGTCGGTCACTGCATCAACATCAATCAGGCTGTCCGGTCTAACCACTGTCCATTCAATCATCGGATCGTCCTGACCGACCTCAACGCGCAAATAATCCGATGCCTTCTCGTTATCGGTATGCGGAGGTAACAGCAGGCGGACTAAGGTGATGGCGGATTGATGGGCAAAGGAAACTGGCTCGGATAGATCACGGTTACTATTGCCCGCCGTGTTCATAAGCACAAATTTGACCGGCTGATCGGGCGTGTTGGCTTTGATGGCTTCGCACAATCTGCGGGTAGCATCCGTCACAAGCCTGCGCGGTTGACCATAGATGCCACTAAAGCTCATGTTATGCCCCAAACATGCCGCGACAGCATCACAGCCGTTGACGTGTTGGGCGATTTCCTCGTCGCTAAGATCAAGCACACTTGCGTCAATCACGGATAAATTGTCGTGGTTCTTGATGTCTTCGGGTAGCTTTTGGGGTGACCGCACAATGACCCTGAGGGTTTCGCTACGATCCAGCAGTTGCCTCAAAAGTAATCGACCCGTTGCGCCGGTTGCGCCAACCAATAGCGTTGTCATCTTTGTGCTCCTTTGTGGGATTTATACCAATCAGGATTAAGCGCGTCTTATATTTAGAGGTCAGAAACCTACAAAATACAGAACTTGTTTACATATGGTTGGTATTAGATCGCTAGATTGTAATGTCTATCCTACCGATCTGGCAAAGGTGCATCTTGATACGCACATCACGCAATGCGAGCAATCACGCGTTGAAGTGTGTCTCATCCATCTATTGCATGTCCGGCGCGTCGGCTTGAAGTTGGATGAAGGCGTTAATCACCTCGGCGACTTTTGCCAATTCGCCCTGTGTGGCGATCACCTGAACGCAGGTATGCGGTAGATCATTATCGTGGATATATTCAGCCGCACGGCGTAAGTGTGCCGCCGCCCGTTCGAGGTCTTTTGCCGCCGCTTCAAAGCCATTGCTTACGTCGCCGCGGGTCGTCATATGTACGCTCATTGAATCAACCTTCTCTTAGATTACAGTTGAATTAACTGTATCACGAAAATCGTCGTTTATTGTTCATTTAGAAGACAGTATTTTCTGATGTGTTAGGTCATGGTCGCGTAGATAAGTTGGTCTAGCGAGAAACTTTTAGGATCAAACGCGTCAGAGTCACAATCGGGGAATAGTTCATTGTAGCGATCTATCCTGTAATATTCACCGACAAAATCCTCAGACCAGACGACCGTGAGGTTTGCATCTGTCAAATAGGGCGAGATTTTCGTGTCGTATTCAGCATGAATAAGGATTACCGGAAATCTCAACGAGACAACCGCCTGACTTTTTTGCTCGAAGAAAATACGCGCCCATTTTTCGATTACAGTATCATCCCAATTGATTACGAAACCAGCGTCCGTAAATTGCTGAAGGAACGCTCGAAATTTCGCTTCTGTCCAATGTGCCGAATGTTGTTTCGCTTCAAGAAATTTCGTCGTCAGGTCAATCTTCTTCAATGACTGATCCTATCTGGAGTGATTAGGACTACTCATCGGAATCGGCAATGTTCGTGTTGTCTACCGAAATAATAGCCTCATTCTTCTCGTACTTAATTTTCCGGTGCGGTTGTTTCGGAGTACTATGATCTTGTTCATCTGGAAAAATAGCGGACGGAAACCCTATTACGAAAAGTCCAAAAACGGTTATTAGAACGCCTATCGAGGGTAAGTTAGTAAAAATGCCAGTCGAGAGTAGATCATCCAGCCAATACAAGACGAATGATAAACCAAAAAGCGCGCCTCCGATGAGCAATGATGCTCCGAAAAGTAGTGCGCGTCGTCCTGATAGTTTGATGCTATATCCTGTGCCAATGCCAAAACCGATGTGGATATTACCGCTGAGTAGTGTATAAATCCCAAAAATAGCGAACACGCCACCAACTAACAGCCTCATCAGCGCATCTTGAGTATCCATTTACAAATCCCGCTTACAAACCGACCCCATGCACCGGAGTCAGCTTACCCGACACCGGAACACCTGTGATGATCGGGCGTGCTTTGGCGATTAAATCCGCGACACCGTGAATTTTGAGTGATTGGTCGTGTGCTTCCTCGGAGTCCCAAATTTCCGTGACCCACACGCCACCCGCGTCGTCCACATCACAATAGACGATATACGCCTGACAACCCTCTGCGGTTTTCATCAAGTCGGCGGCTTTGCTGAGGATGTCCACCAGCGTATCCCGATTTTCCGGCGCGGTGCTGAACTTGCCACATAATCCATATTTGCTCAATTGCGTTATGTCCTTATGCTGAATGATCTTATCTCCATTCAGCATACACCATTTTCGGGATTACGGCGCGTCGGTGGGATCCCAGCCGGTGACGAGATTTTCGTTGAGCGCGTTCAATGCGTCCATGTCGTCCGCGCTGATCTCAAAATCGAACACGTCGCCATTTTCCGCGATGCGCACCGGATTGACCGATTTCGGAATCACAACCGCGTCAATTTGAATCACCCATCGAATCAAAATTTGCGCGGCGGATTTGTTGTATTTGGCGGCGAGGGCAGTCAGCGCAGGATCGTTGAGTTTACGCCCTTTGGTCAGCGGGCTATAGGCTTCCAGCACGATGCCGTTTTCACGACAGACATCCACCGTGCTCTGACGATAGCCGTAATTATAGGGCGATAGCTCGATCTGATTGATCGCCGGAACGGTCTCGCTGTTCGCCAGTAGTTCCGTCAGATGATGCGCCATGTAATTGCTCACGCCGATTGCGCGGACCTTGCCATCTGCCAGCAATTTCTCGAACGCCCGCCATGTGTCGAGGCGTTTTTCCGGCAGGGGCCAATGGATCAAATACAGGTCAATCACATCCAATCCAAGCTCGGATAGGCTTTTGTCACAGGCACGCAACGCGGACTCGTAGCCGTGATCGTCGTTCCAGAGTTTGGTCGTTACGAAGACCTCATCTCGCGGGATGCCACTTTCTCGCACCGCTTTACCGACGGCGCGTTCGTTGCCATAAATCATCGCGGTATCAATATGACGATAGCCCGCTTCCAGCGCCGCGCTGACCGCCTGAATGGTCGTGTCCCCCGCCGGACTGCGATACACGCCGAGTCCTAAGCGGGGGATGTTCACGCCATTGTTGAGTGTGATGGTTGATGCGATGCTCATTCGTTGTAACCTTTCTGCATATTCCGAACCTGCCACAGCGCCTCTAACGTCTGAGAGACGAGCCGCGCCAGCATCACAAAATGGGCTTCATCGGCTTCGGTAAAGTCGCCTTCGTTTTTGTCCGATAGCTGGAACACGCCCCAATTTTTGCCCGTGCTATCCACCAGCGGAGCCGCTAGCCAGCCACGCATGGGCGGGTGTTTCGATGATTCTTTGCCGAAATTCTTCCATTCGGGATGCGCTTCTAGTTCCGCCTGTGTATAGCGCACGGGTTGGTTATGTTGCAGAATCCAGTTGTGGATGCCATAGCCGACGGCGGGCGCGCTGTAATCTTTCCACTCTACATATTTCTCCGACAGTGAAAAATACTTCCGCACGGATGACCAATCACCCTCGACGATGATGGCGATGGCACTCTGATGTGCGCCGATCAACACCCGCGCCAATTCCGCCGCATTATGCAGTGTTTCGTTGGCGGATTGGGCGAAGGTTTCATCTATCGCGTCGGGGTTCTGGATGACGGGATTTTCAGTCGCGCCGGTGATGGCATTTTTATACACGTTGTACTGTTCGGTCATAAGTCTAAGCCCTGAGTTACATTAAATGAGGTCGGTTGTGTCGGTCAAAATTGAAAACGCGGTGTGTCGCCCGAAGCGTTGCGATAAGCGGAACCACAGGCGCATTTTGAGGTCAAGAATGTCATGATTGCTGAGATCACCCACATAAACGGGGCGTAATCCAGCATCGCTGATGAGTTGTGCGGCGACTTGCTTTTTGGCTTCGTCACCTATAAATAACATATCCGCAGGTGTACCGTCAAAATTTGGTTGGGCGAAGTTCTCAAATCCCAGCGTGTTGAAGGCTTTGAACACCCGCGCGGATGGGTGATTTTCCGCCAGTTGCTGGACTCCGGTTTTCTCCGGTGAACCGCCGCCGTTGGTGCAATCAATCACCAGTTTTCCACCCAGATCGAACGATTTTGCCGTGTCGATCATCACGCTACCGGGGATGGCGAACACCACGACTTCTGCAAAATCAACCGCGTCATTAAACGTGCCGATCAGCGCGGAGAGGTCTAGCTTGACGTTTTGCGGGTCGCGTGCGCCGAACATGACTTCGTGTCCGGCATCCGCCCATGAGTTGCCGAGTGTGCTTCCGATTCGCCCTGTTCCAATAATCCCAATTTTCATTCTGCGCTCCTTAATAGTCCATGAATAGACGGCTGATATTTTTTCAAAATTAATCTAGCAGTTTATAATCGGCGTGTGGAATAGGCACTTTCGGGTGCCTATACAAGGAGATGGGTGTATCGTAAACATAGGTAGGGCGACATTATGAGTGACAACGTACCGGAACAAATCAACGCCGAACAGATTGCTGAACAATCGCAGGGGCAGACCGCGAATTCAGCCGATGCCATCGCGCTGGTTTCGGATAAATGGGTGGTCGAAGTGCTCCATGCTATCCGTGCGGGGCATAATCGCTACGGCTCGATGCTCCGGCATATTCCAGAAATTACGCGCAAAATGCTGACGCAGACGTTACGTAAATTAGAACGAAACGGCATCCTGAACCGTGTCGATTATCAAGAGCAACCGCCACGCGTAGAGTATAGTATCACATCTGCTGGAGATGCGTTGGTCAGCCACTTAACGCAAATGTGTCAGTGGTCGCAAACTTATTTTGATGATGTGGAACGCGCCCGCCAGACTTATGACTCCAACAACGACGGCTGGGTGTAGCGCGCAGGGTAGGGCGGTTGGACACGATACACTGATTGCTAGGTAGTTGTGAAAAGTAGCTTTTTCGGCAACGCGTGTAGAAAGACCTCTTTAGCGTCTCAGCTATCAGCTATTCAGCATAAAACAGGTTGAAATGTGCACAATGAATCTTTTACTGAGCAACTGACGAGCTGAATTGCTGACTAGCAATCAAGGAAAATGCGTTGCGTCACGTGCTGAACTACGGATTACTGTCTTTTGCGGGCGGCGATGTGAGTCCACGAAATGCCAGCGAATCCAGCTCGACCATTTTTTCGCCGTCTTGCGTTTCGATGGCGATAAATAATTTCGCGTCTTCGCTCAGGCGATCCAGAAAGAAGATGCCGTCCAGATGGTCGATTTCATGATGCACAACGATGGCATTAATCCCCTCTACGCGCATCTCGAAGGTTTCGCCATCTTCGCCCATCGCCCGAAAGCGCAACCATGACGGGCGCAGGCTATCCCATGTAGCAATTTTTGGCAGGCTCAGGCATCCATCAAACCCTTTGCTCAACGGACCTTCGCTCAAAATTTCAGGATTGATGAGCGTCAGCGGCGGTTGCAGTGCTCCCTCATTCTGACCGAGCCGGACGAGTGCCACGCGTTGATGCACGCCAATCTGCGGAGCCGCCAAACCTGCGCCGGGGTAGGTGGCGAGGGTGTCTTTTAAATCTTGCACCAATGTGCGTATTTTTGAGTTAATCTTCTTCACGTTTTCGGACGGTTTTCGTAGCCGTGCTTCTTCGTCCGGGAAACGCAAAATGCGCTTGACTGCCATGTTGTGGTTTTCTCCGCCTGTGATCTTCCTCTATAGTGTACCATCTGGCGGCGAATTTCTCATCTGCTGTTCATGCGAAAATCAGGCGTTCAGCACCGCGCCTCGACGAATACCGTCCACCCGCGACTGAGTGACGCGCTTTTCATGCTCACATGCGAAAATCCACCCTCTAAGAGCGCCGTTTGGATCGTCCGTCCGCGGGCATTAATGACGCTCGCTTCGGTGACGCGGGTAGGGGGCTGTTCGACGATGACCATCCGCCCATTCGCCTGTAAGACGCGCTGAATTTCCTGAAATGCGCTGTGTGGATCGTCCCAATGATGAAACGAATTGATGGCATACACCAGCGAAAATGAGTCATCGGGGAAAGGGATGTGCTCGGCGCTCCCATAGCGCAGGTCAACTTTTGCGGACTGATTGCGTTTGCTCGCCTGCTTGACCATCACAATAGAGACATCCACGCCCGCCACAAATCCATGTTTTGCCTGTTTTGCGGCGTATTCAATCCCCAGACCGGGACCAAAGCCGATTTCCAGCAGGTTATCGTCGGGTTGAATGTGCATTTGCTGGATCGCCCATTCGATGCGTTCGCGGTTTTCAATCGCCATCACCGCACCGATGATGCGTCCGGCGAGTCCCTGCGGGTGATGAAATTGGTTCTGGATGCTCTTCATCAATAGATTCACCGTGACCCCCTCACAGTTTGCGTATGCTGTGTTGATTTATGAGTCTTTACGTAACATGCGCGAAAAAAGTTTTACAATGAGGTCTGCGCGGGCAGGGGAGGCGCTCCGCATAGGCGTTAAATTTGTGTAAAATCTGCAACTAAGCGCTTGCCCTTACGTATGTATCACTAGATAATCAGTGTTTTCGAGGAGTAATTGTATGAGAACAGTCCGCTATTTAGGCGTGTTATTCACCGTCCTGCTTCTGGTTGCCAGCAGTATGATCCTATTGGCACATGGCGATGACGACGACGATCATGATGATGACGAAGTACAAACCAGTGATGTTGTTTTGGATTTTACCCCTACGTTTTACGAGCATGTGAAGCCCATCATCGCCGATAATTGCATGGCGTGCCACACAGAAGGGCAAATTTCCGGTGAGATTTCGCTCGCCGATGAGGACGTGCTCAATTCCTATGAAGATTTCGCCTATTTAACCGGAATTCGTTACATGCCCCCGTGGATGCCGTCGCAAGCGTCCCTCCCGATGGAACATGATCGTAGTTTGAGCGATTACGAAATGGCGGTCATTCAGGCATGGGCGGCGGCAGGCGCTCCGGTGGGCGATGAAGCGGATTACGTCGAACCGGAAGCGGCGTTCGCGCTCTCCGACGTGCGCGCAGACCAGACTTTGCAGATCGACGAACCCTATGTGCCGGAAGAAAATGTCGATGATGATTATCGCTGTTTCGCCTTTACGCCGGACATTGAAGCACCCGTTTTCCTGACGGGCTACGAATTTTTGCCGGACGTGACCTCTCAGGTGCATCACGGCATTATTTATCTGGTGGATAGCTCCGCAACGGCTGAAATTGAACGCCTGAATTATGCCGACGGGCGGATAGGGTGGTCGTGTTACACGGGGACGAACGTCAATAACTCTGATGAAGAATTCCTCGGCACATGGACACCGGGTACATTCCCAACCGTGTTTCCTGAAGGCACAGGCTATTGGGTAGAACCGGGTGATACGTATATTATTCAAATTCACTATAATTTGCTGAGCAATCGTGAAGCCGATCAAACCGCCGTAAAGATGCAATATGCGGACGGCGACAGTGATTTACAGCGCCTGTTGACGTTTGAATTGCAAGCGCCGGTAGAAATTCCGTGTCCGACGGGCGTGACAGGCGAACAGTGTGATCGTGATGTGGCGATTGCCCGTTCCGCGGAGCTTTATGGTGATTTTACACTTGCACTACGTCCGTCTGCATTGTTACGTGCCTGCGGGCAGACCATCGCGGATTATGCTGATAACGTCGGCGAAGATGCGACCACGTCCTGCGATTATACTATTCCGTTACCATTGACCGTGATGGGCGTGTTCGGGCATATGCACGAATTGGGCGTTCACTTTGAACTGGAACTCAATCCCGACACCGACGATTCCGTGATGGTGCTGGATATTCCTGCGTGGGATTTCCACTGGCAGGATCGCTATCAACTGATGGAGCCACTCGTCATCAATCGCGGGGATGTGATGCGGATGTCCTGCACATGGGACAATACGCTGGCAGATGATCCCCGGTATGTGGTGTGGGGCGAAGGCACAGAGGATGAAATGTGCTTTGCAACCGTCATGGTGCTAGAGCCTTAATCCGGTCATGAGGGTAGGGCAGTTTTACTATATTGGATCGCGTTGTCTGGTTTTTACGGGCAACGCGATTTTTGATTCTATGGAGTGACAATTTTCATATTTTATTCATAAATCGTAATAAAGATCAGTTGACTGTAATGTTGCGTTATATTACAATGTAACTATTGAATTTAAGCAAACGCTAAATAAGGAATCAAAAATGCCTACACCAGACGTTCACTATACCGATGTTGAAATTATCACGCATGTCGTCAAAGGTGTATTCGAGATGCGCTGGGGATCCAAACCTAATACCTCAACCGTGATCCGTGCTTATGAATCCTTGACAGATAAAATTCAATCAACCGATGCGCCGATCTACGTGATTGTTGATATTCGTGCCGATCCAGCGTTTCCATTACAGGTCACAATTAACAATTCGCTACGCATTAGTCGTCAGCAAAACTTTAATCAATGGCTCGTAGTCGGATCAAATCGAAGCGCGAGAATGATCTCCAGTGTGCTAAATTCGATGGGTACCGCGAAAATTTTGTGGTTTGACACGGTTGATGATGCGTTAGATTCCGTTGCCTATGCAGAATCAGTCGAAAATTAACCGATTTCAAAATCTGGTTTTTTAGACGAAGTTCAAAATCGGGGTAGGGGGATCGTCGAAATTTTTATCCCAACCCGAATGCAAAACGAGTTCACGTTAGCGCTTTCATCGTTGGAGGCGCTCTTTTTTTTCTAGTGTCCGCAGATTTTGAGCAATCATAAATTCGCATAAGCGCATCCAGCATTTGAACTGTCGTTGAAACTTGACCACTTCCGCTTAGTTTAAACAGCCATCATGTCTGTTTGTGTGAAGTCGATCTGTGTAGCCTCGATAAGTCGAAAAATCAGTCTATATTTTATTGCGTCTAATTGGAGGTAGACGCAATAAAAAAGCGATTGAAATAAAGTGGTTATGATCAATCCTTAAATCCATGTTTCATCGAGTTTGTCGTGGTAGAAGGCAATCGCTTTCCGATAACTCAAAATATCCGCGTCGGTGGTGGTATCCAGAATGATTTTCAGGAGCATGGTCATGGCTTCGTGATGTTCGCCTGTGTTATACAGCGCCATCGCTAAAAATATAGGGAACTCCCCTGCCTCCGGAAATTCGGTCATGCCATCGCGCAAAATCCGCACCGCATCATCATAACGCCCCAAACAGCGATAGGTACTGCCCAAACCGAGCATTGCGCCGCGTCGTTCTTCATCTTTAAGCCCGTTGGCGATGGCTTTCTCATAAAACGGCACGGCATCGTTTTCTAAACCCTGTGCATCATGCCACCACGCAAGCTGAAAATTCACCTGTGGATCGTCCGGCGCGGCGGTGTGGAGCGCCTGCAAAATTCGGTGCGCCTGTTCATACTGCCCTGCTTCGCGTAACTTGATGGCTTCTGCGAGCGTGTTTGTGGTCATATTCTATGTCAACTTGTCATCTGTTGAAGACGGTCCCTATTCGATACGCATAAGTATAGCATCAGTGTGTTTTAGATAGCATCAATGAGGACTCATCTGGAACGTGATTCACAAATGAGCAAAACCTTAATTATCCATGGTAAAAATATAACGTAATATTTTAGTATCGTCATTAACTAACATTTCAAATAAAGGATACACGGCTCATGGACACGACACAAATAATCCTGGATAACGAACACGCTACCCTGATGTATCATCCCGATACTAAAATCGTACACCATGTTTTTCATCGAACCGTACAGGGTGTAGTTTTTCGTGAAGTTCTAAACGAAGGGCTAGAGGTTTTTAGAAAATATGGGGCACACAAATGGCTGTCTGATGATCGGATGAATGCCGTTTTGCCAGAAGCTGATACAGAGTGGGCAAAGACGATCTGGTTCCCTCAAGTGCTGGAAGCTGGATGGCAACATTGGGCGGTAGTTGTTCCACCACGTGCTATGGCGATGCTAAATATCAAAGAATTTATAGACACTTACCGTCCATTTGGTCTACGCGCTATGCTGTTTACCGATGATAAGCCCGCACTCAAGTGGTTGGAACTGGCGAAAGACCAAACGCCAAAAACGGTGGAATTGCCGGTAGAAGATTAACCCGAACCGCCTTCAACACCATTTCCCCTTCCGCTCTTAGGCGAAGGGGATTTTTTTTGTGAGTTTATTCCTCATAGTCGACCAATCACCCTAATATCCACGCCATTTGCGATAGGCGATCTGCTCGGCTTCGGCGATGGCGTTGCCCTGTGCGATGCGTTCGATTGTGGATTGGCGAAGCGTTACTTTTTCGTCAACGTCAGGCGCTGGCATGGTGACGACCTCAAACGGTAGATTGTGTTGACGGCGCATTTCTTGCGTTGTAAGTTTGAAAAACATGGTTTGTTCCTTTGTAATATCCGTTATTCGTTCATGATGTACAGCATACGACGATCTGAATTTCGCCTCAAGGACATATGTCCTCAGCTTTTTGGGCGGATTACGGTACACTAGACGCAAGCACAAATAAGCGGAGGGTTGGCGATGCACGTCGCACATTCTGACAAGACGATTCAGCAGTATGTTTCCCAATTTGAAATGGCGCGATTTCTAAACGAAAATCTGTTGCGTTATTTGCAATTGTTCCATTTTCGCCCGTATACCAACGTGTATATAGAGGAAGAAGAACAGCATGTCCTCTATTTTCTGGTGGAGGGACAGGTGCAATGCAACCATTATCATCTCAATGGCAAGCTGGCGGTTTTTGCCGTCTCGGAGCCGTTCGCCGCGATTGGTGATCTGGAGATTCTGAGCACGGAAACCATCAATAGTAACGTCATCGCCACGCGGGAAACGGTCATGCTGGGGATTTCCCGCACGTATGTGCATCGCTATGGGGCGGATGATCCGCGTTTTTTGCGCTTTCTGCTGGATCAACTGCGAGAGAAATTGTATAAGACGAATACCCTGCAAATGAACCAACTTCTGCCCGTGATAAATCGGCTGACTGTCTATATGCTGGCGCACCCGACTTATAATGAAGACAGCGTGATTTTGTTGCCGGAAAAGGAAACGCTCGCGTCATTGCTCGGCACGACTCCTCGCCACCTGAACCGGGTGCTGAAAGAACTGGTTGAAATGGGGGCGATTAGCGCGGGCTACCCGATGGTACGCATCCTCGATAGATCGGCGCTGTGTGAGTTGACGGTTTAAGACGACATCGCCGTTTTCAGGCGCTTAACCTGCTCCCAACTAACTTCCCCATTGATGCGTGCCGCGCTCCCGCAATGGATGCCTGAGACTCCCGTTTCGGTGACCAATGCCGGCAATTGCGCGAGGGTCACGCTCCCCGCCGCGATGAAGTCGATTTTTGTGCCGAACGCATCCACCCATTTTTTCAGTCCCGCCCTACCCTCCCACGCGGTTTTCGCCGGACCGGATGTTAAGGCGCGGTCAATCGTCCCCTGTAGCGCGTCGAGTGCTTCTTCAGGATTGCGGCACGAATCGAGCGCACGGTGCAGTGTGAATTGCAGATTAGGCGCGGCATCACGGACGCGTTTGACGAGGTCAACATCAAAGCGACTATCCGGCAAGTGTGCGCCGAAAACGATGCCAGTTATGGTGGTTTCGTTCAGGGTGTGGGCTGTGCTCAAAATGCCTTCTATTTCGTCCGGTGTGTAAATAAAATCGCGGTCATGCGGACGGATAATCACATGCACATCAATCGCAACTTGATGACGCACCTCATGGACAAGCGGCATCGGAGGGGTTAAGCCATCCCGGTGCAGATCAATACTCAATTCAACGCTATCTGCCTCGCCCAACGCTGAGGCAGAGGCATCTTCTAATTCTGTGACTGCGATTTCTAAGGTGGTCATAGGGTTTGAAGTTCCGTAAAACAAAGAGTGTAACATAGTGGCGCAAATCGCGTATCATTACCCTACTCGACATTTAATTCTTACGCGTCGCATAACAATTCATTGACGTTGGGGTTGTAGAGTATGTATTGCGGATTCGCGCCGACATGAGAACTTTGTCGTAATGTGAAAAGTCGCATAAAATCAACCTTATATAGCCACTTATCACACGCTTGTGAGGAACATTATGAATTTCGGTGAATTTTTGCGGCGCACCATTACCGTCGTAGTGGTTATTTTTGTCTCGGTCTTTATCCTCAGCGCGATGATCGAACTCAAGTCCATTCTGCTGACCGTGTTTTTCTGCTGGGTGCTTTCCGTCGGGTTGAATTCTCTGATGGGGCGCTTTGAGCGGATGGGAATGCCCCGTAGTCTTTCCGCATTGAGCACATTAAGCCTCATCGTGGTGGTCATGGTGTTGATTGCCGCCATCGTCATCCCGCCATTTGTGAATCAGTTTACGAATCTGGTCAACTCGTTGCCGTCTGCGGCGGAGTCTGCGGTGGAGTCTTATGGCGATCTGCGTGAACGGAATGAAACGGTGGGTCAAATCTTACCGGAGTTCACGCTAGAGGATTATAACAATCTGCTGAATAACGACTTGAGCAGTATTTTCTCCGGCGATACAGCTGAGGTGATTGATGCCGTCACGGGCGATGCAACCGAAATGACAGACACCACCGATACCGGGACGGAAACGCAAGATACGACAGAAACCATTCCGGATCGCCCCACAACGCCGACGACAACGACATCGAATGACGGTACGCGCAGATTAGACCTGAGCACGCTGAACGTCACGAGTATCGTCAATTCCGCCCTGCCGATCATCGGTGGCATCGGCAATGTGGTGGGGAGTTTGCTGGCGAATTTGATCCTGATTATCCTCATCACCGGCTATTTGATCGCCGATCCGCTGGTATATTATCGCCCGATTATCGCGGTTGTGCCGAAAGCGCGGGAAGCACGCGTCGTCCAGATTATCAACGAAATCCGCAAAGATGTAACCGCGTGGATGGGTGGATTATCCATCTCGATCACCTATACCACTATCGGTACGACGCTGGTGCTGGGGGTGTTATTACAAATCCCGAATGCGTTCGCGCTGGGTGTGATTGCCGGTGTGGCGACCATCATCCCGAATGTTGGCTATTATATTGGCTTGTTCCCCATTTTGATCTTCACGGCGGCGGTTGATCCGGTCAGGGTCATCCCTGCGGCGATTTTGTATTGGGTGGTTCAACAATCCGAAGGCAGTTTGGTCACGCCGAATATCATGCGCCGACAACTCAATTTGCCTGCGGGTATCCTCCTGCCCTTCCAGTTGATCGCGGCGGTGACGCTCGGTTTTTATGGGATTTTGCTGGCAGTGCCAATATTGGCGATTATCGTGTCTGTGGTGCAGGAACTTTACGTCTATGATATGCTCGGCAAGCGGGGTTGGTCTGCACGGCTACAGCAAAATAAAGATGGCATCATCATTTTGAACGACGACATAGAGCAATCCAGAGCGCCGGAAGAAACCGAACCAGAGGAAGCGCCCGAATAAAAAACCCATTCGTCACATGCAACTGTTGTAAGTAGAGATTTGATTGAAGCAGTTAATATAGGAGTAGGGTTATGTGGCGCGGAATCGTAAGTATTCTTGCTTTGCTGTTGATGTGCGGGGCATCGGCTATCATCATCCCCATATTGATTCTACCCAACACGGATTTGCATTTGTTTGTACCGGTGTTGAAACCGCTACATCAGGCACTGGCATGTGAAGCGGGAGAAACGATGGAATATGATTACCAATCTTTTGACGGCGTTAACGAAACACATTTTCGCTGTGTAGACGGAACCGGACGTGAGCGCGATGTCGACAGTGTCCTGCGAAGACCCGCCCATTACGCTTTCGGTGTATTTTTTCTGGGCGGACTGTTGATGCTTTTGCCATTTTACGTTGCGGTGAAACAGGGCATGATGGGTGAAACAGGACCAGCGATGCAAGAGGCGCTTCAACAAAGTTATGAACAGATGCGCCAGCTATCTAGCGAGATGACGCAAAGCACACCTGCTACGCTCACCGCTAGCGGTCAACAACAGTTTGATGCGTTGAACAAGCTGAGGCAACAGGGTTTCATCACTCAAGAAGCCTATGAAAGCGCCAAAAAGCAGATTTTCGACAACTTTAGCGAAACCTGATGCCGCAGATTGCTTTCCGTTTACTTTAAACTCTATCGCTCATTAGTGGCTCACTGTTTCATAGATCACTTAATCCAGAAAGTAGACTATGACTGACGACTACGCGCAAGATTTTCGAGACTTCATCCACTCCCATCCAGCGGATAAACCCACCGACGGAACGGATGCGAGTGGCTCATCACACAAACATTACGGCTTAAGCAACCCGACCATGCGCGGTTTCGTAAAAACATGGATTGGCGCACATCCCGACCTGACTTATGCCGATTGGGAAAGTTTGTTGACCGCACTCTATCGCGGCGAGTCGGTTGATGAGCGTTCGTTTGCTGGATTTTTGCTCGGTGAGTACAAGAATTTTCGCCAGATGTTGCCGTTAATTGTGCTGGATGAATGGATTAACCAGCTAGAGGGCTGGCGCGAGATTGATACAACATGCCAATCAAATTATACGGCGGCGGAAGTGCTCGTACGGTGGGATGCGTGGCGACCCTTTTTGATCGACCTGTCTCAGCGTGAGACAATTCAACATCGGCGGGCAAGTCTGGTGTTGCTCATCAAGCCGGTGCGCGACAGTGAGGACAGTCGTCTGATAACCACCGCGCTAGAGAACGTAGAGCGCCTGAAGCACGAAGGCGACAAGCTGATTACTAAAGCCATTTCGTGGATTTTGCGCGAGGCGATCAAGAAACATCGTGATGTTGTTGGCGCGTATGTCGCCAAACAAGCCGATACGTTGCCAGCGATTGCCGTGCGTGAATTCAAGACGAAGTTCGAGACGGGGAAGAAGTAAGATGTTATTTCCCCCTCGCCCCCAGATCCTTTCAAGGGTAGGTATTTCATCGTTTTGTCGAATTTTTTCCACATTGGGCTTAAACCCCAATGCTACAACGATTTTAGAAACCCCACTGAAGTGGGCTATTCTCACAAACGTATGGGAAGGATAGCCTGCTTCAGCAGGG